>CAWUWW010000028.1:0-4052 GCA_963926355.1 uncultured SAR86 cluster bacterium | reverse complement strand
TCAAGCTTATCTAGAGTCCATAGTAGATACCTAGAATCAACAGATATAGTTCTTGCTTGAGGTATATATTTATAGTCTGAGATAATAGTCTCAAGCATTCCATCAAATGCTAGACCCACTAATTCAAATTTGGCATTTATAGTAGCTGAGCCTGAGTTGCCACCTGTGATATCCAAATCAGACAGGAAGTTTACTGGCACTGAATTAATAGGCTTGTAGACATATTTGCCATAATCTTTTGCTTCAATAAGATCTAATAATTTTTTACCTGCATTAAAGGGCTCAACTCCTGTATGTTTTTGAGTAATTCCTTCTAGGGTGGTGAAAGGTTTATAAGAAACTCCATCTTGCAAAGTTACTCCTTTAACATTTCCATAAGTCACTCTCAGGGTTCCATTAGCATCTGCGTATATTTGCTTATCAATTGATTGATAATATTTTCTTAAAAGCTTAATGAATTTAGATTTTAGTAGTTGCCTTCTAGCACCTTCAGATTCTAATTTTTCTTCATAATGCATAGATTCTTCGTATGTCTCTTTTGCCAAAACAATCAAAGGGTCAGAAGAGCTATTCATCTCATCGATACTTAACTTCATTAGCTCTGAAAAACTATCTTCTGAAAGGTATTTAGAAGCATAAATTTTATCAACCTCTGCTTTTGTTAATTTAAAATCCTGGTCTAATTTAAAGAATTGGCTAAACTTAGGTCTCCTTACAGATGAGTCAAACCCACCGTAATATTTAAGCCTATCAAGAAATATCTCCTTATCAATCCTCGCATCAAAGGAATAGGCCAAGGATCTAATGCTGTTAGTCATTCTCTCTTGATCTCTATCTTGATAACCGGCTTTTCTTTCAGAATCTAATTTTTCTTTTTCAATAGCATTCCTATATAACCTTTTTGCTAAGGAGATTAATTTTGAGTTGCCATAATATGTTCTTGCAAGTCTCTCTTTATGTTCTTGGTCGATTAGCTCTAAAAGCTCTTGTAAGAAGGCTTTCTCATCCTGGGAGGCACTGGCACTAATGTAAGATAAAAAATCTTCCCAAGTTTCCTGTTCTGACTTTATAAGAGCAAAATTCTTGGCACCATCTATTTGCCCTGATATTTTTTTGAAGTAATTTTCATAACCACTTTTTAAGCCTCTATATTTAAGCTTAGTTCCGTCTTCTTCTTTGGCATGTTCGTCTATTAACTCAATGCCTCTTTTAAGAAATTTAACCGTTTCAGCAAAGCCTATCTCTAGATCCCATTTAATTTCATTAAAAGTTAATAATCTATTTGTTCTTCCTGGGTATCCAAGGACCATAACAAAGTCACCGTCTTCAATTCCCTTGGCAGAAATTTTTAAATAAGATTCTGACTTATAAGGCACGTTAGATGTATTGAATTCTTGAGTTGATCCATCTTCAGATACGTATGCTCTTAATAGTGCGAAGTCTCCTGTATGGCGAGGGTACATCCAATTATCGATTTCACCGCCGTATTCTCCTGTATGTGCTGGAGGTGCATAGACCAACCTAACATCTTTGATTTTTAATACTTTTTCTAATTTGTAGGTTTCACCGCTAAAAAAAGAACGAACTCTGCATTCTATTTCAGGAGAATCCTCACATTCTTTTATAATTCTTTTCTTATTTTCTTGGACAATTGATGCTCTTGCCAAACTGTCGGTTAGATCATTTACACCCTCTAGTACTTTATCAGTGATCTCAAGACTTTCTAGGGTGACATAAACTCTTGCACCAGGGGCAGATCTTTTTTCATCTCCACGTTCTCTTGCAACAAAGCCTGTTTCAAATAAGCTTTCCTCTTTAGTGGAATTAAATTGTAAATATGAGCTCTCAACACAATGATAGTTTGTTGCAATTAAGCCATCAGGAGATACAAATGAGGCAGAGCAGCCGCCAAGGCTAACAATTGCGTTCATTGGATGGTTAAATAAATTACTTAGACTTGAGGTATTTCTTTTAAATCCAGCAGCTCTAACTTCCTTTTTGAGCTCCTCCATTTGATAGGGCTCCCACATTCCTTCATTTGCCGAAAGAACACAACTAAATATAAATATACAAAATGATAATTTCTTAACAATCACGAGAACACTCCTTAATAAACATATGCCAATAGTATATATGTAGAATAATTAGGTAAGGTTAACTTTTTACCAAAGATAAAGAGGAAGAAAGTCTCTACTAGGATTGTTAATTCTTAAAATCTAATTTAAAAAAAAGCATTATCCCTGTCAATGAGCTTACTAAGGCCAAGATAGAAAAAATCTTAAGGAGTAGGTTGTCGATATTATCTCTCTCCTTCCAGTCCATGATATGGAACCCCCACATAAGATCCCAAATTCTCCATTGATTAGATCTTATCGCAATCACCTCGCCTGAATAAACATTAAGGTAGGCATTAATATCCTTACCTTGGTATGTTTTACTTTTAACTCTATATATCGGTAAAGGCCTGCCTCTGTATTCGGAGCCAGCTTCTGAATCGGATACCTCTTCTACTAAATATGGCGATAAGGTTGTTTGGCTCATGACCGAGTTCATAGCCTCCTCAGTAGAAAGTTTCTTTAATGGCCTGCCTGACTTGTTGAGATACTGTGCGTTGCTATCTACTTGAGCCACGATAATATTTTCATTCAACCTTTTTGTAATATTAATATTTGAGGCGTTAGCAATTGTAAAATTAAACTCACTTAAATTAATAGATTGCTCGACTTGTTTTAAGTATTGCTCACCTCTAACCAATTCAATTTTATTAAAAGCAAAGTAAATTCCAGATACAGTCCAAAGAAGTAATTGAACAGAAATAAAGAAACTTAAGTATTTGTGAATCTTGCGAACTATAAAATTCATCGTTTCATAATCTTCATAATTTCATCAATCTTAGTATCAAATTGATCATCCCCTTGAAGGGATTCTTTGATACATTCACGAAGGTGAGTTTTAAGAATTTTACCCTCCACAGTTATGAGAGAATTCTTTAGCGCTTTAATTTGATTTAATATATCAACGCAATATTTCCCTTCCTCGACCATTCCTTGAACACCTCTGACCTGTCCCTCAATTCGACGCAGGTTTGCTAATTGATCTTTATGGCATGGATGTCCCATATTTTATAAAAATCTCGGAACTATATAAGTAAAAATAGACGCAAATAAAAATATACCTACAGATACATAATACAAGTATCGCGATTTTTTTCTCGTCTCAGAACATGCTCTTCCAAGTTCCGGATCAGCGGGACATGGCATGTAATAGGTTTTGTAGTTTACATATCCAGCTAAAGCTATCATCACAAGCGCAAATAAAGTTATGTAGGCTTTGTATTGCGATAGGGTGATTAAGAAGGGAAATACTGTAATTAAGCTAGCAAAACTTGCTCCAGCTCCAAGCGCAACAAAAATAGCCGGCAAGGCACAACAGATTAACGTTGATGAAGACGCAAATAATGAAAAGAAATTTGAAGCCTTGTCATCCATGGCTATTAAATTTCTAGTATCTGCAAGTCCGACATACTCTGCCCATTGGAAAGAATTTTTTTCTCAATCTCACCATAGCTAATATCTTTTGACTTAGAGTAAGCAATCATGACCTTACCGTTATCAAGATCAACATCAACCTTTTGAACAGCCTTGTCTTTTTGAAATGTTTTAGCAATGCCTCGTGCACAAAAATCGCAGACCATTCCTTTAACACTAACAATTGCAACATTCACATCAGTTAATTCTTTCATAAATACATCAAATCTCTCAGCGCTGACATTAAGGTTTTTGCCATCAACCATAGTTTCATGCAAATGCCCTTCATGCGAATGATCGTGCATATTGGCATGGTCCTGTTCAGCCCAAGCAAGAGGGCTGGCAAGTAATAAAGTTAATAATATTTTTTTCATAAGTTCTCCTTTTTTTTAAAATCTGTACATAAAGTGTAAATCCCATTCTGTTTTATCGCTATAACCAAACTTAACTAGAGTAGGGCCCTTAAAAAACTTCAATTCTGGATAAGTAGACTGAGTATTTGTAAGTGAGTTTTTCTTTGTTTTG
>CAWUWW010000027.1:0-19826 GCA_963926355.1 uncultured SAR86 cluster bacterium | reverse complement strand
GTCTGGGTCTACCCGAGGAACGCTTGAGTCGACAGTACCAAGAACAAAATAATTTAATCTTCCTTGGCCCACATCCAGAATCATATTTATAATATTTTCTTGTGTTTGAGGAGAAATATTGGCTCCTAAATCTCCAGATTTACCTGAAAACTGATCTAATACTTCTTTTAGGAAGGGGTCATAACCCTGTCTTCCTGCAAGCCCTTCGAGTCTTGCAGCTGAAAAAGTTCTCATACCCAGAGGAGACAGGACATTATTTATTTGAGCACTAGCATCATTCAAATCACCAATTGTATAAGTTCTTTTTGTTGCTTTTTTTGAAGTACTTCCTCCAGTAGTGAAAGAGGCTCGTTCTGTGGAGCTTTCAGTAATTGAGACCTCACTGCCGTTATCTAAAACTGCTTCATCAGCACTTAGACTTTTCTTTGACATGGCTTGCTTAGTTATTTTTGCATCAAATGAAAGAGCTTCTGTGGTCTGCCTTGGCACAACCAAAACAACTATTCCTTGTCCTTGGAGATTAGCCTTTGCTTGAGAATCTCCAGATTGAGTAACAAGTTTATTATTTACTCTTGCTTCATTAATATTTGCTCTAATTGTTAAAGAATAACTCTTGTCTGTTTTTGAGCAGTTACTTGTGAGAATTACATAGTCGGTTATATATTTATCCAGCTCTTTTAAAAATGAATCCTCAGATTTTAAATAAGCTGAGCTTCTTTCTCCAGAAAGCTGTGATGTATATTTATTCCATGCTGATAATTTAGCCATCTCGACAGCTTTGAGCTGTACTTTTTTATCTGTCGGACTCCCTCCACTGCATGCGCGTCCTGTTAATTCAACTGTAGCTATACCTTTTTCTGAAATAGTTTGTGCCAGAAGTGAGGGCGCAATGAATATAGTTATTAATGTAGCCTTAAGTAATTTATTATTTTTTATCATTTTTAATTCCTATGTTGTCTTTAATAATAGCAGAATGTTTTTTGAAATCTTTTGATTTCATTTTTGAGGCCTTAGATAGCCATTTTTTATCAAAGGAGTTTAAGTTATCTGAGTAATCCTTTAGGATTCTATTGAATGAGAGGTTGAAGTTAGACCAATCATCCACATCATCTTTTTTGTTTACTTCCTCGGTTAGCACGTTCTTTAAACTGACTGATGTTATTTTTTCTATTCCAACGTTATGAAATTCTATATCGGTGAATGCTGCCCATGCATATGCTTCTCTTAAGTCTGACTCATCTAGCTTTACTTTCTTAAATCCTTTTACTTTTATTACAAACCCAAAATCTAAACTTGGGAGTCTAAGGTTTAGTAGCTCCCCAGTATCCGCAAATTTGATAGCAATATCTCTTCCTAGCGCCTTTCCTTTTACATATGGAACCAGAGGGTAATCAAAGTTAGCTGAAAACCACTTAGAAAATTGCTGCCCTGCCCATACTTTATATAAACTCTCCTTGAAGCCAAATAAATCAGAAAAGTCATGATTTTCCTTTAAATTTTTCTGGCCTGACATTTGATTAACAGAAAGTTCACTCAGGACTACATCATCGATACCAACATAAAAATTGGTTTGTTTTGTTGAGCTGAGGTCTAGTTCAAGAATATCCTCAAAGATCTGTTTAAAAATAGAAATACGGCTTCCATCAACGAAGCCTCCATCCCCATCCTCTAACTTGTAGATCTTAGTATATGACTCTGCTGCAATTGCATTTTTGGTCATTAATTCTGCTATCTGTAAATCTGAAAGATTTTTATACTCTTGATATGTATTTTTTGGAATATCTAGTCCATAAAATAGTTCAGCGAAGCGGATAAGATCTTCTTTTTTATCTCTTATATTGCAGTCAATGCCTCTAAAGCTATCAGAATATATTTTTTGAGATGCGTATGGCTTAACAGATAATATTTGCTGGTCTTTAGGGTTAAAAATAATTGTCTGAATTCCCAATCTAAAGTTATGCAGGCATTTATTATTAAAAAAAATTGAGCTTACTCTTTCGGTATCCATGGAAATTATTAATGACAAGGTGCCGTCTTTGAATGAGTCTGAAACTCCTAGGCTTAAAATTGATTCATTTGTTATGTTTTTTTTAAGATGGCCTATTAATAAACTTCTAAGATTGGCCTCAAGTTTTAGTGTATTTTGATAGGACTCTTTTATATCGGCATTTTGGGAAATATAAGATAGGCCGCTATATTGTATTTTTTGAGCGAGAAGATTCCCAGATGAAATAGCAATTAAAATCAGCAGGGTTGAAGAATATATTATTTTTATTGAGGCCAATATATATAAATAATTTAAGTTCCTTTAATATATACAATATCCACACAATATGCACATTTTAAATACACTAAAGTTTGATTTACTCTTTCTTGCGCGATTTATGGCGAGCTAATACTTTTTACTATCTCTAAACATAGCCATATGAGCTGCCTTTGAATATTCCTTTTCTGCGGTATATCTATGATTAGATGAAGTCTTGGCTATTACAATATTTGTAAGTGCGTCTATGTATATATATTGGTTATAAACACCTGCAGTCCTCGTGAATCTTTAAATATAGACAACATAAAATAACTCGATAAATAAATTTAGTTTAACTGATAAAAATTAAGATATTTATATTCGTTTTTCTGTGTATTCTTTTTACTTTTCCATCTACACTGATATCTCTTTCAGGCACGTCTATATCTTGCTCCAGATGATGTGCTTGTTAGTTCAAATTTAATAACACATAACAGAACTAATATGACCAAATTTAAATTCGCAATTATCTTAGTTCTTGCTTTGTTATTGCCTGTGATTTTTATAAGATTATTTATAGGATATTAAACGAAAAATTATGAATAATTGGATTAACTGGGTTATTTACGGATGTCTTGCAATAGCTATATTTGTATTCATGATTTCTTTAGCTTATTAGAATTTCTTCTTTCTTCTTTTTACTTTTCCATCTACACTGCTATCTCTTTCAAGTACATCTTCTCCCTAGTCGCGACGGCTTCTATAGATGTTGTACTTGTTAGTTCAACCTTAATAATAATATCAAATACTATAGATTCCTTTAGAACTGCTATAATGCTGTTTCTATCAAGTATGTCTATTACTGGCTTCTACAGATGATGTGCTTGTTAGTTCAATTTTAATCACAACCTAAGAATAAAAAAAATAATCGACACCTGCCAAGTGTTTTTGATAGTATATATGTGTATATCGTTCATCTCTTATTGGGACGGAAGTAAGTAATAGTACTGAAGGAACGTATCTTGATGCCTGCGGGCTGGAGATAAAGAAATGACTAAATGGGAATATAAAATTGTTGATCATAGCAACTCTACTTCAATGGGTTACTCCAACGAAGAAACAGAAGTATTTAAAGATCTATATAAAGACGCAATTAATTGGAAATATGAAATGTCTATGATTGAACTAAACAAGCTTGGTCAACAAGGCTGGGAATTAGTCTCTCAGGATGGTTCAAATCAGATGTATTTAAAACGAATTACTCAATAAACCAAGGGATTAAGTATTCTAAGAGTTCCCAATTCTAATGAGGTAATCGATATGTCTAAAATAAAAACTACCTCTATCTTTTAAACTACTGATATGAAGTTGGTTCTTAAATTTACTTATTAATAACTGGAGCTATTTTTTCAATAAGCTCATTTAATTCAGGCTTATTCTCCCTTATCTCATCTATACTTAATCCATGTAATTCATGGGGAAAAACCAGCCATTTATCCGTTTCATGAATGAAGTAATCCGGCCTTCTGTCAGTTTTATTTTTAGATGGTTTGAAGTAAGGAGTTGCAATTTTTATCTCAGGGGTATTTTTCTTACATGCTTTTTTTATATCATCAATAATTTGATTTATAGATAGTCCTGTATCAAAAACGTCGTCTACAATCAAGAGAGAGTTTTCTGATTCAACTTTTTTTATTACGTAACTTAAACCGTGAACTTGAACGGTTTTATTTCTTTTCTCAATACCAGAATATGAAGATGTTCTGATAGCAATATGATCAGAATCAATGCCTAAAAAATCTAAAAATTCCTGAACTGCGATTCCAATGGGAGCTCCGCCACGCCAAACTCCAACAATATAGTCGGGCTTGTATCCACTTTCAAAAACCTGCCAGGCTAATTTAAAAGAATCTCTGAGCAGCTCATCTGCTTGAATAAAAGTTTTTTTCATTATTTTTAATATTTATTTCTTATTATTAAGAATATCATCAACACCCAATGATCTAGCCCTCTTCCATGTATCCATAAAATCTTCCATTCCTTTTGGTGAAATATCAAGAAGTTTCATTATATATGGTCTCATTGCCACTAACCCAAATTCAACTACGATAATAAGTGCTATAGCTTCCTTCATTTTAGCTGATGGTTTTTTAGCTTTTTTTTCTTTCATCATAGTGCCAATAGTTCTTTGCGATGAAGAAAGGCTTGATGATGGATCAACCATGCACAAATCCATTCTATTATCGAGCACAGCTCTAATAATAGCTTTAAAATAATTATCAGTAAGATTACCTTGGGGAATATCGCCTAAATTAAAAGCTTCTATTTCTCGCCTTAATAATTGCTCATTATGCTCAAAAGTAAATTGCTTGCAGGGTGCCATTAAAAGAGCATCCTTGCCGCCAAAGTAATGATGAGTCTAGGCATGATGGACGCCCGCATGATCAGCAATAACTCTTACTGACACCTGATTTGGTCCAAGATCAGCAAGGAGTTCGGCGGCTGAGTTAATAAGTTGTTTTTTAACATTAACACGGCCTTTAATTTTCTTTGGTGCTGTTTTTTTTAATTTAGGTTTTTTAATCATAGAGTCCATTGTTAAGCTTTGTCGTTAATTTGTCGAATATACCAAAATAGATTAGCCTTAATTATAAGTATACTAAATATAAATATAGGAGAATATTAATGCGAAGAATAGTTACAGGACACAACAAAGATGGTAAATCTATAGTTATCTTAGATGGTCCTCCAGCAAGAACTATAGGAGAGGATGTCGGGGGTTTATTTGAGCTCTGGAATACAGACGGCAAAACTATCAACACCGCAGATATTATTGATAGAGCTGACGATGAGGTTGTCTTGTCTCCTCCTCAAAACGGTTCAAAGTTTAGGTACTTTCAAATCAATCCAACTCCAGAAGGCATTCCAATGGAAGTCATGCAGGAGATTGCTGCTGATGCTTTTAAAAAAATAGGAGCAGCTCATCATAGAGTAGATACTTCAAAGCATCCTGCAATGCATAAAACGAAAACAATAGACTATATTATTTTACTTAAAGGAGATGTAACACTAATTCTTGATGAAGATGAAGTAACACTTCAGCCTCATGATGTAGTTGTACAAAGAGGAACGAATCACGCCTGGGTTAATAATGGGACAGATCCAGCATTGTTAATAGCAGTTTTAATTGATAGTGATTTAACTTAAAAGTATGAATAACTAGACCTTAATCTATTTAAGGGATATTAAAAAAATTTATAACTCGTCAAAGGCTTAAGTTTCTTCGACAAGAATAGCGGAACACTCTAAGTTCTGATCCATGCTAAATAAAGTTTTTTTATCTAATGCTGATCGACGAATTAATTGGGCTATTATTTTTGGCTGATCATTCTGTGGGTAATGTGAAGAGCAAGGTAGCTGCCAGTATGAAGCCTCAGCATTTCCATTTCTCAGATAATTATTCCAAACAAAATCAGCAATCTCAGTTTTAGCAATTGGATCTAACTTCCCCCATATTAAAGTTATAGGTATATCACTTTGAGCAAGAACTTTCAGCCAAGTTTCTTCATATTTTTTTCTATCTTGAATATATCTAAGCGTTTTTGGTAAGACGGTAGTACCGCCCTGGTATTGAAAAATAGAAGATATATTTAATTGTTCTTCACTATTTAGTTCTGGTAAATATATTTTAGCTAATTCAGAAGTGAATCTATCAGGGGTAAAGATAACTCTTGTCATGAAGTATCCAAAAACTGGTATAGGAAAGTATTTTTGACCAGCAGATAATTTAGCTAAAGGAAGATATATCCCCCCATTCATAATAATATGTTGATCTATTTGATACTTAGGTGAGATTGCTTGTTGATATAAATTAAGAAATGCGAAACCGACTGTATCACCCTTATCATGAGTTAAAAGAGTAAATCTACTGAGTTTTAAAATATCCTTAATAAAAAAATCTAGAAGACGAGCGTCGTCTAGAATTGAGTATTTATAATTACCTCTGGGTTTATCAGAAAAGCCATACCCTGGGGTGTCAATAACAGCTATATAAAAATCATTCTCAAGTTCAGCAATGAGTTCTTTAAAATCATAGCTGCTTGTTGGCCAGCCATGAATCATAACAATAGCAGGATTATCAATATCTCCAAATGTACGGTAAAAAATATTTAGCTCAAGGGCCTTGGTATTGTTAGATTGCCAATTAAAAAATGAACCCCCACTACTCCACGACTCTGCTTCAGATCCAGTTTGAGGATTTTTTTTAAAGAATTCTTTAGTATTGGTAGATGTGTCTAGGGGGTTGCTTGATAAGAAAAGTATAAACATAAAAAAAACTATAATTATTATTACGCCTATGGCTTTAACTTTTTTATTTCTTATAAATTTTATTTTTTTCATATTATTAATTATTTGTATATATTTAGCGCACTCTTAAATAATCTTAAGAATATTAACATAATGTTTTATTAAGGTCAGTCGATGATCGTTAGGATTAACTTATAACTGAACAGCTTTATATAAAAGATTGTGGCAGAATAGCTAACACTATAAATAAAGGAATATAAAAATGATCAATATAATTCTACATGCATCACTCTTGAGCTTAATTCACCTCATATTACCCAACTCTTTAAGATCTAAATTTGGTGAAGACGTTTCTGAAAGAGCAAAGAAAGCAGCTCATAATTTTGCAGAGTCACTCCCGGTATTTTTTGTACTTGCAATTTTATCTATTTACTTAGAAGTTGATGCCAACGTGATGATCGGGCTTATCTGGTTAATCTTGAGACTTGTTTATGTTCTTTTGTATGTTTCTGGAATTGGAACCAAGCCAGCTAACGAAAGAGGTTATGAAGCTCAAACAGTAAGAAGTCTTGTCTGGGTTGTATCAATTGTGTGTCTTGTAACGATGGGCATTAACCTTACATAAATAAGGCGAAAGTCTGAATTAGGAAATATTTCTCTGCCATCTAAACTTATTGGCCCATTTTTTAATTTTGTTAATAACGTTATCTTTTGAACTGCTATTCCAGTCACAGTTTTTATTAGAAATATCATATATTTCGCTAATGGAAATACCCTTTTCATATAAAGACCAACATAGGTAGAGGTTCATCTTTTCCGCTGTTGTTCCTCTTTTACATAAACTATTTTGAATTGCCTTGATATTTGAGGCTTGCTGCATTATCTCTTTTATATCATCCAGACTTAAAGGCTTATATGCTAACAAATTTCTAATCTTATAAACCGGACTAACTCCCTGATGCTCAAATATAGTTATTCCATCCATTGGCTCTTTTCCATAACCGTCGTCAATATTAATTGATTTAGTTCGCTCCAATGATCGCTCTATTGTCTCAGATATGTGATTTATGTATTCGGGAATAGAATCAAATTCAGATTTTTCTTTAAATTTCGGAATATTTTTTTCTATTAATGTAATTAGCTCAGCCATTGATCATTGCCTATATTTTTTATATTTGGCTAGTGTAAACCCTTTGAGATATCCGAGTTAAGCTAATTTCATGTTTGCAGGATGGCATATATTGATATATGCCGTCAGCATGCAAGCAATGCAAAGGTTACAATAGACTTAATTAAACTTATTCTTAATAGGAAATCATGAGTAAATTGATTATTTTTAATAAGCCTTTTCAAGTTCTATGCCAATTCTCCAGTGATGGAGACCGCAAGACACTTTCTGATTATATTACTGTAAAGGAAGTATACCCTGCTGGACGTCTAGATTTTGACTCCGAAGGTCTTATGATCTTGACTGATGATGGCAAGCTTCAAGCTAAAATAAGTGATCCTAGGTACAAATTACCCAAGACATATTGGGCTCAAGTTGAAGGTATTCCAACTCAAAAAGATTGTGATGCGCTTGTTAAAGGCGTGAAATTGAAAGATGGCATGGCAAGTGCTGTATCTTGTAGGATTATTTCTGAACCTGATCTTTGGGAGCGTAGTCCACCCATTAGAGTGAGAAAAAATATCCCAGATAGTTGGATAGAGCTTGTTATTGATGAAGGCAGGAATCGTCAAGTAAGACGAATGACAGCAGCCGTTAAATTGCCGACTCTCAGGTTAGTGCGTGTTGCTATTGGTGAGTGGACTTTAATAGATCTTAAGCCAGGTCAATTTAATCTGGTTGTATAAAGTTTTAAATAGGTAAACTTCTTAAGTCAAAAAAGTTTTTTTCAATAACGCCTTAGCCTCTTCAGCATCTTTCCAAGAATCAATTTTTACCCACTTACCAGGCTCAAGGTCTTTGTAATGTTCAAAAAAATGTTCTATCTGCTTTAAAGTAATCTCTGGTAAATCGGTATAACTTGATACGTCTTTATATCGCTCACTTTGCTTTGTTGATGGTACAGCAATAATTTTTTCATCTTGGCCAGCTTCGTCCGTCATTATAAGAACACCTATAGGGCGGCAATTAATAACAGCTCCAGGGATAATCGGCCTAGTGGTAGCAACCAAAACGTCCATAGCATCTCCATCATCAGCTAAGGTATGAGGAACAAACCCATAGTTACAAGGATAGGTCATAGGAGTGAACAAATAACGATCAACAAACAAAGCTCCGGACTCTTTATCTAATTCATATTTGATAGGTTCGCTGCCAACAGCGACCTCAATAATTACGTTAATATCTTCTGGAAAATTAATGCCAGCAGGAATTTTTTGTATATCCATAGTATTTACCTAAGTGAATGATTTGTATGTAAAGCCGTAAATTTGTATCAGGCTGTAGAGTTTTCCCTGAATTTGAAGCCATTGTATATAGTTCTATTTGTATTTCAATAGTTGCCTGATCTTATAAGACTCTTATTCTATAGTCATTTGTAGGAGCTAAAAAAAGCTTATATTTTTTAACTTTTTCCTGAGTCACTTGAATGCTTTACTAACATTGATCTAATCTGGGTATCCATGTTATCTAGATTTGAATCTAAATGTTTTACTTTTTCAGGATCTAGAAAGTTATGCTCAAACCCTTCTGATTCCTTAGTAATTTCATCAAGCTTATCAAAACTTGGAAACGCTTTAATATACTCTTGAATTCTTTTTATATGCTCATCTTTCAAAGAATCTTTATCATTATTGTTGCTGTATTCATCGAGCAACCCTGTGTTAATCATTTCATCAACTATGTCACTGACTGAATCACCCTCTAAATACATCCATTCAGCAGAAGCTCTTATTCTTCTATCTTCAGGAGATTGAGTTAGAATACGTTGAGAATAATTCTTGGCTTCATCAATAAGGGCGAATATCTTCAACAAAACAGCCTCTTGCCTTTGTGGATTGACCTCGTGATAGAACCCAAGCAATCTGAGAATTTGATATTGAGGTTCTTCTGAAAAATCCATTAAGAATTCAAAAAGACCTTCCCTTTGTTTATCAGTAAATACCTCTAATACAAGCTCTTTTGAAAACATATGAAGTCTAAAGCAATCATCCTGTAATTCGTATATGTATTCATTTACAGTCTGGTCATCTGTTTTTGTTAAAAATTCCATTTAATATATCCTGAATTAAATTAATGCGGTCCTTCGTCATCTAAATATTTAAATCATAGTAACTGATAAAGCCTAAGTGAAGATAGTTGGTATTAAAAATATTAGATGTAATCTGCTTAGCTTCATAGCTTCATTCAAATAAGCAATTTAAAGGAATATATTAATTATAGTAGACTTACTAAATGAAAAATATATTGATAATAATGAGCGCTGTTATGGCGCTATCTAATCTACCCTCTCTAAATGCCGAAGATGGATACAATCCAGAAGCCCTCAAATTAGGCAAGGCTGATCCAAGCATGCATTTACAACAAGGCAGTACTCAACTTGAGGCACAAAAAATTAATTCAGTTATTTATAAAGCTACAGGATTTGGCAATACGTTCATGGTAGTAACTGATGAGGGAAATGTAATAATTGACACTTCTTTACCGGGAATGGCGCCTAAACATAAAAGCCTTCTAAGGGCTGTGAATGATGCTCCTATCCACTCAATTATTATTACTCATGGCCATGGAGATCATACTGGTGGTGTTGCATTATGGCGTGAGCCTGAAACTAAAGTTATTGCACAAGAAAATATGATTGAATTTCTTCGCTATCAAAAACGACTTGGTGAGCTTTTTATTCAAAGAAATGGAGCCCAGTTTGGATTCGATCTAACTGCCCCATCTTCATCTATAAGCAGCGAAAGTTCCGGTGTTAATATGCTGCCTAATACTCTTTTTGATAAGGACCTAAATTTCACCCTAGGACAAGAGAAGTTTGAGATTCTTCACACCCCAGCAGAAACTTATGACGCTCTAACCGTCTGGATGCCAGAACATAAAGCAGCATTTGTTGGCGACCTCTTCTATCAATCATTTCCTAATATCTATACCTTAAGGGGAACTAAGCCTAGATGGGCGCTTGATTATGTAGACTCTATTAATAGAGTATTGGCGCTTAGTCCTGAAATATTATTACCCAGTCATGGTGAGCCTATTTTTGGTAATGATAATATCAACAGAGAGATGATTAGGTATCGTGATGCTATTCAATATGTTCATGATGAGACTGTGAATGGCATGAATGAAGGTCGAGATGTCTATAGTTTAATGCGTGAGATTAAATTGCCCAAAAACCTAGATGTTGGAGAAGCTTATGGTTGGGTGTCATGGTCTGTGCGTGGAATTTATGAAGGTTATATGGGTTGGTTTGATGGCGAGACTGTGAGTATGTATGCTCAATCACCTAAATCGATCTACCCAGATTTAATTAAACTAGCAGACGGTGTGGAGAAAGTAATTAACTTATCTGAGCAATATTTAAATAATGGTGATTCTGTTAAAGCACTTTTATTAATTGAAGCTGCTATAGAAGCAGAGCCAGATAATATACTAGTTATACAAATGAAGTTAAAGATATTAACAATTATGCGCAAAGATTCAGGCAATCTTAATGAATCTGGCTGGCTTAATTATGCAATTAAACAGACTGAGCAGAAGTTAATATTACATATTAAAGATTAATCTTAGACTGATAGACTCTTTTATATCTTACGATTATGATAAACAAAGAAATATTTAATAAAAAATTTTAATAACTAGAAAGTTATTAATATGGAGTAGCTATGAGACCACTAAATGTAAGAAATATATTTTTACTATTAATAACAATTTCTTCGGGAACAATCCTTGCATATGGCGAAGCGGAATTGGAAGTACCTGAGATATCCTTTGAGACATTCACCCTAGATAATGGTTTAACGGTGATTGTTCATGAGGATCATAAAGTTCCTATGGTAGCTGTAAATGTCTGGTATCACGTAGGATCTAAAAATGAAAAACCAGGTAAAACAGGTTTTGCTCATCTATTTGAACATCTAATGTTTAATGGAACAGAAAATTATAATGATGAATATTTTGAACCCTTTGAAAAAATTGGAGCTACGGATCAAAACGGAACAACGAATAGCGATAGAACTAATTACTTTGAAAATGTTCCCACAAATGCATTGGACTTAGCTCTTTGGATGGAATCAGAAAGAATGGGCCATATACTCGATGTAATTGATGAAGATAAATTAAATGAGCAAAGAGGTGTTGTTCAAAATGAAAAAAGGCAAGGTGAAAATAGCCCCTATGGTGGAGCTTTTAATTCAATTAATGAAGGCGTCTTTCCTAAAGGTCATCCCTACTCATGGTCAGTTATTGGATCTATGGATGATTTGAATGCCGCCACTCTTGATGATGTCAAGGAATGGTTTGAAACTTACTACGGTCCAACTAATGCAGTAATTGCATTAGCTGGAGATATAAATATTGAAACTGCTAAATTAAAAATTGAAGAATATTTTGGTGACATTCCTGGGGGGCCTCCATTAACAAAGCCTAAAAAATGGGTTGCTAAAAGAACCGAGCAAACACGTGAGGTTATGGAAGATAACGTACCTCAAACTCGAATTTATAAAGTATGGAATGTTCCAGAAGAAGGTACAGAGGAAGCCTCAGCATTTGAATTAGCTGCATCAACATTGGCTGGAAGTAAAAATAGTCCCTTATATCAAGAGCTAGTTTATAAGAACCAATTAGCTACTAGTGTAAATTCATTTTATTATGGGAGAGAGATAGCTGGGTTATTTTTTATAACCGCAATGGTTGCTCCTGGACAGGATGCAAAAGAGGTTGAAAGAATTATTGATGAAACTCTTAATAAATACTTGCAGAAAGGTCCTGATGCAAAGCTTTTAAAAAATACTAAAACATCAACAATAGCTGCTCTTACTAATGGACTCCAGAAAATTGGAGGTTTTGGTGGTAAATCAGACATATTAGCAACCTATCAAACTTATTATGGCGATCCTGGTGCCTATAAAGAACAACTTGATTTATATCTTAATACTTCAGCAAAGACAATTAAGGAAGTAACAAACGAATGGCTCAGCTCTGGAGACTATGTTTTAACTATTATTCCAGCAGCTAAGACATCTGTAGTGACATCAAATGTTGATAGGTCAAAAGGTATTCCCTACCCAACTGAAAAATTATCTTACTCGTTTCCAAAGATTCAAAGCACAACTCTAGACAATGGTTCTCAGCTTGTCTTGGCTGAAAGAAATGACCTACCTTTAGTTGAGCTTCAAGTTGTCTTCAATAAAGGTTATGCAATAGAGACTGACGATAAGCTAGGTCTTGTAAATTTTACAATGGGGATGGTTAGCGAGGGAACTAAGAGCTATTCATCACTAGAGTATGCGGAAGAGCAGGAAAGTTTAGGTTCAGGTATTGGCTTTGGTTCTTCGATTGATACTACCTTTGCGTCAATGTCTTCTCTTAAAGTTAATCTTGAAAGTACCTTAGATCTTCTTAAAGAAGGAATGTTGAATGCTACATTTCCTCAAGACGAATTAAATAAAGTACAAAAGCGATGGTTAGCAAGTATAGATCAGCAATTAAATCAGCCTTCTTCTATGGCTAACCGTCAAATAGGGCCTTTAGTTTATGGCTCTGGACATCCTTACGCTAAAGCATCTGGCTCAGGAACTAAAAAATCAGTTAAATCTTTTAAAAGACAAGATCTTGTAGATATGTACAAAAAATTAACTGATCCAAGTGATGCTACTTTTATAGTTACTGGAGATATAAGTCTTGAGGAAGCTGCCACTCTATTAAATAAGAAATTTTCAAATTGGAAATCTGTACCAAGTGAATCCAACGAGATTAATCTTTACAGAGTAGCAGATCAAACTAAGCCAAGGGTATTTCTTATAGATAAGCCAGGTGCAGTTCAGTCTTATATTCTTGCAGCACAGTTATTACCTCCAACTAACTCAGATGACGATATTTTAATTGACTATATGAATTATGCGATTGCAGGAAGTTTCACATCACGACTTAATATGAACTTAAGAGAAGATAAAAGTTGGTCGTATGGCGTTAGAACCTCAACTGGCTATTCTAAAGGTCAACGATTAATGAGAATGACCGCTCCAGTTCAAACAGATAAAACAGCACCGTCTATTATGGAAGTGATTAATGAATACAATAATTATATAAATACCTCACCCATAACTGTAGATGAGTTATCTAAAATTAAAAAAGCAAGAACACTTCGCCTACCAGGGCAATATGAAACGCTAGGAGCCCTCCTTGGAGGAATTGAAGATATAGTAAAATACGATAGAGAATTTGACTATCTTGATACCATTGCTGATAAAAGAAATTCGATTAATCTAGCTGATGTTCAGGCTGCTTCTGTTAAGTATTTAGATACCAACAAATGGACCTGGGTAATAGTTGGGGACTTGAAAGAAATTGAGGCTCCAATTAGAGCCTTGAATATAGGTGATGTACAAATAATTACAAATTAATAGCTATATAACAAATATTATTTACTTAAAGCCTCTATAACGCCAGGGTGAACCGCCCTGCCGTTTAAGGTATTTAAGCCGTTTTGAAGATGACTATTTTCATCTAAAGCTTTTTTAATACCATTGTTTGCTAACTCAAGTATATATGGCAATGTAGCTTTATTTAATGCCTCTGTGGCTGTCAATGGAACAGCTCCTGGCATATTAGTGACGCAGTAGTGAACTACATCATTAACTAAGAATGTAGGACTATCATGAGTAGTGGGTTTGCTTGATTCGAAACACCCACCCTGATCAATTGATATGTCAACCATTACAGTTCCAGGCTTCATATCCTGAAGCATATCAATAGTAACAACTTTTGGAGCTTCCTTTCCGACCACATACACAGCTCCAATAACTAGATCTGAATTAGCTACAGCTTTTTTTATAGAATCCGGTGTAGATAAAATGTATTCAATGTTTATTGAACCAAATTCAGACTCTAACTTGTTAAGTTTGTCTTGAGATAAATCAATAACCTTTACAAATGCATTATTAGCTATTGATTTAGAAATAGCTTCTTTACCAGCAACACCGCCACCAATTACAGTCACCACTCTGGGTGCAATATCCCCGAAGGAGCCAATTAGTACGCCCTTTCCTAAATTATGTTTGAGCAGATGATATGAGCCGACTACTATGCTAATTTGTCCTGCTATGGCACTCATAGGGGCAAGTAATGGCATAGATCCATCTTCAGCTGTTACGGTTTCATATGCTATACCTGTAACACCGGTATCTATAAGCTTTTTCGCATTTACGGGATCTCCAGCAAGGTGAAGGTAAGTAAATAAAGTTAAGTCATCTCTTAGGTATTTATATTCTGACTCTATCGGCTCTTTAACTTTAATTATTAGTTCAGCTATCAAATATATTTCTTCTGCTGTATCAAGAACTAAAGCTCCAGAATCCAAGTAATGATCGTTTGTAAAACCAATACCAAGACCGGCATTGGCTTGGATATAAACAGTATGTCCCTCATCTAAAATTGTTTTGCATGAGTTAGGTGTTAGACCTACTCTGAATTCATTATTTTTAACTTCTGAAGGAACGCCTATTATCATAGGCATAATTTATCACAAATAAGTTAGATTAATAGTTAAATAAATCTATGTGATTATTCTTTAAGAGCTAGGGGTTAATTTATCAATTATGTAAACTTAATATATGCCAATCAAAACTAGAATTAATATCGACAGTTCTATTTAATTTTTCTGGATTATGGCAAAATAAATTGGAGATAAAACTATGATCCAAACTAATATTTTTGATGAGCCTATTGAAGAATGTTGCTCAAATCCTATCACAGGTTATTTTAGAGATGGTTTTTGCCATACTGGAAAATTGGATAGAGGGTTGCATATTGTTTGCTCGCTTATCACTGAGGACTTCTTAAATTTTTCAAAAGCAAGAGGTAATGACCTATCAACAGCGAGACCTGAGTTTGATTTTCCAGGACTAAAGGAAGGAGATTCTTGGTGTCTATGTGCAGAAAGATGGAAAGAGGCCTTTGATCATGGCTTTGCACCCAAGGTATACTTAAGAAAAACTCACAAGAAAGCTACAACCATAATTGATATCGAAGTTCTAAAAGAATTTGCAGTGGATATAAATTAAGTATGAGTAAAACATTAATCCTGCTACTTATCTCCTCTTTAGGATATTCAGCAACACTTTAGTTATTTGATGCTCAATTAATTTTTAATGATACTCTAGACTAATGACATACGAAGAAATTAGGCTTATTTTTATAGTGTATACATCTGCCCTATTGCCAATATTTATACTAATAAAATATAGAAAAGAAATTCCATCCTGGACCTTAAATATCTACCTAATAATATTTTTTGTTTGCTTGTTTGGATGGGAGTTATGGTTTACCTACGGTTTAGTGGATGGCCTCGCAGTTGACATGAGGAGGTCTAATACATTAAACATGTGGCTGCCATTACATATCAACTGGTTATTAAATTCATTGGCTGATGCTGGAACCGTTTCTCTAGGCGGCCTGTGGTTAATGTGGAGATTTAAAAAGAAAGATATAACTATTTTTAAACAATGGAGATGGGATGCTTTTATCTTTTTAGTAATTTGGTGTGTCGGTCAAAATATAATAGTTGAATTATTTCTTTATCAGGATCAACTTAGTGTTGGTAAAGCAATTTCATGGGCACCATTATCTCCATTAGGTCCCTATATAAATCCAATACTACTAGAATATGGAGATAGAACGGTAATGCTACAAGGACAAGTTCCTTGGCTCCTAATGCCAGCATTTTTATATAAGCTAGTAATTTATTTAAATAATAAAGATGTCAAAAGAAGGGATTAGTAAATTTTTTAATGAGTTTTTTGTTCCATTATTAATTCTAATATTAACAATATGGGCCTATGTCTGGCTTAAAAACCATGACAGTGAATGGCAAGAAGAACAACTTATCATTAACGAATGTCTTGAAAGGAATATAGATAAAAAGCTCTGCTTAATAAAAAAAACAATAATTTCTTGAAGGCGTTATAATTTAAAAAAGGAATTTATTATGGCAAAAGGTCAAGACAAGCAAAAAAACGAAAAGAAAAAAGGTAAAACTCTTAAAGAAAAAAGAGCAGCTAAGAAAGATAAAAAGAAATAAGTGTTAAAATTCATGATATGAAAACCTTCGTATCTATAATTCTCTTATCCCTGTCCTTCAATTTATTAGCAGAGTTCGATACCAAATGTTCTGTTCTTATAACAAAACGTCTTCAATCTACTGAAGATGCTTATAAGGATGCGTTTGTAAAAATTAAAGAATGTAAGCAGTATGATATTTTATCTGTAACTAGTTTTTTAGAAAAATCTATTAGTAAGGTTTACATAACAGATTTGATACAAAATTTTTGCATGTTTGAGCACTCAATTGTCACAATCCTTGATGATAATACTTCTAACTTAAGCTGTGTCCATAGAGGCACTCAAAGGGTAGAAAGAAAATTTTTAATAACGGAATAGAAAAATGATCATATCCGAGGCAATGCAAACAGCAGTTACTCCAGTTTTTTTACTTACAGGTATTGGCGCATTACTTAATGTGATGATGAGCAGACTTGGAAGAGTTAAAGATAGAGAAAGGTTAATACACTCAATACTTCACAAAGCAGATTCATCAGATGTAATCCTTCTCGAGTCTGCTATGAAGAAACTTTCAAAAAGAAGTATATTAGTTTCATTTGGAATATCTCTAGCTACAGGGAGCGCTCTCTTCGTATGTCTTGTTATTATATTTATGTTTCTAGGCGCTATTGCCGGAAGTGAAATCTCAGTCTTAATAGCTGCCTTATTTATAATATGCATGCTTCTTTTAGCAACCGCTTTAATGTGTTTGGTTTATGAAGTTTTTTTAGCAACCAGAACTATCCATAAAAACGAACCCTCAAGCGAAGTTATTATTACTAGAATAAAGGACTAAACTTATAATATAAAACTTGATTAGCTTATTAAATTAAAGCCCATACTAAACAAGATAACTATAGATGGCGCCCATATCAAAGGACGTATCATTTTATATTTATATAGATTAAAGATAGCTCCAAACAGATAAGCTACTCTCAAAATAAGCCAAGCCTGGCCTAAAACCAAGTTTTCGACTTCTGTTAACACAGACAAAACAGAAAAGACCATAAAAATTGGAAGAGACTGTCTTAAATTATTAGCAGCAAGAATCATTCTCTCAGAAAGTGCTGATTTATTAGAAGTATCACCGCCTGAGTAGGTCCATGCCATAAAAGGAATTTTATGAAGAGAAAAGCTCATCGTAAAGAATAAATGCACTAAGTAAAACATCCCAGCATAAATAATTAAATTAACCATAATAAATTACCAAATTAAAAAAAATTGTATTGACATAGTAATATAAAAACCAATATTTTTTCAATATTAGTAAGTTAAATTATTTTTTAGATCGTCCAAGAAAGGTTCATAGTTCTTCCAGTGATCCATTCCACTTCTATAGATAGGCTGTCTTACCTGCTCTGCACTAGGAGTCTTGACAGATCTTTTACTTTTGTAAAACTCAAGGCATGACTGCTCAAATGGTAAATTGCAATAATCGAGTATGCGATCTACTGATGGCTCAAAGTCATTAATAAGATCTTCATAATTTAAAGAAAGAATCTCTCCAGGCAAAATACTGTTCCAGTGGTCCATTAACTCCACGTAATTATTGTAATAAGTGGCTAAATCTTTTAGGTCATAGGTAAAATCTTGACCTTCTGCAAATAACTGTTTGTAACTTGAAAAACAAGCTGACATAGAGGACCTTCTTATGTCTATAATTTTTGCATTTGGGAGTATTAACTTAATAAGACCTATGTGTCTAAAGTTATTAGGCATTTTATCTATAAAAAAAGGTTTATCTGTTCTAAATATTTTTGCATCTTCAATATATTTATTACCTATTGCCTTTAGCTCAGGCTCTGACAGGCTTAATAAAATATCAGGATACTTAGAATCTAGGTCTTGAGCTCTTCTTTGATTTAATTTATGAGCAGTAGATATAATATTTGGAAGTTCATGCGTTCCCTCAACCTGTGAATGTGAGGCTAATATTTGTTCTACAAGCGTAGATCCAACTCTAGGCAATCCAAGAATAAAAATTGGCTCAGCGCTATCAATCCCCCATCCTCTTTTAATATTAAATAAATCAGAAGTACAGACTTCTATTTGATTCTTACACTCTTTAATGAAGTCTTCAGCTTTGAATAAAAGCTTATCTTTCTTTAAATTATTTCCTAGTTGGTAATGCTTAAATGAATCTTTATATATCTGACGATCTTCAAAGGCCTTGCCAAGCGAAAAATGCATAAAAACTTTTTCATCAGAAGATATATTTGGATCAACGACCATGTTGCTAAGCACGCCGATCTCATCATCGCTAAATTTATAGGTTTTTAAGTTTGCTAAACTCCAATAAGCATCACCAAAGTACTTATCTGACTTATATGCCTGCTGATAAGAGCTAATAGATTTAGGTATATCTCCTGATGTTTTGTATAAGTGCCCTTTTGATAAAAGAACATCCGTATTATTTGGTTCTTTTTCTAAAATTGAATCATACAAGTCTAGGGATTTTTTATAATCGTCAGTTCTAAAGAGTGTTGTAGCAAGTAGTTTTTTAGCATTGATATTATCTTTATTGTTGCTATAGAGATCTTTGGCATGATGAAGTGCTTCGGCATATTTTTGTCTCTTAATAAGAATTGTTATGTAGTCAAACTTTAATTTAATATTCGAAGGTTCAAAAATTAACGAGCTCTCAAGAAGAAACTCTGCGTCATCATAGATATATAAATCTGTTCCTATTTTAGCCAAAAGCCTCATTGCCTCGACATCATGTGGCTCTTTTTGTAAGTAACTTCTACATAAGGAATCTGCTTTTATATATTTTCCTTCATGTATAAAACTGAGAACTGATTTAAGCTCTGGAGGTAAGCTTTTCAAATACATAACATTTTCTTGGACATAATCGATAAGCACTTGGTTATCTTTTTCTACAGACAGTATTCCAAGCCAAGAAGCCTGTAATGATGGGTTATGCCTAACAGCTCTTAAGTATGATTTAAGAGATTTACCAGGATCGGTATTTATAAAGTTATGGCCAAATTCCTGAAATGCCCTACCGTA
>CAWUWW010000026.1:0-2759 GCA_963926355.1 uncultured SAR86 cluster bacterium | reverse complement strand
GTTACAGCAAAAAGAATGTCATGGTCTTTAACTGACATCTCAGAAACTCTCATTTGAAGAGCATGCTTCCAGAAATCTTTAAGCCTATCCACATGGTATTGATCTGCATTAAATGGATTACAAATAACATTTTTTTTACCAATAAAAAGATCATCCATGCCCGCCTCAATTCCAGATTTATCTGAGCCTGCGATGGGATGAGATAACACAATATTTGAAGATGATGAAAACTTTAGGTGATTTTTAACGCTAGCTGTATCAGTTATTGTAATATCTGAATTCCATAAAACATCTATTTTATTAATGACATCTTGAGTATTTTTTGGAGATACTGAGACAATTATTAAATCTACTTTTCCAATTAAATCTTTATTGTTTATTTCTTCAATTGAGCTAAAACTGCCATCAATAATATTTTTTTCTAAAGCCTTAACAACATAAGCCTCATTAATGTCAAAACCATGGACGACTATGCCCTTACTTCTTGAAGCCATAGCAATAGAAGATCCTATAAGCCCAAGTCCAATAATTAATATTTCTTTAACTGGGTTGTTCAATGTAATATCTCAGAAAGTTTTTGAAGAAAATATTCATTTTCGTCTTTAGTGCCAATCGTAACTCTAATAAATTCTGGCATATCATATAAACCAATTGGTCTTACAATAACGCCTTCTTTCATAAGATTAATGAACAACTCATCAGCATCGAAAGGACCTTTAAATGAAATAAAATTGCCTTGTGATGGAATGCATTCCATTCCCATATCTGAAAGCTTGTTAAACACGTAATCTCTTTGCTTTGCGTTAAGTTGAATACTTTTTGTAATATGTTCTTTATCAGCAATTGCTAAACATGCGGCCTCTTGAGCTAGTGAGTTAGAGTTAAATGGCTGTCTTATCTTATTAAGAGTTCCTATTAGCTCTTTACTTGCTAATCCATAACCAATTCTTAAACTTGCCAAGCCCTGTATCTTAGAAAAAGTTTTAGTTACTAGTAAATTAGGAAACTGAGATAACAGACTATTAAGATCAACATAATCATCCTTTTCTACATACTCAAAATATGCAAGATCTAAAATTACTAGAATAGAAGCAGGTAATTTATACATCATGGATTCAAATTCCTCATGAGAGTTGTAAGTCCCAGTTGGGTTATTAGGGTTTGCAACGAAGCAAACTCTTGTATTTTTATCTATAAATTTATGAAACTCACCCAATGAATGTTTCCAATTTATAGTTGGAACTTCAATAATTTTAGAGCCATTGGACTGTGTAACAATTTTATATACCGCGAAGGCATGCTTAGACATAACAGCGCTAGACTCTTTATTTAAGAAAGCTCTTGCAGCAAGTTCTAAAACTTCGTTAGACCCGTTTCCAATAATTATATTACTAGCATCTAGGCCTTCGTGAGAAGCTATTAACGATTTAAGTTTTTTTGCGTCTCCGTCAGGGTATAGGTGTAAATTATTATTATTTCCTGATAATGCTTCGATAGCCTTTGGTGAAGGTCCTAATGGGTTTTCGTTACTAGCAAGCTTAACCACTCTTTCAGGCTGATACTCTGCAACCACGTCTTCAATAGATCTTCCCGCTTCGTATGGACGAAGATCTGATATGCCTTTATTTAGATGATCTAGAAGATTTGTCATACATATTGAGGATAAGATCCTAAAATTCTAACCAAAGCGCCGCTCTCAGAAACTTCCTTGATAGCTAACTTCAATTTTGGATCTTTTTGATGGCCCTCACAATCTATAAAAAAATCATGAGAATTAATATTACCTCTTGAAGGTCGGGTCTCTATTTTATTTAAATTAATTTTCTTTTTTTCAAAAGGTCTAAGTACGCCCATTAGGGCACCTGGCTTATTAGCAGTCTGTATTAAGAATGATGTCTTATCCTTGCCTGTTTTCCCAATCTCATTTTTACCAATTACCAAAAACCTAGTTTTATTATTAGAGTAATCCTGAATGTTTTTTTTCTGCAATATAAGTTTGTACTTATCGACAGCAAGGGAGTTTACTATGCATAAAATATTTTTATTATCTTTAGCATATTGCGCTGCAACTGCTGAGCTTGGCATTTCTAATCTCTTAATGGAGCCAATATTTTTTTCAATCCATTTATTACATTGTCCTAAAGCTTGGGGATGGGAGGCTATAGCAAAGGCATCCTTAAGATCAAACTTATTTCCAGATGCTAATTGATGATCAATATTGAGATATATTTCACCATTTACTGAAATATTTTCATTATCAGCTAAACAGTTTAAGGTAGTGTTTATTACGCCCTCTGAAGAATTCTCAACCGGCACTACGCCGAGGTCTGAGTCTTTGTTGATCACTTGATTAAATACATCATCAATGGAAGGAGATGGCATCCTTGATACTAAAGAGCCAAAATGACTATTAACTGCAGCTTCAGAATGAGTGCCCTCTGGACCTAGATAGGCAATTTTTAAGGCTTCCTCTAAAGATAAACATCCAGAAATTAATTCTTTAAAAATACTCTTTACTTTCAAGTTTGATAATTCACCTTTTTCGTTATCTTTTAAGATGTTTCTAAGTATAGATGCCTCTCTATCAGGCTTATAAAATGAGGTATTTGGACTAGTTTTTGATTTAACCTTCCCTATAGCAACAGCAAGAGAGGCTCTCTTTTGAATGAGCTTTAAAAGGTCCTTATCAATTTTATCTATTTTGGACCTAAGTGTTTTAAGACTTTCCTTAGTCATTTTATTTAACCGTGTTTAGCTTC
>CAWUWW010000025.1:0-34625 GCA_963926355.1 uncultured SAR86 cluster bacterium | reverse complement strand
CTTTTTCTAATATAAATCCCTGTGGTTACCAAGGTTTAGAGGTAGTTCAAATAAAAGATTTTAAAGAAAAAATTACCATTAAAGAGGTTGAGCAACTTGCCATTAAACATTTAGGCCTTATATTTTAGTTATGGAAGTTATCCCTACACAAAAAATTATTAATAGAGATGGGGTTAAGGCTGTAAAAAATGGCCAGAAAACAAATCCCTACTCGCATATCCCTAATTTAAAAAAACCAGCATGGCTTAGAGTGAAGGCTGACTTCAACCCAAACTTTTATAAGATTAAAAACCAGGTAAATGAGAAAAAATTAAATACGGTTTGTGAAGAGGCGCATTGCCCAAATATTTCTGAGTGTTGGTCGGCAGGAACAGCTACCTTTATGTTAATGGGTTCAGTCTGCACAAGAGCTTGTAAGTTCTGCTCAGTCGATACTGGCAATCCTAAAGGGTGGCTAGATCTAGATGAGCCAATGAATACCGCTAAAGCAGTTCAAGTTATGGGCCTTAAGTATGTGGTTTTAACTTCAGTGAATAGAGATGACTTGGAAGATGGCGGTGCTGAGCACTTTGCCCAAACCGTAAAGCTTATTAAAGAGTTAAATCCTGGCACAGCTGTGGAGGCTCTTACTCCAGACTTTAAAGGCCTTTCATCTTCTATTGATACACTTGTTAATTGCGGATTAGAAGTATTTGCTCAAAATATTGAAACAGTTAGAAGGCTGACTCACCCAGTCAGAGACATTAGAGCAGGGTACGAACAAACTCTTGAAGTTTTGGCAGAATCAAAAAGAATTAATCCTAAGGTTCTAACTAAAACAAGTCTTATTCTAGGCTTGGGTGAAACCGACCAAGAAATTGAAGAGACTATGGATGATTTAATAAAAAATAAAGTTGATATTCTTACTCTTGGTCAATACCTTAGGCCAACTTTAAATCACCTGCCAATTGAGAGATGGGTAACTCCAAAAGAGTTTGAGACTTATCGAGAAATTGGACTCAAGAAAGGTTTCCTTGAGGTGGTCTCTGGACCTATGGTTAGATCTAGTTATAGAGCAGAAAGAGCATTAGAAAAAAATAATGCTGGGCTTGGAAATTGATATTTATTAAAACTAGGTCAGCAATTCGCAAGCTACTTTTAAAATAAATGCATCGCCTTTATCGGTGAGATGCAATGTCCTAACTCTATGATCAACAGGAGATATCTTCTTAATAATATAGCCTTGTAATTCAAGGGGATCAAGAATTGCCTTCACTT
This sequence comes from uncultured SAR86 cluster bacterium, assembly GCA_963926355.1. Lineage (GTDB taxonomy): Bacteria > Pseudomonadota > Gammaproteobacteria > Magnimaribacterales > D2472 > SCGC-AAA076-P13. The sequence goes on along the minus strand of CAWUWW010000025.1, from coordinate 33,368 downwards.
TAGTAAATGATATTTGAAGTTCAGTTTGAAGCCATTTAACATTAGGGCATTCTTCTTTTAAAGAAGATCTAACGGATATTTCTGAGAGAATAATTAGTTCAGCAGCAGCAATGCCATGACTAAAGCAAAGGTCATTGGCTTTTTTTAGGCTCTTATTTAAAAGAAATATTTCACTAGACATAAATAAAACTGTTAGATATTTTTAAAATAACATATATTTTTAAAAACATGTTTAGTTTTAACTCATTATTTAATGACTACTTTTAAGTAACCTTTTATTAATGATTTGATTTTTATCGACTTTAAAGCCAATTCAAGTATCTTTTAAAGATATTAAAAGTATGTCTTTATTTAACGTATGAAAAATATTTACCTAATAACGTTGGTTTTATTAGCTTCTAGTTGCTCCATATCAACACCTATTAATAGTGCTTCTTCTTCGTGTTTTAACAAAATTGCTCTTATAGATAGTGAATCGTTTAAAGATGATTTATCAAGAGCTTATCTAATAAAATATCTAGATTTAACTCTAGTTAAAAAAAAATTATGCAAAAGCACATTATCTATTTCATTTTCTGAGTCTGGCTTCTTGCAGAACAACACCTGGAATATCATTCTGATATTTTATGATAATGATAAAAATCAAAAAGAAAAAATTATTAAGAACTTTAAAATTAATCAAGATAATAAAGAAAAATCCATGCTTTCTCTAGCATCTCAAATACAAGCATCTATTAGTTAATAGATACCAAGCCTGAAAGAATACTCAAGTAAACTCTAGCCCTTTAAAAATCTATTATTTATAAGATTTTAAAAAAACTTTTATCTTTGTTAGGTTTTCAGACGAAATATATGAGTTAGAAGTCCATTTTGTATAACGCTCATTGAATTGATTGATTCCCATGGTATCCAGAATATCCAAAGGACCTTTTTCAAGCAAAGTTCCTACAAGCCATGCCTGATTAATATTTTCTTTTTCTAAAATATCATCTACCAAAAGAACTAAAGCTGCTTCAATAATTCCAATATTGAGATCTTCCTGGATCTCCTTATAGTTAGATTTACTATGTTCGTTTTGTAAATTAGAGTAGTCATAAAAACCTCTTCCAGTTTTCTTACCCAAAGATTCATTCTCCGTATATTGAGATAAAAGCCCAAGAATTTTCTCTTTATACACAATATGAGATGAGCCTTCTTCTTTTTCATCCCAAGAACCTTTAACTACATCTAAGCCAAACATATCCATCATGCCAAAGGGACCAAATTCACTCTTATTCAGATCTTTCCATGCTCCGTCAATTTCTTCAATAGAATACAAGCCTTCAACGACCATCAGCATGCTTTGCCTAAAAAGGCCCCCAAGCATTGCATTTAAGGCATAGCCTGGACTTTCTTTTTTTAATACAAGAGGGTGGCCATTAATGCTGTCAACAAAAGCTACTAAAGATTTAATGGTAGCTTCTGAGGTGTTAACACCTCTTGCTAGGTCAATTAATCGTGATCCTAGATGAAAGTGCATTGCTGCAAAGTGCGTGCTTGAATTAAGTTGCTGGCTCATTCTTGTTACAGATAAGCTAGATGTATTGGTTGTTAAGATGGCATTATTACCAATAAGAGACTCAACCTCTTTCAAGACTTTAATTTTTAAATCAAAATTCTCGGGAATAGACTCACTAATCAAATCAGCCCCTTCAAGTGCATTTATTAAATTGCTTTCATCTTTTATTCTAGAAATAGAAGCATCTATATCGACTCTATTAAAAAAATTTGAATGACTTAAAAACTCACCCATTACTTTTTGATTTTCTTTTCTACTAGCCAAAGACTCTTTTAATGGGTCATAAATTACACATTCGTAACCGGCAACAGAGACCATTAAAGAATTAAAACAACCCATTGTTCCAGCGCCAATAAAACATACTTTCTTTATTGGTTCTGAATTCATTTATTTTAAAACTTTCGAAGGTTGTTCTGGAATAAAGAGATTTGTAGCGCCTTTTATGAATACTGCATCTTTATATTCAAGAATAGGGAGCTCTTTAAGTTTATTAATAATATGAGCTTGAGTAGGGTTTTGCTCCCAGCTAGATGAATGCCAGTCAATATGACCCTGGCCTAAGTGCATCTCTTTAAAAAAGTTATGAGAAGTATGAAGTATAGGTTCTGCAACTACAGGCTCTTTAGTAACATCAACATTTGGAATATATCTGTAACCAAAGGTTTTTTTATTCTTCTCACTGTCACTAATTGTTTTAACAATATCGTCATCCAGTTTAGTTAACTTAGAGATAGAAATATCTAAAATAGCGTTATTGTAATGAGATACATGGGAGCTTGCTGTTCCTGATTCTAGTTTATGGTCTTCAATATCTGCATATATTTTAGGGATACCCTGGAGCTCTCTACCAGTTAAAATAGGGTCTGTTAAGTTCTCCCAGAATACTAAATTGTAAGCTGCTGTCTCTTGGTCAACAGTGCCTTTAAATGTTGTTTCAACACTTACGGATATTAGGTTATATGCTCTTCCTGCAAGCCAATCAATATCTTTATTACAAGCATATGCAATAGAGACAACGGGCTCTTCAGATATGCTGAATTGCTCAGGAATTATGGATCTAAGAATATTAGCATCTGTGAGATAGGGCACCACAATCATTGTGACGTCTCTATACCAACCACTCACCTTGGGGTTGGTTGCTCGAGGGCCAAAATTAAATGGCATCATGTCATTCCCATTTTTTGGGATATTAAAGTTACTCATATTATTATTAATAGTAATTGAAGTAATAAAATTAAGACAATTAAAATATACCTATTTTTAATACTTAATTTATAGAACAATAAAAGGAAAAATTAATACAAGAGCAAGTATTAATAGCTGAATAAAAATAAAAGGAATAACGCCCTTATATATGTCTGAAGTTTTAATGCTTTCATCTGCAACTCCCCTTAGGTAAAAAAGAGAGAATCCAAAAGGCGGTGTTAGAAATGATGTTTGTAGGTTAATAGCCAAAAGAATTGCTAACCATACAGGATCAAATCCCATCATTAAAAGCGGTGGAGCTACTAAAGGAACTATCACATAGCAGATTTCTATAAAGTCTAAGATAAACCCAAGCAAGAAAACAAAAAGCAAAACAAAGATAAGAGCTGTATATGGCCCTCCAGGCAGAGAGCCAAAAATAAGGTTAATTAGCTCATCCCCACCAACCCCTCTAAATATTAAAGAGAAGATTGAGGCGCCTATTAATATGGTAAAAATCATTGTTGTGACTATGGCCGTTTTTTGACTAGCCTCTTTAATAAAAGCTAGAGTAAATTTTCCATTAACTAGGGCAATAATAAGAGCGCCCATAGCGCCTATAGCAGATGCTTCTGTTGGAGTGGCAATCCCAGCAACAATAGAGCCGAGAACAAGAATGATTAAAATTAAGGGCAGCGCAAGAGTTTTTAGAATATCAGAGCTAGATGATGACTCAGCCTTGGGATTAAATTGGATATTAGGATTTTTACTATTTTGATAAAGAGTATAAAACAGATAGCCAAGGCAAATCATAATACCCGGAACTATTGCCCCAACAAACAGATCTCCTACTGTTACGGTTTTTTGAGAAAATATACCCATATTATTCTGAGCTCTTTGGTAAGCATTGGACATAACATCGCCAAGAAGTACCAAGGCTATAGAAGGAGGTATTATTTGTCCGAGGGTTCCAGTAGAGGCAACAAGCCCAGCTGAAAAATCTTTTTTATAACCTTGTTGAATGAGAATAGGTAAAGACATTAAGCCCATAGTCACGACAGTAGCCCCAACAATACCAGTGCTTGCAGCTAGCAGTGCCCCAACAACAATAATAGAGATACTTAGCCCACCTCTAATATTTTTAAAAGCCAAAGCCATATTCTCAAGCATCTTAGATGCTATGCCTGATCTCTCTAAAACAGTACCCATAAAAATAAATAAAGGCACGGCAAGAAGGGTTACGTTGTTCATAATCCCAAAAATTCTTAAGGGAATACTTTTAAAAATTGCTGGATCAAAGATACCAAATGGAATGCAAATTAAAGCAAACAGAATGGATATCCCAGATAGAGTGAAGGCTACAGGATAGCCAAATAGTAAAGCACAGCAAACTAACAATAATAATAAAAGAGGTATTATTTCCATATAATTTTAATTAGTTGATTTATGAAGGCTGCAAAAAGAGTTATTGGGAATAAGAATATAAATGTTTTCTGAATAAAGACATAACCAAGACCTCCGGCCTCAGTTGATGTTTCTTGAATCTTCCAAGACATACTAATTAGCTCTATAGAATAAAACACTATAATAAAGGTTACAGGTAGTAAAAAAATAACTCCAAAAATAAGATTTATTACATTTTTGTATTTATCAGACGCATCCCTGTAAAAGATATCAACTCTTACATGCTCATTTTTATTAAAGGCGTATCCTGCACAGCCTAGAAAAATAAGTGCGTGAAAGTACATTACTAATTCCTGAAGACCTGTTTGACCAATCCCAAAGAAATACCTACTTACAATAACAATAATCATCAAGACCGTCATGACAGGTATTAGGTATGAAATCTTTTCACCTATGAAATTTATATACTTTTCTATCATATTTATTAGGAGTCTTTCTTATATTTAGTTAGAATATTTATCATGATAATTGTTCTTTCACCTGCTAAAACACTAGATTACTCGGTTGACCCTAAAAGCAATCATACTGTACCCCAGTTTCTAAGCCAATCCTCTAAGCTTATAAAAAATCTTAAAGAGAAAGAGCCTAAAGACATTGCAAGCTTAATGGGCTTGAGTGATAAATTAGCCACGCTAAATTTTGATCGTTATCAATCATGGAAAGCAGCCAAGACAGTCTCCTCAGACTCAAAACCTTCAATGCTTGTTTTTAAAGGTGATGTATATCAGGGACTAGAAGCAGAGACATTTAATACTAAGCAAATAAAATTTGCTCAAAAGCACTTAAGAATACTTTCAGGGCTATACGGAATTTTAAGACCTATGGATGTTATCAAGCCTTATAGATTGGAAATGGGAACAAAGCTTGAGACTTCAGAAGGAAAGAGCCTTTATGAGTTTTGGGGCAATTCAGTTCAAGACAATGTCATCAATGACTTAACATCCCATAAATCAGATTTGCTAATCAACCTTGCATCTAAAGAATACTTTTCAGTTTTAGGAAAAATACCTGAATATGTAAACGTCGTATCTCCAGCTTTTAAAGACTTCAAAAATGGGAAACACAAAATCATTAGTTTTTATGCCAAAAGAGCCAGAGGTTTGATGGCAAGGTGGATTATTGAAAATAATATCAAAGACTTTGAAAAACTTTCTAAGTTTAATTTGGATGGTTACTATTATTCAAAATCAGAATCTTCAGCTACTGAGCCGGTTTTCTTAAGAGATTAAACTAAGCCTTTATCCTTTTCCCAAAATGATTCTTTTGGCTCAAGGTCATCAAAATTTCCACTAGTCTTATTCATATAAGATGTCATGGCTTCTTCTAAATCTTGCCCGCTCAATAAACTGGCATTCCATGTTGCATGGAATTCTAGGGAATCTCTTACTGAATGATCTCTTGCATAATTAATCTGTTTTTTAATAACCCTGGTAACTAATGGCGATTTACTGGCAATAGTTTCAGCTATTTTGTTAACTTCAATCATCAATTCTTCTTCTGAATCATAAACTTCATTTACAAGACCAAGACTTTTAGCCTCTGCTGAATCAAATTTTCTTCCTGTATACGCCAATTCCCTAACCGCAGCTAAGGGGATAAGTGTTGGTAATCTCTGAAGAGTTCCAACATCAGCAGCAATACCAATATCAACTTCAGCTATTTTAAAAAAAGCATTACTTGAGCAATATCTCATGTCACATGCAGCAGCCATATCAATAGCACCACCGACACAGGCTCCCTGAATGGCTGCAATAGTAGGCATCCTACACTCTTCAAGAGCAGTAAAAGCATCCTGAAGTTCTAAAACCTCATGATAAAAAGCCTCTCTCACTCGAGCAGGATCTTTTTTTTCACCAGATTTCTCACCAGGAACAAAATTTGCTAAATCCATGCCAGCACTAAAATGCTTTCCTTGGCCCGATAAAACAATAACCCTAGCTTTAGAATTCTTATCAATATCTTTAATTATGTCTGGAAGCTCTTTCCAAAAAATTCTTGTCATAGAATTTAAAGAGTCAGGCCTACTCATAGATAAATGAGCTATATTATTTTTAATCTCTAGTTCAAAACAAGAGTAATTAGTCATTTTTAGCTATATCTATAGACTTATTAAGTATGTCTCTCATCTCCTCAACATGCTCAAAAGTTTTATGATGAGACATGACCACTTTTCTATCTTTACTTAATAAAACAAACATTTTTTTAAGTTTGTTAAGATTTTCTAATAATTCATTGTTCATATGATTTTTGTCACTCTAAATAATTTTTACCATTATAATGCTCTTGAACTATGAAATCACGCAATCACATATATTTATTACCCGCTCTTAGTATTTTACTGTTTAGTAACTTTACTTTTTCTGAAAAAATTGTAGAAAATTCTTTTCAAAAACAATCATTACTGGCTGTTCTTTACATGCAAACATCAGCAGAGTTCGCTGCAAGCAATATGCAAACCTATGCTAATGCTACTAGCAAGATAGATATAGCTCTATCTGATACAAGTTGGACAGCTGCGTTAGAGCAGGGTGGAGATTTTTCTAGTAAAAAACCAGCCATTATTCTAGATGTTGATGAGACAGTTTTAAATAATACACCGCATCAAGCTCGCACAATTTTAACTGGCTGTTCATACCCGTGTGGGTGGATTGACTGGGGTTTGGAGGGTTCTGCTGAAGCCATTGATGGAGTGAAGGACTTTTTGCTTTATGCAAAAAGCAAAGGCATTAAAATATTTTATGTAACCAATAGAGTTGCTGAACTGGAAGATGCAACTAGGTTAAATATTAAAGCACTTGGTCTGCCATTCGATGATGATATTGATGTCCTTCTCATGAAAGGAGAAAATGGATGGTCTTCCGATAAAGTTTCGAGGAGAGCTCTGGTAGCAAATGACTATAGAGTTATTATGCTTGTTGGAGATCAAATAACAGACTTTATATCTACAGAAGAAGCTGCCCTAGAGCCAGATGCTAGAAAAGATCTTGTAAGTAAATATAAAGACATGTGGGGCAATAAATGGTTCATGATCTCAAATCCAATGTACGGGAAATGGGAAAGCTCAATATATGGTAATCAATACCCTGAAACCCAAGAAGAGATAATTCAGATGAGAATAGAAGCCTTAAAACCTTAATGAGAAAAATATCTATTTTTTTGATTGCTTCCTCTTTTTTGGCTCTAATCTTTCTATTAGTTCAAAGTAAAACAAAAATTGAATATGTCGCTATTGGAGATGAAACCTCTGACATACTTAAAATAAATTCTTTTGATGAAGGCAAGAAACCAAAAAATATTATTCTTATTATAGGCGATGGGACTGGATTAAATCAGATAGCGTTATCAAGAATTGCAATTGGAGGGCCTGATTCCAAGCTTGCTATAGATCAAATGCCTTTCTCAGGATTTTCATTGACTCATTCGGATGACAGTCTAGTTACAGACTCTGCAGCAGCAGCTACAACCTGGGCAACGGGAATTAAAACTACCAATAGGTTTCTATCAATGAGTCCTGAAAAAAGAATAGTTCCAACTATTCCCGAGCTCCTATCAAAAAAAGGATTTATATCTGGATTGGTGGCAACATCATCAATAACGCACGCAACCCCAGCTGCATTTTATGCACATACTGATTCTAGATATAAAACAGAAGACATAGCCAACCAATTCCTAGATTCATCCATTAGCATTGCATTAGGAGGAGGGCAGAAGTTCTTTAATACAGAAAATTTTAAAAAAAATACCTTATTCCTATCTGATAAAGCATCTTTATCATTGGGCAAATTTCAGAATTATGAAAAAGTAATTGGTCTTTTCGATGATGATGGTATTGAAAGATCCTCTGATAAGCCAACACAGCAAGATATGACAAATGCAGCATTAAATTTTTTATCCCTTAAGTCTAAGCCATGCTCTGGTTTCTTTTTAATGAGCGAGGGGAGTCAGATAGATTGGGCTGCGCATGACAATAATTCAGCCAAAATGATAGAAGAGTTTAGAGACTTTGATAAGACCATTAAAGATGCAATAGATTTTGTAAATAATGATGGGGAGACTCTCTTAATAATTACCGCTGATCATGAAACCGGAGGCCTACAAATTTTAGGCCAAGAAGATGGCAAGGTTAAAGTTCAATGGGGTACAGGAGATCACTCAGGAATACCTGTTGGCGTATACGCATATGGTCCGGGAGCAGATGTTTTTACAGGACTCATGGATAATACAGATATCTTTAGAAAAATCTTAGAGTCTGTAAATTATTCTAGTTTGAGTAACTCAGATTGCTTAAATTAAATCGCTAATATTTCTTATAGTTAAAGTTGCATCAGGCTTGTTAATAACAGAACCATCTCCAGTTGGCTCTAAAACTTGAAAAGAGTTTTTAATACCAGCTTTGATGGCTGAATTGACCACGTAAAGATTATCATCTGCAAATAAAGAAAAATTTGGATTGATATTAAAATACCTAAACGCTGGACCCCAGAAGTTTTGATTTTCTTTTACAGCCCCTATCTCTACTGAAGAAATGCAGCCATCTACATATTGCATAAATGGAACAGCGTTAGCTTTTATATTTAAAAGTCTAGGGTCGCAGTTAGTTAGTAAAATTATTCTTTTGTCTAAAGAGGCAAGTTGCTGCAATATCTTTTCTGAATCAGGTAGAAAATTAATTTTTGAGCTATGTTCATTAGCTACACTTAAAAAATCTATGTCATACCTACTCTCCCAAAACTCTAACTCATACCAAGGAAGAGTTCCGTATATCTTAGATGCTGTTTTTTTAATCTCAGTCTTAGCCTCTTCTATAGAAATATTTTTTGATGAGGCTAATTTTAAAGGTATCAACTCTTGCCAGAATAAATTATCAAAACTTAAGTCTAATAATACGCCATCAATATCTAGCAATATGTCAGAGGCATTTGTTACTATACTGGAATGAGGATTACGCATAAATTTTTAAAAGCTATTTTAAACCCATTACGTGAAACTGTCATCGAGGCATCTAAAGTAATCATGGAGGTTTATGAAAAAGACTCTTATGATCTTGATATAAAGTCAGATGGATCACCTGTTACAGAGGCAGACAATAGAGCTAATGACATTATTATTAAATCTCTTCACAGAATTACGCCTGAAATTCCAATTATTTCTGAAGAAACATACAAGAAAGAACAAGAAAACCCAGAAGGCCCTTATTGGCTAGTTGACCCTCTTGATGGAACGAAGGAATTTATAAACAAATCTAAAGATTTCACTGTAAATATTGCTTTAATAGAAAATGCCGCTCCAGTTTTTGGTATCGTGGGTGTCCCTGCAACTGCAGAGATATGGCATGGCTCTAATATCTCATCATCTAATACCAACTTCTTTTCTTCCATCTTCAAAAAAAGAGACAAAAACCAGCATTCTGCTTTAGATAGCCCAATAAGGCTTGTAATGAGTAAAAGCCATCAAACAGATACAGACAAAATATTCTTAGAATTCTTAGAAAAAAAATGTATTAGCTTTACTGTTGTTGAAAGGGGAAGCTCACTTAAGTTATGCGCCTTAGCAGATAATAAAGCAGATATTTATCCAAGATTTGGCCCTACATCAGAATGGGATATAGCAGCAGGTCATGCTTACTTGCTTAACAAGGGCGGTGAAGTGCTCCAAATGAAATCAGGTAAGGATTTAAGATATACAAAAGAAGAAACTATCTTGAATCCAGCTTTTGTAGCCTTTAGAAATAGCTCCCTAAAACAAAAATATATGCCACTTTTGAGCGAATTTTATAAAAAATTGGTATAATTCTCTTATAAAGATTGATTAATAATATAATTAATTATCAATAATATATATATTTAATATGGGAACACAGTTACAGCCATCACAGCTTAATAGTCCAGGCAAGGATATAGAATCCTATTTGTCTTCAGTTCACTCAATTCCCATTTTAACAAAAGAAGAAGAGCAAGAATTAGCTATAAGGCTTTATGAAGAGGATGACTTGGAGGCTGCAAGGTTGTTGGTTATTCATCATCTTAGATTCGTAGTGCATATCGCAAGATCTTATCAGGGCTACGGACTTCCTTTGGCTGATATTATTCAAGAAGGCAACGTTGGCTTAATGAAGGCGGTGGATAAATATGATCCTAATAGGGGTGTAAAAGTAGTTTCATTTGCAGTTCATTGGATAAAAGCAGAAATACATGAATATATTCTGAAGAATTGGAGATTGGTTAAAATTGCCACAACTAAAGCTCAAAGAAAATTATTTTTTAACCTCAGAAGTAAAAAGAAAACTCTTGAATGGCTTACTAAAGATGAGGCTGAAAAAATAGCAAAAGACCTTAATGTCGAAGTTAAGGATGTCTTGCATATGGAGAGCAGGCTATCTTCTAATGATTCCTCTTTTGATGGACCTTCATCTTCAGATGACGATGAGGATATGATGTCTCCGTCTCAATATCTTGAAGATAGAAGATATGATCCTGAAATATTAGTTGCTAATGCTGAGGCTCAAGAAGTTAACCATAACGGCCTTGCTGAGGCATTAAAGATGTTGGATGACCGAAGTAAAGATATTCTTCAAAGAAGATACCTTTCTGATGACAAGGCTACTCTCCACGACTTAGCTGATGAATATAAGGTGTCAGCCGAAAGAATTAGACAAATAGAAAGTGGCGCATTAAAAAAACTTAAAGCATTTATGGTTACTTCTGCTTAAAGCAGGAAAAGTAAAAATTACAATGCGTTATAAATTTCTTCCATCCTTTGTAACAAGGAGGGGCAGGATAACTCAAAGCCAAGAAAATAATCTTAACCGCCTTTCTGATTATGAAATTGCTAGTTACCAAGACATTCTGTCATCTCAAAAAAAATTCTCTAAATTAGTTCTAGAGATTGGCTTTGGAAATGGTGAAAATATTCTAAGGCTTGCTAAGAATAATCCTGATACTTTATATATAGGCTCAGAGGTTTATCAGGCAGGCATGGGTTATCTTTTAGGCGAGGTGATAAAGGATAATATTAATAATATAAAAGTAACCTCCGGAGATATAAGGTTGTTATTTGAAGAAATAACAAACCCAATATTTGATGATGTGGTAATTATCTGCCCCGACCCATGGCCAAAACTAAAGCATCACAAAAGAAGAATGCTTAATGAGGAGTTCTTGGAACTCATCCATCCAATTATCAAAAAGAATGGAAATTTATTCATGTCTACTGACTGGAAAAATTATGCTGAATCTATTGATGAGGCGATAAATAATTCTAATGGTTATAAAAGATTAGACTCATCCGTTTATGAAAAATCTGAATTGACAAAATTTCAAAAGAGGGCTGTAGAGGAGGGAAGAGGTATATACACCTTTGCCCTTAAGAGACTTTAATTAAATATATTAACAGTATCATTTAAAAATTTATAACCCATATCCGTTGTCTTTAATCCTTCATCTTCTAAAAGATTTGCTTCAACTCCCTTTTGCCATTTTTCTAAAAAGCTATCCTGAATATGAATATTATTTTTTCTTATTTCATCAAAGGAAAGGCCTGATTTAACTCTAAGTAGATTCATTGCCAAATCTAAGTCATAGCCCTCAGACGTAATTAGAGTATCTGTAGTTTTTGATGGATCGTGAATATAAGAGGATGTCTTTTTTAGTTTGATCATTCGCTTAATGCAGTCATTTGTTGTTATTTTGCTATGAGCGCCAGGGCCAACACCTAAATAATCTCCATACATCCAATAATTCATATTATGTTTACTTTTTCTTCCATCACGAGCCCAAGATGAAACCTCATACTGGAACAATCCATTTTTATTAAGTATTTGCTCTGCTTCACGCTCCATAAATTCCACGAGTTGATCTGATGGAAGGCGCAATTCTTTCTTATAAAAAATAGTATTTGGCTCTATGGTTAACTGATATAAGGATAGGTGATCTATTTCGTAGTCACAAAAAATCTTAAGATCGCTTGATAATGAATTTAAATCTTGATCCATAATTCCATAAATTAGATCAATGGTTGTATTAATTGATTTCATATTAGATGCTAAGCTTATGGCATTGAAAGCATCTTCTGATTTATGATTTCTTTCAAGACTAGTTAATGTTTTTTGATCAAAGCTTTGTATACCAATTGAAATTCGGTTGATTCCAGCAACAACAAGATCATCTAAATAATTTTTAGTAACCTCTTTAGGATTTAGCTCAAAATTAATCTCACATTCTTTTTTTAACAAACCATCATTTTTTAATTTATTTATTAATTGCTCAATAATTTTTACCGAAACAAGGGAGGGTGTACCCCCTCCAAAGTAAACAGAAGCAAACTTTCTCTTATTAATATAGTGTGCAGATTGATCTAAGTCTTCAATAATCGCCTTTAAAAGAAGCTCCTCGTCTCCATCTTTTTTATTAACTTCAATATTAAAATCACAATAAGGGCACTTTTTCTCACACCATGGAAAATGTATGTAAAGAGAGAGAGGGGATTTATTCGGATCTATTTTTATCAAGTTCTTTTAAAAATAATTGAGCAGCAATCGCCCTATGGCTAATTTTATTTTTTACATCAGCCTCTATAGAGGCCATCGAAACATTCAATTCATTTGGGTAGAATATTTTATCGTATCCAAACCCTCCTTCCCCAGAGCTATTGACTGATACTTTGCCATGTATCTTACCTAGTGAAAAGATTGGCATGGGGTCATCAGGGGAATGAACTCCAGTTAACACACAAACGTAATATGCTGGAGTAGATTCAAGGTTAAGGTTTTTAAGTTCTTCAATTATCTTATTTCTGTTATCTAGATCAGAGGCGCCATCTTTGGCATATCTTGCTGAATAAATTCCAGGCTCAAAGTTTAATGCAGGTACCACAAGGCCCGAGTCATCAGCAATGGAAAATAACCCAGAATTTTTTGATCCATGTCTTGCTTTTATTAAAGCATTTTCGAAAAAAGTAAGGCCGTCTTCAACAGCATCATCAATGCCTAATTCTGATTGAGATATCAATTCATAGTTACTAAAAATATCTTTAAATTCTTTTAACTTACCTTTGTTTGAAGTTGCAAGAAGAATTTTTTTATTTTCTTGCAAGTAAATATACTCCCTCTGATGCAAGCAGATTGGGTAATAACGAAGCAGTTGCACTTTCTACTCCAGAGCTATCAAGAAATATCCTTTCATCAATTACAAAGCCTGAGTCAGAGCATAGTTTTTCAAAATCTTTTATCGTACAAAGATGAAGATTCTCTGTCTCATACCAACTCGAGGGAAGGTTTGGAGTTACAGGCATTTTCCCCAATAAAAGAGCCAGCCTACATTTCCAATATCCTAAATTCGGTAAAGTAACGATACACTTCTTTGAAAGCCTCAACATTCTTTTCAGAGCTATGTCTGGATTTTTCAAGCATTGAATAGAGCTAGCCATAATTGCTATATCAAAATCTGATGACTCAAAGTCTTGAATGCCTTCATTAATATCCTTTTCTATAACTGAAATACCTTTTTCTATACATTGTTGAATTTTTTCATGATCAATTTCAACGCCATATCCACAAATGCCTTTTGTATCTATTAAGTCTTTTAGCAAGGAGCCATCTCCACAACCAAAATCAATAACCTTGCTTTTAGAAGGAACCCAATTTTTAATAACTTTTGAAATTTGTATGGCCATTATGAATCGATGAATTTTTTAACAATATTGTTATATCTTTCAGAGGCAAATAAAAAACTATCATGTCCCTGTTCCCCGTTAAGAGTTATATAGGAGCATGGAATATTCACATTCATAGCTGCTAACTGAATTTCTCTTCCTCTTGCTGGCGGGTAAAGCCAATCAGTTTCAAAGCCAATGATTAAAAGCTTGGCTTTAATACAGGATAGAGCTTCTTCTAGATTTCCATCAAATAAGCTTGCCGCATCATAACTATCCATAGCTTTAGTCATAAGAATATAGCTGTTTGCATCAAAAGAGTTTGAAAATTTCTTACCTTTGTATTGAAGGTAGTTTTCAATCTCAAAATCCACCCCTCCGGTAACTTTAGAATTTATGTCTTGAAATTTTCTTCCAAATTTTAAATCCATATGTTTCTCTGATAGATAGGTTACATGTGCAAGCATTCGAGCTGTCTTAAGACCACTTTTAGGCTTAGTATCATTTTTAAGGTAATCTCCATCATAAAAATTACTATCATTTCTTATAGATTCTCTTGCTACTTCATTCATTGCTATATTCTGAGTGCTTGATTTTGCAGCAGCGGCAAAAATACCAGATTTTTTAAGACTATCAGGAAAGGATATTGCCCATTGAAGTGCCTGCATTCCCCCAAGACTACCTCCTGCCACAAGTTGCCATTTATCAATACCTAGATAGTCAGTAAGCTTTTTTTGGCTATTGACCCAGTCAGTAACTGAAATAAAAGGGAATTCCTTTCCATAGATTTCATTTGTACTAGGATTAATGCTAGTAGGTCCTGTAGACCCAGAACATCCACCCAGGTTGTTACAACAGACAACAAAGTTTTTATTAGTATCAATTGCTTTATTTGGACCAATTAACTGATCCCACCAACCAGGAGTTCCATCATCTTTACTTTCACCAGCTGCATGATGATTTCCAGAAAAAGCATGGCAGACTAAAATACCATTGGATTTATCTTGATTAAGCTCGCCATAGGTTTCCACCATTAACTCAAACATAGAGAGCTTAGAGCCAGATGTTAGCTCTATTCCTTCTTTAAATGTAACTAGCTCAGTTTTAACTTTCATATTATAAATCGCAAAAGACTACTTAAAAGAATCTCAATTTGCCTTATTAAAATTAAAGCAAATAAGGGAGAAAAATCAAGACCACCTGCAGCTGGAATAAATCTTCTTATTGGCGCTAAGGCCTTCGAAGATATTTCCTCTACTAGTTTAAAAAATGGATGCCCATTCCCTGGAGCTACCCAGCTTAAAATTACAGACCCTATAAGCGCAAAAAATATTATTCTAAATATAGTATTAATAGTTTCAATGACTGCAATTGATCCAAGGACCATTTCGTCGTATTGATTTGAATATAATAAATACAAGCTACCGAAATTCAATAGAGACGCTATTATAAATATTGTATAAAGCTGGTTAGAAAAAAAAGAAATTTTCGATATAGGCTTATAAAAATTAACAAATCTCTTAACTATTGGATTGAAGTAATCTACCTTTAATATATTAAAAACAAATAATATAACGAATGCATAGCTTCCAATTCTAAGAGCTAGGTCTATAAAGTCTAAAATACTAGGATTCATTTGATATTTCTTTTGATCTATTTATGGCTGCAATAATACCTTTTTCAAAAGAATTTAATACTTTTAAAGATTTAAATTCTTTAATTCCTGCTTCAGTTGTTCCTTTTTTTGAAGCTACAGTTTTAATTAACTCATCCATATTTAAATTATTTCTTGATGACATGCTCACGCCTTCAATAAGGTTTCCTATTATCTCATTTGTTTTTTTAATATCACCTTCACACATCTTCATAATTCTTTTTTCATAAACTTTCAGTAGATAGAAAAAATATGCAGGACCGCTTCCTATTAAGCCTGTGAAATCATCCATCTTATTTTCTTTGTCTATTTCTAAAATAATGCCAACTCTTGAAAAAATATTTTTTGCTTTTTTAAATGCGGCATCGGAAGAAGAAATATTAATAAGAGCAGTAATTGCTTTATTGAACTCTGCCGCTGTATTTGGCATTGCCCTTATTAACTCTGCATTACTTGCCATGCTTATATATTTTTTAGATTTAATTCCGGCTACTAAAGAAATAATTTTAGGTTTCTTGTAATTTATACAAATTTCAGTGTAAGCAGCCAATGCATCCTTGGGCTTCACAGCAAGAATAAAAAATTCGACATCAAATTTTTGATCTAAAGAGAATTCCTTAATACCTATTTTATTTAGCATTTCTTTATTGTTTATATTTCTATCTATAAACAAGATATCTTGTTTCTTTAGTCCGCTAGAAATTAAACCCTTTATATTAGCTTGGGCAATATTCCCGCCGCCATAAAATACTATTTTTTTCATAACCTTTTTCCAAAAATAAGCTCACCAATTCTAAGCATATTTGACCCACACTCAATGGCTATTTGAAAGTCTGATGTCGTCCCCATGGAAAGGTGTGAAGCATCGGGATATAACTTAATCAACTTAACATGCAATTCTTTTGATCTTCTCATCATTAATTTTGTTTCTTCAACGTCATCAGTAATTTTCGGGAGAACCATTAGACCTTTTAAGTTAATATTTTCCATTGAATTTACAAACTTTGCAAAGTTTTCCATTTCGTCAGGAGCAATACCACTTTTCGATTCCTCGTTTGATATATTGACTTGTATAAGTCCGTTAATAGTCTTTTTAAGCATTGCGCAATTGGCATTTAATTTTTGAACAACACTCTCCCTGTCTAACGAATGCACCCAATTAGCATGTCTTGCAATAGATTTAATTTTATTGGATTGAATGGGGCCGATAAAATGCCAAGATATCTTATGAAGAGCCAGCTCTTCTGATTTTTCTTGAAGCTCCTGTGAATAATTTTCACCAAAGTCTGTAACTCCAATCTCTATAGCAGCCTTGATGCAGTCTAAGCTTTTCTTCTTGGAGACAGCTACCAATAAGATATCTTTAGAATTAACATCAACTGAACGGCATGCCGCTTCAATGCTTAAATTAACAAGGTTTAAATTATTTTCTAGTTCTTTTTGCATAGAGTTCTTAGCTGGGGGTCAAAGCCTTTTTTTGTAATTTTTTCTTTTGCATTATTTGCAGCAGATCTATTGGGGTAGGGTCCGCTAAGAACACTAAAAAGAATTTTTCCAGGATTAGAGCTGCTATAGATTTCATTAATTGAAATAAACTCTATCTCTTTAAGACTATTTTCTGCCTCGTATGCATATTTTTTATTTCCATAGGCCCCTATTTGTACGAAATAGTCACAAGATAGTAAATTGCTACTTATATCAGCTTCAATTAAAACAGACCCGTTCATTAAGGAAGTTGGAAAATCTATTGTTACTTTATTTGTATCTATTCTTGGCTCAATATTTTTAATATCAGTATCAAAATATAGATATGAGATGGAGACTAAGAAAGCTGAGATAAAAATGAGAGCCATGATCGTAATGGGAGTAAAAACTTGGATACTCCTTTTTTTTGATCTAAATTTATTTTTCTTTAGAGCTCTGGTATTCCTATTTGACGACCCTCTGTTTGCAAAATCTTTCATATCAATATTACATTTTTTCCATAGGGCTAATTCCAAGAAGACCAAGGCCGTTTGAGAGAACCATTTTTGAAGCATTTAGGCAGTAAATAATAGATTTAATATTCTCTTCAGACTCTGTAAATACATGATTATCATTATAAAAACTATGAAATGTATGAGCAAAATCTCTAAGATAAAATATTATTATATGAGGTTGAAGTAATGCTGATGCTCTTAAGACTATCTCAGGATATTTATTTATTTCATGAATTAACTTATCACACGAAGTATAAGAACCACTTATTATAGTTTCAGCATTTAACGGGTAATCAGAATGATTTTCTAGATACTTTTTTTGTAATGAAAATATTCTTGCATGAGCATACTGTATGTAATAAAAGATATTTTCTTTGCTATCAGACTTAGCTAAATTGATATCAAAATCTAAATGTTGATCGGCTTGCTTTGAAAGGTAATAAAATCGCGAGGCATCAGTTCCTATTTCATTTATCAAGTCACTTAAGGAAAAAAACTCCCCAGATCTTGTCGACATTTTAACTTTTTTACCGTCTTTAAAAAGATTTGCGAATTGAACTAGCTGAACATTCAATCTTTCTTTATTAAATCCAAGGCCTTCCATTGAGGCCTCAATTCTTTTTATATATCCATGGTGATCTGCACCCCAAACATTAATTAACTTATCAAAACCTCTGTCAATTTTGTCCTTGTGATAGGCGATATCAGAAGCAAAATAAGTTGCTCTTCCATCCTCTCTTATAAGGACTCTATTTTTATCATCTCCTGTGGAATTAGTATTTAGCCATAATGCTCCGCCTTCTTCATATGTTAACTGCTTGGTTTTTAGCTTATCAATGGATGAGGTGATTTGTGAATCTTTATCAGAAACACTCCCAAGAGTAGATTCATAAAACCAATGATCAAATGAAACATTAAATGATTTAAGATCTTTTCTTATTGAGCTAAGGACTTCCTCTAGAGCAAAGTCTTTAATGGCTAGCCACAAATCTTCTTGACTGTTTTGGAGTCTAAGAATAATTTCGTCTATCTCTTTCTCATCATCATCTGGAAGATTTTGAATATATGGCAAGACATTTATATCTTGAATAGTATTTTTTAAAACGAATGCGTTGCCAATTTCAGATATATAAGAGCCTTTGTATCCATTTTGAGGAAAAAAATCTGCAAATCCCCTCTGATATATTCTAATAAAAACACTAGCTGTTAATATATCTATCTGTCTCCCAGCATCATTTATATAATATTCTTTTTCTACTCTATATCCAGATGATTTTAGAATCCTGGCCAATGAATCTCCATAGGCAGCGCCTCTTCCATGGCCAACATGCAATGGGCCTGTTGGATTTGCAGAGACAAACTCTATTTGTATAGATTTACCTTTATTTTTTTCAGATTTTCCAAAATCTTCAAGATGAAGGTTGGCTTCCTGGACAGCCAAAAGAAAATCGGACCTTTTTAAAGTTATATTTATAAAGCCCGGGCCAGCGGATTCTACTTTTTCATATCTGTCTAAAAGAGTTAGTTTTTGCTCTAACCCAGAAGCAAGTTCTTTTGGGTTCGTTTTAAGGATACTGGCAGCAATCATGCATACGTTTGTGGTTATGTGCCCCTTAGATAAATCATCAGTTACATTAGATGAGTACTTATGTTTAATAGATTTAGCCTGCTCTCTGCTAATATTTGGTATTAAGGATAGAAAACTGTCTATCTCTAAATTAATACTTTCAATCATTACTTTGCTCTTCCTACATAGCTCTCGTTTCTAGTATCTACCTTAACTATCTCACCTTCATTAACAAACAAAGGCACTTGGACTATAACTCCTGTTTCTAATTCAGCAGGTTTTGTTGCACCGGAAACAGTATCCCCCTTAACTCCTGGCTCTGAGCTTGTAATCTTAAGCTCGACTATTACAGGAGGGTCTACAAGAATCGGTCGCTCATTCCATAGAACAATTTGGCACAGTTCCTGCCCCGATAGCCATTTCTTTGCGTCGCCCATTTCGGAAGATCCAATTTCAATTTGTTCAAATGTAGTAGAGTCCATGAAATGCCAGGACTCTCCATCTGTATATAGGAATTCCATATCTTTATGATCTACGTCAGCAGTTTCTGCAGACTCACCAGACTTGAACGTTTTATCGTTAGTATTTCCAGTGAGCAAGTTTTTATATTTTACCCTCATAACAGCTTGCCCTTTCCCTGGCTTATGAAACTCATGCTCTATTATTGAGCAAGGTGAGTTATCTATTAAAAGCTTGGTTCCATTTTTAAATTGATTAGTAGAAATTTTCATTTTGAATATTTTTTTATGTTATTTTATAAATAGCAATCGAGGAAAACTATGAAAAAATTATTTATATTAATTGCCATTGGTGCAATTGTAACTTCTTGCGCCCCAAGTGGCGAACAATCTCAATCTTTAGATGAACTAGATTTATTTTTAGCTTCTGTTGAGGAAGAGAATAAAATTGAGGGCCCAATAGCAAATTCCGCTTATTGGATCGGATCTAATTTCATTAATTATGATTCTCAAAAAGTAGTTGCTGACTTCGGAAAGCGCAATACATTAAAAGCCTTAGAGACATCAAGAAAAGCATCAACTTTTAATAACTTAAAAGTATCTGTAGCTGATAGAAGAAAACTAGAACTTTTAAAAAGCTCATTTGTGATGCCACCTCCTTTTGATGAAGGCTTGGCCGGAGAACTTTCTCAGATTTCTACAAAACTTGAAGCTATGTATGGAAGTGGTCAGCACTGTTATGAAGATGGAACCTGTCTAGATCTGGAAGCTTTTGAAAATATTATTGATTCTTCTCGTGACCCTGATGAGTTATTAAAAGCATGGACTGGATGGCATGAAATTGGAAAGCCAATGAAGCCAATGTATATGAGGATGGTAGAAATTGGGAACCAGGGCTCACAAGATTTAGGTTTTGATGGATTGAGTGATTTATGGTTCAGTAAATACGATATGCCAGCAGATAATTTTTTAAATGAAACTGATAGAGTTTGGGAAGAAGTCAAACCTTTATATGAAGCATTGCATTGCCATGTAAGAAGTCAGCTTAATTCTAAATACGGAGATGAGGAAGTTCCCCTAACAGGACCATTGCCAGTTCATTTACTTGGCAATATGTGGGGCCAGTCATGGGGTAATATTTATGACATAGCTTACACCGAGGCTAGTAGTAACTCAGTAGATGTAACTCAAATTATCAACGATAAAGAAATTAATGAAAAAGAAATGGTTGAGTTAGCCGAAAACTTCTTTTTATCAATGGGGTTTGAATCTCTTCCCGATTCCTTTTGGGAGCGCTCATTATTTATCAAGCCCGAAGATAGGAAAGTAGTATGTCATGCTTCGGCGTGGAATCTTGATCCAGAAAGTAATGATTTAAGAATCAAAATGTGTATTGAAAAAAATGAAGAAGATTTCATTACTATTCATCATGAACTAGGACATATCTTTTATTATCAAGCATATAACCATTTACCTACATTATTTCAAGGCGGAGCCAATGACGGCTTTCATGAGGCATTCGGAGACCTATTAACCTTATCTATCACGCCTGACTATTTAAATAAAATTGGGTTTATATCAAAAGCCGAAGCAGAGAGCGCAAAGACTGATGCAGTAGGCTTATTAATGAAGCAAGCCTTGGAAGGCGTGGTTGTAATACCCTGGGCTTTAATGCTAGATAAATGGAGATCAGGCGTTTTTAATGGAGATATTACTGAGGATAACTTGAATCAATCTTGGTGGGATCTTAGAGAATCTTATCAAGGTATCACATCGCCAGTTAAGAGATCGGAAGACTATTTTGATCCAGGAGCTAAATACCATATTCCAGGTAACACTCCATATACAAGATATTATCTTGCAAGAATCATGCAGTATCAATTCCATGAATCTCTTTGTAATGAAATGGGCTTTTCTGGCCCGCTTCATGAATGCTCTATTTACGGAAATGCAGAAGCTGGAGAAAAAATAATTGCAACTATGGCAATGGGTCAAAGCGTTCCTTGGCAGGATTCTTTTGAAAAAATTACAGGTACAAGAGAGCTTAGCGGGACTTCAGTAATGAATTACTATCGCCCATTAAAAGAGTGGCTTGATGAGCAAAATGAGAATAGGGCATGCGGTTGGGGCGGCTAATGAATGCGATAATTAATATAATTATATCAGTTCTAGTTTTTGTTATTGCTATTGCTTTAGCAAATGCTTCAGGGAGTTCTTTAGTTCTTCAAGCAGTTTTTATTGCATTTTCAATACAGTGGATTGCTTTTATTCCAGCATATGTTTTTCAGACTGAAAAATTCTATGATTTAATAGGAAGCATTACTTATATAACGGTAATTTGGTTTACTCTTATAGGCTCATCGAATGGATTGATATTAACGAACTGGGCGAATATTGGAAACGTTATTATTGTTCTTTTAATATCTAGCTGGGCTATTAGACTGGGAACTTTCCTATTTATAAGAATTAAAAAAGACGGCGAAGATAAAAGATTTAGAAGTATTAAACCCTCTGCTTCAAGGTTTTTTATGACTTGGACACTTCAAGGTCTTTGGGTTTCCTTATGCTCCATGTGTGCCTTAACAGCGATGTCTTCAGAAAGCGGAATGATTCTGAACCTTTTCTTTTTCCTAGGCTTAGCATTATTTATTTCAGGTTTTGTAATTGAAATTATTGCAGATAACCAGAAATCTAAATTTAGATCTATAGAAAGCAATAAAGATAGTTTTATAACAACTGGCCTTTGGGCTAGATCAAGACACCCCAATTATTTTGGAGAGATTCTTCTTTGGCTGGGAGTTGCCGTTATGTCATTTTCATCTCTTAGCGGATGGCAATACTTAACTTTAATATCTCCAATATTTACTTATCTTTTATTGGTTTATGTAAGCGGAGTAAGAATGCTTGAGGCAAGGAGTGAGAAGAAGTGGGGCAACGACGAAGGTTATAAAAGATACAAATCTTCAACCCCAAGGTTATTTATTAGTTTGAAATAGCAGAAAATAAATACAATATTTATTATTAAGTATGTATTCATAATAACCATTGGCAATTTTAATATCTTAAAAAATGTTTTATTTATGTTTTTTGACTGTTAATATGTCGGTCACATATGGAGATTAATATGATGAAGAAGTTTAATTTAGTTCATTTAGCTGTTCTGTTTTCTATCGCTAATTTTATCAATGCTCAAGACATGGAAAGTGTCTTAGAGGTAGGTAGGGAAAATCAAGAGTTATCTGCTGTCTCGCAAGAGAAAATAAATGTTACAGAAAGAATGGCAGACAAGATAGTAAACGAGTGGAAGGCTGTTGCTAAGCAAGTAGAAGGCCTTATTTTATATAACGAGCAAAAAAGAATCCAAATACAAGCGCAATTAGATCTTATGGATAAGCTAGACGATCAGCTTGTTCAGGTTGTAGTAATGCAAAGACAGATTCCCCCTCTTGCTCAAAGAATGCTTGAAAGTTTAGAAACATTTATAGGTTTAGATACTCCTTTTAGAATAGAGGAAAGACAAGAAAGAGTTGATTTAGTTAGATCTTCATTAGCTAAGCCAAAAGTAACTGCTTCTGAGCAGGTGCGCCAAGTTCTAGAAGCTTATAATATTGAGGCTGAGTACGGAAGAAAAATTGATACGTATGAAGACACTCTTTTAGATGGAACTGTTGTAAATATATTAGTAGTTGGAAGAATTGGTATGTATTACCAAACAAAAGATGAGCAATCAAGCGGAAAATGGAACAACGAAACTGGTGCTTGGGATGACCTTCCTGGAAGCTATAGAAAACCAATTAGAAACGGCATAAGGATGGCTAAAAAGCTTGCTCCTACTGACATGCTAATGATGCCAGTCATCAAAGGAGAAGTGTAATGAGAAATTTATATATAATCCCACTTTTATTAGCATTTTGCTTCGGTTTAAGCTCCTTAGCTTTTGCTCAAGATACCTCTGAGGAAGTTGTAGAAATATCTACCGTTGAGGCCTTACTTGCCCTTGTTAAAGAAGGTAAAACTAAAGAGCAAGCAGCAAACACACAAAGAGAAGATAACTTTCTAGCAAATAAGAACAAGCAAGCTTCAATTTTGGCTGCTGAAAAAAGAGAGCTAGCTCGTCAAGAGAAAATCGCAGATACCTTAGAGACAGAATACAAAAAAAATGAAGACATTTTAAGAGTGAAGGAGGATGCCTATAAGAAAGAATTAGGCTCCCTTGTTGAACTTTTTGGTCATTTGCAAAGTTCTGCAGGTGAAGCATCGGTTCAGTTCTCAGGATCCTTAACTGGAGCTCAATACGGTCAGGAAAGAGTTGCTTTCTTAAATAGCCTAACAGGTAAAATGTCAGAAACTACTGAGCTGCCAACAATTAGAGAAATTGAAGGTCTTTGGTATGAACTTCAAAGAGAGATGATAGCTAGTGGAGAGGTTGTGTCTTTTACTACAAATGTTATTGATGTTGATGGTGAAACTTCAGAATGCAACGTAACTAGAGTTGGCTTATTTAATGCTGTATGTGACGGTAAATATTTAGAATATGCTACGTCAAAAGGTCAATACGCATTTCTACCAAGACAGCCAGCAGGAAGGTTTACTAAAACTGCTAAAAATGTAGGAAATGCAGAAGTTGGAGAACAGGTAAGGTTTGGAGTCGATCCAACAGGCCCTACTGGAGGAAGCCTGCTTGCTAACCTTATTCAAACACCATCTTTAATGGAAAGAGCCGCTCAAGGAAGAGAAGTTGGTTATGCAATTATTGCAGTAGGTTTAGTTGCTGTTATTTTCTCATTCTGGAAGCTGTATAGCCTATTTAACACTGGAACTGCAGTTAGAAAACAAATGAATTCTAAGGTAGCAGACCCTTCTAACCCTCTGGGTAGAGTTTTAAAAGTAGGTCAAGATAACTTTAATAAAGATATCGACACGCTTGAACTTAAATTAGCTGAAGCAATTATGGCAGAAAGACCAGCAATTGATCAGGGAATAGGATTTATAAAAATTATCTCTGTTATAGCGCCTTTAGCCGGTCTTTTAGGAACGGTTACAGGTATGATTGTAACTTTCCAAATGATTACATTATACGGAACTGGTGATCCTAAGTTAATGGCAGGGGGTATATCACAAGCTCTTGTTACTACCGTATTAGGTCTTTTGGTTGCTATTCCTACAAGTTTACTTCATTCCTTCACTCAGTCTTCTGCGAGAGGAATAGTGAGTATTCTAGAAGAGCAAAGTACAGGTATTCTTGCTGAGAGAGCAGAAACTAAATAGGTATCAATATGCTATTTGCCATATCTGAAGCATTTTCATCCATAAGAGATTTTATGGAGCAAGGCGGAAGCGTGCTTTGGTTGATTGCAATTCTTGTTTTCTTTATGTGGGGTATGATCTTTGAAAGAATATGGTACCTATCTCATGCTTACAATGAGTATGTTGGTAACTTAGCAAAACAGTGGAATGAGCGTTCGGACAAAAAATCCTGGCATGCTCTTCAAATTAGAGAAAAAATGATTTCTCAAGCTAAGTCAGAGATCAATAAGAACTTAAGCATTATCCAAACATGTGTTGTACTAGCTCCCTTGCTGGGCCTTCTTGGTACCGTGACTGGAATGATAGAGGTTTTTCAGGTAATGGCTTTTAATGGCGGAGGAGACGCAAGAGCAATGGCTGGAGGGGTCTCTAAAGCAACGCTTCCAACAATGGCAGGAATGGTTGCAGCGCTATCAGGGTCATTTGCAACTATATACTTAATAAGCACTAGCAAAAGACACGAAACCGAACTTAATCAAATTATAAAAAGAGATATTTAGGGGAATTTGTATGAGAAGAAATGCTATAACAAGCGCAGTTCAAGAAGAAAATGATGAAATTAATCTAACACCAATGTTAGATGTTGTTTTTATCATGCTTATTTTCTTTATTGTTACTGCTAACTTTATTAAAGAACCAGGGCTGGAGATTAATAGACCAGACTCCGATACTGCTGAAACGCAAGAAAATGCAGCTATCTTAATAGCTGTTGGACCTACAGGCGAAGTTTGGATGGACGGAAGAAGAATAGATGTTCGCCAGGTTAAAGCCAATGTTGTTAAGTTACTAGCAGATAATCCAAAAGGATCAGTTGTAATTCAAGCAGATGAAAAAGCAATGGCAGATACTATTATCAAGGTCATGGATGGGGCTCGTGAAGCAGGAGTGAATGCAATATCCCTAGCCTCTGAACCAAAATAATATTTTATGAATCAAATTATTTCATCAATTGGCTCCATATTAAAACCTATACAGGATTTATATAATAGAGCATTTAATGCTAATAAATATGCTGCAGGCATAGGCCTTTCAGTTATTATTACTACTGCATTATTCTTTATAATGGTAGTTCTTATCTCGCTTGGGGATAGTGGCATGAAAGAAGACAAGTCGGTCAAACTTACTGATGTTGTAATGCCTGAGAGGCAAATAGATACTTTTATGGCCAATGTAGATAAGCCGGAACAGCCTGAAGAACAACCGGATGATATTGCTCAGCCAGAGCTTGATCTTCAGCCTTTAACAGGTCTAGACGTTTCAATTGCTAAGCCAAAGGCTAATTTTAAAGCCGGAGGAAGTTTCTTTAGAGATGGAGAATACATACCTTTATTTAAAGTTCAACCCATTTACCCAAGAAGAGCTCAGGAGAGGGGAACCCAAGGCTACGCAATTGTTTCTTTCACCATTACCTCATCTGGTACTGTTGAAAATGCAGAGCCTGTGGAAGGATATTGTGGAGACCCTACAAATCCAGATACTGAGTTCAGACCATGTTCTATATTTAATAGCGCATCAACGAGAGCAGCTCAGAAATTAAAGTACAAGCCTAAAATTGTTGATGGTAAATCTACTGCGGTTGATGGAGTTCTTCACAGGTTTACATTTATAATGGAACAAGAATAATGAAAAATCTTTTAAATAAATCTTCTTTTCTATACTTATTTGCAATCTTAACTTTTTCTTTTACATACACTTCTAATTTTATTGAAGCTCAATCATCAGATAATAAGACTAAAAAACCAATCAAGTACAAAAAAGCTAGAGCCTTAAGCAGTAAAACTGCCAAGCAGATGGTTAGAGTTTATGAGGCATTAGAAGAGGTTAATGAAAAAGGCGAGCCAGCTCCTGATATGGAGACAGTGCTTGAGATTCTAACTGAATTAAAGAATGATTCTATAAATTTAAAGAGTTACGATCGATCTGTTATATGGAATTCATGGGGATACGTTTATTTTTCAGATGGCAAGTATGATTTAGCAATGGAGGCATACGTCAATGTGATCAATGAGCCTGAAGTTACGATACCTTTAAGAGTCTCTGCACTTCTAACCTTAGCCCAATTAAATCTAGTGCAGGAGAATTATAAAGAAGGCGTCAGGCTAATTCTTCAGTGGATGGATGAGGTAGAGAAGGTTACTGCTCAATCATGGTCATTATTAGGTCAGGCTTACTTTCAACTTGGCGATTTTAAAAAATCAAAATCATCTATGGAAACAGCTATCTCTATGGCAGAAGAAGAGGGTTACAAGCCTAAAGAAAACTGGTATGTAATTATGGCTGCCTGTATTGGCGAGCTAAAAAAAGAAATAGGGGAGAAGAACTCTTTACTACTTCAGGCTGAAATATATGAAATTTTAGTTAACTTATATCCTAAAAAATTATATTTTATCCAATTGGGTGGAACTTATGGCCAGCTAGATCGAGAAAGAGATTACATGATTACTCTCAAAGCTGCTCATGCAAAAGACTTCCTAGATAGAGAGTCAGAATATTTAGCATTAGCTCAATTATTACTTTTAAATGAAAATCCTTTTTGGGCTGCTAATGTCCTAGTTTCTGGTCAGAAGAAGATGATCACCATAGTTGATGAAAAAACAAAAGAAGAAAAAATAGTACCCGTTGTTAAGGACAATTATAAAAATCTAAAACTCCTTGCTGACTCGTGGAGAATGGCCCAAGAAATTGATAAAGCTATACCTGTATTGGAGAAAGCCTCAACATTATCTAAAGATGGAAAAGCTTATGTCTTATTAGGCAACTTGTATTTATTCGAAGATAAACTTGATTTAGCAGTAGAGGCAATTAAAAAAGGGTTGAAAAAAGGGAAGATTGATAAAATATCTCAGGTTCACTTAACCTTGGGACAGGTCTATTTTGAACTTCAGAAGTTTGAAGAAGCCAAAAAAGAATTTAGAATCGCCGCAAGAGATAAAACTAAAATAATTAAAACTCAGGCTAATAACTGGATTAAATATACTGAGAATGAAGAGATTAGGGTAAAAAATATAGCTTTAAGAAGAGATTTTATTCAGAGTCAAAGTTCTTCATAATTTCTTATATTCCTCTATCTTGTAGTCATAGTCATTATCAGCATCCTTCTTGAAAGAGTTTGAGCTAATAAGCCTCCAGTTATTTAGATCAATATCTGGATAAAATATATCTCCGTCAATTTCACAATCAACTCTTGTAAGAATAAGTTTGTTAAAAGATTCTATAGTATCTCTAAATAAATACCCGCCTCCAATTATTACAATCTCATTATCAATATTTTCTTCTTTATTTTTTTCTTCAACAAATTTAATAGCACTTTCTAGATCTGAATATACATAGGCTCCGGGGATATCTTTGAGGGTTCTCGAGATGATTATATTATTTCTATTAGGAAGAGGTCGACCAATTGACTCATATGTTTTCCTTCCCATAATTATGCTTTTATTTAGAGTGTATTTTTTAAAATGAGCAAGATCACTTTTTAAGTTCCATGGAAGATCATTATTAACGCCAATAGCATTATTGTTAGATACAGCTACTAAGTGCGAAATTACTCTTTCATTATTTTCCATGGCAATGCTTATATTTCTTACCAGAATCACACCAGCATTTTTCATTTCTTCCGAGCTTTGGAGTTTCTCTTACTATTGTTTTAGGTTGGTTTGATTGAGCATTATTTGCATTACTTTCTGTATTAATATTTGCAGGCACATCTTCCTTTTCCATAACGATCTCAGCATTATTTTTATCTGGATTTAAGGTCGCCATATCCTGACCAGAAGATATTTGTAATGAAAATAGAATTCTTATAGTCTCACTATCTATTTCTTTCAGCATAGATTCAAACATTGAATATGCCTCTCTTTTAAATTCATTTTTAGGATTTTTTTGAGCATATGCTCTAAGACCTACACTATTTCGTAAATGGTCTATCTCTGCTAAATGCTCTTTCCAATGGACATCTAAAACCTGAAGCATTACTTGTTTTTCTAAGAGCAGTCTATCCTCACCCAATAATTCATACTTTTTCTTATACTCCATTTCAGCAGATTCAATAACTTTTAAGGCAATTGAATTAGGTAATAATTTTTTATTATTGATAATTTGATCTGCTATATCTATTTTAATTCGGTAGCTTTCTTCAAGATATACTTCTAAATCCTTAGCTTTCCATTGCGACTCAATAGAATCAAGAGGGATATAGGTAGTTGATATATTTTGAAATTGTTCTTCTATTAAACTGGTAATCGTCTCGCTTATATCTGACTCTTCAAGCAATTGGTTTCTTAGGGAGTATATAGCTTGCCTTTGATCATTGGATACGTCGTCATATTCAAGAAGGTTCTTACGTGCATCAAAGTTTCTGCTTTCGATTCTTCTTTGAGCATTCTCAATACCTTTTGATAGCATTCTATGCTCTATATGATCTTCCCCCATTCCAATTTTATCAAAAAGGGCTCTCCTGCTATCTGAAATAAATAACCTTAATAGATCATCTTCTAACGATAGAAAAAATCTTGAATAACCAGGATCTCCCTGTCTTCCAGATCTACCTCTTAGCTGATTATCGATTCTTCTTGATTCATGCCTTTCAGTGCCTAGTATATGCAATCCTCCAGCATCTAATACTCTTAGATTATTTTCTTTCCAGTCAGACTCAGGCTGATCTTCTTTTTTCCCACCTAAAACAATATCAGTTCCTCTGCCAGCCATATTTGTTGCAATGGTTACCATTCCTGGCTTTCCAGCATTTGCAATAATTTCAGCCTCTTTTTCATGGTGCTTTGCATTCAATATTTGATGAGGTATTTTTTTACCTTTTAAGTACTCTGAGACCTCTTCTGAAGATTCGACTGACACTGTGCCAACTAATATAGGTGCTGATTTTTCTCTGAGTGCAACAATCTCTTCAACAAGTGCATTATATTTTGCATCTGTTGTTAGGAAAACTAAATCATTGTGATCAAGCCTTGCCATTGGTACATTTGTAGGAATAATAATTACGCTCAATCCATAAATTTGATTAAATTCTAAAGCTTCAGTATCAGCAGTTCCTGTCATGCCTGATAGGTTTGAGAATAATCTAAAAAAGTTTTGGAAAGTTGTTGAAGCAAGCGTTTGAGATTCTCTTTGAATTGAAACATTTTCTTTGCATTCTAGAGCTTGATGAACCCCTTCGCTCATTCTTCTTCCTGGCATTGTTCTGCCAGTGTGCTCATCAATCAGCAAAACCTCATTATCCCTAACAAGATAGTGAACATTCTTTTTAAATAAGAAATTAGCTCTTAAGGTTGCCTGCACAAATTTCATAATTTTTAAATTTGAAACTGAGTACAATCCATCAGATTCACCAATAATCTCAGCCTCCTCCAATAACTCCTCAACAAGGACATAGCCATCATCAGTTAATTCAACATTTCTATTTTTTTCATCAATTATATAATGGCCTCTTTCATGATCTTCCAGAGGCTCTTCATCAGTTTCTTCTCTTTTTTGAGGATTTAATTTGGGTATAAATTTTTTGATTTGTTTATACATTTCAGAACTTTCAGATGAAGGACCAGAAATTATCAAAGGAGTTCTAGCTTCATCTATCAATATAGAGTCTACCTCGTCTACAATAGCAAAATCTAAAGAGCACTGAACTCTCTCTTCCGTAGAGTGAGCCATGTTATCTCTAAGGTAATCAAACCCTAATTCATTATTGGTAGCATAAATAATATCGCATTTGTATGCTGTAATTTTTTCTTGTAGTTCTTGATTTGATGCAACAACTCCGACACTCAATCCAAGGAATTCATATACAGGTCTCATCCATTCAGCATCTCTTTTTGCCAAATAGTCATTTACTGTAACCAGGATAGCTTTATTGCCTATAGAAGAATTTAAATATGCAGGAAGGGTGGCAACTAGTGTTTTACCTTCACCAGTTTTCATTTCTGCGATATTTCCTTCTGCCAGTGATATGCCTCCAAGCATTTGAGAATCAAAATGCCTTAGCCCAAGAGTTCTTTTACTTGCCTCTCTTACGGCTGCAAATGCTAAAGGTAAAATACTGTATATATCTTTGTTATTATCAATATATTTTTTATTAAGTTCTTGTTTAAGGTCTTTAAAATAGCTATCTGGTTTTTGAGATAAATCTTTTTCGAGCTCATTTGCAGCATTAACATGCAGCATCATTTTTTTTATGAGTCTGTCATTGCTAGAGCTAAAAATCTTTGTAATCAGGTTTAACATAAATTATTATTTAATAAAAAATTCTGCCTATTGGTATTTTTAGATATCACCAAAAGGAGGTCTTACATATGAAATGGGGGCATTCTCAGAATTTTCAAACTCAACAACATCATAAGCATCAGGATCTGCGGTAATTTTTCTTAAGAGCTGGTTATTTAGTGCATGTCCTGATTTATAGCCAGAAAACTCACCTATAAGATTCCCACCAAGAAGGTAAAGATCACCAATAGCATCTAGCATCTTATGCTTAACTATTTCATCTTTAAATCTTAAGCCTTCATCATTAAGAATCTCATTCTCACCAAATATTATGGCATTTGAAGAACTAGCCCCTAGAGCTAAATTCTTAGATTTTAGCAAAGCAGCCTCTGCCTCATAGCCAAAAGTCCTTGCTCTACAAACCTCTTTTACAAAAGAAGTGGAAGAAAAATCTATTATTGCCTCAGCTGGAAGTTTTTTATGAGCAGGGTGATCAAAATCTACTTTAAATGATACTTTAAAGCCATTAAAAGGCTTAATAGAAGCAAAGGCATCATCTCTAGTAACTTTAATTTCTTTTTTAACTTTAATAAATTTTTTGAGAGCATTCTGCTCTTGCAGACCAGCTGATTGAATTAAAAAAACAAAAGGACTAGAGCTACCATCCATAATAGGAACTTCTGGACCATCAACTTTAATCAAACAATTATCAACGCCCAAGCCAGCTATAGCAGATAGAAGATGTTCAATAGTTGATATTTTAATACCATCTTTAATTAATGCAGTAGAGAGACTTGTATCTCCAACATTCTCTGCTATGGCAGGAATTAAAACTGTCTCATCAACATCCGTCCTGATAAAAATTATGCCAGTATTAATATCTGCTGGAATCAATTCCATTGTTATATTTTTGCCGGTATGAAGACCTATTCCAACTGCTTTGATAGGGTTTCTTAGTGTTCTTTGTTTTAGCATGCTATTAGGTGTATTAAAGTTTTTCTAGATTTAAGTATTTAGCCTTGACGCTGTCTACTTGCTTCTGAAAGTATTATCCCAGTTGCAACAGAAACATTAAAGCTTTTAAATAATTTATTGCCACTAAGGCTGATTGTGCTATCACACCTCTCAAGAGTCTTTTCTCTTACGCCTGACTCTTCGGAGCCCATAATCAAAGCAGTAGCGCCAGTAAAGCTATATTCAGTATGACTTTTATCAGCATGCTCACTTAACCCGTATATGGTGATATTTATTTCATTAAGGTGTTTTAAGCAATTTACTAAATTTGTAACATGAAATATATTCACAACCTCAGCTCCGCCAACGGAAACCTTATGAGCAACTGCGTTTATTGGTGCGCATTGGTGTTTGTTTATAATAACCGCATCAACTCCAATTACAGCAGCAGATCTTATACATGCCCCTAGATTTCTAGGATCAATAATATTATCAAGTATTAGTATTAGTGGGTTTATGGCACTTTCTGAATCTAAGAAATTCTTTAAATCCTTAAAGTTCATTTCTTGTTCGATTGAAATTTTAGCCTCAGGCTCTTGCTTGATTTTATTTGATATCTCAAATGGTATATTGTTTCCCTGAAGAAGCTTGACAAGGTTATTTAGACGATCATCGTCCCTATTGGCTGGAAGTAGTACTTTTTTAATTTTATGAGGGTTGTGAGTGAGTATACTTTCGATACTATGAAAGCCTATTCTTGTATCATTTTGATCTTTGCTCATTTCTGATTTTTTATTGGAATTAGCGTTATTTTTCTTTCTTCCGGAAGTACATTCGCTATCTTAACAATAATATTTTGACCAAGCCTGTAAGCTCTACCTGATTTTTTCCCTTTCAACATATTTGCCTCTCTATCAAAAAAATATCTATCTTTAGGAAGGTCGGTTACATGAATTAACCCAGAGACATAAAAATTATCTATCTCAGCAAAAAGACCAAAATCAGCCGCACCAGTTACTACAGCATTGAACTCTTCTCCAATATGCTTTTTTAGAAAATAACAAATCATCTGTTGCGTAACTTGCCTTGAGGATTTTTCAGCCAACCTTTCTAGATCAGACATTTCAGCACAATCTGCCTCTATTTCATCTTTATTAAAAACTATATTTTCTTTTTTTAAGATATTTTTTATCATCCTATGAGTCATCAAATCAGGGTATCTTCTGATCGGAGATGTAAAATGTGAATACCTTTCTAACTGTAAGCCAAAATGACCAACTTCCTTTGTAGAGTACTCAGCTCTTTTTAAGCTTTGAAGAACAACGGTTTGAAGCACTTTATCTAACTTATGCTCTTTTGCATGACTCAAACATTGATTTACTAG
>CAWUWW010000024.1:0-56543 GCA_963926355.1 uncultured SAR86 cluster bacterium | reverse complement strand
TGGAACTGAGTACAAGCCTCACTTCGATGCTTTTGATAAAACTACAGAAGAGGGAAGGAATAATTGGTTTCCTGGAGGGCAAAGAATGATAACTGCACTAGCTTACCTGAATGACGTTGAAGAAGGCGGTGCAACAGATTTTCCTGATATTGGTGTTTCAATTAAACCTAACAAAGGTGATGTGGTTGTTTTTCATAATTGTATAGATGGCACTTCTGATATCAATCCAAACTCACTTCATGGAGGATCCCCAGTTATTTCAGGTGAGAAATGGGCCGTAAATCTTTGGTTTAGGCAAGAATCCATCTATTAAAAGATATCCTATCTTTTTGGTAGATTTTTTTTTTAAATACTAATATCATTCATACAACTGCAAGGGGTGGTCAATTGACCTGAGATCCTAACGGAAACTCTTTGAACCTGATCCATACAATAATGGCGGAGGAATCGCATGATTACCATTAACAATAGAATTGTTTTTTTATTATCTTTATCATTATTTTTAGTTAGCCCAAATTTAACCTCACAAGTGGTTGAAGAAATTATTGTGAACGGCGATTGGCGACAGACTACAATTGAAAAAGATGATTCGAGTATTGTTGTTCTTGACGAGGGGTTAATTAAATCCCAACCGGTAAAGCACTTTGAAATGCTATCCTACTTAATACCTAATCTAAACTTTGCTGCCAGCGACTCGAGAGCTCGTTATTTTCAAATTAGAGGAATTGGCGAGAGAGGTGGCTATGAAGGAACCCCAAACTCATCAGTAGGCTTTTTAATTGATGATATTGATTATTCAGGCCAGGGAGGGATTGCCACCACTTTTGATGTTGATCAAATAGAGGTTCATAGAGGCCCTCAAGGCTCCAGGATAGGTGCAAATGCTCTAGCGGGTTTAATTTATATTAAAACCAAAGATCCAACTGATGAGTTTGAAGGGATAAGCGAGATAACTTCTGGAGACTTCGGTCTATTTAATGCCGGTATAGCGTTCGGAGGTCCTTTGGATCAAAACAAGGATATAACTTATAGAATTGCATTAAGAAAAGATTATTCAGATGGGTTTAGAAAAAATCAATTCCTAAATAAATCTGATACTTCCAAGAAAGATGAAAGTACATTAAGGCTAAAAATTAACTGGAAATTAAGCGAAGAAACGTCTATAAAATTTTTAGTTACAGAAATAGACATGAATGATCCCGCTGATATTTGGACAATAGATGGAAGTTTGAATACCCTTTCAAATAGGCCCGGGCTGGACTCACAAAAAACAAATGCCTATGGACTAAAATTTTTTCATAATTTCAATGGATTTGAATTTCAAAGTCTTACAAGCACAACTGACACCGATGTTATTTTTAGTTACGATGCTGATTGGGGAAATGCTTCCTCGCATGCGCCTTACACATACGATTATTTTTCAGAAACTTTAAGAGGCAGAAAGTCTTTTAGTCAGGAATTTAGGTTACTCTCAAATCCCATAGGCACTTCGGCTAGTCTACCTATTGAGTGGGTAGTAGGCCTAAATTATTTTGATATTAAAGAATCTAACTTAAAAAATGATGATGGTGCATATGGAGATCCATCAGATCCTTACGGCCCTTATTTAAGCCAGTCATCTTCTTCAAGTATATACACTTCAGAGAACCTATCCTTCTTTGGAAGCCTGGATTACTTCGTTGATGAAACAACAAAGATATCATTTGGAATTCGCTCGGAGGACTGGGATGCAGATTACTCCGATTCTTTTGGGGAATCATTTAATCCATCCAAGAGAATGACGGGCGGAAAATTTTCAATTACCAAAACTTTAATTAACGGAAGTACTGTTTTTACAAGTATTGCCAAGGGCTACAAACAAGGTGGTTTCAACCTTGGTCTTGGCTTAGCTGCAGACTCAACAAATAGAAATATTTACTATGACCCAGAGTTCCTTACAAATTATGAAGTGGGGATAAACTCCAAAGTATTTTTATCAAAATTGAACATCGGTGTTGTAATATTCTTTTCAGATAGAAAAGATCAGCAAGTTTCAATTTCAACACAAGTCGACCCAAGTGACCCTAATACCTTCTCATATCTAACACAGAATGCTGCTGAGGGAACAAACTATGGCTTAGAATTAAGCATGGATACCGAATTAACAGATTCGTTAAGTTTATTTGCTAATTTGGGAATTTTAAAAACAGAGATAAAGAACTGGGAGTCGAGGACTGATCTTGAGGGAAGGGCTCAAGCACATGCTCCTGAAAAAAGTTTTTCTCTAGGTATGAATTGGAAAACAACAGCTAGAACCTATTTATCTCTTGATGTGACTGGTAAAAGTAGTTTTTATTACTCAGACTCTCATAACAATAAATCAAGATCTTATTCCCTAGCTAATATTAGTTATGGGTATAGAAAAGATAGTTGGAATTATGAGATCTGGGTTCGAAATCTATTTAATACCTACTACTCAACAAGAGGGTTCTACTTTGGGAATGAAGCTCCAAATTTTGAAGACACACTATATAAAAGACACGGAGACCCAAGGCATTTAGGAATCTCTGTTAGATATGATTTTTAATCTTGTAGCTGGTTATTTTATTGAAACCCTTGCAGTTTTATTGGCCATTACTTATTTAGTCCTAGCAGTTTACAAAGATATTAGGTGTTGGCTAGCCTGGATAGCAAGTTCTTTTTTATACTTATATGTCATGTATGCAGCCAATCTTTATATGGAAGCTTGCCTGCAAATATTCTATATTGCCATGGGCTTTTATGGCTGGAGCCAGTGGAGTAAAGAGAGCCAAAAAAACTCTACATTTGTAATAAAGACATGGGAGCTAAAACAGCATGCTATTGCTATAAGTACCGTTATTCTTTTAGCTTTTGTCTCTGGCTGGGCTTTAGACACATACACAAATGCAGCCTTACCATTTATTGATGCATTAACGACGTGGGGAGCCATAGTTGCAACATATATGGTGGCACAAAAATTATTAGAAAATTGGATTTACTGGTTTGTAATTGACGCTATTTCAGTTGTTTTATTTTATTCAAGAGAGCTTTATCTCACCTCGTTTCTATTTTTTGTATATCTTTTTATAATTTATTTCGGGTATAAGTCCTGGGTTAGAACAATAGAAGGTATGAATGATCAGCGTAAATAAAAAAATTAAATCGATCCAAGGCGACTTACATATTATAGAAACTCTTAAATCTGGACCAGTATCTACAATATACCTAACATCTTTTAACGGAATCAAGTCTGTAACAAGAATAGATCTTCCTTTGGTCGAAGCATTAAAGCTAGATAGGAAAAATGAAGCGGTAATAATTAAAAGTATTAGTCACCTAGAATTAGCCCCTAAGATTTTATATCAAGATGATGAAGAGGGAATTCTTATCTGGAAATATATTGAAGGAGAGGAGGTAGGACTATCAGGAAGTATTTCGGAGATATTGTTACAAAAATTAGGAGAGTCAATAAACAGTCTGCATAAGTCTGATATCCCCAAAAGCGCAGTTGATATATTTAAAGATTCAATGATCTTTTACAAAGAATCTCTAAAAGATTTTGCTGAAAAAGATTTTTTGCAAAAAGGTTTTGACTTGTATGATGAAATTTGCAGAGATGAAATGGAATATGTCTTCTCTCACAATGACCTTAATAGAGCTAATATACTGTGGAGAAATAAGTATTATTTTTTAGACTGGGAGTATTCTAGTTTAAATCATCCTTATTTTGATATTGCTTCAATAGTAGATTCTTTAAGGCTTAGTGAATCTGAAATTAATATTTTATGGGCGGGCTACTGCCAAGACAATTCAAATATAGATTTCAAAAAATTAAATCAATGGATTAAATTTTTAGAATACTTAGAAATTTTCTGGAAAAAGTCGCTATCTGCTTAAGATTAAAACCCTTTTAACCTTTCATTTATAAGCAAATCTGCCTCGGACATAATTCGTGTTATTAATTATCCCACTGTTGGTATGTGGTTAATTAATCTTCACTCATAGGCGTTAAGAATTCTTCGTATTGAGTTTGGAGTCTTTGCATGCCGCCAATCCATCTATCTCTATCATTAGCCTTCCTTTGCATATACTCCGCAACTTCAGGATGGGGTAGAACTAAAAAACGGTTTTCTTTTATTGCATCTAGGACATCATTAGCTACAACATCTGCTTCAAGCATTCCATCTACGCCAGCAACACCAGGGCCTTGTTCAGTCATGGCAGTTCTAACTGCTTGAGGGCATAAGCAAGAAACACCTATTCCCTTCTTGCCATATGTAATTTTAATCCACTCAGCAAAGCTTACAGCTGCGGCTTTAGTTACAGAATAGCCAGCTGCTCCTAGTTGAGTTAATAAGCCTGCAGCAGAGGATGTATTTACTAAATATCCTTCGCCTCTTTCTATCATTTGAGGTAAGACATGCTTAGCAGCATGAATATGTGATTGAACATTAACTCCCCAAATATGATCCCAGTCTGCGACATCAGCCTCAAAGAAACCTGGCTTGCCCCCAATGCCTGCGTTAGAGCAAAAAATATCAACTCCACCTGAAAGCTTATTGGCCTCTTCAATAACATTAATAATATCTTGCTCAACCGATACATCAGCAGCAACGGCAAGACCTCCAACAGCATTTGCTGTTTCTCTCGCTCCATCAATATTCATATCAACACATACTATTGATTTTGTTCCAGCTTCTTTAAATGCCTTACAAAGGGCTTTACCAATTCCACTTGCGGCACCGGTTACAACAATTCTTTTATTTAAAATATCCATGAATTAATTTTATCTTATATTTAATAAATATATAGTGTCATAAATGCACAGATACTAATAATATATATAATAATTCCATGTTTAAAAAAATTGCCATAATCGGTTCTAGCGGTGCAATTGGCAGTGCTTTCGTAGATCTATATTCAAAAATTCATTCTATTGAGACTATATATTCTTTTTCAAAGACAGAAAAACAATTTAGTTCAAACAAAGTAGAGAGCTTTTATATTGATATAGAAGATGAAGATAGTATAAATAATGCTGCAAAAAAAATAGGCAATCAAAAGCTTGATATGGTTATAGTGGCAACTGGAATTCTTCATAATAAAGATTTTAGTCCTGAGAAAAGCATTAAAGATCTAGATCCAGAAATCTTTCTAAAAGTATTAAGAATTAATACAGTTGGCCCCGCGATTGTGGGTAAGCATTTCCTTCCATTGCTTGGCAAAAATAAAAAAAGTGTTTTCGCTTTTTTAAGTGCAAGAGTTGGGAGTATTTCAGACAATACATTAGGAGGTTGGCATGCCTACAGGTCTAGTAAGAGTGCTTTGAATCAAATAGTTAAAAATTTTAGTATTGAAGTTAAGAGATCAAATCCTACCGCCATTGTATTAGCTCTTCAGCCCGGAACCGTTGAGAGTAAATTTAGCGAGCCCTTTAAAAAAAATGTACCAAAGGATAAATTATTTTCTCCTGAATATAGTGTTTCTTTGCTATCAAAGGTTATTGAAAATGCAAATCAAGCTGATTCGGGCAATCTGTTATCTTACGATGGCAAGGTAATTTCACCTTAATTTATCTAGCAGGGTATATAAGGGCTCTTCTATAAAATCTTGCTACAAGACAATAATCGGGTTTTCTCTTGGAGCGGTAAGAGCATTAAGAACCTCAAACTTTAAGTAATGCTTACTCTTTTTATTGTAATCGTTTATTTGAATAGATATTTCACCTTGAGGTGGCAAAAAAATAATATTTTCAGCATTTTGGAATGTCTGTTTCAAAATATTTTTAAGTTGAAAGCCAACATCTGATTTATTTTTTAAAATCACCTCCATAACAGAAGTTTCCTCAAGATAATCTGCACTTAAAATTGAAATTGCAGCTTTAAGTAAGGGCTGCATATTTCTAGGCTTAGCAATCACTGTATTTTTCCACCAAATAGCAGTCCTATCTTCAGACAATGCAACGCGAATTGATTCCGCAGTTCTTTCTTTTGAAAAAATAAGAGTAACAGGCCTGTGTTGATTGTCCTTGAGAGGATAATCCCATTCAATTAAGTCATGAACATCAGATGTTCCAATTAATGTTAGGTCATGCTCTAAAGCAATTTCGAAAGCTTCTTCTGAATACCAATTACCATTAACAACCTCTATGCCGTCAAGTAAATCTAATGAGATCATTTCACGATGAAGGTCACTTAAAATACTAATACCTTTATTTGATTGATCCGGTGATGCAGGGTGATTCCAAAAAGTAAAACCGCCTTGTTTTTTTGCTTCTTTTAGAGCCTCAATTGGCGGCCATAGATTCGCTAAGATTAGATCCATAAACCAAGATTCATCCTGGTATGTTTCTTTAATATCTTCAGGAAGATCTGCAATATAGTTATTTGCTTCCTGAGTTTTCTCATAATCGATGCTCATTAATTTATTTGCGTCGTTTATAAAAACTGCATTGATGTGACCAGGAGGGTTTTCTCGTGTTATCTCAGAGCCATTAATAACGATAATATCTTTCTTTTTTGCAGCAGCTTTAGCCTCAATAAAGGATTTATTTCTGTCAGGATGGGGGATGTCATCTATATGCGGTTGATACTCCAAATGCTCAGTAACTGCTATTAAATCTAAGCCATCTCTAATGGCTTCTTCAACTCTGATATTTGGCCAAACATGACCATCAGAAAATACCGAATGTGTGTGAAGGTCAGATATTATAGTTATCCTATCTTCTAGATCAGGAAATATAATCTTCCTTTCAGAGTCACTGCCACTTATAGAAGAGGCAGGGCCATGAGCGAAAAGATTGAAAGAAATAAATATAGAATAAAATATTATGGCTAATTTCATAATATTTATACTAACTTAATTTTATTACAATCTGAAGCTTTATAAGTCATCAAAGAATGTTGCAATTTATTTCTTTAAGCATAAAAAAACCCGGTATAGAACCGGGTTTTTAAAATTCTTAATTCTAAGTGTTACGCGTTAGATTCTTTAACAGCAACATGCCAGATAATTAAACCAAATAGAATCTTGTTAACAAAGTCAGCAAGGTTATAAATTAAGTTTAAGTTCATCGCAGAAGTTCCAGCATCACCCATTAGGTAACCTGAAGCATACCCTAGTGGGTAAATTGCCCAACCTACGATAATAATCCACATCATGGCATTGTATGCTGATTGAACAGCAGGACTTGCAGTATTACTAGCTGCTTTTCCTTCGCCGAACCATAGCTCGTAAATCATATATGCCCATGCAAGACATCCGATCACAAATGCTGGTAGTGCAGCCATAAGTCCTGATTCACCTAGGTATCCAAAAATTAGCATTACTAAAGATCCAGCAAGCAATTTCTTAAATAATGAACCGGCAACATTTGTAGCTGCTGCAAGTATTAAATAGAATTCGCATATTAATAATGGAACCGTTAATAACCAATCGATATATCTAAATACTGTTGGAGTTTCGCCAGTATCAATCCAAACACCTCTCATATAAAGATAGTGCCAGAAAGCTATACCAGTAACTAAACCAGATACTGTTAGCGAAGTTTTCCATTTAGCGCTTACATTGTCTCTTTCAACAAAGAAAAATACAGTAGCTGCTAATAAAGCAGCAGTAACCAACCAAAAAGAAACACCAGTGTAATCACTAGCATTTAGATCGCCGCCACTTGCAGCAAAAGAAGGCAGTGCCATCACCCCAACCAATGTTAATAATAATTTCATATATAACTCCTTATAAAGAAAAAGAAAGCTAAATTGCCCCCCCCTAATAAATATGAAATTATATATTACCCAATATTTATTGATGTTTCAAACTTTCGATTAGAATATTTTTAATCTTAGTGAAGTCAAATTTTTTAAAATTAAATAAACATCCAGGCTATTTTCTAATAGCTTGCTTTTATTGATATTCCAAACATTAATGGAGCTCCGGCCACATAAGTTGGCAACCCAAGAACATCACCGCCAACATTGCCGCCATCAATTAAGAATTCTTTATCCATTATATTTTTAAAGTAGATTGAAGCATTTAAATTTTCTGACATGGCTATATTTACATTTAGATTTAGCAAGCCATAACCTTCTTGGTAGGTATCTAAATCATTACTTTCTTCAAAATAAATATCATCCTGGTAGGTATAAGCAAGAATATAGTTAGCCATACCTCTATTTAATGAAACCCCCATGGAGTAGTTAGATTCAGGAGCAAGTCGCCAAGTATTTCCAGCATAGTCGAAAGCCTTATCATCAATTGTATTTTCTCCAAGCCTTGCATCTTGATAGCCGAATGAGCCAAATATTTTGACTGAATCAGAAATAGTATAATTTCCATAAAACTCATAACCATCTATGGTGGCTGTTTCCATGACTGAGTATGAGGTAAAGCCAGTATTGTAGTTAAGTTGCGCTACAGTGTAGTTTGAAAAGTCGTAGCTAAAGATAGCCCCAGATAGAAATAGGTTGCTATCAACATAGTTAAATCCAATATCCTGAGATTCTATTGTTTCAGCAGGAGTAATCCCTGTATAACTTACATAAGGGCTTATTCTTCCTTCTGATGATGTGATATAAAAAGATAAACTATCTGAGTAGTTATAAACACTAGATAG
Organism: uncultured SAR86 cluster bacterium; assembly: GCA_963926355.1. Lineage (GTDB taxonomy): Bacteria > Pseudomonadota > Gammaproteobacteria > Magnimaribacterales > D2472 > SCGC-AAA076-P13. The sequence continues at coordinate 47,932 of CAWUWW010000024.1, read as the reverse complement.
TTTTAATAAAGGCTCGCCCTCATCTTTATATGAATTTTTTTGCTGAAGCACTGCATCTTGGCATGTGCCGGTTACTAGAGGCCTATTACATTCTCTGGCATCAAAAAGAACGGACGTGTCATTTGAAGAGTCTCTATAACCAACAGTAAAACTTAGGTCATCAGTTAGGTGGTAAGTAGCATCTACATAAAAAGATGACGAGTCTTGCGATTCAGTTTGTACTTTAGGTTGAACGTAAGGAGTAATATTAACTGGAAGATTGTATATTGACCCGTCTGGAAGAGGAACCGGAATTGTATTAAAGGGGTTATTCTGTAATGTAGAGGCAAAGAGAGCTCTTAGCTGTTGCACTGGGAAGTTATCACCGTAGACATTACTTGATGAAAATGCACCTCTTCCACTTTGAAGAATAGACAGCAATCCATTGGCTGCTGCAAATTGACCATCAAATGTTAGAAAAGCTAACAGATAAGGCTCAGCAAACTCAATAGCCAAATAATCATACGTTTCTTTATTTACTTTAGTATAACCAGCTATAAAATCTAACTTATCATTGCTAAATTGATACTGCGCCTCAAATCCCGAAAGATCAGCATTGTTAGTTTTTCCTGCCTCCATGATATTTAAATAGGAGCCATCAGTATCAATAAAGCTAAAGGTATTTGACTGAGTGTCAAAGTAACTTAATGAAGCAGAGGAGTTTCCATTAATAGAATAATTTAAAAAATATTGCTGAGTTAGCATTTCTCTATTGGTTTTAGAATCTTGCGTGTTCCTAAAATCAACAGCTCCATATGGTGATCTATCCTGATTTTCTGAGAATATGTAGGCACTTTTATATCCCACACCCGGAAGCTTATTATTTTCTTGATTGATAACTACGTCTAATATTAAATTATCAGTAATTTCGTTAGTATAGCTAAGCCTTGATGCTGAGACATTACCTCTTCCATTTACATTATCACCATCTCCTATATTTTTTGTATAACCTTCAATATCACTATTAAAAGTAGATATTCTGATTGAAGATGAATCAGTTAGTGAGATGTTATTAATACTTTGCGTATCTCTACTGTTGTAATTACCAAAGCCAATTGCAAGTGAGCCATAAGTAGAGCCTAGCTCTGCTTTATTTGTTACAACATTAAATGCTCCAGCTGCAGAATCAACTCCAAACGTTGATGGCTGAGGTCCTTTCAAGATTTCTACTCTAGTCAAATCATATAAAGCAAAAGAGGACATCGTTGTTGATGACATTGTTAAACCATTCATAAATCTACCAATTCTACTAACCAAAAAACCTGAATCAGCACCAACACCTCTTATTGATAAACTTGGGTTAATGACATCTTCTTCTTGAACAGTAAAATTAGGAACATAATAACTAAGCTGTCCTAGCTCAGTAATTTTTTGGTCTTCTATGAAATCTTCGTTATAAAGATTCATAGTAGTACCAATATCAAGAATATTTTTCTCTGTCTTCTCTGCAGTTACAATAACATCTTCAACATTCTGTTGAGCTGATAGTATGGCGGAAATTGAAATACATATTGCTAGTAGGTAGTTAGTCTTCATGAGGCGTTCCTTAAATTGATTCCGAACAATTATAGACTCTTCTAAAAACATGTAAAATTATTTTTTCATACATAAAGTTTTGCTTAATAATCAATGTTTAGTATGATTTACACATGAGAGTTGGAATATACCCAGGATCTTTTGATCCCATAACATTTGGTCACATGGATATCATTGATCGTGGCTGTGGCTTATTCGATAAAGTAATTGTTGCAATTGCAAGAAGTGAATCTAAGAACCCTTTATTTTCATTAGAAGATAGAATTAAGCTAGCCAAGTCTATATATGAAGACAATGACAAGGTTGAGGTTCTAGGATTCCCTAGAAAACTTACCGTTGATCTTGCAAGAGATCATAATGCTTGCGCAATTATAAGAGGCCTGAGAGCAGTATCTGATTTTGAATATGAATTCCAATTAGCAACAATGAATAGATCTCTTGCCCCTGATATAGAGAGTATTTTTCTAACACCTAAAGAAAGTTTAATATACGTATCTTCAAGTTTAATAAAAGAAATATCCGGTCTTAATGGGGATATCTCTAAATTCGTCCACCCAATAGTAGAGAAAGCTCTAAAAGCTAAGCAAAACATTTAGTTTTGACAGTTCTTGCAAAAGAACGTTGCTCTTGTATTGATTACTACTTTTGAAATTAATGTACTACATTTCTTGCATTCCAGTCCTTCTCTGCCATATACATTAAGTTTAAATTTAAAATAGCCAGGGCTTCCATCTGCAGAATAGAAATCTTTCAGAGTCGTTCCGCCAACTTTAATTGCAGAATTTAAAATCTTTTTTGCGGAATGAGTAACCTTCTTACAGTCTTCGATACTTAACTCAGATGCAATCCTGCTAGGGTTAATTTTAGCTAGATACAGGCTTTCTGATGCATATATATTCCCAATTCCTACAACATTTTTCTGGTTCATTAATAAACTTTTAATATTTATTTTAGATTTAGTTGTTATCTTATAGAGACCTTGAGCATTAAAATCGCTAGACAGAGGCTCTGGGCCAAGATTTTTAATCAGCCTATGCTCTTCAAGGTTATCTGTTAGATGAATTGATCCAAACCTTCTAGGGTCATTATAGACAATCTTTTCTTTATCAAAAATAAACTCAGCATGGTCATGCTTTAAAAAAAAATTATCATTATTTCTAGCAATCCTAAGACTCCCCGACATTCCAAGATGAAGAATGATATTTATATCATCTAAATAAAAAATTATATATTTAGCTCTTCTGCTAATTTTATTAATAGTTTTATTTTTTGTTAATAGTTCAAAGTTGTCTACAACTCTCCATCGCAGATTTCTATTATGAATTTTTGTACTGTTTAAAGTAGATTGACTGAATTTATTAATAGCCCTGACGGTTGTTTCAACCTCTGGCAATTCTGGCATATGTTAGTTCAGTAAACTATTTATGCTAATAATTTCACTTGGACTTATTGTTCCTGATGCTAGTAAAAGTCTAAGATTGGATAATATGTAGTCATATTTTGCATTGGAAAGATTTTTTTCTGCACTATAAAGATTTTTTTCTGCTTGGAGAAGATCAACCACATTTCTTGTCCCGACTTTATAGCCAACTTGAGTTGCCTCCAATGCGCTGGTTGCTGATTTTACGGCTTGCGTTTGGGCGGTAACATTCGCAACCAAAGTTAAGACATTTGAATACTGGGATCTAACTTCTTGAATAATCTTTCTTTCAGCAAATAATGTATTTTCAGTTGCCTGATCATATTTTAAATATGCTTGTTTTCTTTTTGAGCTAACCGCGCCGCCTTGAAATAATGGCATGCTGAACTGGATCGCAAAATTTCTTCTACCGGTTATTGCTGGCACAGGAATTCCTTGCCCATTAAAATTTAAACCTTCATAGTTAAATTGATTAGTTTCAGACTCAGACTCTGTTCCAACTATGTCAATTTTAGGTAGGTGATTAGAAGCAGTTCCCCTGGCGCTATTTTTCGCAGCTTTTTTTCTTAAATAAGATGCTTTAAGTTGGAAGTTATTTGCAAGAGCAAGCTCTACCCACTTTTCCTTAGAGACAGGAGATGGATTAGAAACCATAAGGCTGTCTCCAAGCTCATCAAGACTAAAGATCTCTCTTCCAATAAGGGCATTAAGGGCTTCCCTCGATGAAAATAGTTTTCCTTCAATATTTATCCTTGATGCCTTGCTTAGATCATAGGCAAGTTGAGCTTCTTGAACTCCTGTAATAGCAGACAAGCCAACTTCAAATCTTTGTTGCGCTTGGTCTAACTGTTTCTTAATTGCTTTTTCTTCAGATATAGCAGCATTTAAATTATCTATTGCTCTGAGAACGCCAAAATATAATTCCGCAGTTCTAACTAGAAGGTTTTGTTGCTCATAAGCAAAATCTGCTTCAGCTGCATCAGTAAGGGATTGAGATTGTTTAAATTGAAACCATGTATCCAGCCTGAACAATGGCTGTGTAAGTCTAGCTGAAGATGAAAATGAATTATATTCTTGTTGAAGTTGGCTCTCTTGGTAATACTCATTCCAATTAGTTGAGCCACTCAAGGTCAAGCTAGGCAATAAAGCTGCTCTTCCCTGAACAACAATTTCTTTATCAGCTAAATAAGAATATTCAGCTGCTCTATAGGTAGGGTCATTTTGAAGAGCCTCATTATAGATCTCTAATAAATTTTCAGATGAAACGGGAGTAATAAATAGAAAACACAATAGTATTTTGAGGTTTGTAGCTTTAGTCATAATTTTATTTTAACCTATTTATTACAATGTTTGCAGTGTAAACATTAAATTACTTAGATATATAATGCCTTAGTATATTTTTTTCTATATTTCTTAGAGTAGAATAAGGCTTAAAAGTTCACACGAGCAATTGTTAATGAAAAAAGCTTTAGAGTCCATACCTAAAAGCTTTAATATTTTTAAGGCAGGATAGATTGGCTAATAATTCATATGATTCTAAAGCTATTGAGGTCTTATCGGGCTTAGATCCTGTTAAAAAAAGACCAGGGATGTATACCGATACATCTAATCCAAATCATTTAATTCAAGAAGTTCTAGATAACTCAGTAGATGAGGCCTTGTCTGGTCATTGTTCAAATATAAAGATATCTCTTTTGAACGATGGCTTCATTCAAGTATCAGATGATGGCAGAGGTATGCCGGTAGACGAACATCCGGAGCATAAAGTTTCTGGTGTAGAGCTCATACTTTGCAAACTTCATGCAGGAGCTAAGTTTTCTGGTGATGACTATAGTTTTTCAGGCGGTCTTCATGGAGTTGGCGTATCAGTTGTAAATGCCTTGTCTGATGAGCTTGAAGTTAGGGTGAAAAGAGATTCAAAAGAATACATGATTACCTTTAATAATGGGGATAAGGCTAGTGAGCTAGCTGAAGTTGGAGAAGTTGGATTGAGAAATTCAGGAACAACTATAAAATTTAAGCCTAATCCATCATATTTTGAAACAAATGAAGTCCAGGTTAAGCAATTAAAACATTTACTAAAGGCTAAAGCAGTCTTGTGTCCAGGGCTAACAATTGATTTTCATGATGAGAAGAAATCTGAAAAAGTTAAGTGGTTTTTTGAAGATGGCTTAAAAAGCTACCTAGAAGAGTCAGCTGATGGTGCGGAGCTTGTTCTTACAGATTCCATAGTTTGTTCTAAAAAAGCAGATATTCAAGAACTAGAGTTTGTTATTAATTGGTCTCTTAGACTCCCAAAAGATAAGCTAAACGAAACTTATGTAAATTTAATTCCAACTATTCAAGGAGGATCACATCTCAATGGTTTTAAGTCGGGTCTTTTAGATGCGTTAAAAGAGTTTTGCGAATATAGAAATCTACTACCAAAAGGTTTAAAAATAAATGCAGAAGACGTCCTTAGCAACGCAATTTTTGTTGTGTCCTCAAAATTACAAAATCCCCAATTTGCAGGTCAAACAAAAGAGAGATTAGATTCAAAAGATCATATGTCTTTTGTATCAAATTCAACTAAAGATATTTTAAGCATATGGCTTAATACCCATACCGAAGAAGGCGAAAGAATTGCTGAGCTTGCAATTATGTCTGCTCAAACACGCGCCAAAGTGTCTAATATTGTAGAGAGAAAGAAGAGCTTCAGAGGCCCAGCTCTCCCAGGAAAATTATCTGATTGCAACAGCCAAGACCTGAATGAAACAGAGTTATTCCTTGTGGAGGGTGATTCGGCTGGAGGCTCTGCAAAACAAGCTAGAGAGAGATCCTTCCAAGCGATAATGCCCCTGAGAGGTAAAATATTAAATACCTGGGACTTAGAAAGCGCTGAAATAATTAAATCTCAAGAGATAAAAAATCTTTCTACTGCAATTGGAGTTCTGCCTGGAAACAATGACCTATCATCTTTGAGGTATGGAAAGATTTGTATTCTCGCTGATGCAGATTCAGATGGGCTGCATATTGCAACTTTGCTATGTGCTTTATTTCTTCGACATTACAGGTCCTTGGTTCAAGAAGGAAGGATATATATTTCTATGCCACCTTTATACAGAATTGATTGCGGTAAAGATGTGTTATATGCGTTAGACAATATTCAAAGAGACCAGATCGTTGAAGAATTTAAAAGTAAAAAAGGTAAACCTAAAATAAATATTCAGAGGTTCAAGGGCTTGGGAGAGATGAATCCACCTCAACTAAGAGAAACTGTTATGGATCCAGACACTAGGCAGCTTGTTCAATTATCAATTAGCCCTAGCGATAATGCTGATTCAATGATGGATTTACTGCTATCAAAAAAGAACGCACCAGCAAGAAAAGAATGGCTTGAGAAAAAAGGGGCATTAGCAAAAATATAATTATGAAAGATCAAGAGCAAATAACTTCCATAAGTCTTAAACAATACGCTGAGGAGTCTTACCTCAATTATGCAATGTACGTTATCTTGGATAGAGCCCTTCCAAATATTGGAGATGGTTTAAAACCTGTTCAGAGAAGAATTTTATATGCAATGTCAGAGCTTGGACTCGACGCTGGATCAAAGTACAAAAAATCAGCAAGAACAGTTGGAGATGTTATTGGTAAATTTCACCCTCATGGAGACGGGGCTGCCTATGAAGCCATGGTTCTAATGGCGCAGAATTTCTCTTTTAAATATCCATTTGTAGATGGGCAGGGCAATTGGGGCTCTCAAGATGATCCAAAATCTTTTGCTGCTATGAGATATACTGAATCTAAACTTACCAAATTTGCAGATCTTTTAATTTCAGAGTTAAAGTCTGGAACTGTTGATTGGCAACCTAACTTTGATGGCTCTTTATTAGAGCCAGTTATTTTTCCAGCTAAGCTACCTTCTATATTGCTGAACGGGACTTCTGGTATTGCTGTTGGGATGGCAACAGACATCCCATCCCATAATATTAATGAAATCATTGATTCAACTATTTACATACTTGAAAATCCAAAGGCTGAACTAGAAGACATTCTAAAAATTATTAAAGGACCAGATTTCTCAAATAATGCTCCCATTATTGCTAGTAGTGAAGATTTAAAAGAAATTTACTCAACAGGAAGGGGTGGTTTTAAGATTCAAGCCCAGTGGGCGCAAGAGAAAAATCAAATCGTTATCAATGCACTTCCTTACCAGGCATCTGGCTCAAAAATAATTGAACAAATAGCTGATCAGATGATGAAAAAGAAAATACCTATGGTTATTGATCTTGTCGATGAGGGAGATCACAAAGAGCCTATAAGATTAGTTATTACGCTTAAGTCTAATAGGGTTAATGCCGAAGACGTGATGAATCACCTTTTTGCATCTACAGATTTACAAAAAAGTTACAGAACCAATATGAATTTAATTTCATTAAAAGGAGGCCCTCGTGTCTTTCCACTGGTTGATCTTTTAAAGGAATGGTTAGTCTTCAGAAAAGAAACAGTTACTAGAAAACTAGAGCATAGATTAGACCAGGTCAATGATAGGCTCCATATTCTAGAGGGGCTGCTAATTGTTTATTTAGATTTGGATAAAGTTATCAAAATTATAAGAGAATCAGACGAACCTAAAAAAGATATTATTAAAGCATTCTCATTATCTGAGATTCAAGCAAATGCTATTCTTGAGATTAAATTAAGACAATTAGCAAAGTTAGAGCAAGCAAGACTAGAAAAAGAAAGAGATGCCCTTCAGGCAGAGCAGGACGAGATAGAGAAAATCCTGAACTCAAAAACAAGGCTAAAAACTTTAATTAAGACTGAGCTGATAGAAATAAAAGAGAATTTCGGAGATGAAAGAAAATCTCCTATTATTGAAAGCTCTGAAGCAAAAGTATTCTCTGAAGAAGAAACCTTAGTTACAGAACCAATAACAGTTGTTTTATCTGGAGCTGGCTGGATTAGAAGTGCAAAGGGTCATGAGATTGATCCAGTATCTTTATCCTATAGAGGAGATGATATTCTTCAAGATTTTTCTAGAGGTAAAAGCAACCAAATAGCTGTCTTTTTAGATTCAAATGGAAAGGCATACTCCCTGCCAAGTCACTCACTTCCATCCGCAAGAGGAATGGGAGACCCAATTACAGGGAGAGTTTCTGCAGACTCCGGAGTTAAGTTTATATCATCACTGATCGGAAACGATGATGATAAATATATGATAATGAATACAGCCGGATACGGCTATATTTCAGAATTTAAGAATATGGTTTCAAATAAGAAGTCCGGTAAAGCATTCATGAGGATACCTAATAAAGCAGATCTTTTGAAGGCCATAAGAGTTAGGGAAGATCATGTCTATATAGCTGCCATATCAAATATTGGAAGACTTCTTATATTCAAGATAGATGAATTACCAATGCTAGCAAAAGGCAAAGGAAATAAAATTATTAATATCCCTACGGCTAAATTTATAGCTAAAGAAGAATTTATGTCTCATGCTCAACTAATTTCTTTGACTAGTTCATTAAGGATCGACAGGGTAGGTAAGGGGTCACTAACTCTTAAGCTTAAAGATCTTGAGAACTATATTTCTTCAAGGGCCAAAAGAGGAAATATGCTTCCGCAGGGCTATAGAAAAGTTATCGGAATGGAAGAAGAGGTTGAGATTCCTTCTATTGAAGCTGAAGAATAGACTTCTTAAAAATTTCTAAACCCTTTTCTATTAAATGGTCTTCAATAATTAGGCTGGGCGAAAACCTTATGGTAGTAGCATTTGCCTTAAGAACCATAAGACCATTTTTATGAGATAGCTTGATAAGGTCATCTATATCAATGCTTGATAATTCAACGCTAACCCATAAACCAGCTGAGCTTATTTGATTAAAGCACCGATAACTTGAATTAATTTCATTTAAACTTTTTAGAAACTTTTTCTCTTTTTTTAGAACATCACTAAGAAAAGCTTTTTTTGAAATGATATCAACTACTCTTGAGCCGATTGCACATGCAATTGGCCCTCCTCCGAAAGTAGTACCATGAGATCCAACAGTCATTGAGTCAGAGATTTTGTCCGAGGTAAGAATTCCACCAATAGGAAATCCATTTGCCATCCCTTTTGCAAAACATAGAATATCGGGAGCAATATTAAATTGCTCGTAAGCAAAAAAAGTTCCTGTTCTGCCAACTCCAGATTGAACTTCATCTATTATCACCAAAGCATTATATTTCTTACTTAATTGCTTCACCTTAGTAATAAATTTTTTATTAGCCTTAGTAATGCCAGATTGCCACTGGACTAATTCAAGGATAACAGCTGCTGTTTTGTCTGAGAACGCATCTTCTAGTTTATCAAAATCATTGTATGTATGATTTTTAATTCCCTTGGGTAGAGGAGCAAAGCCATCTGTTAAATGCTTGGCTTTAGCAAGAGCTATTCCTAGCATTGTCCTTCCATGAAAAGAGCTAGTAAAGGAAAGAATTTCATTTTTGCTTTTATCAATATTATTTGTGCAATATTTTCTAGCAATTTTTATAGAGGCTTCAATAGATTCTGCACCGGAGTTGCAAAAAAAGACCTTGTCAGCAAAAGTTTTTTTGCATAGCTTTTTTGCAAGCTCTACGGATGGCTCATTCATGTATAGATTAGATAGATGCCATAAATTTTTTGATTGCTGATTCATGATCTTTATCAGCTCATCATTGCAATGACCTAGATTTGTAACTGCAATCCCGCCAGTGAAATCTATATATTTTTTATTATTAGCACTCCAAACAAGAGATCCTTTAGCTTTTTTAACTATGAAGTCCGCAGGAGCATAGAAAGGAACCATATAATTAGAATAGTCATTAGCATTAATCATATTAAATATTATATCTCGATTTCAATTCAAAAAATTAATGATGAGGGCGAGCATTTATTAAAAAATAATATAAGCTCTTAACTTAAAGAGTAACTTATCGCCACGAGGCTAATTTTTTCTTTACTTCTATAAGTTTTAATTTTTTTATTTCAGGTATGCCATTTTTAAAAGGGGGAAATGCCTCCCCTTCAATTAACGGAGCCAGGTACTCAATTGCCTTTGCGCTAACATTCATTCCATCCTTAGTAATAAAAGATTTTGGTAATTTTTTTTCAACATTAGCTATCTTTGATAGTGGCGCCGGCTCAATTTTCCAAGTATATTTTTTACCCTTTCCTCTAACGATTATCGGCATTACCCCATTCATTCCCTTTACTGCATATCTAATGGCATGAACCCCCACTGCTTCAGCTTGCAGCAAATCTGTTTTAGATGAAATATGTCTAGCACTTCTTTGTAAATAATCTGATACAGCCCAATGGTTTTTAATTTTTAGCTTTTCTGATATCAGGCCTGCTAAGTACGGAGCAACTCCTCCAAGCTGAGAATGGCCAAATGCATCTTTTACATCCGATTCAGCTAATAATTTTCCTTTGCTATTCTTGATTCCTTCAGAAGCAACAACTACGCAAAAACCATTATCTTTTACACATTGTTTAACAGTAGATAAAAAAACTTTTTGATTAAAACTTACTTCTGGCATAAGAATTATATGAGGCGGATCTTCTTTTTCTATTCTTGCTAAAGCTGATGATGCGGCCATCCAACCAGCATGCCTTCCCATTACCTCTAAAATAAACACCTTTGTAGAACTTTCACACATTGACCTGGTATCTAAAGAGGCTTCAAGTGTAGAGGTTGCTATATATTTTGCAGCAGAACCAAATCCAGGACAGCAGTCAGTAAGAGCTAGGTCATTATCGACTGTTTTTGGAATGGCGATACATTTGATAGGGTAGTTTAGCTGTTTGCTTATTTGAGAAACTTTATATGCAGTATCAGCGGAGTCATTACCTCCGTTGTAAAAGAAATATCCAATATTGTGAGCTTTAAAAACTTCTATTAGTCGCTCGTATTCTTTTCTATCTGTATCTAAGTCTTTTAATTTAAACCTACATGATCCAAAAACTCCACCAGGTCTATTTTTTAATGATTCTATTGCAGCTTTTGATTCTTTTGATGTATCTATAAGCTCTTCTCTCAAAGCTCCTAAGATACCATTTTTGCCTGCATATACTTTACCAATATGTTTGTTATGCTTCTTGGCTTCTAAGATAAGAGCTCCTGCGGAAGCATTTATTACAGATGTAACTCCTCCGGATTGGGCATAGAATGCATTTTTTTTCATTTTTCCTCTCTATAAAGTTTTGAAATAAAAATAGGTAACGTATTATAACTAATATGAGAATACATATCCTAGGCATTTGTGGAACATTCATGGGCGGGCTTGCTCAGATACTAAAAGAATCAGGGCATTCTATATCTGGATCAGATAATCAATTCTACCCTCCTATGTCTGATCATCTAGAAAACCTTGATGTTGAAATGATCGAAGGATACGCAAGTGAGTCTATGCCAAGCGCAGAGTTATATATTATTGGGAATGCTCTTTCTAGAGGAAATGAGTGCGTTGAATTTATATTAGACAATAAACTCCCCTTTAAATCTGGCCCTGAAATGCTTGGAGAAATTCTTAAAAATAGAAAAGTTTTAGCAATTTCTGGGACACATGGGAAAACAACTACCTCATATATGCTTGCTCATATATTTTTAAATCAAGGGAGAGACATTGGGTTTCTCGTCGGAGGAGTCTCAGATGATATCAAGGGATCAGCATCACTTGGCACGGACAACATTTTTGTTATTGAGGCTGATGAATATGACTCAGCTTTTTTTGATAAAAGATCAAAATTTATACACTACTCGCCATCTACAGTAGTGATTAATAATATAGAGTTTGATCACGCTGACATATTTGATCACTTAGATGATATTAAAAGGCAGTTCCATCATTTAATTAAAATTATTCCCTCATCTGGCGAGGTAATTTACTTTGGCGATGATAAGAATTCCAAAGATGTCTTATCTAAAGGTTTGTGGTGTAAATCTACTGAAATTGGCGATGCCAACATTCAAATAAGTTTTGAAGAGCAAGAACTTAATTATAGAAATAGTATTTACTCTTTATCAGACTTACCTTTAATTGGGGAACATAATTTCAAGAATTATATTGCTGCGATTCTTGCAGCAAAATCATGTGATGTTGCTATTGTAGATTCTATAAAATCTCTTAAAAGCTTTAATGGAGTCAAGAGGAGGCTCGAGCATAAGGGACAATTTTCTCATATTCACGTATATGACGACTTTGCACATCATCCAACAGCAATTGCCTTTTCATCACAGGCTATTAGAAAGAAATACCCAACAAAAAAAATACTTGGGCTAATTGAGTTGGGTTCAAATACGATGTCTGGGGGATCTCATGGCCTGGGACTCCTAGATACTGTTAATTCTTTGGATGAGGCAATATGGCTGGATCATAACAATATTCTTAATAATGGAAATAATATAAAGACCTCAAACAATATTAAAAATTTTATTGATCAGGCAAAATTAATTATTTCTGAGTATGATATTATTCTTCTAATGACAAACAAAGACAGTCATAAAATTCTTAAGCCAATAATTGAGTACCTTGAAAAAAAATAATATTCCTGTTTTTCCTCTTGGGCTTGTTGCTCTTCCAGGAAGCATACAATCTCTACAAATATTTGAACCAAGATATATAGATATGATTAAAACATGCATGTCAGAGGAACATGGCTTTGTAATTGTTTTGCAGACCAAATCAGAAGCAAGTCTGGGTTATGGCATGCACAAAAAAGGAAGCTATGTCCAAATAATTGATTTTAATAACTTGCCCAATGGCCTTTTAGGCATAACAGTGAAATCAGAGAACAAGGTATCCATTAGTAATATATACCAATTAGAAGATGGGCTTCATATGGCAGATGCCAAGTCTGAATTTGACCCTGAAGTTGATGATCAAGCAGTTTTAGCTGAATACCCAGAAATTTTAAATATATTATCTCAATTAATGAAGCACCCTAGGGTTAGCGACCTGTCTATCAAGGTAGATTTCAATTCTGCTGATTCAGTTGCATACCACCTTGCCGGATTAATACCACTTACTTCTTCAGAAAAACAAAATTTACTAGAAGCCTTTGATGCTACTCAAAGAATGACGATTCTCTCTGAGTATATCGAGAAGCTTTCGGCTAATTAATTGCCGTTAACTATAAGAGGGGGTTTGTTTGATTTCTTTCTCAGCCAATTTATTGACTTAAGGATAGATGGGGTTGAGATAAGTTTCTTTTCAAGGGCATATTTACCAGGGTAGTTGCTCAACATTAAACCTATGATTATAGTAAATAAGCCTTGGCCAGGAAGGATGAGCATAATGATCCCGCCTATAATAAGAGAATAACCAATAATATTTTTAAAGATGCTTATCAGGAGCCATAGAAATAGATTTGATGATCTTAGTTTTGAATATTTTTTCCTTAAAAAATAATCACTTGGAATTAATGCAACAAGCTGCCTTATTCCAACTAGACTAAATATAAAAATAAATAAAGATAAAGAGCCAAGCCAAATAATAATATTTTTATATCCAAGTATTAAATCTAAAATAGAATTTATATTGGTTATTTCCATAATTACTTACCCTTTTTCTAAATAATGATTTAGTATAGCAAGGACTAGAAGCTAATTTTTTTAGTTATTAAAAACCTATATTATAAAAGTAATTTTGCCTAAGAAAACCATTAAAGATATATGCACAGTAGCCCTTGGCGATAACAAGGCTGTGGATATTTTATCGCTTGATATTAAAGGCATTTCATCTTTTGCTGATGTAATCATTATTGCTACCGCATCATCAAACAGGCATGCAAAATCTCTTTCAGAAAAATTAGTTGAGGCCGTTAAAAAAAATAAAATGACCGTACTTGGTGTTGAGGGAAAAGCTGAATCTGGTTGGATATTAGTGGACTGCGGTGAAGTTGTTATAAACGTAATGAAGAGTGATATAAGAGAGTTTTATGATCTAGAAGGTCTGTGGGGAGAGAACACACTCTTAAATGCTCCTGGTTAGATGGTCCTTAATATAATTAGTGTTGGCAACAAGCTAACTCCTTGGGAATCTCAAGGAATTGAATATTATCAAAAACAGCTTTCCAAAAATATTTCTCTTAACTTTATAGATATTAAAGGTCAACAACATCCCAAAAGGTCTATTGATGAAATTAAGAAATTAGAATCTGAATTAATACTAAGTAAGATCTCAGATGATGATTATATAATTTCATGGGATTCGAGAGGAAAAAGGATTAATAGCAATGAGTTTAGTAAGTTCTTTGAGAATTCTATGTTGGAGAACTTAAGGCTTAATTTTATCATTGGTGGATCGTTCGGGCTGCCAGAAAAAATTATTGAGATATCAGATAAAGTCTTTTCTGCCTCTAGTTTTACTTTTCCACATAGGCTTTTTAGAATAATCTTAGTCGAACAGATTTATAGATCCTTTTCTATAATCAACAAGGCTCCTTATCACAAATGATTGAACTAGAAGAAAGAAACCTTGAGAAGAAAAGTTTTTTTAAAAGATTAATTCTAATTTATTTTTTCTTTGCAGTTTTATTCGTAATATTTTTTTACAAAATATACTCTTTACAGGTGGCTGGGTTTACTGACTATGCCTCTGCATCTTTAAAAAACAAAACAAGAGACGTGCTTCTTCAGCCTGCCAGGGGAATTATTTATGATAGAAAAGGAAATATTCTTATTAATAATGTTCCAAGTTATAGCTTAATAATCAAACCCTGGAAGGTAGAAAGTCTAGATAAATTTATTTTAAGCATTGGCGAGATTATTTCCTTAAATGAGAAAGAGCTAAATTATGTTAATGAAAACTTCAAGAAGAAAGCTGCTTATAATAGAGAGCTTACAATTAAAACAAATCTCTCAGCAGAAGAGATCGCTAGATTTGAAGTAAGAAGCTACAAATACCCTAATGCTTTTATTGATGTTAGATATAGCAGGCAAAGTAAGTATCCCAATTTATTCTCACATGCCATAGGTTATGTGGGCGGCGTTAGTGATGAGCAGCTTTCAAAAATATTATCTGATCAAGAATTAAAGAAGATCGAGACTATATATAAGTACTCAAATGGATTTCTGACTGGAAAGACTGGGATGGAACATACCTACGATAATTTATTGAGAGGCTCTTTTGGTAAAAAAACCTATGAAGTTGATGCTGCTGGTAGATTTTTAAGAGAGCTAGAGCATATTCCAGCTACCAATGGGAGTAATTTATTTACCACTTTAGATCTTAAATCTCAGAAAACAGCATTAAATCAAATGAATAATAGAAGGGGAGCAGTCGTTGCTATTGAAATAAGCACTGGGGCTATAGTTACATATTTAAGCTCTCCATCTTTCTCAGTCAATGATATTGCCAGGGGTATTTCCACTAAAGATTTCGACATTATGCTGAAAGATAAAGATAAGCCTTTTTTTGATAGAGCTGGACAGGGAAGATATTCACCAGCATCAACTATAAAACCTTTAATAGGATTATTTGGGATCCAGGAGAAAATTATTGATTGGAATTTTACAATTAATGACCCCGGTTTTTTTATTCTTCCGGAAGATCAAAGAATTTATCGTGGCTGGAAGAAGGGCGGGCATGGAACTATTAATCTGAGTGATGCTCTAATTCAAAGCTCTAATACTTTCTTTTTTTCTTTAGCTTATGAATCAAATATCGATAAATTAATTAACTATCTTTCAGAATTTGGGTTTGGAAAAAATATATGCTTGGATTGCTTTAATTCTGATAAAGGGCTGTTACCAAGTCCAGAGTGGAAAATGAATAATTTAAATTTTCGTTGGTTTAAGGGCGATACTGTTAATCTGGGTGTAGGGCAGGGTTATTTGAGTGCGACCCCAATTCAGCTCTCTTACTATTCTGCCTTCCTAGCAAATAAAGGCAGTTTAAATAAGCTCTCATTTATTAAGGCTGATAATTTGGGATATGAAGAACTTATTAATTCTAGAATTACAGATTCAGATTGGGATAAGCTTCACGCTAGCATGATCGGAGTAATCGAGGATCCCAAGGGAACAGCAAGAAGATTAAAGTCTTTAAAGTCTTATATTGTTGCTGCTAAATCAGGGACGGTCGAGCTTGTCAGTACAGATACCAAAGAAGACTATCAAATTGTGAGAGAGAATAAGGGCAATAGAGATCATGCAATTATTATTGCTTTTGGCCCTATGCCAAACCCAAAATATGCTGTTAGTGTGGTAATTGAAAATGGAGAAAGCGGAGGCTCGGTTGCTGGCCCAGTTGCTATAGAGGTCCTAAATAGCCTAATAAAAAAATGAAAAAGAAGTTAAATTTTAAAAGATTCAGTATTTATTTCGATCCTTATTTATTTATCGCAATCTCATTGCTTTCTATAATGGGGCTAATCTTTTTATACAGCGCATCTCAAGGAGATATTAACACCATTGCCAAGCAGTCTGCTTTTGTTGGCCTAGGGCTATTTTTAATGTTTTTGCTGAGCCAGCCAGACCCAGATTTTTATAATACATTTTCTGGCGTATTTTTAATTTTCTCATTAATTCTTATATTCATAACTATGATTTTTGGTAAAGAGATTAACGGAGCCAAGAGATGGCTAGATCTGGGTATTTTTACACTTCAATCCTCAGAGATTATAAAAATATCTTTACCCATTTTTTTATCTTCTTATTTATACAATAAACCTTTGCCCATCAGTCCTGTTCACACCTTTCTAACTTTAACTTTAATTGGTTTTACTTTTTTATTGGTAGCCAGGCAGCCTGATCTTGGAACTGCGCTTGTTGTTTTAATGGCAGGTGTTTATATTTTATTTTTAGCAGGTTTGAGCTGGAAATTCATAGGAACATCATTTGGACTATTGCTATTATCCTTGCCATTTCTATGGAACAACTTTTTAAAGCCTTTTCAGAGGCAGAGAATTCAAACCTTATTCAATCCAACTGCAGATCCCTACGGAGCCGGGTGGAATATAACGCAATCCAAGATCGCCATTGGATCTGGAGGGGTTGATGGAAAAGGCTATCAAGAGGGATCACAGGCACATTTAGATTTTTTACCAGAGGCAGAAACAGATTTTATTTTTGCAGTTATTGCAGAAGAGTTTGGCTTTGTGGGAGTCTGTATTCTTTTGAGTATATTCTTCTTTATCTTATTGCGATGTTTGTACTTAGCCTTTAATGCAAGAGATAGATTTTGTAGGTTAACTATAGGAGGTCTAAGCCTAGTATTTGCATCAACGTTATTCATAAACCTTTCAATGGTTGCTGGAATTATCCCAGTAGTAGGGATGCCCCTACCATTTGTAAGCAAAGGAGGCTCATCTTTGTTATCATTCTATATAGCTTTCGGAATAATAATATCAATGGCAACGCATAAAAAATTAATGCAACGATGAAATATTTACAAGCATTTAATGGCTATAATTTTATGAAAAAATATGTATTTATCTTTTTAATTTCTTTTCCTTTGTTTGCAGATTACTCATCTCACCCAGAGGCAGAATCTGTTATTAAAGAATTAACAGATATACATGGCTTTGAAAAATCTTATGTCATAAACATCTTGTCAGATGCAAAGAAACAACAAAAAATAATAGATTCTATTTCAAAGCCGGCAGAATTTACATGGACATGGGATAGGTATAAGAAGTTATTTATAGAACAGAATAGAATCTTAAATGGTAGAATTTTTATTCAAGACAATATTCAAACATTCAAAAAAGTAGAGAAAGAATTTGGAGTGCCTAAAGAGGTGATAACTGCAATTATTGGTGTTGAAACTAGATATGGAAAAATACAAGGAAGTTATAGAGTCATCGACAGCCTTACAACACTAGGCTTTGATTACCCAAGAAGGGCTAAATTTTTTAGGAGTGAGTTAATAAAATTCTTTCTTCTAACTAGAGAAAATAATCTAGATATCCTTGAGGTTAAGGGCTCATATGCCGGGGCTATGGGTTACGGGCAGTTTATTTCATCGAGCTATAGAGCATACGCTATAGATTACGACGAGGATGGTTACGCGGATCTATTTGGCTCTGTTGATGATGCAATTGGAAGCGTAGCTAACTATTTAAAGATTCATGGGTGGAAAAGAAATGGAGATATCGTTCAAAAGGTTGATTTAAATAATGTAAGAAAGCCTTATAGAAATAATGAGGAGTCAAATAAGTTTATACCTTTGATGTTTAGCGAGGGGGTTGATGAGTCTTATATTGTAAAAGACGGAGATACATTGCTTGAAATAGCGATAGCTAATAACATGAATATAAAAGAATTAATGTTACTAAACAGTATCTCAAATCAAAATTTTATTAAAACAGGCCAAAAACTTCTATTAAAGAAGAAAAAAGATATTTATTTTATAGGCGATGATAATTTTATTGCCATTACCAAATATAATATTAGTCACTTTTACGCAATGGCAGTTTATTACTTATCAAAAGAATTAAAAATATGAAAAAATTATTATTATTATCACTCAGTATTTCCTTTCTTCTGGATGCTCAAAGCTTTATACCAGATCCCCCTGATCTAGATTTAAAAAGTTATATTCTAATTGAGCCAAATACAAACACGGTAATAGCAGAATTTAATTCAGATTTTGAAATAGTTCCAGCAAGTATGACAAAGATTATGACTGTATTCATAGCTGCTGAGTATTTAGCTGACGGAGCTATATCTTTAGAAGATGAGACTTTGGTTAGTACAAAGGCATGGAAGATGACAGGATCTAGAATGTTTATTGAACAAGGTAAGAAAGTAAAAATTTTAGATCTTCTTAAAGGAATTGTTATTCATTCGGGTAATGATGCTTCTGTTGCATTAGCTGAATTTTTGGGAGGAGATGAGGAGGGCTTCGTAGATTTAATGAATTCTTATGCGGCTGATTTAGGAATGTATGACACTAATTTTTTTGACGCATCGGGGCTATCAGATTTAAATGCTACTACGGCAAGAGATCTATCAATTCTTACATCAAATTTCATTAATAAATTTCCTGAAACTTATGCGCTATATAAAGAAAAGAGTTTTACATATAACAATATTAAACAACTGAATAGAAATAAATTGCTCTGGAGAGATGATACCTCAGATGGAATGAAAACTGGCTGGACTGAATCAGCTGGTTATTGTTTAGTTGGCTCTGCAAAAAGAGGCGAGATGAGATTAATTACAGTGGTAGCTGGAAGTAGAACAGAAAATGATAGATTTTTAGCATCACAAAGATTATTGGAATATGGCTTTAAATGGTATGTGACCCAAAAAGTTATTGATGCAAATAAAGAGTACCAGAATATTAAAATATGGGGAGGGCAAGAGAAGACTCTGAGCTTAGGTTTTGCAAATGATATTTCGATTACGCTGCCTAGGAAAGATTTTAAGGATTTAAAAATTAATTATAAATATAAAAACAATATCCAGGCACCAATTAGTGTTGGTCAAAAAATTGGAATACTTGAGATTAGCAGTAATGATGAGATTGTTCTAGTAACCGACCTTGTTGCATTGCAGGATATCGAAGCAAAAGGTTTCTTTGGAAGATTATGGTCTAAATTTGTTTTATGGATTTTTAGTCTATTCGGCATGGCAGAAAATGGATCAGATTGAAGGCGTATTTAATGGAAATTTTGATCTAGTAGAAAATATCAAAGTATCTCCCTTTAGTAGGGCTTATACATTTTCTGACAGTGTTTATGAGGTTATCCCTTTCTATAACTCAAAGGCTATAGCCTTTGATATTCATATTAAGAGATTACTAAGAAGTTCAAGTGAGCTCTCAATACCTTTAGACATAAAAAAAGCAAGTGATGAGATGGAGCAACTCATATCAAACTGCTCATCGGTCAATGGCTATGTTTACTACCAAGTAACGCGTGGCGAGGATAAAATTCGTTCACATTTTTACAAGCAATCAACCGATGTTGAGACTTTTGGATATGTCACCCCTTACTCCTTTGAAACAAAAACTTTAAAAGTGATGACCTGTGAGGATATTAGATGGGGTAGATGTGATATCAAATCCACGTCACTTCTTGGAAATGTCATGCAAATGAATTCGGCTCACCAATATGGCTGCGATGAGGTTATTCTGCATAAGGACAATATCTTAAGAGAGGCAGGAGCTTCAAATATTTTCTTTATTAATGATGGAAGTGTTTGTACACCTAGCCTATCTAATAATATATTGCCTGGCATTACCCGCGCCCTGTTAATAGAAGAACTAAAGAAAATAAATATCCCATTAATTGAAGATAATTTTACCCTTAATGATCTCTCATGCGCCTCATCTGCTTGGCTTTCAAGCTCAACAAAAGGACTGGCGCCGATATCAGAAATAGTAAATCTAGAAAATAGCCTAGATACCAAAGATCCTCTATATCTTAGATGCAAAGAAGTTTTTGATAATAAATTTTTTAGTTAACGGTTAGCTTGATTATAAGAACATCTAATTCGTCCCAAAAATTCTTCTTTGTAAGCCCCTTGTTTGCTAAATCAAGCTCAAAAACACTCCTTTGTAAACCAATTAAATCTTTCAATGAATGCTGCTTAATAAAATTAATATAGCCACTTATTTTGTCGCCCCACACTCCAGATTTTTGGAGGCTGGCCTGTGGGTTTCTATTTTGAAGGGCGTTTGCTGAGTTGTTAACAATCTTTCCAACGATCCAAACTAATAATGGAGCGTAATGCCCCTCAGTACTTTTAATAGAATTTACTATTCTTAGAGCGTTTTTTGTATCTCTTGAAATAATCATATCTTCTAATTCAAAAGGTAAAAATTCTGAGGAATCTACAACAGAACCCTGAGCTATACTTACCCCATCTTTATATACTAATTTAAGAATTTGAATTTCATTCTGTTGGGCAACTAAATTGCCAGAATTCATCTCATAGATACTCTGAACAAGCGCAGTTCTATCTTGATCTGATACGAAGCTAAGTTCGTTTTTTAACCAGATTTTTTCTTCAAATGATTTTAATTTTTTACATTCAATTATTAAAGCAGAAATATCCATCTGCTTAACCCACTTAGTGGCAGGGCTTAACTTCTCATTATGCGAGTTAATTATTATCGCAATATTATCCATATTGCTTATATTTGGGATTTCAAATATTTTTATTATTTGATCAGGAATTTTTCCTTGATCATGATTGATTTCAATTACTGTTTTTGATCCAAAAAGAGATCCCCCAGCATTTTCTATAATCACCCGTTCTATATCCTTGAATCCATCCTTATTTATAAATTTTCTTTCAGTAAATCCTTTTACTTTTAAATGTTTTTTTAATATATCTTTAGAGTTATTTTTTAAGATAACTTCAGAACCGTATATAAAAAAAATATTAGGAGATTTATCTAGATATTTTTTAATTGATAGAGCTTCACATTTCAAGGGTGCTCACCTCTATTACTATTTGATCAATAATATCTTTTTGCATGGCTTCTTCAAGAAATTTAGTCATTTGCTTTTGAGCCAATGGGTTTAATTCATTAGACTTGTATCTTTTTTTCGAGTTAAAAGATTTCTTTATGAGGAGGTCTTTTACTTCTATTTCTACTTTCACCGTTAGAGTTAACTCACCCTCAAGAGCTCTTAATGCATTACCAGCATATACATTATATTCTTTTATTGAATAGCCACTTATAGCTAAATAATTATTCCCTTCTGATAATTTATTTGGTTGAGCTTTAAAAAAATAAGTTATTTTATCTTCGAAGTTTTGTGGAATGGATTTATCAAACTCGACGCTTTTAAAATCTGAATCACCAGAGTTAATGGTTACTTGATTGTAGCCACATGAACTCACCAAAAGGGCTAAAAAAACGATTAAACTTAGGGTATATTTGGTCATTAAATTATATTAACTACCTAAGCAATATATATCAAAGAATAATTTTTATATATGTTTTTAAAAAACAAAATTTATAATCTTTTCTTTTATATAGATAGTTTTTTTAATCTCAGAGCTACCTATGTTTGCCGAAACATTATCAATACTTTTTGCTGCAACCTCTATCTCTTCTTGAGATAAGCTTTTATCAATAGTAATTTTTCCTCTTACTTTTCCATTCACTTGCACTACAAGATCAAATTGAGAAACAGTCAATAAATCTTCTCGAACCTCAGGCCATGAAGATTCTATATTCTCATCAGAGAATTCTCCATAGAAATCATTCCATAGATATTCTGATATATGAGGGGCTATTGGATTGAGAGTTTTTAGTAAGATTGTTATAGCTTCGTTTAAGCAGTACCTGCTGGATTCCTTAGCATTAATATCTTTAAAATTATCAGGTATAAAATTTAATAGCTCCATCATTGCAGCAATAGCTGTATTGAAGGCATGTCTTGATTCATAGTCATTCGTTATCTTTAGAAGGGTGCTGTGAGATTTTCTTCTCAAATCACCCTCTTCTTTAGAGAAGCTAGAGGGCTCTTTTATATCTAAATATTTTCTTTCATTAACTAGATTCCAAACCTTTTTTATGAACCTTGATGCTCCTTCTACAGAAGACTCCGACCATTCTAAACTTTGTTCTGGAGGTGCTGTAAACATCATATAAAGCCTAACGGTATCGGCTCCATATTTTTCAATATAAGGCTGAGGGTCAACAGTATTTCCTTTAGATTTAGACATCTTAGCGCCATCTTTTAAAACCATTCCCTGTGTTAAAAGTTTTTTGAAAGGCTCATTCCCTTCAACCATACCCATGTCTCTTAAGGCCTTATGAAAAAACCTTGAATATAGCAAATGCAATATAGCATGCTCAATCCCGCCAATATAAAGATCAACTGGCAGCCAATACTTAGAATTTTCATCAAATATTTCATCTTTATTATTCGAGGAAGTAAATCTAGCGTAATACCAAGATGAATCCATGAATGTATCGAAGGTATCAGTTTCTCTCTTTAAATTGTCTGAAATATTAATAAAATCTTCATTTTGGCTTAATGGTATTGGAGGAGAGCCGGCTGGTAATTCAGGAAGCTTAACTGGCATCTCACTTTCATCTAAAATCCTTGGCTCACCATCCTCATATACAACTGGAATAGGGCACCCCCAATATCTCTGCCTGCTTACACCCCAATCTCTTAATCTAAAATGAACAAGCTCTTCACCTAGATCTTTATTTTTTAACTCAGCAATTATTTTATCTGAAGCTTTCTCTGAAGCCATTCCATTGAAATCACTAGAGTTAATAAGATTGCCTCTTTGCAATACAGGAAGACCTTCTTCATCAGTTGAAATAACTTGCAATATTTCTATTTGATATTTAGAAGCAAACTCAAAATCTCTTTGGTCATGCCCCGGCACACCCATAACAACCCCTGTTCCATAATCCAATAAAACAAAATTTCCGATCCATACTGGTATTTTTTTCCCGGTAAGGGGATGGATTGCACTAATACCAGTATCAACTCCAAGCTTTTCTGCCTTTGCCATATCTGCTTCAGCAGCTTTTGTTTCTTTGCACTTATCTAAGAATTGTCTAATAGAGCTATCTGTTTCAGATAGTTTTAGAGAGATTGAATGATTCGGTGATATAGCTAAAAATGAAACACCAAAAATAGTATCAGGTCTTGTAGAAAATGCTGTTAAATATTTATCAGATCCTTCGATTAGGTATTTAATCTCTGCGCCATTAGATTTCCCAATCCAGTTTCTTTGCATGACTTTAACATTTTCAGGCCAATCAACTTCATCTAAAGACTCTAAAAGCTCATCCGCATAATCTGTTATTTTGATAAACCACTGATCTATTTCTTTAATTTCAATTTGAGCTCCAGACCTCCATCCCTTACCATCAATTACCTGCTCATTGGCAAGAACAGTTTCATCAACAGGATCCCAGTTAACAAATGATTTTTTTCTATAAACCAATCCCTGGTCATAGAACTTTTTAAAGATTACTTGCTCCCATTTATAATAATCTGGTTCGCAAGTTCTTAATTCTTTTGACCAGTCGTAACTTAAACCCAAAGATGCTAACTGCTTCTTCATGTATTCTATATTTTCATTAGTCCATTCCTTAGGGCTAACTTTGTTTGCAATAGCTGCATTTTCAGCAGGCAGACCAAAAGCGTCCCAACCCATTGGCTGAAATACATTAAAGTTCCTCATTCTTTTGTATCTAGATATTACGTCGCCTATTGTGTAATTTCTTACATGCCCCATATGAAGTTTCCCCGAAGGATACGGAAACATTGATAGGCAATAAAATTTTTCTCTACTATCTGGAGTTGCCTTAAATTTATCTTCTTTTAGCCATCCTTCTTGAATGGTTTTCTCAATTTCTTTGGGGCTATATTCAGCTTTCATGTTTTTTCAAGAACTCATTTTCTAAGTAATTTATAGTATGTTTATTATCAACAAAAACATCATCACGCAATAGTCTTTGATGAAGAGAATGATTTGTTTTTATACCTTCTACAAAAAACTCATCTAACGCACTCAGCATTCTTTTAATCGCAGAACCTCGTGAATTTGCTTGGGTAATTATTTTTGCTAACAATGAATCATAGTATGGCGGAACTTTGTAACCACTATATATATGCGAGTCATACCTTATTCCAAATCCACCAGGAGTATGCATTTTTGAAATAGTGCCCGGTGATGGTTGAAAGGTGTCTGGATCCTCAGCATTAATCCTACATTCTAGCGAGTGACCTTTAAAATTTATTCTATTCTGGTCAAGGTCAAATTTCATGCCTAAAGCAATCCTTAACTGTGCTTTTACCAAGTCAAAGCCAGTGATCATCTCAGTTACTGGATGTTCTACTTGAATTCTTGTATTCATTTCAATGAAATAAAAATTATCATTTTCATATAAAAATTCTAATGTTCCAACACCCTCATAATTAATGCTTTTACATAATTTTATGCATGCATCAAATGTTTTCTCTAACGCTTCTTCATTTAAGTTCAATGCTGGAGCTTCTTCTATTATTTTTTGATGCCTTCTTTGCATGCTGCAATCCCTGGTTCCTAAATGAATTGCATTTCCCTTTCCATCTCCTACTATTTGAATTTCAACATGCCTAGGATTCGCTATAAATTTTTCTAAATATATAGTTTCATTGCCAAATGAATTTTTAGCTTCTTGCATGGTAATTTGGGCTAGAGTAATTAGATCTTCCTCTTTTTCAACAACTCTCATTCCTCTTCCCCCGCCTCCAGCTGTAGCCTTTATCATTATTGGATAGCCAACATTTCTAGCAATGGTTTTAAATTTTTCTGGATCTTCTGGTATTTCATCCTTATATCCAGGGACTGTTTGAATTCCTGCTTTTTCTGCCAATGTTTTAGCAGTAATTTTATCCCCCATCATTCTAATCGTCTTAGCATTAGGGCCTATAAACTTAAAACCACTTTTTTCACACATCTCAGCAAAATTTGAATCTTCAGCAAGAAAGCCGTAACCTGGGTATATCCCGTCAACCTCAGTCAATTCAGCTGCTGAGAGTATTGAAGGAACATTAAGATAGCTTTCAGTGGGAGAGGCTGGGCCAATGCAAACAGTTTCATCAGAGAACTTAAGATGTTTTAGATCTTTATCCCCTTCAGAGTATACAGAAACCGTAGATATGCCTAGTTCTTTACACGCCCTTACAGCACGAAGGGCAATTTCTCCTCTATTGGCAATTAGAACTTTATATAGCATTTTAATTAAGCGTTATAATTCTTTGGCCGAATTCAACTGGATCGCCATCTTCAATATCAATTGATACAACTTTTCCGCTAAGGTCTGATTTAATTTCATTCATCATCTTCATTGCTTCAATAATGCACAGAACATCACCTTTCTCTATTAAATCACCAACTTTAATAAATGGTTCTTTATCTGGGCTTGGTTTTCTATAAAAAGTTCCAACAATAGGTGATGTAATAGCTTGACCTATTTCTAATTTTTTATCATCAGTCTTTTCTAGTTCAACATCAGCTGGCTGAGTAAATTGTGTTTGCATGTCTGATCTAATAATATGATTCTCGGTATGACCGCCCCTGAGAATCCTTACTGATTCGTCACCCTGACTTACTTCAATCTCTTTAAGATCAGATTCCTGAAGCATCTCAATTAATTTTTTAATTTTTCTTATGTCCATTTAAACTCCTTTAAATTTTAAAATTGCCTCATTAAGCGCTTGCTCATATCCATTAACACCCAATCCACAAAAAACTTTTTCTGCAACATCTGATAAGTATGAGAAATGCCTAAACTCTTCTCTTGAATAGATATCTGAGATGTGAACCTCATAAAATGGAATAGCAACTCCCAATAAAGCATCTCTAATTGCAATACTCGTATGGGTATAAGCTGCAGGATTTATGATAATAACATTGACTCCGTTATCCTGGGCTTTGTGTATAGAATCAATTAATTCATGTTCAGCATTTGTCTGAAAATGGGTTAGTTGACAGTTTTGTCTAATGGCAATCTCCTTGAGATTCTCTTCAATTTCAAATAGGGAAGTACTGCCATAAAGGTCTGTCTCTCTTTTTCCTAGAAGATTTAAATTAGGCCCATTTAGCAATAATATATTCATAATTAGCAGATTTTAACAGAAATTTGTAGAATTTAGGGGATTTTATTGGTAATTTTATCCTTTTGAATGGGGTAACAAAACCCGTCTTCAGAACATCCTTGATAGTATATCAATAACTCAGAAGAATTAGATGAATCAGATCTTTTTATAATCAAGGTAAGAATTTTTTTTAATATTGTAGTTTTTCCAAAGAACTCATCCTCATATAAGGTTTGATAAGATTCAATAATCTCAAATGGAATACTATTGGTGCCATCATTTATTTCTATACTATTAAGATACATGTAGAAACCCTCTTTGATATCCCATGAGATATGAATATCTTCAGACATTACTATTTGGCTAATAACAAATACATCTTTAGCTAAGGGCGCGCTAGCTTGCTTATCAAAAAGGACCGAGGCATAAGATGGCATAATTAAACTGTATGATGTTAGGATTATTGATAAAATTTTCTTCATTGCTTCAAGAGGATAATCTTGCTAACAATTAAAAGAAAGAATTTTTTTTAATAACAGATTAAAGTGGTTGCATATGATTCGAATATTTTTATTAAATATATTTTTCTTCATCCCGGTATGGCTTTTAAAATTAGTCTATTGGAAAAGAAGAACTCCTATTAGAGGGCGCCTTTTAGATATTCAATCCTCTATCATTTTAGATTTAATTCCAAAAAGCGAATTGCATAAAGTTTCTAATAACTCCATTCAAAAGGTTAGAGATTTAATAATTAAACAAAGAACTAGATATCAGCTTTCTTTAGCGCCAAATAGCGCTGTTGGCAAGATAGATCATTTCATTGAAGATAAAGATACCCTTCTCTTAAGGGAGTATATCCCCAAAAATATAGAGAAGAATAAGGTTGTACTATTTTTTCATGGTGGCGGGTATGTTCTTTCATCAGTTGAGACGCATGATGCAATGGTTTCTTTTATTGCCGACAATTTGGGAGTTAAAATTTTCTCCTTAGATTATAGTCTCGCACCAGAAAATAAATATCCCTCTGCATTGAATGAAGCTCTAGCTGCCTATAATTGGCTTATTTCTATGGGGTATAACTCAAATCAGATTAGCTTATGCGGGGATAGCGCGGGCGGCCATCTTGCTGCCTCATTAACACACCACTTAATAACAAATAATCATCCTGAACCTCATAGCCAGTTACTAATATATCCAATGTGCGATCCATCATGCTCCTCTGAATCATTCACCCTGTTTGAAGAAAACTATCTCTTAACTAAAAAGGCAATGATTTGGTTTTGGGATAAATTAATGTATTCAAATGACAATATGGATGACGAGTGTTTTAATTTAATGAAAGTTAATTTAAAAAAAGAACTTCCTAAAACTATAGTCGTTACTGCAGGCTTCGATCCTTTGAGTGACGAGGCTGAAAAATATGCATATTTATTGCATGAAAAAGGTAACAATGTGAAACAATTGCATTATCCATCTACCTTTCATGGCTTTGCATCAATGACTAGATTAAATTCAGCAAAAATAGCTGTAGTAGATTTTTTAAGAGAATATAAAGAAATATTATGAGTAAGATTTTAGAAATAAATAATTTAAGCATTAGTTTTGCTACTAGAGATGGCTCTTTTAGAGCGGTAAATAATATTAGTTTTGATATTGAGAAGAATCAAACAATGGCTCTTGTTGGCGAGTCTGGCTCTGGGAAATCAGTAACAGCAATGTCCATACTTCAACTGCTTCCAAGACCTCAGGCCGCCTACTCAGAAGAGTCTTCTATAAAGTTTAATAATAAAGAAATAATTAATGCCGCAAAAGAAGATCTTCTGTCTATAAGGGGCAATATTGTTTCTATGATATTTCAAGAGCCAATGACCTCTTTAAATCCCTATCATCGGGTAGGAAACCAAATTACGGAATCAATTTTACTTCATTCCAATACTTCAAAGAAAGAAGCAATCAAAGAAGCTATGGATCTCATGAATCTCGTGGAGATAGACGATGTTAGTAGAAGGTTTTATTCTTATCCGCATGAGCTTTCAGGCGGCCAAAGACAAAGAATAATGATAGCCATGGCTCTTGTTAACAAGCCAGAGTTATTAATTGCAGACGAGCCAACAACAGCGCTTGATGTCACTATTCAAGCACAAATACTTGATCTAATGGGCAAACTTAAAAGGGAGCTGGGCATGTCAATTTTATTTATTACCCATGACCTAGGGCTAGTGCAAGAATTTTCAGATCAGGTTTGCGTTATGAAAAATGGAGAGATTGTAGAGCAAGGAAATACAAAAAAAGTTTTTCAGAACCCCTCACATGCATATACCAAAAAACTTCTTGATGCAGAACCCCAACCAAAACTAATCGAAGAGTTAAACAATAACCCCGTCATAGAAATTAATAATCTGAATGTTTTCTATAACACACCTGCAGTTAATTTTTTTAAGAAGGAAAGATTCCATGCCGTTAAAAACGTCTCTTTAAATATATATCAAAATACTACTATAGGATTAGTAGGTGAATCTGGTTCTGGAAAATCTACTCTTGGAAGAGCAATTGCTAGCTTGATACCTTATGAAGGAGATATATCTTACAAGGGCAGAAATCTTAATTTGAACTCCTCAAAAGAGGCGAAAGAACTTAAAAAACATGTCCAGATAATATTTCAAGATCCATACGGATCACTGTCTCCTAGAATGACAATAGGTGAAATCGTTGGCGAAGGTCTGGGTGTTCACTTCAAGCTTTCCCGGAACGAAAGAGACCAGAGAATAAATAAAGTATTGTCTGATGTGGGGATTGAGTTGTCAGCAAAAAATAAATATCCTCATGAATTTTCAGGAGGGCAAAGGCAGAGAGTCGCTATAGCTAGATCTTTAATTATGAATCCAGCATTTATGATTCTTGATGAGCCAACATCTGCCCTCGATAGGTCAATACAGATACAAGTCATAAATCTACTTAAAGATATTCAGAATGAATACGGGCTTACTTACTTATTTATAAGTCATGACTTAAAAGTTATAAGATCAATGTCAGACTTTATCTTTGTTATGAAAGATGGAAAGATTGTGGAATCTGGCTTATCGCATCAAGTGTTCGATAATCCAAAAGAAGAATATACTAAAAAATTACTTTCCGCTGCGTTAAGATACGCATCCAATTAATATTATAATAAGCATATGACTTCAAGAAAATATTCAAAAGAGTTAGTGGACGGACCCAGTCAAGCGGCTTCTAGATCTATGCTTAGGGGCGTTGGCTTCACTTCTGAGGATTTTACAAAACCTTTTGTTGGTATAGCATCAACTGGAGCTAAAGTTACCCCATGCAATATGCATATTAATCAGCTTGCAGATGTAGTTGAAAAATCAGTTGATTCATCTGGGGGTAAGGGTGTTCTATTTAATACTATTACCGTTTCAGATGGTATTTCAATGGGTACTCAGGGTATGAAATACTCATTAGTCTCAAGAGAGGTTATAGCTGATTCTATAGAGACAGTTGTCGGTTGCTTAGGATACGATGGCCTTATAGCAATTGGCGGGTGCGATAAAAATATGCCAGGCTGCATTATTGGCATGGCAAGACTTAATAGGCCTTCTATATTTATATACGGCGGATCAATTAGGCCAAGTAAAGAAAATACTGACTACGTAACAGTTTGTGAAAAAACAGGCGAATTCTTCAAAGGTGATTTAGCCGAATCAGAATTAATTCATGTTGAAAAAATTTCAGTTAAAGGTCCCGGATCTTGTGGTGGAATGTATACAGCTAACACCATGGCATCTGCCATTGAGGCACTAGGGATGAGCTTGCCAGGAAGTAGCAGTCAAGATGCTGTTTCTAATGATAAGCAGAACGATTGCAAGGAGGCTGGTCTTGCGATCATAAATCTCTTAGATAGAGATATTAAGCCCTCAGACATCATGACTAAAAAAGCATTTGAAAATGCTATTACAGTTGTTATCGCGCTTGGAGGATCAACGAATGCAGTTCTTCATATGCTTGCTATGGCTTACGCCATAGGCGTTGATCTTCATTTGGATGATTTCACAAGAATTGGAAAGAAAACTCCAGTTATGGCTGATCTTAAGCCTTTTGGATTGCATTACATGTCAGAATTAAATGCCAATGGCGGCATTCAGCCTCTAATGAAGATGCTGCTCCAAAAAGGACTATTGCATGGAGATTGCCTAACAGTAACAGGAAAAACACTTGCAGAAAATCTTTCAAATATTCAGCCTTACAATGACAAACAGCAGATTATCAAAGACTTTAAAAATCCGATCAAAAAGAGCAGTCATTTAAGAATTCTTTATGGAAATCTAGCAAAAGAAGGCTCTGTTGCAAAAATTACAGGCAAAGAAGGTACATCTTTCGAAGGCGTAGCAAGAGTATTTAATTCTGAAGAAGATGGGGTGGAGGCTATATTGGCTAAAGCAATAAAACCCGGTGACGTTGTTGTTATTAGGTATGAAGGACCTAAAGGCGGTCCAGGCATGAGAGAAATGTTAAAACCAACATCTGCAATTATGGGTCAAGGTCTTGGGAATAGCGTTGCATTTATAACCGATGGAAGGTTCTCTGGAGGAACTCATGGTTTTGTGGTTGGGCACATAACCCCAGAAGCAGCGGATGGAGGTTTGATAGCAATAGTTGAAGATGGTGATACTATTTTAATAGATGCTGAAAATGACCAACTACTTTTGAAAGTTTCAGAAGCTGAAATTACACAAAGACTATCAAGATGGATAAATCTTGCCAAAATACCAGAAAAAGGTGTTTTATCTAAATTTGCTAAAAGTGTAAAATCTGCAAGCCTTGGAGCGGTAACAGACTAAGCCCATGTTTATAGATAGAAAATTTCCAAATACCAGATTAAGAAGACTTAGGTCTAGCTCTAATATATTAGATTTAGTATCTGAGAACAGGTTATCCTCAGATGATTTAATTCAACCAGTCTTCATAAAAGAAAATATGAAGGGAACTGAGGCGATTGAGTCTATGCCTGGAATCTTAAGGCATGGCTTGAATTCTATTGCAAAAGAAGTGGAAAATATTGTGAGCTCAGGCATTAAAACTATAGCTTTATTTCCAGTTATTGAGAGTAGTAAAAAAGACGCCTCTGGAACGGAAGCTAGCAATAAAAATAATCTAATATGTGAGTCAATAAGGCTTATAAAAGAAAGCTTTCCCGAAGTTATTATAATAGCTGATGTAGCTCTTGACCCTTATACAGACCATGGACACGACGGTATTATAAAAAAAGACTATGTTGATAATGATTTAACTCTAGAGATACTAAAATCCCAATCTCTAGTTCTTGCCGAAGCTGGTGCAGATATCATAGCTCCTTCAGATATGATGGATGGAAGAATCGGCGCTATCAGAGATGCGCTAGAGGTCTCAGATTATAAAAATACTATTTTACTTTCTTATGCTGCTAAATATAATTCAAAATTTTATGGACCTTTCAGAGATGCGGTAAACTCTGCCTCTAACTTGGGAGCTTCTTCTAAATCCTCTTACCAAATGTCCCCTTATAATAGCGATGAAGCACTTCATGAAGTTGCAATGGATATAAACGAGGGAGCAGACATAGTAATGGTAAAACCAGGCATGCCTTATCTTGATATAGTTTCTTTAATAAAGAATACCTTTAAGATTCCTACCTTTGCTTATCAAGTCAGTGGAGAATATAGCATGCTAAAACTAGCTATTGCCAAAGGGTGGCTTGATAATGAGGTTATGCTAGAATCATTAATAAGTTTCAAAAGAGCCGGAGCAGATGCAATCCTAACTTACTCTGCAAAAGAAATTTCCATGGAGATAAAAAAAAAATGAGCAATGTAATTGAAATACATGATGAAGAAAATTTTACTAATAACGTCCTAAATTCTGACACACCAGTTTTAGTAGACTTTTGGGCTGAATGGTGTGGACCATGCAAGCAACTAACCCCAACTGTAGAAGAGGTTGCTGCTGAAAATGAAGGAAAGATTAAAGTATGCAAGATGGATGTCGATGCTAATAGAGAAACAGCTGCAAGATATGGAGTTAGATCTATACCAACTTTAATAATATTTAAAAATGGTGAGCCTGTGGGAACTGAAATAGGGGCTCTAAGCAAGCAGCAACTCGAGGATTTTATAAATACGGTTATCTAATCTTTGGACATAAACTTTGCATCTTTAACTAAAAAGAACTATCATTTTTACATCTAGGCCCTGTGGCCACTATATAACCAAACATTTTCCTATAAAAAAACATCACTGGAACTACGTATATGAACCTTACTGAAATTAAAATTAAGCCAATAAGCGAGCTTGTTGATATCGCAACTGAATTGGGGCTAGAAGATGTTGGCAGACTTAAAAAGCAAGAAATTATATTTAAAATTTTTAAACATAAAGCTTCTGAAGGTGTTGAAATATTTGGCGGCGGGGTTTTAGAAATATTAAATGATGGCTTTGGTTTCTTACGTTCACCTGAAGGCTCTTACGTTGCAGGTGAAGATGATATTTACGTCTCCCCAAATCAAATAAGAAAATTTAGCCTAAGAAAAGGAGATACTATTGCTGGAAAGATAAGAACTCCTAAAGAAAAAGAAAGATATTTTGCATTAATTCAAGTTGATACTATTAATGGCGAAGACCCATCTAAAACAAAAAATAAAATACTTTTTGAGAACCTAACTCCTTTATTTCCAAACGAAAGATTAATACTTGAACAAGGATCTGGATCTAAAGAAGATCTATCTTCAAGAATAATTGATCTAATAGCCCCAATTGGAAAGGGCCAGCGTGGCTTGATTGTATCTCCACCTAAAGCAGGTAAAACACTTATGCTTCAAAGTATTGCCCATTCAATAAAAAGCAATAATCCTGAAGTTGAATTAATTGTTTTACTGATTGATGAAAGGCCAGAGGAGGTTACAGAGATGTCTAGAACAGTTAAGGGCGAGGTAGTCGCCAGTACTTTTGATGAGCCGCCAACCAGACATGTACAAGTAGCAAATATGGTAATTGAAAAAGCAAAAAGGCTTGTTGAACATAAAAAAGATGTAGTAATCTTATTAGATTCAATTACCCGTTTAGGAAGAGCTTACAACTCAGTTCAGCCATCATCAGGAAAAATTCTAAGTGGCGGAGTTGACTCAAATGCTCTAGAGAAACCTAAAAGATTCTTTGGTGCTGCTAGAAACCTTGAAGAAGGCGGGAGTTTAACAATTATAGCGACTGCTCTTGTAGATACTGGCTCTAAGATGGACGAAGTAATTTACGAGGAATTTAAAGGTACGGGAAATATGGAGATTCATCTTGAGAGAAAGATAGCAGAAAAAAGAATCTACCCAGCTATTAATATCAGAAGGTCTGGAACAAGAAGAGAGGACTTGCTAACAGCTGAAGATGAGCTGCAGAGAATGTGGGTTCTTAGAAAAATTCTTGATGATATGGAAGACGCTCAGTCAATTCAATTCTTAATTGATAGACTGAAATCATTTAAAACAAATGATGAGTTCTTTACTTCAATGAAGAGCGGAGGCGCTAAAAAGACTAAATAAACTCTTTAGCCTTTTTTAACATTGATTCATCAGAAGGGCTCTCAGCTACCTCGATCTTCATATCTAAATATTTGGCATTACCAAAACCTTTAATTATTTTTTCTTTAATTCTTTGCGAGGAGACAATAAATATTTTTTCTAATAAAATTCCATGATCAATATGCTCATGAATAAAAGAAAAAGTTAAGTAGTTATATATCAAAACTATTTTCGGCCCCTTATTTATATCGGCAACATAAAAATTGGAATAAACAAGATCGTAGCAAATAACCTCATCAATATTATTTTTTAGCATTTTCTGTAAAGTTTTATTCGAATTGCTGCCACAGAATAATAAATTTTTACCGGAGTATTGTTCAATTATTAGCTCTGCTAGAAACTCAGATGATGGGTGATTAGACGAGATACATTCAATTCCCTTATCTTCAATGATTTTTGTTGTTGCTGGACCAATTGAAAATATATTTGATTGTATTTTTTTTAGGTCAATATTGGTTTTTAGAATTTCTAGTCCATAAATAGCCGATGCTTGGCTCGTGAAAATAATATTGCTATATGATTGAAGGGATTCTAGCTTTGATCTCCAGCTCTCAATAATTTCTTTGCTTGATATGGGCGTAATTTTTGATAGATGAAGATTGGTTAAATCTATTTTTTCATTAGCGCAGAGAGTGTTTATATTTTGTGATAGATTTTTCGGCCTAGTATTAATTAGCACTATTCTAATATTATTAAATGCGCATCATTTGAAATGAAATCAATTGCTAGTGAATGAATATCTTTTGTTAAGTTTTCATGATTAGATTTTATTTCTCTATAAATTTCTTTTTGACCATTTTGCGAAAGCACTTTTGCCGATATATTAATCCCATGGGCTTCTTCCTTGCAAATAATAGCAATCGGAGAAAGGCAAGAGCCATTTAAGGAAGCTACAAATTCCCTTTCTGCATTAGCCAAAGCCATCTCTGAAGGATTATTTATGCTATTCATAATAGAGATAATTTTTTTATTTGATTTAAGACATTCAACCCCAATAAATCCTTGCGATGCTGCTGGAAGCATCTCTTGCATTGAAAATTCATAAGCATTGGTTAATTCAATATTTAATCTATTAAGTGCAGCCTTTGCGACTATCAACCCATCAAAATGTCCTTCATGTAATTTTCTAATTCTTGTAGCTATATTCCCTCTTACAGGGATTATATTAAGGTCTGATCTCGATCTAAGAATTTGAGCTTTTCTTCTTGGGCTTGAGGTTCCAATTGAAGCATTGGCGGGAAAGTCAGGAAGACTCGATCCATTAATTGATAGCAAGATATCTGAAGGGTCCTCTCTTTTAAAAATAGCTGCTATGGAATACTTCATATCTATTTTTGCTGGCACATCTTTAAGGCTATGCACTGCTATGTCGGCCTCACCATTTTCTAATGCTAATTCTAGTTTAGTTACAAATAAACCCTTACCACCAATTTCATGGAGAGGCTTGTCAGTTTGATCTCCATCAGAAGTCATAGGAACTAGCTCCACTTCAACGTCAGAATGATGTGCTTGAATTTTATTCATTACATAATTGGCTTGAAAGAGTGCAAGCTCAGATTGTCTGGTGGCTAGTTTAATTTTCATTTATCTTAAGTAATAAAGCTTTAACATCACCGACAGATTTTTCCTTGAGTACCTCTAGAGATATGGGTATTTCTATATCAGTATATTTGCTGTATTCGAGGTAAATTTTACATGAAGGTTTTAAATTACCTTTTTTAATTAGAAGATTAAGCATCTTTAATTCATATTCTTTATTAAAAGGAGGATCAAGAAAGATAAAATCAAATTCTGAAAGATCTCCCTGCCTAACCCATGTAAAAGCATCTTTAAAGAGAACTTTTGCCGACGCCTTGAGATCAAGTGATTTGATATTTGCAGCTATTAAGGTGTAATTAGTTTTATTTAGCTCGACAAATAAGACTTTTTTAGCATCTCTAGATAGAGCTTCAATCCCAAGAGACCCAGTTCCAGCAAAGAGATCTAAGCAATTAGAATCAGATATCTCAAACTGCAGCCAGTTAAAGAGTATTTCTTTCAACTTATTTGATGTAGGTCTAAGAGTATCTTTATATTCAAAAGGAATTTTTTTCCCTCTTAAATTTCCGCCTGAGATTCGTATGTTATTTTTCATCTATATCTATGTATTTTGGCAGTACTATTTATATTTCCTTTCAGTATAATTCATTACATGACAATACAAGATAACTTTAGAACAGCTATGAGGAATTACATCTACTCAGTAAGTGTAATGTCAATGAAGGGCGCTGATGGAAATCCTTATGCAATAACAGTTTCTTCGGTTACATCAATATCCATGGAGCCACCAAGCTTGCTAGTCTGTATTAATAAAAGCGCAAGAGTACATGACTCGATCAAAGAGGGTTCTGATTTATGTATCAATCTTTTAACCAAAGATCAGGAAGAAATTTCAAATATCTGTTCTAGTGAATCTCAGTTTGATAAGAGATTTGATGATAAAAACTGGGATAAGCAAGGCATTCCTTATCTAGCGAATGCTCAAGCAAATATTTTCTGTAAAGTGGATAAACTAATTAGCTATCATACTCACTCAATAGTAATTGCCCATGTATTAGATGCTAATAGCAAAGAGAGCATGAATACATTAGTCTATGCTAATGGTAAATATGCATAAATCTTTATTAATTCTTTTGACCTCTATAATAAGCTCAGCTATTTATAGTTCTGATCATGAACATTCAGAATATAATAAAGTACAGTGCGCTAATAATTCAGAGGTTTTTCTTATATCGCCAAAAAATGGTTTTAAAACAAACTTGTCAGAAGTCAAAGTTATTTTTGGATCTCGTAATGTTGACATTACGCCAGCTGGAAAAATGGTAGAGTCTTCAGATTGCTCCATAGCTTCGGGACATCACCATTTAATCATTGATAGCGCTTTACCAAACCTTAAAAGACCAATTCCATCTTCAAAAAGCTATATTCATTTCGGCGGTGGGCAGACTGAAGCAATCATCTCCTTAGACCCAGGCAAGTATTCTCTTCAACTATTGTTAGGTGATTATGCTCATGTTCCTCATGAGAAACCAGTTTTCTCGGAGATAATAGAAATAGAAGTTCTTAGCTCTCAATAATCCCAGTAAGTACTTTTTCTAGATAGGTTGGTAGATCAGAGCTTATTCTTCTTGTAGTGCTCATAGGACCAAATTCTGAAGGGTAATTGTCATTCTCAGTTAGCATTTGTTTTCTAAGGATGCCAACCATCCCATGAAGCAAAGCCCATACAGTTATGGATTTCCCAGCAAGAATAGCTTCATCATTTTCTTTTAGGAACGAAGAAAGATTGAGCACTAAACTTTCAAATGTCTTGTTTGCCGTCTCTACTAATTCAGGATGCTCTGAAAAATCACCAACAGCCGTTCCAAACATCAAATCATAGGTATTTGCATTTTGTAAACCAAAATTAATATATTTTTTAGAAGACTGAATAAAATCTTTAAGAGTTAATTTATCTGATTCAATAAATACAGCTTTATAAAGTTTGTTAAAGCCCTCTTTTGCAACTGCTGCATAAACCTCTTCTTTTGTTTTAAAATGTCTATAAGGAGCTGTTTGAGAAACATTACTTTCTTTTGCTAGAGATCGAATGCTTAACTTGGCATATCCATCTCTTTCACATATAGTGCAAGCATATTTTATAAGCTCTTCTTTTAAATTCCCGTGATGATATGATTTCATTTATTCCTCTTGCTTTAAACAATAATAACACTTTATAGTAAACAATGTTGACACTGCATACATTTTAGTTATGATGTTTACACTGCAAACATTAATTTTTTTAAGGAGCAAAGTTAGCACAAATAAAATGAATATCAATTTTAATAAGTATTTAAGTCTTATTCTTATAGGCATCTCTTTCAATACCTCAGTTGAAGCTGTAGAGGTTTTAGAAGTAAAAATGCTTGATGAGTATTCTGTAACTAGAGAGTTTCCTGGTAAATTGCTTCCAATAGAGCAATCTAAATTAGCTTTCGAGATCCCAGGAAAAATTAGATCTATAAATGCTGATATTGGAGATTCGGTTATTAAAGGGCAAGTTCTTGCCAGCTTAGATAGCAGAGAAGCTCAGGCCCAATTAAATCAAGCAAAGGCCAGGTATGACCTAGCAGCTCAAGTGCTAAATAGATACAAGGACTTAAGGTCTAAAGGGCATATTTCTTCTCAAGACTTAGATCAAGCAAGTTCTGAGGAGTTAGTTGCTAAATCCCAATATGACTTATATAAAATTAAGCTTGAGCAAACAGAACTGCTGGCCCCTTTTGATGGAATTATCCAGAACAGATTTTTAGATACTGGGTCAGTTATAAACGGAGGAGTTTCTATTTTAGAAGTTCTAGATTCTAGATATATAGAAGCCCACGTATCCATACCTAATGACTATATATCAAAGATTAATGTTGGAGAGAGTTACGATTTTAAAGTTGAAGATAGTCTAGTCAAAGCAAAACTTCAAAGGCTAGCTCCAATGTCTCCTGGAGGTTCGAGTAATAGATTGGCAATTTTTAGATTTAATACCTTTTTTAGTCCAGGCTCTATAGTTACATTAAAAATGAGCATAAAAGAGAGCCAAAGAGGTACCTGGGTTCCAATTAAATCGTTATCACAATCAGAGCAAGGCATTTGGGCTGTTTATACTATTAACGAAAAAAGAATAGTTACTAGAGATTTGGTCAATATTATTTACTATGAAGATGAATATGCATTTGTTAACGGCACTTTAAATAATGGTGATTTGGTTGTTCTAGGTGGAGCTAAAAAAACTATTGAAGGTAAGTTCATAGATTAATAATGAAATTTATAACTCTTTTCATAGAAAGACCTAGAATATTATTTCTAACTCTCTCTTTTATTCTTCTAGCGGGAATTTCTTCAGTTTTATCTGTGCCTATTCAAGAAAATCCAGAGTTAGCTCAAAGATGGGGAGGCGTTAGAGTTTTTTATCCAGGCGCATCACCTGAAAGAATTGAGACCCAAGTAATAAATGACCTAGAAGTAAAGTTAAGAGAAGTTGAAGAAATTTTAGAGCTAGAGTCGATCATATCCCAAGGTTTCGCAACTGTTGTTGTTGAATTTGAGCAAAGTGTAAATCCAGAGCTTATAGAGCAAACATGGTCGAAAGTTCAAGATAAGCTAGATCAAATTAGAGCTCCTCCTGGAGCAACCATACTTCTTGACAGAAGCAGTGGACCCCCTATAACGGTTCAATATGCTATATCTTGGAATGGTGAAGGTGAGACACCTTTAATCATGATGTCTAGACTAGCAGATCAATTAAAGAGAAAGTTAAGTTCAATAGGACAGTCTCATGGAACGGCTATTTATGGAGCTGCAGAGGAAGAAGTGCTAATCGAAGTAAACTCAGCAAAGATGTCATCTTTAGGACTCACCTATCAAGATATTTCAAGAGCAATACAGTCCTTGGATAGCAAAAAACCTGTTGGAGTTTCATCAGATGTAAACTCAGAATTCTTAATTAGGCTAAAAGATAATATTCAAAGTATTCAAAAGATTTCAGAAATACCAATAAAGGTTATTAATGAGGCAGAAATAATCCAATTAAAAGATATTGCAGAGATATCAAAAAAACCAGTTTCTCCAATCGAAGACATTTTTTTATATAACGGGCAAGTTGTTGTATCGGTAGCTGCAACAGGGGCAATGTCTCAAAGGGTGCATGATTTTGTTGGCAGGGCGACATTGGTTGTTGATGAGATGAGATCAACCATTCCCGAAGAGATTTCAATAGACCTTATTTACGATGAGTCTGCATATACTTCGAAAAAGTTTAATGAGCTTATTAAAAGTTTTTCATTAGCTATATTCTTTGTCTTAGGCTTAAGTTTATTTTTCTTAGGGCCAAGGTCTGCATTAATTGTAACGTTAATTCTTCCTTTTTCTGTTTGCCTGGTGTTAGTGGGATGTAGATTTATTGGCTTGCCTTTACACCAAACGTCAATTACAGGAATTATTATTGCTTTAGGTTTATTGATTGATAACGGCATTATTGTTGTAGAGGATTACAAGTATAGAAGGTCATTAGGCCTGCCTATAAATGATGCAATTTCTGAGACTTTAAAACATCTCATAACGCCATTGGCAGCAGCTACCGGCACTACCGTATTTTCCTTCCTTCCTATTGTGACAGGAGAGGGCTCAAGTATTGAGTTTGTTGGCGGCCTTGCTATTACTGTAATTATGTCAATTATATCTTCCCTGGTTTTAGCACTCTTAATGGTTCCTGTGCTGATGAGCTATATGGAAAAAATACCCTACTTTCAGAATGTTGATATCGCCAAAGAAGGCTATAGAAATGAGAAGATTCTTAATAAATACAGGAAATTCCTAACTTGGGCTTTCGCAATACCCAGAAGAGCAATTCTTATTTCAATAACATTCCCAGTTTTAGGATTTATGCTTTTTAGCACACTGCCCAAAGATTTTTTCCCTACACAAGACAGAGACATGTTTAGGGTAAATATAGAATTGCCATCAAATGCTTCTTCCTCACAAACCTTAGAAAAGGCAAAGTTAATAAGACAGCAATTAATAGACAGTAATCTAATAGAGATAGAAAAGGACTATTGGTTTATTGGTAGAAGAATGCCTAGGGTATTGATGAATGTAGTGGGGGGTGAAGAAAAACAAGGTTCCAATAACGTTGCTCAATCTATTTTTTATGCTAAAGACTTCAACCAAATGGTAAAAAATCTACCTGAACTTTCGAGGAGGCTGGTTTCAAAAAATCCAGATATTATAATTATTGTTGATAGTTTTTTTTCAGGACCTCCTGTATTTTCTGATATTAGCTATAAAATTTTTGGTGATGACCCTGATGTATTACTGCAGTTAGGTGAGGAGCTTGAGCTCATTATCAATAATGCTCCTGGAATCAGCGCAACAATATCAGACTCCTCGCAATCAAATACAAATATTGAGTTTGAGCTAGATAGTTCAAGCATTTCTCTATCAGGAAGAGATGCCAGTGTTTTGGTGGGAGAGTTATACGCTGCAAATAATGGGATAATAGTAGGAACAATGCTGGATTCTAATAAAGAGATTCCAATTAGGCTCAAAGGGATAACAAACTCTAAAAATATAACTGGTAATACTGGGTTTTTAACCATCCCTTCAAGAGGGGGGGTAGAATATCTAGATAGCTTTGGAAAAACCTCATTGGTTAATAAAATTTCAACTATCACAAGGTTGGATGGCAAAAGGGTAAATAATATTGAGGGATGGGTTTGGACTGGCTCACTTACTACGTCTACAGAGAATTTTGTGAAAGATAGAATTAAAGAATTCGAATCAAACTTGCCTATAGGATTTACCTTAAAACAAGCTGGTGAGGCAGAATCTAGGAATGAATCTCAAGCTTCTTTACTTTCCTCTACTTTTGTATTTTTGATATTAATAATTATTGGTCTAGTCTTTGCTCTAAATTCATTTAGAGAAACCGGGCTTATTTTATCTGTTGCCATCCTGTCAATGGGGCTTTCTTTCTTAGGATTATTCGTTGGTCAGCAGAATTTTGGTTTTATCGCATCAGTGGGAGCTGTAGGATTAATTGGCTTATCAATTAATGACTCTATTATCGTGCTGTCTCATATAAAAGAAGAGGTAGAAAAAAAATCAACCTCAAAGGCTGAAATAGTAGAGGTTGTTATCAGGTCAACTAGACATATTATAACTACCTCACTTACAACTCTTGGAGGCTTCGTTCCCTTAATGTTTACTAGTGTTTTCTTTAGGCCTCTCGCCTGGGGAATGAGTATTGGCGTTTTAGGTGCAACTATGACAGCTCTGCTCTATATACCAGCTATGTTTATGATTATGAAAAAAATTAAATACTAGAGCACTTTTTAGAACAATAACTTGCACCATATTTCTTTAAGACAAGAGATTCATGCACTTGAGTTCCGCATTTAGAGCAGGCAATCATTTGGTCAAGTTTTTTTTCTTTAGGAGATATCAGCGATCGAAT
The DNA here is from genome assembly GCA_963926355.1 of uncultured SAR86 cluster bacterium. Classification (GTDB taxonomy): domain Bacteria; phylum Pseudomonadota; class Gammaproteobacteria; order Magnimaribacterales; family D2472; genus SCGC-AAA076-P13. The sequence goes on along the minus strand of CAWUWW010000024.1, from coordinate 5,787 downwards.
ATATAACCTAGCAACCGCTACTAATATAAAAATTATAAAAATTATTAATAAAGGAAATAATTTTAAAAAGAGCATTTAGTTAGTCACTCGAATCTGGCTTAATGCTTTTTAAGAAATTCCAAGACCAATCATTTGTTGCATTATCACCTTGAGATTCTCGATCAGAATAATTTAGAGAGATAATTTTAATAACATCATCAAGAAGTTCTGAATATCCAAGTTCCTGATATGATGTTTCTAATATTTTTAATGCTCTGAAGTTTTCGCTTGAATTAGGAATATTTTCAATAACATAATTAGCTCTTCTTATTGCTGCTACATGAGCGTTAACACTAAGGTAATAATCAGCAGCAGCTAATTCATTTCGTGCGATCATATTTCTTAAATAAACGTTTCTTTGTTTCGCATAAGGGGCATACTGGCTATCAGGAAATCTAGTTAAGAACTCTGAAATCTCAGAAAAAGATTCTTTTGCTCCAGAAATATCTCTATTTGATAAGTCAGTGTCTGTAAGTCTAGAAATAAAGCTGTTATCTCTAGTGTAACTGGACAGACCCTTCATAAAATAGGCATAGTCAATATTTGGATGTCTGGGATGAAGTCTAATAAATTTTTCTGCTGCTGAATGTGCCGCTTCAGTCTCTGTATTCATGAAGTGAGCGTAAATGAGATCGACCTGAGCTTGCTCAGCATATTTTCCAAAAGGATATCTTGATTCAATGGCCTCCAGGGCCTCAATTGCTCCGAAGTAATTACCAGAAGATATTCTTCTTTGAGCTTGATCGTAATATATTTTTTCAGGCTCTTCTATTTCAGGCCCATCAGAATTACAACCAATCAATAAAGTAGCTACAATAGGCATTACTAATAATAATTTTAAAATTTGTTTACTATGTTTCATAATTTCACTATTTTACCTACATTATTGCAACTTAACCCTTAAAACATCTATTTAGATTATTTTTTTTTAAAAAAGTTCACATGATAACAATAAAAAAAGTTCCAATTGAATTAGCAGGCCAAAGACTTGATAAGGCTTCGGCTGAATTATTTTCAGATTTTTCCAGGACCCAGATAAAGAAATGGATTATTGATGGTCGGATATTGGTAAATGGAGACTTAGGGCAGCCAAAAGAATCAGTACAAGAGGATGATGAGATTGAAATAAACCCAATAGAAGAAAGAAAAGTATCTTGGGATGCCCAAGACATATCATTTGGTATTTTTCATGAAACAGAAGATTTTATTATCATTGATAAGCCCGCCGGCCTTGTCATGCATCCAGGCTCTGGTTGTTTTGATGGAACCTTGGCAAACGGACTTATTAATCAATTTCCTGAATTAGCAAACCTTCCAAGGAGTGGAATAGTTCATAGGCTTGATAAAGGCACTTCAGGGGTCTTACTTATTGCAAGGAATGACCAGTTTCGTAATTATTTTATTAATGAAATGCAGGAAAGAAGAGTTACTAAGAAATATACAGCTATTGTTTCAGGCTCAACGATTGGCAGCTTCCCAATAGATGCTCCAATAGGGAGAGATAAAAATAATAGGACAAAAATGTGTATAAGGCTTGACGGAAAGGAGGCGTTAACATTTGTTAAGTTAAAAGAGAAAATAGGAAATTATTCGGTCCTAGACATTACTATCGAAACAGGCAGAACTCATCAAATCAGAGTTCATTTATCTTCAAAGAAACTGCCAATTATTGGAGATCGAACTTATGATGCCGGTAAAACCATTGCCAAAGGAAGCCCGGTTGAGCTCATAGATATTATAAGAGCCTTTCCAAGGCAAGCTCTTCACGCAAGACTTCTTTCATTTGCATGCGACAAAACAGGAGAGGAGCTTTCATTTGAAATCTCAATGCCCGATGATATGGAAAGTCTAGTATCTGATATAAATAAATATACATAATCAAAATATAAAAAAACCAAGAAAACCTTGTTTTTTTACCTATAAAATAATATAAACCCTACTCTTATTTGTTTTATGGTAAAAAATTGAAATTATCAGGTGCTGACATGCTTATGCACGCCCTTCATGATGAGGGTGTGGAGATGATATTTGGCTATCCTGGTGGAGCAGCCCTCCATATATATGATGCTATCTTTAGACAAGACAAGGTCGAACATATTCTAGTTAGACATGAACAGGGTGCAACTCATGCTGCTGATGGTTATGCAAGATCTACAGGCAAGCCAGGAGTTGTTTTAGTAACATCTGGACCAGGTGCAACGAATGCAATTACAGGAATTGCAACAGCTTTCATGGATTCAATACCAATGGTTGTTTTGTCATGCCAAGTAGCAAGCCACTTAATTGGGACAGACGCATTTCAGGAAACAGATATGATTGGCGTTTCTAGACCAATTGTTAAACATAGCTATACGGTCTTTGACGCAGAAGAGATTCCAAAAACAATTAAAGAAGCTTTTTATGTTGCTACATCTGGAAGACCTGGACCGGTAGTAATCGATATACCAAAGGACATGACCGCCCCTGAAAATTTATTTGATTATCAATATCCTGATGAGGTGAGTATTAGATCCTACAACCCACCGATTAATCCTGATAAAGATCAAGTTGAAAGGGCAGTAGAGGCAATTATAAAATCAAACCGACCTGTTATTTATGCAGGAGGAGGTGCGATCGCGAGTAACGCTGAAGAAGAACTAAGTCAGTTAAATGAAATTATGGATGCTCCTGTTACCAATACCTTAATGGGTCTTGGTATTTATCCCGCAACCCATCATCGTTTTTTAGGCATGCTTGGAATGCATGGGACTTATCAAGCCAACATGGCCATGCATAATGCAGATTTAATAATTGCAGTTGGAGCAAGATTTGACGATAGAATTACAAACTCACCATCTAAATTTGCACCTAATGCTAAAGTTATTCATTTAGATGTTGATCATTCCTCTGTATCAAAAATTATTGAAGCCAATGTTGCAGTTTTTGGACAAGTTAAAAATTCCTTGCAAGCAATTATAAGAACATTAAAAGAAAGAACTGAAGATTATGACAAAGAAGCCTTAAAGCCTTGGCATAACAAGATCAAAGAATGGAAGTCTTTGCATGGGCTTAATTACGGCCTATATAAAGATGAGTCTGATAGTCATCAAATCTTACCGCAAGCTGTTGTTCAGCATGTTTATCAAATTACAAAAGGTGAGGCATTCATTACTTCTGATGTGGGGCAGCATCAGATGTTCGCTGCTCAGTACTATCATTTTGATAAGCCTAGAAGGTGGATAAATTCTGGTGGATTGGGAACAATGGGGTTTGGCTTGCCATCTGCTATGGGTGTAAAACTTGCTTTCCCGAATGATGAAGTTGTTTGTATTACAGGAGAGGGGAGTATTCAAATGTGTATTCAGGAGCTTTCAACATGCCTGCAATACAATTTACCTATAAAGATTATAAATATTAATAATGAAGCTCTTGGAATGGTAAAACAATGGCAGGATATGAACTATGGAGGTAGGCACTCAGAAAGTACTTATCAAAACTCCTTACCTGATTTTGTTAAATTAGCGGAGTCTTACGGTCATGTAGGCATAAAAATAGAAAAGAATTCTGAATTAAAAGCAGGCCTTGAAAAGGCTTTTGCTATGAAAGATAAATTAGTTTTTGTTGATATTTACGTTGATCCATCTGAGCATGTTTATCCAATGCTAGTGGCTAATAATAGCCTAGAAGACATGTGGCTATCTAAGGATAAAAAAACATGATCAAAAGAAAACTAATATTAATTATGGAAAATAAACCAGGCGCCTTGGTAAGGGTTGTTGGTCTATTTCATCAAAGAGGCTACAACATTGAAAGCCTTCATGTAGATCCCGTTGAAGATTTTACTCCATACAAGCATATTGAAGATAAGCTAGATACTAAATTTGAATCAAATCAAATCTCAAGACTTACTATTCACACAATGGTATCAAACACCTTAATGAGACAAATACTAAGACAGCTAAACAAGCTTATTGATGTTATCGCTGTAAGCAATGAAGAAACAACATACTTAAAAGGAGTTCTGTTAGATGAAAATTTATTATGAAGACGATGCAAGCCTAGAAATAATTCAAGGGATGAATGTCTCTATTATTGGGTATGGCTCTCAGGGACACGCACATGCCAACAACCTCCATGAATCAGGAGTTAAAGTTACTGTTGGTTTAAGAGAAGGCTCTTCATCAAGAAGCAAGGCAGAGGAAGCTGGATTAAAGGTTGATACTGTTTCAAATTCTGTAAAAGATGCAGATCTTGTGATGATTCTAGCCCCAGATGAATTCCAGCAAAATATTTATGATACTGAGATCAAGCAGCATTTAAAAAGCAATGCAATTTTGGCTTTCGCTCATGGCTTTAATGTCCATTTTAAAAAAATTATTCCAGATGTTAGTAACAGTGTAATTATGATTGCGCCTAAAGGTCCCGGGCATACTGTAAGAAGTACTTACTCTCAAGGAGGAGGAGTTCCTTCATTGATAGCTATTTTTGAAGATGCGTTAGCAGATAAACCTTATACTGCTAAAGATGTTGCTTTATCGTATGCAAAAGCAAATGGTGGGACAAGAGCCGGTGTTCTAGAGACTACATTTAAAGAAGAAACCGAAACAGATTTGTTTGGAGAGCAAGCAGTTCTATGTGGTGGTATAACCGCTCTTATTAAAGCGGGTTATGAAACTTTAGTTGAAGCTGGTTATAGTCCTGAGATGGCTTATTTCGAATGCCTTCACGAAACAAAACTTATAACAGACTTAATTCAAGAAGGTGGAATAGCTAATATGCATTATTCTATATCTAACACTGCTGAATATGGTGATTACTTGAGCGGACCAAAAGTTATTACAAGTGATACAAAGCTAGCAATGAAAGGTATCTTAGAAAACATTCAATCAGGTAATTTTGCTGATCAATTCTTAAATGATTGTAGACAAAGTAACGATGGAACAGGCGGTCCTTTCATGAAAAGTAACCGCGAAGCAACCAAGTCTCACCCAATTGAGACAGTCGGTAAAGAACTTAGATCTAAGATGAAATTCTTAAATTCTCAAAAATTAGTAGATAAAGAAAAAAACTAATAAAAAGGCTATCTATCTGAAAATAACTTAGGTAGAATACGCGTCCGTCCTCAGAGGCGGTTGTTCTTTAAAAATATTTGGTTACTCGTGTGGGTGTTCATAAACGAGAAAAAATAATTTAGATTTTTTATAAAAATCAACAAAACATGATATTAATTGAAGAGTTTGATCATGGCTCAGATTGAACGCTGGCGGTAGGCTTAACACATGCAAGTCGTGCGAGAAAGTATCTTCGGATATGAGTAGAGCGGCGGACGGGTGAGTAACGCGTAGGAATCTACCTAGTAGAAGGGGATAGCCCGGGGAAACCCGGATTAATACCGTATACCTCCTTCGGGAGAAAGAAGGCCTCTCTTTGAAGCTTTCGCTACTAGATGAGCCTGCGTAAGATTAGCTTGTTGGTGAGGTAAAGGCTCACCAAGGCGACGATCTTTAGCTGGTCTGAGAGGACGATCAGCCACATTGGGACTGAGACACGGCCCAGACTCCTACGGGAGGCAGCAGTGGGGAATATTGGACAATGGGCGAAAGCCTGATCCAGCAATGCCGCGTGAGTGATGAAGGCCTTAGGGTTGTAAAGCTCTTTTACCAGGGATGATAATGACAGTACCTGGAGAATAAGCTCCGGCTAACTCCGTGCCAGCAGCCGCGGTAATACGGAGGGAGCTAGCGTTGTTCGGAATTACTGGGCGTAAAG
>CAWUWW010000023.1:0-11130 GCA_963926355.1 uncultured SAR86 cluster bacterium | reverse complement strand
CGGCGATAAAAAAGAGCTTATAGACCCACCAAGAATTCCGGAGAAAGAATTCAAGGAGCTAGAGAAAATCTCACTTTAGACCTCTAAGGAACTCGAATTAAGAAACAGAGCTTGCTCTGTTTTTTTTCGTCTAAAATTTACGTAAGTAACTTAATCATTACACCGGCTGCGATAGCCGATCCAATGACGCCTGCAATATTAGGACCCATGGCATGCATCAAGAGATGGTTTTGCGAATTGGCTTCAAGCCCAACCTTGTTTACTACCCTTGCTGCCATAGGAACTGCCGATACGCCGGCGGCACCGATCAAGGGATTAATTTTTTTTGTACTGAAAAGATTAATAAGCTTAGCTACTAATATTCCAGATGCTGTTCCTATAGCAAAGGCTATTATCCCAAGGAGAAGTATTCCCAATGTCTCTGGTGTTAAGAATTTATCTGCCGCAAGCTTAGAGCCAACGGATAGACCTAGAATAATAGTGACGATATTAATCAGAGAATTTTGCGCAACATCACTTAACCTGTCGACAACCAAAGACTCCTTCATTAAATTTCCTAAACATAGCATTCCCAGTAAAGGTGCAGCACTAGGAAGTAGCAAACCTACCAAGAGTAAAAGAACTATGGGAAAGACTATCTTCTCCCTTTGGGAGACATGCCTTAATTGAACCATGGTAATTTCTCTTTCTTTTTTAGTAGTAAGGGCTCTCATTATCGGTGGTTGAATGAGAGGCACTAGGGCCATGTATGAGTATGCAGCAACAGCTATTGCTCCAAGCAATTCGGGCGCAAGTATCGATGAGACATAAATAGCAGTCGGCCCGTCGGCTCCTCCTATTATCCCAATTGCAGCAGCCTGCTTTAATGTAAAGTCTATAAGGCCATAGTGATTTAAGAGAAGGGCACCCATAACAGTAACAAAAATACCAAATTGCGCTGCCGCTCCCAGGATCAATGTCTTAGGGTTTGATAGAAGCGGACCAAAGTCTGTCATGGCTCCTACGCCCATGAAGATTAAAAGGGGCGCAATCCCAGATCCTATTGCCACCTCATAAAAGGTATAAAGAATGCCTGGCTTGTATCCCATACCCTGGGCTGAATTATTGATTGAAATAAGGTCAGAAAATGATGCATTTTTAATTGCTGCACTTATGTCCTGACCTACATCAAAATAATCTAAAAGAATATTATTAATGTGATCAAGGTTATTTACATAAATTAGTTTTTCAATTGGGCTAAGCGAAAGACCTATCTCAGGTATGTTAGTTAAGAGTGCTCCAAATCCTATTGGTAATAAAAGTAATGGCTCAAATTTTTTATTTATAGCAAGGTAAAGGAGAAGCAAGCCAACCATAATCATGATCAACTGACCGCCTGTTAAGCTAAATATACCTAGACTGCCAAGAAAATCTGTAAAACTCATTACTCTACTACCTCAAACAAGGGATCGCCTGCCGAGACCTTATCCCCATTTTTAACGAATATTTTTATAACCTTTCCTGATACTGGAGTTTTAATGGTAGTTTCCATTTTCATGGCCTCTAGAACTATAACCGTATCATCAAGGGCCACACTTTCATTTTCATTTTTAACTATTTTAAAAATATTTCCACTTAATGGGGCATTTATTACAACCCCACTGGCATTAACAGAGTTGGTATTGCCTACCTCTTTTTTTATTAAATTATTTTCATCGAAGATCTCAGGTTCGCCGGTCTTGGAATACTTGACCAGATACTCAGACTCATTAATTAATACTTTATAGAAATTATCTTTGTCTTGGGTAAACTCAAGAGGGGCACTTTCAAAGAATTCTGGATTATCTTTATTTTCAAAGAACTGAACCCCTACTTCTGGAAATAAGGCATAGGTTAGGATGTTTTCTTCGTTTGCCTCTATTGCTATATTCTTTTCTTTTATTAAGGAAATAAAATTTTGTTTTGTCTGAATGAATTCGTCATTACTCAGCAAGTCAGCAGGCCTGCAGGTTATGGGCAGCTTACCATTTAAAGTTTTTTCCTGAAGGGCTTTATTTACAGGTGATGGGGTAGATCCGTACTCACCCTTTAGCAATGAGGCAGTTTCCTTTGTGATTGTTTTGTATCTCTCGTTGCCAAGCACATTTATTACAGCCTGAGTTCCAACTATTTGCGAGGTGGGAGTTACAAGAGGTATAAAGCCCAAATCAGACCTGACCTTAGGTATTTCATCTATAACTTCATCAAACCTATCAATTGCATTTTGTTCTTTGAGTTGATTCTCAAGGTTTGTAAGCATGCCGCCTGGCACCTGTGAACTTATTATTCTTGCGTCGACCCCTCTAAGGGATCCCTCAAATTCAGAATATTTTTTTCTTATCTTTCTAAAATGAGTTGCAATAGGTACAAGTTTTTCTAGATCAATATTTGTGTCATATTTCGTATTATTAAGAATACCAATAAGTGTTTCGGTTGGGGAGTGACCATAGGTCATGCTCATAGAAGATATTGATGTATCTACATTATCAAGGCCTGCTTCAATACACTTAATAGCCGTTGTCGTAGACATTCCTGTTGTTGCATGACTATGAAGATGAATAGGAATTTCAATTTTTTCTTTGAGCGTTGATACAAGCTCAAAACCCACATAGGGATCAAGCAAGCCAGCCATATCTTTAATTGCCAATGAATGACATCCAAAGTCTTGAAGTCTTAAGGACAAATCAACCCATGTATCTAAATTATGAGCAGGACTAGTTGTATATGAAATTGTTCCTTGTGCGTGACCTTCAAAATCTATAGTTGCTTTTATAGCTGTTTCCATATTCCTTGAATCGTTCAAGGCGTCAAAAATTCTAAATACATCAACCCCATTATTTTTAGCTTTCTCAATAAACTTAATTACAACATCATCGGCATAGTGCTTATACCCCAAGAGATTTTGTCCTCTTAGAAGCATTTGCTGCGGTGTTAACGGCATCTGCTGTTTAATTTTTCTAATTCTCTCCCACGGATCCTCACCTAGATATCTAATACATGAATCAAATATTGCTCCACCCCAGGATTCAACAGACCAAAAACCAGCTGAATCTATATCTTTTAGAACAGCTTCCATATCCTCATACCTTAGGCGTGTTGCAAGAAGTGATTGATGGCCGTCCCTTAGAACAACCTCTGTTATTCCTATTTTTTTTGTATCCATTATGAAATTCTCTTATTTATATGATTTATTATTTTTTTATGATCGCTTGATATCAATTTCCCAGACTCTTTATTATCTTGCTTCGTTTGGCTTAAAGTTTCATTGAAGAGAATAGATGAAATATAGATAAGTACTATCAATAAACCCAGAAACATAAATACAGTGAACATGCCTGTAAGCATTAGGGTTATACCCTCGTTTACAATTAAAGAATTATTCATTTATAAATATATATTAGTTTAATTTTATCTAATCACTTAACTTAGATATAGATATCATTATCCTTTTTTGTTTAGGCAAAATATTATAGCTTATTATTTATTATTTAATGAAAGTATTATACAATATACTTAATATAACATATTAAATGTAAATTATTTACATTTATTAAAATAGACAAAAATGAAAGTAGCAATAAATGGATTTGGAAGAATAGGAAAAAATATAACAAGACACCTGATTGAAGCCGGCGGCTTAAATGGGCTGGATGGTGATCTGGAGTTAGTTGCTATAAATGATCTTGGCGATATTCGCTCTAACGCTCATCTATTAAAATTTGATTCCATTCATGGACAAATATCAAACAATGTTTCAAACAGCGAATCTGAAATAAATATAGACAACTCCTCTATTAAATATTTCTCAGAACGCGATCCATCTAATCTTCCATGGTCCGAGCTTGGCATTGATCTAGTTTTTGAATGTACGGGATTTTTTACAAGTAGGGAGGGCGCATCAAAACACCTCGAAGCTGGTGCAGGAAGGGTTTTAATTTCAGCTCCTGCTCAGAACCCAGATAAGACAATTGTTTATGGCGTAAACCACGATGCACTTTTACCTACTGACAGAGTTATTTCCAATGCCTCATGTACTACCAACTGCTTAGCGCCACTTGCAAAAGTTATAAATGACCACTTTGTCATTAAAAGCGGTCTCGTTAATACGATCCATGCAAATACCAACGATCAGAGTTTATTAGATGTAGCTCACTCGGATCTATATAGAGCAAGAGCAGCGTCAGCTTCGATTATTCCCTCAAAGACTGGAGCTGCAAAGGCCATCGGTCTCGTAATTCCTGAGCTTGAAGGCAAGCTTAATGGAATGGCTACAAGAGTACCTGTTCTAAATGTTTCATTGCTTGATCTTACTTTCGAGACAGAGAAGAATTTTGAAATAGATGAGCTCATTAGCATTATTAAAAATGCATCAAAGAACGAACTTAACGGGGTGCTCTCTATTTGCGATCTTCCTCTTGTAAGCTCTGATTTCAATCACAATGATTCTTCGTGTATATTCGATACAAATCATATCTATAAAATTGGAAATCAAACTAAAATACTTGCTTGGTATGATAACGAGTGGGGTTTTTCAAAGAGAATGGTTGAGATGGGTTTATATATTGATCAGATATCCTCTATTTCCTTAAAAGAAACTGCTTAAAAGCCTATTTTAGGTATAATCCTAGGCGTTATTAGATTAATATGCATTTATAATGACTTTTACAAGAACAAAAATTATTTGCACCATTGGGCCAGCAACTCAGGACCTTAATTCACTAAAAAAACTCCATAAAAATGGAATGAATGTAGCGAGAATTAATATGTCTCATGCAAACCATAAATCAGCTAAAGTTGTTATTGACCGTATTCATAAAATTAATAATGACCCTAAGTTAGATTATGGAAAGATAGGAATTTTACTTGATACCCAAGGTCCTGAAATACGAACAGGTGATACTGAGATAACACTTGATCTTAAAGTTGGAGACGAAGTAACTCTTACAGTTAGAGATGAAGTTGACGTAGAGACCTCTTCAATAAAAATTAATTACAAAGACTTAATTCAAAGTGTTAGCAAGGGATCTAGAATAACGGTTGATAACGGGCTTATTAATTTTAAAGTTTTATCTAAAGACGAGGAAACTCTTTTATGTAAAGTTCTCGATGGAGGAAAACTTGGTTCCAAGAGACATGTTAATTTACCTGGTGTCAGAGTTAACCTACCATCCATAACATCAAAGGATCTTGAGGATATAAATTTTGGTATACAAAATGGCGTTGATTTTATTGCCCTATCATTTGTGAGAAACAGCGAAGATCTTGAGAGTCTTCAGGAAATTTTAGATAAGAAAAAATCAAAAGCTAAAATTATAGCTAAGATTGAAAATCAAGAAGGCCTTGATAATATTCATGACATTAGTAAAGCATCATGGGGTGTCATGGTTGCAAGAGGAGATCTCGGTATAGAGACAAGCTTAACGGACCTTCCAAATATTCAGAGACGAATAATGCATGCATGCGCTAAGTGGGGCAGAAGATCTATTGTAGCAACGCATTTGCTTGAATCTATGATTGACAACCCAACTCCAACGAGAGCTGAGGTTACTGATATTGCTAATGCTATTTACGAAGGTGCAGATGCGGTTATGTTATCTGGTGAGACAAGTGTGGGTAAATACCCAGTTGAATGTGTTAGATTTTTAAAATCTATTGCTGAGAAAACTGAAAAATTTAAAACCCTTGAATATGAGAAAAGTCTTCGACCTAATACAGACTGGCAGCATATAGGTGTTGCAGCTAAAAATTTAGCTGAATCAATACAAGCAGATGGAATTATTGCCATAACAAGAACAGGGAAGACAGCAAATTATATTTCAAATGCCAAGCCTAGCGGTATTCCAATTTTTACGTTTACGGGAAATAAAAAAACTCTTACACAGCTAACTCTTGTTGGATCAACAATACCATTTTATTTATCAAATTTATCAAATCATGAGAAAACACTTCAAAGTGTAACGAAGATACTTAAGAAATATTACGGTAAAACAGGTTTAAAACTTATTATGGTTTCTGGTATTTTTTCCGAAGAGCACTCCGAGGCTATTCAAATAATTAATATATAAAATGTTTGATACTTTTATTGAAAGCACCTTGTTAATGTTTGTTGCTATAGACCCGATCTCATTAATTCCTATTTTTGCTGGCTTGACCTCTGGATTAAATAAACAACAAGTTAAATCAATCTACATAAGAGCCTCTGTAGTATCTTTATTGGTTCTCTCATTATTTTGGCTTTTTGGTAATGCAATTCTTGATGCTATGAATATAAGCATGGATTCATTTAGAATTATTGGTGGCTTATTTCTTATTGTTATAGCCTTCCAAATGGTTTTTGAGCAAAGGCAGGTAAGAAGACAGAATACAGCAGATACAGCTATTGATGACGAGACGATTCAATCAATAGCAATTTTTCCTTTATCAATTCCTTTAATTGCTGGTCCGGGGGCTATGGCAACTAGTCTTTTATTATCAAAAGAGTCGTATGCAAACTTTGCTGATGCGGCTGTTTCCTACTCACCGATTCCTTTAGTTATTTTTATTGCATTCATCGCAATGTGGCTTTCATCAAAATTATCATCTAAGTTAGGCCCAACCATTCTTACCGTTGTTCAAAAAATATTTGGATTATTACTCGGAGCCCTTGCTATTGAGTTTGTTATAGAAGGGATACAAAATTCTTTTAATTTAGCCTAAAGATGAATGATTTATCTAAATCAATATACCTAGCTTTACTGGACGGCATTAATAACAATGGTTATGCAAGTTTTATAGTGAGCGGGGGATCGAGCCCAATCAAGATATTTAATGAGTTAAGTGAGTCTAACCTAAACTGGTCAAAGGTTTATATCTCACTGGTAGATGATAGGTCTGTTTCAAGCAAACATATTGATTCAAATGAAAAGCTCTTAAAAGAAAACTTATTAATTAATAATGCCTCAAATGCTAACTTCATCTCTTTAAAATCTAACCCTGAAAAGGTTCTAGAGATGAGCAGGCCTTTTGATGTTATGTTACTTGGCATGGGTGAGGATGGGCATTTTGCATCCCTGTTTCCTTCATTAATAAATACATCTAATTACTTTAATTTATTAGCTGATCCTGGGATTATATATACAGAACCAATGGGAAGTCCTTGTCATAAAAGGATTAGCATGAATTTATCTATGATTATTGAATCAAAGAAAGTAGTACTTTTAATCTCTAATGAAAAAAAATTATCTCTATTAAGTGAAGCATATGAAAACAATCTATTGCCTCTATATTATTTACTAGCTCAGGAAAGGGTTGATGTGGAGATTGTTAAAACCTTTTAAGTTAGATTAAGGAACCTTAAACCCTTGTTTTTTCAATATTTCTTATGACTTCTTCCTTGCTTACATCAATATTTGAACCAAATCGAGCCTGAACCGTAGCTGATAATATATCAATAATAGCAAGATGTGCCAACCTTGACGTCATAGGAATGTGAAGATTATTTTCTAGAGGAGCATCTATGTGAAGGACCACATCAGATAATTTTGCTAGTGGCGAGTTCTTGGATGTAAGAGCAATTGTTTGCACGTTATTTTTCTTAGCAACCTTTGCAGTTTGGACTATCTCAGCAGTTCTTCCTGTGAAGGATATTAAAACAAGAATGTCGTCCTCTCTCATCATTGATGCAATCATTCTCTGATTTATATAATCAATGTGTGCCACAACAGGGATACCAAACCTAAAAAACTTGTGCTGAGCATCAAGAGCTACAGGTCCTGATCCACCTAAACCAAAAAAAGTAATACTTTTAGCAGTTGCAAGCATGTTTGTGGCCTTATCAATAGCCGATGGGTTTAAGTTTTGTCCAACACTGACAACTGTGGACTGGATATCACTCATAACTCTTTTAACAATCTCAGGAGTATCTTTATCTACATTGAATCTTTCCAATAACATTGAATTTGTATTAGTTGTTTCTTGTGCAATTTGTATCTTGAAGGCAGGGTAGCCAGAAAAGCCTAGTTTTTTACAGAATCTATTTACAGTGGGAAGACTAACACCAGACTGAAGGGCTAATGAAGATATAGACTGGTTTATTACCTTTGATGGGTTGTTTAGAACCTCTAATGCAATTTTCTTTTCAGATTTACTTAGCTTAGTCTCACCATTTACAAGGTTTTCAAGTATCATATTATTGTATATATAATGTTTAAGTAATTTATTTACATAAACTAATCAATTATTATACATTTTATGTAATTTATTTACAATATAATAAATTTTAACTAGATATTGTATATTTTTAACAAATTCTAAAGTAAAATTAACCTATTGAAATAAAAGATTACAGGGAGTTAATTTGCCAAAAGATCTAGATCCAATTGAGACAAGTGAATGGTTGGATGCAATAAGTAGCGTTATAGAAGAAGAGGGTATTGAAAGAGCCTCCTTTTTAATGACTAAATTAGCAAAAAAATTAAATGAAGAAGGTGCTATCCCTTCCTACAACCTAACAACCCCTTTCCGTAACTCTATTCCTGTTAAAGATCAGGCCTCCATGCCTGGTGATTTGTTTATGGAGAGAAAAATAAGATCTCTAATAAGATGGAATGCATTAGCAATTGTTTTAAGAGCAAATAAAAATGATGATGATCTTGGGGGTCATGTCTCAACATTTTCATCTGCAGCTACTTTATATGATATTGGTTTTAATTATTTTTTTAGAGGCTCAAACGGGCAACTTGAAGATTTAATTTATTATCAAGGTCATTGCTCTCCAGGAATTTATGCTCGAAGTTTTCTAGAAGGCTATCTCAACGAAGAAGACTTAGATAACTTTAGGAGAGAAGTTGAAAAGCCTGGATTGTCTTCTTATCCCCATCCTTGGTTGATGCCAGAGTATTGGCAGTTTCCTACTGTTTCTATGGGATTGGGTCCAATATTGGGCATATATCAAGCTCATATTATGAGGTACATGTCCGCACGTGGCTTGGTACCTAGAGATGATCGTAAGGTCTGGGTTTTTTGTGGTGATGGCGAGATGGATGAGCCTGAGTCAAAAGGAGCTATTGCTTTAGCAGGACGAGAGCAGTTAGAGAACTTAATTTTTGTTATTAATTGCAATCTTCAAAGATTAGACGGCCCTGTAAGAGGTAATGGATCAATTATTCAAGAGCTTGAAGGTTCGTTTAGAGGTGCTGGCTGGAATGTAATTAAGGTTGTATGGGGGAGACATTGGGATCCTATAATGGCTAAAGATAAAGAGGGAAAACTCCAAGATATTATGGACGCTGTTCTTGATGGGGAGCTTCAAAACTTTAAATCTAAAGGAGGCGCCTACACAAGAGAGAACTTTTTTGCAAAAGATCCGGATGTATTAGAAATTGTTAAAGACTTAACAGATGAAGATATATACAAGCTAAATAGAGGGGGGCATGATCCTTATAAAGTCTATGCTGCATATCATAAGGCAGTTAATTCAAAAGGTGCACCTACTGTTATATTAGCCCTTACATCAAAAGGTTACGGAATAGGTTCTAGGGAGGCTGACAATACAACCCATCAAGTAAAAAAACTATCATTAGATAATATAAAGGCTTTCAGAGATAAGTTTAATATTCCCGTAACAGATGATGACATAGAAAATATTCCCTATGTTAGACCTGCTGACGATTCGCCTGAAATTCAATATCTCAAGAAAACAAGAGATTCCCTTGGTGGCCCTATCCCTAGAAGAAGAAATATTTCAGAAGTTCTAAGTATTCCTGATGACAAGGCTTTCTCAAAACTATATGAGGGAACAGATGAAAGAAAAATATCTACAACAATGGCTACTGTAAGAATTATTACTGATTTATTAAAAGATAAAGAAATTGGTAAAAGGATAGTTCCAATTGTTCCAGATGAGGCAAGAACCTTTGGAATGGAGGCTTTATTCAGACAAGTTGGTATTTACTCATCCGCTGGGCAAAATTATGAACCCGAGGATGCTGATAAAGTAATGTGGTACAAGGAATCAAAAGATGGCGTGATGCTAGAAGAGGGGATTACTGAGGCAGGAGCATTCTCAGCATGGTCTGCTTTAGCAACGGCTTATTCAACTTATGACTATCCAATGATTCCATTTTATTTATTTTATTCAATGTTTGGATTTCAGCGTATTCATGATCTAGCATGGGCTGCCGGAGATGCCCAGGCTAAAGGGTTTCTTATAGGAGCAACATCTGGAAGGACAACTCTTAATGGCGAGGGCCTTCAACATCAAGATGGTCACAGCCATGTCCTTTCTTCTACTATTCCAAATTGTCTATCTTATGATCCAGCTTTTGCATATGAAGTCGCTGTAATTATTAAAGATGGTATTAAGAAGATGTATGTAGATCAAGAAAATTATTTCTATTATATAACTACAACAAATGAAAATTATGAACACCCAGAAATGATTGAGGGTTCAGAAGAGGCAATTATTAAAGGAATGCATAAGATAGAAGGCTCTAAAATACCTGCCGTTAGATTGATTGGTTCAGGTGCAATTCTTAGAGAGTCTATTAAAGCCAAAGCTATTTTACAAAATTATAATATTGATTCCGAGGTATGGAGCGTTACTAGTTTTAATTTATTAAGAAAAGATGGCATGGAGATTGAAAGGTTTAATCAATTAAATCCCAATCTTGATGAAAAACTATCTTATGTTGAACAATGCTTTGATACTAAATCTATTCCAGTGATAGCCTCTACTGATTATATGAGATCTTATGCTGAGCAAATAAGACCATATATAAAAAGCAGTTATACCGTTTTAGGAACTGATGGTTTCGGAAGAAGTGATTCCCGTGAGATGTTAAGAGGTTTTTTTGAAATTAATGCTAATAGTATTGTTAGAGCTTCTGCATACTCACTCTTTAAAGAGGGTGTTATTGATAAGGTGCAATTAGACAAGATATATCTTGATATGGGTGTTGATCCTTCTAAACCAAATCCTTGGGAAGCTTAATGTCAGAATTAAACACAATTAATATACCCGACCTTGGTGATGTTGAAGAGGTTGAGGTTATTGAAATTTGTGTTGAGATTGGCCAAACCGTAGACTCAGAAGACTCGATTATGGTTCTAGAGACTGATAAAGCTGCTATGGAA
>CAWUWW010000022.1:0-6622 GCA_963926355.1 uncultured SAR86 cluster bacterium | reverse complement strand
TTTTTTTAAAATCTGTACATAAAGTGTAAATCCCATTCTGTTTTATCGCTATAACCAAACTTAACTAGAGTAGGGCCCTTAAAAAACTTCAATTCTGGATAAGTAGACTGAGTATTTGTAAGTGAGTTTTTCTTTGTTTTGATCATTATCCATGTGTGCAGGTCTCCATAGTCACCAACATATGGCGCAACACCTAATTGGATATACTGATCCGTATAATCCTGACCAAAAGTATTCTTTGTATCTTTGTAGCCAAATCCAGAAAACCATCTTCGTGTTTCCCAGTCGCCATGTATGCCATAAAAAAAGCCATCAGCATCATCTACTAATACACCCGATTGGAAATATAAATTTCTTTGAGAAATATCAGTATTTTTTCTATTTATCAAATAAGTAAGTCGGAGATAGTTTTTATTTTTATTAAAAAACTTATCTTCCAAATTTTCTATACCAACTGAATATTTATATGTTGGTGAGTAATGGTAATAGATTGATTTACTCATATTATCTGACTTGAGCATTAGAGTTGATCCGCCAGAATATGAAATAGGCCTTGCATCAACATTTAATGCTAAAACAAAAGATAAAATTATAATTTTATATATACCCATGGGGGGTATCTTAGCATTCATTCTAAGAAACTTAAAGTAGAACTATGAATTTATTTTTTTCTCCAAGCCCCCATTTTTAAAGAAACCATCATCATGATTCCAAAAAATGCCATAGCAATAGCTGATGAATAAAAAATTCCAGCAAGGCCGCTTGAAAAATAATAGACCGCAAGGAATGCTCCTATTGCTGTGATTACACATCTTAAAATCGTAGCTATTATTGGCCACTTCATAGCATCAGCACCTTGAGATGCAAAAAATAGAGACAACCCAAAGCCTTGAAAAATATAAAAGAAGCCAAGTATTTCAATATACTGCTTGGTAACTAAAAATGTTGATTGATCTGAGGTAAAAAAATTAATCCAGAGATTGGGAGTCAAAGCAAGAGTCACACCAATAACTGCTGACAGCAATCCAGCAGAGATAGCTCCTGTAAATCCAATTTTTTCAGCTCTAGTTATATTTTTTGCACCAATATTTGTGCCAACCATCGCAGTCATAGCAGTTCCTATTCCAAATACTATAGGAATCATTAAAAATTCAACTCTAGATCCTATCCCATATCCAGCGAGAGCTGAACTTCCAAATTGCCCAATTAGGCCTGTAAGTATTAAGATTGTTCCAACTGTAAATATTGGTGACAAGGAAGCAGGTAGGGCGACGCTAAAAATATCTTTAAATAGCTCTTTTTCAAGGGTTATGCGCGAAAATTTTAATTGAATGCTATTGGTAAAACAGGATAGTTTTATAATTAATACAAGAGCAGTAAAAAGCCCGGTTATTACTATAGATAGAGCAGCTCCAACTAGTTCAAGTCTAGGGAAGCCAAACAACCCAAGAATAAGACCCGCTGAGAGAATGGTTTGAAGAGCTGCGCTTGCTAGGGTTAGCATTGCAGGAAAGCGCATATCTCCGATTCCTCTGAGAGCAGCTGTCAGTGTTCCTGAAAGCCAAACAACTATACCTCCAGATAAAAAAATCATAGAGTAGGTAAGTGATTTTTCTAGTAATGCTCCTTTCCCGCCTAAGAGCATTAAGAGTTGTTCGCCAAAAAGAAAAAATATCACAATAAAAATAAAAGCACCGCCACAAGCTAAAAATATTGAATGCCACAACAATTTTTCCGCTCTTGGTTTATCACCAGCACCCATGCTTCTAGAAATAGAAGAAGTAACAGCCCCTCCTAAAGATCCCCAAGCCATTTGTTGAGTAAGCATTATCGCTGGATAAGCTAAAGTAACGGCTGCCAAGGAAATAGTTCCAAGCTTACTTATAAGCCAAACCTCAGCAAGAACCACAATTGATTGTATGAAAAAAGCAACCGTATTCGGAGCTGACATCTTAACCAGAAGTGGGAATATAGGGTCCTTAAGAAACTCTTCTGTTCTTTTATCCATTTTTTCCTAGTTTAATTATTCTTTGTCTAAAAAGACAAAATGCAGATGGGTTTAATTTTACTCTTTAACTTTTAAAGATCTTTGACTGTCAGCGATATTGTATAAGTGATCTTGAGCCTCAGGCTTTAACTGAGCAACACCCATGGTCAAAACATCAATAACAGCTGTGTAGGCAATTCTTGAAGTATGAGGTTTAGATATCCTATTATTATCACCAATATTAATAACTAGAGGGTAATCACAAATATTAGCTAAAGGTGTATTGCCCGGCATGATACCAATAACCTTAACTCCAGATTTTCTAACAATTTTTACACTGTCTATTAATGCTGAAGTTGTACCTGACTGAGAGATAACCACTACAACATCATCTTTTCCTAAAGAATTAGCAGACATAAACTGAATATGAGGATCTGAAATAAAGGATGAGGGTATTTTTAATCTAAAGAATTTATGCTGCCCGTCCATTGCAACTGGTGCCGAGCCACCAAATGCATAAAACTCAACACGGCCGGCATTGGCAAGTACTTCAATCGCATCTTCTAAAATATTTTGATCTATTTGAGATCTCACATTTAGAATTTCACTTATAGTAGTATCAAACACCTTTTCGCATAATTCATGAATGGAGTCATTTTCATTTATTTCATACATCACAAAATAATCATCAGCTGCAAGTTGCTGCGAAAGATTAATTTTTAGGTCTTGATAGCCAGAGAATCCTAGTGCTTTGCAAAACCTGATTAAAGTAGGCTCACTAATGCCCATAGCCTCAGAGGCATCTGCAGTTTTCATAGTAATAATTGATTTAGGATCTGCCAAAATAAATTCACCAACAATTTTTTCAGATTTTCGTAATTCTGGTAATGTATTTCTTATTTGTCTTAATAATTTTGTCGGCATAAAGGTTAGAATATCCCTCTTAAGCAAAAAAATGAATCCCTAAATGGACGTATCGCATATTTTAGAACATCTTAACGATAAACAACGTGAAGCTGTTACGTCTGAAAAACAACATCTTATGGTGTTAGCGGGAGCAGGCTCAGGAAAAACAAGGGTGCTTGTTCATAAGATAGCTTGGGAAGTTGAGGCGCTTAGAAAGAACCCGGCATCAATTATGGCGGTAACTTTTACCAACAAAGCTGCAGCTGAAATGAGATCAAGAATTGAAGAACTACTTCAATCTCCTATGATGGACACTTGGGTTGGTACCTTTCATGGATTGGCACACAGAATGCTAAAAAGATTTCATAAAGAAGCTAGTCTTAGTAGCGGATTCACCATTTTAGATTCCGATGACCAATTAAGAATTATTAAAAGGATAGCTAAAGAGTTAAGTCTGGACGAGGCATCCTGGCCTTCAAGGCAAAGTCAGTGGCAAATTAATTCATGGAAAGATGAAGGCTATAGAAGTGACAAGGTAAATGATCACGGAGACCACTTTAAAGAAAATATTAATAAAATTTATAAAGAATATGAGGCTGTATGCTTGAGAGATAATCTTGTTGATTTTGGTGAGCTCCTCTTAAGATCTTATGAGGTGGTTAGAGATAACCCTTCTGTTAGAGCTTTTTTTCACTTAAGGTTTAAATCTATTCTCGTGGATGAGTTCCAGGACACCAATACTATTCAATATAAATGGCTTCTTGAGATAGCATCAGACCAAGCAACTATAATTGCAGTTGGTGATGATGATCAGTCTATTTATGGTTGGAGGGGAGCTAAAGTTGAGAATGTAGATTCTTTCATAAAAACCTTTGATGATACTGAGGTTGTTCGTCTTGAGCAGAATTACAGATCCACTAATATTATTTTAGGAGCAGCTAATGCCCTTATAGAAAATAATACCGATAGGCTTGGGAAGAATCTTTGGACAGAGAAATTGGAAGGCGAGCAAATAGTTTTATATCAAGCTTATAACGAACAAGATGAAGCAAGATTTGTTGCCGATGTTTTAAGAGACTGGATGAGCAAAGGCGAAATGTATGAAGATGCAGCTGTGCTCTACAGATCAAATGCGCAATCAAGAGCATTGGAAGAAGCTTTGCTTAGAGCTGCTATTCCTTACAGAATATACGGCGGCCAAAGATTCTACGAAAGAATGGAAATCAAAAATGCTATCGCTTACCTAAAAATTATTTTTAACAATTCTGACAATCCTGCATTTGAACGCTCGATATCAAATCCAACTCGTGGAGTTGGAGAGAAGACGCTTGCTAAGATTAGAGGAACAGCAAAGTCATTTAATATCTCTTATATTAAAGCTTCAGCTAAATTAATCGACGAGGGGACTATTTCAGGACGAGGAGGCGCTGGACTTAGGTCTTATTTAGAGTTTATTTCTAGGTGTAAAGAGTTTATTGAAGAGAACCCTCTTTCAGATCTTATGGAAGAAATTATCAAAACCTCTGGTCTTGTTGCTTATCATGCAAAAGAGCCGGGAGAGAAAGGAAAAACTAGGGTAGAAAATCTTGAGGAGCTTGTATCTGCAACTACTAACTTTGAGCAAAGCATCAAGGAAGATAAGCCCAATAAAGAAATTGCAGAACAGTATTTAGATATGATTTCTTTGGACTCAGGCGATAGGCAGGCTTCAGAGCATGATGATGCAGCCCAGTTAATGACTCTTCATTCTGCAAAAGGGCTAGAGTTTAAGTTAGTTATAATGACGGGTCTGGAGGAAAGCTTATTTCCGCATGGCCGGTCTATGGAAAATCCAGCTCAATTAGAAGAAGAAAGGAGGCTTTGTTATGTTGGTATTACAAGAGCAATGGAGAAGTTATATATCACTCATGCAGAATCAAGAAGACTCCATGGTTCAGATACTTTCAACCCTCCATCTAGATTCTTACGTGAAATTCCAAAAGCTCTTATAAATGAGATTAGACCTAGAGCGCAAACCAATATTCCTTATAATAGAAAAGACTTCACAGAAACGAAATTTGAATTTGAAGAAGAGATAGGGATAGCACTTGGACAAAGAGTTGCCCATAAAACTTTTGGAGAAGGAGTAGTTCTCAATTACGAGGGCTCGGGAGAGGCAGCAAGAGTTCAAATTAATTTTAGTAAAGCTGGAACAAAATGGCTTGTTATGGCTTACGCAAACCTTGAAAAACTATGATAAAAAATAATTACTTATACCTACTTGCACTTCTATTTATAGTCGGCTGTTCAGACAATATTGAAAATACTGAAGCTGCCTCAGAGCAAGAAACTTATAAATGGCGTCTAGTTACAGCTTGGCCTAAAAATTATCCCGGCTTGGGAATGGCTCCCGAAAGAATCGCTCAACTTGTTGAGCAGATGAGTGATGGACAGATGCAAATTACAGTTTTTGGAGCTGGTGAGCAAGTGCCTGCTTTTGGGGTATTCGATGCTGTATCAAGTGGCTCTCATCAAATGGGTCATAGCGGCGGTTATTTCTGGAAAGGAAAAGTTCCTGCTGCACAATTTTTTACTGGAGTTCCATTTGGCTTAACAGCAGATGAAATAAATGCCTGGACTAATAGAGGCGGAGGCTTGGAATTATGGAGAGAGATTTATGAACCTTTTAATATTTATCCTATCCCAGCTGGAAATACCGGAACACAAATGTTCGGTTGGTTTAACAAAGAGATTAATTCTTTAGATGATATAAAAGGATTAAAGATGAGAATTCCCGGAATAGGCGGCGAGGTCTTCAAAAGGGCTGGAGGAATTCCTGTAACTCTTCCTGGCGGAGAATTATTCACAGCACTCCAAACAGGGGTGATAGATGCTACTGAATGGGTTGGTCCATATAATGATTTAACTTTTGGTTTCCAGCAAGCTGCAAAATATTACTACTACCCTGGATGGCATGAGCCAGGCTCAATGCTCGAACTGCTTATTAATATCGATGCTTGGAACTCACTTCCAAAACATCTCCAAGTAATTATTGAGACAGCTTCAAAGGCCGTTAACCAAGATATTTTAGATGAATACACTGCTAGAAATAATACAGCTTTAGTAGAACTAGTAAACGTTCACAATGTTCAATTAAGAAAATTGCCGGATGATGTTATTGCAGAATTTAAAGTTATTGCTAACGACATCTTAGAAGAAAATGCTGCAAATGATGAGACTGTCAATAAGGTCTATCAATCTTATAAAAATTTTAAAGACGGCGTTTCTGCATATCATAAGATTTCCGAAGATGCCTTTGTTGAAGCTAGAAACGATTAGTGAGTAATAATCTTGCCTTTAAATCCCTAGGTCTTTGTGATTATCAAGAGACCTTAGATGCCATGAGATCTCATCTAGGGTCAGAAGAATTTCATGACGAGATATGGTTTGTAGAACACCCTCCAGTTTTTACTTTAGGAACCGCTGCAGATAAATCTCATATCTTAAATGCTAAAAATATACCTATCATTCAAACTGACAGGGGTGGTGAGGTTACTTATCATGGACCAGGCCAGTTAGTTATTTACTTCATGTTAGATATTAAACGTTTAGAGCTTGGACCAAAAAGCCTAGTGCAAAGCATTCAAAATTTTACTAAAAATCTCTTAAACGAATTCTCAATAGAATCTAATTTTATTGATGGAGCTCCTGGGGTTTACGTAGAAGATAAAAAAATTGCCTCCATAGGCC
>CAWUWW010000021.1:0-16280 GCA_963926355.1 uncultured SAR86 cluster bacterium | reverse complement strand
TGTTTGGCACCTCGATGTCGGCTCATCACATCCTGGGGCTGGAGCAGGTCCCAAGGGTATGGCTGTTCGCCATTTAAAGTGGTACGCGAGCTGGGTTTAGAACGTCGTGAGACAGTTCGGTCCCTATCTGCTGTGGGCGTTTGGAGATTTGAGGGAAGCTGATTCTAGTACGAGAGGACCGAATTGGACGAACCTCTGGTGTTCCGGTTGTCACGCCAGTGGCATTGCCGGGTAGCTATGTTCGGAAAGGATAACCGCTGAAAGCATATAAGCGGGAAGCCTCTCCCAAGATTAAATCTCCCAGAGACTTTATGTCTCCTAAAGAGTCGTCATAGACTATGACGTTGATAGGCAAGATGTGTAAGCGCTGCGAGGCGTTGAGCTAACTTGTACTAATAACTCGTGAGGCTTGATCATGTAACCTTAAGTAGGGTTATAGATTTGAGTAACATTGTAGTGAGAATTAAAAATTATAAATTACATACCAGTTTGCCTGATGACAATAGCAACTTGGAACCACCTGATCCCATCTCGAACTCAGAAGTGAAACGGGTTAACGCCAATGGTAGTGCAGGGTCTCCCTGTGTGAGAGTAGGAAATCGTCAGGCTTTTTCTTTAAGGCTTTCAGTTTAACTGGAAGCCTTTTTTTTTATCTAAAGTATAATGTTTATATGATTATTGGATTAACAGGCGGAATAGGTTCTGGCAAATCAGCTGCTTCAAGTTTTTTTATGGACTTAGGCATTGATGTTTTGGACGCGGATCATGTCGCCAGAGATGCTCTGCGCATAAACTCTCCTGGCTATGACTTATTTATTGAGGAGTTTGGTTCTTCTTTTTTAGACGATAGTAAAGATATTGATAGAAAAAAACTACGAGCAACTATTTTTAAAAATCCAGATAAAAAACTAAAACTTGAAAATATTATTCATCCTATTGTCAAGGATTCAATTTTAGATTTTATAGATAAATCTAAATCGCCATATACCATAATCATGGTTCCCTTAATCTTCGAAACAAACTCTGCTACTAACTATAATCGTGTTCTTGTGATTGATTGCGATATTGACACTCAGGTGGCAAGAACTACCGCTAGAGATAATCAGAAAACTTCTGAGGTTATGAATGTAATCAATAAACAAGCCTCGCGTGAGGATAGATTGTCTATAGCGGATGATATTATATTAAACTCATCCTCCCTAGAATTCTTACATGAACAGGTATTATTTGTTCATAATAAATATATGGAGATAATTAAAAATGCCTAACTGCCCTAGATGTGAAAAACCAACCAACCTTTTGCCAACAAACCTTTTCAGGCCCTTCTGTTCAGAAAAATGTAAATTAATTGATTTTGGAGCCTGGGCAAATGAAGATAATACAATCTCAAGGCCCATTCAGTCAGAGGACTTCTACGAAGATTAATTTAATTTATTTTTATACTGCCATTTTTGCTTTTATAGCAGGGTGATGGTCATAGTTAATTAATTTAAAATCACCTATTTCATACATAGATAATTCTTCTAACGAAGTAATATTAGGAATTGATATTTCCGGTAACTTCATAGGATCTCTTGTTAGCTGCTCCTTAACTTGCTCTATTGAATTCATGTATATATGAGCATCTCCAAATGAATGAACAAATCTCTTTGGTTTTAGATTTAATATTTTTCCAAATATACAAAGTAATAGAGCATAACTAGCAATGTTAAAAGGAACACCTAAAAACATATCAGCACTTCTTTGATACATGTGACAGCTAATAGTCTCATTACTTATATAAAATTGACTCATAACATGGCATGGCGGTAATGCCATTTTTTCTATATCTCCAACGTTCCATGCAGATAGAATATGCCTTCTTCCATCAGGGTTTTCTTGAATATTTTTTAGCAGATTTGTTACTTGGTCAACACCACCCCAGTCCCTCCACTGTACACCGTATACAGGGCCTAAGCCCTTCTTTAATTCAGTATTTTCATACCCAAGATCTTTACCTTGTTTATCAGCGTTATCTGTCCATATGGTTGAATATTTTGATAAATCTGTAAGCTTAGACCTATCCTTACCAAATCTTATTTCCGCCAGCCTTCGCTCATCACTTGAGCCTTCTAAAAACCATAGTAGCTCAGAAACAACTCCTTTCCAGGCTAGTGATTTTGTTGTTACTGCCGGGAAGCCATCTTCTAAATCAAACGCTAGTTGATGGCCAAAAGAGGAAATTGTACCAGTGTTAGTTCTATCTTCCTTCTTGTCACCATTTTCTAAAATATACTGAAGAAGGTCTAAATATGCTTTCATTTTTTATTCCTAGAGTAAGCCAGTAAAATAAAACCAATAATCATCATTGGAATACAAAGCAACTGACCCATGCTCATAAATTCTAATGCCACATATCCAATATGCGCATCAGGCTGTCTGTAGAATTCAATTATAAATCTTATTGCTCCATAAAGTATAAGAAATGACGAGCAAACAACACCATGGATTTTTGTAGATTTATTTATTAAAAATAGAATTGTAAATAAAATAACTCCTTCTCCAAAACTTTCATATAGTTGGGAAGGGTGCCTTAATAAACCATATGGGTCAGTTGGAAAAATGAAACCCCAATTCCCACTAGTCTGCCTTCCATATAATTCACCGTTAAGAAAATTACCAACTCTGACAAGACCAAGCCCTATAGGCATAGCAAGAGCGACAGCATCCATTAATCTTATAAAACTCATATCATTCTTTTTACAAAAAATAAGAAAGCTAACTATTACACCTACAAGACCACCGTGAAAGCTTAAGCCCCCTTGCCACACATAAAATAAAGATAAGGGGTTTTCAAGAAGCTGAGAGGTGCCATAAAAAAACATATATCCAACCCTTCCTCCACACATTGCCCCAAAAAAGAGCCCATACATAAATACTAAATCATTAACTTTTTCATTATTAAGACCAAGTTCTAAAATAATTTTATTTGATTTTAAAAATATATATATAAAGATAGCTGACATAAGCCATGTAACTGCATAGTACTGAATTTGTATCGGCCCTATTTCAATGAGACTGGGGTTGTTAAAAAAATCTGATAACTCAACAATCATATTGCAAACATATATACGGAAATTATTAGCATTAGGATGGCCATCAGTGTTCTAAGTGTATGCGGAGATAAATAATGTGCAAGGTCAGCTCCATATCTTGCTGCAAAGATACTGGTTAGAGATATCCCCAAGACAGCTGGAAGGTAGATATATCCATAGCTAAGATTTGGCAGAACAGGATTGCTTATACCAGTTAAAAAATATCCAAATGATCCAAAGAGAGCAATTGGAATACCACATGCAGCAGATGTTCCTACGCTTGATGTCATACTTAGGCCTGAGCTTTTGAAGTATGGAACAGAAAACATCCCTCCGCCAATTCCAAAAATTGATGACAGAAATCCAATTCCAGATCCAGCAAACATTGATCTAAGGATGTTAGGATTTCTAAATTGAGAGCTAAATTTAAGATCAAATAACATCTGGGTGGCCACTAGTATTGCAAAGCATCCAATAAGAATTTTAAGGAGATCTCCTGCTAGTTGAATTGCAAATATAGCACCTAAAAGAGCTCCAATAGCTATACCAAGAGATGTAGGCTTCATTATTTCATAATCAATACTTTTCTTTACTCTATGGGCATTTGCTGATGACGCGCCTGTAAAAAAAATACTAGCCAATGATGTGCCAATGGCTAGATGAACAACAATCTCTTCATTAAAACCATAATTAATGAAGCTAGCAATTAAAATAGGAACAATTATTATTCCCCCGCCTATGCCAAACATTCCAGCAAGCAGGCCTGCAATAATCCCTAATCCTGCAAATATTAGGAAACCCTCAATCATTGCGACACTCTTCACAAAAAATAAACCTTAGGCCTGTTAAAGCTTTCCTATATACATCTTTCTTAAAAGAAATAATTGATCTTAAAGGATACCAATAAGAAACCCATTTATAATCATCAAACTCGCTATCAGGATCATTTTCAAAACTAACATCAACATTCTTGGTTAGTTTAAACATAATCCATTTTTGCTTTTGACCTTTGAACTTTTTCTGCAGAAAGTGCTTTCTTCTACTTTCCTTTGGGATGTCATATTTTAGCCATTCTTCAAGAGAGCCAATAAGCCTTACAGAGCCTGCTTTAATACCAACCTCTTCAAATAACTCTCTTTTTGCCGCCCTTAGTGGAGTTTCTCCAAAATCTATACCTCCTTGCGGAAATTGCCAGCTATCTAAATTTTTTCTTTTGCATAGAAGCACTTTGCCCTTATCATTAACAATAATTAAACCAACATTTAATCTGTAACCAGGTTCTTTTTTCATAAAAAATAAAAGTGAAACTTACTATATTTGATCTTGATAATACCATTCTTAGAGGAGATTCTGACTACTCCTGGATAGAATACTTAATAAAACATAACCATGTTGATGCAAAACGCTATGAAGAGAAAAATAAATATTTTTTTGATCAGTATCACCAGGGCACTTTAAATATTTCTGAATATGCTGGATTTTCTATTGGATCATTTATAGAAATAGGCGAAGAGAAATTACCAGAAGTTCTGGATGGATTCCTACTAACTGTAATTGAGCCAATGATTAATGTTTATGCATTAAGATTAATCCATAAACATTATGAAAATAATGATCGGTTGCTTTTGGCATCAGCAACCAATAAAGTCTTAGTTGATTTAATCGCCAGAAGGCTGGAGTTTAAAGATGTGGTCGCAACAATTCCAGAAATAGTAGATGGGGTATTCACTGGAAAAATATTAGAGCCTTCTGCTCTTGGTGAGGGTAAGTTATATCGTGTTCAGGAGTGGATGACTAAAAATGGATATAAAGATTTTTCTGGAACAACGTTTTATTCGGACTCTATAAATGATCTTCCTTTATTGAGCGTGGTTGAAACTCCAATAGCTGTGAATCCAGACCAAAAGCTAAGAGAGATAAGTATTGATAATTCTTGGGAAATAATTGATCTTCCTTAAAAGCCTGACTCAATCTTATCTGCAACTATTTTTGCAGTGGCGGCGCTGAGGGTCCACCCTAAATGCCCATGACCAGTATGATAATAAACTCCCTTCATTCTACTTTGATGGGTTAGGGGCATCATATTTGGCGTCATTGGTCTGAGGCCTGCCCATGGCGTATAAGTTTCTGTACTGACATTTGGAAAATATCTTTCAACCCATTTAAGTAGAGGTCGTATTCTATTTTGACGAATATCTGTGTTAATTCCTGCAAGTTCAGCAGTGCCTGCAACTCTAAACCTATCCCCCAGTCTACTAGCTACAATTTTTACAGGCTGGTCTATTAAAGAAACTGTAGGTGCGCATTTTTTAGATATCTCATCTTTAAGATCTATCGTTATACTGTATCCCTTCACCGGATAGACATTCATCCTATCACCTAAAGAATTGGCAATTTCTTGCGTTCCCACACCAGCACAAACAACAACTCTATCAAAATTAGAGCTAAAAACCTCACCCTCATCGCCACTGCTCCCCTTGAGAACAAGTTGGTCTTTTTCTTTGGTTATGCTTTCAATTAAAGTATTTAGTTGAAATTTAGCAAAATACTTCTCAATTAAAACCTTTTCAAGGTTAGTACAAAATTTATGAATATCGCCACTAGCATCTGATTTGGTATAGATTCCTCCAACAATTTTTTCATAATTTGCATTATTTTCAAATGCAGGCTCAAGAGCTCTCACTTCATTTGTTGAAAGAACATCCCATTCCATACCTTCTTGCTCCAGCCATGATTTTTTATTTATGTCAGCTTTAAATTCTTTATTTGAATCATAAAATCTTAAGATACCTTTCTTAAGTAACTCAAATTCAATACCTTCCTCATCAGCAATTTTGAAATATATTTCCCTGGCTTTTTTTGCTAGATCGATGGTTTCTAGTGTATTTTTTTTATGCTCATTTTTTAACGTAGCCATCAGAAATCCCATCATCCACTTATATTTTTGAACTTCGGGATATGGATTAAACAGCAATGGAGCATCGGGTTTAAACATCCACCTCATTCCATTTAAGACATTTTTTGGAGTATTCCATGTCTCAGCATTACTTGCACTTAATTGGCCCCCATTTGCGTAGCTTGTAGCCATTGCAGGGTATCTTCTGGAGTCAATAACAGTTACCTCATAGCCCTTTTTTACTAAAGTATAAGCTGTAGTGGTTCCCGCTATTCCCGCACCAATTATTGCTATTTTTTTCATGACCTATTGTCTCAGTAATAGAATTCTAAATCGATAGTTTTCTTAAGAATATCACCTTTAATTCCAACTTTATTTTAGTTACAATCTAAATAAGAATCATTCTCATTTGGGAATAAGAGTCAGGGAGCGCATTAAAATATGAACGAATTCATTATAGTTTTTAGAGAGGTGCTTGAAGCATCCTTGGTGGTTGGAATTATCTATTTAATTTTAGAAAAATCAAATCAAGTTAAGCATTTTTCAAAATTATGGCTTGGAGTTGTTGCGGCAACAATTACAAGTATATTTATTGGCTATATAGTTATTCTTGCCAAAAACTCATTAGGCAATGACTCAATAGCCGCATTATTTGAATCCATATTTTTGTATGTGACTGCTATCTTGATTTGGTATGTTATTTTTTGGCTATCAAAGAATGTTAGCGACAAGACCGCACTAGAGGGAAAGACTTTAAATGCAATAAAACTATCATCATGGGGTGTTTTTTTAGTTGTTTTCTTCGCAATCCTTCGAGAAGGTTTTGAAACAGCTGTTTTCCTTATTTCTAGCTTTTCTATTACTGGAGCTTTTTCATATTTAGGATTTATCTCAGGAGCAATTCTAGCAATAGCCATCGGGTTTTTAATAGTTCAGCAGGGTAAAAAAATTAATTTAAAATATGTTTTTAAGTACACAACTCTTATGCTTGTTTTCCTTGCATCTGGTATGGTTGCGTATGGGACGCATGAGGCTGAAGAGTACTTAGTTAAATCAGAAAAGCTTGCAAATTGGGAAGCGCAAGATAAAGAAATTCATAGAGTCTGGGATATTTTCATACCCAAGAAATCTCTAGAAGAGGGCGACCAAGAATATATGTATTCTTATAATGCAAAGAAAGGCTTATATACCCATGCTTTTCATGACAAAGGATCAATAGGAATTTTTTTAAAAGGGTTTTTTGGTTATAACAGTAACCCAAATTATATTGAGTTCTTTCTTTGGCTGAGCTCTTTATTTTTTGGATTAAATATGTGGCGAAAGTTTTATATCTAAGAATCTAGCTGGTCCATACTCTTTATAGCTTTATGCATTTGCCTCTCTCTTGTGGCATGTTCATTAACAGCCTTAATCATAGCATCAGCTTTTTTAAGTAAATCATCAGTTGAGCTGCCAAACTTCTCAAATTCTTTTTTTAGCCTTCCAAATTCTTCCATTATCTCGCTTGCTCTACTATTAAGGGCCAATGTTCTAAAGCCCATATGAACACTTATTAAATAAGCAGCAAGTGAGTTAGGACCCATTATTAACACGCGATAGTCTCTAAAAATTTCTTCTCTTAAATTATCGATGGAATCAATTAGCTGCATTAAAGCCTCGCTAGGAATATACATAACTCCAAGATCAATCGTCACTCCCACTTGAATATATTTCTCTTTAATATCAAGAGCATCTTTTAAAACATGCCTTCGAATATCATCTATAGATTTTTTGACAAGCTTTTCATCGCCCTGAGCTATTGCGTGAAGGTAGTTGTCATACAGCCCTGATGGAAATTTTGCATCAATTGGAAGTAATAAGCCTTCAGGCATTCTTAAAACAAATTCAACACGCTTACCTGATCCTTGTATGACCTCAGCATTCTTTTCAAATTGATTTGGATGAAAGATATCTTGCATAATAGCCTCAAGAGACCATTCACCAAACTTTCCAGCAAGCGTTCCCCCTGAAAGATACCTTTTTAGCTTATCCAGAGGGTCTTGAAAGGATTGAATGTCTTTTGATAAACCAGTCAAGGTAGCCTCTTGTCTCAGAATAGCTTTGTCCAAGTCTCTGATAGAATCTCTTTTTTCTATATCGCTAGGATCACTTTTTGTATTTAAAAAAATAATAAGGATTAATAATGCAATTACAACTAATAATAAAATGGAGATGAGCCAAAGATTCATTCTAGATTAAATTATTATGTTTCATTGTTTTTAAATTGTAGAAGCTAATATTAATATATACCACTTATTATTTTATCCTATAAAATACTCAGCATATGACTAATAATATTCTTGCCCATTTTGAAGAAATAAAGGCTAAAGGTCTGTCTATAGACATTACCAGAGGTAAACCAGACGCATCTCAGTTAGATCTTTCCAATGAGCTGCTTTCAATGCCTGTTGAGGCAATTGATGAAAACGGCGTAGATTTAAGGAATTATGGAGAGCCAGATGGCATCTTAGAGGCGAGAGAGCTGGGATCAAGCCTGCTTTCAGCACCTCTTGAAAATATTATAACAGGTGAGCAATCAAGCCTCCTTTTAACCTACCAAACAGTTTTAGCTCATTATCTTTTTTCAGAACCTACGCCTTGGCAAAAAATAAATAATCCAAAGGTAATTTGCCCTGTCCCAGGATTTGATAGACATTTCAGGATGTTTGAGGATTTTGGCATTGATATGCTTACCGTCCCTTTGACTGAAGATGGAGTTGATCTTGATCAACTTAAGAAGGTTCTCGAAGATAACGAGAATGTTGTCGGGATATTGTCTGTCCCAAGGCACTCTAACCCATCTGGAGAAGTATTTTCTGATGAAAATATTTCTAGCCTTTTTAAAATAGGGTTAGATTATTCAGATAAATTTTTATTTCTCTTTGATAATGCCTATTTAGTTCATGATTTTTTACCTACTCGAAAACAGATGCCAGTATGGGAGATAGCAACAGGTGCTGGGGCAAAAGACCAAACTATTGTTGTAACTTCATTCTCAAAGGTAACTTTTGGTGGAGGAGGGCTATCATTTATGGCTGCCTCAGGCAAAAACCTTGATCTTATTAAGAAGACAAGAGGGTCTATGATTATTTGCCCCGATAAGATTAACCAAAAAAGACATACTCAATTTTTTAAAGATGCTGAAGATATCATAAGCCATATGACAAAGCATGCTGAGCTTGTAAGGCCTAAATTTGAGTTAGCTTATTCTATTTTAAAAACATTACCAGAAGCCCATGGCGCATTCTCCAGACCAACGGGTGGCTATTTTATAACCTTTACTTCAGTCAAACCAATAGCCTCTAGAGTTATTGAGCTATGCAAGGAAGCAGGCGTTCTAATTACTCCTGCTGGAGCAACCTTTCCCTATGGCCATGATCCAATAGACAGTACTATAAGAATAGCTCCAACATTTATTGATAAGGATCAATTAAAAGTTGCTATGGATGTCTTCGTGACAGCGGTTCAGATAGCCCACTTAGAGTAACTAAATTAATTCTTAGAGCTTGGGTGAGGCATATATTTTATTCCATCAAAATGAGAAAAAACTTGCTTAATATTAGGATGATTACACTTCTTATTAGAATCATCAATTAGTAAATTCTGTTCAGATACATAAGCTATATAAAATATTTCTTCATTTTCAGCGAAGAGATGGTAAAAAGGCTGCTCTTTTATTGGCCTTATTTCCTTGGGGATAGCCAGATACCATTCTTCTGTATTATTAAATGAAGGATCTAGGTCAAAAATAACACCTTTGAAGTTCAAATATCGATGTTTAACAATATTTCCTATGGAAAACCTTGCTTCTATTAATTCTTGCATTATATTTATAAATTAAACCATTTAAAGGAAAATGTCATGGAAGACAATTTTATAGTAGTATCGGCCAATGAAATAGCAGGTTTTGAAATTATAGAAAATATTGGCATTGTTCAGGGCAGTACCGTGAGATCTAGAAATCTTGGTAGTGATATTTTTGCTAGTTTAAAAAATATAATTGGTGGTGAGATAGTGGGGTATTCTAAATTACTAACATCAGCTAGAGAGCAAGCTTACAAAAGAATGATTGATGACGCAAAATCTAAGGGCGCAAATGCAATTATTGCATTTAGGTTTCAAACCTCGACAATCACACAGGGAGCGTCAGAGATTCTTGCCTATGGCACCGGTATTAAAATTAAAGAGGAAGGTTTATGAATAAAACAGAAAAAGTAGCTTTTAGAGAGGCAGTAATTGTTGTAATGATGGGAGCTGTAATTAATTTTCCATTACAAACATTTTTACTCTGGTTAACTATTGATAATTGGAGTTGGTCTAACCCAATAACTATTTCTATATTTACTCAGTCGATCCTGACTTTTGTTGCTCTTCTTAGGGTTTATTCAATAAGAATGAGATTCCAAAGAGGTAAGTTTTAGTCTAGAACAATAACCTCAATCTCTTCTCCGTCTGATATCCACTCATGCTCTTCAAAGAGTTCTTTGTCAGCTATAATTTTCTTAATCAAAACTTTTATATCTTTATCATCCGAGCTTAACTTTTTCTTAATTATCTTTTTTTTCATCTTATTGCGAGCTTCGCTTTTGCACCATACATCGTATACCGTGGAATAATTTGCAGCTAGATTGGACATGAAAGATGCCTTCATCCACATCTCATCATTCCAAGCCTTGTCTTTATTTTTACCTTGCTCTTTTATTTCATCAAAAACCTTATCAGCGGCTCCAAGAAGCCACCCAATACCTTCTTTAGTTTCCTTGCAAGCTTTAGTATCTAATAATTTATTAGGGTGTTGTTTTTTAAGCTTTTTATCATTTTTATGATGGTCAGCAGCAAGGTTAGATGACATGGATATAACCATAATTAATGTTAATAAATTTTTCATATTCTCTCCTGTAAATATGTGTCTACATTATTAGACTACAGCATATAAAAATAGTTCAAATAGTTATTTACTTTTTAAAAAAAACTATCATAATTCTCCTATAATTATACTCATAAGCACAATTCTTTATGCTTATCAGTATGAATATCATTGATATCCTTCAGATTGGCAGTGTCTTTTTCGGTACTATAGTAGCCGCACCTCTTATTATCTCAAATAAGTATAATAAAAAGATTATTGGATTCATGGCAATGGCTGCTGGTAGTTCATTAGCAATGGTTGTGCAGCTATATGCAGGCCTTTACTATTTCTTTTTTGCTTCTGCTTTTTGGTTTTTAAATTCAGTTTATGCAATAAGAAAATTAGATAACGCGCAAAAAAAACTTACCTAGTTTTTTATAAAATCTTTATAAGTTAGCGTGATGACTCCCCCTGTCTCATCCTCCATTGATGAGATCATGGCTTTTGCAACTTTTTTTGCAGATATATTTCTAAAGCTTCTTAAAGGCCCAATCATTAAAGGCTCTAATATTTTTGTAAAGAATTCAATAAAAGGTACTTCAATTCGGAATTTATCTCCTGATCTTGCTCCTAGCAAATGCCCTGGTTTGGCTATTACAACTTGATGATACCCAATTAATTTTATTTCTTCCTCAACCCTTCCTTTTGTTTTTAAATATAGATTCATTGAATTCTCATTGACGCCTATAGCAGAAACAATTGATATTGATCTGGCCCCCATAAGAAATGCTTTTTTTGCTAATGCTATGACATAGTCATGATCAACTTTTATAAAACCCTCTCTGTTATTTTTCTTTATATATAAAAGCTCAGAGGTATCAAGTCTTTTCCCTAGTGCAATGTATAAATGATCAACTGGTGGAAAATTTGCCTCATTCGCTAGCTCTTCAAAATTTACAATACACTCTTTGATATTGGGTAAGTTTAAATTTAAAGGTCGCCTTGATATAAGCACGATGTCAGTACTTTTGTTATTTAATATGCCTAAAATTTCTCCACCAACCAATCCAGATGCCCCGGCGATTAATATTTTTTTATTCATATTCAAAGGCCTCGAATAATGTCCTTAACAAGATCATTAATGGGTTTAGTTCCATCTAATGTTAATTGAGCCCATTTTTCATAGAGAGGCTTTCTCTCCGAATAGGTATCTTCAATGGTTGTCCCTTCAGCAACAGCTAAGCCTCTTTCTTGGCCAACTCCAATTCTTGATTTAATCACATCTAAAGGAGTTGATATATAGACTATCTTTGAAAAAGAGTTTAAGTAAGATATTGCTTTATCAGAGTAGATAGCGCTTCCCCCTGTTGATATTACTTTAATATCATTCTGTAAATTTAAAATAATTCCCTCTTCCGCAAGCCTCACAAATTTATATCCTTTTGACTGTTTAAGCTCTTCTAGCGACTGCATAAACTTATCTTCTATAAGCAAATCAGTATCTACAAAGCTCGTGCTTAAAATTTCTGATAATGCTTTGCCCAGAGTAGATTTTCCTGAGCCAGCCATGCCAATGAAGGAGATATTATCCAAAACTTTTACCAAAAATGTCAGTTGCTTTAATTAACTCATGAGTTATCTCTGATTCAAAAGCAGTATGCCCTGAGGAGGGCGCCACAATTAATTTGGCTTCTGGCCAGTTCTGCGAAAGCTCCCAAGCAGTAATCATAGGGCATACCATGTCATATCTACCTTGGACGATAACTGCTGGAATAGATCTTATAATATCTATGTTGGTTTCAATTAACTGGTTTTCATGCTCTAGAAAGCCCTTATTAACAAAGTAATGATTCTCTATAAGAGCAAAAGCCAGAGCAAACCTTGGTTCTGAAAAACCATTATTCATCTCTGGTCTATAAGCTAAGCTGCTTGATGAGCCTTCCCATTTAGACCATGCTATTGCTGCTTCTAATTTTACCTTTTCATCTGCATTCTGAAATATTTCATAATAAGCGCCCATCAAGTCATCCCGCTTATTTTCAGCAATAGGCTTTAAAAAATGCTGCCATGCCTCTGGATAAATATTACTGGCACCCTCTTGGTAGAACCAGTCTAGCTCCTTCTTTCTGAGCATAAAAATACCTCTTAGGATCATTTCACTAACTGAATTGGGGTGTGTCTGTGCATAGGCTAATGCAAGCGTACTCCCCCAAGAGCCACCAAAGACTAACCATTTTTTAATGCCAAGGGTTATTTTAAGACTTTCAATATCAGCAACTAAATCCCAAGTAGTATTATTTTCAAGACAGCCATGAGGCTTACTTCTTCCGCACCCGCGCTGATCAAAAATAATAATTCGATAGATAGCGGGATTAAAGAATTGTCTAACTTTCACACTTCCCCCTCCTCCTGGGCCGCCATGAAGAAATACAGCAGGTTTCCCATTTGGATTGCCACATTGCTCATAATATATTTCATGACCATCCGCACTTAGAAACCCAGAATCATATGGGTTACATGGAGGATATAAAGAAAGTTGCTGAGACATTTTTAATTTTTTTGAATTATTTTTTCTGTTTCAATCCAAAGCCTAGTTGCCTCATCTGAGTCAATAGCCCAGTCTGCAACTCCAAAAAATCTTTTTATTGTCTCATCAATATTTACTTTTCTTTCTGCAATATCACAGTTCTCACAAAAGACTCCTCCTAGCCCATCAAGCATTGTGCTTGTTGCGCACCACAACGTTGTCCCAGCTCCTTGTGAGGTAGATTTAAAAAAACTTGCTGCCATGTCAGACAAGGAGCCATCTTCTTTTTTCCAGCCAAGAGTTACCATTTCTTCATTTCCAAGATGTCGTTGCAGGGGAGTAATAATTCCACCAGGGTGCACAGCAAAACCTCTTCCCCCATAATCTTTCATAAGCCTATCAAACTCTATAGCTAGAAGAGATGAAGCGGTTTTTGATTGACCATAAGCAATCCACTTGTCGTAAGGGTTATTATTAAAATGTATGTCGTCCCATAGGATTCCTGATAATGAATGTGCTGAGGAAGATAAACTAACCAGGCGCGATCCTTTAGCATCTTTCATAGAGTCCATAAGCTCTTTAGTAAATAAAAAATGACCCACTTGGTTGATAGCGAATTGACTTTCCCAGCCATTAGATATTCTTGTTTCCGGGCATGCCATAATGCCAGCATTATTAATTAAGATATCTAAGGGGGTATTTTGCTCTTTAAAAGAGTCAGTAAATTTTTGAATAGAATTCAAGTTCCCTAAATCCATCTCAACAATATCTTGCTTTGAGATAATTCCTTCAAGCCTTTCAATAGCTACATCAACTCTTTTTGCAGGAACTATAACCCTAGCACCTTTTGACTTAAGGGCCTTTGTAGTTTCTAATCCTATTCCTGAATACCCACCAGTAATAATTACGGTTTTACCAGATAGATTAATATTTTCTAGAATTTCATCAGGCTCAGTTGTTTGCTCAAACCCAGAATTTAAAGGTGTTTGGAATTTTGATATCATTATTAATCTCTGAAATTATTAAATTGAAGAGGAAGATCATATTTCTCATCCCTTATAACTTGAATGATTTGCTGAAGCTCATCTCTCTTTTTTCCATTAATACGAACACTTTCACCTTGAACTGAAGCTTGAACTTTTACCTTAGATTGTTTTACGAGTGTTGTTATTTTTTTAGCTAGCTCTCTATCAATTCCTTCTTGAAGGACAATTTCTTGTCTAGCGGCTAGGTTTGATACTTCCACATCCCCTGGTTTTAAAATTTTTATATCTATACCGCGTTTAGAGAGAGATTCGTGCAAAACAGGCTCCATCTGTTTAATTTGAAAATCTTCTTTTGCTGAAAGGAGAATTTGTTTATCTCCAAGAGTAAATTCAGCACCTGTTCCCTTGAAATCAAATCTTGCTTTTAAAACTCTGTTAGCTTGATCTACTGCATTTGTTAATTCGTGAATATTTATTTCTGATTTAATATCAAAAGATGCCATGGTTTTTCCTATTAGGTTTTTTCTATATGTATTAGTTTATATTGCTCATTAAGAAAAGAAAAATCTTTACATAATTACCAAAACTAATCTAGAATTATATTAATCG
Organism: uncultured SAR86 cluster bacterium; assembly: GCA_963926355.1. Classification (GTDB taxonomy): domain Bacteria; phylum Pseudomonadota; class Gammaproteobacteria; order Magnimaribacterales; family D2472; genus SCGC-AAA076-P13. The sequence continues at coordinate 1,300 of CAWUWW010000021.1, read as the reverse complement.
TAAGTTGATCCTATTGCCGCGATTTAAAATAAGGAGCTAAAACGGAATTTTATTCCCAGGGGTCTTACATATTAAAGATATTGAGGAATAGATAAAATGAAAAGACAATTAATTGAAAGGTTGAATAACGGTCCAGTAATATGCGCTGAAGGTTTCTTATTTGAAATGGAAAAGAGAGGCTATCTTGCCTCAGGAGAGTTTGTACCTATGGTGTCTTTAGAGCACCCTGAGGCATTAGAAAACCTCCACAAAGATTTTCAACATGCTGGATCAGATGTTGTGGAAGCTTTTACTTATAATGCCCATAGAGAAAAAATGAGAGTTATTGGAAAAGAAGATCTTTTAGAGCCTTTAAACAGAGCCGCCTTAAAAATTGCTAAGAAAGTTGCAGACAATCCTATTGGCGGAGGTGAGGCTAACTTAATGGCAGGCAATATCTCAAATTCAAACATATGGGAAGAAGGTAATTCTGAAGCCCAAGCTGAAGTTGAAAGGATGTTTAGTGAAATGGTTGAATGGTCGGTTGATGAAGGGGCTGATATGTTGATAGGAGAAACATTCTATTACGCTGAAGAGGCATATATGGCATTAGACATCATTCAAAAATCAGGACTTCCTTCTGTAATAACCATTGCCCCTATGGCTGAAAATATCATGAGAGATGGTGTCTCAATAATTGATACATGTAAAGAGCTTGAGCAAAGAGGTGCTGATGTTGTTGGTATGAACTGCTTTAGAGGCCCTGATACGATGATGCCTTATCTAAAAGAAATTAGAAAAGCAATAAGTTGCCATATGGGGGCTTTACCACTTCCATATAGAACAACCTCTGAAAACCCTACATTTTTTAATTTACCTGATGGCAGTGGTTGCTCATGCCCCGCACCTCATGGAAGAACTTTCCCAACTGCCTTAGATCCTTTGTATTGTAATAGGTATGAGATGCGAGCTTTTGCTAAAGAGGCATATGAGCTGGGCATAAACTATCTTGGTGTTTGCTGTGGTGCAACGCCAATGCATATCAGAGAAGTTGCTGAAGCAGCTGGTTTAACTGTTCCCGCTAGCAAGTATAGAGAAAATATGTCTAATCATTTTATGTATGGTGATAACGAAAGAACCGCAGAACATATGCAAAATTATGGAGATAAAGCCTAGTAGGATGGTGGCCTGAGGTGGAATCGAACCACCGACACAAGGATTTTCAATCCTTTGCTCTACCGACTGAGCTATCAGGCCTATAAGTGAGATTGGATTATAGAAAAGTTTCAACTTAATGTCATTAAGAATAGCTTTCTAATTA
>CAWUWW010000020.1:0-9797 GCA_963926355.1 uncultured SAR86 cluster bacterium | reverse complement strand
TACCTATGAAGATGTTTGTTATAAGAATACCAATCATGCAGAGGTAGTTGAAGTTATTTATGATCCAGGGGTAATTTCATTCAACAATTTATTAAAGGTTTTCTGGGAATGTCATAATCCTACCCAGGGTATGAAGCAAGGCAATGATGTTGGGACACAATATAGATCAGTTATATATTGTTATTCTGATGAAGATATTCTTGCATGTCTTGAAAGCAAGAAAATTTATCAAGTAGCATTATCTAATGAGAGTTTTAGTAATATAACTACTGAAATTATGAATGCTCCTGAATATTTTCTAGCTGAGGAATATCATCAACAGTATTTAGCTAAAAACCCAAATGGTTATTGTGGCCTGGGTGGAACAGGTTGTAGTTTAGAGATATAGAAAAGTCATCTCTCCCAATTGGTTTTTTAATGTAATTTAATCTTGATTAGATATATCGACCAGATGTATTCCATGAAACATTTAATTAATGTAGAATTTGCACTTCGCCGGTATAGCTCAGTTGGTAGAGCAACTGATTTGTAATCAGTAGGTCCCGAGTTCGACTCTTGGTGCCGGCACCATATTTACTTAATCTCTATAAGTATTTGGTTTATCAAGGTCCATAATATACCTATCTCTAAGCCTAGTTGATCTAGTTGTAAGATCCATATCAACGCCATTAATAAATACTTTTTCAGGCATGCTAGATGGCTCAAGAGGGTCTGCCTCCCAAATAACTATATCTGCAATATTACCTGGCTTAATTTCACCTCTATTAGCAATATTAAAAGATTTTGCCACGTTGCTAGTCAAGGCCCTAATAGCACCGCCATAAGACATTCCATTTGCAACCGCTATCCCTGCACCCTGCCTAATTAAATGGTAGTTATGATCTCTTGATGCATTAAACATTAACTTTATTCCTTCTTGCTCAAGTCTGCTTGATAGGTTTATGTTTGAAGCAAGCTCATCAAAAGAGCCTGGGATATTATTAGTTGGGTTTACTATCAAAGAGGTATTGCTAGCTAAAATTTCTTTAGCAACTAATGAGGCCTCTTGAGCACCCATAATAATTAGATTGAGATTATATTTTTTCTTTAACTCTAATAGCTTTAGAATATCTGATGCTCTATTTGCTTTAATTATCAATGGTAGCTTTTCATTTATTAGTCTGAAGAGAGCCTTCACATCCCTGGGCTTAAGCTCTAGATAATTTGCAAGAGAAGAGTCATCGATAATCTGATTGATATCTAAATTTGATTTCATACTCTTGTTATTTAGAGTTGATCCAAAAGATAAAATATCATCAGTAAGTGCAAGCATTTCTGATCTTGATGAGGAGCTGCTTCCTCCAATTTGTCCTATCATTACCATATCTTGTTCGCTATCAACTTGAAGACTTCCATTCAATGAAAAGAATGATCCAAAGCCCCCAATAGGGCTTGAGGTATTTCTAGGCAAGGTTATCGCAGAAGTTATGCCATTTGACCTATTCCAAGGAATTAATGTTGAGTTAGGATTAAAGGCATCGTGAATACTAAAGCCGATACTGTATATACTCGATTGATCATCCCTGGTAACACTTAATGCTCCAATTTCTACTATTCCAATCTCAGTATCTGAAGCTATAAATCCTGGAGTAACTATCTTACCCCCAGCATCTATAACCGTATCGCCTTGAATTGAAGATTGAGAGACTTTTTTAATAATCCCCTCTTCAATAAGAATGTTGCCTGAAAATGCATCATCATTCATCCCGTCATAAATCATTGCATTTTTAATAACAATACTTTGTGCTTCAACAATATAAATATTAAAAATTAAAGCTGCTGAAAATAATATCTTTGTATAGTTCATTATTCTTGTATCCTATTTTTATTTGGATTCATGATTCCAATATCAAAATCTGAGCTTGGCTCAATGCCAGCCTCTTTATCAAAAGCTTTGGCGCCATCTATATAGACTTTTTCAGCTAGGGCATAAACACTAAAAGGGTTTTTCGACCAGAGAACTACATCAGCATTTTTTCCGACTTTTAAAGATCCAGTTTGGTCGTATATTCCAGCTGCTTTTGCTGGGTTGCTTGTAATCCATTTCATTGCTCTTGCTTTAGTTATTTCAAAGCCAGCTTTTAGTCCTGCAGACAATGCTTTCGATGCCTCTTGATTAAGATGTTGAATCCCTATCGCGTCATCTGAATGAACTATAGCGCAACCAGTTCCATTTCTTGCTTGATCAACTATGGCTACATTTGCCTGAACCATGTCATAGGCTTCATGTTTAAAGCCCCACCAATCTGCCCACATGGCGGCACAAATATTATTTTCAGCCAAAAGATCGGCTATCTTGTATGCCTCAACAGCATGATGGAAGGCAGTAATTTTATAACCAAACTCATTAGCAATATCTATCATCATCGCCATTTCTTCGGCTCTATAACAATGATTCTGAATCAATATTTCACCCCTTAATACACCAGCAAGTGTCTCTAGCTCTAGATCTCTAGTTGGTTTGTAACCAAGTTCTTTAGCTTCATCTGACTTTGATTCATATTCATCCAAACGACTTAAATAGGCTTCTGCTTTAATCCAAGATTTTCTATAGCCAGCAATATTACCCATTCTCGTTGAGGGTGCCTGACTTCTATTCCCATAAACACGTTTTGGATTTTCGCCACAAGCCATCTTCAATGAGTGAGGAGCATTAGGAAATTTCATAGAGTTAATGGTATTTCTTTGAATATTTTTTGCTGTCACTCCTCTTCCGCCAATTAGGTTCGCTGATCCAGGTAAGACATGAAAAGAAGTTATGCCTCCCTTTAGAGCTAAGGCAAATTGAGGATCTTGAACCCATATGGAATGTTCAGCCCATACATCTGCAGTTACAGGACTTGTAGATTCATTACCGTCTGAGCTTGTTGTTACTCCAGGAGCTGAATACACCCCCATGTGCGAATGAATATCGATAATACCAGGTGTAATCCATTTTCCAGCAGCATCAACCACTGTAAATTCAGACGATGCTGGAAGATCTTTACCTAGAGCAATTATTTTTCCATCTTTTATAAGTAAATCAGTGTCTAGAAACTCACCGCCATCACCGTCATAAATGTTGGCATTTTTAAAAAGGGTATTAGTTTGAGCCATCGGTTCATAGGTAGATTCAAAAGATACTTTTTCAGAAGCTGAAGAAATACCTAATACTGAGAAGAGTGTCGTAAATAAGATAATTTTTTTCAATTTAGTATAGTTTTTCATATTGCGAATAATTATGCTCTATAATCATTACTTTCTAAAACATAATTTACAGATTTATGTCATCTGAAGTAAAAAAAATCATCCAATCTCTTGAAAAGGGAGAGGTAGAAATAACATTTAAATCTTTAAAAAGTGGAAGAAATATCACTGAGAAATGTACTTTAAATGAAAATCTAACTCCCAAAGGCTTCTCAATTAAGCAAAGTATCGAAGCGGAATCTATCCTTTGTTATTTAATAGAAAAAAAGCGCTGGGAAGATATAAAAAAAGAGACTATCGTTGGGTACAAAGACAATTGAAAAGATCTATATGAAATCATATCAAGTAATAGAAAGTGGCTATCCCCTTGAAGAGGTTGAGCTAGAGAAGCCAATCCCTAAAGGAAAAGAAGTTTTAATTAAAACTATTGCATGCGGCGTATGCCACACCGATGTTCATATCCATGAAGGTTTTTTTGATGTTGGTAATAATAAAAAGATGCCATCGAGACTAAGCCAGCCATTAACAATGGGCCATGAGATTTTTGGCGAAGTTGTTGCCACTGGAAATGAGGTTGTAGATACAGAGATTGGTAAAAAATATGTTGTCTATCCATGGATAGGATGCGGAGATTGTGATTCATGCAAAAATAATAATGAACATGAGTGCGGTCCATTCACAGCTCGAAATCTTGGAGTAGCTGTTGATGGAGGTTATGGAGAGTTTGTTTTAGTTAAAGATTCGAAATATCTTTTTGATGCTGGAAATACGCCTGATGAATTAGCAGGAAGTTATGCTTGTAGAGGCTTGACAGCATACAGTGCTCTAAAAAAAGTAAATCCAAAGGCAAATGATAAGGGTTTGGTAATTATTAGTGCGGGTGGGCTAGGTCTCCTGGCTGTTAAGATTGCGAAAGCTGCATTTGGAGTAAGTCCAATAGTCGTTGATATCGATGATCAGAAACTTGCTCTTGCTAAAGAAGCGGGTGCATCAGAGGTCATTAACTCTTCTAATGAGAATGCCAAAGAAAGAATTATGGAATTAACAGGAGGTGGAGCTACCTCTGTAATTGACTTCGTAGGAGCTGAGTCTTCTGTGAGGTTTGGTTATGATTTGTTTGGCTTTAATAAAAATGGTTTATATATTTTAGTTGGCATGATGGGTGGCAAGTTTGAAGTCCAGCTACCCTTAATGACAATCACATCAAGGACTTTAAAAGGCTGTTACCTTGGTAGTATTCAAGAAATGGCTGAGCTAATGGACTTAGTTAGGGCTGGGAAAATAGACCCTGTTCCCGTCGAGGCAAGGCCGGCGTCTGAAGCCAACCAGACGCTAGAAGATCTCAAAAATGGAAAAATTTCTGGACTTGTTTGTTTAAATTATAAAAAATAATACACGTAATTAAAACTGCATGTTAATATTCTTGGCATGCTAACCAGTAGAAAATATATTTTATCCTTTGGACTTTTGTTCATGTTAAGCCTTTCTACACATGACTTTAGCCATAATGAATATCAATTAAGCGATAATAGTAATACCCAAATTTCTTCAGAATGTAAATTTTGTAAAGATAGCGAAAGTATTTCTTCACAAAAAACACAATTAAATATTAGCTTTATAAATAATGTTTACTCAAAATTATTTAATGTCTATTCAATACCTAAATTAAAATTTAGACATTACCTCCTTAGAGCTCCACCAAAAAATTAAATTTACTAGTTTTTAATTTTTAATTTTTATAGGAGCTTTCAATGAAAAGTTTTTTTAACGCACTATTAATTACAAGTGCATTTTTAATAAATAACGTAATTGCAAATGAAAATATAGAAGAGGTGATTGTCACCGGCACTCTTTTAAAAAATGCAGAACAGGACTCATCTCCGGTAGATGTAATATCAGAAAGTGACTATAGGAACTTAAATATTTCAAATATAGCTGAGATAAGTAAATATATTTCGTCATCATCGGGATCGCATTTTCAAGCCAATACATTAGACGGTGTTGATCAAGGAATGGCTGCTATTACCTTGAGAGGTCTAGATCATGCATCAACCTTACTTTTAATTAACTCAAAGAGACAGACATTTGCTGGCACGCCATCACATGAGGGAGAGGGATATATTGATGCAAATATAATTCCAGAAATTGCTTTAAAGCGAATTGAAATCTTAAAAGAAGGCGCCACTTCTATGTATGGATCAGATGCGGTTGCTGGTGTTGTTAATATGATAACTCAAAAGAACTTTAAAGGACTTAAAATTCAAGCTGGGCGACAAAGTACAACAAACTACGATCAGAATGATAATACCTTAGGAGTTCTTTTTGGATCTTCATTCAAAGATGGAAACTATGTAATAGGTATTAATTTACTTGATAGAAGTCCATTATCTGCCTCTGAAATGCCTGAGATTGCAGAGCTTGGAATAAGCAGTTTAGGAAGGTCATTTAAAGTCTCTGAAGCTGACTCGCTATCAACTGGCTTATGGGCTGGGGATTACACAGAAAATCAAAAAATTCCAGATCCAAATTGTATAAGCAATGGCGGGGTTTTAACAAACTCCGCTACATGTGGTTTTCTTTATGGAAATAGATTTAATATAGTTAATGACGAGGATCACTCAAAATTTTATACAAGTTTGAACTACCAAGCTCAAAATTTTATTTATGAATTAACTTTTATGGCATCTAATGTAAATGTTCATGATAATCCGCAATCACCTTCATACCCTGCACTTCCTTTTCTTTCAAGAAAAATTCAGCCAGGCGAGGGAGGCAGTCCATTTAATGTCCCTGTTACATGGTACGGTCGACCACTTGGATCAGAGTCTATTTCTCCAAAATCTCCTAAAGATATTAAGCAATATCATTTAAGTCAAACCATATACGCAAGTATTGGTGAGAGTACTGATGTAGAGTTTTCATTTACTAAAAGTAATCATTCTAATAACCATTACAGGCCAGATATTATTGATTCAAGATTTCAAGAGGCCCTTACTGGAACTTCGATGGGGATTGCTGGTGGTGATCAGGTTTTTTGGAGTATTTTCGATCCTTCATCAAATTCTCAATCTCTTATTGACTTTGTAACAGGCGCGGAGATTTCTACAAAAGAAGCTGGGTTAGAAAGTTTAGATCTTGTATTTAGGACCAATCTAGTAGATTATAACTTTGCATATGGCCTCCAATCCAATAAAGAAAATCTTAATATTTCATATGATGAATTAAGTAGAGCTGAGTTTGATAAAGATGGAAAAATAATAAAAACTGCGGACTTATTCTTTTTGGGAGGTGGTAGAAATGTCTCTAAAAATAGAAGTAAGTATGCTGGTTTTTTTGAAGTCGAAAAGGAGTTTATTGAACGCCTTGATATAAGACTGGCAGGAAGATATGAAAACTTCAATAATGACTCTTCATTTGACCCGAAGATTTCTTTAAAGTACCACCCTTCTGAAAAAATTTCATTTAGAGCTTCAAAAAGTTCATCCTTTTCAATGCCGTCAATGGCTCAAATGTTTTCAAGTGATATCAACCTTGGAAGTGTAAGAGATTTTAATGGTGACTCACCGTTTGTAAGGCAAGCACAGATCGGGAATCCTAATCTAAAGCCAGCTACTTCAAAAAATACTAACATAGGAATTATTTTTAATGATACGAATTATAAATTTACTATTGATTACTGGGGTATAGATTATAAAGATAGAATTGAAGTAGAAAGTGCTCAAGCTATGCTTAATTCAAACCCAAATGGTCCAAGTATTACAAGAAATATAGATGGAGATTTAATTGGAGTTACTACAACTTACTTTAATGAGGAAAGTACAGAAGTTTCCGGTCTAGATATAAGTTATGAATCTTTATTGCTTGATTCTAAAGAGTATGGAAAGGTTATTTTTTCAATAAACGGTACTTCTATAAATAAATTCTTAACACCCGACCATGAGGAACATGAAGAAGAGGAGCATGAAGAAGAGGAGCAGGCTGAGATGATAAATAGAGTTGGTAAATTTAATTATGATGCTCACACCCATTCATTACCTAAGAAGAGAATTAATGCTTTTATAAACTGGAATTATAGAGATTATGGCTTTAATTTAAATGCTCGCCATATAGACGGCTATTCGAATGAAAGACCTATAACTGGCCTTGGCTTAACTTATGGATATAAAAATAAAGTTGACTCATTTCTTGTATTTGATTTTTCTGCAAGCAAGTTAATTAAGTTAAATAATGGTGAGATGGATCTAAAATTTTCTATTATTAATATTTTTGATGAGTCAGCACCGAGACTTTACGATGCTCCTGATTTTAGTTTTGATTCAAGGGTGCATGATCCAAGAGGAAGAATAATTGGTTTAAATCTTGAGTATAGAAAATAATTAAAATATAAAACTTAAAGGGCTCTTTGAGCCCTTTTTTATTGAATTTAAACTAAACTCTCCTAATGAATCACATAGAGACAGCAATATCCCAAGTAATAGAAGAAAATTACCTTCCTTATGAATGGAGTGAACAGATAGAAAAAGAACTAGATAAAGTTTCTCTTGATGAGAGTCTACCTAGAAAAGACTTAACCAATATGCCATTTATAACTATAGATGGTGCAGATGCAAAAGATTTTGATGATGCTATCTACTGCGAGCAAAAGAAATCCTCGATAGAACTCCATGTAGCAATAGCTGATGTTGCTGAAATAGTAAGACCTGGGACAGCAATTAACAAAGAGGCTATAGAAAGAGGAACCTCTATTTATTTTCCATCGAGAGTAATACCAATGCTTCCTGAAAAAATATCTAATGGCCTCTGCTCTCTTGTTCCAAATGAAATAAGAAACGTATTGGTATGTAAAATAGCTTTTGCAGCTGATGGTGAAAAAGAGTCTTATGAATTTTTTGAAGCTAGAATTAAATCTCATAGAAGAATGACATATATTGAAGTTGAGAATCACTTAAAGAATCCTAATAACGAAATCCCGGATTCAGTTAAGGCATCAATACAATGCCTACATACTCTTACTAAAAAACTCTTAGTGAAAAGAAGTCATAGAGGTGCGCTAGAGATTGATGGGCAAGAGCCTTTATTAAAAATAGACCAAAATGGAAGTGTCGAAGAAATAACATTGCCTACTAGGCTTTATGCTCATCAGATGATAGAAGAAGCTATGCTAGCTGCGAATGTATCTGCTGCAAATTTTATGAAGAAACACTATCAATTTGGTGTTTATAGAAATCATGAAGAGCCTGATAATGTTAAGTTAGAGAGCTTAAAGACTTTTTTCTCATTAAAAGGATTCTCAAAATCTTTTAAAAAGAGCCCTCTTGAGCTAGTAAATCAATGCTTGGGTCATGCAAAAGAGCATAAGTTGGATAAGGTACTTCAAACAGTTGTTCTTCAAAGCTTAAAAAGAGCCGAGTACTCTACAAAGGAAGTTGGTCATTTTGGCTTACAACTAGAAAGGTATTCACATTTTACATCTCCGATTAGAAGATACCCTGATTTAATGACTCATAGGATGATAAAAAATATCTTAAAAAAAGAAAATACAGTTTTTAATAAAGATGAAATAGAAGCTGATTGTGCCGAGATGTCTGATCTAGAAAGACTAGCTGAAAAATCATCTAGACAGGTTACTCAGCAAATGATTTGTTATTTTCTTAAAAAACATATCGGAGAAGAGTTTAATGCAGTGGTAACTGGCGCAGCTGATTTTGGTCTTTTTGCAGAAATAGATAATCTTTATGTTTCTGGATTAATACATGTAACTGACCTTCCTAAAGATAGGTATTTCTATGACAGAGAAGCAAATATGCTGAAAGGAAAAAAATCAGGAAGAGCCTACAGGCTTGGTCAAAATATTATTGTCAAGATAGCAAATGTACTCCCTGAAGAAAGGAAGATAACGCTAGTTCCAATAAAAAACCAGAAATGAACAAGGATCAAAATGATACAAGAATAGGCTTTCATAGCATTGAAAGCATACTGACTCACAACCCCCATAAAATTAAAAAAGTACTTCTTCCTGCTAATAGGGACGATGAGCGTCTGAATAATCTTGTTAAGCTACTTCAAGGAAATAATATACCCTTTGAGATATCAAATAAAATCAAGCAAGAGCCTGAGGCTAAAATTTCAGTCGAACAAGAAAAGAACTTTAAAGATTTAAAGAATTTTTTAGATTTAGAAAGTTCTTACAATCCACTAATACTAATACTTGATAATATTATTGATCCCAGAAATCTTGGAGCATGTATAAGATCTGCTGCTGTAATTGGAGTTGATGCGGTCATAATAAACAAACACCAATGCGCACCAATAAACGCAGTTGCTCATAAAGTTTCAGTTGGGGGGGCAGAGGTTATAGATATATTTCATGTAACAAATTTAGTAAATTGCTTAAAACACCTTAGTGAAATAAATATCACCATATACGGGTTGAGTGAACATGCTGATAAAAGTCATACTGAATATAGCTTTACTGGAGCTACTGCATTGATTATGGGCTCTGAGGAGTCAGGCGTAAGAGAAAAAACTCTTGAGAGGTGTGACAACACAATCAGCCTAAGTGGCAATAAGTT
>CAWUWW010000019.1:0-22777 GCA_963926355.1 uncultured SAR86 cluster bacterium | reverse complement strand
TCCAAAGGGTCTGATATGTCATTAATATTTTTTTTATTTAAGCCATCAGCAAAGAGTTTTGGCATGTCAGCAGCTTTTCTCCATTTCATAAGGCCGCCATCTTTTGCATTTGAAGCTAATGATATTTCTTCAGCAATTATTGCAAATTCTTCACCACCGTTAATTCTTTCTATAGCCATATTTGCTTGCTTAAGCGTCTTTACTAAAATCTGTCTTACTAGCAGTTCAGGTTGTAACTCAACAAGAGATTCATCGGTTGCTAGAAATGCTTGGAATTCATTTTCTGTGATATCTATTTCTGAACGAACTCTTCCTCTTTGTATTCTTTGAATAATCATCTCTTTTTTAACGTTCTCTCTTAATTCCTCATAAGAATCTCCAGAAGTTTCTATAAAGGAGATAAATTCTTGTAATTCCATTTTATTATTAGAGGCAATTCTTACAATTGTTTCATTAAGCTCAGTATCACTTATACGAATACCTGCTCTATTTGCCATTTGAAGTTGCAGCTCCTCAATAATAAGCTGCTCAATAACTTGCTCACGAAGAACCTTTATTTCTGGTTTGGGTATATTTTGCTCATCATATTTAGTAATAATTTCTTCAAGATTATTTATAACTTGTGATTCCATGACAATCCCATCATCAACAATTATTGCAACCCTGTCTAAAACTTCTATTTTTGAAAATAAAGGAATTGATGTAAGGACTATAAGGGGTAGAAGTATTTTTTTCATATTTAGTATTAGTAATTAAAGAGAGAGTTATTTAATAATCTATTCATTTTTTTATAGGAAGCATTGAAGCCTTTTAGTTCAAACTCAAAGTTTATTCTGCTTTTATTCTCTATTTTTATAATATTATCCCATGCATCACTAAGATTGGGATAATAATTCATTGCTTTATTTATTTCATATTTAGATAGGTTTTTATCCGATCCAGTTAACCTAAATGCAAAACAGCAATTTTCATATTCAAAACCTATTAAGCTTTCAATATTAGTATTTGTATCGTTATCTTTTTTAAGCCTGGCAATAAATTTAAATCTTGCACTTAAATTAATGTTTGTAAATATTTCTGAGTAATCTAGGCGGGTATTAAAATCTCCAGATATTCTTCTGTATCTTTTTGCGTATCCAAGGGATCCTAATTCTTTTATTTTTTGAGCGAAGGTTATTCCTGCCATAGGAACTTTGCTATGACCATTTAAATACCCTGCATATGAAGTTAGAGTAGTATTTTTATTGGGCATCCACTTGGATATCCCTATAACAGGACCATCATGCCTTGAATCTACCTCCTTATAATCTGAATCTATATTCATAGGGCTTAGCCATAATTTTCTATTTTCAAGATAGATTTTTTTTGAAATTGTAAGTTCAAATTTCTCCATTGAGCCTTCAAGTTTTTTATATTTCACACTCAATGTATAAAACTTTTGATCGCCAATTCTATCCATTCCTGAAAACCTTTCATTGCTGAATAAGTTATTATCCACGCTTAGCTCATCTGTATCGAAGATCGGATTGTTTGATTGTTCTTTGTAACCTGTATAGCCAATTAATAGTCTTGGCTCAATTATTGAAATATTTGAATCAATTTTCTTGATAAATATAGAGCTGATATCAATTAAGAGATTGGGGATATTTACATTGTTGGGTTTTTTGGATTGATTCGTTAAGTCGTAGTTAATGCTTTTTAATCCCACTTCTCCTTTAATATTTATTCCATTGATGTGCATTTGCTTTAGTAGGGATAAATCAGAATATATTCTAGAGCCCTCAACGGGGTTTTTTATCACCACAGGATATTGCCCATCTGTAGATTGATATCCAAAATAACCATGCAATAAGCCTGATTTAAATCTAGATATATTGATCCGTTGATTGACTAATAGCCCGTCAAGATTTTTTGAAAAATGAATATCAACGGATGGTGATTTAGAATATCCATTGGTAAGAATAGGATTAAGGGTTTGATACCCCTGATGCTCTATATTAATTAGAGTATTATTAAATCTAGATGTTAGTAATATGTTTTGGTTAAGATTTTGGCTTCTCTGATTGGCAATGCTAGTTATTTCTCCAGGAATATCCCTTAAAAATAAGCTATCTGAAGCTTTGGCCCAATCTATATGAATTTTGGAAGATTCTAGATCATAGGTATCTTTAATATTAAATGCCCATCTAGAGGAGGTATCGCCAAGACCTTGTTTTAGAAACTCATCATCACTATTAAAAAATAAAAAATCTAGATTTCTTAAATTGTTCTTTAGTCCGTGAGCCAGGCGAAAATTAGCCTCTATTCCTGAGCCACGGTTAGCAATATTTCTAGGAGCTATAGTAATGTCTGATTTTTTAGATAAGACCTTGTAGTAAGGGATCATAAAATCAAGACCATCGGATGAATAAGAGATAGATGGCTCTAAAAAACCAGACATTCTTTCTTCGGATGTTGTAAATGGAACGTACGGGAATCTAATAAATGTTTTACCCATAGCTTGAATGGATACATTTTTTGCAAGACCTCTTTGTGATTTGGAGTCTAACGTAATTTTTTGTGCTTTCAGCGCCCATCCTTTTTTTGGATCAGCGCAAGAGGTCATGAAGGCGTTATCAAGAGTTATCTTATTTTCCAATGAGCCAATTAACTTATCAAAGTTAAGAATTAAACCTTTTTGATTTAAATAAGTTTGCCCATTCCTTAGTTCAATATATTTATCTTCTTTATTAAAAGAGCCATCTTCTGCACCAAAGTAAAAGTCATCTAAAAATATATTACCCTGGCCTGAGAATGTTATTAAGCCATTGCTTTTATCTATACTTGCTTTACCAGCTTTCAATAGACCTTCAGGAAAATCTAATTCAACATTTCCTTTCAATATTAATTTGTTATCTTCTGTAATTTCAAATTTTTCAGAATTAACTTTCAGGCTTTCACCTTCAATAGTGGTTCCTATGTAAGGGTTGTAAACCAGGCAAGCATTAATATTAGAATTAGGAGATTTTACCAATACAGAGTCAATAAAATAAGCTCCGATAGCCGTATTTGGTGTGGCAATGCTCGCTAAAGAGCAAATTATTAGGAAAGTCCTTTTCATAGATATATTTTATACCTCTTAGCTTTGAAAGCGTATTTTATGAAAAGTTCTATTTTTTATAAGAATTTATGTATTCTTCCAATTGATATAGATGATCTTTTCCAAAAAATATTTGGTCATCAAAAAAGAATGTAGGAACTCCAAATGCCCCTCTTGCAACCGCATCATCTGTATTAGAAATTAACTCATCTTTGCACTCTTGAGAGCTAGCTATATTAAAAATAGCATCGGCATCAATATTACTTTCAATTAAAGTATTTTTAAGAACATCTAGATCCGATAAGTTTTTATCTTGCTCCCACATCGCAGAAAGAATGCAGTTGAGATATTCATCAAAAATATTAAGTTGTTGAGCTGCAAGCGCTCCTCTTTGAGCTTGAACGGTATTTTGTGGAAAATTCGAATTAAATTTATATTTTGTTAAATTATGTTGTTTAATAAATCTTCCAATTTCAATAAATTGGTAGTTATTTTTATTTTTAATATCAGCAAAAGCTACAAAGGGTGGTTGATTGCCAGATAACTTCATAATGCCGCCAAGCAAACAAGGAACGTAATTGAACTTAACTCCAGTTCTTTTTTCAAATTCTGGAATCAAATGATGGGCAAAATAAGCATTAGGGCTTACAAAATCAAATATAAAGTCTACTTTCATTTTTTCCTACAATTTTGTAAAGTGAAGTAAATTATTAAACACGCAAATGAAAGATTTTTCAAAGTATTCAGCAATTATTATTGGCGCAGGAGATGCCACCGGCTCGGCATTAACCAAGAAATTTGCTAAAGAGGGTTACCAAGTATGTCCGGTAAGAAGACCAAGGAATATAGATAAGCTAGAAAAACTTTGCAGAGAAATTAATGACTCAGGAGGCTCTGCAAAAGCATTTGGCATTGACGCAAGAGATGAAGATTCCATAGTTAGTTTATTTAAAGAGGTTGAAGAGACTATTGCTCCTATAGATGTGGTTATTTTTAATCCTGGTGCAAATGTTTATTACCCAATCGAAGATACCACTGCGAGGGTTTTTAAAAAGGTCTGGGAAATGGCAGCCTATGGCGGCTTTCTATCAGGAAGAGAAGCTGCAAAATATATGAAAAAAAGAGGTGAGGGCAGTATTTTATTTACAGGTGCCACTGCATCTTTAAGAGGAAGCTCAGGTTTTTCAGCCTTTGCTAGTGCTAAATTTGCTTTAAGAGCAGTTGCTCAAAGTATTGCAAGAGAATTAGGCCCCCTTGGTATTCATGTTGCTCATTTCATTATTGATGGGGCTATAGATACCGCATTTATAGAAGAGAATTTTCCAGATAGATACGCACTAAAAGAAAAAGACGGTATCCTAGTACCTGAGGAAATAGCAGAAGCATATTGGAGTATCCATATTCAGCATAGAAGTGCGTGGACGCATGAATTAGATTTACGCCCATATATGGAAACATTTTAATAGAAGTTAATAAGGAAAATAATATGAGCTTAAAAGATAAGGTAATTTTTATATCAGGTGGCAGTAGAGGAATTGGTTTAGCAATGGCAAAAAAAGCTGCACAGGATGGAGCTAAAATAGTGGTTGCCGCTAAAACAGCAGACCCTCATCCTAAGCTTGAAGGTACTATTTATACAGCAGCAGATGAAATTATTGAAGCGGGCGGGGATGCCCTTCCTATTGTTTGTGATATACGAAGTGAAGACAATGTAAGGGATGCTATAAATAAATCGGTTGAGCATTTTGGAGGCATCGACATACTTATTAATAATGCATCGGCCATACAGCTAACGAATGTTAATGATACTGAAATGAAACGTTATGACTTAATGCATCAGATTAATGGCAGAGGTACCTATATGGTAAGTAAATACTGCTTACCTCATTTATCAAAGGCCTCAAATCCACATATTTTAAATCTTTCACCACCATTGGATATGAGTCCAAAATGGTTTGCTAATTCGGTTGCTTACACAATGGCTAAATACACTATGAGTATGTGTGTGTTAGGAATGGCAGAGGAATTTAAAGAAAAAGGCATTGCTGTAAATGCGCTATGGCCTAGAACAGCTATCGCTACAGCTGCTGTTCAAAATCATCTTGGTGGAGATGAAATTATGAGATTATCAAGAAATGTCCATATCATGGCTGATGCAGCTTATGAAATTTTAACAAAAGACTCTAAATCTTTTACTGGTAATTTTTGCATAGATGATTTGGTTCTACATGCAGCTGGAATTAAAGATTTTACTAAATATGCAAATGTTCCTTTTAGCGAGTTAATGCCAGACTTTTTTGTTCCGGATGATACCCCATTGCCAGAAGAGGTAAAAAACAGTTAATTTGAAAGAATCTGAAGTAATACAAATAGCTGGAGAATGCGGTTTTTCAGTTAATAAGGCTGAGGCTCTTAAGTTAGAAGCTAGCGGAAGGCAGTATCACAGAGTACAACTAGATTCAGGCGAAACAAAGGTGTTATGTTACTTAAACCCAGACAAAGGTACGCATACAAAATTTCTCCATATTTCTAATTTTCTTTCCACGCTTGGTATAAGATCTCCGAAAGTTATTTTCTCTAACGATAGTTTGGGTATAACCATTCAAGAAGATTTAGGAGATATTTCTCTAATAGATATAGACACATCTTTAATAAAGCATCATGTGTTGATTCATAAATCTCTAAGCCTTTTATCTCAATTACAGACTGCCAATATTCCTCAGATTCCTAAATTAGATCAAGATAGTCTGCACGATCAAATGAATCAATTAAGTAGTATTTTTCTAAAAGATTTTCTATCACTTGAGCCTCATCCAGATCTATTCAAGCTTCAGAAAGAAGCTGTTGAAAAACTTTTAGACCAGCCTTGGATGAATTGTCATTTTGATTTTGAAAGAAGAAATCTTATTTTAGATACAAATAATAAAGTTGCTGTTATCGATCATCAAGATTTATGTATAGGCCCTGTTGGCATTGACTTAGCAGGATTATTAATAGATCACTACATAAAATATTCAGATGAAATGATTTCTGAATCTCTAAATAATTACAGCAATTACATGAGCCTTGACCTTGGCTCAAAAGATATCTACGAATGGGTTAGATGGGGCGCTATTCAAAGAAATATGCGAATACTTGGAACCTTAAGTAGAATTTATCTTGAGCATGAAAGATCGTTTAGGTTAAAAGATTTATCTATGATTTTAGACAATCTAATTGAGTTAATCCCAGAAAATAATTATGAATCTTTAAAACAATTTTTATCTAGGGATGTTAGATCTCAACTATCTATTAAGATGACCCAAATATGAAAACCATGATTCTTGCAGCTGGCTATGGGAGGAGACTTCTTCCTTTAACCCAAGAAATACCAAAACCTTTATTGCTAGTCGGTAGGAAAACCTTAATACAAAGAAATATAGAAATATTACTAGACAGCGGCTTTAATGATTTGGTAATAAATACATCATATCTAGGTCATATGATTAACAATCATGTAACTAAAAATTTCCCATTAGCTAATATTCAATTTTCTGAAGAGGCTGAGCCCCTTGGAACCGGCGGTGGAATTTTAAAAGCTTTAGATTTACTTGGGAAAGAACCTTTTTTATTGGTTAATGCCGATTTATGTCATGAAATAAATATTAAAAATTTTAATCAAGACACTCAATTTGCTCATCTTGTAGGGGTAGCAAACCCTGACCATAATCTTGATGGTGATTTTTCATTAGATGGAGATAAGGTGGTGATAAAAAAAAATAAGAATGATTTAACTTGGAGTGGAATATCAGTTATTAATCCTGCTATTTTTGATAATTTAAAAGTAAGAGAGAGCTCTTTTGAAATTTGGGATTCTGTTTTAAAAGAACACATAGAAAACGGAACAGTTACCGGGGAACTTTCTCAAAAAAATTGGGTAGATACTGGCACTATTGACCGCTTAGAACTTGCTAATAATATATTTAAAGACGAAAATTAGACTATGAGTGAATCAAAATACATAATTGCACCATCAATATTGGCTTCTAATTTTGCAACCTTGGGGGAAGAGGTTGTAACTGTTCTTGAGGCAGGAGCTGACTGGATCCATTTTGATGTTATGGATAATCATTATGTGCCTAACTTAACAATTGGACCTATGGTTTGTAAGTCTTTAAGAGACTATGGGGTAAAAGAGTTCATAGATGTTCATTTAATGGTTGATCCTGTTGATGACTTAGCCCAAAGCTTTATAAAAGCAGGTGCAGATTTAATAAGCTTTCATCCTGAGGCATCAAAACATGTCCATAGATCTATTCATGCCATCAAAGATCAAGGGTGTAAAGCAGGGTTAGCATTTAACCCAGCAACCCCGCTTCATGTCCTTGAGAATGTTTTAGAGGAATTAGATTTAGTTTTAATAATGAGTGTTAATCCAGGCTTTGGAGGGCAGTCCTTTATACAAAGTTCTCTAGATAAAATTGCTCAGGTAAGAAAAATGATTGATGATTCTGGTAAAGATATTCGCCTTGAGGTAGACGGCGGAATTAATAATGAAACTATTAGTCTTGCTTCTGCTGCAGGTGCCGATACTTTTGTAGCTGGCTCCGCAATCTTTAATACGGATAATTATGAGCAGACCATTACAGCACTTCGTTCAAAGATCGTTTAAATTCTTTATATATATATTATTTGCTTCAGGGATTAATGCATCTGAAATTATCCCCATTGAAGATTATCTATCTGAACTCGAAATTGCTAGTAACTATCAAGATAGAAGAAAGGGTTTAATGTTTAGAGAAGAATTGTCCGAGGATTTTGGAATGATTTTTGCTTGGGATTCAAAGAAGATTCAATGCATGTGGATGAGAAACACATTGGTTCCTTTGAGCGTGGCCTATATGGATAATACCGGTGAGATTATAGATATTTATGATATGGTGCCTTTATCTAAAACGTCGGTGTGCTCTAAAAAACCTGCTTTATATGCTTTAGAAGTTAATAAAGGCTGGTTTGAGAAAAAGGGTATTAGAGTTGGCGATATTTTAACTATAGATAAAATTTTACAAAATGATTAGTAAAAAACAATTTCAAGAATATGTAGATCAAGGGTTTACTATTATTCCTCTTTCTAAAGAAATTTCTCTGGAAGGGGCTTCTCCTTTAAGTATATATTCAAAAATAGCTAATAAAACTAATACTTTTTTATTAGAGTCAGTTGAAGGCGGAGAGAAGTGGGCCCAGTATTCAATTATTGGCATCGACTGTCTTGATTCAATTAAGGTTGCCGGCGATATAGTTGAAACTAAAACTAACTCTATTATTTCATCGTTTCAATCTGCAGACCCTTTAAATGAAATTAGGAAGTTGACCGGTTCTCACAAAGCTCCAGAAATAGAAGGTTTGCCTAGATTTTATGGTGGCTATGTAGGTTTTTTTGCATATGAGAGTGCTCAGTACGCAGAAAAAAGAATCGCGGATCTTGTGCACAAGGATTCAAAATTTAAAGAACATATGCCCGAGATATATCTTGTTAAAGCAGAGAAACTCATTGTTTACGATAATATCAATAAAACCACTCAAATTATTCTCAACATAGATCCTTTAAAAACTTCTTACGAGGAAGCTTTAAGCGATATAGAAAATATTACTGCTATTTTAAATATTGATATTAGTCTCCCTGACCTTAGTTTTAAAACCCCAGCAGGTGAAAAGACTTTCGATTCTAATTTTTCTAAAGAGAGTTATCTTCAAGCCGTTGATGTGATTAAAAATTATATTGAAGAGGGTGATGTAATGCAGGTTGTCTTGGCTCAAGATTTCTTTTTGCCTTTTCAAGCAAACCCATTTGATTTATATAAAGCATTAAGAGATCTGAATCCATCTCCATATATGTATTACCTTGATCTTGATGAATGCCAGGTTGTGGGAGCATCACCAGAAATATTAATTAGACTCGAGGATGGCCAGGTCACACTTCGACCTATAGCAGGCACAAGAAAAAGAGGAAAAGATTCTCAAGAAGATTTAGTTAACCAAAAAGATCTATTAAATGATCCTAAAGAAATTGCAGAGCATCTTATGTTAATAGACCTAGGAAGGAATGATGTTGGTAGAGTTTCCAAAATGGGGTCCGTCAAAGTTACCGATAAGATGATTATTGAAAAATATTCACATGTAATGCATATCGTCTCTAATGTAGTTGGAGATTTATCTGAAGACTTGGACTATATCGATGCTCTGAAAGCAACATTACCAGCGGGAACTTTATCAGGAGCACCTAAGATACGGGCAATGCAAATTATTAACGAGCTTGAGCCTAGCTCCAGAGGAATTTATGGTGGTGCAATTGGCTATATTTCATGGAACGGGGATATAGATACAGCAATAGCCATAAGAACAGCTGTTATAAAAGATAATATTATTCATGTGGGAGCTGGTGCTGGAATTGTTGCTGACTCTATACCTGAGAATGAATGGCTAGAATGCAAACAAAAGGCTAAAGTTTTCTTAGATGCTATAGAGATGATTTCATGATCTTAGTTCTAGATAATTATGATAGTTTTACATACAACCTAGTTCACTATATTGGTGACTGCGGAGAAGAGGTTTTAGTGGTCAGGAACGATGAAATTTCTATTGAAGAAATCAATCATTTAAACCCAAAAAAGATTGTTATTTCACCTGGCCCTTGTACTCCAAATGAAGCAGGGATTTCAATAGAGCTGATTAAATCTTCATCAGTACCCTTATTGGGTGTTTGCTTAGGTCATCAGGCTATTGGAGCTGCTTTTGGTGGAAATATTATTAAAGCCCCTGAAATATTTCATGGCAAACTTTCAACCGTTAAGCATAATCAAGAGGGTTTATTTAAAGATATAGCAAATCCTTATTCGGTGGTTAGGTACCATAGTCTAATTATTGAAAAAGATTCTTTGCCTGAAGAGTTAGAAATTACAGGAGTCTTAGATGATAATTCAGATATCATTATGGCAGTTCAACATAAAGAAAGACCTATTTACGGAGTGCAATTTCATCCTGAGTCTATTGAGACCGATTACGGTATGAAACTTATAGAAAATTTTTTAGCATTATGATTCAAGATATTCTTAAAAAACTAAAAGCAAAAAAAGACCTTCAAGCAGAGGAAATGCAAAATGCTGTTCAAAGCATTATGACAGGCGAGGTCGAAGATACTGATATAGAAACCTTTCTTATTGCGTTAAACAATAAGGGTATTAAAGAGCCTGAAATAACTGCGGCTGCATCTGTAATGAGAGAGAAGTCACTAAAATTTAATATAGGAGATGGCACACATATTGATACATGTGGAACAGGTGGTACAGGATTACATACATTTAACTGTTCTACGGCATCTTCTTTTGTTGCAGCAGCTGGAGGCGCTTCAATTACAAAACACGGCAATAAAGCAATCTCTAGTAAATCAGGCAGTGCTGATTTTTTAACAGCAGCTGGAGCAGATATTACGCATGACAGAGAGAAGCTAGTAAAGGTTTTTGAACAAGTAGGGTTTGTATTTTTATTTGCACCTTTACATCATGAGTCGATGAAATATGTAATGCCTGCAAGACAGCGCATTGGACAGAAAACAATATTTAATCTTTTAGGCCCTCATACAAATCCATGCGGAGCAAAAAGACAAGTCATCGGCGTTTATGATAAAAAGCTACTTAAGACCTTTTCATCAGTAGCAAAAAACCTTGATATGGAGCATGTCTTAGTTGTTCATGGAGATGATGGGTTGGACGAAATATCCATAACAGGACCTACGCAAATATCAGAGCTAAAGAAATACAGGATTAACCAATATTCAATATCACCAAAAGATTTTGGCTTATCTAATGCCACCATGGATGAAATTACAGCCCAATCTCCAGATGACAGCTTGAGGTTGGTAAGAGAAGCTTTTTCAGGAGAGCAATCAGCCGTTCAAGACATGATTGCACTTAATGCTGGAGCAGGATTGTATATAGCCAGGAAAGTTGATTCTATAGCTGACGGCGTTGAGTTAGCATTTACTTTAATGAATAACGGCAAAGCAGCAGATAAATTGGCTGCATATGTGAGGGTATCGAATCTCTAATGACTATTCTTGATGACATTGTAAAAAACACTAAAGAAAAGCTCATTCATAAGAAAGAAGTACTTTCCCTTGAGGATATTAAATCCAAACTCAAAAACCTTAACTTGCCGAAAGGAGCATTTAAGGAAAATCTGATCAATAAAGATCAAGCTATTATTGCAGAGATAAAAAAAGCTTCGCCTAGTGCAGGTATTATTTCTGAAGACTTTAATCCTATTGAAAAAGCTAAAGAATATGAAAATCTAGGAGCTTCAGCATTATCAATTCTTACAGAAGAAGATTTTTTTCAAGGCAGCAACCAATTTCTAATAGATGTTAAAGTCATAACAAAACTTCCAATTATTAGAAAGGACTTCATGGTTGATGAATATCAAATCTACGAAGCAAAACTTATTGGAGCTGACTGTATTTTATTAATTGCCAGTATTCTTTCGGATGAAGAAATAACCCAATTTGCAAATCTTGCAGAAACTTTAGAACTAGATTATATAATCGAAGTTCACGACGAAGAGGAGCTAAGACGAGTAGAGCATTTTGAACAAGCAATGATCGGAGTGAATAACAGAAATCTCAAAACTTTTGAGGTTGATTTAAACAATTCAATAAATCTTAAGAAATTATTTAAGGGCGATAATATTTTTATTGCTGAATCAGGTATTAAAAATCAAAATGATGTTGATAGATTAAAACAGCATGATATCCATACATTTCTTATCGGTGAAAGCTTAATGAAAGGAGATTTTGCTTGAAATTAAGGGAGTGGCAAGAGAAAGCATTTCCGTTATGGTGGGCTAAAAAAAGAGGCATCATTAAAGTTGTCACCGGAGGCGGTAAGACTATTTTTGCTATCCACTGTTTAACCAAATATCTTGAAGAAAACCCATCCAATTCAATATTAATTGTTGTTCCGTCTATAGCTTTATTAGATCAATGGTATGAGGGCATGTCACAAAATTTTAATACTAAAGATATAGCGCTTAATGGGGGCGGCGAACAACTTGAAAAAGTTACCAAAATTTGTATTACCACTATAGATTCAGTTAAAAATATTATTGATAAAATTGATGCAAAAAACACCCTGCTGATAGTAGATGAGTGTCACAAAATAGGAACTGAGAAAAGGGGAGAGATGCTAACTAATAACTGGCATGCCACCTTAGGGTTATCAGCTACTCCAGAAAGAGATTATGACGATAATTTTTATATTATTATCATGAAGATACTCGGAGATATTATTTTTGATTATGACTACATTGATGCTAGAGAAGACGATGTAATAGTTTCCTTCAAACTTTTATATGCTTATGCTGAGATGACCTCAGATGAAGATGATAAGTATGAAAAGTTTACAAAAAATATTCGTAGAAGAGCTGCAACTATTGGCGGCAATGATATGAATGATTATCCGCTGAAGATGCTTATTTTTAATAGAGCAAGATTGGTAAAGAATTCTAAAAACCGTATTCCGGCTGGAGTAGAATTAATACAAAAGTATAAAAGAGAGAGCTGGATTGTTTTTACAGAAAATAAAAAACAAGCTAAAGAATTCAATAAAATTATAAACAAGAAAGGCTTTAAATCGGGTATTTACAATACAGATCTTAATGACGAAGAAAGACTACAAAATTTAACCGCATTTAAAAATAGAGAATTGAATGTTCTAGTTAGTTGCACAGCATTAGATGAAGGTTTTGATATGCCTGAAGCTGATGGAGCTATGATACTGAGCGCCTCCTCATCAAAAAGACAGCGTATTCAAAGAATGGGCCGAGTACTTAGAATAACGGCAAATAAAGAGAATGCTCTTATTGTTACTGTCTATTCTTCACGAACTGAGTATGACAAATTATGGGAAGAGTCAAAGCGTTATAAGATTGAAGGCGTACCTGTCAAATGGCAGCAAATGAAATAATACTGCCCAGTAAGATATATTAATCTACTTAAAATTTATACCTAAAATTTGTAGAAAAAGACTGATTTGATTTATCAGATATATCTGGCGGGTCGTTATCCATTACATTGGCAAATCTTAGTTCAATTATAAATTTATCAGAGATCGGCATGTTTAATGAGATTAAAAAAGATGCCTTGTAATCTGAACTAAATTTATTCAGAGAGGGTTGGTAAAATAAGGAAGTAGATAAGTAATTAGTATTTTGAAGAAGTACTTCTTTGTAGAGGTACAGATTCAGCCTTTCGGTGCTCTTATTTATGCTTAACAAACTTTCTTCTTTTTCTTGAAGGAGGCTAAGTCCAATTTTGTATTGATTGGGGGCATCAAATCTTAGACCAAAGCCCAAAAGGTCCCTTTTTTTATATGATTGAAAGGGATTTTCACTTGATTGAATATAAGCCTCAAAATTATATTTTTTATCGGATTTTAATAAAAATCTAGCATGAAAGAATAAAGACTCTCCTTCAATTTTATTATCTTTAGCTCTTTCCGATTTATTAAAAGTAAATAATGACTCTAAATTTTCATTATTTTTTGTGTAAGATAAATTGAATTCATATTCATCCCTCTCTTCATTTCCTCTTGATCCATCAAATGATATTCCAGCTGATTTAAAAACACCTATTTCTCCAGAGTGTCTTAGGCTCTCAATACTGACAATTGGCTGGGAAATTACAAGAGGCGATATAACAATTGTTAAAACAACATATAGTATTTTTTTCATTTGATTTATTTTTAAAGTTTAAATATAAGCGCTGGTCGATGTCATAACTTTTGCAGTTAGCGACATAATTTTTTTGGTAGGAGTTTGGAGGCTCTCCCCGCCATTTTCTGAGGCTTGTTGAGCATGAAGATCCTCATCTTCTCTCATAGTTTTTAGAATTTCTATCGTTTCTAAATCATTGCCTGAAATTTTTTCTAAATGCTTATCTATATGGGCTACAACCTGTTTTTCAGTTTCTTCAACAAACCCTAAACTTGTTTTCTCACCAAGGTTTCCAAATATAGCTCCAATAGCGAAAGACCCAGCATACCAAACAGGGTTAAAAATTGACCCTCTGCCATTGAGTTCCTCAAGTCTTTTTTTGCACCAAATAAGGTGATCAGTTTCCTCTTCTCCAGCTTCAATTAGGTGCTTTTTAATTTCTGGATCTTTGCAGACCATTGCCTGTCCTCGATAAAGAGCCTGAGCTGCTACTTCACCAGCCAAATTAATTCGCATAAGTTGAATTGAGATATTCTTTTCTTTTTGGCTAAGTTTTTCTGTATTATTTTCAATTGATGACGCTGGATAAGATCTACCCGTACCTGTTTTTTTATTTGATAGTGTTTTTAATGCAATATCGCACTCGTTAACAATATTATCTAAAAAGCTCATTTAATCCCTTTAAAACCTATGTCTTTTCTATGGAAAGAGCCATCAAATGACACCATGCTAACAAGATCGTAAGCTTTTGATTGAGCTTCTTTTAAATCAACACCCAAGGCTGTTGCGCAAAATACTCTTCCGCCAGAAGTAAGAACTTTTCCATCAACTAACTTTGTTCCAGCGTGAAATAATTTTATCTCATCATTATTCTTATTATTCAAATTAACTTCTTTATCTGATGAATAGTTTTCAGGATAACCTTCCGAGGCAATAACAACTCCACAAGAATGTTTCTCAGTCCAATCTATCTGGTATGAATCTAGATCATCATTAATAGCAGCAAGACATAGTTCAACTAAACTCGACTTCAATCTCAATAAAATAGGTTGAGTTTCTGGATCGCCAAAACGGCAATTAAATTCTAAGACTTTCAGATCTCCATTTTTAATCATCAAGCCGGCATATAAAAAACCAAGATAAGGCGAGCCCTCGGAAATTAGACCAGCCATGGTCGGTTTCATGACCTGATCAATAATTTTTTTATGAATATGCTCATCAATAATTGGGGCAGGGGAGTAAGCGCCCATACCACCAGTATTCAAACCAACATCGCCTTCACCAACGGCTTTGTGATCTTGACTGGTTGCTAGTGGGATAATTTTATCTTTACTTACCACAGCTATAAAACTTGCCTCCTCGCCTTCAAGAAAATCCTCTATAACAACCCTGCTTCCTGCCTCGCCAAATGCCTGATCTTTAAAAATACTATCTAAAGCTGCAAGAGCCTCATCTTTGTTAGCGCAAATGATAACGCCTTTCCCAGCAGCTAATCCGTCAGCTTTGACCACTGTTGGATATTCAATTTTATCAAGATAGTTTTTTGACGAATCGTAATTATCAAATGAAGCATATGCCGCAGTTGGTATTCCGTATTTAATGAAGAAGTCCTTTGAAAATGTTTTAGACCCTTCAAGTTGAGCCGCTGCCTGAGAAGGACCAAAGGTATTTATTCCTTTACTTTGTAAATAATCAGTCATTCCATTAACAAGAGGTTGCTCAGGCCCAATAATTACTAAGCCTATATCTTCTTCCTTGCAGAAACCTTCAATTGCATCAAAGTTATTGGCATCAATAAATATATTAGTAATTTTTTGTTCTAGAGCTGTTCCAGCATTACCGGGACAAACAAAAACATTAGTTACAGATTTATCTTGTGCTGATTTCCAAGCCAATGCATGCTCTCTTCCACCCGAGCCAATAATAAGAACTTTCATTAGTGTCTGAAGTGCCTGGTATTAGTAAATACCATTGCAATATCGTTTTCATCAGCAGCAGCTATAATCTCTTCATCTCTTATTGAGCCACCGGGTTGAATGATTGCAGCAATGCCGCTTGATGCAGCTTTATCAATACCATCCCTAAAGGGAAAAAATGCATCAGATGCCATCACCGCACCTTTTACTTCCAAGCCTTCTTGTTTAGCTTTAAGATTTGCAATATCTGCACTTATGACACGACTCATCTGGCCAGCGCCAATAGCAATAGTCTGCTTATTGCAAACGTAAACAATAGCGTTACTTTTAACGAACTTGGCAACTCTCCATGCAAACATAAGGTCATCAAGCTCCTTGGCAGTAGGCTCTC
Organism: uncultured SAR86 cluster bacterium; assembly: GCA_963926355.1. GTDB lineage: Bacteria > Pseudomonadota > Gammaproteobacteria > Magnimaribacterales > D2472 > SCGC-AAA076-P13. The sequence goes on along the minus strand of CAWUWW010000019.1, from coordinate 6,648 downwards.
TTTTAGTTACACATTTTAAATCTTCCCTAGGAACAATAAAGGTATCGTCACTTTGTATTAAAATACCACCAGATACTTTCTTAATAACTCCTGGGTATGGGTTGTCTTGGACGAGGTCTGCTTTTAAAACTCTAACATTCTTCTTTTTGGCAAATTCAGCCAAGGCACCTTCTTCATAATCAGTAGCAATAATTACTTCGACAAACTGGCGGCTATTTATTTCTTGAGCTGTCTTGGTATCAAGCGTTCGATTAAGGGCAATAATTCCTCCAAAAGCAGATGTAGGATCAGTTTTAAAGGCTAGGTCATATGCCTCAAAAATAGATTTAGCTTCAGCAACACCGCATGGATTTGCATGTTTTACAATTACACATGCAGGCTCATCAAAAGCTCTGACGCATTCCCAGGCAGCATCAGCATCAACAATATTATTATAAGAAAGTTCTTTTCCTTGAAGGATGTCAGCATTAGCAATATTTTTATGCTTTAGATTAGAAAAAGTAAATAGATTTGCTCTTTGATGAGGGTTTTCTCCGTATCTTAGAGAGACACTCTTTTCAATATCGTAGTCAGGGATGCCATTAACTTGGTCGCCCTTAAGATAGTTTGAAATAGATAAGTTGTAGTCAGCCATAAGTTGAAAAACTTTTTGAGATAACTCTTTCCTAAATTCATATGAAATGCCATTTTCATTTTTCCACTCCTCAATCAGTCTTGAGTAATCATTGGGATTGGATACTACAGCAACATCTTTAAAGTTCTTAGCAGCAGATCTGATCATAGTAGGGCCGCCGATATCTATTTTCTCTATAGCCTCCTCGAACGAACAACCCTGAGCAATTGTTTCTTTAAATGGATAAAGATTAACAATTACTAAATCTATCGTTTCATAGCCTCTTTCTTGGAGAACCTCTAAATCTTTATCTCTGCGAGCAAGTATCCCAGCATGGATTTTTGGATGAAGTGTTTTTACTCTTCCATCCATCATCTCCTCAAAGCCCGTAAAGTCTGAAACTTCAATGACTTCGGACGTTAATTCTTTTATTGCTTTATAAGTTCCGCCTGTAGAAAGTATCTTTACATTCTCAGAAATAAGAAATGATATAAGTTCATATAACCCAGATTTATCTGAAAGGCTGATAAGGGCTGTTTTTGGTTTAATTGAGTGCATTATTTTATGTTATATTTTTTTAATTTAGTTCTTAGTGTAGTTCTGTTCATGCCCAGTATTCTCGAGGCTTTGGACTGATTATTATTTGCAAAACTCATTACCGAATTTAATAACGGCGGCTCAATTTCATTTAAAACCAATTGATAAACATCAATAGGCATATTTTTTTGATCTAGCTGAGCAAAATATCTTTTCATAGCTTTTCTAACCTCATCTTTAAGAGGTTTCTTAGAATAGTTATCAAATGATTTTTTTTTATTTCCCAAGACTAACGATTTATTAAAAAGAAATATAAGTTTACAGTTGTTTAAAAATTGCTCAATAGTTTTCTAAAGATTTATGGTAGTTTTTTTACTGCCCTCAATAGAAAATGATTTAGGAGCTCCATTCTCTAGTCGTATTTTTGTAAGTGATGTGTAATCAGGGTGAAAATGAAGAAGGTTGGGATGTTTTGCTAGCTCTCCAACAAGAGCATTTATAACCATAAAATGAGAAAAGATAATGGTATCTTTATTCATTCCAAAGATTTCTTTTATTATGTTCATCCTCCAGGTTGTAACTTCTTCTGAAAGTTTATTTATTTCTTCCTTCATCGTGCTGGTCAGCCACTGTTTTTTTTCACTGGCCTCTATATTTCCTGAAGGAATCTCTGAAAAGATATTATTGATTAAAAGCTCTTTGTTGAATTTTTTTATTAAAGGTAGCGCTGTAGATTTAGCTCTAGACTTAGGACTAGATATAAAATCATAATTACTTAAATCTTGAAGGTCTTTGTGCTCTTCTAAAAGTTTTGCCTGCTTAAACCCATTATCACTTAAATCAGGATCAGGATGATCGCCCCATGATTGAGAAGCCTCACCGTGTCTAATTAAAATTATATTAATCTCCGACATTTATATTGAACCTGTAGCTATAATGTGAGTGTGAGAATCCATAGAATATATTGTAAATCAGTATCAGAGGCAAATAATGTTTTTGATTTAGATCAATCTCAATCAATACACTTAATCAAGGTTTTAAGATTAAAAATTGATGAGGAGGTTGATGTTTTTGATGGCAAAGGCTCTTCTGCAACATGCAGAATATCTAAAATATCAAGAAGTGCCATAACCTTAGAAAGATTCTCTTCTGTTTCATCATTAGAACAGAAAGAAGAAAAAATTATTTGTATTATTCCTTTTATTAAAAAAGATAACTTTCATTTTATGCTTCAAAAACTAACTGAAATTGGCGTGTCAGATTTTATGTTATACAAACCTGATTTAATTGATCAAAGTATTGCAAGAAAAGATATCTTAAAATTAGCAGAAAAGGCAGAAGAGGTAGTTATAAGCGCCTGCAAACAATGCGGCTCAAATTTTTTGCCAACAATCTCTGTTTTTGAAAATCTTAAAGACACACTAAATATTTTAAGCGAAGGCATTAGCATTTATGCTTTTGATGTTGATGCTCTGGTCGACTTTAAGACGGAGGAGTTAATAGATGAACTATCTATATCTGTTATAACAGGTCCAGAATCTGGTTTTTCTGAAGAAGAAAAAACTATTTTAAGTAATAATGGCGTAAAAATAAGACTTATAGGCAGGAATGTCCTTAGGGCTGAGACAGCTCCACTGGTAATTTCCACACTAATTCAAAATCACTTTGGTAGAATTTAATTATGGATAAGAAACTGCTATTTATAACAGATAAATTAAAAGGACTTAAGCCTGAAAAAGATACATCAATTTTTATGATGGAAGAGTCTATTACTCTTGGATACAGGCCTCACCAATGCGAGATGAAAGATCTATATATCAAAGATGGCCATGTTTATGCAGATGCTAGAAGTATTATCTCTGCGGGAACAACACAAGTAGAGGGCATTAAAAAAGAGCCAATTAAAGTCTCAGATTTTTTTTATTCCTTCATGAGAAAAGACCCCCCTGTAGATACAAATTACATTAACGCATTACATTTGTTAGGACTTGCGGAGAAACAGGGCGCTACAGTATTTAACAAACCAAATTCAATTAAAGAATTCAACGAAAAAATATTTGCAATTCATTTTAAAGAGTTCATCCCAACAACATTGGTAACGTCAAACATTACCAAGATAATAGAGTTTCAGGCTAATCATGAAATCATCATAGTAAAACCCCTAGATGGAATGGGAGGCTCTTCTATCTTCAAGATGGAGGATATGGAGGATGATAATTTAGATATTCTTTTAGATATGACGGATGATGAATCTACTCAAATAGTTATTCAAGAGTTTTTACCTCAAATTTATGATGGCGACTTCAGGATTTTAATTATCCACGGGAAACCTTTTCCAAAGACTTTGGCTAGAATTCCTCAAGGAGATAGCTTTAAAGGAAATTTAGCAGCTGGAGGGAAGGGTGTTGTCATGGATATAACTAAGAGGCAGCAAGAGGTTGGTGATATTATTGGGAAGTACTTGGTCGAGAAGGGCATTAATTTTGCTGGGATAGACATGATAGGTGATTATTTAACTGAAATAAATATTACAAGTCCCACATGCGCTAGAGAGATTTACTCTCAATCAGAAATGAACCCTATTGCGGAATATTTAAGCGAGTTATGACTTCGATACTATCAGCGCAAAAGGTTAGCAAGCGCTCTTTAACTCTTAATAAATCATTTTTTTTATCTTTGGTAATTCATCTATTACTTATTTTTGGGATAACCTTCACAACTTTTTATAAGATGCCTCTTTTAGAGCACACATCTGTCATTAATGTTAAATTTGCAAATGCTTCTAAGGATATGATGGGACAAGAGGGCTCTTCAGGCGAAAGTATCTCTCAGAATACTGAGGAATCAGATTTCCTAAGTAAAAAAGATATTAACGAAAATATCTTTCAAGCATATAAAGTAAAAAAACTAGAAGCCAATTCAACGGTTAATAGTGAAGAGGCGGTATATCTAAATCTTTGGCAGCGAAATATAGAATCCACTGGCGACAGAATGATTTCAGCTGCAGATAAGACTCTCGAAAATACCAAAGTTCAGATAATGGCAACTATTGATTCTTTTGGAAATTTAATTAAATCTGAAATACTCATATCATCCGGAGACAAGTCTATAGATGAAATGGCTATAAGCATATTAGAAGAGTCTGCACCCTTTGCCCCTTTTGATCCTAAGATGTTAAATGAATATAGTTTTTTAGAAATAGTAAGAGATTGGAATTTCTCACCTAATTAAATGCAAATAGTATCTTTTGATTTTGGAACAAAAAAAATTGGTATAGCTGTTGGCCAAACTCAAACTATGACATCCTCACCCCTGGATATTGTTTTTAATAAGAACAATAAGATCAATTGGGACGGTATTATGTCAATATTGGATGAATGGAAGCCAGGACTTATTTTGGTTGGCAAGCCATTGAATATGGATGGAACAGACAGTGATATCATGGAGAAAGTAGATATTTTTTATAAAAAACTAGAAAAATTAGCCAAAGTGAGATGTGAATATGTTGATGAAAGACTTACCAGCTTTGAAGCAAGGCAGAATCTCGCTGAATTAAAGACTGATTTAATAGACGCTCATGCAGCAAAAATTTTAATAGATAATTGGTTTAATAAGAGTTAGTAGCTATGTCCATCCCCTCAACTTTTATAGATAGACTCATTACCTCAGTAAGCATTGTTGATATTATTGGTAGAAGGCTTCAGATTGAAAGAAAGGGCGGAGGCTACTGGGCTAAATGTCCATTTCATGGGGGCGGAGATGAGAAATCTGCATCCTTTAAAGTTTATGATGATACAGGTACCTATCACTGTTTTGGATGTAAAGAGTCTGGCAATGCAATCCATTTTTTAAGAAAACACGATGGCCTAGATTTCATGGAAGCTATTGAATTACTGGCCTCATACGTTGGCATGGAAGTCCCAAAACAAGAAAAACCAGTAGATGTATCGGGTGCTATCAATATCAATACTCGAGCAGTTGAGATATTTATAGAGCAATTGAAATCTTCTGCAGGAAAGCCAGTAATAGATTATCTAAAAGCCAGAGGTATAAGCGGAGAAACAGCAAAGTTTTTTGAACTTGGCTACTCAGTAGAGAGAAGTCCATCGCTTCATTCAACCCTATCAACGAAATACGAAAAGCAAGACTTAGAAGATTCTGGTTTATTTGGAGCAAATGATAGCGGAGAAATGTATGACCGTTTTAGGGATAGGCTTATGTTCCCAATAAGAAATATTAAAGGAGAGCATATAGCTTTTGGTGGAAGATTAACTAAAGATAAAAAAGACCAAGCAAAATACTTAAATTCTCCTGAAACAAAGACTTATAAAAAGAAATATGAGCTTTATGGCTTATACGAAGCTCGACTAAACAATAAACGACCAGAGTCTCTATTTCTTGTAGAGGGGTATATGGACGTCATTGGCCTTCATCAGCATGGTGTAAAAAACTCAGTAGCCTCATCCGGTACAGCTTTCACCCAAGAGCAGCTTAGAAAAATATTAAGTTATACAAATAATATTTTTATAGTTTTTGATGGGGATGAAGCGGGACAAAAAGCTTCATGGAGAGCCGTTGAAAATGCCTTGCCACTTTTAAGAGAAGATATAAGAATGAATTTTATTTTTCTAAAAGAAGGCGATGACCCAGATAGCTATATCAAAGAAAAAGGCAAAGAAGCCTTCCTTAAGTTAGCTGACGAGGCAACCTCATTTTCAGATTACTTTCTTCAAACAGTCAAAAAACAAGATGATCTTTCAACCATAGAGGGAAGATCCATGGTTGCTCAATTTGCAATACCCTTAGTGAATAAAATATTAAATCCAACCTTAAAAGAGGCATACATTAGTGAATTAGGCCATATATGCGATCTTGATTTTGAAAAATTACTAACAGGAAATGCTCTTTTATCTAGAAGAGAACCTTCAAGACAAGAAGAGATAAAAAAAGTACCTTCAACAATCATGAGAAAATCAGTTCTAGGTGTTTTTACAGCCCTAATACAGCATCCCGCCCTAGCTTCAGACAAAGTCTTCGAACTTATTAAAAAAGATTCAAGGTTTTTATTTCTAAACGACGTAAGAAATTTTTATAAAGATAACCTAGAAGCTGCTCCTTCAATACTTTTTGAGCAAATAGAAAATGAAAAAATTAAGAACCTATTCGGAGAGGCTCTTGTCTCTGAGATAAAACTTTCAAAAGATGACGCAAGGGCGATGATTCAAGATTGTATTAAATTAATATCTAAATCTGAAAAAGATAGAGATGAAATACTAAAAGAAAAGTATAATATGCAAGAAATATCATCTGCTGAAAAAAGAGAGTTACAACAACTCATCCTAAAGAAAGAAGAACTATCAGAAGAAGATCAGAAGTTATTAAAAAAATTAAGCTCTAAATAGATTGAAATAATCCTTTTAGTCACTACATAGAGTTAATATATTTGGAGTGTAAGGATTCGTGGATAAATTAACTAAAAAAGGTTCTAAAATTGCCGA
>CAWUWW010000018.1:0-5212 GCA_963926355.1 uncultured SAR86 cluster bacterium | reverse complement strand
TTGATTTAACCTTCCCTATAGCAACAGCAAGAGAGGCTCTCTTTTGAATGAGCTTTAAAAGGTCCTTATCAATTTTATCTATTTTGGACCTAAGTGTTTTAAGACTTTCCTTAGTCATTTTATTTAACCGTGTTTAGCTTCGAAAACTTTCATAAAGTCGACTAGCTGATTAACCCCTTCAACAGACATTGCATTATATATGCTAGCCCTCATTCCTCCAACAGATCTATGTCCTTTAAGGTTTAGCAGTCCTTCTTCTTCGCATTCCTTAAGAAACACACTATCCAAATTTTTATCCGCAAGAATAAATGGGATATTCATTATAGATCTATTTTCTATATTAACCGGATTAGAATAAAAACCTGAGTTATCTATGTAGCTATACAAAGTTTGAGCTTTTATATGATTTTGTTCCTTGAAGAATTCAAGACCTCCGGATGCCTTGATCCACTTAAATACCTTGCCAGCCATATACCATGCAAATGTTGGAGGTGTATTAAGCATAGAGTCTGATTCAGCATGCTTGGAATATCTTAAAATATTTGGAAGGTTAGAATTATCAGATTCCATAAAATTCTTATCAGCAATAACCATTGTCAAACCAGCTGGTCCAATATTTTTTTGAGCACCTGCGTAAATTAATGAAAATTTTGAAACATCAATAGGCTCACTAAGAATTACCGAAGACATATCTGCTATTAAAGGTTTTTCAAGGCTAGGCGCCTCATGTATTGCCACCCCCTGAATTGTCTCATTCGGACAATAATGAACATATGCAGAATCCTCTGACAGGTTCCAATTTTTTGGATCTGGAGCATATGAAAAATTTTTATCTTCCGAAGAGGCAACAGTTGTAACTTCAATAAGTTTTGATGCTTCTGAGATTGCTTTTTTAGACCATGTGCCAGATAAAACATAATCTGCTTTCTTTTTTATATGACCAAAGTTCATTGGCACTGTTGCAAATTGCTGAGTTGCACCTCCTTGAAGAAAAAGAACATCATGAGTATCGGGAACATTTAATAGATCTATGAAATCTTGCTTAGCCGTAGTTGCCACTTCGTCGTAAATTGAAGACCTATGACTCATTTCCATTATAGACATGCCGGAATCACCCCATTCAAGAAGCTCTTCTTTGACTTCTGTTAAAACTTGCTCAGATATAACGGCCGGACCAGCGCAAAAATTCCACTTACGCATTACTCTTCCTCTTGATTCTTATCGCCATCTTCATCGCGATCTTCTTCGTTTGGAATAGTCACACACTCAATTAGTTTTTCCCCATCTTTTGGAGAGATAATTTTTACGCCTTGAGTATTCCTGCTTAGTGTTGGCACCTGAGCTACAGAGGTTCTTATCATTGTACCTTTGTCACTTATCAGCATAATGCCATCCTCATCTTGTACCAGAGCTGCTGCAACCATAGAGCCGTTCCTTTCACTAGTCTTCATGGAAATAACGCCTTGCCCTCCTCTATTATGAGAAGGGAAGTCTTCTAAGCTTGTTTTCTTTCCATAACCATTCTCAGAAACACACAGAATTGTTTTTAGTGGGTCGCCAACCATTAATGAAATTAATCTTTCATCTTTTTTAAGCTTAATTCCTCGAACACCCCTTGCCGTTCTTCCCATATGCCTTACATGTGATTCATTGAATCTAATAAGCTTTCCGGATGAGGCAGCTAATAAAATCTCATCATTTCCAGAGGTAATTGCGGTACCGACTAATTTATCATCATCATCTAAAGCTATCGCCTTGATGCCTGATTTATATTTTTTAGCAAATAAACTTAGATTTGTTTTTTTAGTTGTGCCTTTTTTAGTAGCCATGAAGATAAACTTATCTTCAGAAAACTCACTAACTGGTAAAATATCACTTACAGACTCATCGTCATCTAAGTTAAGCATATTTACAAGCGGCCTTCCTTTGGAAGTTCTAGAGGCAACTGGAATTTCATACACCTTTAACCAAAATACTTTACCTTTAGTCGTGAAACATAATATTTGCATATGACTACTTAAAACATAAAGGTTTTGAATTAAATCTTCCTCTTTAACAGCTGCGGCAGCTTTACCCTGACCACCTCTTCTCTGCTCTCTGTATTCATCAAGTGGCTGTGTTTTTGCATAACCACTTCTAGAAACAGTAAGAACTCTCATCTCTTCAGGTATAAGATCTTCGTTAGTAATACCCCTTCTTGTATCATTTATTAATGTTCTTCTTTCATCGCCGAAATTAGTTTTAATTTCCTCTAGCTCATCAATCATCAATGTTTGAAGTGTGTCTTTGTCATCTAAGATTTTAAGTAAATCAATTATTTTAGAAACAATATCTGCAAATTCATTACTTAGATTGTCTTGTTCTAGGCCTGTTAGCCTTCCAAGTCTTAGTTCTAAAATAGCCTTAGCTTGATCAGCAGATAATTTATATTTTTTACCGTTGATGCCAAGGTCTTTACCAAGACCTTCTGGTTTGCAAGCATCCCCGCCAACTTTCTTTAGAATTGCTTCTACAGGACCTGCTTTCCAATCTTTCTTACATAGTGCTTCAGCAGCTACTTTTGGGTCTTTTGATTTTTTGATTATGGTAATAACTTCATCTATATTTGCTATAGCTACCATTAACCCTTCTACTATATGGCCTCTTTCTCTTGCTTTTTTGAGATCATATTGTGTTCTTTTTTGAATTACATCTTTTCTATGCTTAACAAATGCCTCAAGCATTTCTTTCAGGTTTACTTCCTTAGGTTGACCATCCACAAGAACAGTAAAATTAATACCAAATGACTGTTCTAATTGAGATTGAGCAAATAGATTATTTTCTAAAACCTCTACCGACTCTCCTTTTCTAACTTCTATAACCACCCTCAGACCGTCTTTATCAGACTCATCTCTTATTTCGGTAATACCTTCAATTTTTTTATCTTTTACTAACTCAGCTATCTTTTCAAGCATCCTAGCTTTATTTACCATATAAGGTATTTCATTAATTATTAAAGATTGTTTTCCTGATTTCTCATCTTCTTCTATAGAAGTATTTGACCTTGTATGAATAATACCTCTTCCTGTTTTATATGCGTCATAGATCCCGGATCTTCCATCTATAGTTCCACCTGTAGGAAAGTCAGGACCTGATATATCCTTAATAAGATCATCAATGGTTAGCTCAGGGTCTTTAATAAGATTAATGCTTGCATTAAGAACTTCTGTAAGATTATGAGGAGGTATGTTAGTTGCCATACCAACAGCAATACCCGAAGAGCCATTTACTAATAAATTTGGTATCTTGGTTGGCAATACGTCTGGGATAAACTCACTGCCATCGTAGTTAGGAGAAAATGAAACTGTTTCTTTTTCAAGGTCGCCATACATCTGATCAGTTATTTTAGCCATTCTTACTTCTGTATATCTCATAGCAGCAGGTGGATCGCCATCAATAGATCCAAAGTTGCCCTGTCCCTCAACAACTGGATATCTCATTGAGAAGTCTTGAGCCATTCTTACCATAGCGTCATATACAGCACTGTCGCCATGAGGGTGATATTTACCAATTACATCGCCAACCACTCTGGCAGATTTTTTATAAGGTTTGTTATATGAATTCTTAAGGTCGTACATTGCATAAAGAATTCTTCTATGAACTGGTTTGAATCCATCTCTTATATCTGGTAACGCCCTTCCATGAATAACACTTAAAGCATAACTAAGATAAGATTGTTTTAATTCATCTTCGATATTTACAGATATAATTTCTTTAGCAAATTCACTCATTTTAAGGCCTAAATAATTTATTAAAAAAACTCAAAATTTGAGCTAATTTTAACCCTAATTTTATCATGAATTTTATGAATTAAATTATTTTATTGAGGGCTGAAGTAATCAAGACGCTCTATATCGTTTTCTGTTACCTCATCTCCAAATTGGATTTCAATAATATGGCATGTCTCATTAAATGGATTTGTTATTTGATGCCACTCTCCCAGCAATGCTAGATAATTATCAAATTTATTTAAAGTTAATTTATTTCTTTTGTCCGGATCATCTTTACTATAATTAACAACACAGGATCCCTTGCTTACTAGCCATATTTCACTTCTTTTTGCATGCCTTTGAAAGCTCATGCCTTGACCGGGAGTAACTATCAACTCTTTTACCTTCACGTCCTTGCTTTCAAATAAATTATAAAATGATCCCCATGATCTTTCTTCAAAGTAATATTGCCAATCTTTAAGGATCCATGATGATGAATTTTTCTTTTCATCACCACCCACACTATATATAAAACTTATATCTGGAATACTTTTTTCAGGTATGTTTGACTCTCCTCTATCTCCTCCATTTGCAAAAAATATCTCATCATCTGGATATAAATCTTTAATTTTATTTAATGCATTAATACATGTTCCTTCTAGATCATCCTTAAAATCAATAACATCATCTACATGCTTAAGATTTTCAATGATTATTTTTCTTTCTAAAAAAGGCATAAAGAATTTGCCTTTTTTCTTTATAAGCCAATTATCGCTGTTAAGAGCAACTATTAGCTTGTCGCCATATGTTTTTGCAGATTTTATATAGTCTATATGTCCTGAATGAATTGGATCAAACCCGCCGCTTACAACAATAATTTTCATATTCTAATTCTAGCTTATTTCTTTAATTGGTGTTTTGAAGGGTTTGTAGATTATAGATCAATCTTTAAATTCAGATACCAAACCGCCAATTGAGTCTTTAGCATCTCCGAACAACATTCGAGTATTTTGTTTAAAAAATAAAGGGTTTTGAACACCTGCAAAGCCAGAAGACATTGATCTTTTGAGAACAAAAACTGTTTTAGCATTATGAACTTCTATAATTGGCATTCCATAAATTGGACTTCCCGGCTCTTCAGTGGCTGATGGGTTAACAACATCATTAGCTCCGATAACAACTGCTACATCTACGGCATCCATTGTTGGATTGACATCATCGGGTTCGGCTAAAACATCATAGGGAACGTTAGCTTCAGCTAATAATACATTCATATGTCCTGGCATTCTTCCAGCAACTGGATGTATTCCGTATCTTACCTCTGTTCCATTGGCCTCAAGAAGCTCTCCGAGCTCTCTTACGACGTGTTGAGCCTGAGCTACAGCCATACCATAGCCTGGAACGATTAAAACAGAACTAGCGCTTTCTAAAATTAAATAAGCATCGCCAACACTTATAGGGCT
>CAWUWW010000017.1:0-10402 GCA_963926355.1 uncultured SAR86 cluster bacterium | reverse complement strand
ATTCTTTCTCCGGAATTCTTGGTGGGTCTATAAGCTCTTTTTTATCGCCGACTCTTATAAACGCTTTCTCTCTATGGGCTCTTCCAGCTTTTCACTCTCTAATTCTCGTCTGCAGTTGGTCTTTAGTCGGATTTAGCTGGTCTATTAATATTACATAGATTAAAAAATAATGTCAACACTTAATTGTAAATAATGTTTATTATCTAAAAATACTATGTCATAAATAATAGATATGTTTAATATAACTATATTATGAATACATTTTTATCAAAGAAAAATCCTTTAAAAACATACAAGGCTGAGACCAGGTCATTGAAGCTTATTGCTGAAATTGCTGATCAGTTACCTAAACTTCTTCTAACAGGAAAGGTTCAAAAAACAATTAAAAATCTAAAGCCTGATGCCCTTTCTGTTAATTCAATAATTAAAGATGGGGACATTAGAGAAGTTAAATTAGCAATGGTCCATCTTAGTTTTATATCCCATGCTTATATTTGGGGTGGCAACAATCCTGAGAAGCTAATTCCTGAGGCTATTGCAAAGCCCTGGGTTAAGTTAGGTAATAAGCTAGGGCGCCCTCCTATTTTAAGTTATGGAAGTTATTGTTTGGATAACTGGTATAAGGTAAATTCTAAAGAAGATATCTCCCTTGAGAATGTTGGTCTTCTTACAAATTTCTTAGGAGGTGTAGATGAGGATTGGTTTGTTACCATTCATGTCTGTATAGAAAATGCTGCAGGCAAAGCAGTCAATGCAGCAGCAAAGCTATCTTATTTAAATGAAACTAATTCGGTTAGTGATTTTCTTACTCATCTAAAAGATATAGTTTCTTCTTTAAGAGAGGTTAATAAGATATTTTCAAGGATGCCTGAAAAATGTGATCCTTATATCTACTACCATAGAGTTAGGCCATTTATCTTTGGTACCAAAGATAATCCAGATCTTAATAAAGGGCTTGTATACGAAAATCAATTCAACAATAAGCCCCAATTTTTTAGAGGAGAGACGGGTGCACAGAGCAGTATCATGCCCTTCCTTGACGGCGCTTTAGGTATTTATCATACGAAGGATCATCTAAGACATTATCTCAATGAAATGAGGGACTACATGCCACCAGAGCACCGGAAAATGATTGAAGATGTGGAGAATAGATCTAATGCAAAAAAATATATCGAGCAATCAAAAAGATTAGTAAATGAATATAATAAGTGTCTTGAGGAAATAAGAAAATTTAGAGCCCTTCATCTTGAGTTTGCAGCAACATATATTCATCAGCAATCACAGATAAAAAATCCTTTTGGTAGAGGCGGCTCTACAATCACAGGAACCGGTGGAACACCCTTTATGAAATATCTAAAGAAGCACAGAGATGAAACTCAAAAACAAAAGATATAAAAGCTATCAGACTCCCTGAACTATACTAAAAAGCCTATTTGATGATCCTTTTGTATGTTTTAAAGCCTCCTGATAATCGTTTGATTTATAACAAGAGAGAGCCTCTTCGTAGCTATTAAATTCTACCAAAACAGTTCTTTCAAACCCCGAGCCCTCAACTTCTTCTTGGAGACCGCCTCTAGATAGAAATGCCCCATTAAATTTAGCAACAACAGGCCCTGCTAATTCTCTATAATTACCATACTCTTCGGCATCTCTGATGCTTGCTCTTACAACCCAGTAGCCTTTCATTAAGCTTTAACCCTAAGTCTTGTTGCATGAAGAACTGGTTCGGTATAACCACTTGGTTGAACTCTTCCCTTTATAGCTAAATCGCAAGCTGCTTGAAAAGCCAATCCATCGTAGGAAGGGCCCATTGGAGTATAGGTCTGATCTGAAGCATTCTGATCATCAACAACTAGCGCCATCTTCTTCATTGAATCAATAACCTGCTCTTTTGAACAAAGACCATGATGTAACCAGTTAGCAACATGCTGACTAGATATTCTGCAAGTAGCCCTATCTTCCATAAGGCCAACATTATTAATATCTGGAACCTTGGAACACCCTACTCCCTGATCAACCCATCTAACAACATATCCCAGTATGCCTTGGCAGTTATTATCTAGCTCTGATTGAACTTGCTCTGCTGTTATGTCACTTGGGTTTTTATGAACAGGTATGTCTAGTATTGAGTCCAGGCTTGCTTTTTCTCTTTTAGAAATTAATTCCTGCTCATCACTAACAAGTATTTGATGATAGTGTATTGCGTGAAGGGAAGCTGCTGTTGGTGAGGGAACCCAAGCACAGTTTGCCCCAGCTTTAGGATGCATTGTCTTGGTGTTATACATTCCTAACATCTCATCGGGCATAGGCCACATACCCTTTCCTATTTGAGCATTTCCTTTAAAGCCTGTTTCAAGGCCTATATCAACATTCCAGTTCTCGTATGATGCAATCCATTGATGGAGCTTCATATCTGCCTTAGAGATCATTGGACCTGCTTCCATGCTGGTATGAATTTCATCGCCAGTTCTATCTAAAAATCCAGTATTGATAAATATAACTCTGTCCTTGGCGACCTCTATGCATTCCTTTAAATTAACTGTGGTTCTTCTTTCCTCATCCATTATTCCAACCTTAGCAGTCAGGTAAGGTATGTTTAAGGCCTTTTCAACAGCTGCGAACAGGTCACAGGTAAACTGCACCTCATCTGGTCCGTGCATCTTAGGTTTTACTATATAAATACTTCCGGTCTTGGAGTTTTTAAAAAGCCCCTTGTTCTCAAGATCATGTTTTGCTATACATATAGTAAACATTGCATCCATTATTCCTTCTGGAATTTCAGATCCAGAAGAGTCTAAAATTCCTGGATTTGTCATAAGATGACCAACATTTCTTACTAGCATCAAGCTTCTTCCAGGTAAGGTTATATCAGAGCCATCTTTTGCCTTGTATGCCCTGTCTGGATTTAACTCTCTTGTTATCTGAGAACCATTTTTATTAAAGGATTCTTGGAGAGTTCCCTTCATAAGGCCTAGCCAGTTTCTATAAACAACTGTTTTGTCCTCGCCATCTACTGCTGCAACTGAATCTTCGGCATCCTGAATCGTGGTAATAGCAGACTCCATAAGAATGTCTTTTATTCCAGCTATATCCGTTCCGCCAACCGGGTGACTACTGTCTATTTGAATTTCAAAGTGAAGATTATTATTTTTAAAAAGTAGGCCGTAAGCATCTTCACCATTATTTACATAACCAACATACTGATCTGTATCCTGCAAGCCAGACCTTTTACCTTCAAGAAGTATTGCAGTAAGAACACCATCTGCAAACTCAAAAGAAGTTACATTCGCATAACTTCCTTCCTCTAATGGGATAGTTTCATCAAGAAAGTTTTTAGCGAAAGCTATAACCTTATCTCCTCTAACCGGGTTATACCCTCCCTCTCTCTTTGCCCCATCCTCATCACTTATTACATCAGTTCCGTACAAAGCATCATACAAGCTTCCCCATCTGGCATTTGCTGCATTCAGAGCAAACCTTGCATTCATCACAGGAACTACCAATTGAGGTCCAGCTATAGTTTTTATCTCCGGATCTACATTCTCAGTAGTAATAGAAAAATCACCACTTCTAGGAGCTATATAGCCTATGCTTTCAAGAAATAATTTATATTCCTCATGGTTATGCTCAGAGCCTCTTCTTTCGATGTGCCATGCATCAATAAGTGATTGAATTTCTTCTCTTTTTTCTAAGAGCATTTTATTTCTAGGGCCAAATTCATTAACTATATTTTCAAAGGATGACCAGAAATGATCAGACGATATATCCAGACCAACAAGAACCTCGTTCTCGAGGAAATCTTTAAGGTCTTTTGAGACCTGAAGTGAATTTGTTAAAGACGTTATATCTTCAGCTTGAGATGAAGAGTTTTCTGAGTTAAATAAGGAGGCTAGTTTGGTAAATATATTCATCGCAAAATTATATCAACTTAAAACAGATAACCACAAAAAGAATATATAAATTATTTATATTTTACTAATTTCTTTATCTGGATTGTAAGTCCATATTTTTTTTATTCTTGAAGAGATAATGGGAGTATATTTCATAAACATATTGCGACTATAGACTAGCAATGGATTTGACAGATGATTCAAAAAGCCCTGTCTTTCAGATTCATTTTTAATCTTTATAACTCTTTTAAGTCTTATTTTTTGATATGAGTATTGAATTTTTTTAAAGTTATTTCTAAATTTTGAAGCAAGCTTTCCAAATACGTAGGCATCTTCTAATGCCAAGCATCCACCCTGTCCAATAAAAGGCACTATGGGATGAGCAGCATCTCCAAGAAAAGTTATATTCTTTGAGTAAAGGTCAGTAATATTTGGTCTTGTGTATACGCCCCATCTATATAACTCAACACCTTCCTTGAAAATTGAATTAATTATTTCAGACTCCTGAGGGAGATCTTCTTTAAGTTCCTCGAGTGAACCTTTGGCTTTCCAAGATTCTGCATATGCTTTGCTTGTTTTAATTGCAGCAACAAAACTGGTTCTGCTGTCATCTACAGGATAAGTGACTATGTGGTAGTTTGGGCCTAGGCGTGTCTCTATATTTTCCTGGCTTCGATGAATAATAGCTCTCCACACTGAATATCCGCTATATAACGGATCTTTAGAGCCCGGCATGTATTTGGCTCTAATTGAAGATTTAATGCCATCACAAGCAACTATATGCCGAACATTAAAAGAAGAATTATTAGAGAAAAAAATATTAATATTTTCACAATCAATATCTACTAACTCATGATCAAATAATATATCGCCATCTAATTGTAAATATTTGTCCAGCAGAGATTTATGAAGTATTTTTCTTGAAGTTGTTATTACATTTGTAGGAATTGATGTAATTTTAACTTCATTTGAAAAAAATAGTGCTTTTTTTGGGTTTCCTGATAGCTTGGAAATAACTTCATCAACTTCTAGGTAACTTAATACATCCCTTCCGTTTGGAGAAATAGAAATTCCAGCACCATGCTCGCTAACAACAGATGATCTTTCAAAGATAGTAGCAGGAATGTTAGCTTTTTTTAGCATACAGCCCAAAGCAAGGCCTGAAATTCCAGCACCAATAATAGCAATATGATTTGAGTAATCTGTCATTAAAATAATTATGCACTATCAGTATAAAAAAAGGAGGCTAAGCGCCTCCTTTTAAAACAATTCTTAGAAACCAGAATCTACTTAGCAGCTCTCATTGATTGACCAATGTATGATCTTGCATTTGAACATGAGAAGCCCTTAAGATTATTACTAGCCTCACTGCCCTCTATTTTATCAAAGTATAATTCTGCATTTGTTCCTCTTTCAGCTATAGAAGCAGAATACATAAGTCTTACAAAATCAACACCCTCTGGAAGCTGCCCACCTGAATCAACAACAATAAGTTTTCTTCCAAGTGTATCTCCTTGAGATTGAGCAAATACTGCAAAATCTTTATACACATCATAAACCTGCCTCATATTGTATCCATCTTCCAAAGAGCAATCAGCATATGTTGCATACATCAAGTTACCAGCTGCAAGACTAGATGGTTGTGATACTGTCCACTGCCATGTATCTAGAACTTGACTATTAACGACCGGTAGAGACTTTAATAAAGAAGCTCCTCCACCTGTAACCCACTCTTGAAGGCCTTTAAATTGCGCCGAAGGGCTAGGTGTAGTTGTTACCCACATTACATCATGTGTTGATAATTCTGAACTAAAGTAAGGTGTTAATATACCTACAGTCATCTTGTCGAATGTAGTTCCTTTTGAATCAGCCCATTTAGCAAATTTGCCATACCATGCAGTAAGATCATCTACATCCTTGCCATCTTTAAAGCTTCCTATGTAGTACTCAGCCTTATTGGCTTCTAACTCGTACTTGTACTCTTCGCTCTCTTGAGCAATCACACTAAAACTAAGCAACATTGCTAAACTTAAAAAAATTCTCATAACCCTCTCCCATATAATTATTATTGAAGATTTAATTTTATTTGAAATAATTACTTAGGGCAAATAAGTCTTTTTAAGATACATAAAGTTAGTTAATCTTCCCGTAGATATCAAATTGGGAAACAAAGTTCCAAACCTCTTCTGTTGCACTAATTCCATAATTATTTTTATCAGGCCATGCATGACCCATATTGCTTATTTTATAAAGCTCAACATTTACATTATTTAGGCAATTGTTATATTTTTTATAATCAATAGAAAAGTTAGGGTAGTCTATAACTGCAAGAGTTGGGGTAGGATCGCAGGAGTTATAGGTAGACCAGTAATTGAGAACATTATCTATTGGCTCCATGTTAAGAGTTGAATCGCCATTAAAAGGAACAGTTACATCTAATGCGCCATGTATTTGAAGTATGGGAGTGGGATGTGACGGGCTACAATTTTCTAAAGTTTCTTTGCTCATCGAGCCTGTAACTGAGGCAATTGCTGCAATCCTTGAACTGAGATTACAAGCTAAGTGATAACTCATAAACCCTCCATTAGACATTCCAGAAGAGTATATTCTATTTTGATTTATAGATTCCTTCTTGCTGACAAGGTCAATAACTTCATTTATAAAATCAACATCATCTGCGGCACTTCCGGCTGTCCAACTGCCCACATTCCAGTGGTTTCCAGATGTAAAAGTACTTTGAAAATAAGAGCCTTGTGGGTATATAACTATAAATTTACTAGTTTCTGCAAGCGGCTGATAATTAGTATAGTTTTTATGAGTTTCTGCGGTGCTTCCATATCCATGAAGAGCAAATAATACAGGCATACTAGCTTCACTTGCACCTGATTCAGGCACATAAATAATATAGTACCTTTCCAAGGTTTTATGAGTGAGTGTGCACTTTTTAGTATTAGCACCATATTGAACGCAGGATTCAATAATTTCTGACGAGGTCGGTGGATTTGGAGTTGAGGCAGAGGAATCAGAAGGTCCTCCTCCCCCGCCGCCACATGATACTAAAGAAAAGATAAGTAGAGGGAATATTTTTTTAAAAAAAGTCATGGAAATAGTTTAACTTTTTATTTGAAAAAAATACTTATATAAAAAAGATGGTGCGGTACGCCGGGTTCGAACCGGCGGCCTTCTGATTGGCAACCAGACGCTCTACCAACTGAGCTAGTACCGCTATTGGATGCTAATATACCCTTTAAATATGATGGTTTCAAGCCTCTAAGCATATATATAAACTAATACAGTAATTGAATTAAACATATCATTTAAATGAAAGTTTTTAGCTATTTAATCTGGATCTCGTTAATTTTTACAAGCCCTTCTGATCCCTGGGATAGTAATACAAGATAAGATGCGTCCATGGTTAAAGGAAGAGCTATATCAAACTCTTGCTCAACAAAGCCTCCGAAAACATTACTATCTTCATAGCCCATGTGTTGAGCGCTTATGTAAAAAGGATTACCAAGACCCAGCAAAGCAATTTCTTTTTTATTCTTATCAAGAACTCGCAAAGCAAACCTATCTCTAGGAGTTAGAAGTCTCAAAGCTGATAAAGTGCTGGAGTTAGGTTTAGCAATTTTAGTTTTTCTTAGTGAGATACCGTTCTTGCTACCAGTCACGCTAAGTATTTTTGCGTCAGCACCAATGGAGAGTTTATCTTTAGCTACCCCAAGTGTCTTTAGGTCTCCTCCTGGTAGCTCTGCACTTACGTTAAAAACGAAAAATGTAAGAACTAATGTAGTGAATATTTTTACCATTTTGCCCAATTTATCCCCCATGTTACACCCAACGGACCATTCATGTAACCGTAATCAAAGTCACTGTAGGTAGAAGGATCTGGATTGTATGACCAGTCACAACCGTTTGATAAGTCAGCGCACCAATAGAAGCTAGTTTGAAATAACCCATCATAAAAATCAGTATGATCCATAACGTCATCTGTTGCTATTATTGTTCCGGTAAGGTCTTCAGCTTTTGCAGTATATATTTCAACACCATTGCCAGCTGGTCTATTAAAGGTAACAGATACTTGATTTTGTTTGGACGTATCCTCAACTCCATCTACGTACCATTTTAGAGTTATTTTAGAAGTGTCATAGATTGCATCAAGGGTTATTATGAACCCTTCATTATCTCCTGCAGCATTCTGTGTAAAATTGACATCCTCCTCCTCATAAAAACCTTGGTTTTGTATTGAGCCAACTGCAAAACCTTCAACGTTAACCTTTCCATAGCCACCGCTTGTACAGCTATCCATTACCGAACAAAATGTTGGCCTATAGTTATCAAATGAACCATAGTAATTACCTTCAAAAAGACCAACTTTACCGCATTCAGGATTTTTACCAAGAAAAGGATATTCATTAGTAATGGTATTAAGCGGTCCCCAGTTATTGGCAAGGCAACCACAGTCATCGCCAGCTACATACTCATCAGCATCTCTATCATATATTCTTCCATCACCAGTGTTGTAACAAACCTTAATATCTTTACCTAGTACATTTAATAAATCTTCTATATGGTGATTCCATTTAAGGACGGAGATATCAGATTCTGGGGTTGTATTAACGTTATAGCCATTATCCGTTAAGTCTCTCTCATCAGACCTGTATTCATCGCCCATATACCCATGAGCATGACCTAGTTCATGCATAAGAGTATGTCTTGTTCTTTCAGGATCATCCTCTGAAATCCTTTGGATATTTCTGTTACCAATGTTTACACCTCTGCCCGAAAGCCTTGTTAAAGTCGAAATCAAAGTATTTCCTGGAAATAAGATATCAAAAATTGCAGTGTCCATATCTGCAATACAGTAAATATCCTCATCAAAATCATAACAGCCTGTTCTAACTCCTACCGGAGAGGTTCCATCAGGTTCAACTGGTTCGGCGGAAATAATAGTAAAGTAATCGCTGCTAAAAAAATCTGAAGCATCGGAGTCATTAAGCTTGTTAACAGATGCAACTAGCGCTCTTCGGTATAAGTCGATATCCGCTTCTCCGTTAAGAGAATCTCCTATAAATAAATATTTTGACTTGCCGGGGGAGCTAGCATTACCAGAAAGATAATATACATAGTAATCTTTAGATGTTTTTCCCCCACCATCAAAACCATCCTCAGGATCATCATCCTGACTTATGGTTACGATTTTTTTATCAGCTATAAACCATATTTCAAATGGCAGCGTTCCCCTGGTATTACCGTCGTAGGTTCTTATTGACGCCGTATAGAGTCCAGCTTTTTGTAGCTCGGAAAGGACAACAACTAGATTCCCAGACCCGTTTAGGTTGTCTCCTATATCAGGGGTAAAGGTTGCTGTAATTGTCTCGCTGCCGACCAATAAATCATAAGTAAGATCCTCAAGGTCGTTATCGATATCTGCAACATTAACTCGGAACGTCTTGGTGTCATCAAAGAACATCTTGTCTTTGGAGAAGTCTTGAGATGTCTCGAAGGTAATTGTAGGAGTATCGTTTACAGAATTAACTGTGATGTTTACTGTTCCATTCCTTGTAACTGTCTTTTCTGTTGCTGTAACAGAATATTGAAATTGATCTGAGCCGTTATAGTTTGATTCGGGACGGTATGTAATAGCTCCACTAGCTTGGTTAAGAGTAAGTGTTCCAGATGCTGGCTGGGTCGTAATAGCATAAGTCAATGTTACAACTTCGTTTGCAGTTGCAGCAATAGAGCCTGTATAGGTATTATCCTCGTTAACAGAGAAGGAGGCTGTTCCCAACGTTATAGTAAATGGAATTGCTGGAGTACTGCTGCCACCTCCACCTCCACCTCCACAAGAAGCAATAAGTAATAATACAGATAGGTATTTAATATATTTCATAGACATAAAGTATATCAATAACGGGGGGAAATAAAACCCAAAAAAAAGAGGGCTGAAGCCCTCTTTTTTTATAATTCTCAAACAGTCTTAAAATGTTATTCTAAAACCTGCTTTATATATAGGGCCGTGGTCTTGGTACAAGAATGTCATGTCAGAATATCTTGCAAATAGCTCAACCTCTTCATCGGAGATATTACTTCCTTCCATGTATAAAGTAATTGAGTCATTCAGATTATAGCTAGTGCTAATATCTAATTGGCCTCTTTCTTTTACCCATAAAGGATTGTATTGATCCATTCCAGTGTAGTACTCACCTGTAAGGTTGTATGCAACCCTGGCAGATAATTTATCGTTTTCATAAAACACTGTAAAGTTAGCTGCATCACCAAATCCAGGTAAAGCAAACTGGTCGCCAATAATTGATGGATCAGCTTTAGTATCTCCGCCAATAAGCGTTACGTTAGCTATTACACCAAAGTTATTATCAAATAAATGCTGAATTGCAAATTCCCAACCATCAAGTTTTCCTGATTGGCTGTTAATAGGCTTGGCAAGATTGAATACATACAAAGGATCACTTGAATTACTTATGAATATAGCATTTTCAGTAGATGCATCA
>CAWUWW010000016.1:0-3128 GCA_963926355.1 uncultured SAR86 cluster bacterium | reverse complement strand
AATGTCTGCAATCAGATCGAGCATATTAACTTCTTGTCCTCGTTTCTGCAACTCTAAATGCCTTCTTTTTGCCCTAACCTCAGGAGAGGCAGTTAAGAATATTTTTAAGGCAGCCTTTGGGAATACTACAGTACCCATATCTCTTGCATCTGCAACAAGGCCGTCTTGGTTATAAAAATCTCTTTGGATTGTTAGTAGGTCTTCTCTTGTTTTGGGAAGTGCGCTTAATTGAGATGCAATTTTTGCAGTAGTTTCAGATCTTAATAGAGAGGTAATATCTTTATCTTCATGGAGAATGCTCACATCACTTTCATTAAAAGAAAAGGAAATTTCATTGTTAATACGATTAGAAATCTCCTCAACGCTAGAGTCTAACTTTGAAAAATATGCATAAGTTCTATACAAAAGACCACTATCAAGGATTTTAAAACCTAAATGTTTTGCAATATTTCTAGACAAAGATCCTTTGCCTGAGGCAGAAGGTCCATCAATTGTAAGTATTTTAAGTTTGCTCATTTATAGATAATCCTAATTCCTTCATCGTAGATAAGAAAGTAGGAAAAGAAGTAAAAATATTTTTACAGTCTTTAACGTATATTCCATTTTTAGATCTCAAGCTAGCAATCAAAAAACTCATAGCAATTCTATGATCACCATGAGAATCTATCTCAACCAAATCATTAATATCCTTATCGGAGCCATTTATTTTAATGCCGTCATCAAATAATTCATGGTCTATGTTAATTTTTAATAGCCCGTCTGAAATAGCCGCAAGGCGATCTGATTCTTTAACTCTTAGCTCAGCAGCATCTTTTATTAATGTTGTGCCCTTTGCAAATGAAGCAGCAATACTTAATATAGGAATTTCATCAATGATAATAGGGATGATATCTCCCCTAATCTCAACACCTTGTAAATCAGAAGATTCTACTAAAATATCAGCAACCTCTTCGTTACATATTGTTAATGTATTTTGTATAGAAATCTTACCTCCCATAGATTTTAAAACATGCAAAAGTCCAGATCTGGTTGGATTCATCCCAACATTTTTAACCAAGATTCTAGAGTCTCTAGCAATTAAGCCAGCAACAATCATAAAAGCCGCAGATGAGAAATCTCCGACAACTTCATATGTACCTCTACTAGATAGTTCTGAAGGTTTGTAAGTAATGATATTGCCTGAGTTATGTTCTTTAGATTCTATATCCCCTTCAAAATATTTAATCATCCTTTCTGTGTGATCTCTTGTTGGTGATTTTTCTATCACAGTAACTTTTTTATTTGCTGCAAGAGCAGCCAAAATAATTGATGACTTAACTTGCGCGCTTGCAATAGGCATTTCGTATAAAAAATTATTGATAATCTGACCTGGGGATATATTAACCGGCGGCATTCCTTCTTCACAAGTCACGGATGCTCCCATCTCGTTCAGTGGATTGGCAACTCTTAACATAGGCCTTTTTGATAAAGACTCATCGCCAACAAGTATTGCATCCAAGCCAAGTCCTGAGACTAAACCCATCATTAACCTCATGCCTGTTCCAGAGTTGCCTAAATCAACCAGTCCATGAGATGAGGTAAATGGATCAACTCTTTTTTTAATGTTTACTTCAGTGCCTGCAATAGTAATGGAGGAGCCAATTTTATTTAATGCATTTGCTGTGGATATTGGATCTTCGCCGTTTAAAAAACCTGTTATTTTAATATCTGCATTTAAAAGGGATCCAATCATTACAGCCCTCTGAGATATAGACTTATCGCCAGGGCAAGTTACTTCACCCATTAGGCTTGGAGTATTTTTAGCTAAGAGATTCAAAACTTATCTTCTTTGTAATTCTTAATTTCCTCTAACTCGTTCTTGAGCATTTCTGAATGGGAAAACATACTTGGAATTTCTTTATTTTTTGTTATTAATTCTAAAAGGTTATTTATTGAGAGTTGCATGCCTGCAAGAGATTTAATGATATTCATTCCATTTAATTCAAATATTTCACTCCACATCTCAGGATTAGATCCGCTTAATCTTATAAATTCTTTAAGTCCTCCCCCTGCATTATCGTCAACATTGGTAGCTGATAATCTAATAGAGTCTATAAGGGCATATGAAATAAGATGGGGTAAATGACTTGTTACAGCAAAAAGAATGTCATGGTCTTTAACTGACATCTCAGAAACTCTCATTTGAAGAGCATGCTTCCAGAAATCTTTAAGCCTATCCACATGGTATTGATCTGCATTAAATGGATTACAAATAACATTTTTTTTACCGATAAAAAGATCATCTATGCCCGCCTCAACTCCAGATTTATCTGAGCCTGCGATGGGATGAGATAACACAATATTTGAAGATGATGAAAACTTTAGGTGATTTTTAACGCTAGCTGTATCAGTTATTGTAATATTTGAATTCCATAAAACATCTATTTTATTAATGACATCTTGAGTATTTTTTGGAGATACTGAGACAATTATTAAATCTACTTTTCCAATTAAATCTTTATTGTTTATTTCTTTAATTGAGCTAAAACTGCCATCAATAATATTTTTTTCTAAAGCCTTAGCAACATAGGTCTCATTAATATCAAAGCCATGGACGACTATGCCCTTGCTTCTTGAGGCTATAGCAATAGAAGATCCTATAAGCCCAAGTCCAATAATTAATATTTCTTTAACTGGGTTGTTCAATGTAATATCTCAGAAAGTTTTTGAAGAAAATATTCATTTTCGTCTTTAGTGCCAATCGTAACTCTAATAAACTCTGGCATATCATATAAACCAATTGGCCTTACAATAACGCCTTCTTTCATAAGATTAATAAATAACTCATCAGCATCGAAAGGACCTTTAAATGAAATAAAATTGCCTTGTGATGGTATGCATTCCATTCCCATATCTGAAAGCTTGTTAAACACGTAATCTCTTTGCTCTGCGTTAAGTTGAATACTTTTTGTAATATGTTCTTTATCAGCAATTGCCAAACATGCAGCTTCTTGAGCTAGTGAGTTAGAGTTAAATGGCTGTCTTATCTTATTAAGAGTTCCTATTAGCTCTTTACTTGCTAATCCATAACCAATTCTTAAACTTGCCAAGCCCTGTATCTTAGAAAAAGTTTTAGTTACTAGTAAATT
>CAWUWW010000015.1:0-29795 GCA_963926355.1 uncultured SAR86 cluster bacterium | reverse complement strand
CTGAGGTGGAATCGAACCACCGACACAAGGATTTTCAATCCTTTGCTCTACCGACTGAGCTATCAGGCCTATAAGTGAGATTGGATTATAGAAAAGTTTCAACTTAATGTCATTAAGAATAGCTTTCTAATTAGCATAAATATAAAAAAGGAGTCAGCCTAATTTTAATCTAGAGCTTTAAATCCTGAGGGTTTTTCATAATCTTCGTTATTGAAGAACTTATCCATTTGATCAGATAGCCATTTTCGGCTTTCAGGGTCTGACATATCTAAGCGCTTTTCATTAATTAGAGTTGTTTGGTGCGACTTCCATTGATCCCATGCTTTCTGAGAAACTGTTTCCATTAACTCAGCTCCTTTTTGTCCAGGCATTGGAGGAATAGACAGAGAAGGAAGGTCTTCCTTAAATTTTTTACAGAATATATTTTTACTCATATGCCTTCTATTATAGTCTTAATAGGCTTGGGCAAACCAAACTTATGAACTTCATCTCTCTTAATCCATTCATATTCTAAATTTGTACTTAAGTTAAATATCTCTTTATATTGGATCAACTTAACAGTTATATCTAAATCAAGATGAGATAGTTTATGTTTTATATTAATGACTTTTTTTCTTACTTGTTTTTTACTAATGAGTGGATTTCTCTGCTCGCTTACTATTTCATATGGAATCCACAAACTTTCCCAAAATGTTTTTTCATGTCTCTTGAATAGCAAAATATATTTATCTGTATAAGCTAACTCGTAATCTATATATCTTATAGGATTAGTTTTCTTCTTTAATACCTCTTTTTTTAAAATTGTTGAAAAAGCACTTGAGCAAGATTTATGTAATGGGCAAGCTTTACATTCAGGAGTCTTTGTATTGCAAATAGTCGCTCCAATATCCATTATTCCCTGCGTGTACTCAAAAATATCTTTTGAGGGTGTGTACTTATCTGATAATGCCCATAATTCTTTTATAGAAGAAGAAGATGAATCATTTTCAACACCCTCGTATCTAGAAATTACTCTTTTTACATTGGCATCTAAAATTGGGGAGGGCTCTCTATAGGCAATTGACATAATTGCTCCTGCTGTAGACTTGCCAATTCCAGGAAGAGATATTATTTCTTCAAATTTTATTGGAAATTTATTATTGAAATTAATTCTAATGATCTCCTTTGCTTTAAAAATATTTTTAGCTCTTCTGTAAAAGCCTAAACCAGACCATAGAGCTAGGATGTTCTCCTCCGAAGCTTTAGATATCGTATTTAGATTAGGATATTTAGTAATAAATAAATTAAAAAAAGGTATTACAGTTTTTACTTGGGTCTGTTGAAGCATAATTTCAGAGATCCATATCCTATATGGAGAAATACTCTCCCTCCATGGAAGATTCTCTCTACCATTTTTTTTATACCAATTTGAAATACCTGAAGAGAATTCGTTGCTCTTATTCGCCAACTTACTTTTCGTAGAGATTATTTCTTGATAAAACTTCACCATCTTCATTAAACTGATAATGAATAGGTGCCCCTGTTGGGATCTCAAGTTTAACAATTTCGTTTGACGGGATTAAGTCTAGCTCCATAATTAACGCTCTTAAAGAGTTTCCGTGAGCTGCTATAAGAACATTTAAGCCATCTTTAATTTTTGGCATAATCTCCGATTTAAAATAAGGCAAGACCCTATCAGCAGTATCTTTTAGGCTTTCCCCATCAGGAGGCGGAATATCAAACGACCTCCTCCAAATATGAACTTGCTCTTCTCCCCACTTTTCTCGAGCATCATCCTTATTAAGCCCTGATAAACTTCCGTAGTCTCTTTCATTCAGGGATTTATTTTTAATTATTGGAACCTGTGATTGATTAATCTCTTCTAAAATTATTAATCCTGTTTTTTGAGCTCTAGAGAGCTCAGAAGTAAACATCACATCAAAGTTAATATCCTGGGTGGCTATTAGCTCACCAGCATTTGAAGCTTCTTCAAGGCCTAGTTCTGTTAGGTCTGGGTCTTTCCAGCCAGTAAATAGATTTTTAGCATTCCATTCACTTTGGCCATGCCTTACTAGAATTAAATTTCTTTTTTTCATTTTGATATTTTGAAACACAAGTGACTTATTTTAATAGATAATAAGAGCATGGATACATTTATTTTCTTTCTAATTGACCATTATTATCTATCTGTGCCATTGCTTTTAGTTATAATTTTACTTATTTCCTCTAATGCAACCAAAGGCGGCAAGAGGATTTCATCTCAAGAGTTAGTAGCTCTCTCTAATGAAAATAAAACTCTCTTAATAGATTTAAGATCTGCTGATGAATTTAATAATGGGCACATTACAAACTCAATTAATATACCTTTTAAAGATTTGGATAGCAGGTCTCATGAAATTTCACTTAATGAAGAAAGACAGATAGCTCTGATATGTGAAATGGGTAGCAATTCTGGAAACGCAGGAGAGCAATTAATGAAGCTTGGGTTTGAAAATATATTAATTTTAAGAGGTGGCGTTAGTCAGTGGAAAATGGACAACCTGCCATTGATCTAAATTCCCAACTCTTTCATTCTTTTTGCTAGAGTATTTCTACCCCATCCAAGTAAAATAGCTGCCTCATTTTTTTTACCATCAGATTGCCCCAAAGCAGATTTTATTAACATTTTTTCTATTTTTGAATTTACAACATCAGACAAGCCAGTCTCTAAATTAGCGGCATTATTATTTATCCAGCTATTCAAACCTTCTTCCCAGTTTGTAGTTAGTGTCTCAACAACCTCATGATCTTTAATTTCTGTTGGAAGGTCTTGGACTTTAACATTTTGTGTTGGTGTCATTAAGGTCAACCAGTAGCATGTGTTTTCTAATTGCCTTACATTGCCTGGCCAATCATAGTTAACTAGAACTTCCATTACTTCTTTTGGTAGCACTCTTAACTCTTCTCCTAGAGAGTCAGAATGTTGTTTTAAGAAATACTTAGATAATGCATCTATGTCTTCTTTTCTATCCTGCAAAGCAGGCACTTCAATTTTAATAACATTAAGTCTATAAAAAAGGTCTTCTCTAAATAATTTTTGGGATACTAGGTTATGAAGATTCTGATGAGTGGCAGCAATAATTCTTACGTCAACTTTTATAGGCTTGTCACCACCAACTCTATAAAATTCTTTATTTGATAATACTCTTAAGAGTCTTGTTTGAGAGTCAAGAGGCATATCCCCAATTTCATCTAAAAATAAAGTGCCTCCATTGGCTTGCTCAAACCTTCCTATTCTTCTTTCCACAGCTCCAGTAAATGCTCCTTTTTCATGACCAAATAATTCTGATTCAACTAATTCTTTAGGAATATCAGCCATATTTAGAGCTATGAATGGCATGTCATATCTCGGACTATTTTTATGAAGTGATTTTGCAATTAACTCCTTTCCAGTTCCAGATTCCCCTTGAACTAAGACTGTTGCAGTTGTATTTGAAAGTTTACCAATCGCTCTAAAAACTCCCTGCATTGAAGGAGATTCACCGATAATATCTGTCTTTGGTTTTGTTTTTAAACCTTTTGTTGCAGGTTTTTTTTCTAAAGCTCTGTTTATAATCTGGGTGACATCATCTAAATCAAAGGGCTTTGGTATGTATTCAAAAGCCCCTCCACCATAAGAATCAACAGCTGCTTGCATGTCAGTAAAAGCAGTCATTATTATGACTGGAACATTTTCATAATTATCATTAATATGTTTTAGCAAGTCATAGCCAAGCATCCCTGGCATCTGAACATCTGTAAGTATCAAGTCAGGAACTTCCAATTTAAGCTGAGTGACAACATCATCTGCTGATGAGAAAGTTTTTACATCAAACCCGGAACTTGAAAAGCTTTCCTCAAGAACAACCCTAATGGCATTATCATCATCTGCTACCCAAATTTTATGCACTTAGCACCTCTTTATTTTTAGATTCCATTTTTATAGGCATTAATATCGAGAATGTCGTCTCACCAGATTTTGTTTTAAATGAAATAGCACCTCCGTGTATTCTGATAATATCCTGAGATATTGACAGTCCCAGACCAGACCCATCTTCTTTAGAAGATACCATCGGAAAGAATACCTGCTCTTGAATGTCTGAAGGGATGCCTGGCCCATTGTCAATAATGCTAACCTCACAAACTGTTGAATAAATATTGCCATTTATAGGCTGGCCATAAACTACTCTTGATTTAATTATTATTGAGGGATTATCAGTAAGAAATAGGGCTTGCTGAGCATTTTTAATAATATTCAAAGTTGCTTGAATGAATAGATTCTCATCTCCCTGAATCTCAGGAATACTTGGATCATAATCTCTTTTTATCTTAAGGTCCTTTTGTTCATCTGCTTGAGATAGTGCAAAAACCTTTTCCAGCGCTGAGTGGATATTAAAAGCTTCTAACTTTAATTTTTTTGGAGGAGTAAGAATTTTAGTAACTAGACTATTTAATCTTTCCGTTTCATCAATAATGATCTTTAAAAATTTCTTAGAGAAGTCATCGTTTAATTTAGAGGAAAGTATTTGAGCACTTCCTTTAATTCCTGAAAGGGGGTTTTTAACCTCATGAGCAAGAGTTCTTGCTAGATTAGCTGCAATTTTCTGTGTAGAAAATGTTTTTGAAGAGTCAATAATTTTATTAAGGTTATCAACACATAATAATTCAATCATTAAAATATTATCTGCCTCAGACCAGCTAGAAGTAAGATCAACAATTCTTTCCCCCCCATCAAGTTTGACAAGTTTAAAATCTCTTTTAGTTATTGAGTTACCCGAAGAGATACAGTGTGTTAATAATTTAGTTAATTCTTGATTTGTTTCTTCTATGAATTGATCAGCTATGGAATTTAATTTATCCGAGGGACGCAGCCATCCACTTGCCGCAGCCGAGTCATTTATCCAGAGAACATCCAACCCTGCATTTAAAACAATAACTTCAGAAGATAGCTGGTTGATTAGAGATGCTTGAAGTTCTTCTGGGTTAAACATTAAGAAACGCCGACCCCTTTTTCAAGGAGTCGACAAGGTTGGGCATTATTTGGTTAATGTTCCCACTATATGAGTTAAGATTTTATAAGGATCTGCATTAGAAGCAGGCCTTCTATCTTCTAAATATCCATTCCAGTTATGCTCTACAGTATAGACAGGAATACGGATACTAGCTCCTCTGTCACTCACGCCGTAAGAGAATTGATCAATACTTTGAGTTTCATGAAGGCCGGTTAGTCGCATGTCATTATCTGAACCATAAGCAGCTATTCCTTCTGCATGAACTTCACCTAGCTTTTCACACATTGATGAGAAAAGAGCCTCAGTACCATTACTTCTCATTTCTTCGTTTGAAAAGTTTGTATGCATGCCTGACCCATTCCAGTCACCAGATTTTGGTTTTGGATGGATATTTACGCCAACACCAAATTCTTCAGCAATCTTGTAAAGCATATATCTGCTTATCCATAAATCATCAGCCGCTTTAACTCCTTGTCCTAGGCATTGGTATTCCCATTGACCAAGAGCAACTTCTGCATTGGTTCCTGTTAGCGTTATTCCCATGTCAAGACAGGCTTGGAGATGGGCATCAGAGATCTCTCTACCAATTACATTGCCAGCTCCAACTCCGCAGTAATAATCTCCTTGCGCCTTAGGCTCTCCATTTTCCCAGCCTAATGGTTCTCCAGTCTCAGGGTCTGTAAAAAAGAATTCTTGTTCAAAGCCAAACCACCAATCATCAGAAACAACAGCTTCAGCAGCAGCTCTGAAGTTAGTAGGGTGAGTAGTATGGTCAGCAGATTGAACCTGCGTCATTACTAGGTCATGGCCGTTAGGGTTGGAATAAGTATGAACTGGAATTAGCAAACAGTCTGAGCTTCCACCTTCAGCTTGTTGTGTTGATGAGCCATCAAAAGACCAATCAGGGGCAGTATCAGCATCAGTTGCTTTCACTTTACTTCTCATTGAAGATTCTGGTTTATAGCCATCTAGCCATACATATTCGTAAGTTTTATATTTTGACATTAGTTCTCCTAAATTTTTATGTTTATCACTTATTAGTAATGCAATTTACATGCCATCATTAATGATCTTATTTGCACAAAATACAACCTAATTATGCACTAATAAAGAGCAATTTGTATATTTATGCACTAATTTAGTGCTTTTATTTGATATCTAGGAACTTTTGAATTTTGACAAACTTACTTTTAAATGACGAATAGGAGTGATCGCCTCCAAATATAATATCAATATTTGCACCAGAAAAATAAGATACGCTTTCATTGTATTTTAAAATTTCGTCCCCTGATTCTAGCAAGACCATTATGTCTCTAGGCGTAGGTAATTTTTTATGATTAAGAGATCTTATAAAATCAATATCTTTGTTAGTGATATTAAATTTATTTCCATTTGAATAATTTTTATTTTCACCTAGGTGTATTTCAAAATCTTTTAATGGAGGTATAGCTGGATTTATTAAGACAGCTTTTTTATTTAGTTTTTGTGAAAAATAGGAGGCATAGTATCCTCCTAAGGAGCTTCCCATAAAAATAATATTTGATCCGGATAATTTAACAAGATTTTCTATTTGATTAAATGCATTTTGGAAGTTATCTTCTAAATCAGGGATGATGATCTTAGTTTTCTTTGTATTTTTTACTATAAATTTTTTTAAATTTTGAGCTTTTGTAGAACTTGATGAAGATTTGAAACCATGAAAATATAGAATCGTTTTAGTCATTTCTAATTATGTCTTTAATATCTTTTCTTGAAGATATGCCTGATATAAATATACTTTCTAGCCACTCTGTAAGGAACCTATTTTGTTGCATTTTTTCATCATAAGATTGAATTTTTGATTTCTTTAAAAAAAATGGAATTGGTTTTTCTCCTTGGTAAGAAGTTACTTCAGCTAGCTTTGCATCCAAGCTTACCTGAATCCTTATAGTAAAATTATTAAGTTTATTATTTCCAATTTTACTTTGTTTAGCTTCAAGCAAAACTGTATGCTTAGTCTTGCTAAGCACTAAAAACTTTATATCTAGGTGAGATAAATTTGGATTAACAGTCTCAAAAGCATACTTCTTTAAAGAAAATCTATTCAGAAGCTTGTAGAGTCTTAAATAGTTGCCTTCACAAATTGCAAGATGGTGTGATGTTGTTGGCAGGGTTCTGAGCATCTTTAAATTCTATATTCTTTTTTTATTGGTGTATATTCTTCACAAGCAGCTAAATAACTATTAATAGACTTAGATTCCTCTAAACAAAATTCTCTAATAGCATCCCTGAAGTCTTCTTTAAGGATAAAGTGGTATGAATTGCTTTTTTTAGGTTCAAATCCTCTTCTTATTTTATGCTCTCCTTGAACACCTGGATCAAAAAATTGAATATCATTCTGTATGCAGTAATCTATTCCTTGATAGTAACAACATTCAAAGTGAAGACTGTCTATATTTTCCAATGACCCCCAATGCCTTCCATACAGAGTATCTTCGCCTTGAAAGCACAACGATCCTGCAATCTGTTTGCCATCATGTTCAGCAAAGAAAATAACAGGTCTTAGAGATGATCTATTTTCATGAACTAGCTTGAAAAAATCCATATTTAAATAAGGCGCCTGCTTTCTTTCTGAGTAGGTATTTTTATAAAATTTATAAAATATATCCCAATCCCTTCCATTTAGATTATCTCTATCTTTTACAGTAAAAGAAATATCAAGGCTGCTTATTTTTTTTCTTTCTGTTTTTATATTCTTTCTTTGTCTTGAAGTAAATATCTCAAGAAAGTTTTCAAAATCAGAGTAGTTTTTATTATTCCAGGTAAATCTATATCCGCTTCTTTCAATAAAATCATTGTCTAGAAGAAGATTTTTTATGTCTGAATTGGGAAAGAGAATGTGCCATGATTCTATATTTTCTTGCCTCATCAGTTCTTTTGTTGGATTGATAAAATGAGTTTCATTAAGCCCATTGCCGTAAATAAATTTTTTTGTCTCACAGGGAGTGAAGGGGATCGCACTAATAAGTTTAGGATAATAATTTCTTTCTGCTCTATTAAGAGCATATGACCACTGGTGATCAAATACGAACTCACCATGACTATTATTTTTTAGGTAAAGCGGCATAAAGCCTGACAACCTATCTTCATCAAATAAGCTTAAATGTTTTGGCTGCCATCCTGATGAATCTCCAACACACATACTTTTTTCTAATGCATCAAGGAACTCAAATGAAATAAATGGAGAACTCTCCTTGCCTAAGATCTCTTTAAGATCTTTCTCGGGAGCATTTGAGATATTGTTTAGAAATTTATTTTTTATGACCATGTTTAAGAATTTAAAAAATATAAACCTCTAAACCAAAACCAATTACAGAAACCATGCCAATCCAATTATTAAATTTAAATGAATCTAGGTATCTCTTATTTACTACTAGACTCATTTGGTAATAATGCAAAATAAAAAGGGAAGACATTGTAAATACAAAGAATAAAGAAAAGCTATTAATGTAAGCAACAAGAGCTAATGAAGTATAAAAAATATAGTGGAGGGATTTTGCAATAAATATTGCATTATCACCCCATAAAATTGCTGTAGAGTTAATGCCAAGCCTTTTGTCATCTTCGATATCTTCTAGAGCATAAAAAGTATCAAAACTAATTATCCAAGCCACAACGCCAAAATAAAGAATCAATAATGACAAGGATAGGTTATCAGACTGAAGGGAATACGAAATAATTACCCCAGAACCAAATGTAATACCCAGGACAAACTGAGGAGCTTTAATAAATCTTTTTGCCATAGGATATATTGCAATCAACACAGCATAGAAAAGGGCAATCTTTAAAGTTAAAGAAGGTGTTAAAAATAATAAGCTCAACGATAAACAGCCAAGAAATATAAAAAACAACCACGCCTCTAGCAAACTTACAGCGCCTGTTGCAATAGGCCTCCCGGCTGTTCTTTTTACCAAGCTATCAAATTTGTAGTCACTTATATCATTAATAACGCACCCACAAGATCTAACTAAT
This sequence comes from uncultured SAR86 cluster bacterium, assembly GCA_963926355.1. Lineage (GTDB taxonomy): Bacteria > Pseudomonadota > Gammaproteobacteria > Magnimaribacterales > D2472 > SCGC-AAA076-P13. The sequence goes on along the minus strand of CAWUWW010000015.1, from coordinate 20,775 downwards.
ATTGATCCGAAAAAAACGATAAGGATATTTTTTAATTTTATATTAGTTTCAAGTCCTGCAAGAAGGAGTCCTAAAAGAGACGGCCACAGTAAAAGAAATATGCCAATTGGCTTATCTAGCCTAGCTAACTCCAGAAGTTTTTTAATTCTAACCACCTCATTTATATTACTTAACAAGAAAAACTTCCATTACTGAAAAAGGAAAATTTTTAACAGTATATTTAGTTTTTCTTCCCCAAAATATTTTTTTTTGATACACAAATGATGCATATAGAGTATCTCCTTTGGTAAAGATGTCTTTCTTAAACAAAATATCTCCAAGTGGACTTTCTCCCAATGTCCCCAACTTAGCGAAACCTTTTTCTATAGTTGTATTTGGTATGATCGTTCTAGCAAAAACCATTGGCTCCGAATTTCCATATAATACAACCTCTCTTACTCTGATCTTTCTTGAGTGGGAATTAAGAAAATCTTTTTCTACTTTTTCAACATCAGATACTTCGTCCTGAATTAATTCCAGTCTAAAATTTTTTACAGATTTAATTCTTTTAGTAATAGGTCCTTTCTCGAGAAGCCAAGACTTTATCTCATCGCTAACTTGTAACTTAATTTTATTATAAGTATCCCAAGATGATATTTGTTCAAGCTGCATTAATTACCTGTTTAAATCTGATATTATACCGTCGAAGTTTTTAAAATTTATAAGTTAATTTTTCTAAAATATATATTATGGATACTGAATTTAAAAAGTTGGAATGTATAGTTTGCGGTCTAATTTATGACGAGGCCCTTGGATGGCCTGAAGATGGTATTGAGCCAGGAACTAAATGGGATGACGTGCCTGAGGATTGGCTTTGCCCAGAATGTGGTGTAGGGAAGGAAGATTTTGATATGATAGAGATATAATGATTGAAACACCTAAAAACTTAACTAGAAATATATTACTAGGTATGCTGTTTGGCTTTGTAGTTGGATCATTGTTCTTTTATTTAGATATTTTTTCTGAAAGCTTAATTGCTTTCATAAAGGTCTACGTATTCAATTTAGGCAGCGCAATTTTTATTAATCTTTTAAAGCTATTAATTGTACCTTTGGTATTCTTTTCTCTTGTTTCTGGAATTTCTTCACTTACCAGCATGACAAGTTTAGGAAATATAACTCTCAAAACTATCACCTTGTATTTATCTACAACAGCAATTGCCGTAAGCCTGTCTTTAATAGTAGGGTCAATATTTAAACCAGGGGCCGGGTACTCATCAAATATTGAGCCCCCAGAAAATCTTCCAGAGGGACAGGGAATATATGAAACAATTCTAGACATCTTCCCGTCAAATATTATTGAAGCTATGGCTCAAAATCAAATGCTTGCGGTTGTTTTCTTTAGTATTTTATTTGGCCTAGCTTTAAATAAAACAAATCATTTAACTGGTAATTTTAGCGAGGCTTTCGAAAAATTAAATACAGTATTTATGCAACTTGTAATAATGATTATTTCTTTTGCACCAATTGGGGTATTTTGTTTAATTGGAAAGTTTGTCATTACAGATGGCTTAGATATTTTCCAGGAAGCATTTAAATACGTTATTTTGTTAATTTCAGTTCTTATGATTCATGCCTTTATTACCTACTCCTTTATATTGAAGATATTTACAAACCTTAATATATGGACTTTCTTTAAAAAAATGAAAGAAGTTGCAATTTTTGCTTTTTCAACCTCATCAAGCGCGGCAACAATACCCGTAACATTAAAAACAGTCCAGGATGATCTTGGGGTGAATAAAAATGTTTCTTCTTTTGTTATTCCAGTGGGAGCTACTATTAATATGGACGGGACTGCCATTATGCAAGGTATGGCAACTATCTTCATTGCCCAGATGTCGGGTATTGATTTAACCTTAATTCAGTATGTTCAAGTAGTTATTTTAGCGGTAGTCACCTCTATAGGAACTGCAGCAGTTCCTTCGGCTGGAACTATCACCCTTGTTATTATTCTCCAACAGTTTGGCCTTCCTCTTGAAGCTATAGGGATCATTCTTGCGGTAGATAGAATACTCGATATGTTACGAACATCAGTTAATGTTACAGGCGATGCTGCTATTGCTTGCATAGTAGCTGATTCAGAAGGTCTCTTAGATAGGGATATTTTTAATAAATAGATTAAATAGATACGTTTTTTTAATAATATTTTGATAGAATGTTTCTTTCAAAATTTTGGGAGTTACATTATATGAATATTGCACTTTTCCCGCCTTTATTAGGCATTTTTGGCATGATAGCTGCATTTGTAGTTTATCTGCTTGTTATGAAATATCCAGATGGCGAAGATAAAGTTAAGAAAATCGGAGATCAAATTCATGCTGGAGCATTAGCCTTCATGAAGACCGAATATAAATATTTAACAGTCTTTATTATTGTTCTTGTCATTTTATCTCAGATATTCCTCGGAACTGAAACTGCTATTGCGGTTGTAGTAGGTGCAGCCTGCTCATCTTTAGCTGGATTTATCGGTATGTATGCGGCAACTAAAGCGAATGTTAGAACTGCAACAGCTGCTCAAAAAGATGGTGCAGCAGCAGCCTTATCGGTCTCTTTTTACGGTGGATCTGTAATGGGTTTATGCGTTGCTTCACTAGGACTAATTGGTTTGGGCGGTTTGTATTACTTTTATGCATTTGATGGCGGCTCTCATGTTCACGCCTTAGAAGGCTTTGGAATGGGAGCATCAGTTGTAGCTTTATTTTCAAGAGTTGGCGGCGGTATCTTTACAAAGAGTGCTGATGTTGGAGCTGATCTAGTAGGTAAGATAGAAGTAGGGATACCAGAAGATGATCCAAGAAATCCTGGTGTTATAGCTGACAATGTTGGAGATAACGTTGGGGATGTTGCCGGAATGGGTTCAGATATTTTTGAATCATACTGTGGATCTATGATTGCCACCATTGCTATTGCATACACTATTCAATCTGCAGATTCTGCAAATTTAATGATGTTACCTTTAGCACTTGCATCTATCGGTTTAATTGCCTCTATCATCGGAATATTTATTGTTAAGCTTGCTTCAGCTAAAGAGCCTGCTAGCGCTCTTAGATCAGGAACGCTTTTAGCGCCTGTGATATTTGTAGCTATGGCTTATTTTTTAATTCAGTACATGAATCTTCCATTGGAAGTTCTATATTGCGTCGTTTCAGGGGCTGTTGGAGGCGTACTTATTGGCCTAATTACTGAATACTATACTGGCGGTAACCCTGTTAAAAAGATTGCTGAATCAGGAGAAACGGGTGCTGCAACAGTGATGATTTCAGGACTTGCTGTAGGAATGCAGTCTGTAGTTATACCGATTATTATTTTAGCTACTATTATTTTAATTTCTACTTCATTAGCAAGTAGCGCAGGAATAACAGGCGTCTATGGCGTTGGTATAGCAGCAGTTGGAATGCTTTCTACAGTTGGGATTACCATGGCAATTGATGCTTATGGCCCAGTCGCAGACAATGCAGGCGGAATTGCAGAAATGTCTGGTATGGGTAAAGAGGTTAGAGATATTACAGATTCATTAGATGAGTTAGGTAATACAACAGCCGCTATTGGAAAAGGCTTTGCAATCGGAGCGGCGGCATTAGCAGCTCTTGCGATTATTTCAGCTTATTCAGCTCAGATTTCTTTAATGTACGGAGATGCTTTCTCCCTCTCCCTTACTGATCCGATGGTTCTTGTGGGAATGTTTATTGGTATATGCATACCATTTTTAATATCTTCAATAACTATGACAGCAGTTGGAGATGCAGCATTTGAAATGATTAATGAGATTAGAAGACAGTTTAGAGAAATTCCAGGATTAATGGAGGGTACAGCTGACCCTGATTCTGAAAAGTGTGTTCAAATTGCTACAGAGGCAGCGCTTAAAAAAATGATGTTACCTGGAGTTATAGCTGTTGCTATGCCTGCCGTGGTTGGTTTTGGTCTAGGCGCAATAGCGCTTGGGGGAATGCTAGCGGGTGGTCTTTTGGGTTGCGTGGCTTTGGCTTTATTTATGGCTAATGCTGGTGGGGCATGGGACAACGCTAAGAAGTATGTAGAAAAAGGTAACTTAGGCGGAAAAGGTTCTGATACGCATTCTGCTGTAGTGGTTGGAGATACTGTTGGGGATCCATTCAAGGATACTTCAGGACCTGCAATGAACATTTTAATTAATGTCATGGCGATGGTCAGTCTTGTCATATCTTCATTATTACCTCTTAACGGTATTTTCTTTTAATAATCTTAAAACTTATATGATCCAGGGATACCTCTCTGGATCATATGTTAAATTATAGAATGCATAAAAATATCCTTATCATTGGTTATGGAGATATTGGAAGCAGGCTGAAGTCATATTTCGATAATTCCAATACCTCTTTATACATCCTTAGAAGAAGCGCTATTGATGAGAAAGGGCTTTTTTCATCTCAATGGGATTGGCTTTCAGGAGAGAGATTCAGTTTTAAAGATGTATCTTTTGATGCAGTCATTATTATCCCAAAGCCCAGTAATAGAGATGAAGGAGGCTATTTAAACGGCTTTATAAAATCTGTTTTAAATATAGAAAGATCACTAGCCTCAATACCATTTAAAAAGTTAATAGCTATCTCTTCAACAAGAGTTTATGGCGCTGATCAAGTTGGAATATTGAATGAGTCAATAAATCCCATACCCTCTGACTATAGAGGAATTATTATTAAAGAGTATGAGGATTTATTAAGCACAATATTTGAAGATAAATTAACTATTCTCAGGTTATCAGGTCTGTATAGTGAGAAATCTAAAACACTACCCTTTAATAAATTGCATAGAGATAATGCGGCAGCAGCTATTAAATTTTTTATCGAAGATAATTCAAAGTCAGCGCACGCAAATACATATAACTGTTCGGAAGACAGGATTTTAAACCCGATTGAAAGATGTATTGATAATAAGAAAATAAAAGATATTGGGTTTGAATTTAAACAATTTTCCTAGTACTTAATCATCAAGAGAAATACAATAACCATATGACTAATAGCATGACAGGGTTTGGGTCTTCTAAATATTCTAAAGGGGAGCATGAGGTATATTGTGAAATTAAAACTGTTAACCATAGGTTTCTTGAGATATCTACAAAACCAAATGATCTTAATAATCAATTAGATGTCTTTGTTAGAAATTCTTTAGCAAAGAAATTACATAGAGGAAGTATTGACGTTAGATTTCGGTTAAATTTCCCTTCTAAACACTCCTATAGAATTAATAAAGCTTCTTTAAATAATTTAATGAAATCTATCAAAGGAATTTCAAATATAAAAACTGATAGTATTAGTTTTTCTGATATTAAAGATATGCCGGGTGTTATTCAGTCAGAGCAGACGATTGATATTGATCAAAGTCTAATTAAAAAAGTTTTCATTGAATCCTTGAATCAGCTTTTATCTAGCAGGTCGTCAGAGGGAGGAAAAATTAAAAAAGTTTTCTTATCAAAAATTAATAGTATTGAAAAAAATACAAAAAAATTATCAAAACTTAATAAAAGCCTTACCAAAAAGCGTTCAGAAAATCTTAAAAAGAAAATTCAAGACCTTACAAAAAGCCTAGATAATTCTAGATTAGAGCAAGAGGTTGCTATTTTAGTTTTGAAGCATGATGTTGCAGAGGAGATAGAAAGAATTAACTTTCATTCAATATCTTTGAAAAAAGAGTTATCTGGAACTGCCTCTAGCGGTAAAAAAATTGATTTTATTCTTCAGGAATTATTTAGAGAAACAAGTACCTTATCTGTAAAATTAGATGAGCCTAAATATAAACAAATAGCTTTAGATATGAAGCTCTCCGTAGAAGAGATGCGAGAACAGGCACAAAATATTGAATAAAGAAAGAAAAGGAAAGCTCTTCGTTATATCGGCTCCATCGGGAACGGGAAAGTCATCTTTGATTAAATATCTTACTGAATCATTTGATAATGTTGAGCTTTCTATATCAGCTACAACGAGATTGCCAAGAGATGGAGAGGAGGACGGAAAGCATTATTTTTTTATGTCAAATGATGAATTTAATTCTTTGAAAAAAGACAAACATGCGTTTATTGAAAATGCTATTGTTCATGACTATCAATACGGTACTCCAAGGTCATACATTGAGTATAGGGTTAATCATGGAATAAATATTATTTTAGATATTGATGTTCAAGGCTTTAAGCAAATACAAAATGCCGGCATTGAAAATACATCTATTTTTATAATCCCTCCTAGCTTAGAGGAATTAAAGTCCAGACTGGTTAATAGAGGGCTTGATTCAGATGAAGTTATTAATAAAAGGCTCAGCAATGCAATAAATGAGTTAGAGCACGCTAAAGATTTTGACTATAAAATCTTAAATGATAATTTTGATTTAGCCTGCAGGACCCTATCTGGCATCCTAATTAATGGAGATTTACCATCTCCAGACAATAATAATGAAAAGATCTTAAGAGATTTGTTGTCTTAATGGGTGTTTAGCCCTTAGAATACACACCCTAGGAGAAATTATATGGCTAGAATTACAGTTGAAGATTGTTTAGAGAAAATACCAAGTAGGTTTGATTTGATTCTTATGGCTTCAAAAAGAGCTCGTCAGCTTGCTACCACAAGCAGAGACCCTCTTGTTGAATGGGATAATGACAAACCAACCCTTGTTGCTTTAAGAGAAATTGAAGCAGGACTTTTGGATAAAGAAACTCTTGAGAGAACTTTAGAAGAAGATGTCTTGTTAGATGAATTTGCAGTTCAGGGCAACCAAGAAACAGATACTATTGGTTAGATGAATTTAGGAGAGCTATTTTGAATAAAAAGGTTCTCCCAAGTCATTTATTCGACAATTTCGCTGACAGCGAACCATTAAAACTTCCAGCTCATATTTATAAGGCTACCAAGTCTTACCTAAGCAATAAAGAGCTTAAAAAAATTCAACTAGCTTATACCTTTGCCTTTCATGCACATGAAGGTCAAACCAGGAAAGATGGAACACCTTACATATCACATCCTGTGGCTGTATCAAACATATTACTTGAACTTAAGATGGATGTTGACTCTATATGCGCTGCCTTAATGCATGATGTCTTGGAAGATTGCGATGTCCCAAAAAGTAACCTAGTTAAAATATTTGGAGCTGATGTTGCCAATATAGTAGATGGAGTCAGTAAGTTAGGTAATCTCAATATTAGCAATAGATCTGAAAGAGATGCAAATAACCTCCAAAAGATGGTTTTAGCTATGGCTCATGACGTAAGAGTAATTTTAGTTAAGCTTTGCGATCGTTTGCATAATATGCGAACGATAGAGCATCTACCAAGAGCTAAGCAAATTTTAAAATCAAAAGAAACTCTTGAGCTATACGGACCTTTAGCACTCAGGGTTGGCATGCAAGATATTAGATCTGAGCTTGAAGATATGGCATTTAGATGCATGCATCCTCTTAGGGCAGATATGCTTGAAAATGCTATAAAGAGCTCAAGCGGAGGGAGGAAAAAAATAGTTGAAAAGATAAGGAAAGAACTTAAAACCCATCTTCAAGCAAACAGTATAGAGAATGCTGCTGTCAAAGGCAGAGAGAAGAATATTTATAGTATTTATAATAAAATTAAAACAAAGCACAAACCTTTTTCAGAGATATTGGATGTATATGGATTTAGAATTTTAGTCGATTCTAGTAATGACTGTTATAGAGCATTGGGCATAATTCATAACTATTTTTCACCTATTGAGAATAAATTCAAGGACTATATAGCAATTCCAAAATCAAATGGATATCAGGCCCTTCATACTAGCTTGCTAGCATTAAATGCATTCCCGATTGAAGTTCAAATTCAAACTAGAAGCATGTGGGCTACTGCGAATGAAGGCATAGCAGCACACTGGGGTTATAAGACTAATGATTCTAATCAAGGGATTGAATTAAGGGCAAGTAGATGGTTGAAGGGGTTGATAGATTCACAAAAAAAAGCTGAAAATTCATCTGATTTTGCAGAAGCTATTAAGATTGATTTAGATTCAGACGAGGTATATTTATTTTCTCCAAAAGGACATATCTACAACTTAAAGTCAGGAGCTACCCCAATAGATTTCGCATACGAGGTCCATACAGATTTAGGTGACAGCATAATTGGCTGTAAGGTAAATAGAAGAGAGGCACCTTTAAATATTGAACTTGAGAGCGGGCAAACTGTAGAGATATTAACTGACAAATCAAAAGTTGAAGCTAACCCTGCCTGGTTAAATTTTGTTGTCAGCAGTAAGGCAAGAAATGGAATTAGACATAGACTTAGAAATCAAAAATCATCTGCAGCAAGAAAGGCCGGAAAAGTTATGCTGGAATCTGAATTAAAAAGATCGGGAGTGAGTCTTTCTGATTATAGGGGTAGCTCTCTAAAAGGAATATTGAACTCTATTGGGGTACCTTCTCTTACTAAACTTCTAACAGAGCTGGGCTTAGGAAAGAGGACGGGAAATATTGTTGCTGAAAGATTTTATTCAGGGCTTCAGATCAGAAAAAGTACTGGTAATCAAGACCTAAATCCCCTAACAATTATAGACAATCATATAGAGGGTGTTTCCGTTGTATTTGCAAAATGTTGTATGCCAATCTTCGGAGATAATACAGTTGCACATTCTGATACTGAAAGAGGCATCGTATTGCATCATAGAAGGTGTAAACAAGTATCCCCATTTATAAATAAAGACCAAAGGTATATGTCGACTATATGGGGTGCAAATAAAAAAGAGCATATTTATAAAGCTAAGTTAAGTATTGTTACCTCAAATAAGATTGGGGCCCTATCTGATATTGTTTCAATTTTTACCCGTGCAGGCATTAACGTTAATGCTGTAAATACAAAGGTAATTGATCAAGGCTTTACAGGTCTCGAAATAGAAATACAGGTTAAAAATCCGGAAGAATTGAAGACAGTTATGCAAAAAGTTAGATCTAAAAAGACTACCTCAAGCTGCACAAGGCTGATAAATGAAAAATGATTAAACGATTTATCGTTTTATTATGTACAATCTTTTTGTTACCAAATTTAATGTTTTAAAAGGATATAAACACCATGACTAAAGAGATTATTTTTACAGAAAAAGCTCCAAAAGCTATTGGACCATACTCTCAAGCTGTAAAAGCAGGTGGATTTTTATTTGTGTCTGGTCAGATACCAATCAACCCAGAAAACGGTGATTTAATGACTGGATCAATAGAAGAACAGGCAAATCAAGTGATACTTAATCTTAAAAGTATCTGCGAGGCAGCAGGGTCGGGGCTAGGAGATATTGTTAAGCTTACTATTTACCTCACGGATCTTGGAAATTTTACTAAAGTTAACGAAGCAATGCTTGAGCATTTTTCTGAACCATACCCAGCAAGAGCTACAGTTGAAATATCAGGCTTACCTCTAGGAGTTAGCGTAGAAATGGATGCAATAGTTATAACGCATGAGTAATAATTTATTATCAATTAGCGACCTATCTAAAAAAGAGATACTGGATCTAATTGAGTTTGCAAAAAATTTTAAAACTGATGACGGTTCGTTCAGGAAAGAAGAGCTATTTCCAGATAAAACAGTTGCTAATATTTTTTGTGAGCCAAGCACTAGAACTAAATCATCATTTGAAATAGCGGCTAAAAATTTAGGATGCTCAGTCATAGATTTCGATGTAGCCAATTCTTCAATTGAGAAAGGGGAGTCAATCTTTGAAACAGTCGATGCATTAAGTTTAATGGGAGTTGATCTTTGTGTTTTAAGACACCCTGAATCTGTTATCAGAGAATTAGCTGATTATATTCCAGGAATGACCTTTATTAATGCGGGGGAGGGGTCAATATCCCATCCAACTCAAGCACTAATCGATTTAATGACCATTATTGAAAACAAAGGGTCTATCGATGATCTAAATATTCTTATTGTTGGCGACTTGGATCACTCAAGAGTTACATCTTCTTTCATAGAGGGTATTTCAAACTTCCCATTTGGATCTCTAACTTTTTCCGGACATCCCGCAATGTGTTCTTCATACCAAAACCCTGTGTTGGGGAGGTATGAGCCAGACCTTGATTTAGCTCTCCAAGAGGTTGATGTAATTATGACCCTCAGGATTCAATATGAGCGCTTTGACAATGATTTAGACTTAGATTTAGATGAGTATAAGCATTCATACCAGATTACGACTGAGAGGCTAGGAATAGCAAAGGGAGATGCAATTATCATGCATCCTGGGCCTGTTAATTATGTTGAAATTTCTGAGGCTGCTTATCAAGCTGAGAACTCTGTAATAAGAGAACAGATTGCTAATGGTGTTGCTATTAGGATGGCTGTGTTATCTAGATTTCTTTCTAGCTAGAGTCGCTTTAACCGTATTGACTATTGCGATAGTATTTTGATCAATCTCAATATTTATCTCACTTCCTTTAATAAGACTATCTAAATTAGTAACTTTTAGAGTTTCCGGTATTAGATGAATATAAAAATCATTTTTATATACCTTACCCACAGTTAAACTACATCCATTAATACCTATATAGCCTTTCTCCATTACATATTCATGATATTTCTTTGGTAAAGATATCTTCATATCTTTAGTACTTTCCTTTTCTTTTATATGAGTTATTTTGCCAGTGTAGTGAATATGACCTGACATCAGATGGCCGCCAATCTCCGATGATGCCTTGATAGACCTTTCTAAATTAATTACTTCACCCTTTTGTATATTTTTAAGACCCGTCCTTTCAAGAGTTTCATTAATGACATCAAATTTTAATGTTTTAGAGCCATTGTCTTTTGAGGTTAGACAGACTCCATTAACAGAAATGCTAGCTCCTTTTTTAAGGCCTTTATTAAACTTACTAGGAGGGGAGATTTCAATGTTCAAATAATCGCCGTAATCTTTAACTTTTAGAACTTTTCCCTTGCCCTCAACTATTCCAGAAAACATTTTAAGCTCCCCAGTGTTCTCTATAACTCCTGAGCTCTCCAAGATATTTCTTGTGGTCAGGATTATTTTCAGAAAATGATATTAGGGTATTTAGATTAACTATGGATATAACAGATATTCCAAAATCATTAACAAGCTCATCACTTGCAGAAAGCTCACCAGATCCTTTTTCTTGCCTGTCCAGACCCACTATAAATAACTTTGGGTTGGCACCAGTATTTTTTATAAGTTCAATTGATTCTCTGGCTGCTGTTCCCGCGGATAAAACATCATCAATTATCATGACATTTCCAACAGGGTCGCTTCCTATAATATTTCCACCTTCTCCATGATCTTTCTTTTCCTTTCTATTAAAAGAAAGAGGATAGTTTTTATTTTCTTGATTAAAAATCATAGCAACAATAGACCCTAGAAATATTCCTTTGTAAGCAGGTCCATATATACAGTCAAATGAAATATTAGAATCATTTATAGCTTCTTGGTAACACTTAGCTAATTTATATAAATCACCGTTAAGCATTTTAGCTGCATTAAAAAAGTAGGGGCTTGTTCTTCCAGATTTTAGTGTAAAGGAACCAAATTCTAGAGCCTTAGCATCTAAAGCTAGGTTAAGAAATATTTTTTGGTACTCTTTCACTTATAATAGGCAGGCTTTTTGTTTCTCAATAAGATCAGCAATAGCAGCGCTTCCAACTTCAAGCATATCATTAAGCTCATCCCTGGTAAAAGGAGCTTCTTCTCCAGTTCCTTGAATTTCAATCAACTCCAAGCCTTCAGTCATTACCAGATTAAGGTCTGTTTCAGCTGAACTATCTTCTTTGTAATCTAAATCTAAAGCAACTTGACCATCTAGAATTCCTAGAGATACAGCTGCAATGTAAGATTTAATTGCTCTGTGATCATCGTGATGATTTTTAAGTGCCATGAATAACGCAACACAACCACCTGTTATTGATGCTGTTCTAGTTCCACCATCAGCTTGTATAACATCACAATCTATATTGATAGTTTTACCTTTTATATACTTTAGGTTAACTGCCTGTCTCAAAGATCTACCTATAAGTCTCTGGATTTCTTGAGTACGACCACTTTGCTTTCCTCGAGCAGCCTCTCTACCCATTCTCTCGTTAGTAGATCTTGGAAGCATTCCATATTCAGCAGTAACCCAGCCCTCTTCACTTCCCCTTAACCATCTAGGCACACTATTCTCGATTGTCGCAGTACAAATAACCTTAGTGTTCCCGAAAGATACCAAAACAGAACCCTCTGCATGAATATTTATATTTGGCTCAAAAGAAATTTCTCTTAGTTCGCTAGGTTTTCTGTTGTTGCTTCGTTCCATAGTTTTTACTCGAAATGGATGTGGTGATTTAATTCGTTAATTAACTGAGTTGTTCTTTGACTATTTTACTTACAATGCCCATATCAGCAGTACCCTCTTGTATTGACTTCTTAAGTACGCCCATGACTTTTCCAATATCCTGCATACTGGATGCCCCAGCGTCTGATATTGCTTCATTAACTTTAATAGTTATCTCAGATTCTTCTAATTGCTTAGGTTTATATTTAGACAGGACGTCAACTTCAGACTGTTCTTTGTCAGCTAGATCAATTCTTCCGCCATTGGTAAATTGAGAAATAGAATCCTTTCTTTGTTTTATCATCTTATTGATGATTTGGAGTGTTTTTGCATCATTAACAGTTTCTTTACTGTCAATTTCAAATTTTTGAACTTCAGCTTTAAACATACGCAAGGTATCACGAGTTAACTCGTCTTTACCAAGCATTGCTTGCTTTAGATCTGATTGAATTTCTGAAAGAAGGGACAAGATTATCTAAAAGATCTTAGTCTTGGATAAGATTTCCTGTTTGTCTTACGGGCGCGCTTAACAGCTGCGGCCATAAGGCGTTTTTTCTTTGCAGTTGGTTTTTCATAAAATTCTCTTGCTCTTATCTCAGGAACAATTGCTGCTTTTTCACAGGCACGCTTGAACTTTCTTAGACCAATGTCAAAATGTTCTGTTTCTTTTATTATAATTGAAGGCATAATTAGTCGCACAGTTTAGGCTGTAATTGAAACTTTTGCAAAACATTTTTATGAAAACTTTAGGAATTGAAACATCTTGTGACGAAACAGCAATAGCCGTATATGACTCCGAGCATGGAATTATCGGTGAGTCTGTTTATAGTCAGATAAAGATGCATGCTGAATATGGAGGAGTGGTGCCTGAGCTTGCCTCTAGAGACCACTGTGTAAAGATAATTGGCGTGTTAAAAGAGGCCATAGGAGATTTAGATTTACAAACAATTGACCAGATTGCATATACTTCTGGTCCAGGTTTATTGGGCGCATTATTAATAGGCGAGAGTTTTGCTCAAGGACTTTCTACTGCTTTAGATATTCCCTTAATACCAGTTAATCATCTAGAGGGGCATTTAATGTCACCAGTAATGGAGTTTCCTGAAATTAAAACACCGTATCTTTCTTTGCTGGTGAGTGGTGGTCACAGCATGATTGTTGATGTTAAGGATAGAGGTGATTATGAAATACTAGGCCAATCACAAGATGATGCTGTTGGAGAGGCTTTTGATAAAGTTGGAAAACTCTTAGGTCTGCCTTATCCAGGAGGTCCTCATATCGAGAAATTAGCAGTCCATGGAAATTCTAAGGCATATAATTTCCCTAGGCCAATGATGCATAGTGACAACCTTGATCTTAGTTTTAGTGGTTTAAAAACCTCAGTCTTATATACAATTAGGGATATTGAAGATCTAAATGATCAAGTTAAAGCTGATATAGCAGCCTCTTTCCAGCAAGCTGTTATAGATGTTCTTTCTAAAAAGATTAAGAAAGCCGTAGATGCTTCAGGCAGATCTGATGTAATTATTGCTGGAGGAGTAGCTGCAAATAAAGCACTACGATCTGCGATCAAAGATTTAGAAAGCTCGTTGCATATCAAGGTGTATTATCCGTCACTTAAGTATTGTGGTGATAATGCAGCTATGATTGCATTTGTGGGCTCTTTAAGATCTTCTGATAAAATTAATACCAAAGCATCTCACGTAAGAGCGAGATGGCCTTTAAGCGAACTATCAAAATGAAAGATATTATTTATATAAAAGATTTACGAGTTAAAACAATCATAGGTATTTTTGATTGGGAGAGAAAAGTAAAACAAGAAGTATCCATTGATATGGAATTTCCTTTTGATTGTAAAAAAGCAGCAGCCACAGATTTAATTGGAGACACCATTGATTACAAAGCAATTACTAAGGGAGTAATTAAGTTTGTTGAGGATTCTTCTTTTCAGCTTCAAGAAACACTTGCTGAGGGAATAGCTGCTTTAGTAAAAGATAACTACAAAGTTGAATCTATAAAGCTACGGGTATCTAAGCCAGGAGCTCTTAGAGGTGCTAAAGACGTTGGCTTAATCATACACAGATAATGAAATACTATCTTTCCCTTGGGAGTAACATCAATGCTCAAATAAATATTGATTTTGCTATAGGAGAGTTAAACAAGTTATTTACAAATACTCAACTTTCCTCAATACATAGAACACCAGCAGAGGGGTTTGAGGGTGATGACTTTTTAAATCTTATTTTTGCAGGGGAGGCAGAGCTATCTTTTGAAGATATCAACAACCAACTTAAAAAGATAGAAGATGCATCCGGCAGGAAAAGAGATGTCCCTAAATTTAGCTCTAGAACATTAGATATAGATATAGTTCTTCAGATAGAAGAAGATAAAATTTTATTTGAAAGTGAAGAGGTTTCTAAATATGCTTTTGTATCAGAGCCATTAAAAGAGATTATTTAAAGTTATTTTCTACAATTGACCAGGCTGCTTCTGCAAGAGGGTATACCTTCATTCCTCTTTCTTCTGCATGCTTGTTTGCCGCAGTACCATCTCTTACTCGCCCAAGAATTCCTTGGCATATAGCGGCTACTTTAAATATATTGAATGCCATATAGTATTCCCAGTTAGCAGACAAATCTTTGCCTGTAGCCTCAGAGTACATATCTCTGTACTCAACCTCATTCGGCACTCCTAGTTCTTTTAGCTTTGGATAGTCATAAAAAATAGGTTCCGTACGCCATGTTAAGCAATGGTAGCTAAAGTCAGCTACAGGATGGCCTAAGGTAGAAAGTTCCCAATCTAAGACCCCTATAACCTCATTATTTTTATAGATCATATTATCTAATCTGAAATCTCCATGAACAATTGATGTCGCATCATCATTTGGAATATTTTGAGGCAACCACTCAATTAAATTATTCATAGCTTCAATATTATCTGTCTCAGAGGCTCTATATTGTCTTGACCATCTATCGATCTGTCTCGCAACATAGTTATTCGGCTTGCCGTAGTTTTCTAGACCTATTTTTTTGTAATCTACGCTATGAAGTGCCGCCAGTGTCTTATTTTTATTTTGATAAACCTTAATCCTATCTTCCTTTGATATGCTTGGTATCATTGGATCCCAGAAAACTATTCCATCCAAACAATCCATAACAAAGAAAGCCGTTCCCGCAACATCGTCATCCTCACAAAGCCCATAAGTTCTTGGAACTGGAACATCAGTTTCGTAAAGAGCCGTAATAACTTTATATTCTCTATCAACCGCATGTGCAGATTGCAGTAATTTACCTGGTGGCTTTCTTCTTAAGACAAGGTCTTTGCCTTCTGTTGTAATTCTATAAGTTGGGTTTGATTGCCCGCCCTTGAATTGTTCGATTTTTTTAATAGCCCCCGCACCTGGAACATGTGCATCAATCCATGGCTGTAATTTAGAAACCTCAATTTTTAGATTTTCTGCAACTTCTTTGGTTCCAGAAAATGTCTCATCACGTAAATTTTCACTTAAACTCATGATAGTGATCTACCCCCATCAATTTTAATTATTTGCCCTGTTATATATCTAGCGCTAGCAATAAACCTTACAGCATTTGCTATATCTTTCTCACACCCCATTCTCTTTAAAGGAATATTAGAAATAACTTTTTCTTTTTGCTCATCACTCCATTCCTCACCTGGTGGCTCTAGCATAGCGCCTGGGGCAATAGCATTAACAGTTATATGTGGAGCTAATTCTCTTGCCAAGCCCTTGGTGATTGATTCTAGACCGCCTTTAGCTGCTGAGTATATAGAGAAATTTGCAACACCCTTGCTCAAATTTGTATCAGTTATATTTACTATAGACCCATTGGATTCTTTTAATTTATCTTTGAGCCCGTTAATTAAAAATAATGGGCCCTTTAGATTACTGCCAATGAGTTTTTCCCAGTGTTCTTCAGAAATTTTATCCAACGGAGTAGGGTAGAAAGTTGAGGCATTATTTACCAAAATATCAATTGAATCAAAAAGGTTTTTACTTTCTTCTATTAATTTTTTTACATCATCATTAATATCTAAATTAGCTTGAACTATTTTTGCAGTATCAGGATTTTTAGAATTAATTTTTTTAGCTAGCTCTTCGGCTTCTTTTTTCGATGAGTTGTAATGAATAATAATATTCCAACCTAAATCAGAATAGGTCAAAGCTATTTCTTTACCAATTCTTTTTGCAGCCCCTGTAATTAATATTGTTTTATTCATAGACAATTTTTTATAACTTTAATGAGTAGTTTAAACTTTTCTTCTTCAATTTGCTCTTTTGGAACCTCAGCCAATACAGAAAAATCAGCTTCCTTCATGCCTTGAAGTAACTTTAATATCAACGTCTTTGTACTTTTTAGATGAGGTAATTCAACTAAGCTATTAATTAAGGTACTGTTCCTTTCAAAATTAACCCCTTGCAGGGCTTTTAAAAGATGATTTTCATTGGATGCGGGTTTGATATTGCAAAGTAACTGAAGAGTATTAGCTGCATTTAAAAATGAATTAGGAATTGGAAGATTTTTTCCCAGAAGGAAGTTGTTATTAATTTGTAATTCAGCCCATCTAACTTGAATATCATTACTTGAATTGCAAATATAGCTTTGAAGGTCCTCTAGATATGGTTTTTGTAAATCATATTCTAAAAGAATTTTAAAATAGATATTAGGATATGCTGAAGAGAGAGCTCTTTCAGTTTCAGTCCAAATTCTATTGGGGGATAGCTTACCTATTTCGCCTGATTGAACTATTTCATTTAAAAGTTTTTTGGTTTCTTCTGTAATCTTAAAATCACTTAAATGCTCATATGTATGGAATCTTGCTAACCTTATTGCTCTTAAAGGGTCTTCAGAAAAAGCGTCAGAGACATGTCTAAAAATTTTATTATCTACATCTTTCCTTCCACCAAAAGGATCAATAATGCTGCCATCAGCATCTTTTGCCATAGCATTTATTGTTAAATCTCTTCGCGATAAATCCTCTTCAAGAGTTACCTCCTTCCCAAAATAAAAATTAAACCCATGGTATCCATGCCCTGATTTTTTTTCTGTTCTTGCTAGGGCATATTCTTCATTAGTCTCGGGATGCAAAAAAACAGGAAAGTCTTTTCCAATAGGCTTAAATCCTTTAGCAATCATTTCCTCTGGAGATGAGCCGACTACAACCCAATCCCTATCTTTGGCTGCTTTGTTCAAAAGGGCATCTCTGACCACTCCTCCAACTTCATAGATTTTCATATCTTTTTAACTTGAAATAATTTTTTATCTTCTAATCTAATGGCTGTGAGTTTGTTTCCCCAAACACAACCAGTATCAAGTCCAATTATATTAGCTAATTTTGTCTTACCATCAAGAGCAGCCCAATGACCAAAGACAATATGTTCACCCTTATTTAAATTTTTAATAGTTTGCTTAAACCATGGTATTTGATTTTTTTCTATTTGATTTTTTTTCGACTCTAGAATCAATGAACCATCCTTCTCTAAAAACCGCATTCTTGTAAAATAATTTATGATGGTTCTTAACCTTTTATAGTTAGTAAGCTTTGAATCCCATTTACTAGGTGTATCACCCCATATATTTGCTAAAAGATTGAATGAATCCTCTTTTAGACTAAGTTGAACTTCTTTTGATAATTTTTTTGCTAATCTCATATCCCATAGATAGGGAATGCCAGCATGAGATATCCAAAATACTTCCTTGGTTTTTTTTATTTTAATTTCTAAAAATAGAGGAAGTTTTTTTAACCAAGATTGATATTTTTTTACATCTTTTGATTTGAGAATCCTTTTTAAGGATTTATTATTTTTATTATGCTCTATTAGATAAAGCAGGTAGAAGTCATGATTTCCTAAAACGGCTTTTACAGATCCCTTATTCTGAATACAGAATTCTAATACCTCTAAAGATTCCTTTCCTCTGTTTACTAGGTCGCCTGCAAATATAATCTTATCTTCTTTGGAGTTAAATTTTATCTTTGCTAATAGCTTAACAAGCTCTTGATAACAACCTTGAACATCACCAATTACATAATGAGCCATCTTATTCTTTTAATACCTCTGCTAGCTTTATATAGTCTTCAAGACAAACTTCTTCGGGTCTTAGATTATTATCTATTTCCAATAGGTCCCAATTAACAGATCTTTTTTTTAAATTATTCCTAATATTTTTTCTTCTAGAGATAAATGACCAATCAACAACCTTATAAAGATCTTTTTTAAAAGATAAATTTAGTCGATTAGTTTT
The DNA here is from genome assembly GCA_963926355.1 of uncultured SAR86 cluster bacterium. Classification (GTDB taxonomy): domain Bacteria; phylum Pseudomonadota; class Gammaproteobacteria; order Magnimaribacterales; family D2472; genus SCGC-AAA076-P13. The sequence goes on along the minus strand of CAWUWW010000015.1, from coordinate 2,189 downwards.
TTTTGGAGATATTCTTATAAAACTTGAAGTGACTTTTGGTTTGATATCAAAAGCTTCAGGAGGGACATCAAACAATATCTGAGTGTCAAAGAAAGCAGATAGCTTTATGGATAATTTACCCCAATTCTTAGTGCCGACTTTCCCTGTTATTTTTTCTGCAACTTCTCTTTGAACTAAAAAGTGCATATCTTGAATATGGTCACACCAGTCAGTGAGCATTAAAATAATTTGTGTAGAAATATTATAAGGTAGGTTGCCAACTACCCTGTAGTTGTCATTTTCTAAAAAACTCAAAGGTGCTTTTAAAATATCATCGTTTATAAATTCAAATTTTGCAGGCCCTAGGTATTTTTTTGATAGATACTCAATATTTTTTGAATCTATATCTATAGCTTTAATATTAATATTTTCTAGATTGATGGTGTCGGTTAGGGCTCCCATTCCAGGACCTATCTCTAAAAAATTATTATTTTTTTTTGGGCCAATGGATTGGCCCATCTCGAAAATAATAGCTGGATCAGATAAGTAGTTTTGGCCAAACTTTCTTCTTGTGTCTCTTAAGCTCATTAGATTATTTTTTTTGCAGTCTTTATTGCTTCTTTTAGTGATGAGGTATCAGCCTTACCAGAACCAGCTATATCTAATGCAACACCATGATCAACAGAGGTTCTTACAATAGGAACCCCTAGAGTGATATTGATTGATTTACCAAAGCTAAGAGCTTTGATGACTGGCAATACTTGATCATGAAACATTCCCATATAAGCATCAGTTTCTTTTAATATTTTTTTTGTAAAAGCTGTATCAGCTGAGATCGGCATAGATACATTAATTTTTCTTTTTCTGAGCTCCCTTACGGCAGGTATAAGAATATCAAATTCCTCATTGCCAATTTTTCCACCCTCACCAGCATGAGGGTTTAAGCCAAGTAATTTAATTTTTGGATTTTTAATATTAAATTTAGATTTAAGTTCAGCATTCAATATCTCTACTTTGTTTAAGATAAGTTCTTTTGTGATAGCTTTTGAAACATTTTTTAAAGGTATGTGAGTAGTGGCAATAGCAACTCTTAATTTATCCGAACCAAGAAGCATGAGGACGTCATCGCTGTTTGTAATATCTTGAATGTACTCTGTATGACCTGAGAAATTCTTATTTATTGAGATAATGTTTTCTTTACTAACAGGCCCTGTAACAAGAGCTGTTCTTTTTGATGTCAATGCTTGCTCTATTCCATATTTAAGATTTTTAAGTACATAAGCCGCATTAGATTTATATAATTTACCTGGTTTGGTATTTGAACATTTTGTAATATTTATTACTTGCAAAGTACCCATGGTATTTTTTTTACAATTATTTATTTCCTCAAGAAGATCAATGCGAATTTTTTTATTGATAAGCTTTGCCCTATCTTCAATAAGCTTTGGGTCAGCAATGCAGATAATTGGGATGCCTACTTCTTTCCAAAAGGATGAATTGCATAGTTGAATAATGAGATCAGGTCCTATACCTGAAGGCTCTCCTGGAGAGTAGACTATCGTCTTCAATCTAGATCTTTAATCTCAACAAATGCCTCAGATCTCATGGATCTTAGAGTGCTTTCAAGCTCTTCGTCATATTTGCGAGAGTAGAGCGCTTGATAGGCACGATCTTCTATAAGTTCATTTGTCATGTCATGATTTCTTTTATCAAGAACTTCTAAGAAATGAAAACCAAAATCTGTTTGAAATACTTCAGACATAACTCCGACTTCAGCTTCGAGCATTGTTTTTTCGAACTCAGGGGCTAAGACACCCTTACCAAGCCAGTCTAGCTCTCCACCTCTTTTAGCAGAGCCTGGGTCTTCTGAATATTCATCTGCTAGTTTTCCAAAATCTTCACCATCAAGAATTCTTAATCTAATTTCATTAAGCTCATTTTCTGAAGATTCCTCATCTCTTATGGCAGAAGGCATTAACAGGATGTGTCGAGAAAGCCACTGGTCTTGGTATTGAACAAAACTACCTCTTTTCTCTTCTAATTTAAGGATATGATATCCAGATCCGCTCTCCAAAGGGTCTGATATGTCATTAATATTTTTTTTATTTAAGCCATCAGCAAAGAGTTTTGGCATGTCAGCAGCTTTTCTCCATTTCATAAGGCCGCCATCTTTTGCATTTGAAGCTAATGATATTTCTTCAGCAATTATT
>CAWUWW010000014.1:0-29180 GCA_963926355.1 uncultured SAR86 cluster bacterium | reverse complement strand
ATTTACCAACTCTGTTATTTCAATATTTGCGCCAACTCTGCTGGCTTCTTCTGCAACTATATCTAAATCTTTTCGCATCCAATCAACTGCGAAACCATGATCATACTCATCATCTATCATTGTTTTCCACCTATTTTCCATTTGCCATGACTGAGCAGCCCCTTTGGTAATAACTTCCATGACATCATTGGTATTTAATCCAGCTTTTTCAGAAAAATTTATTCCTTCTGCTAATGCCTGTACCAAACCACCAATACAAATTTGATTAACCATTTTAGTTAATTGCCCAGATCCACTTGGTCCCATATATTTTGTAAATTTAGAATATTGATCAAGGACGCTTAAGATAGATTTATAAGCAGCCTCATCTCCCCCAACCATAATAGATAACTGACCGGATTCAGCTCCTGCTTGACCTCCAGATATAGGAGCATCTAAAAAAATTGCATCTTTTTGAAGCGCCAGCTCGTTCATTTCATTTGAAAGTGTTGCTGAGGTTGTTGTGTGATCAATAATAATAGTTCCTGGGTTAATCGAATTTAAGATCCCGGCTTTACCTGAAACAACCTCTCTAACATCTTCATCTCTTCCAAGACAAAGAGCTATTACATTGCATTGAGATGCTAGCTCTTCTGGTGTTTTATAGACTTCACCAGAATACTGATCAAGCCATTTTATGGTTTTTTCTTGTGATCTATTAAAGATACAGACATCATTAAATACTTTTGAAAGGTGCCCTGCCATTGGATAACCCATAACTCCAAGACCCATAAAACCTGTTTTATTCATGTTTGTTTTCTTCTTTGTATTTTTTGTAATCTTCCCAATCATGAGGGGTGCCAACATTCAGAATGCCCTCTTTTGCTCTAAAGAGACTTTGGGTTCTTAATTTTGTCTTATCTTCTTCTTTGCCAAACAATTTATTCCATCCGTCTTTAAAATATTCTCTTAAATCTCTTTTGCTCATTAATGAAATTGATTGAAGATAATTACAAAAATGATCCCTGTCCCGAGAACGCCGATAATGCAAATAGATAGATCAACAAAAAATACTTTAAATAATTTTTTCCATGCTGCATTTTTTTGATCTAAATTAGACAGTATCTCTGTTTTAAAAATATGTACCGCGGCTACTTTAAACCAGCTAAATACAACTAAGAAAGTTATGGCTCCTGTAAAAAAAAGAAGTAAGTTGGAGCTCATACTATGTGATTTTCTCTATCTTTTTTTGCCGTGTGCTTAGTGCCATTCTTTGAAATATATTCTTCGGTGATTCCTTTAGAACCTTCTCTACCTTTTTTTGAAATATTCAGTAAAGTAACTATAGAAATAGCTGATGCAAACCCTATTACAAATAAAATTAAACCATTCATAGTGCTTTGCTCTTTAGCGCCTCTAAAGCTTCCTCGTACTCTTTTCTGATTCTTAGAACTAGCTCAGATACTGGAGGTGAATCTTTTATACCGCCTATGCCCTGGCCTGAACCCCATATATCTTTCCATGCCTTAGCATCGGTGTTTCCGCCTGACCCAAAATTCATTGAAGATTTATCTGCTTCAGGAAGGTTGTCAGGATCCATGCCAGCATTTGCAATTGAAGGCTTTAAATAATTTCCATGGATTCCGGTGAACAAAGACGAGAGGACTATATCATCCGCTGCCTTTTCCTCTAGCATCTTCTTATATTCTTGATCAGCATTAGCTTCTTGGGTTGCTATAAATCTTGTGCCCATATATGCAAAATCAGCACCTAAAGCAAGAGAAGCAGCAACTGAATAACCGTCTCCTATAGAGCCAGAAAGAATAATAGTGCCATCAAACCATTCTTTAACTTCTCTTAAAAGAGCAAATGGAGATAGAGCTCCAGCATGGCCTCCGGCACCAGCACAAACCAATATCAAGCCATCTACGCCTTGTTCGGCAGCTTTCTTTGCATGTCTTACATTAATAACATCATGGTAAACAAGACCGCCATAACTGTGTGCCGCTTCAACTAATTCTGCAGGAGGTCTTAATGAGGTGATGATAATTGGCACTTCATGCTCTACACAGGTAGCCATGTCTTCCATTAATCTGTTATTTGAGGCATGACAAATCTGATTAACAGCAAATGGCGCGACCTTTGCATCAGGGTTTTGTTCTTGATATTCAGCTAATTCTGTTTTAATTCTAGTAATCCATTCACCCAAAACATGCTGAGGTCTTGCATTTAGAGCCGGGAAAGATCCAATAATTCCCGCTTTACATTGAGCTATTACTAACTCTGGTCCTGAAACTAAAAAAAGGGGTGATCCTATAATAGGAATAGATAAATTGTCTTTTATATGATTTGGAATTGCCATGTTGTTAACCTTTAATTTAAATAAGTGTTTATTTTTCCGGATATTCTAACACTAAATAAATCAAAGATTTTAATCCTTCGTCCAAGGCACCATCATCAACAACAAAGTATGGAGAGTGGTTGCCGGGAGCAATATCAACGCCTGGAGCATTCACGCCTAACCAAAAATACATTCCTGGAATTCTATCTGAAAAAAATGAAAAATCTTCAGCGCCAGTAGATGGCGTATTGCTAAGATAAAATTTATTACCAGTAGCTTCTTTAAGAGCTGGGGTTAATTTAGTTACTAGATCTGGGTTGTTATATGTGACGGGATAAAAACCTCCAACATCGAACTCTACGGTTATTTCAGCGCCCGTGCCCAGAGCAACTCCCGCTGCTATTTGCCTTATTTCATCATAAATTTCTGCTCTAAGCTCTGGATCAAAAGTTCTGATTGTTCCCTGTATTTCTGCATCTTCTGGGATAATATTCCCTCTTGTACCAGATCTAATAATGCCTACTGAGACCACTGCAGGGTTATTAATTATATTTATTCTTCGACTTACGATTGTATTTAACCCCTGAATTAGATCAACGCTTGCCATAACAGGATCAATAGAATCCCACGGCCTTGAGCCATGCGCTTGTATTCCTTTTACTTTAATTCTGTAGGTTGACGCAGCGGCCATCGCAGGGCCAGAAACAACACTGACATATCCGTGAGGGCCATTTCCAACATGGAGCCCAAATATTACTTCTGGATTATATTTTTCGAACAATCCCTCTTCAAGCATCATTTTTGCTCCGCCATTTTCTCCTTCAGGCGGTCCCTCTTCAGCAGGTTGAAATATTAAAACTATACTGCCTTTAATCTGTTCTTTATTTTTTGCTAAAAATTCAGCTACGCCCATAAGAATAGCAACATGAGCATCATGGCCGCATGCGTGCATAATGCCGACTGTTTGTCCTAAGTATTTAGTTTTATCTTTGGATGCAAACGGTAGGCCTGTTTTTTCTATAACAGGAAGAGCATCCATGTCTGCTCTTAGGGCAATGGTGGGACCAGGAAGACCTCCTTCAATTAAGCCAACTACTCCTGTATATGCAACTTTTGTTTCTACCTTAATGCCCAAAGATATTAAATGCATTTCTATTTTTTTTGCAGTTCTATACTCTCTATTACTAAGCTCTGGGTTCTGATGGATGTCATGGCGCCAGCTTATTACTCTCTCCATTAAAGGGTCTAGTTGTTTATCAAGGTCTTGTTTTAGATCTGAGAATCCATAGGTTGAGAATATAAGGACAAAGAAAAGCATTAATTTATTCATTTTAAGATTATAATCCCCCCTTTTTTAAAACACTAATAACATGGACATAAGTAACCTTCGAAATATAGCAATTATTGCCCATGTTGATCATGGTAAAACTACCCTTGTTGACAAGCTCCTTGGGCAATCAGGAACGCTTGATAGAAAAAATATAGATTCTGAAAGAATCATGGATTCTAACGATCAAGAAAAAGAAAGAGGAATAACAATAACAGCAAAAAATACCTCTATTATTTGGAACGATCATCTTATTAATATTGTTGATACTCCGGGTCACGCAGATTTTGGTGGCGAAGTTGAAAGAGCTCTTTCTATGGTTGATTCAGTATTACTTCTAGTTGATGCTGTAGATGGCCCAATGCCTCAGACAAGATTTGTTACACAAAAAGCTTTCGAAAAGGGATTAAATCCAATTGTTGTTATTAATAAAGTCGATAGACCGGATGCGAGACCTCATTGGGTTCTTGATCAGGTTTTTGATTTATTTGATAGGCTTGGCGGAACAGATGAACAGTTAGACTTCCCAGTTATATATGCCTCAGCTATTGAGGGAATCGCAGGACTTGAGCCTGAAAGCATGAGTGATGACATGACTCCTTTATTGCAAATGATATTAGATAAAGTGCCGGCTCCAGAAGTAAATATAGACGGTCCTCTGCAATTACAAATTAGTGCTCTAGACAGTAATAGTTATGTTGGGGTTATAGGAATAGGAAGAATTAAACGCGGAGTAGTAAGACCAAATGATCAGGTAGTTGTTGTTGATAGAGATGGCAATACTAGAAAAGGTAGAGTACTTCAAGTCATGGGCTACGAGGGATTGGATAGAGTAGAGGTTTCAGAGGCAGAAGCTGGTTCAATAGTTTGTATTACCGGAATAGATAAATTAAATATCTCAGATACTATCTGTGCCCCTTCAGATGTTGAAGCGCTTCCAGCTCTTTCTGTTGATGAGCCTACTGTTAGTATGACTTTTCAAGTTAATGACTCCCCATTTGCTGGCAAAGAAGGTAAATATGTTACTTCAAGAAATATAAAGGAAAGACTAGATAAAGAGCTAATATCAAACGTAGCTTTAAAAGTCATCCCAGGCGCAACTCCAGATAAGTTTATTGTTTCTGGAAGAGGTGAGCTACATTTATCAGTTCTAATTGAAACCATGAGAAGAGAGGGCTATGAAATGGGAATTTCTAAGCCTCAGGTAGTTCAAAAGGAAGTTGACGGGAAAATTCATGAGCCTTTTGAGCAAATAGTTATTGATGTAGAAGAAATGCATCAAGGCGCTGTTATGGAAGAGCTGGGACCAAGAAAGGCAGAACTTCAAAGTATGGACTCTGATGGAAAAGGGAGAGTTAAGCTTGAGTTTATAGCCCCATCAAGAGGCATAATTGGCTTTAGATCACACTTCCTAACTATCACTAGCGGAAGTGGAATAATGACTAGTGTTTTTGACCATTACGGCCCGGTTAAAGCTGGTGAGCTAGCTAAAAGAAATAATGGTGTTATGTATTCAATGACTGCTGGCAAAACTTTGGCATATGCTCTTTTTAATCTACAAAATAGAGGAAAGTTATTTTTAGGCCATGGTAATGAAGTATACATAGGGCAAATAGTTGGTCTTCACTCTAGAGATAACGATCTTCCCGTCAACCCAACAAAGGCAAAACAGTTAAATAATATTAGGGCTGCTGGAACCGACGAAAACCTTATTCTAGTTACTCCAATAACACATACGTTAGAACAAGCTTTGGAATTTATCGAAGATGATGAGTTGGTTGAGGTAACCCCTGAATCAATCCGTATGAGAAAAACTGGCAAAATTAGGTCCTAGTAACGCTGTTTTTCAAACAAGGGCTTAATTAAGCCCTTTTTTATATAAATTTATGGTTATCCGTTTTGGAGATTTCTTTATACACTTTCTGTTAATATTAATATATGAAATCTTTTAATTTAATTGCCGCTTTAATATTTACAATTTCTGCTTTTGCAGAAGAAGGAAGACTTGGAAGAGAGGCTAATGAATATAGGTACACCTCGCTTGGAATTGACGTAATTCAAACAGAGAAAACTGGAATTGGTGCAAGGCTTTCAGTTGCCCTGCCCGGTCCTTTATATCTAGTTGTAGAAAGAAAAGCTGAGGGAGTAGATACAAAAGATGACTCCTACGACAGGATTGTTAATGCTGCAAGAATAGGAGCTCAAATTGGGATCGGTGATTTGCTAAGCAATGTTTCGGCCAAAGGAGTCAACCTGGGTATTAAAAACTTTTTTGATGTTTATGGAGAGTTTGGAGTCAAAACAACTTCTATCGAAGGAGATATCAATTCATTTTCAGAAGATGATGCGCAAGCTAACGTTATAGCTGGTATTAGATTTGGGGATAGTAATCAGTGGGAAGGAAAGATATTTGCAGATTATTCAAAAGAATCAGACGTAGTTCAAAAGACTTGTCCCGTTGAGACGGTATGCCCTGCAGTTGTTGAATTCGTTCTCAGCGAAGAGACAGATCAAAAATACGGTGCAAGCTTTCTGTATAACATAACAAAAAGAACTGCTTTCAGCGTTGAGCTCTCATCTAGTAAGGTTTTTGACAGCACCTTTAAAATTGGCTATCAAATCAATTTCTAATTAGATAGAACAGCTCATATCATTACCACAACACAATGGAGATTTAATCTTCCCGTGGCTATTTGGGCATTCTGATATTTGAACTTGGCTTCCATTATCCAGATCAAGCATTCCATTAACTAGCGGTGCGTCGCATTCGCCACAAGTTGCGTTAACTGACATTCCGCATGCATCACATTTATAAGTTGACATATTTTTTATCCTTCATGTATAAGATTTTCTAAACTACTTTTTTTGTCCGTAATAAGTATATACGCCTCTATGTACATCATAGAGAAATAAGGGAATAAAAAGATAAGCAGGAAGTTAACAATAGGTATGATAGATAAAATCTGCTGGCTAATTCCAATTATTAATGAATATAAAAATAATAACCACCAGCCTGTATCAGAAACTAAATCCATTGACACTCTAAATGCCTCAGTAATTGAGATGTCTCTATCTAGTTTTACATAAAAAACAAACATCCACGCGACACTCAAATAAATTCCTGGAATTATTAACATCAAGTATCCAGTAAATATCCCCAGGAATAATAAAAGCGATAGCAGGAATAATGACCACCATTGATCAAAGCCGGTTTTAAAAAAATGCCCTATTTTGACGTCCTCTCCCCTTCTAACTCTTATTAATGACTCTATATATCCACCAATAATTGCTGGAACAATCAATATACCAATAACGGTTACGCTAGCTAAAATACCTAATAAAATTGTAATTATCCCATTTGCCCATATCACAACATAATTATTGTTTGTTGTTTCAATGCCGCCCTGTATGCCTTTCTTAATTGTAAAACTGATATTGCTGATTTCTCCTTTGGGGGTTTATTAATCACTCATTGCATCTAATATTTCAAGCAATAAGTTCATGATATCTAGATAAATCGTAAAAGCCAATTCAAAAGCAGAGTCCCAGTTATTTGCCATATACTCACCTTTGGCAATCAAATTAAAATCAAAGAGTAAAAATAGAGAGAAAATAAATGCTCCAAAAATAGCCTTTGCTTTAACTGCTTTCCTGCTAAGACCTTTGATCGCTCTTATGAATTCAAAAACAATTAGCCCTAATAAAGAAAATAGTAAGAAAACTGCTAAAAAATTATTCTCTGAAAATGAATAAATATCACTATAGCCAACAAACCCTGTAAGTAAGGTCACAAGGAACACAATTTTTAATGCTTTATACCCATCATTCTCGTCCATCTCAAGCATTATCAAACCAAGAAAAGGTCCAAAAACTATGCTTTGAAAGGTAAATAAGGCCATGCCTACATAAATATTTATACCGGTCGATGCGAAAAAGACAGTAGCAAAAAGTGCTAAAGCCCATAATACAAAGATAGAATATATCCAATCACCGCCGTTTGCGTATTTATAACCATCTTTTAAAAACTGAAGAACTTCAACTCTATTTTGGGCCTCCTTTAAATCATCATAAGCTGAATCCAGTCGCTTTGTTTCTGGGTTATATGCCTCCTCTATTCTTTTAAACATCTTCATAGGGTATTCTAAGGGTGCCTTGAAATATGGAATTAGGTCGAGCTGTCTCTTCATGTTCATTGATCCTTTGAAGGACATCCCGAGAAAGGTGGAGTCAGTTTTGTAAGCTTTATTAGCGCCTCTTATAAAATAAAAGCAGCCACCCAGAACAACAGAAAGTTGGGCAGATAATATCAACATTGTTTTAAGTAAAAGGGTTGTCTCTAGAAACATAAGCTATAAGTAAATTAACTAAGTATTAATAATACACAATTCTAGAATTATTTCTTCTTTAGGTAGATTACAGAGTGATCGTCGAAATGGCGCTCTCCAACTTCGATATATTTATTTTTAGAATGAAAATTTAATGATATTTGATTTATAGGCTTTGTATTTACTTCGCAGCAGATTGGGAGTCCTTCAAGACCTGCGATCTTGCTTAAGTGATTATATAGAAGAGTGCCTGCTCCATCTCGCCTATAACCCTCTTTAATCACCACTCTATCAATATAAAGAAACTTATTTTCTGATTTATTAAAAAATCTATAGTTCAAAGAGCGATACCCAGACTTCTCTCTAAAACAAATTATAAATCCAACAATCTCTTCATCTTTTAGAACAAGGAAGTTTATAGCACTTAAATCTATAAGCTTTGATAGCTCATCAATAGATTCTAAATTTCCAACCTCGGGCGTATTCTCTTGATTCAAGGAATATAATATATCCAAGACGTCCTTATCAGGCGTTTCAGTAAAGAGAGATAGATCTAAATTAGGTTTTGAATTCACTTAGAGTGAATTAATGGTTCTGCATCAGGGTCAAATCCATTAATTGCATCATTGATTTTTTTGGCTGTTTCTTCTGTATGAAGCTCTTTTGTTAAGCTATAACTTGGGTGGCCTAATGTTGCTAAATCCTTAGCCTTTGCAAGAGATGCTTCCATTAGTTTGTCTGATTCTACAACCTCATCCATGAGACCTGCTTCAATAGCACCTTCTATGGAATACATTTCGGCACCTAATATTGCTCTATATTTATGAGCCTGAGAGACCCTATACTTAATTAGTTCAAGAATTGGCGTTGGTATAACCATATTGGTTCTCATCTCGTTAGCGCCAACTAGGAACTTTCCTTTAGCCCCTATGCGATAGTCACAGCAGCACAATAGAAATGTGCCTAATGCTATGCCATGCCCTGAACATGCAGCTAAAACTGGTCTTGGGAATGAGAAGATTCTTGATAGTAGTTTAAAGCCATTCAATGACATCTCTCTTATTGCCGTTATGTCCCCAGTGCCTATAATTTTTAAGTCAAACCCAGCAGAAAACATACCAGGCCTGCCGGTTATTATCAGTGCCCCTTTTTCAGTAGGAACCTCATCCAGGCATTCATTCACTGCCTTAATCATTGCTGGTGAAAAAACATTTGCCTTTCCATCATCTAATGTAATTATTGAAACATCTTCTTCATGAGATAGTATTGCTAACTTGTTTTGCATTTTTAACCCTTGAGCTTGTTGAAAGTCATAAAGTTTACCAAAAAAATTCTATTATTATGGATTAAATAAATTCTAGAGATAGGAAAGAGCTAGTAATTTTCTGGTCGCTTTGCCTGAAACTGCATAAAATAATCTTTCGCAAAAGCTAAATCTAGGTCGTTGTCCCCAGATGGATCAAAGAATTTATCGAGAAAAATTCTTTTATTTCCAAAGTCAAAAGATGCAAGAAATATCTTTCCTTCTACAGCCTCTGCTATCCTAAGGAACCCTGTCTTAAATTTTTTAGTCTTAGCTCTTGTTCCCTCTGGGGACATAGCAATTAAAGAGCCGTTAAGTTTTGACATATTTTTTATTGCTATATCTGTAAGGCCTAAACCGGGTTTGCTTTTATCAACCGGTATGCCTCCCATGTATTTTAAAAACCACCCTAATACAGGAGTTGTAAAAAGTGTATATTTTCCAAAAAAAGAAATCTTCGCATCCAAGCCCAGTATTGCAGCAAAACCAAAAACTCCATCCCAGTTAGATGTATGAGGCCCAGCTATTATTATAAGATTCTCGCTCCCTTTAACTGGGGGAATAGTGCCTTCGACCTTCCAATTAAAAGCTCTCAGAAATACTTTAGCTATCCATTGAACCACTTTAGGTCGGTAAGCTCGATATTTACTGGGTATTTGCGAGGTTGAGACAATTTCATTAATTTTTTTATTATTCATATTTAGCCTTTAGCTCTATCTTTTATAAAGTATGGCAAATACATTGCGTAGCATAAGATTATTGCCAAAATATATAAGTCTATTACGTGGAATGGCTCTGGTCTCATAAACATCGTTATGTTATCCCCTATAGGTTTTTCTATCAAAAACCAATAATTTGCAGGAGGACCTAATAGATAATTTACTAAATACATTATTGCTAAGAGAAGGGATGTAAAAATAAGAATCCTATGACAATCCTTAAGATAAGGTCTTTGGTTATCTATTATTATTCCGTAAGAAACGCTCAGCAATATAAGAGAGTGTCCAATCTCATTTTGGATGTAGGGAATATGCGGAAACCCATAGGCAATATCAGGAGTTAATATAGACATGCCCCCGCCAGCAATTCCAAAAAAGAATGCAAATAAAAAGAACTCTCTTTTTTTAGTTAGCAAATAAATTGCGGCTGACAAGGAGGTAAAGTCACATAAATGAAGGGGCAATCCAAGCTTCCATTCATCAAGGTATCCTTCTCTATAAAGATCCATCCCTTGGTTGACAATCATCAGGAATATAATTGAATAGACTAAGTTTGATTTAATTAAATCACTAGAGTTTTTAAAGAATTTTGGTATGTAAATAATGCCCGCAAAACAAAGAATGCAAACCATAATATGTGAAGGACTTAATAAATTTAAATCGCTCATCTGTCTATAAAGAAGTTCTTAAATTAAGGACTTTCTGGTAAAGCTTTATAATTAAGATCTTCATAGGGGTTTTGAATGCCTATTGCATCTGGATGAACAACTGAAATATCTATATCACTTCCATAGTCACCTGAGATAAAACCGCCTACAGTAGATTTAGGAGATATGTAGATAGTTACAAACCTTCCGGCTTTTGTGTAAACCAAAGTGACTTCTTCTCCTACTTTGGATGAAATTAGCTGCCATCCAGTAGATAGTGTTTCTGTTCCATAAAAAATTAAGTTCTCAGCAGGGCTATAACTAGAGGTCATTATAATTCTTCCTGAGATAGACGCGCCCGTTCCAAGAAGGACCGTTGGTGTCTTAAGGATCTCTGCATCGTCTGGGAGAGGAAGATCTTCAAGAAGATAGGCTATAACCTTTCTCTGATTCGCTTGGTACTCATCAGTAATAAGAGCACATCCAGAGAATAAAATAAGTAAAAAGAAGGTCGAAAGGATTTGTTTTGTTTTCATAGTGTAAGTATTGCACCTTTCGTTTTTAATTTCATCTATAAACTCTATCTTTTTTATGTCAAGTATACTTGACATTATTTATTATTTTAAATATATTAAAGGTCTTAGTAATAACGATAATAAAATGGCAAAGATAACTTATAGCGGCATGTGGATTGATATTAAGTCTTTAGACAAAAAGGATAAGAGGAACTATCTTATTTCTAATGGGCTATTTTTGGTTGGGGCTATATTTTGGGGCATTCATTTAATAACCGTGGATAGCTTCTTAGGCCCGGCCATAGAAGAAGATACCACTTCTTCCATTTTTTATGGATGCGTTAGAGCTCTTATAATTATTTGCTGGTCTTTGGCCGCCGTGTTCGCAACAAAATTTATGAAGACACAAGATGAGCTTATGCACCGCTATGGCAGTTATATTTTAGCGTGGGGCGCTTTAAGCTTTGTTGGCTTTGGAATGCTAATGTCAGTCATGTCGCCTTACTTAAATTTTGATATAGGATTCTATGAGTGCTTTGGGGCCTTTGCAATTGGAACTGGCATTGGCGGCTTTAGATTCCATAAAGAGTATTTAAGCGATGGAGAATAAATTAAAAGAATTGCGGAGTAAAAAACAAGTTAGTCAAAACACTTTAGCTGAAGCTCTGTCGGTGAGTAGGCAAACAATTAATTCCATTGAAAATGGTAAATTTGACCCATCATTAACTTTAGCAATAAAGCTAACTCGTTATTTTCAGGTTCCTTTGGAAGCAATCTTTGATTACAAAGAATAGTAATTAAATAATTTATTCTAGCTTTATATTTGTTATTTCAAACAGATAAAACTATCAACAAAGACTAGGTATAAACCTGTCCAAATTTGTTATCAATAAAGTCATCCCAGTCTATGGATTCTTGTTTAACAAAACCTTCGGAAGATAATTTGCCATTTATATACATATCCAATGCACTACAAATACCAGATGCTGTAGTTAACTGGATTGCACTAAACTTATCGTCTCCATAGATTTTCTTTAAATAAGTTTTTTCTTGAAGTATCCCATCTATCTCGCCGATTACTTTCACAAAAAAGACAATTACATCATTTGTTGTTCTTGGAACCTCTTTATCAAAAAGCTTCTCCAGTATCTCTTTATTCTTCTTTAAATGAAGATCATTAAAAAGAAATCTCATGTGGTTTAAGTGCCCAGGATATCTAATAGTTTTATATGAAAGGTTATCTACCTTGTTCTCATAGGTCTCGCACATGGTTGCACATCCGCCACTAGTATTAAAAGCTTCGTATGCTTCACCTTCTATAGTTAACTTTTCAGCTCCCTCTAATGGTAATACCTTTATGCTCTTCCCTTCGTATATGGCATCAGCTTCATTGCAGTACTCATTGATTAAGCCATTGGTAGACCAACTTAGGTAATAACTCATTTCATTATTTGTAAATCGGGGGAGAGCTCCCACTCTCATCATTACCTCATTAACTTTATCAAATTTTTTCATCAAGCTCGCTGCACAAATATTTATAGCCCCTGGTGCTAAGCCACATTGAGGAATCATGACGCTTTTAGTTTTTATGCTGCGAATAAATGCTGTAGTCTCAACGTCTTCAGTCAAGTCAAAATAACCTATGCCCATTTCAGCGGCAACAGTACCAATATTTTTATTAATAGCAAAGGGTCCTGCGGAAATTACAGCATCCACGCCAACTAAAAAAGCTCTAACCTGATCAATGTCTCTAGCATCAAGTCCTTCGGTTATGTCTCCATGCTTAATTTCATAATCGTCTTTGAGCAATTCTTTAATAGCCCAGCCGATGTTTCCTTTCCCAATAATTGCTATTTTAGCTTTCATCAAATTCTACTCCTTGAGCAAGAGGAAGATCCTCTCCAAAATTAATAGTTGCTGTAACCCTTCTCATATAAGACTTCCAGGCATCTGAGCCTGATTCCCTTCCCCCTCCTGTATCTTTTTCACCTCCGAACGCACCGCCTATTTCTGCACCACTAGTTCCAATATTTACATTGGCAATTCCACAATCACTTCCTTCTGAACTTAAAAATAATTCTGACTCTCTCATATCATTGGTAAAGATTGAACTGCTTAAGCCTTGGACTACATTATTTTGCATATAAATTGCGTCAGAAAGTTCTTTGTATTTTTTTATATACAAAATAGGCGCAAAGGTTTCTGTTAGCATCTCGTCCTCTACCTTATCAACTACAACTAGAGCAGGTTTAACATAAAAATCGCTTGGGTCTTCTACCTCTATACGATCTCCACCAAAAACACTTACCCCCTTTGCTTTAATAGATGAAAGTGTTTTTTGCATTGCTTTGAAGCTATCTTCAGATATTAGTGGTCCTATCTGTGATGAGGGTTTTTCTGGAGCTCCTATGACAAGATCTTCAAAACATTTCTGAAGTCTGTTAATGCAATCTTCATATATATCTTCATGAACAAAGAGTCTTCTCAATGAGGTGCATCTTTGACCAGCTGTTCCGCATGCAGAAAAAGCTATTCCTTTAATAGTAAGGTCTAGATCTGCAGATGGGCAAACAATAGCAGCATTGTTTCCGCCTAACTCCAGAAGACTTCTTCCCAATCTTGCAGCAACTAATGGAGCAAGCTCTTTGCCCATTTGGGAACTGCCTGTTGCAGATACAAGCGAAATATTTCTATCTTTGCAAAGCATTACAGCCTCTTCCTTGCCCCCTTCTAGTATTTGGATTAGATCAGCATATTCGCCACTTACTTTATCCCAAATATTTTTTATTTTTTGCGCGCACTCATTTGCATGAGGGCTTGGCTTCCAGATAACACTATTACCACATACGGCGGCTAGGCAGAAATTCCATGCAAATACTGCCATTGGAAAATTGAATGCAGAAATACATCCAACCACCCCAATAGGTTGCCATAGCTCTTGAAGTCTGTGGTTTGGTCTTTCACTTGGCATGGTCAAGCCATAAAGCTGTCTGCTAAGACCTACAGCAAAATCGCACATATCTATAGCCTCTTGAACTTCTCCCAAAGATTCAGTAGATATCTTTCTTGCTTCTTTTGTTATCGTCTGAGCGAGGTCTTCTTTTTCTTCTCTAAGTGCTTGGCCAAATTTTCTTATGACCTCTCCTCTCAAAGGCGCAGGAACCGTTCTCCACTTTTGGGACAATTCAACTGATCTATTAACCAGCTGATCGTAGTCATTTACATTTGTCATTTATTTACTCGTTATATATAAAAATTATATACACTGAAACTATATAAAACCATAAACATAATTAGATTCTACTTTTGTAAATACTCTTTAATGAGCATAATTTTCCTATCTCCTCCAAAATAATCTGCCTCTTCTTGATCAAATTTATTGATACTTTTGATGAGGCCTGCTCTTGCTTCTGGAAAACTATGAACTAATTTCAGAGGTTGAAAAAAAACATTGATAGTAAATAGAGAGAAGTTTTCATGGAACCTGCATAAGGTTTCTCTTTCTGAACGTATAAACCATTCTGAGGGATGCGTTGAAGGACATTTCTCCTCTTTTAAATGCAAGCGTTTAGTATCCCCATGAATTAACCAATTCTCTCGGGCAAAAGGTCTCATCACAGGAGCTTGTTTTATAAACTTTTCTATTCTGTCTCCGATCTTCTCATTTAGAGTTGTGATAGGTCCATGGATATCTCTTAAAGGTTTACCAATTTTCTTCCTTAGATCCCAATAACTAGGAGAGCATACACTTGCGGCTATAAGTCTTTGTTCCCCATGAGCTTCAATTAAACATAAATCATCCTGAATATGTAGGCCTATTTCTGCTATTAAATCTGGGTAGAAGGTCTCTTTAATATTAAAAATTTTAGCGAGGATTTTTTGTGGCTCGTTAGAGCCATCAGTTGTTGCAATAACTTTCTCATAGCTCTTTTTTAAAAGATTTTTTTTATGATTCAGTAACTTTTTACTTATTTTTCTATTTAGCCAGGATTTTTCTTCTATGGGCTTAAGGCCTAGTCGATATTTTTCATCTCCCTTACCCCAAGGAGGATTATTCCAGAAATATTCATCTAGTTCGATCATCGAGATCTTAGTCTAATTTAGGCTTAGGGGCTCTGACAATTGGCCATAATAATTGATATGAGGCAGATGCTTCTGGAAGATTTTCAACGCCCATTCTATCTGGATATTTTCTAGTAATTTTTGCAGTTCCAAAAATAATATCCCAAAGAAATAATAAATTCCCGTAATTGCCTTTGTAATGAGTTGCTTCATCAGAAGCAAATTTTCCATGATGAGCGCTATGAGTTGCTGGAGTTGATATTGTTCTTTCGATGACCCACATTATTGGTGAAAGCCATTTAATTTTATATAAGGGCTCGTCCCATCTAAAATCTGAATGAGCTCCAAAAATAACGGTTTGTTTTATGACTACATAAACTGCATATACCCATCCAGCTCCAAGATATACAAGAATGCCAGCAACCCAAAGGCCTGGCATCATAAAATAATACAAAGGGTTATTTCTGAAAACAACTCTTATTGAGAGATATTCTGGATCATGATGTGGCCTATGAAGGTTGTAAAGGAGAGGAACCTTATGACAAGTCCTATGCCACCAGTATTGTGTTAAATCTTCAAAAATTAAAAATAAGCCAAATATACTTAAAAAAGACCATTCGTTTATATAGTTTTTATATATTGGGAGAAAATAGTCTGCTAAAGAGTAAGCTAATAAAAATACAAAAGGTTGTATAAAAAATAGCAGGGATATGGTTCCAAAAATCTCAACTATTGCATCGTCTGTTCGCTGTCCTGGCTTTTTAAAAAAACTTGTAAAAATTATTTCTAATAAGATAAAGCCTAAGAATATTGCTAATACAATTTTTGTATGAATTTCCATTATAGAGGTCTATTAAAAAATTTTATGTTTGCCCTGCAATACTTCGAGATACATTTTATGATCCCCGATAAAACTCCAAAGTGGATATTTGAAAGTTGCTGGCTTGTTATGCTCTACAAAGAAATGAGCTACCCATGCAAAACCATAACCTGACAATAAAGAATAAAGTAAATATAAAAAATCGAAGGTCATAAAAAACCTTATGTACAAATATATTGCTATTGTAGTTCCTATAAAATGTAGCAATTTGGTATGCTTATTACTGTGTTCGCTTAAGTAATAAGGATAAAAATCCTTAAAGTTAGTATATCTTTCCATGTCTACGTCTCCTGTATCTATATATACAATAACCCTGTTTGCTTGCATAAACAATGTGCAATTCTTAAAAAGAAGTTCACAAAAATGCTAATATAAAATAATGAAAAATATCTTTACATTATTTATTTGTGCCTTCTTCTTAATAGGATTAGAAGCGGAAGAAGAAAAAACATTTGGGAAGGGCCTCCCAAGAGATTCATCGAATTTAATTCCGCTTGAGTCAGAATATCCTGAATGGGTTACGCCAGAATTTTCTTCCGTAGATCCTAGAAGAATGAAGCAAGTGGTAAAAGATATATCTAATATAGCTCTTGAAAGTAAAGAACGAACTCCATACTGGGGAAGGCTTCCTGGGACTCCGGAAGATAAAAAAACAATGGACTATATCGCCAAAAAATTAAGCTCATTAGGCTTTACTTTAGAGAAAAGAGATATTGTTATTCCTACTGAATGGAGGCCTTCAAAGTGGAATGCTTCTTACTCAATAAATGGCAAGTCCTTCAATCTTAAATCATCCTTTCCTTCAGGTGAGAGCATTCGACTTCCAAAAAATAAGATCAAAGCAGAAGCTATATGGGTTGGTCTTGGGGCTGAGGCAGATTTTATTGGAAGAGATGTGAAAGGCAAGGCTGTAGTTATTTATAGTATGTTTGTTCCAGGAGGAAGAAGTCATTCAGCAAGCTCAAGATCTAAGCTTTTTAATGCTAATAATAGAGCTGCTGCAAAAGGCGCAGCCTTAATCATTAATATTATGGGCGTTCCGGGAAATGCTCAATACAACCCCTCCCCTTACTACTATACAAATGGAACGGTAATTCCATCTTTTGACATGCCGATCATAACGATTAACCAGGATGAGGGCTTTCAATTAAGAGATAGGATGGCCACAGAAAAAGTTATTATTGATTTTGATTTAGAAATAGACATTTTAAAGAATGTTAAAACCTCTTACTTAATTGCAAGGCTTGAGGGCGCATCAGATGAGGAGATTTTTCTTGCCGGACATACTGATGGGTACTTTCAAGGATCAATGGATAATGCTAGTGGCATAGCTGTTGGCCTTGAGATTGCTGAGTATTTTTCATTAAAGGACAAGGCGGGCAGACCAAGGTCGCTAACCATGTTCTTTTTACCAGATCACCACCACGGAGAGTTTAGTAGGCTCGAGTTTGATAAAACTTATAACTGGGAAAACGTAGCTATGGTATTAACTCTTGAGCACACGAGTCAGACTCAACTTCACTGGTATAACAATAATTTAATGACTTCCAATGCTGTTGGCTCTTTTAGATGGCATTTTAATGGTAGTGATGAATTTAAAAAGATCTTTAAAAAAAGATTAAAAGAAAATGGGGTATCAACATATACCCATATGGATAATAAGCCTAAATTTACTAGAAATGCTCCAGGGTTTCATATCATTGATCATGTTATTTATCATACGACATTAGATACTCCTGAATTAGTCCCTGCTGAGGGGCTAAAGAGATCAACAAAAGCTTTTCTTGGTATTATTGAAGATGTTAATAAGATGAATCTAGAGGAGCTTAGGTAGCTTTTCTTTTCCGCTCGATGTCTTTTATAATTTTTTGAGTTTGCTCTTCAGCTAAGCCTATATATGTTTCTGGATTTAGAAGTTCATCAAGCTCTTTTTCAGAAAAATATTGCATTACTCTCTCATCATTCATAATGGCCTCTTTGAGACTAATATGATTATTAAGGGCCATTACAGCAACTTCATGCATAAGATCATTTGCAGAAGATTTTCCGACATCATCTGCCAAGGCAAACACTATTCTCTGAGAAAGCATTAGTCCTTGAGTTCTTTTTAGGTTTGCTTTCATAACGTCCTTATTAACTTTGAGCTCTCTTATGATGGGCTTGGCTCTATTTAGCATTTCTTCCATCGTAATAGAAATTAATTTAATTTCGTCATCGCTTTTTTGGCCATCTCTTTCAAAATCATTAATCATGTCATCTAAAATAATTTCTGATAATCTAGGAATTATTCTTGAATATTCTATTAACTGACCAGGCCCTCTTGGATTTTTCTTATGGGGCATTGTGCTACTGCCGACTGCACCGCTCCCAAGAACTTCTTGGGTTTCTGCAATATCAGTCATTTGTAATAATGTTAATTCATTGCCAATACGTCCATAGGATTTTGATATAAGAGCTAGCGTTAAAGCATACTCTGCAAAGACGTCTCTAGTTCCATGCCAGTCATCGAAATAAGGCTGTGATAATCCAAGCTCTTTCATCATGAGAGTCTCTGTTTCCATGGCTTGCTTGCCGAGACCCAAATAAGACCCTACTGCACCTTTTAAAATTCCTGATTTATCAATTTTGGATCTAACATGCTCAAGTCTTTCTATGTTCCTTCTATTCTCTGCTAGCCAGGTGCTAGTTTTTTTTCCAAATGTTATTGGTAGTGCGTGCTGCCCAAGAGTTCTACCTGTCATCACAGTATTAATGTTGTCTTTGGTTAATTTTAATAGGTATTTTTCGATGGTAAGCATATCTTCTATAAATAGCTCAATCGATTGTTTAATTTGAAGCACTAATAAAGTGTCGTTTATATCAACAGTTGTAGTCCCAAAATGAACAAACTCATCGGCTCCATCCTCTATAGATCTTCGCCATACATTTAATCTTGCAACAACACTATGTCTGACTATTGCATTTTCATCTGCCACATCCTTAACAGTCATATATCTTGTATTAGCTTTATTGGTTATTTCTTTGGCGGCCCATTCAGGAATTATTCCTTGGCTAGCCTGGGCTCTTGCTAGAGCTGCTTCAATATCTAAAAAAATTTGATTATGGTTATTTTCATTGAAGACTGCCTCAACTGTTTTTATTTCCTCAGAAATCAAAGGAACGCTTATACACAATATTAGAAATATTTTTTTCATAGTTAATCTTTGCTATTAATTATTTAGCTTTCTTTATTTTACTGCAAAACTATAAAGATTCTTAACAATTTACCCATCGCGAGGCTATAGCTATTGTGAACTAATATTTTTTACTATAGCTCTGAACATAGCCATATGGGCTGCCTTTGAATATTCCTTTTCTGCAGTATATCTGTGATTAGATGATGTTTTTGCTATTACGATGTTTGTAAGTGGGTCTATGTATATATATTGATTATAAACTCCTGAAGCCGTGTAATCGGTATCAGGGAAACCTGGCACCCACCATTGTAAGCCATAGCCCCAAGGACTAGATGAAAGATCGCTTTCTCCAGGTATTAAATGAGGTCCGTCTGTATTATGAGATGCCTTTACCCATGCCTCTGGAACTATTTGCTCACCCTTCCAGTTGCCCTTGTTAAGAAATAACTGTCCAAACTTTGCATAATCCCTAAGTGTTGCATTGAGACCTCCAAGAGCCATCTCCTCTCCAGAATTATCAACAATATAATAAGCGCCATCTTCCATTCCAATCTTGCTCCAAATCTTCTCATGCAGATAATCTTTTAGAGGCATACCAGTAACCTCTGCTAAAAGAAATCCGAGGACCTGTGTATCGATGCTCACATAATGATGATATGTTCCTGGCTGTTTTGATCGCTTTAAGGTTTTTGCAAATTCTCTAAACGAGACGCCCTTGGCTACAGCTCTTCCAAATCTGTTGATGTCAGATTTTGGATCAGCATAGTCCTCATTCCATTCAACACCTGATGACATTTGAAGAATATTTTTTATTGAAACTCCCTCATAGCCCGTTCCATTGAAGTCTGGTAAATATTTAGTTATAGGGTCTTCTATGCTGTCTATTAAGTTTTCATCTACCGCGATGCCGATTAAGGCTGATAGGAAAGATTTAGAAACAGAGAATGCTATATGTTTAGATGTGGCTAAGTTATTGTTCCAATAATTTTCATATAACTTATCTCCTTCATGGAGAATCATCAGGCCATCGGTTTTAAAGTGAGCCAGGCTCTCTTGTAGATTTTTTTCCTCACCTTCAAATAAATAAGTTTCTGGTAAATTATATTGTTTAGTATTAAATTTATGGGGTGAGGTTGAAGGAGAAATAGAATCTGAGACAAGAAATATTTTATCTATATTAATAAAATTGTCTGCTATCTTTTCTTCATTATATAGATTGCTCAAATTATAAAGTCTTGTAATTTTTGGGCCATAAAAAAATCCCACGATTACTAAAATGATGATCAGGCTGATTATAAAAAATTTTGTCATGCACTTAAGTTATCATACATTTATTGCTGCTGGCTATTAGTTTTGGCTACTAAAGATAAGAGCTAATTTAGTAAGTCGATTTTGCCTCTTATTTATGAAATAAAACTATGTTCTTCGATGGTATCTCACAACTCCATCCTCTTTGATCTGCTATAACTTCAAATGTTTTTTCAGAATAAAATACAACATGAGTTGGATCTCGCCTGTAATACCAGCGATCAAATGCATCTTCAGTTGTTATGAAATCTGTCATGACTCCCAGCCAGCCGCCAGGTAATAGCAATGTGTCTAGTGTTTTAAATTCCTTACAAGGGTTGAAAAAGTGCTCTACTGTTTCTGTGCAGGTTATAAAATCGTATTGCTTTAAAAAAATATCTTTATTTGGGAAAAAAAATGGGTCGTATAAATCTACCTCGAAACCATCTGATTTAAGCATGTCTTCTAGGGCTGGACCGTGGCCACATCCAAAATCAAGCCCCTTGCTATTCGGAGCTAACTTAGCTTTTAACGGGTCTGAAAGTTTTGATAAAAATTTTCTATACCCTGGGTCGTCGATAATATTTTTGTGCTCTAAGTAGCGATCTTTTTCTGCCTCTTCATCAACGTAATGTATTTTATCTAAAAGTTTTGCAAAGCAAGTATTACATTTCCAATGCTTTTTTTTATCAGATGTATAAAACTCTTCTATAAGACTGCTTTCGCATACTATGCAATTATTCATTCTATGATCTCTTGGGTATTAAATTAAAGGCTCTGCGTTCTATTTATTTCTTTTTTTAGCCTGATTCTAAAAGAAGCATCATCCACTGTAATGGTATGCCTTGGGGTATCTATTTGCTTAACATCTGGGTTTGCTAGCTCTTCTTGAATTAGTTCTTTTATTGTTTTTTTAGGTTTCCACTTTCCAGATAAGTGCTTTGCTGCAAGTTTTGATTGTAGTTCTGCGCCTGGCCAAATACACCCTAATGGTTGAAATAATCCAATAAAGTAAAGATTAGTAATTTCAGCCGGGATCATTCTATGCAACAAAGGCACCTTTCCCTCTTCGTAATTTATAAAGTCTTTTTCAAAAAAGGTATGTTTAATCTTGAACCCTGTGCAAGCAATGATCACATCATACTCACCCTTTTCACCGTCAATGAAATGCACTGTATTTCCTTCAAACCTTTCTATCTCTTTATGAGGCCTTACCTTGCCGTGTCTTACCGCATAATATAATTCAGAATTAACTGTAGGATGGGTTTCAAATAAGCTTTGATCTGGTTTCTGCAAACCAATGTCTTCATTTTTTCCCTGGAAGATTTGCAACATCATTCTGGTAAAAGGCTCTCTTAGAAATGCTGGGAGTAATCTGCTTTTTAAAGCAAAAACATCCACCGGTAAGCCGTACATAAATTTTGGTATTAAGTAATAGCCTCTTCTCCAACTTATAGCGGTAGATTTTGAAATCCTTGCCGTTTCAACTGCAACATCGCAAGCAGAATTGCCCCCTCCAATAACCAAAACTCGCTTATCTCTATATGGCTCTGCTGATTTGAAGTCGTGTGAGTGAATGAGCTCTCCGGAGAATTCTCCTGGATATTCTGGATACCTTGGTTTGTGATGATGGCCATTGCAAACGACGAGAGCATCAAAAATATCTACCGTTGTTTCATTTGAGTTTATTTTTTTCCACTCAACCTGCCACGTATTATCTTCTCTCTGATTACATCTAACAACTTCAGTCCCAAATTTTATGAGTTTTTTAATATCAAAATGATCAGCGTAACCATTAAAATAATTTAGTAGCTCTTTATGAGAGGGGTAGTCTGAGGCTGATTCAGGCAATGGAAAATCTTCATAATATGAAGTATATTTTGAACTTATTATATGGGTCGTTTCAAAAACACTCGAATGCCCGGATGGATCATTAAACCTCCAATTTCCTCCTACTCCTTCACACCTTTCAAAAGCTGTAACTTCAAAATCAAGATCAGCAAAATTCTTTATTGCAGTAATTCCAGATGGCCCTGCGCCAATAATAGCTACTTTTTTCATATGTAAGTGTTATCCCCTATTCTGTTTAGCTTATAATCTTACATCTAAATTAGATAAAAAGATTAAAACAAGTCTCTACAAAAACCCCAATCGTTTGCATTTATGGTAAAAAGAAAAATAGAAAATCCTGCTGATTCATTTGATAAAATTTTAGATCAAGTTGTTGAATTGCTAGATAACGACGAACAACAATTTATATACCTAACAGGAGCTGCAGGAACTGGTAAAACAACACTTATCGAGAGAGTTGTGGATGAATGCTCACTTAAAAAAATGGTAGTTGCGCCCACAGGCGTTGCTGCTTTAAATATTGGTGGGAGTACTATTAATTCAGCTTTTCGTATTGGCTTTGATACCTTCCCTGTAATACAAGAGTCTAATGATCCTAGATTTAAAAAACTATTAAAGAAATTAGAACTTCTTATTATTGATGAAATATCTATGGTTAGGGCGCCTATGCTGGATGCCATATCAGAAACATTAAAGGTGCATCGAAATTCTTCAGAACCATTTGGTGGTATTCATGTATTGGCTTGCGGTGACCTCTTTCAGCTCCCCCCGGTTGTTAAAGACCATGAAATTAATGCTATTGATGAGAAGTATGAGTCAGTGTACTTTTTTAGTGCTGCGAGCTACAAAGAAATAGCATCCCCTTCATTTTTTGAACTTACTTATTCTTTTAGGCAGAGTGAAGATAAGAATTTTTACTCATTACTAAATAATATTCGGTTAGGTCATGATCTAGAAGAATCAATTAATCAGATTAATAAGGCCTGCTATAACCCTGAATTTTCAAATGAGTCCTCTATGATCATTACTACAAGAAAGTATAGGGCAGAGCAAATAAATGAGGAGATGTTAAATTTAATTGAAGGGCCTGCGACTGCTGCAAAATCTGAAGAATATGGCGAGTTAAATGAAAATGATCTGCCTGCGCCGCGCGTTCTAAGAATTAAAAAAGACTCTAAAGTTATGTTCATTAAAAATGACAGTGAGGGGAGATGGGTCAACGGCACGGTTGGTGTTGTAACAAACTGCACAGATAAAAATAGAAAGGTTATCAAGGTTAAAGTTGGTAAAGATATTTTTAAAGTTAAAAGAGAAGAATGGAATAAAGTTAAGTATGTTTATGATGAGTACCATGATGAGATGGAAGAAGAGGTTGTTTCATCTTTTAAGCAATTCCCTTTAAAGCTTGGTTGGGCAGTAACTATTCATAAGGCCCAGGGCTTAACATTAGAAAGCTGTTCTATAGATTTAGGCCAAGGGGCTTTTGCAACAGGGCAAACTTATGTAGCTCTCAGCAGATGTAAAACATTAGATTCTTTAAACTTATATCAAGAACTTCAAGTTCGAGATGCTTTGGTTGATTCTGCAATCAAAGACTTTCACGCAGAAAATTTTACCTAGGTCTGTCTTTTAGGCAGGGTCCCCATATGCTTGCATATTATGCCAAGCATTATCTCATCGGCTCCTCCCCCTATTGAAGTCAGACGCCCGTCTCTAAATGCTCTTGAGATAGGGGTATCCCACATGTATCCCATGCCTCCCCAATATTGTAGACAGCTATCTGTAACCTCTCTTCCCAGCCTTCCAGCTTTTAGCTTAGCCATAGAGGCTTTCATGGTGACGTCTTCGCCATTAATATAGCCCTCTACAGCACCGTAAGTAAGCGCTCTTAATGCCTCAACTTCCGTTTGTAATTCAGCCAATCTAAAATGAACTACCTGATTATCAAGTATAGATTTTCCAAAAGCCTGTCTTTGGCTTGTATATTCAATGGTATTTTGAATGACATTTTCAAGCATTTTTAAAGCGCCGGCTGCTC
Organism: uncultured SAR86 cluster bacterium; assembly: GCA_963926355.1. GTDB lineage: Bacteria > Pseudomonadota > Gammaproteobacteria > Magnimaribacterales > D2472 > SCGC-AAA076-P13. Next base: position 4,730 of record CAWUWW010000014.1, on the reverse strand, counting down.
CATAAATTCTCTCTTCTTGAAATTGCTCCATTTGGTAGCGGAATCCATTGCCCTCTTGCCCTATTAAATATCGCTGAGGAACTCTTACATCATCAAAAAATATTTGGGCGGTATCCGAAGACCTCATTCCAAGCTTATTAAATCTTTCAGATAAACTTATTCCGGGAAGGTTCATAGGAACAATAATTAATGATTTATTCGTATGAGGATTTCCCTCTCCTGTATTTGCTAATAAGCAAATAAAATCTGCTTGAGTTGAATTAGTAATCCACATCTTAGTGCCATTGATGATGTAATCATCGCCGTCTTTCTTTGCTGTTGTTTTTATTGCAGATACATCGGAGCCTGCTGAAGGCTCACTTACCGCAATAGAGCAAACCATGTCGCCGCTTATTGCTGGCATAAGAAAATCTTTTCTTAGTTCATCGCTACCATGAGTAGCTAGAGAAGGAGTGGCCATATTAGTCTGCACTCCTATTGCCATTGCAACACCCCCGCTATTAATAAGGCCAAGTTCTTCAGAAAAAACCGTCTCGTAACTATAATCAAGGCCCATGCCTCCAAATTTTTCTGATCTTGATATACCAAGAAGGCCGAGTGATCCCATTTTTTTAAATAGCTCATGAGCGGGGAAAATTCCCTCTTCTTCCCATAGGTCTGTGTATGGATTAATTTCTTTTTCAATGAAACTGGAAACAGTATCACGAATAGCTTGGTGGTCTTTATTTAAAATCATTCCCTTTTATAACAGATAAGCTTTATTTTATGAAGTTGATATATGGATCAAAATATTTACTCTTTATCAGCCATCCCAAAATTTCTATTTAAGGGAACTGCGACGTCTATTATTTTAGGAGCTGAAAGATTAAGGCCTCCCATAATCTCAATAAACTCTTCTTTAGATTTATTAGCAAGTCTTGGGTTGTGCTCTATCTCTTGATAGATGCTACTAACCTTTAAGCCATTATAGTCATGACCTGGGTAAACAAGAGTTTCGCCTTCTAAAGTAAAGATTTTTTGAGTAATAGATTCAAATAAAGTTGAGGGACACCCATTTTGAAAATCTGACCTTCCGGTTCCTCCGATAAGAAGGGTATCACCAGAAAATAATAGATTGGGGTTAACAGATTCTAATAAAAAACAATATGAATCGTCTGTATGTCCTGGGGTGTGAAGACATCTAATGTTTAATTCATCTAATGAAATTAATTCATTATCTTTAATTTGATGCGCTCTTGGATCTTTCTTATCTAAAGAGCTTAATATTTTTGAATTATGTATTTTATTCAACATTCCTGAACCGGAGATATGATCAGCGTGTGTATGAGTTTCAAGGGAAAGGCTTAAATTTAAATTTAATTCTTTCAATAATCTTTGGTATGTTTCAATGTTTTCTTTAACTGGATCAATTATTAGGGCATTACCTTTTTTTGACCCTAGAATATAAGTATAGGTTGATGATTCTTTATCAAATAACTGCTTAAACATCATCGCTCTTATAGTAAAACCTTTTTTATGCCTTCTATTGATATCAACATTCCCTGATGAATAGCATCTGCAAATAATTCAGGCTCAATTTCTGTAGTCCATTCAAGCTGACAGGTATTTTTACTAACTGAAGATATTTGCATTGTCGCTAAATGATGTTGAAGGGGGGTGCGTGTTTCTATTGCTGAATACTGTAATTTCATAGCCTCATTATCTAGAAGTAGAATTTGTTCCTTCACCTTTCCCATGCCCTCCATTTCGAAAACTCTACAATCTCCTTCAAGGTGAATTTGATCTATTGTTGGAACCCAATCACATCGAGTTACATCAGATAGAATTTTCCATAGCTCTTGTGCAGAAGATTCAAAGGTAATTTTTTCTTTAAGAGTTTTCATTGTTTTAATATTATCATTTTTACATCATGTAAGTAAAAAACACATTTGAATTGCTAGTTGGGGATCCTGATTATTGAATAACTTGATATGCTAATATTAAAAGTAACAAATGAGGGGGGTCTCATAATGAATATTCCTACAGCAAGTCATCCGCTTGCCGGCTTAGAGGTTATTGAGCTATCTAACATGATCACATGCTCACTCGCCGCTATGACAATGGCAGCTCAAGGCGCCAAGGTGATTAAAGTTGAGCCGCCTATTAATGGTGATCAGATGCGTCCATTGGGAACCCAAAAAAATGGCGTCTCTGGATTCTTTCATAACTGTAATCGTGGTAAACGATCGTTGGCCATTGATCTTAAGTCGGAGGCTGGCATAGAGGCAGTAAAGAAATTGGTCGCTCGTGCTGATGTTCTTTTACATAACTATCGACCTGGGGTTATGGATAGAATTGGTCTTGGATCAGACGTGCTACGTGAAATAAATCCTAAGTTAGTCTATGTAGCTGTAAGTGGTTTTGGAACTGAGGGGCCTATGGCAGACCTTCCGGCCTTTGATCATGTAATACAAGGTCTTGCAGGGTTTACTGATTTACAGGCTCCAGATGATGGTAAATTTGATTTTATACGAACATTTATCTGCGATAAAGTGACAGCCTATACCGTGTGCCAAGCAGCTACAGCTGCACTACTAGCAAGAGCTACTACCGGCGAAGGCCAGCATATTGATATTTCCATGCTCCATTCCTGTCTTGCATTTATGTGGCCAGACGGGATGATGCATAGAACATTAAAAGATGATGATAGAATTGAAATGTCCCCTGGATCAGATTATTTTCAAACCATTAATTATAGTGATGGCGGGGTTGCAGTCGCGCCACTAAGAGATGACCACTGGGCGGCCCTTCTACCAATGCTTGGCTATCCAGAATTAGCTGGTACAGGCAGTTTTGCTTCAATGCCGCTAAGGATGACCAATATGAGTAGCATTACTTATGTTATTAAGAATCCTCGTTTAGATATAGGTGTTGAAAAGGCTATGGAAATATTAGTTGCAGCGGATGTGCCCTGCGCACCTTGCGTAAAGCGGGACCATTTAGAAGCTAGTGAACAAATACAGGCTATTGGAGCTTTGGAAACCTATGTCACGCAAGCTTTAGGAGAATTAACAACCCCTACTCCACCAGCTCTCTTTGAGGGCAAGTCAACCTCTCAAGCAGAGCCAAGTCCGTTACTGGGCGAGCATAGTCGTAATATTCTTATTGAATTGGGATGGAGTGATTCGTCAATTGATGATCTAATTGATTTGGGGCATGTTGCCATAACCAAGTTGTGAAAAATTCCATATAATCTGACGAAATTTGCACAGAAATTGGATGTATAAATTGAAAAAACTATGGCAAACTTTCATGCATATTAATTTTTAAAAAGTAGCATTATGAAATTTAGTGAATTTGCAGAATCAAGAAAAAGTGTTCGTGGTTTTTTGGATAAGCCTGTCCCAAAAGAAGTTATAGAAGAAATAATCAGTGGTGCTAAATGGGCCCCTTCATCCTATAACACTCAAACTTGGCATATTCATGCAGTTACTGGTGATGTTCTTGATAAAATAAGAAAGGGTAATGTAGATGAGACTATGGCTGGTAAGCCGCATGTTCGTGATTTTGCTTACAAAGAAGAGTACGAAGGAGAACATAGACGGAAACAAATTGATGTAGCAATCCAGTTATTCGAGGCAATGGGCATAGAAAGAGACGATAAAGAAAAGCGAATGGATTGGATGCTTCGAGGCTTTCGTCAATTTGATGCTCCAGTTTCACTTGTCCTGACCTACGATAAATATCTTGAACCCGCAGGAATTACTCACTTTGGTCTTGGTTCGTTGGCTTATGGCATTGTCTTGTCTGCTTGGGAAAGGGGTATTGGGTGCGTCATCAATGGGCAGGGAATAATGCAATCTCACATAGTGAGAGAACATGCCAATATTCCGGACGATCAAAATATAATGATATGTATTGCAATGGGATACCCAGACGAAACCTTTGCAGCTAACGATGTACGTTCAGTTCGAGCTGATAACAGCGAGCTACTTACCTACGTTGGTTTTTAATAAGCTCTCTTTTAAGATTTAATAAATAGGAGGGTCATTCTATCGCTCTCTCCTATGTCGAGGTATTTTTGCCTATCAACTTCTTTAAGTCTTAGGTTTGGAGGCAAGGTCCATACTCCACCAGGATGGTTTGTTGAGTCTTTTGGATTGGCGTTAATATCAGATTTTGCAACTAACTCAAAGCCATGTTTCTTAGCTATTTGTATTGCGTGCTCTTCGGTAACATAGCCACTTTCCTTCATTTCTGCCATAGTTGTTCCAGGTTTAGCTCTATGCTCAACAACCCCAAGTATTCCGCCTGTTTTTAGTGCTTTGTAACTATTAGCAAATATTAAATCCATGTCTTGGCCAAGCCAGTTATGAAGATTACGAAAAGTTAAAACTGCATCTACGGTTTCCGGATCTGCTAATTTTGATTTAAGGTTAACAACCTCAACATTATCAAACATTGAATTGCTTTCAATCTTTTTTTCAAAATTTGCTCTACTCCTTTTGTAATAAGCTCTTTCTGAATTCGCATCAAAATGAGCAGCTATAAGGACGCCAGGCTTATGAAGAAAATTAGCCAGTATTTCTGAATACCATCCTCCACCAGGAGATAGTTCAACAACTGTCATCTCTGGCTCAATTCCAAAAAATGAAAGAGTTTCTTCTGGATGCCTTGAAGAATCTCTTGCCACATTGGCTGGAGTGCGGTCGTCACTAGCTATCGCTTTTTGAAGGTCATGGGAATTAAGA
>CAWUWW010000013.1:0-95425 GCA_963926355.1 uncultured SAR86 cluster bacterium | reverse complement strand
GGGTCCTTGATATCTTTGATTAATTTGTGCCAAATCCTGATCGTTTACTTTGGCTATTCTAAATTTGTTCAATAAATCAATGAATGATTTATCCGATTGCCTAAATATTTTAGTTAACTCGTTAATTTTAAAATTGGATTGATAAAAAACTTGAGAATTAAAAAAATAACTACCATCAGGATAGATACTCTTCATTACATCCCCTTCTAGGTTTTGATTAACAATGGGAGACAGTTGCAACAAATCTCCAAACATCACTACTTGAACACCGCCAAATACCTTGTTGTTTCCCCTATTCTTTCGTAACGATTCATCAATGGCATCGAGAATATCCGCCCGCATCATCGAGCACTCATCAATCAGCAACACTTCCATTTTTTTTAACAAAGCTTTGTCTTTTAGAAACCTAACGTCTTCTTTTCTTATAAAAGTGGGAGGTAATTTAAAAAGCTTATGAATGGTCATGCCTCTTGCTTTAATTGCAGTTAAACCCGTGGGAGCTACAATCGCATGAGGTCTTTTGGTATTCTGCCTAAAGTATTCAAGCAAAGTAGACTTTCCACATCCTGCTTTTCCGGTAATGAATAGATTGGATTTAGTATGCTCAATGGTATTAAAGATATTTTTAAACTCTTCGGTTAATACAAAGGAGCTGGGTAAATCAGTTCCAGTATCTAGTTCTATTTTATCAGGCATTTTTTTCTTTTTTCAAAAATATATAAAATACAACTATCAGAGCCGATTAAAGAATGACAGTAGGGATAGTTGGAAGAATAGAGATGGGTAGCTAATTTTTTACCTTCATGTGCTCTTTGCTATGCTTCTTATAAATTTCTTCAAACTCAGCTAAACTAATGGAATTATCTTTGTTTAAATCCATTTCTTTAAACAATTCTTCTTTTGAGCCATGCTCTCCTTTGCTCTTATGATTGTTTCTGCTATGCGCTTCATAAGTTTGATTAAATTCGGTTGCACTAATAAATTTGTCATTATTTAAATCCATTGTTTTAAATATCATATCGCTCGTGCCATGTTTTTGGTGATGGTTATGTTTCTCTGAAAAAGCAGTACCACCCCACCACAAAACCAGAATTAATCCAAATAATATTTTCCTCATCCCAGAAACTTATCTCAGAATCTAACATAAATAAATGATGGAAATCTAGGCTGGAAAATAAAGGAGTGCTGTTCCTATTTAATGGAATGGACTTTGTTTACCTCGGTTAATATCTTAAGACATTAAGACGGAAGACTTATATAGTTAGGTTAATAATTATAAATTTTATAAAAAATGAACTTTCAAAAAAATGTTAATTTGCATGTAGACAATTCTGCAAAGTTGCTCAATTTTAGTAATGATTTATTAGAACATATAAAGTCCATTCATTCGCTAATTAAGGTGAATGTAGGAGTTGAATTGGACGGCACAATTCATAACTTCACCGGATGGAGAGCGGTTCATTCGGAACACATTCTTCCTAGCAAAGGAGGAATGAGATATTCTGAAAGTGTAGATCAAGACGATACAGAAGCATTAGCATCTTTAATGACCTACAAATGTGCGATTGTTAACATTCCTTTTGGAGGATCTAAAGGCGGCTTAAAGATAAATCCAAAAAATTACACCATGCCCCAATTGAGAATTATCACCAAAGCTTTTGCAACAAAATTAATCAACAAAGGTTTTATTTCTCCGGCATTAAACGTTCCCGCTCCGGATATGGGCACATCCGAAAGAGAGATGGAATGGATTATGGAAACTTATAAATCTCTAAGACCAGATGACATTAATTATAGAGGCTGTGTGACTGGCAAACCTTTGCACAGTGGTGGTATAGCGGGCAGAACCGAAGCTACTGGTAGAGGCATTGAAGAAGCGATTAGGGAAATATTCAGACATCCCGATATTATTAAAGAAGCTGGGTTGCAAAATGAATTAAAGGACAACAAGATTATTATTCAAGGATTTGGAAATGTGGGCAGCAACTTGGCTAAGCATTTGTACAATCGAGACCAAGCTAAAATTATAGCTATCGGAGAAAGAGATGGTTATTTGTTTAACGAAAATGGCATCGACATAAATGCTTTGCATGAATTTTACCAAACTAATAAAAATATTAATGATCCAAAACTTGGAGTATTTAAAAATAAGCCTGATGACATCTTAGAACTAGCTTGTGATATTTTAATACCTGCCGCATTAGAAAATGTCATCACCATAGATAATGTGAATAACATAAAGTGCAAATTAATTATTGAAGCCGCAAATGGCCCCATTTCTTTTGAGGCTGACCAAAAATTATATGAAAAGGGAATTGTAGTGATACCCGATATCTACGTCAATGCAGGAGGAGTGGTAGTCTCCTATTTTGAGTGGGTCAAAAATATCTCTCATATACGTTTTGGAAGAATGGAAAAAAGATTTCAAGAACAAAAAATATTAGAAATTATTGATTTGATTGATAAAAAAACAAATACCAAAACAGACTACGCTACCATTAAAAATGTTCTCCATGGTGCGGATGAAGAGGATTTAGCTTTTTCTGGTTTAGAAGATTCTATGCGAAATGCATTTATGGAAATTTATAATACAAAAAAACAAATTAAAAAATCATTTCGTGAAAGCACTTACTATATTGCTTTAAAAAAATTAAGAAATTTTTATACGCCTGAAGGCTTTCCTAAAAAATAACCAATTAAAATTTATTGTTGAATAGGATTATCCAGATGACCTGTTTTAACATAAATCAGTGCTCCTTCTGATTTGGTAAAAGGGGCATGCTTACTATAACGAGGACTTCTTATCCATGTGCCCGTTGGGTAACTATCGTGTTCATCATAAAATACTCCTTTGATTACAAAAATTTCTTCACCGCCTGGATGAACGTGCGGATTAAAAACCGTATCAGGAGCCCACTTAACCAAAGCTGTACCAACACCGTCAAATTCATGAAGAGGCATGACAGATAGACCGGGAACCGTTCCTGGATACCAAGTGGCAGTGCTCGTATCAATGCGAACAGTTTCTAAATCATTCGGGTGAAAGTGTCTTAATTTTACAAATAAAGTGCAACCTTCTTTTGAAAAAGGAGTGTGTGAACTTTTTGGTGGATTTCTAAGATACGATCCTACTGGATAATCTCCAAATTCATCAGAGAACACTCCCTCTAAAACTAAAATCTCTTCACCACCATCATGAGTATGGCGAGTAAAAGAAGAGTTAGCTGCATATTTAACAACGGTACTTGCGATTGCAACTTCACCACCAACTCTATCTAAATATTTTCTCTCTACTCCGGGAACAGGTGATGGTTCCCAATTCATATCTTGAGTATTCATCACTGCCTTTAAGGCAAAATCAGCATTAACTATCATTCTAAGTATTTAAATAAAGTTTCATTTATTTATATTACAATTCAAGAAAATAAAAACCTGTGAATCGGATGGTGGTTTTGATTGGGCTTAACAAAACCTAGGCATAAGCTTACGGGATATTTGCTTAATTTAAAAACGTGTCATTTAAAACGTGATCGCGACTAGCCTTTTTCACTATCTAAGTGAAACAGCATAGGTGCAGCATATCGTGTTGCAGCCACTATACCTTCGGGAAAAGCCTCGTCTAACCATTTTATTTCTTGAAGGTTTAAATTGATTTCAAGAGCGTTAAAAAAGTTATATTTTTTTCGATCATAATAATTTAAAACTCTATTAAAAAAGAGGGAACCAATAATGAAAATATTATGCGTATTATATGATGATCCAAAAGGCGGAATGCCTTCGAGTTATCCGTTAAAGGCACTTCCTAAACTGGAAAAATATCCAGATGGGATGACACTACCAACGCCAAAAGCAATTGACTTTAATCCTGGTGAATTGTTAGGTTGTGTTTCAGGAGAATTAGGTTTAAGAAAATTTTTAGAAGACCAAGGACATACATTAGTTGTGACCTCGGATAAAGATGCTGAAGGTTGTGTTGCAGATAAAGAGTTAGTTGATGCTGATATAGTTATATCTCAACCGTTCTTTCCATATTATCTAACAAGAAAAAAAATGGAATCAGCACCAAATTTAAAAATAGCAATTACAGCAGGTATTGGTTCTGACCACGTAGATTTACAAGCGGCGATGGATAATAAAGTTGATGTAGTTGAAGTAACTTATTGTAATTCAAGGTCAGTTGCTGAGCATATTGTTATGATGATTTTATCTTTAGTTAGAGATTATCATAATCAACATAGAATAGTGAATGAAGGTGGTTGGCATATCGCTGACGCTGTTAAGAGGTCTTATGATTTAGAGGGCATGCATTTAGGCACAATTGCTGCCGGTCGAATTGGTTATGATGTGTTAAGAAAAATGCATCCGTTTGATGTGCATTTACATTATTTTGATAAACACAGATTAGATTTAAATAAAGAACAAGAACTAAACTTAACCTATCATGATTCAGTTGAATCCCTAGTTGCAGTTTGCGATGTTATTAATATAAGTTGCCCACTTCACCCTGAAACAGAACATTTATTTAATGATGAGTTGATAAGTAAATGTAAACCTGGTGCTTATATCATTAACACTGCTAGAGGAAAGATTTGTGATAAGGACGCTATTGTAGCGGCATTAGAGTCTGGACAGTTAAGCGGATATGCAGGTGATGTTTGGTTCCCCCAACCAGCACCCAATGATCATGTTTGGAGAACAATGCCGCATCATGGAATGACACCACACACATCAGGAACCTCTTTATCGGCACAGACAAGATACGCTGATGGGGTTAGAGAAATATTGGAGTGCTTGTTTGATGGTGAAGAAATAAGAAATGAATATTTAATTGTTCAAAACGGAGACCTAGCTGGCATGGGCGCTCATTCTTACACCAAAGGAACAGCAACGGACGGCTCAGAAGAAGCAGCTAATTTTAAAAAGTAAAAAAGAGATGAAAAATAATATTATTTCTGCTTTTGGAGCATTTTTATGTATTTCTGTACTTGCATATCTTAACTCTTTCGATGAAAGCAATTTATGGTTAATACCACCATTTGGAGCAAGCATGGTTTTGGTTATGGCAGTTCATGAAAGCCCTCTAGCTCATCCAAAAAATATTTTATTTGGTCATATATTATCTGCTTTATCAGGAGTCTTTGTTTTTTCAATATTAGGCTCTTCTTTTCTCAGCATAGGATTGGCAGTCGGACTAGCAATATTCTTAATGATGACAACTAAGACTATTCATCCACCTGCTGGAGCTAACCCTATTATTGCCGTTCTTGGTGCAAAAGGTATGGGCTTTGTAATAATGCCAGTTGCAGTGGGAGCATCTTTTATAGTCTTATTTGCAATTATTTATAATAAATTACTAAAGAGAAAATATTTTACTTTTAAAAGATCAGAACTCTCATAATTAATTAGTCTGAGATTTAAATCTTCCTAGGATCATCATCATTTTTTCTAAACAAAAGCAGCTTAATAATTTTTTAGTCCGCACATTTTTTATCAGAGGGCTAAAATGATAATCAAATATCCTTTCTAACAGCACTAATTTTTAGCTTGTAAATATTTTGATTTACAAGATTAATAAAATAGCGTTTAATTTATTTTATATATATAAATTGTATATAAAAAAAGTTATTAATTACAAGGGAAGAAATATGACAAATCCAAATCATCCAAGCGTAGATCAGAGTGATCGAGTAGTTCCATATAACCTGAGACAAAGCGGTCGAACGCCTGTAGAGATGTTAATTTCAACTCGAGTTAGGAAGTCACCTTTTTGGCATTTATCTCATGAAGCTGGTTGTTGGAGGGCAACTGTCTATAACCGAATCTATCATCCAAGGGGATATGTTAAACCGGAAGATGGTGGGGCGATGGCAGAATATGAAGCTTTAGTCAATCGAGTTACTATGTGGAACGTTGCTGTTGAAAGACAAATAAGAGTTAAGGGACCAGATGCAGAAGCTTTTACAAATTATGTGATTACTCGTGATGCGACCAAAATAAAACCAGGTAATGGTAAATACGCAATTTTGTGTAACGAAAAAGGGGGGGTACTTAACGACCCTGTCTTACTGAGATTGGCTGAAGATGAATTCTGGTTTTCCATCTCAGACAGCGATCTCATGCTTTGGCTCCAAGGCGTAAATGTCACTAAAAAATTCAATGTCATAATTGATGAGATCGATGTTTGTCCAGTGCAAATCCAAGGCCCTCTCTCAGAAGATCTTATGGCTAAACTGGCTGGTGAAGAGCTTAGGGATGTTCCTTATTACGGCATTATGGAAACTAAAATAGGAAGTGCAGATGTAGTCATAAGCCAAACAGGGTTTACTGGAGAGAAAGGTTATGAAATTTACGTGCGAGATGCACATCAAAATGCTGAGATCGTTTGGAATTCTGTTCTTGAGGCTGGTAAAGAATTTGGACTAATGGTAATCGCGCCTGCTCATCATCGCCGAATTGCTGCCGGTATTTTATCTTGGGGCCAAGACTTAGACCATGAAACTTCTCCTTTTCAGGTTAATCTGAGTTATCAGGTACCGCGAAATAAAGAAGCTGATTACATCGGCAAAGAAGAACTTGAACGACAACGTGCAGTAATTGATGGAGGAGATTTTCCATTTAAAATGCTAATGGTTGGACTGACTTTAGGTGGAAAGCAAATTACAGATTATGCTCCAGATTTTTGGCTGATAGCAGATACAAATGGAAATGATATGGGTTATATAACCTCTCCATGGTGGTCTCCAGAACTAAATACAAACATTGCTCTTGGTTGGGTGCCATGGTCTTCATCAGAGATCGGAACTAAATTACAAGTCAGGTTGCCTGATGAATACTCTGAATCATCTGGAGTAGCGGTTGAAGGTGAAATTGTTGACGTGCCATTTAGAGAGTCTGTTAATCCTAACATTCGAGAAGTTAAAAAGGATGAGGGGCTAGATTATGCGGAGTAAAATGCTACAAAAAAGGTAAGTTATTTTGATGAATTATTTGCTTATTAGTTTTAATTTACAAAATTAAAAAAAGTGCTTTAGTTATAAAAATTATATAAAATTAACACTATGACAGATCAAAAAACTTCCAAATTTCCTACAGAAGCTGAAGTAGTTATTGTTGGAGTAGGTGGTATTGTTGGTTCAATGCTCGCATATTGGCTTACAGAACTCGGTCAAAAGAATATCGTAGGATTAGAAAAATCTACTGTAATTCCTTCAGATATTGCATCTACCGCTCACGCTTCTGACTTTGTCTACAATACAACTCATGATAAATTAGGCTGTTGGGCAACTAATTTTAGTAGAAAGTTTTATGAAGACAATGGCTTCTTTCTTAAAAAGGGTGGTCTCGAAATATGTCGCAAAGGCGATGATGCGCGATGGGAAGAACTTAAAAGAAAAGTTGCATCAGGGAAAGCATTTGGAACTAACGTCAGGCTAATTTCTGCATCAGAAGCTAAAGAAAAATTCCCCTTATTAGAAGAAGAATCAATATGTGGTGCAATGTGGGATCCAGATGCCGGCTTAGTAACACCACGCTCACAGGAAGTGGTTAACTTTGCAGTAGAAAGCGCAAAAGAAAAAGGTGGTCTGACTACATATACTGACACACCAGCTTTAGACTTTGAAATTGAAAATGGTCGTATTACCGGGGTAAAAACAGATAAAGGAGTAATTAAAACTAGTAAAGTTGTAATCGCATCAGGAATCTGGGGACCTTTATTAGGAAAAATGGCCGGCGTTCCAATTCCATTAATACCAGTGGAACATCCTTTATTATTTTTTGGACCACTTCCCGAAATACAAGGAACAAATGAATTACTCGTCTACCCACTTCTGCGAGATCAAGGTAATTCAGCTTATGTCAGGGATACAGGAAGACTCCATGGAGGGATGCTTGAATGGGGTTTTTATGAGGATAAAGATCCTCGATTAGTTGATCCTGAAGATATTGGCAATCCTGAGAAGACTATGACCTCTGATTCAATGAGATATCTAGATCTTGAAGAAATCGCTGAACCTTTAGAAAAAGCATTCGAAACAACACCCATACTTGCTGAATTAGGCTGGGACGAAAAAAGTTCATTTAATGGTCTTTTATCAGTAACTCCTGATGCATCTTCTTTGATCGGTGAAAGTCCTGAGGTAAGAGGTTTTTGGTTATGTGAAGCAGTCTGGGTTAAAGATGGTCCTGGATGTGCAAGACTATGCGCTGAATCAATGATTAATGGCAAAACTCAGGTGGATATGCGATCTTTTGATATTGCTAGATTTTATCCTGCGCAAAAAGAAAAAGACTTTGTTAGATCACGATCTTATGAAAATGCACAAACTATTTATACTCCCGCTGTTCATCCCAGAGAGCCGTATATTAGCCAAAGAGAACTATTCGTAAGTCCTTTTTATGAAAGAGAAAAAGAGCTTGGGGGCTATTTTGATAACGAGGTTGCCGGCTGGGAGCGCGCCCTTGCTTATGAGAGCAATCGACAAAAATTAGATAATTATTTACAAGAGGTTCCGGTCCGAGAAAACGAATGGGATCGACGTCACGTACCATATGAAATTGCTAATGCAGAACATTTAGCCATGAGTGAATCGGTTGGAATGATTAATTTATCGCACTTTGCAATCATGGATATTAAGGGCCCTGACGCGGAACGCATGTTGGAGTATCTTTCCGTGGCTAAGGTTGGCGGTAATACTTCTGAGGGGAGAATCATTTATACAAATTTCTTAGATGAGGATGGTGGTGTCCATGCAGATCTAACCATCTCCCGCCTAAGTGCAGATCTTTACAGAGTGGTTACCGGTGGTGCTGATGGCAATCTAGACTGGGTAACTTTGCGCAATTATCGCGATGATATGCGGCTCGAAGCAGATATTAATATCCGAACTCACGATATAGTAACTTTAGGATTATGGGGGCCACAAGCAGAAAATGCCCTGGGGCATTTAATTGACCCTAGTGAAATAAGCATCGAGAACTTTTCCTTTGCTACCGCAAAATATCTGACCCTCAATTTATCTGGTGGAAAAAAGATCGATGTCTGGGCTGCACGAATATCCTACGTCGGGGAGAGCGGCTGGGAAATCTATTTAAATAATGACAGTGAAGAGGGTCTGGCACTTTATGACTCTCTGCTTGAAGTTGGAGTTGTACCAGTCGGTATAGAAACTTACGCCAACAGTCGTCGCCTTGAAAAAAGCTTTAGACTCCAAGGCGCAGATCTAGAGACTGAATATAATGCTTGTGAATCAGCTATAGAAAGGCGCTTGGTCAAAGAAGCCGACTTCCATGGAAAGGCAGCACACCTTGCTCATCGAGAAGAAGAGCCTAGTGCAATTTTATGCACTATGACATTAGATAACTTAAATGTTTCGGGTACCGGTTCGCGCTATCCTGTTGGTATATCGCCGATCATTGATCCTGCTACAGGTGAAGTGCCTGTAGATAGTAAAGGTCGAAGATCCTATAGCACTAGTATGTCCTACTGCCCATCAATCAAAAAACATGTAGTTATGGGCTACCTGCCTAAAAACATTGCTATATCAGGGAAGTCATTATTGTTGGAGTACTTTAATGAAAACGGTGATGGTATTTATCCTATGACCGTTCAGATAGTTGGTAAGGGATCTCTATATGATCCTAGTAATGAAAGAGTACGATCTTAAAAGACCCCTTCTTTTTAATAACCCTGCTACAAGAAATAGCTTATGGCATAGCAATTAAGCCTGCTATCTGAACATTAAACATACCTAGCTTATAAAAATTTCATGTTATAAAATGCGCGACTTAGTTAATTATTAATTGATATGAGCACGCCATCTTCTAAAAGATCGTATATCCATCCCGAGGGATGGAGATTTGCGATCATCTTTTTTATTACTTCAATTCTTTTATCATTTGTATCAATAGCAATTTCAATTATTGGATACCTATTAACTATATTTACTTTGTGGTTCTTTCGTGATCCTGAAAGAAATACTCCAATAGACCCAAATTTAATTATTAGTTCTGCAGATGGAAAAGTATGTCTAATAGATGAGGCCTATCCTCCAAAAGAAGTTTCAATCAACCAACAAAAAATGAAGCGCATCTGTGTTTTTATGAATGTTTTTAATGTTCACATTAATCGCAGTCCAGTCTCTGGAACTGTTAAAGATATAGTTTACAAAGAGGGTCAATTCTTAAATGCGAGCCTTGATAAAGCTAGTGAGAAAAACGAAAGAAGCAGTTTAATTATCAGCTCTGACAATGGCGCTGATATTGTTGTTGTTCAGATAGCAGGCTTAATTGCTAGAAGAATTTTAGGATTCATAACCAATCATCACAATCTGACTCAAGGAGAAAGATTTGGATTAATAAGATTTGGCTCCCGTGTTGATATATACATGCCATTAGATGTGCTCGCAAAATGCTCTGTTGGTGATAAAGTGACAGCTGGTGAATCAGTGCTGGCATCTTTTAAATAAGGTAAATGAAAAAAATTGATTTCAAAGTTTTACTTCCAAATGTTATTACTTTATCTGGACTGAGTTTTGGTTTAAGTTCAATTAGGTTTGCTCTTGAAGAAGATTACAATTTAGCAATCTTATGTATTTTAATTGCTGGAGTTTGTGATGTTTTAGACGGCATGCTTGCAAGACACCTTAAAAGCGAATCAGATCTTGGTGCGCAATTAGATTCTCTTTCAGATTTTCTTAGTTTCGGTATTGCTCCTGGAATTCTTGTGTATATGTCTATTTTTAATCAGGAGAATGGCATAGGTACTTTTGCTTGCTTAGTTTTCATTATGTTTTCTTGCATAAGATTAGCTTTATACAATGTCAGACTTGAATCATCTAAAGCCTCTGAAGAAGATCCGGATAGTTTTTTTACTGGAATACCAACGCCTGTTGGAGCAATTTTAATTTTATTGCCTTTAACGCATTCGTTTATGGGATACGATTGGGCTTATGAAAATTTGAACTTTGTAGCGGCCTATATAATTTTAATCAGCGGCTTGCTTACAAGCAGAATTCCAACTTTCTCAATTAAAAAAAAGAAGTTATATGTCAAATCAAGGCTCGCATTCCTTATTTTATTTTCTGTAATCGCCTTAAGTATTATTAATTTTTTATGGTTATCTATTAATATTCTGGCTTTTATCTATCTATTAACTATTCCATTTTCAGTTCTTGCCTGGAATAGCGCTCCTAATAAATCAAACTAATCATTCAACGGAGCAGCCTTCCCAAGCTTATTTTAAAATATTAGCTAATTAAGATAATATAAATCATGGATTACATAACATACGCTGTTCCTTTTTTCTTGCTAGCGCTTCTAGTAGAGCTCGTTTATGGGATAGCAATAAATAAAAACACGTATAGATTAAATGATGCTATTAGTAATTTATTCATGGGAACCATTCGTACGGCGAATAAATTAATTATTATTGGTGCTGCTGGTTATGTTTTTTACATGGCAGAAACTCACTTTGCATTGTGGAGGTTAGATCCCACATCTGCATTTACATGGATCTTCGCATTTATTATTTATGATTTTTTTTACTATTGGTTTCATCGCATTAGCCATGAAAGACAAATTTTTTGGGCATCTCATGCAGCTCATCATCAAAGTGAAGACTACAATCTTAGTACCGCTTTAAGACAATCAGGCACTGGTGCATTTGTTAGTTGGATTTTTTACATTCCAATGTTTATTATCGGCGTTCCTTCTTATGTTTTCGTAAGTGTTGCATCATTAAATCTTATCTATCAATTTTGGGTTCATAGTGAACATATTCCTAAACTTGGCTGGTATGAAAATTATTTTGTTACTGCTTCAAATCATCGAGTCCATCATGCTCAAAATGAACAATATATTGATAAAAATTATGGTGGTGTCTTCATTATTTGGGACAGGATGTTTGGAACTCATAAAGTTGAAGATGAGAACGAAGCTTGTATTTACGGAATTAGAAGCACATTAAATACCTTCAATCCAATTTGGGCGAACCTGCATGTTTACGTAAAAATAATAAAAGAAATATGGCTTTCAAAAGACTGGAAAGAAAAGATTTATGCACCATTTGCTAGAACAAGATGGACCCCTGAAAGCCTTCCTGTAAAAGTAAAAAAAGATGATTTTAATTCCCAAACTTTTACAAAGTACAACCCTGTTATTAGTAAACGCCATAAAATATATGCCCTGTTTCAATATTTATTTATAACTTATATTTTCTTAGTTTTTATCCAAAGCGGCTACTTAAATTACCTTCAGCTATGGGTAACGATAAGTATGATGACATTTACCATGTTCTGCACATCCATGTGGTTTGATGGAAAAAAGGGAACGAAAATAGAGATAGTTAGACTAGTTTTATGTTTGTTAATTGGAGCTTATGCCTATCTTGAAGTTTCTCTTACGCAGATTGCAATTAGCGTCCTCGTTTATTCAGTAATTAATATATTAGTTTTACCTTTAATAAATAGTTCTCAGCCAATGCCTGAGGTCCAGCAATCGTAAATGATCTATTGTTAGAATATGGTGATATCTAGAGTTCCTTGAAAACTTCTATCACGCATCAAACCATCTTCAGTTAACTTATGGCATTATTAAATTATTATCAGAGAAGTATAAATTTCTCTAATTTTTTTCTTATATAGGAGATTTATTATTTTTGATCTAGTTGTTATTGGTGCTGGCGTTGTTGGCTTGTCTATTGCTAAATCTTGTAGTGGAATGGGCATGTCTGTCGTGGTACTTGAGAGAGAGTCAAGAGCAGGAGAGGGCGTCTCATCAAGAAATTCTGGGGTTATCCATGCAGGCATGTATTACCCTGCTGATTCATTAAAAACAAAATTTTGTGTAACAGGAAATAGATTACTTTATGAATATGCAGAACGTAAAAATATTAATCATAAAAAAATTGGAAAATATATTATTGCTTCTCAAGAAGCAGACTTAGAAAAGCTAAAAAATATTTATGAACAAGGCCTGGCAAATGGAGTGAGTTTAAAAATTTATTCAAAAGATGAAATTAAAATTGCACAACCTGATTTAATTATAGAGGGAGGAATCTATTCCCCAGAGACTGGGATTATAGATGTACCTGAGTTAGTTACAGCCCTAGAGGGTGATATCCAGCATAACCAAGGAGTTGTTTCCTTTAATACCTCATTTATATCTGCTAAAAAAAATGGAGATTATTTTGAAGTAGCCTGTAATGATGGGAATGATTTTAGTATCAGTACTAAAATGCTAGTTAATTCCTCAGGACTTTATTCAGACATAATCTCAGATAAAATAGATCCGCTTGATAGTAAGTTTTATTCTCCTATCTATTATGCAAAAGGACATTATTTTAAATACTCTGGAGATCATCCATTTAATTCTCTTGTGTATCCTCTGGCAAGTGAGTTTAGCTCTGGATTACATGTTGGCTTTGATATGGCTGGCCAGTTAAGATTCGGACCTGATATTACATGGGTTGACCATATAGATTTTACTTTTAATGAAGCTCTTAAAGAAAAATTTGTGAATTCTATTCATAATTATTGGCCCGACATGGACCCAGAAAAATTACAGCCCGATTATGTTGGAATAAGACCTAAGCTACAAAATCCCAATGAAAAAATGAAAGACTTTTCCATTCTTGGACCAGAAGATCATGGCGTAAATGGATTAATCAACCTTCAAGGAATCGAAAGTCCTGGAGTAACAAGTTGCCTGGCTATAGGGAACTATATAAGCGAAATAATTTAGGTTTTTTTCTTTAACTGCTTTCTGCTAGGTGCTCGATAAGTTGTTTCTTGAACTGTTCTAAAATTTCTTCTTCTATCAAATGTCTCATATTAGCGATAACTATTAATTTACTTTTTGGTATGAGTTTATTTGTTTTATAAGCATTTTTAACATGGATAACGGGATCATCTTCTCCATGGATGATTAGAGTAGATACTGTTATTGATTTAACCCTTTTTATTCTATCTTTAGAAGCAAGTATGGCTAAAAGTTGTCTCGCATATCCAAAACCATCACTTTTTGATTTCGCTCGATTGTAATTAGCAATAACCTCCTCACGGAACTCAACAGTTTCTAAGTTACGTCCGGCCATTCCAATCAAGGAGACCCATTTAAGCTCTCTTTGATAGATATCTTCAAGAGTGGGTTTATTCATTTTAGATCTTTGCATCATAACGTCTTGAACTTCTTTTGAAGGCCCGTTAAAAGGCCCTGGCACTGAAGCAGTTGATGCAATTAATGTAAATGACTTGATCCTATCTGGGTACATGGAGCAGATAATTTGACTAATCATCCCTCCCATGGAAGTTCCTAAAATATGAGCTTTATCAATATTTAGTTTATTCATTACACTCATACCATCCTTGGACATGTCATCAAGGGTATATTCAGATTTTAATGGTAGGCGCAAATAGTAACGAAGGTAGTCTAAAAAAAAAGAAGGCTTTCCTGAAAACCTCGAAGACAAACCAGCATCTCTATTATCATAAGTTATAGGCCTGTAGTTATTTTTTATTAAGAAGTCTATTAGATGTGAGGGCCAATGAACAAGTTGAGCTCCAAGTCCATGAACTAAAAGTATAGGATCCGCTCCATCAGGACCATAATCTCTGTAAGCAATTCTTACACCATCATCTTCAGCAAAACCTTCATTAAAATTCATGTTACTAGTCTTACATATTTTTTGTATGCAATATATAAGTTTTTCATATACATTAGTATTCACAAGAATAGAGAGGTAAGGGGGGTATGAGTAATATTATTAGTAATAAAATTAGAGCTGCTTATGGAATTGGCGATTACGCAATTTGCCTTTATTGGACTGGCGTTGGTCTTTATTTACTCTACTTTTATACTGATGTTGTAGGCATTACACCCTTACTGGCAGGTTGGATATATGCCCTAGGAATTGCCTGGGATGCAATTACTGATCCCTTTATGGGATTTATAGCAGAGCGAACTAGAACTAAGATGGGAAGTTATCGTCCCTATATCTTTTATGGCTCTATTCCATTAGCACTTTCTTTTATGATTTTATTTTGGGTCCCGCCATTTGAAGGAACATTTTTATTTATATTTTTATTATCTGTAAACTTAATCCATAGAACTTGCTTCACAATTGTTAGCGTACCTTATTCATCACTTACAGCAAGAATCACAGATGATAGTGATGAAAGAACTAAACTGACTACAGCTCGTATGTTGGCAGCTTCTTTTGGAACATTAACAGTTTCAGCTTTTGGATTCCCAATTGTCTTATGGTTTGGCGGGGGTGAGGAATCTCTTGGGTTTATATATCTTGGTTTAATTGCCGGCTTAGTAGCTGTTCTTATTCTTTGCATTACGGTTTTCTTTGTTAAAGAAAGAAAGTTTGAGTTCAGTAAGGACCAATTGCCAAGTTTTAAAAAGGTCTCTCAAGCAGTTGCTACTAATTACCCTTTTTGGATAGTATTTGGTTCAATATTAATCTTGGTTTCTACCGCACTAATGTTTAATAACAATTTAATTTACTTTGTTAAATACTATTTAGATTTACATGCTTATCAAGGTTTAATTCTTGGAGTTAGTAGCGGAAGTGCTTTTCTATCAATTCCTTTTTGGGCTTATATAGCTTTAAAAATAGGAAAGAAGAATTCATGGATAATTTCAATGACAATATTGTCTATCGGATATTTAATTTTTTATTACTACCCCATTACAACTGTAAATGAGCTGTTATATATCCTCGCTTTTATAGGAATCGGCAATGGAGCAACAGGCATATTATTTTGGTCCATGTTGCCTGACACTATTGAGTATGGTGAATGGAAAACTGGGATAAGAACAGAATCTTCTCTATATGGTTTTATGACTTTTGCCCAAAAAGGAGCCATAGCTTTTGCTGCCCTGATACTAGGATTTGCATTAACAAGTATTGGCTTTGAGCCAAATCAACAGCAAACAGATGAAACGTTAAAGGGATTAAAGACTTTGATGTCATTAATACCTCTTGTTGGAGTTTGTATAAGTATCGTTTTAGTTTATTTTTATCCCATTGATAAAACTTTCCATAAAAAATTAATTCAAGATATTCAAGATAGGAAAATTTCTAATGCATAAAATTAAATGGGGTATTGTTGGTGCCGGTAATATTGCTGATGCATTTGCTCACTCAATAGGGCATTGCCAAGATTCTGAATTGGCGGGTATTTTTGCAAGGAATCAAGAAAAACTTGATAAGTTTTCAGATAAATTTAATACCAAGCCATATTTAAAGCTTGAAGATTTTTTTACATCAAATGAAATTGATGCTGTCTATATAGCGACGCCTCATAACTCTCATTACTTCTATACTTTAGAAGCCATAAAGCATAAAAAACATATTCTCTGTGAAAAACCTATCAGCATGAACCATCTTGAAAGTATGGTTCTATTGGATATGGCACAAAATGCTGGAGTTTTTTTAATGGAAGCATATATGTATCGAGTTCATCCCCAGACATCTAACATCCTTAATCACTTAGATGTATTTAAAAATACCAAGGAAGATGTATTAATTGAAAGCTCTTTTGGCTTTTCAGCAGACTTGCCGAGCGAGCACCGTTTAAGAAACCCATTATTAGGCGGAGGCGCTATTTTAGATGTGGGCTGTTATCCGTTATCAATGAGCAAGCTGATTGCTGGCAGTTTGCAAAATCTCCCTTTTGCAGACCCTCTTAGTATTAAAGCAACTGGAAGAATAGACAAAACGGGCGTTGATCTTCAATCGGAAGCACATTTAATTTTTTCAAATAATATTGAAGCAATAATTAGTTGCGCGATAGATGAGGAATATGCCAATGATCTCAGAATTTCAAGCGGTAGTATTGAGTTGATAGCTTCTCAGCCATGGCACTGTGGGCAATTTCAAGAAGGAAAATCGTCTATAAAGATATTTGATTCAGGGGAGTTAATTAAAGAAGTTCCGTATCTTGATACTGTTGGATTATTTACTAGAGAGATTGATCATGCGTCAAATTGTATTCATGAAAAAAAACTTGAATCAGCTTTTATCTCTCATGCAGATACTCAAAGTAACATGCTGTGGCTAGATCAATGGAGGCAAGAATTAGAAATTAATTGCCCCCTAAAAGTTATTCAAAATTCACCCATTCCTGAATCTAAATTTTATATGATGCAGGAGCCTAAATTTACAAAAACTTCACTATCAGGTATAGATAAAGCTGCTTCAAGACTTGCTCTTGGCTGTGACAATCAAACTTCGGACTTGCATGCTTTTACTATGTTTGATCATTTTTATGGATCTGGAGGAAGAATTTTTGATACAGCTTATATCTATAACAATGGGAAGGGTGATAAGTATTTAGGGGACTGGATTAATTCAAGAAAAGTTGAAGACGAGGTTATTGTTTTGGGTAAGGCAGCTCATACACCTCAATGCGAACCTGAATTTATAAGGCCTCAAATTCTAGAGTCGTTAGACCGTTTAAATATTCAAAAGCTAGATATCTTTTGCCTCCATAGAGATAATACTGAAGTACCAGTATCTGAATTCATTGATGCCTTAAATGAAATTAAGGATGAGGGATTGATAAATCTAATTGGAGCATCTAACTGGGAGTTAGATCGTTTTTCAGAAGCCAGAGATTATGCCCAGCAAGCTAGCAAGGAATCCTTTTCAGTTCTAAGTAATAATTTTAGCTTAGCTCAGATGATAGAGCCGGTATGGCCAGGATGTATTGCCGTCAATAATGAATATATCAACTATATTATTAAAAATGAAATCATGTTATTTCCTTGGTCAAGCACGGCTAGAGGATTCTTTATTGAAAAGAAAGAAGTTACATCTAATCAGCATTTTTCTAACCCATCTATGGAGGAAGAAATAAGAGTTTGGCATGATGAAAAAAACTTAAAAAGAAGAGCGAAATGTTTTGAAATAGCTCGTCAAAAAAATGTGCAACCTATTCAAATTGCACTTGCGTATGTATTGCACAAATCCTCTTTAATATTCCCGCTAATTGGACCTAGAACTATTTTTGAAACCAATAGTTCTATTGAGGCAACTCAGATAAATCTTAGCGATAAAGAACTAAGTGAACTGGCTATAGAATAATTTCTGTTTGAAGGAGAATATTATCTGACGAATCACCAATCATTATTTGGTATGTGCCTTGTTTTATTTCCCAGCCCTCTTTTTGAGTGCTCCATGATGAAAAGCTTCTAGAGTTTAAGGTTATTTCTATTTCAACTTCTTTGCCAGGATCAATATTCATTTTATTAAATCCCTGTAAGGTTTTCATGGGTTCATCATCTTCTCTTTGCATAAACCCAACATAGCATTGAGCAGTTTCAGCACCTGAGAAATTACCGGTATTTTTTATAGAAAATTTACAAGATACCTCGTGAGTATTATGTATTTCAGTTTTAAGATCTTTATACTCAAACTGAGTGTATGAAAGACCATGACCAAAATGAAATAACGGCTCAATATTTTTTACTTCATACCATTTGTAACCTACTAGTAATTTTTCCTCATAATCCATTTGTAAATCTTTACCAGGATATGTTTTGAATGCTGGAGTGTCTTCAATATTTTTAGGGAAGGTGGTTGGTAATTTTCCAGAAGGATTTATATCACCAGTCATAATATCTACTAATGCATTGCCAAACTCCTGACCGGCAAACCAAGTTTGAATAATAGCATTCGCCTTATCAGCCCATGGCATAGCTACTGGAGAGCCTGTATTAAGAACAACCACGGTATTTGGATTAACGTCTAAAATAGCTTCAATTAACCTATCTTGCTGAGCAGGTAGGTTAAATTCAGCCCTATCATTACCTTCAGTTTCCCAATCAGAGTTCGTTCCTACTATTAAAATAACTTGATCTACTTCATTTGCTATTGCTATAGCCTCTTCATGCAAATCTTTTTCCTCAGGAGGCTGGCATCCGATATAAACTGCCGGGAAATTGCCTTCAAACTTATAACTTAGCTCTATTTGGTAAGTTACTCCTTCTTTAAGTTCCACGGTATTCTTTTTTGAATCTGAGCTAAATGTAAAAAATGCCTCTCCAGGAGAAGTCTCAGTCCAGTTATCTATAATCCCATTATCATTTACTGAGAGCTTGCATTTGCCAATACCAAAAATTTCAAACTCATGTATTCCAGAAATATTAGGAGTGTAGTTACACGAGAACCTAACCAAGATATCTGGATTTTCAAATTTTTCTATTACATCTTTAGCAAAACCCTCAAATACCCAAAATTTATTTCCAACTAAGCATTCTTTTATAATTAAATTTTTATCAAAATCAGACCCTTTAAAATACTCAACTAAAAAGCCTTTTTCTCCAGCAATATTATTACTCATTAATTCTTCATTTAAAGCTGGAAGGTATTTATGGGTATTGCATCCTTTTGCATAAGAAATTTCTATGCTTTCACCTAACCTACCTTGGAATGCTTCTAATGGATGAATCTGGTAGTGAGGTGTAAGACTGGCACTTCCTCCGCCTATAATTTGAGCTTTTTTAGCATTTGGACCAATTATTGCTAATGTTTTGATATCTAATTTTAAAGGTAATTGATCATTATTTTTAAGCAAAACCATTCCATCTGCCGCAGCTTTTCTAAGAAGCATTCTATGTGATTCAATATCAACTTCCTTCTCAGGTTTTAAATCGGGTTTTTCAAACCTTTTGGTGAATTCAGCTACGCTTAATATTCTTTTTATCTTATCGTCAATTAATGCTTCCTTAACTTTACCCTCATTAACTTCTTTAAATAGATTATCTCCCCAAACATTTCCCGGACCGGGCATCTCAAGATCCAATCCACCATTGGCATTCTCAACTGTTTCCAATGCCGCTCCCCAATCACTTACCACATAGCCATCAAAACCCCACTCATCTTTTAAAATATTAATTAATAAATTTTCATGAGAACTGCAGTAGATATTATTTAATTTGTTGTAAGCGCTCATTACTACCTTGGCGTCACCTTCTTTGATACCCATTTCAAAAGGAAGTAAATATAGTTCTCTTAAAGTTTTTTCATCGATATTTGAACTAACTAGATGTCTTTGGTATTCAGTGTCATTGCCAATAAAATGCTTTAAACATGCAGCGACATCTTGCGATTGAACACCTTGGACATATTCAATGGCAATTTTTCCAGTAAGAAAGGGGTCTTCTGAGAAGCTTTCAAAATGTCTTCCACCAAGAGGATGTCTGTGAATATTAATAGTAGGGCCAAGTAGAACATCTACATCTTTAACTTTTGCCTCTTCGCCCAGAGCAATGCCCATTTGTTTGATTAGATCCATATCCCAAGTTGAACCAATCGATATGGCACAAGGGAAGCAGGCTGAAGATTTCCCAGAGTTTGAGTCACCTCTAACGCCATTAGGCCCATCAGACATTTTAATACTAGGAATATTTAGTCTTTCAATTTTATTCGTGTACCAAGAATTAAACCCACTAAGCAGAGATATTTTTTCCCTTAAAGTTAAATCTTCAGTAATTTTATCTAAATTAAGCATTCATCAATATTAAATCCTTTGATATACATCTGCAATTACTAAATTTTAGAGTTATTTTAATGTTTACCTAGGAAGATATTCTGGGCTAGAAAATAGATGAAATGCCTATAACTCCAAGCAGGCTAAGCACAGATACAGTAAAGAAAATAAACAAGCTAACTAGAAAGAAAGCTATGGTGTATTTAAGTACCAAAAGCAGAACACTTAAAAAAGGAATAGATACATCCACCACTTTGACATAATTAATCTTATTAGTTTCTATGGTTTTGATATTCGTAGCTTCTGAGTCTTCTGTTATTTTTGATTTTATAAATTGCTCGTACTCTTCGCTCATATTGACATCCTAAACAATATTTTTTTTGATTACAAATATAGAAAAAAACATTTTTTATTTATTGTTATGTGTGTATTGATAGCGCTCATTCATTTATGATTGAAGTAAATCAACTACAAACAGTTATATACAAAAATGATTCAAAAAATTAAAAAAAGTGTCGGCGTATTCAATGCTCCAATTAAAAGAGTTCTTGAAAATAATCAAGGCACCATCCTTCGAACATTAATTTATACCCTCGGACATTTTATTATTGCCGCATCATGCGTTGTTTATTTTACCGGAGCTAACTTTCAAGATGCTATAACTGATGCTATTGTAGAACCCTTGATTAATGGTGTTTGGTATTTTGTTCTTGATAAATACTGGGCAAGTAGATTCCCAAGAGCAACTAATAGTTAGAGTTATTATGCGTTTTTTATTCTTAATTTTCTTAGCAGTACCTGCATTTAGCGAAACATCTAAGATTCTATGTGAGTTAAATGGCACTTACTCTATTACTTATAAAGATATCAAGAAGACCTATTTATCAGAAGGTATCGAGCTTTTTAAAAATCTAGCACGGCAAACCCAACAGTCACTTTTTCTTCTTCAAAGAGCTAAGATTAATTTTGCTGAAGAGGATTGGAATAAAGATAGTCTCTATACAGTTCAGTATTGGGCAATAGACAGTGATAAAGAAAGTTTTAAATCTTTAACACACACCCTGGACCCTTCTCCTTTATGGATTAATCCCGAGGCTTCATGGTCTTCAGAAAAAAATGATACAGGTATTACAGTTACTCATTCAATGGAGACGGGAGATATCCATCCTTTATTTCCTGATTACAAGGTAGACGTTTATAGAGTTATCAATACTTTTAATTGGTTTACGGGTAAGGGGCAAATATCCGGCGATATCTGGCTTAATAAGATCGATGGATCTGAGAATAAGAATCCAAAGGTTGAGATTCAAGCTTCAGGAAAGTGCGAGCCTCAAAAAAAGAAGTTCTAAATGTGATTAGACTATTGACGCTACAAATAAAGCTAAAATCACTATAGCAGCGGGCATAAATTTATCTATTTTTTCTACAATGTCATTCATTTTTATATCTTTCATAATTTTGGTTAATTTTGGTTAAAGGGTACCTTCTGCCTTTTGTAGGTAGATTAGCTGCTTAGTTTAAAGTCTTACTTTATTTTAATCGAGCTTTTCGTAATTCTCTGTAAAGCTTATTAAGTTTCTTTTTCTTAATATCCTTTACATTCTTTCTCTTCAAACTAGCAAGCGAAGATTTTTTTGCTCTTTCGCCTTTATCTATAAATATTTCCTTAAATAGTTTTAATGATACAAATTAATAGTAACAAATTTTTATAAAAACTCTACAATAATCTCACACCTATGATTGTTGAAAAAAAACAGATCCCTAAAACACTAATTATTTTTTTAGATATTGAATCTTTAAGAACTGGCAATGAGCTTGAAAATATCTACGAAGAATTTTATGAGTTAGTAATTTCAGCAGGAGCAGAGATAGTTGAGAAAAGTGTAAGTAAGCAAAAAGCTCCTTCTGTTAGCCACTTCATTGGCAAGGGAAAATTAGATGAAATTAAACATCTTGTAGAAAGTTCATGTGCAGAGTTGGTTATTGTCAACCATCAACTATCAGCATCACAGGCAAGAAACCTAGAGCTTCAATTAAAAGTTAGGGTTATTGATAAAACTGAGCTAATTTTAGATATATTTGCTTCAAGAGCGACTACTCACATTGGTAAACTCCAGGTCGAGTTAGCTCAACTCAATCATTTATCAACAAGACTTATAAGAGGCTGGACCCACCTAGAAAGACAAAAGGGTGGTATTGGCTTAAGAGGCCCGGGTGAAACACAGCTAGAGACAGATAGACGCCTTATCGGACATAGGATTAAGCGTCTTAAGAGCCGTTTAGATAAGTCACATAAACAAAAGCAGTTAAATAGCTACTCAAGAAAAAAAAGCCGAAATAAATTAGTGGCATTGGTTGGGTATACAAATGCTGGAAAGACAACTCTCTTTAATCGACTAACAAACAGTAAGCAATTAGCAGAAGATAAACTTTTTGCTACATTAGATTCGGTAACAAGAAAAAATATAGACCCTGAGCTAGGACCAATTCTATTCTCAGATACTGTTGGTTTTATTTCAGATCTACCTACTCAGTTAATAGAGTCTTTTAAAGCTACGCTTGATGAATTAAAGTCAGCTGACTTACTTTTACATGTTGTTGATATATCTGATATAGATCACAGACAAAAAGAATCTGAGGTTAATAAGATTTTAGAAGAGCTTAACCTTGAATCTATTCCTCAAATTAGAATTAATAATAAATGTGATTTGAAGGGTATATCCCATCAGGTAAAAATAGATGAGAAGAAAGAGGTTTGGATTTCTGCTGAAAAAAATAAAGGTATAGAAGATTTAAGAGAAATTATAAATACTGAGCTTTTTAATGGTATCTACAGGGGTTGGATTTCACTAGAACCATCTCTTGGAAATATAAGAGCTAAGTTATTTCGAATGGGTTGTGTTGATAAGGAAAGGGTTTCTGATGCTGGAAAAATATTTGCTCATATTCATATTGGACAAGATGAGTTAAAAGGATTTGTTGATATTGAAGGATTTGCTCTTTGCGAAGATAAAGATATACCTTTACAATTACAGGGAATCTTAAAATGAAAAAATTAAATAACAAGTTAGATGCAATAACGCAACCCCTTATGAATTTTGCTCTTTGGTTGCCTCGAATTGCATTGGGAGTTGCTTTCTTTTTTCATGGATACGGAAAACTGCCAGCACCATTTATGATGACTGAGCAGCACAAAATGGTAACTTGGTTTGAAAGTGAGTTCTTGCCTATGCCTGAGCTGTTGGTCAATATGGTTATTTTAGGTGAAATGACTGCTGGTATTGGAATAATATTAGGCGGATTGATAGGGCTT
This sequence comes from uncultured SAR86 cluster bacterium, assembly GCA_963926355.1. Lineage (GTDB taxonomy): Bacteria > Pseudomonadota > Gammaproteobacteria > Magnimaribacterales > D2472 > SCGC-AAA076-P13. Next base: position 71,611 of record CAWUWW010000013.1, on the reverse strand, counting down.
TTCTCTCTTAATCTAGGAAACTTACTGACAAGGTTATCTGGGCTTCTAATTGTATTAATAATGTTCTGTGCCTTGTATATAGCTCACTCTGAATGGTTCACTACTCTTAGTACTAAATTTGTAACCAGTGAACAGATGTTTCTATTGGTTCTTGGTTTATTTTTTGCAATCAGAGGCAATAAATAATTTAGAGCTCTTCTAAATTCTCTTAAAAGACCTTCAAATAATATTTCTAGTTAGTTAGTGACTAATTTTCTTGCAATTGTAAATGAGAATCATTATCATTCACACCTACAAATGAGAATCATTCTCATTTACTAAATAAATTATATAAAAGAATGAAATGAAAGTAGTGACTCATCAAACACTCGGAACAAAATCAATATTATTTGTACTATTTGCTTTGTCTATTACTTCATTTAGTTCATCTGTAGATGCTAGTGAAGTAGATGCTATTGAGTCTGTAACTATAATTGGTACCAAGGATGATGCCAAAGAGCTACCGGGTTCTGGGGCGGTTATAACTAATGAAGACCTTCAGGTGGCGATGGATACTGATATACATAAAATATTATTAGCTGTTCCTGGAATTTATTTCAGGACTGAAGACGGATACGGCCTTAGACCAAATATATCAATTAGAGGTACTTCAATAGACAGATCAGCCAAGGTAACAGTCATGGAAGATGGTGTCCTTGTCGCTCCTGCTCCATATACCTCATCAGCAGCTTATTATTTTCCTACCACAGGAAGAATAAATTCAGTTGAAGTTTTAAAAGGACCATCAGCCATTAGCCAAGGTCCGAGCACTATTGGTGGAGCCATCAACTTAATTAGCACGCCAATTCCAGAAGTGAATTCAGGAAAGCTTGTTCAAGAGTTTGGACAAAACGGAATGACTAGAACGCATGCATACTATGGAGGATCTCAAGGAAATCTAGGAGCTCTAGTGGAAGTTCATGAGCATTCAAGTAATGGATTCGACAGAATTGCTAATGTAGGTGGAAATACTGGTTTTGATAAATCTGATCTCATGCTTAAAGCAAGATATGAGTCAGGTATTCATTCTTTAACTTTTAAATACACAGAACTTGATGAAGTTTCTGATCAATCTTATGTTGGCCTTTCTCAATCAAGCTTTATGTCTAATCCAAGAGAAAGATATGGTATGACTCAATATGACGCTATGAATAATGACGGAGAGCAAACATCACTTACTTATGTTGGTGATTTTGATATGTTTCAAGTTGTTGCTTCGTCATGGAGCAACGACTACCACAGGGACTGGTTCAAAGTAGATAAGGCTAATAATTTAAAAGCACACGGTGTTAGTGATGGTATTAATAGTGTTATTTCTGCTGCAAACGGCGGAGATGCAAATGCTCAAGCAATTCTTGATGGCACATTGGCTGTGCAAGTTAAGTTAAAGCACAACAATAGATTCTACACGAACGAAGGTGTTCAGTTTAAAGTTTCAACTGACATTGCTAACCATGCAATTACTTTTGGATATAGAGATATGGAAGATTCAGAAAGCAGATTGCAAAGCTATGAATGCTTTGATCAATCATCTTCTGGAACTAATTCTGCATTAACATCATGCTCTTCAGGTTACACAGGATCTAATAATAGACTAAGAGTTTCACAGGCTACTTCATTTTATATTGAAGATACTATTACCATGGGTGATTTAGCAGTTACTGTTGGACATAGATCTGAGGAGTATGATCAAGTAGAAAATAGATGGGATGACGGTGTTCCAACAAGAACTGTTCTTGCTTCAGGGTATCCAAAAGCAAAAACTGGAGAATATTCTACTACTGGCTTCGGTGCAACTTACGATGTTAATGAAAACGTAAAGCTTGTATTAGGTTTCCATGAAGGTATGTCCCCGATATTTGGTGGAGACGCTGAAGAAGCAGACAATACCGAAGCTGGTGTTAGGTATTCTAAAGGAACAACTAACCTCGAAGTTATGTATTTCTCTAGTGATTACGCAAGTCTTAAAGGTGAATGTAAAAACTCATCTGGTGGCGATTGTGATGCTGGTGATATATTTGATGGTGGTGCTGTAGATGTCTCAGGCCTAGAGATTGCAGGCTCATGGATGTTTGAAGGAGAGGGAGTATCTTACCCAGTAGGACTAACTTACACATCCACAGATGCTACATTTGGAACTAGTTTTGACAATGGTGACTATTGGGGAACTGTTGCAGCTGGAGACGACGTGCCTTATATACCTAGCTCATCAATGGCTTTAATTGTTGGTTTTGTAACTGAGTCAGGATTAAATGGAAGTGCTAGATTTGTTAGTAATGGAAGTTCATGCTCAACTGCGGCATGTGGTACTTATCAAACAATCGATGCTCATAACTTCTTAGATTTAAGTTTAAGAAAATCACTAAATACAAATATGGATGTTTATATGATTATGGAAAATGTTCTAGATAGTGAAGATATTGTTGCAAGAGCGCCAAAAGATGGTGCAAGATCTCAAAAACCAGCAACAATGAAAGTTGGCTTCTCATACGAATTCTAATTTAATTTAGAACCTAAAAAGGTGAGTATTAATACTCACCTTTTTTTTGGAATAAAATTCTTAAATTTCTTATAAGATATATGCAAATTTAATTATAATAAAGTACAATTACGATTCAAAAATGGGGCTATAGCTCAGCTGGGAGAGCACCTGCTTTGCAAGCAGGGGGTCCGCGGTTCGATCCCGCGTAGCTCCACCACTTATCAAATCTATAATCCTTACAGTAAGATAAGTTTGTTATAGTAAATATATGACAAAACCTAAAGATACTAAAACTCCAGTAATAGAAAAAGCTTATAAAAATTTAGATTTTTTGACCAGCAAGGATGCCCGCCCTCTAAGAATTTTATCTGAATATCTTTATCCAAAATTACAACTTGAAGAACAAAAAGTCAAAGATACCATAGTAATTTTTGGATCAGCAAGAGCACCATCTCCCGAAGATCTAAGTGGAGAAGAAAGACTCAGTAAAAATACCAAATTAGCTGAGTACTACGATGCTACAAGAGAGCTCTCAAAAAAATTGACAGAATGGTCCCTTGATTTAGAAGGTCAGTATCAAAAATATGTTGTTTGTTCAGGCGGAGGCCCTGGTATCATGATTGCAGCCAACAGAGGAGCAAGTGATGCTGGAGGTAAAAGTATGGCACTTAGAATTTCTCTACCCTTTGAAAATATTCTAAATCCATATGTGACTCCAGAGTTAGATTTTGAATTTCATTATTTTTTTACAAGAAAATTTTGGTTTACCTATCCAGCAAAAGCTTTGGTGATTATGCCCGGAGGCTTTGGAACCATGGACGAGTTTTTTGAAATTCTTACACTCATTCAGACTGAAAAAATTACAAAAAATCTACCCATAGTACTTTTTGGAAAAGAGTTCTGGAGTAAGTTAATTAATTTTGAAACCTTAGTTGAATTTGGGACAATAGACAGAAAAGACTTAGATCTATTTTTTGTTACCAGCGATGTGGATGAGGCTTTTAATCATATTACATCTAGACTTCATTCCAAATAACCAAAACAAGAACAAGCTACGGAAACAATTTTTGTAGGAGGAGTTTGAAGGCGGCTAATTGGCTTCAACCTGAAGCCTTCAGCTCAACCAGTTTATTTCTTTTAGAAACCCTTAGTATTTGCCTTAAGAGATGAGGAAAAAATATCTATCAATAATTGAACATTTTTAAGTCCGGTATAAGACGGCCTTATAACTATTGCTAGTTCCCTATGGGGCCCTGGCTCATCAAGGTGAGCTTTAGTAATTAATGAGTTTGAACTCACTAATTGTTTAATAGCCATATGAGGTACTAAAGTTGAGCCCATATTTCCAGCTACAAGTTGTGTTAATGTTGCAAGACTAGATGCCTCCATTGAATACTGTTTATCATCATCCAGCTTACATGCAGCCAAAACATGACTCTTTAGACAATGACCATCATCTAAAAGCATTAAATCAGACAGGCCTATCTCTTTTGCTTTTATTTTAATTTTTTCCGGTCCTAGATTTTCCTGATAGCTAATGTAGTAAAAATCTTCCTCCCAAAATTTAAAGGATAGAAGCCCGTCGAGCTTGTAGGGCATAGCAAGAATAGCCATATCAATCTCACCATTATTTACTTTATCGGTAAGAGTGCTTGATTGAGCTTCAATAATTTTTAGCTTTAGCTCTGGAAATTTTTTTCTTAAAGAAGGGAGAACTAGGGGTATAAAGTAGGGTCCAACAGTAGGAATAATGCCAAGAGTAATAGGCATGGTTAGTGGATTTTTTTGACTTTCACCAAGTTGATCAATATCACTCATTCCTATTTTAATAACCCTAGCTTTTTTTAATACTTCCTTGCCTAAGCTAGTAACTATTACTTTTTTATTAGTACGTTCAAATATTTGAATGCCTAGTTGAGATTCCATTTCAGAAATTGCATTGCTCAGAGTTGATGGAGATATATAACAAGCATCAGCAGCTTTTTTAAAATGTAGCTCTTTTTCAACTGTTAGCGCGTAATGTATTTGTTTTAGAGTAATCATTAATATTTCTTATGTACATTATAATCGAACATAGAATTCTTTAATAGTGTATTTAATAATACATAAAAAATAGGTAGAGTGTACATATAAACATATTTTTTATTCTCAGGAGATTAATTGCATGAATAACGAAACAGAAGGTAAATGCCCGGTAATGCATGGCGCTTTAGCTACCAATAGTTCAACCGGAACATCAAATAGAGATTGGTGGCCCAATCAATTAAATCTAAGCATTCTTCATCAACATGATGCTAAATCTGATCCTATGGATGAGGGCTTCGATTATAGAGAAGAATTCAATAAAATAGATTTTGATTCTTTAAAAGAAGATCTCAATAATCTTATGACAGATTCACAAGATTGGTGGCCAGCTGATTATGGTCATTACGGCCCTTTCTTTATTAGAATGACTTGGCATGCTGCAGGAACTTATAGAAGTACTGACGGAAGAGGCGGTGGCGGAACTGGAGCACAGCGCTTTGCTCCACTTAATAGCTGGCCTGATAATGGAAATTTAGATAAGGCTAGAAGACTTCTATGGCCAATTAAACAAAAATATGGAAAACAAATTAGCTGGGCTGATTTATTAATTCTCGCTGGTAATGTCGCTATAGAATCCATGGGTGGTAAAACTTTTGGTTTTAGTGGCGGTCGTCCAGATATCTGGGCTCCTGAAGAAGATATTCATTGGGGTGCTGAAAAAGAATGGTTAGAGAATGAAAGATATAGCGGTGAGAGAGATTTAGCTAATCCACTTGGAGCAGTTCAAATGGGTTTAATTTATGTTAATCCTCAGGGCCCTGATGGAAATCCTGACCCTCTTGCCAGTGCTGTAGATATCCGTGAAACGTTTGGGCGTATGGCAATGAATGATGAAGAAACAGTTGCTTTGGTTGCTGGCGGACATACCTTCGGTAAAGGTCATGGCGCTGGTCCTGATGATAATGTTGGTACAGAGCCAGAAGGAGCTGCAATTGAAGAGATGGGTTTTGGCTGGATGAGTTCTTATGCTTCAGGCAAAGGTAGAGATACTATTACTAGTGGGTTTGAGGGTGCTTGGACTGCTAATCCAACTCAGTGGGATAATGGCTATTTTGACTTACTATTTGGTTATGAGTGGGAGAAAGTAACCACTCCTGCTGGAGCTATAGTTTGGCATGCAATCAATCCAAAAGAAGAAGATCTTGCTCCAGATGCAGAAGACTCATCTATCAAGGTGCCTACTATGATGACAACCGCAGATATAGCTCTTCGTGAGGATCCATCTTATAAGGTAATCTCAAAACGTTTTCATGAAAATCCTGAAGAATTTGCAGATGCATTTGCTAGAGCTTGGTTTAAATTACTTCATAGAGATATGGGACCAAAGGTCAGATATATGGGTCCAGAAGTTCCATCAGAGGAATTAATCTGGCAAGACCCTGTTCCAGCTGGCAATGCTATTTATGATGTTGATTCTATCAAGGCAAAAATAACTGATAGCGGACTTACCATTCAAGAAATGGTAGAAACGGCATGGGCAAGCGCTTCAACATATAGAGGATCTGATATGAGAGGTGGAGCTAATGGGTCTAGAATTAGGCTAGCTCCTCAAAAGGACTGGGAAGTTAATAACCCAAACCAGCTTCAAAAAGTTTTAAGCATATATGAATCTATATCAGCTGATACAGGAGTATCAATTGCTGACGTGATTATTTTAGCTGGTAATGTTGGAGTGGAAATGGCTACTGGTATTAGTGTTCCATTTACACCAGGAAGGGGAGATGCTTCCCAAGAACAAACTGATGCAGATTCATTTGCAGCTCTTGAGCCAGTTTCTGATGCCTTTAGAAATTTTCATAAAGCTGGACTAAATATATCAGCTGAAGAAATCATGCTAGATAAAGCTCAACTTCTTGGATTAACTGCTCCTGAAATGACAGTAATTCTTGGCGGAATGAGATCAATGGGAATTAGTTCTTCTGGCCATGGAGTATTTACTGACAATCAAGATAAAATATCTAATGATTACTTTAGTACATTGCTAGATATGTCAGTTGAATGGAAGCCTAACGCATCCGAAGATTCATATGAGGCTTTTGATAGGTCTTCTGGTGAAAAAATAAGAACTGCTTCAAGAGCAGATCTTGTATTTGGTTCAAATTCTCAATTAAGAGCATTGGCAGAAGTTTACGCATCTAATGATGGGCAAGATAAGCTTGTAAATGATTTTATCAGCGCTTGGAATAAGGTTATGAACAATGACCGCTTCGATGTGTCATAAAGACTTATTAAAATAAGCTTCTATTTAGGGTTGGTTATGTAATTTAACCAACCCTATTTTTTTAGTTAAATACTATAGTCTTAGTTCCATTGATAAGAACTTTCTTTTCTGAATACCATCTAACTGAACGAGATAAAACGGATGACTCAATATCATTACCTTTTCTTGTAAGGTCTTCAGCAGTATCGCTATGGGAAACTCTTTCAATATTCTGTTCTATAATTGGACCCTCATCTAAATCACTTGTAACAAAGTGGGATGTTGCCCCGATTATCTTTACTCCTTTATCAAATGCTTGATGGTAAGGTTTTGCACCTTTAAAGCTAGGTAAGAAGCTGTGATGAATATTTATACATTTTCCAGACCATTTAGCGCTGAAATCTGCAGAAAGAATTTGCATATATCTAGCCAGTACTAGGAGCTCGACATCATAACTCTCCGCTATGGAGTTAATTTTATTTTCTTGATTTCTCTTTGATTCTGCATTTTTTTCAATCGGCAAATAGTGAAAATCTATACCATTAAACTCCACAATCTCTCTATATGTTTCATGGTTTGAGATAACTCCAACTATTTCAACAGGCATATCTCTGTATTTTGTTCTATATAAAAGGTCATTTAGACAATGACCTAGTTTTGATACTGCTATAAGAGTCTTAATCTTCCTTCCTTCAATATCAATAGACCATTTCATTTGAAGTTCATTTGCTAGATATCCTAATTCCTTAACTAGACTCTCATAGGCATTATCTTTTTCTTCTATAATAAATACCGTTCTTGAAAAGAAAGTCTTAGATTCACTATCTGAATATGACTGAACATCAGTTAAAAATACCTTATTTTTATAAAGCAATCCCGTTACTTTTGCTTGGATACCAGAGGTGTCAGGGCAAGAGAAAGTTAATATATATTTAGCGTCCATTTTAGCGATTTTATAATAATTATACCCAGTAAGATATTATTTCTTCTTAAAAGTCATATGACATATAATCATTCCACTATGAATAAAGAGTTATGGGCAACAATAAGGAACGAGATAGATCTTAGGGTAGAGGCCGAACCTACTCTTGGTTCATTTTTATACTCCTTAATACTTTCGCAAAAAGATCTTTTGGCAGCAATTGCATCTATTCTTGCCTCTAAACTCCATAGCGATGCATTATCTGCAATGGATATTAAGAAGTTTATATTAGATGTGTATACAGATTGTGAAGAAATAGGACCAGCTCTAGAGGCTGATCTAAGGTTTTTTAAAGAGCATGATCCGGCTTGTAAATACTACTCTACCCCATTACTTTTTTATAAAGGTTTTTTAGGACTAGCATCATATAGAGCAGCACATTGTTTATGGAATGATCAAAGGCATACCATGGCACTATTCTTTCAAAATAGAGCATCTGAAGTTTTCGGCCTAGATATCCACCCTGCTGCAAAAATTGCTGGAGGCGTTATGATAGATCATGCTACTGGTGTTGTTATTGGTGAGACCGCAGTAATAGAGACAGAAGTATCAATATTTCAGGGCGTAACCCTTGGTGGTAAGGGGTTTGAATCAGGCAAAAGACATCCAAACATAATGAAGGGGGCGTCTATTTTTGCCTCAAGCACAATCCTTGGAAACATTACGATAGGCGAAAAGTCAGTTGTTGCTGCTGGCAGCTTGGTTTTAAAAGACGTGCAAAAAAATACAACGGTGGCTGGCATACCTGCAAAAGAAGTTAATAAATTAAATATTACCAATGAAGATTGGGATCCAGGAAATTCAGGACTATAAATAATGATTAAATACATCGGCAATACACCACTTATAAAATTGAATTATTATTCAGAGAAAACTGGATGCAATATCTATGGCAAAGCAGAGTTCATGAACCCAGGAGGGTCTGTTAAAGATAGAGCTGCAAAGTATATTCTTGAAGATGCTATGTCCAAAGGTTTAATAAGGCCTGGAGGAACAGTTGTAGAGGGTACTGCTGGCAATACAGGAATTGGCTTGGCCTTGGTTGGAAATGCACTTGGATTAAAAACAGTTATTGTTATTCCTGATACACAAAGTGAAGAAAAAAAAGCAACCATAAGAGCTTGTGGAGCTGAGCTGATTGAAGTTCCCGCAGTGCCATATAAAGATGAAAATAATTACGTTAAGTATTCAAAAAAAGTAGCAGAGTCATTAGAAAATCCAAATGGAGTTCTTTGGGCTAATCAGTTTGATAATACTGCCAACAGAGAAGGGCACTACAAAGATACAGGCCCTGAGCTCTACGATCAACTCAATGGAGAGGTTGATGGCTTTATCTGCTCTGTTGGTACAGGTGGAACGCTAGCAGGAATTGCAAAATACCTAAAAGAAAAAAACGAATCTACACAAATAGGCTTGGTTGATCCTTTTGGAGCATCTTTATACTCTTATTACAAAGATGGCGAGCTTAAGTCAGAAGGGTCTTCAGTAACTGAGGGAATCGGCCAAGGAAGAATCACAAAAAATCTTGAAGACTTGAAAGTTGACTTCCCTATTAGAATTTCTGACAAAGAAGCTCTAGAGGTAATGTTTAAGATGGTTGAGACTGAGGGCTTGTATCTTGGTGGAAGCGCTGGAATGAATGTTGCCGGAGCTATTCATCTTGCAAAAGAAATGGGGCCAGGAAAAAATATTGTTACGATTCTGTGTGATTCTGGATCAAGATACTTAAGTAAACTTTATAACAGAAATTTTCTTGTAAATAATGAATTGCCTTGCCCGGATTGGGTTTAAGTTCTCATCCCTTGTAAAGGAAATATTTTTTGACTTATAGATAATAAGATTATTACAAAAATATTTACAATTAGTTGGCTTAGCAGTAATTGAGTTGGAATAAGTGCCGCATTAAGAATTTCAAAAAAGCTTATTGCAGAAGTTCCCAAAATAGAAAAGCTAGCTATGGCAGCATACATATACTTATCACCTTGCAATAATGAGGCTGAAAGAGAGCTCATTATTGTTATTGCAACAGCAAAGATAGCTATTTCATTATAGGTAAACTGAGGAAGAAAAAATAATAGTGAGCCTGAGACAATAATAGTAAACAGCATTTGAAAGAAAGAAAATATCTTTATATCTAAAGTTATTATTGGATTATATTTTACATAAAACTCTTTAGGGTCTTTTATTTCTATACAATCCTCAGGCCTCCAATATGTTTTGGAGTACCAGATTTTTATTTTATCTCTTAGGTTTTTAGTTTTAATAGTATCTTTAATCATGGTTGTATAGACCTGAATATTAGCCCATATAGGATTAAAGCTTTTTAGCGCACTTACGGTTCCATATACAGGGGTAACTTCATCTATTCTTGCTGTGTAAGTTCCAAATACTCGATCCCAAATAATAAAAACACCGCCGTAGTTAGCATCTATATATTCTTTATTCTTTGCATGATGTATACCGTGATTCATGGGAGTAATAAATATTTTCTCTAAAAATCCTAAATGGCCTATATGTTCAGTATGAACCCAGAATTGATAAACTAAATTAATCCCAGCTACTGTTACAAAAACCTCTCCAGGAATACCAAGAATAACCATAGGAAGATAAAATATCCATTTCCAAAGCCATCCGGTGCTAGTTTGCCTTAGGGCTGTTGCAAGATTGTAGTCCTCTCCATGATGATGGACGCTATGCGTAGCCCATAGAATTTTAATTTCATGATGCATTCTATGCATCCAGTAATAAGAAAGATCATATAATAAAAAAGCTATTATCCAAGTAAATGGATTCTTCATAGATAGAAGGCCGATATTCATATATTTACCAATGTAGACAAATATAAGACTTTGAACTCCAAGGTTCAGCATAGTAGGGTATCTGCTAATCATGCCTAGTGAAATACTAGTAAAAGTATCATTTAGTCTATAGGTATTTTTACCCATATACCTTCCGTAACAGTATTCAATTATGATTAATAAAAAAAATACCGGAACAGCAAAAGTAATAATTGCAGATTTATCAGTTACAACGGCAGCAGCTTCTTCTATCATAATTTTCTCTATTGAATATATATAACTATATCTATTTACCTAAAGATTTTAGGTATTTGCCTTCAAATAAGCAAGGGCACCAATAGCATTTCCATACTCTCTATTATCTTTATATTCACCCTCAACCTTTGCAAGATCAAGCCTTCGATTAATACCTCCCATTACTGACTCAAGTAAGGAAACCCTTCCTAAAAAATAAACTTTTTGAGTTCCAATAAGTAAGGCATTTAAATATGAGACAGTGCCAATAACCTCGCCAACCATATTCGATAGAGATGCGGCCAAGTCCTCATTAGATTGATTAGATGCTTTCCTAGCTTTTAAAAAATTTGAAGCAGTAATTTCAGGATATAAAGAACCTATATCATTAACAACATCTCCAATAAGAGCATCCAGGTTATTCTTGTTTCCTAGGATAGCTAAGTCATTTATTTCTTTTGCATTGTTATTCTTAATAATTAGATTTGATAGGCCTTGAAGAGTTCCTCCACCTACAGATATCCCACCAAGGTGATTAAAATCTCCATTCATGCAACTAACACATGCAGTCCCAGTTCCAGCACTTACAACTAAAAATGGCTCATTTTGAATATTATAAATTTCTTTTGCTCCATAGCCTATGGCCAAAACTTCATTAACTTTCTTTATGGGTATTGATTTAAATGAATGTGGTAAATCGCTAGATTTACCACCAGTAACTGCAATTAAGCTTAACCTGGATTGGTCAATATTGAGAGCAATAAAAATATCTTCTAATAGATTTATGTCTATAGATTCTCTAGATGGTATTGAGTGGAAGGTATATTCGCCCTTTGCCTCAATTGCTATATCGGTATTGGTTATCCCAAAATCTATACCAATATTCATACTTAATTGTGGGAATTAATTTCTTTATTTCTTTCCATTAAGTCTTTCATCAAATTTTTTGGATTACTGTCACTTGCATTTGGTCTTAATCTTGCTGGTATCATCCTTTGAGGGTAATAATTATTCTCAATATCTGTATCAGCTATTTCCCAGAAAGGGTCTACCACAACAGATTGTATTTTAATCTTAGACCTCTTTAACCACTTAACATTCTTAGAATTCTTTCTCCAAATCTCAGCAGGAATCTTAATAAGCTCAGTTGTTCCATCTTCATAATTTATTTGCAAAGGTATTGGCATTACCAAGCCGCCTATATTTTTAAAATCTAATATGTAATACAACTCCTCTTTATCTATAGCAGATTCAAGTGCTTTCTTTTTCCATAGAGGATTGCTGTTATTTTTGTCGTAAAGATCATCTAAGACTTCCTCATAATCCCCCATTTCTTTTTTTGAGGGAGTGAATGGATCATATTCATCATATATATCAAGAAGCTCCGGCCTTAGCTGGACTCTTTCAGTAATTTTTGCAGATTTATTTCTTTTATCTAAAAGCATTATTGGCTGTTTGTTAAAGTCTTCCCTGTCTTTTTTTAAGTTATCAGAAGGGTTTAATGAGTCCAATGAAGCTTCATAGACGTTCTCTAAGGCAATATCCACGTGATTGGTTGAGAAGAACCAGCCATTCCAAAACCAATCCAAGTCCATGCCAGAGGCTTCTTCCATTGTTCTGAAGAAGTCATACGGAGTAGGGCGTTTAAATCTCCATCTATTGCAATATTCTTTAAAGGCTAAATCAAACAACTCTCTACCAAGAACTGTCTCTCTTAAAATTACCAATGCAGTTGCTGGTTTAGCATAGGCATTGTTACCAAACTGCAATAAAGATTCAGAATTAGTCATTATAGGTACTTGATTTGAGCTTTTCATATAGTCTGTAATCCACCTAGCCTCACCTCTTCTGGATCTATATTCTGAATCCCACTCCTGTTCTGCAAGATACTGTAAGAATGTGTTTAAACCTTCATCCATCCATGTCCATTGGCGCTCATCAGAATTAATAATCATAGGAAAATAATTATGACCAACCTCGTGTATTACAACGCCTATTAAAAATTGCTTTTCACTTCTTGAGTAGGTTCTAGTCCCATCTTCCTCAAGGTCAGTTCTAGGTCCGTTAAAAGTTATCATTGGATATTCCATTCCGCCAACGGGCCCGTTTACACTTTGGGAGGTAGGATATGGGTAGTCAAATGAAAATTTTGAATAAACCTCCATAGTATGCATTACTGCTTCCGTAGAGTATTTTGACCAAAGAGGCTCGCCTTCATTTGGATAAAAAGACATAGCCATTACCAAAGGATTTTTTGCAGATTCTTGTTTAAAGCCAGCCGCATCCCAAATAAATTTTCTAGATGAGGCCCAGGCAAAATCTCTTACATTAGTTGCTTTAAAGATCCACGTTTTAGTATTTTGTGATCTTAATTTTTCATTCTCATAAGCTTCTTCTGGGGTCACTATAAACATAGGCTTATCAGATTTTTTAGCCTTATTAAGTCTTTTAATTTGAGTTTTTGTTAGAACATCGTTCGGGTTTTGAAGTACCCCAGTTGAAGAGACAATGTGATCAGAAGGGGTTGTTATGGAAACTTCATAATCTCCAAACTCTAGTGTAAATTCTCCATTGCCAATAAACTCTTTATTATGCCAACCCTCATAATCTGAATAAGCTGATACCCTAGGGAACCACTGAGCTATAAGAAAAATATCATTCCCATCTTCAAATGATTCATATCCATTACGAGCTCTTACAGCATTTTCTTCAACTAATTGATATTCCCAATTAATATTAATATCAATTGATTTATTACTAACCAAAGGACTATCTAAATTAACCCTTAGCAGAGTACCAACAAGGTGAGTTGCCACTTCTTTATTTTCAACCTTAACAATTAAGTTTTTAAGACCCCCGTCAAAAGAATCCATAAAATTATTCTTTCTCAATTCTCCAAATGAAATACTCTCAGTATCCCCAATTGTAGTAGTCATATTTTTAATAGAATCTTCTTTGAAGATATTTTGGTCTAGTTGAATCCAGATATATTTTAAATCAAGGGGTGAATTATTATGGTATGTAATTACTTCAGAACCTGATAAGGATTTTTCTTCTTCATTAAGAGTAATATTGATTTTATAATCAGCTTTTTGTTGCCAGTATGATTTACCAGGTTCCCCGGTTGCTGGTCTGTATTGATTTGGGTCTGGAAACTTCTCTTCTAATTGTCTAAATTTATCTTCAAACGATCCTTTGGATTGATGAGTTTCATGGCTGTTTCCAAAACTAGAAAAAAATATTACAAGAAAAAGTAATTTATCAATCTTTATCATTTTCATTTACCTCATCTGCCTCACCCTCAATAATATTATCTGGATTAAGTTCTCCAAATCTATTTATTCTATTATTTCTATCAGTCTGTTTCTTTGAGGCTTTTACTTTACCAAGATTAAAGAAAACAAAAAGAGACAGGATTGCCAAACCACCAAATATTATAGAGTTCATTTATCTACCTACTTCTTATTTTTGATAAAAGTCTAAGAATCTCTAAATAAAGCCAGACAAGAGTAACCATTAATGAAAAAGCTCCATACCATTCCATATATTTTGGAAGACCTTTCTCTGCCCCTTCTTCAATATAATCAAAATCTAAAACTAAGGATAATGCAGCTACGACGACTATTGCAAGAGAAATGCCAATGCTTGCCCATGAAGAGTTGGTTGGCGAAAGAAGGCTTATGCCGCCTCCAAAAAAACTCATGATAAAACTAACTAAATAAAGTATAAAGATGCCCCCAATAGCAGCCCCGAGCATTAGCCTAAAGTTTTCTGTTGGTTTTATTAATCCGCTTTTATAACAAAGCAGTAAAGATGCAAGAATGCCAAAAGTAAGACCAATTGCCTGAATAGCTATGCCATCAAATACATTTTCATACATTAATGTAATGCCGCCAAGCATAATTCCTTGAGATAATGCATATAAAGGAGCGGTTGATCCTGCTTTTTCCTTACTTCTAAAAATTGTTACCATACCAAGGATAAATCCTATTAATGCTGCGGGTATTGTAAGCGCTGGAATATTCCACCCAACTATCGCACCAGCAAAACATAAAGATAGTAAAATACCTGTTTTATTAACAGCTCCATCAAGCGTCATTCTCTCGCTTAAAGGCAGTGTCTGTGCATTGCTTTCAAACCCCCTGGTAAAAGCTGGATTAGCTGATCTTCCAAATGTATTTAATGCTGAGTGTTTTGACATAATAAATCTCCTTAATGCTTTATATTAATAATCTATGGGCTTATGTACAAATTAAAAGCCTTATTATAAGTTTTTAATCCATTTACTAATCAGCCTCACAGCCTCTTTGTGTTCAAGTGCTCTTCCTGATTCTGGCATCATTATACCCGGGTCTAGAGATTTCATTCTAAAAAGTAGTATTGAGCTTTCTGGATCACCCGGAACAATTGAATATTTCAAATTATTACTAGCTCTACCTGCTGCAATTGGCTTCTTAAAAAGGCCTAAGTGAATTTCTCGGTTTTCTTTAAAATCTAAGTAAAGACCAGTTGTATCTGCCGAACCACCTTTAACATGACAGTGCCCACAATTAATATCTAAATAAGACCTTGCCCTATTATCTATTGATGCTAAATCATTAGCCCAATCTACCATGGCCTCAACTTTAATATCTTTCTTAATCCAGCCCTGCTTGTGCCATTTCATTAGTTGATTCATTACCCCATCTTCATAGACAAAATCCTTATCTAAATTTCTAGCTTTAGGACCAATGGGCTGAATACTTTTTTCAGACTGATGGCATTCCTTGCATTGATTTATATTTGGCACTCTATACCTTACATCTTGAATATCGCCATTATTATTTATAAATTGAGTTGATATAGTCTTTCCAGCAATGGTCAAAAATGCATCATTTTGTTCCTTATTCCAAACATAACTAACATTCTCCCATTGATTACTCTTTTTAATAAGAAGTCTTGTTTCGAGAAGCTGTTGATCTAGATCTGATCCCGGATATTCATTTAAATAGGCAAATGTCTTAATTAATACAGTTCCCTCTGGAAAGTCAAAAACCTTATCAGGCCTATATTCTGCAAAACCCTTAGAGGGAATGTATATAAATCTTAACTTATCAGCATAATCAGAAAAAAGAGGGGAAATAAGGTCATATGGAAGTACTTCTTTGGAGGGAGATTGAGAAACAAGATCTTCAAAAAAACCATAATCTGAAAGTTTTTTAGCCACTTCACTATTCTGAATTATTGAGTCGTTAACATCAGCAAAAGCTATGTTAAAACTGCATAGAGTAAAGGTTAGGGCAAAGAGTATTTTTTTAAAGCTAATCACTAAATTTTACTGGGAGAAGGGGCTTTATAACGCCTCGAAATTTTTCATAATCTCTCTCAATAGGATCAAAAAATGGGAGTATGTACTTAAGCCCATTTATTGTTAGGAATGAAGCCTCGCCATTATCCCCTAAGATAATTTTATCTTCATCAGGTTGGCCTAATAATATTTGGTGCAGTGGGACAATTCCATCCCAGAATATGTCTGGCATATTTCCATCAGATAATTCATATAATACTTTAGCAAGATCACCGGTTTTAAGATCAGGGTTATAACCAGATTTTCCAAATCTATTACCATGAATTTGAACTGCTTTTGGGTGGGGATAGTAATTTTTATCCTCCGTCTCATATCCGTAGGTAACAATAGCAATGTTAATCGTTTCATTATCCCCAATATCATTATTAAATATTTCTACATGCGAATTAGCTTGGACAATAATCCCAGTTCCTCGAGGAACCTCTCCAACAATATTGCCCTCAGGTGCAAAATTATCAGTATTATTATTAATAGATTTATTTCTAAATACCCTCACATGATGACCGCCTTGCTGGGGTATATCAGGTAAATCAAATATCAAAATTCCACCAGTATTATTTGCTGCATAGTTATCAAAAACATCTGCATAGTATGAATTTTCAATTTCGATACCCGCAACATTAAATTCAGCTCTTGAGTTTTTAACAATAATATTTTCAGATTGACCAACATAAATACCTGCGTCTGAGGCCCCAATTGCAACACATGAATCTATAAGTACATTTTTAGATTCAACTGGATAGAGCCCGTATGCACCATTATCAGAGCTTGGACCTTCAGTCCATTCAGTTCTAACTCTAATAAAACTTATTCCATCAACGCCTTTAACTTTTATTGCATCTCCTTTGGCATCTTCAACTGCAAAGTCTCTAAGAATTACGCCATCTGATGTTACAAAGAGACCTTGAGCTCCAGATTTTTGATTTTTAAAGGACAGAATTGTTTTATCAATGCCTTCTCCTTCTAAGATTACATTTTTAACATCGAGAGATAAGCTATCTTCAAGTTTATAAATACCTTCTGTTATATGAATAACATCTCCAGGCTGAGCAAGAATTAACGCCTCTTGTATTTCTGAATAAGGATCATCAGAAGGGGAGATAGCTATAGTAGCGCCATAGCAATTAAAGCTAAGCGCTAACGCAAAGAATATAAATTTAAATTGCTTCAGGTATGTCGTCAAAACTTTCTAATGGCTTTTTAAGTTCAGCCCAATCGCATTCAAAATCATCTGGAGCATTTTCATATTCAAGTAAGCCCAAAGCTTCAAACTTTGGTCTAACTTTGTCTGTTAATAGCCCAATTCTTGAAAGATTTGGTATTACACGCGAAAACAAAAAGTTTCTAAACATATCAAATGTCTTGGTATTCATTTGGAATTCTCTTGCTTCCTCGTATGTCATTTTTAAGAATCTTTGTTCTGCTTTAGTATTAATTAATCTTTCTCGCGATATAACACAGGCTTCATATGCAAACTCTGCTCTATCCTCTATCTCTTCTGGAGTAAGTGTTTTTAGGTAATCTTCTAGATAGTTAATACCAAAAGTAACATGACGAGCTTCATCTCTAACCACATAGTGCAACAATTGCTTTAATAGGGGGTCTTTAGTTATTGCTTTAAGCATTTGGAATGCTGCCAAAGCTAATCCTTCGATAATAATCTGCATGCCGATAAATTTAAGGTCCCATCTCTCGTCAGTTAGAATTTTATCTAAAAGAAGTTTCAGTGATGGGTTTATTGGATAATGAATACCTATTTTATCTTGAAGGTATTTATTGAATACTTCAACATGTCTTGCCTCATCAAATGTTTGTGATGCTGCATATAGTTTTGCATTATAGGTTGGTGCGCAACAAGCTAGCTGAGATGCAACAAGTAAAGCTCCTTGCTCTCCATGAAGAAATTGACTCATTAATTCAGCTGTTGAGTGACGATCAAATAATATCTTATCTTCTTCTGAAAGATTTTGATAAGCCTCAAGAGTTTCATGCGGTAAGTCTTCATCAGGCTCTACAAGCTTCTCATCAGCAGGATGTGTGTAGTCCCAATTTAGATCAATAGAGCCATTCCAGTTAAGTTCTTTTCCAAGCTCATATAGTTTTTTAATTCTATTATCCGCTATTGTGTAATCCCAATTATAAGCTCCTGTTAACGGGGTATTAAAAATCTCCACCACATCTTCAACCTGAAGGGGGGTTAAGTTAATTTCATCATCGAAGTAGAGTAGGTCCTCTGGAGGCCCTTTTTGCTTTGTTATTTTCATTATTTGTCCCTATTATAGTAATGTTAGCACTGCTAACATTACCTAATCATATAACAGAAATTAGTTTTTGAAAAGTTTTGTTAACTCTTCAAGCAAAACTTCGCCAAGCTCTTCAGCCCTATTGATGGTAATAGCATTTTTATAATACTTAGTTACGTCGTGACCAATACCTATTGCTTGAAGCTCAACAGGACTGTCTTTTTCAATTAATGTAATCATTTCCTTTAGATGATTATCTAGGTAATCATCTCTATTTGCTGAAAGAGTACTATCATCCACTGGCGCTCCATCTGATATGACAATCATAATTTTCCTGTCTTCTGATCTTTTGATCAGCCTTTCATGAGACCAAGACAAAGCCTCTCCGTCTATATTTTCTTTTAGAAGACCTTCTTTTAGCATTGTTCCAAAGTATTTTCTTGCTCTTCTCCAGCTATTATCGGCACTTTTATAAATAATATGTCTTATATCATTAAGCCTTCCAGGGTTGGAAGCGCTCCCATTATTTATCCATGATTGCTTAGATTCTCCACCCTTCCATTGCTTTGTTGTAAAGCCTAGAATCTCAGTTTTAATTTGACATCTCTCAAGCGTACTTCCAATAATATCTGCACAAATAGCAGCCAAGCTAATTGACCTTCCTCTCATAGATCCGGAGTTATCAATTAAAAGAGTAACAATAGTGTCTTTAAATTTATTTTCTGTTTCTTGTTTATAGCTCAAAGGGTGACCGGGCTCTGCTATAACTCTATGAAGTCTTGCTGTGTCTAGCATTCCCTCATCAAGGTTATAGTTCCAGCTTGTATTTTGCTTAGCTAATAGCAGTCTTTGGAGTCTATTGGCTAACTTACCTATTGTTGTTTGATGAGGTTTGATTAAATTATCAAGCTGATTTCTAAGCCTTATGGATTCATCAGAGGTAGTAAGGTCTTTCGCATCAATTATTTCATCAAAATTGGATGTATAAATAGAGTAATCTTTTTTATTTGAGTCTAAATAATTATTTTGTGGATATGAAAGCGCTTCAATTTCCTCATCTATAGAGGGCCCATCAGAAGAAGACGTTGCTTCTTGGAGAAGATCATCTATTTCAATATCAAGATTTTCTATAGTTGTATCAGAATCATAATCTCCAGTTTCGTCTGAATCATCCTCAGCATTTTCTTGCTCAATTTCATTTGAAGATCCTGGAGGCTCTATTGGGTCATCATCGCTATCATCGTTTGAATCATCTGAGCTTTTCATAAGCTTAAGCTTTTTAAGAAATTTAATTGAAATCTTTTCAAACAGCTTTTGATCACTTAAAGCTTTAGAGAAATCTTTTTCTAAGGGAGTTATATTTTTTAAATTATATTTTTTTTCAAATAACTCAACCAATTTTTTTGAATTAGGATTTAATTCAAACCCCTGCGTTTTTTTAAGCCAAAGGTTTGAGCATAATGCCAGATAATTCGATGATTTTTCATCATCAGCAATTAGACTTATTAATTCTAGGTATTCAGTAATATTTTTTTTAGCACCCGGATAGGTATTTGAGCCTAAAATTTCAACACGGGACATCTCCAGCTCATTAAAAACCATTCTAGCTTGAAGTTTTAAGGGTATTTCAGAAGTTTTTTTATGATGTTGATACCAAAAAGCTTGGAAATCACATTCTCCTCTCCATGCAGCTAAATCTTTTGTAGATCTAGGTATGGAAGAGATAATTGCCTGGTCTGAATTTGGCGGCCTTTGAGAAATACCTACTTTTGAAGATAGATCTTTTCTTTTGGCGATTGCTTTTACAGAAGAAAGAGCAGCCTCATGAAGACGGTCTCTATTTTTTATCCAAGCCATGAATTATCTATTTCTCAGGGATATCGCTTTCAATGTCTATATCAAAGCATCTCTGGAAATATTCAGAAATAATGGGTTTTTCCATATCATCACATTTATTAAGAAAACTTAATTTAAAAGAGCTGGCTATATCTTTAAAGATCTTTAAATTTTGAGCCCATGAGATAACAGTTCTAGGAGACATTAAAATAGAAATATCGCCATTACCAAAACCAGTTCTAGTAAGGTTTGCTAACTTAATCATGTTTTTAAGAATTTCTTCATTTTTTGAGCTTTTAAAATTGCCTACTTGAGAAGTCACAACTTTAAATTCTTGCTTAGGGTCAAGATAATTTAACGATGAAAGAATATGCCATCTATCCATTTGACCTTGATTGATTTGCTGAGTCCCATGATATAAACCGGTAACATCGCCAAGACCAACTGTATTGGTTGTTGCAAAAAGCCTAAATGAAGAATGTGGGCTGATTACTTTATTTTGATCTAATAGCGTGAGTTTGCCTTCTACTTCCAATATTCTTTGAATTACAAACATTACATCAGGTCTTCCTGCGTCATATTCATCAAAAACTAGCGCAACAGGGTTTTGAATTGACCATGGAAGAAGACCTTCTTGGAATTCAGTAATCTGTTTCCCGTCTTTTAGTTTTATTGCATCTTTTCCAAGAAGATCAATTCTACTTATATGGCTATCTAAATTTATTCTCACACAAGGCCAGTTTAGCCTTGCTGCTACTTGTTCTATGTGTGTTGATTTACCTGTGCCATGAAACCCTTGAATCATAACTCTCCTGTTATGCTCAAATCCAGCCAATATTGATAAGGTTGTTTCTTTGTCAAAAACATATCCCTCATCTATTTCAGGGACCCACTCAGTTTTTTCTTTAAAACCTTTTACGATTAACTTTGAATCAATTTTAAAAGTTTTAGAAACATCTATCTTAATAGTTGGTTTGTTTGGAAGTTCAATTTTGCTATTGGTTGTCATTTAATTTGATGGTTTTTCTTACAGTTGCCACATAATACTTTTTGAAGTGTAAAAGTTCTAGTTTTTATTAATAATAGATTAGATATGAACCTTGCTATAATCTATAGAAATATTAATTAACCTGAGTATAAAAAAATAATGGAAGAAAAAGGAAACCTTTTAAGTAACTGTTTAGAACTTTTTTCACTAAATGAAATTGATAGAGATATTTTTAGCTGGACGGGAAAAAATGTTGGTTGGGCAAGAGTATTTGGTGGACAGGTTATGGCGCAAACATTAATTGCAGCTTACAACACAATAGAGAAGGATCATTTTGCACATTCTTTCCATTCCTACTTTTTAAGACCAGGCCAAATGGACAAGCCTATTATTTTTACTGTAGATAGAATCAGAGATGGTAAAAGCTTTACAACAAGAACTGTAAAGGCGATCCAGGATGGAGAAGCAATCTTTAATTGCTCAGTCTCCTTCCAAAAAAGAGAAGAGGGCTTAACACATCAAATACCAATGCCTGATCTCCCTGGCTATGAGGGGTTAAAGAATGAATTGGAAATTAGAGAGGAGATATCTAATAATTCGAAGTTAGATATAGATGACCTCCCTCTATTTTTAAGGAAAAGAGAGGTCGAAATGAGGCCTGTTGAAATCCATGACTATGCAAATCCAAAAAAAAGCTCACCATATAGAAATACTTGGATAAGGCCAGATGGTGTAATGCCTGATGATGAAAAAATTCAACAAGCATTTTTGCTTTATATCTCAGACATGGGGTTATTGGCTGCTGCAAATAACGCTCATGGCATGAACTTTTTAACAAAAAATCTTCAAGTTGCAAGTCTAGATCATGCAATGTGGTTTCATCAAAAGCTAGATTTTAATGATTGGGTTTTGTATGCAATTGATAGCCCTTATTCTGGAAATTCTAGAGGTTTCTGTAGAGGGTCAATTTATTCAAAAGATGGAAAATTGATAGCCTCTTGCACCCAGGAAGGTCTTATAAGGCTTTGGCCAGAAGATAGGAGATAAGGAACTATCTCTCTCTAATTATATTAGTTAGGTAGTTAACTTTTTCTGGATCTATATCTGGTGTAATTCCATGACCTAAGTTAAATATATAACCAGGGTAGTCTTTAAAAGTATCTAATATTTTGTAAGTCTCTTTTTTAATTACTTTATTAGATTCCAATAATATTTTTGGATTTAAATTTCCTTGTAAAGAAACCTTGCCTGAAAGGTAAGTGTAATCTTTTGGGCTCATGCTCCAATAGAGACTCAAGCAGTCTGCATTGGTATTTATAATAAAATCTGTTGTGCATTTTGGCTCTCTAGCAAATAAAATTATTGGAGTAGATGAAGTCAAAGGGTCATTTTTCAGTGATGAGATAAGAGAAGAAATATAATTTAGAGAATATTTTTGGTAATCAGATTCTCTTAGCAGGTTTGCCCATGAATCAAATATCTGAATAACATCAGCCCCAGCTTTAACTTGCTCTTTAAGATAAATAAAACATGCATCTGTTAGTTTTTGTAGAAAGATATGAGCTTCTTCATTATTTTCCTCAATAAATTTTTTTGTGATATTAAAATCTTTTGATGACCTTCCTTCAATTGAATATGCAGCTAAAGTCCAAGGGCTTCCACAAAAACCTATTAAGGGAATATTTTTTGGAAGAGCAGATCTTATATTACTAACAGCTTTATAGACATATGAGAGTTTGTCAGCATCAAAAGGCTCTATATCAAGAACATCTTGAGCACTCTTTATTGGATTATCAAATACAGGGCCTTCTCCCTCTAAGAACTTAACCTTTAGATTCATTGCATCAGGTATTGTTAGTATATCTGAGAATAAAATTGAGGCGTCTAAATTAAATTTGTCTATTGGTTGGAGTGCAAGTTCACAACAAACATCAGGGTCTTTACACATGTCCAGAAAATTCTTAAATCCTTTCCTTACAGCTCTATATTCAGGCATGTATCTTCCAGCTTGTCTCATATACCAAATAGGCGGTGTGGAAAGCTTTTCTTTATGTAAAGCTTGAAGAAAAATAGAGTTAGGAATTGTCATGATACGTATTTTATAATACTTTTAGCTGCTTCACGTCCTTCCCATATAGCTGTTACTACTAAATCAGAGCCTCGAACCATATCACCACCAGAAAATATTTTTTTATTAGATGTCTGAAATTTATATTCTTGATGCTCTTCTGCTATTACAAGACCACTTTTATGAGTGTCTATATTAAATTTACCAAACCACTCTGATGGACTTGCCCTAAAACCAAAAGCTATAACTACTGCATCTGCCTCATATATTGTTTCTGAACCAGGAATAGGTATAGGGACTCTTCTGCCATTTTGATCAGGCTCTCCTAATTGCGTTTTAACAATCTTCACACCCTCTACCTTATCAGTACCTACTATATCAACAGGTTGAATATTAAATTCAAACTGAACTCCTTCTTCTTTCGCATTTTGCACTTCTCTTTTTGAGCCAGGCATATTTGCTTCATCTCTTCTGTATAAACATTGCACTGACTCAGCGCCTTGTCTTATAGCTGTTCTATTGCAATCCATTGCAGTATCACCGCCTCCCAAGACAATAACTTTTTTACCTTTAAGGTTAATAAAATCTTCTTTATTTTTTTGCAACTTAAGAAGTTTTTTGGTGCTTGAAATTAGATAATCGATAGCTTTGTGAACTCCATTTAACTTCTCACCTCCAAAGCCTCCCTCAAGAGATGTATAAGTACCCATGGCTAGAAAAACTGCATCATAATCTTCGTATAATTTCTTGAAAGGAATATCTTTTCCAATCTCTTTTCCTAAATGAAAGTTCACCCCCATTTCCTCTAATATTTTCCTTCTTCTTTTTACTACTGATTTTTCTAATTTAAACTCAGGAATTCCAAAAGTTAAAAGCCCGCCTATCTCCTCATTTTTATCAAAAACATGGCTATGAACTCCTGACCTTGTTAAGACGTCAGCGCAAGCTATTCCTGCAGGACCTGATCCTACTATGGCTACTTTTTTATCAGTCCAATTTCTATAAGACATGTCTGGCTTCCAGCCCATCTCGAAAGCTTTCTCCATTATGTATTTTTCAGTTGAACCTATGGTAACTGCTCCAAAGCCATCATTAAGAGTACAAGCACCTTCACAGAGCCTGTCTTGAGGGCAAACCCTACCGCATACTTCAGGCAAGCTATTTGTTGAATGGCATAGTTCGGCTGCTTCAATGATATTTCCTTCATTTACAAGCTTAAGCCAGTCTGGGATATAGTTGTGAACAGGGCACTTCCATTCACAATAAGGATTTCCGCAGTCTAAACATCTATGAGCTTGGTTGGAAGCTTGGGTTTGGTTGTACTCACTGTAGATTTCAACGAAGCTAATCTTTCTTTCATCTGCAGATTTTTTAACTGGATCAAAGCGCCCAACTTCTAAAAATTGGAAGTCATTATCAAGTTTCTCATGAGTCATATACTCATCTCTCTCATGAAAGCTTTTAGAAGGTATTGGCTGAGAGTTCATACTCATAAGCTCATCTCGCCATTTATACAACCTACTCTTAGCTTCATCTAAATTAGAAATAGGAGCGAATGACTGAGTTACATACTTTCCATTTACTCTTAGCTTTCCATAAAAATATGGAGATCTTGGTTGGGTGAAAAGCAAAAGACCTTTCTCAACTCTATATTGCTTATTTTTATTTTTCATATTTAGGATGATCTTTGTATGACATAGTATGACATTTACAGGATGGAATTGGTATAGTTTTATGATAGAATCCATGTAAACAATATATTTTTCACATGCCAGGACTATACAAAAAAGAAGACTTTAAAGATAACTGCGGGTTTGGACTTGTTTCCAATATCGACGGCATTAAATCTCACAAGGTAATTACAAGCTCTATAAATGCTTTAGTAAGTATGACTCATAGAGGGGGTGTTGGCTCTGATGGAAAAACAGGAGATGGCTGCGGACTATTGTTTGATATAGATCATGACTATTTTAGAAATGCAGTATACAAAGATTTGGACATTAAATTACCTAAAATTTTTGCTATAGGTCAATTATTTTACAATAACAATATTGAAACAATCCTTCCTCAATTAGATAAAATTTTAAAAAAAGAAAAACTAACTCTTTCCGCAATTAGGAAAGTCCCAGTTAATAAAAAAATCCTTGGAAAAATAGCTTTAGATTGCGCCCCTCATATATATCAATTATTTATTACACCATCAGAAAAAGTTTTTAATGATCAAAAGTTTGATACTAATTTACTACAAGCAAGAAAATTTATAGAAGAGATATATCTTAATGATGAGGTTTTATACTTATGCAGTTTTTCATCTAAGACAATAGTTTATAAAGGATTAATGCTACCAAATGCTATAAAAGAATTTTATATAGACTTGCAGCATAAAGATCTTACAGCCTCTTCTTGTGTATTTCATCAAAGGTTCTCAACTAATACTAGTCCAAGATGGCATCTGGCTCAGCCCTTTAGGATGCTTGCTCATAACGGAGAAATTAATGCCATTCAAGGGAATAGAAATTGGGTAAAAGCTAGATCTTCTAAATTTGTAACACCTCTAATACCAAAGATTCAGAAATTTAAACAACTTGTAAATGAAACTGGCTCAGATTCATCTTCTCTAGATAATATGATTGAGCTATTAATAAAAGGCGGAGTTAACATATTTAGAGCTATTAGAATGGTTCTTCCTCCTGCCTGGCAAAATACCCAATCACTGGATGCCGATATAAGAGCATTTCATGAATATAACTCTATGCATATGGAGCCATGGGATGGCCCTGCTGGAATAGTAATGTCAGATGGAAAATGGTCAATATGTATGCTTGATAGAAATGGCTTGAGACCAGCAAGATATCAAATTGATGACAAGAATAATATTACAATTGCTTCTGAAACAGGCGTAAATCCAGTAGATGATAGAAATATTGTTTCAAAAGGAAGGGTTCAGCCTGGAGGCATCATTGCCATAAATACCCATACAGGTGAAATTTTTAATGAGAACCCCATAGATAATGTGCTGAAAGCAAAGAAACCTTACAGAAAATGGTTAAGAGAAAATGCTGTTTATATTGAATCAAGTTTAGATTCATATGAAGGACCAGGCTTAAGACAAATGCCGGCTAATGACTTCCTTATAACTACAAAATTATTCTTACTTTATAAAGAAGAAAGATCCTCTGTTATTAAGCCACTTGCAATTGACTCTCAAGAAGGCACGGGATCAATGGGAGATGATACGGCTCTTGCTGTTATGAGTAAAATGCATAGACAGCTCTATGATTTCTTTAGGCAACAGTTTGCTCAAGTAACAAATCCTCCTATAGATTCTTTAAGAGAGGTTGGAGTCATGTCACTAGAAACATGCTTTGGTCCAGAGCTAAACATATATGAAGAATCCGAAGATCATGCGAAGAGGTTAGTTACAACATCACCAGTTCTTTCATATAAAAAACTTCAATCTGTTATCACCAATCCATATTTCAATTCAAAAGAAATATCTCTTTCATATGACAAAAATATCTCTCTCAAAAAAGCTATAAAAAATTTACAAAGTGAAGTTGTAAAATATGTAAAAGATGAGAACCCTATAATTCACCTTATTGAAGAATTACCTGGGCCGGGCAAGCTCCCTATTAATGCTCTTTTAGCAGTTGGGGGAGTTCATCAGGAGTTGGTGAGAATAGGCTTGAGATCTGATGCAAATATAATAGTTACATCTTCTTCTGCTAGAGATACCCATCAGATTGCTTGTTTAATAGGCTTTGGTGCAACAGCTGTCTATCCAACATTGGCATACCAAACAATACTAGACTTAACTCAAAGAAATGAGCTTAAGGGCTCTCCTCATGAAAACTGTGCCAGATATAGAAAAGGGGTTAATAAAGGCCTGCTAAAAATCATTTCAAAGATGGGTATTTCAACAATTTCTAGTTATCGAGGCTCTCAGCTATTTGAAATAGTTGGTCTAGATAAAGATATCGTTGACTTATGTTTCAAAAATACAACAAGCAGAGTTAAAGGACGAAATTTTAAAGACCTTGATGAAGAACTAAGAGTTCTTGATGATTACGCAAGATCAAATCTTTCTGATATGAGTGTTGGAGGACTTCTTAAGTATATTCATGGCGGCGAGTATCATGCTTATAATCCTGAGATTGTAAAAAAACTTCAAGATGCAGTTTCAACAGGATCAGAGGTTACTTATCAGGAGTATGCTCATCTTGTAGATTCAAGGCCTCCCGCGATGCTTAGAGATTTGCTTGAAGTTAATTCAGGCCATAAAAAAATAGACCTTAACAAGGTGGAGTCAGAAAAAAATATTTTAACTAGGTTTGATTCCGCTGGAATGAGTTTAGGGGCATTATCTCCTAAAGCTCATGAAACACTGGCTGAGGCAATGAATGAGTTAGGTGCAAGATCAAATTCTGGAGAGGGCGGAGAGGCTGCTGAAAGATATGGCACCTCGAAGATGTCAAAGATTAAGCAGATTGCATCAGGAAGATTTGGGGTTACTCCACATTACCTAGTTAATGCAGAAGTATTACAAATTAAAATTGCTCAAGGTGCCAAGCCCGGAGAGGGCGGTCAGCTACCAGGAGGCAAAGTAAATAAGTTAATTGCTAAATTAAGATACTCAACCCAGGGAGTGACATTGATCTCGCCTCCTCCTCATCATGATATTTATTCTATAGAAGATTTAGCACAACTTATCTATGATCTTAAAGAAGTTAATCCCAAGGCATTAGTATCTGTAAAGCTAGTCTCGGAACCAGGAGTTGGAACTATAGCCTCGGGAGTAGCTAAGGCATATGCAGATTTAATAACTATCTCAGGTCATGATGGTGGAACTGGAGCCAGTCCTTTGACATCAATAAGATACGCAGGATCTCCATGGGAACTTGGTTTAGCCGAAGCCCATCAAAGTCTAAGAAACAGTGGTCTTAGGCACAAAGTTAGACTCCAGGCTGATGGAGGAATGAAGACGGGATTGGATGTAATTAAAGCAGCTATTCTTGGTGCAGAATCATTTGGTTTTGGAACGGGCCCAATGATAGCAATGGGATGTAAATATTTAAGAATATGCCATCTAAATAACTGTGCTACTGGAGTAGCCACACAAAGAGATGATTTAATAAAACATCATTTCATTGGCGATAAAGAGAGAGTAATGAACTATTTTAAATTTATTGCAAATGATGTCAGACATCATTTAAGTGAGATTGGTGTAGAAAAATTTGAAGATATTATTGGTCAAACTCAGTATCTTGAAAAAATTAGGAGCCTTGATAAACAATACCAATCAATAGATTTGAGCGATCTCCTTTATAAAGATAGCGCAATAAATGAAAGTTTCTTCTGCACTTCTAAAAAAAATAGCCCATGGGATAAGGGTTTATTAGCTAGGAAGGTTTTAAGACAAGCTAAGGAATCTATTGATAATGAAGAATCTATCTCTTTAGACTTCAAGATATCAAATACCGATAGATCAATAGGGGCGCTGATTTCAGGTTATGTTGCTAAAAAGTATGGAGAACCAGGCTTAATAAATCCTATAAATTTAAATTTTTCAGGATCTGCCGGCCAAAGCTTTGGCTGTTGGAATGCCAAGGGTATTGAATTGATGGTAGATGGCGATGCTAATGACTATGTTGGTAAGGGCATGAATGGAGGGAAGATAGTTATAAAAAATGAAACCCCTGCCTTGGCCTCCAATGAGGATACTGTTTTGGTTGGTAATACTTGTTTGTATGGAGCAACAGGAGGTCAACTTTATGTCTCCGGAAGAGCTGGAGAAAGGTTTGCTGTAAGAAACTCAGGAGCTTCAGCAGTAATAGAAGGGTCCGGAGATCATTGTTGTGAGTATATGACTGGAGGACAGGTTACTGTTTTAGGATCTGTTGGTGCAAATTTTGGAGCAGGCATGACAGGTGGGTTTGCATATGTTTTAGATGAAGACAAAACATTTTTTGATAAATGTAATAGGGGGCTAGTAAATTTAGAAAGAATTCATTCAGAAGATATGCAGTCTCATAGAAAACATTTAAAAGAAATAATCGCAGAGCATTACAAACAAACAAATAGCCTTAAGGCAAGGGAGCTAGTTGAAGATTTTGATAAGTTTGAGCCTTATTTTTGGCTAGTTGTTCCAGCAGCTTCAAATATTCAAGATTTATTAAAAGCAACAACTGCTAATGCAGCTTAGATAAAGGCTTTTTGAAGATTTTTTGGATTAAATTTATTTGTCTTAAATGCTTTCCCAGAAGAGTTAATTAAAATTAAATTTAATTTTCCTTCAGATACTTTTTTATCATTTAAAATAAATTTCTTTAAGTTTTCGTATTTATATTTTTTATATTCAGAGTTTAGTCCCAATGAATCTATAAGATTTACAACGTTATCTAGTTGGTAGTTTTTTATATGGCCTTCATAAAAAGAAATTTTTGCAGCTATTATCATACCAATAGTCACAGCCTCGCCATGTGTAATATTTTTATATTTATTGAAAGCTTCTATAGCGTGTCCAAATGTATGACCAAAATTTAAAATTGCTCTTATACCACTTTCTTTTTCATCTTCAGTAACAATTTTGGCTTTTGTTTTTATAGATTCCTCTATGATATCTTCTAAAATATTTAACTGTCTATTCTTGATGGCTTCTGAATTTTCTTTAATTAATTTGTAGAGTTTTTTATTTCCTATAAAGGCATATTTGATAACCTCTCCCAACCCAGAATTAAATTCTCTTTCTGTTAAGGTCTCAATAAACTTACTACTGATTAAAACTAAGCTTGGGTTGTTGAATGAGCCAATTAAGTTTTTACCTTGTTTTATATTTATAGCAGTCTTGCCCCCCACTGATGAATCTACTTGAGACAATAAAGTTGTAGGTATTTGGATGAAGTCAATTCCTCTAAGAAAGGTTGCGGCACAAAACCCGGTAACGTCACCAACAACACCGCCACCAAGAGCAATCATGCAGTCAGACCTATCAAATTTTAAGTCAGCTAATTTTTCTTGGATAGTTATATATGAAGAAAATGATTTAGATTTCTCACCTTGTTCTAGTATATGTACATAGCACTTCTTTTTATTTTTTAGGATTTCTTTAACTTCATCAAGATACTTTTTTGGAACACCTGAGTCAGTAATAATAAAGACTTTATTTTTTGTTTTAAGATGACCTAATAAATTAGCCTTAGTTAGAGCATTTTTAGCAATAAGTACATTATATTTAAAGGGGGTCTTCCCAACAATAATAGTTCTAGCCATAATTCTTTACTAATTTAACAATTTCAGCTGCAACCTCTTGGCTAGATTTGCCTTCGGTATTGACAACATAATCAGCAACTTCCTCATAAAGGCTTTCTCTTGTTTCATGAAGTTTTTTAAGAATTTCACCAGGATCGCCATTTTTTAGAAGTGGTCTATCTTTATCCTTAGAAGTCCTTTCAAGCTGAGTCGCAATTGGAGTGGCAAGATAAAATACAGAGCCTCGTGAAGATAGCATTTCCCTATTTGCTTCTGAAAGAATAATTCCACCCCCAGTTGATAATACAATGGAATTTTGCTTAACCATTTCTTCTAAAACATTGCTTTCTCTTTTTCTAAACCCTTCTTCGCCCTCAAGATCAAATATCCAATCTATAGAAGCGCCTGTTCTGGATTCAATCTCCCCATCTGTATCAAAAAAAGTCAGGAATAACTCACCTGAAATTATCTTACCGACAGTTGATTTCCCTGATCCCATTGGACCCACTATGAATATGTTCATTTAAGACAATTATTTAATATATTATGAGAATTTTAGCACTGAACTATATAAAATGGTTTATTAGATGATAAAAGATGTATTCTAACGAGTAACGATTTAAGCATATTATGTTAAAAATTATTAAAATTCTTTTCTATTTATCTATTTCTAGCTGTATAGCTGCAATTTTATTTATTCTTATTTCATACCTCTTATTAAAGCCTAATTTACCTCAAATTTCACTTGTTGATGAAACAAGCCTTCAAATGCCCTTAAAAATTTACACCAAAGATGAGATTTTGATTGGCGAGTATGGAGAAATAAAAAGAAGGCCTCTTGAGTTTGATAGCATACCTTTAAATATTAGAAATGCATTTCTTGCAGCAGAGGATGATGCATTTTTTGAGCATCAGGGTATTAGTTATTCGGGACTTCTTCGCTCTGTAAAAAGATGTCTTGGCCCTCAGGGCTGTGTTGGTGGAGGAGGAACTATAACAATGCAAGTTGTTAGGGGCTACCTCTTAACAAGAGACCAAACATTAATAAGAAAAGCTAAGGAGATTTTTTTAGCTTTAGAGTTAGAAAGCACCATATCTAAAGAAGAGATTTTTGAGCTTTATATTAATAGAAATTTTTTTGGAAATCGTTCATATGGTATCGAGGCCGCAGCAAATACATATTTTAATAAATCTACTCTAGATTTGAACCTTGCTGAATCAGCAGCTATTGCGGCCATGGCGCAGTCTCCTTCTCGAGTCAATGCCATAAGATCACCTGTAAAAACAAAGCAACGAAGAAACTGGATCCTTTATAGGATGCATAAGCTTGAATATATTAACGATGAAGATTATGAAGAGGCAATATCTATACCCCTTAAAGTTGCTAAAAATATTAATCTTTACGATGTTGATGGAAGATACTTGGCTGAGCTAGCTAGACAGCAGATAATTCAAAGGTATGGTCTTCAAGCATATAAAAATGGGTGGTCTGTTTACACGACTTTAGATTCTAGATTGCAAGAAAGCGCCCATAAAAACTTAAATACACAACTGACAAATTATCATAAAAGGCATGGCTGGATAGAGTCACCTAATTTTCTTAATATCTTTAATTTAGAAGAATTAGAGCAGTTAAAAAATCTCAATAGTGAGTTTATTTCTTTAGAAATAGGCTTGAATAGTTCATTTGAAAATAATGATTTATTAGCAAATAAAATTAATTCTATCTTTGATAATCACCCTTATTACGAAACTCACGCAAAGGGAATTATTGTTAATATGTTAGATGACACGCTTTATTTTTTGAATGAAAGGTTTGAAATTAAAAATATACCTTGGTCATCAGAGTATTTATGGGCAAGAAATCGTCTAACAATCAATGAAAAAGGACCAGCTCCCAAATCTTTTGAAGATTTTTTAAATATTGGCGATTTAATATATTTAAAAAAAGAAAATGAATTTTTATTACTTGATCAAATTCCTGAAGCAGAGGCTTCTTTAATTTCTTTAAATCCAAATACAGGTTCTGTAGAGGCATATATTGGTGGATTAAATTTCAGTAAGAGTAATTTTGATAGAGTGAGGTTGTCTTACCCTCAGTCTGGATCTAGCTTTAAGCCTTTCTTATATGCGTCAGGTCTGGCCAATGGATATAACTTATCGTCATTAATAAATGATGCGCCTATTGTTTTTGAAGATAAAAATCTTGAAAGTGTATGGCGACCCCAGAACTATACGGGCAAGTTTTACGGCCCAACCTCTTTAAGAGAGGCTCTAATTCAATCAATAAATATTGTTTCAATAAAACTCTTAAGAGAGATAGGTATTAATAAATCTCATGACTTTCTTGGGCAATTCGGTTTTGAAAAATCTCGACTTCCATCGGATTTATCTTTGGCATTAGGTTCGGGAAACTTCTCGCCGGCTGAGATGGTTAGAGCCTTCGGTGTTATTGCTAACGGAGGGTTTTTAATTGACCCTTGGTATGTTGAAAGAATAGAGGATAGAGATGGCAGTATTATCTACTCGCATGATGATTATATTATTTCCGCTAGCAATGAAAACTTATCGGCGTTTCCTTGGCTTAATACTATGGAGATGAATGTTAAGAAACCTTATTTCTTAATTAAACCAGAGTTCAGAAAAGAGAGAGTTGTTGATGAAAGAATAGCCTACCTCATTCATAACAATCTTCAGGAATTAATAACTAGAGGCTCTGCTGGAAGAAGATCATCTGTTTTAAATAGAAAAGATATTGCAGGGAAGACAGGGACTACAAATGATGCTATCAGTACTTGGTTTTCTGGCTTTCATGAAGATTTGGTGACTACTGTATGGGTTGGGACAGATGATTTCTCATCACTTGGAGATAATGAATTTGGATCCACAATTGCCTTGCCAATTTGGGTTGATTATATGGATAATGCGCTAGAAAATCTTGATGTAAAATCAAAGCCTATTCCAGAGGGTATTTCATTTGTAAGAGTCAATAAGAATACAGGCCAGATAGATAACTTAGAAAATAAAGATTCTTATTTTGAATTGTTTTTAGATGAAAATATTAAAGACTAGCTCTTAAATATATTTAGAGAGAGAAGTTCCCAAATATTTTCTATATAAGTGCTTGGTGATTCTTTGAACTTAGATCGGATATATCTTCCAACATTTCCCTCAATATAGGTAACTATAAGTTGAGCAGAAATTCCCGGTTGGGTAATTAACTTATCTGGATCTTCTTGCAACATTTGCTTTATAGATAGCTCAAATCTCTCGAAAAATTGATTAACAGAATCTGAGACATTTTGCTCATCAGATGAAAGAGCTTCTCTTGAGATTAATCTAGCAAAACCTTTGTTTTTTTCTATAAAAATCATAAAGAATAAAAATGCATTTTTTACTTTATCTTTGGCAGCTAAATCCGAATTTTTTAATTCTCCGCATTTATTAAATATA
Organism: uncultured SAR86 cluster bacterium; assembly: GCA_963926355.1. Classification (GTDB taxonomy): domain Bacteria; phylum Pseudomonadota; class Gammaproteobacteria; order Magnimaribacterales; family D2472; genus SCGC-AAA076-P13. Next base: position 37,608 of record CAWUWW010000013.1, on the reverse strand, counting down.
GCTTCATCACAAAATGAAAAAAGTTCAGCATAGATAGCCCTTTTACTTGGGAAGTGCCTGTATAAAGCTGCTTCTGTGACTTCTGATTTTTGCGCCAAAAGAGCAGTTGTAATTTTAGATAAATTTCGTTCCTCAAGAAGGCTAGCTAATGATTGCAGGATTATATTTTTTCTATCATTTTTCATTACTTATTCTAAATTTATATCAATCTCAGGACAAATGCGAGATAGTTCAGACATAAATTTACTTTTGATATCTTCCATTTCCTCTAATGAATTACCTTCAAATCTTAAAACTAGCTTAGGAGTTGTGTTAGAGGCTCTAATTAAACCCCATCCATTTTCAAAATTTACCCTTAAACCATCGATGGTAACTTTCTCACCTTCAAGATGGCATTGATCTGCAAAATCTTCAATGATCTTAAATTTTGTATCGTCTGTAACTGAAATGTTTAGCTCCGGAGTGGAAAAAGACTTTGGAAGTATATCTACAAGCTCAGAGATTGATTGATCAGAATTATTAATAATTTCAACAATCCTGGCAGCAGCATAGTGCCCATCATCAAACCCGTACCACTTATCATTAAAGAATATATGGCCACTCATTTCACCGGCCAGAAGTGCCCCAGTTCTTTTAATTGCTTTTTTAATATGAAAATGACCTGTTGGAGCCATAACTGGCTCACCGCCATTTTCAACAATTATATTGTCTAAGTGATTTGAGCACTTAACATCAAATACAATTTTTCCTTTTTCACGAGAAAGAATATCTTTTGAAAATAACATCATTAGCTTATCAGGAAATACTGAGTCACCCTTATTTGTTATCATACCAACCCTATCGCCATCGCCGTCAAATGCTAGTCCAACATCTGCAGATTGTTTTGCAACTTCTTTAATTAGGTCTGATAGATTTTCCAGTTTTCCAGGGTCTGGATGATGATTGGGGAAATTGCCATCTACTTCACTAAAAAGCTCAAATACCTCACAGCCCAATTTTTTAAATAATTCGGGTGCCACGCATCCTGCTGCGCCATTCCCGCAATCTAAAACAACCTTTAATTTAGAGGCATTAGGCAATTTAATATTATCAACTACTTCATTAATATACTGATCTTTTATATCACTAAATATTAACTCACCTTTTGTTATTCTTCTTTCAGAATCATCTTCTTCCATTAGTGACAATATCTCCGATCCTGACACAGGCTTGTCGTCAACTACCATCTTAATGCCATTGTAGTTTTTTGGATTATGACTGCCTGTAATAATAATTCCACTCTTAGATTTCTCTTTTTTAGCTGCAAAATAAAGCATTGGACTAGTAACCAAACCAATATTATTAACATTAATACCTGAGTCAACCAAGCCTGAGCAAAAAGCTGCTAGTAAAGATGGCCCTGACAATCTTCCATCTCTTCCAACAGCTATAGTATCAACATTTTCTTTTTTACATTTCTTAGATATAGCAAAAGCTATTTCCTTGATTGAATCCTCATTTAATTCTTCTGGGTATGTTCCTCTAATATCATTTTCCCTGAATATAGATTTAGTTACTTTCATTTTTTCCCCTTTAGTTATTTGGCTTAGTTTGTCATAATGATGCGTCATTATTATATCTTGTATAAATGTTTGTAAACACTGATTCAAAAGTTATTTGGAAAAATGGTACCTATGAAAAATGGGAGGACTCCTCTATCCATATTTTATCTCATACTGTGCATTATGGAACTGGAGTTTTTGAAGGGGTAAGGGCTTACAATACAGCCAATGGCCCGGCTATTTTTAGATTAGAAGACCATACGAATAGGCTGTTTGATGCAGCAAGTAAAATAGGAGTAGTAATTCCTTATTCTAAGGAAGAGTTAAACCAAGCTCAGAAAGAAATATTTGTTAAAAATAATTTAAATGAAGGATATTTGAGGCCGATTGTTTTCCTTGGCAACGAATCTCTGGGAATTCGAGCTACAGATTTATCAGTAAATGTAGCAATTGCTGCATGGGAGTGGCCTTCATACATGAGTCCCGAGTCTAAAGAAGCAGGAATTTCAATAATTAAATCTTCTTATGAGCAATATAGCAACCCGCTTCACTCTGGTTATAAGATCATAGGAACATACATAAATTCTACAATGGCACTGCATGAAGCTATAAAAGCTGGAGCTGACGAGGCGCTATTGATGGATAAAAATGGTTTTATTTCTGAAGGAAGCGGCGAGAATATTTTCCTTATTAAAAATAATATTATTACCACGCCAAGGATCGAGCATTGCTTAAATGGCATCACAAGACAATCTGTTATTAAGATTGCTCAAGACTTTGGGTATGAAGTACAAGAGAAAGATTTAACGTATGATGATTTGGTCAATAGTGACGAAGCTTTCTTTTCAGGAACAGCTGTAGAGATAACTCCTGTCTCTAAAATTGATAGCAATATAATTGGATCAGGTTCTAGAGGAGAAGTTACAGCCAAGCTGCAGCAAACATATAGCGATATAGTATCTGGAAAGAATGATCTTTATAAAGATTGGCTCAGCCTAGTATCCTAAAAAATATCTTGCAAAAACTTAAAATTGCAATTTTTAGTTACAGAAGCGCCCCATTTGGAGGCGGGCAAGGTGTATATGTCCATGATATATCAAAAGCTCTAAGAGCTTCTGGACACGATGTTGATATAATTTCCGGGCCACCATATCCAATCTTGCCTGAGGGTGTAAATCTTGAAAGGCTTCCAGGACTAGACCTTTTTCAAACCTTCTCTTTTAAAGAAAGGCTTAACATTTTTCTTAATAAGAAGCCCAAAAAATTGATAGATATCTATGAGTTCCTATCCACACTTTGTGGCGGCTTTCCAGAAATGAGGACGTTTGGATATAGAGCAAAGCAATGGATCATAGATAATAACAATTATGATATTGTTATTGATAATCAATCAATTAGTTTTGGAATGCTTGATATTCAAAAAGTTATTCCTTTCATTGAAATAATTCATCATCCTATCACTAAAGATTATAAACACGAGCTTAAGGCAAGCAAAAAAATCTTATATAGACTATCTAGATATAGATGGTATTCCTTTCTGGGAATGCAAAAAAAAGTTGCTCCAAAAATTAAAAGAATTATCACTCCATCAAAGAACTCTTTAAAAGATATTTCGAAGGACTTCGGGTGCAATCCTAATAGTATTTCAGTAATAAATAACGGTCTTGATACTGATATATTTATTCCGTATAAAAATATAGAAAGATTACCTTATAGGATAATAACAACCGCTAGTGCAGATGTTCCTTTGAAGGGCTTAGATTTCACCCTAAGAGCTATTAGCAAACTAAGAAAAGATTACGCTGATATAAACCTTGTTATCATTGGAAAGTTAAAAGAAGGAGGGCATACCTCAAGACTAATTCAATCTTTACAAATTGATCATATTGTTAAATTTAAAACTAATTTAACAAAAGAAGATATTGCGAAAGAATATGCCAAGAGCTCAATAGCTATAGTGAGTTCTTTATATGAGGGCTTTGGTTATCCTGTTATTGAGGCTATGAGCTGTGAGGTTCCCTTAATAGCAGCAAACACATCCTCAATCCCTGAGTTGGTTGATAGCTTTGCTACATTAATTCCACCAAAAGATACTTCGATATTAATTTCGTCTATTCAAAAAATTATAAATAACTATGATGAACACCGTAAGATTGCTAAAGAGGGAAGGGTTCATGTAATTAATAAATTTAATTGGACAAAAATTACTAAAGAGTACGAAGTTGTTATATACCAAACCATAGAGGATTTTAAGAATGCTAACATTTGATTTTAATAAAATTAACTTAATCAATGAGAGCTGCTCAATGCTTGATGTTGGCTGTGGCGAAGGAAGGCATATCTTTGGATTGATGCAAAAGTTTCCAGATCTTCATTGTACTGGCCTGGACCTTCACGATGATTCACTAAAAAAATCACAGGAAGGCTATGAGTTTTTTAAATCAATATCAAATGCCGGAGCTGAATTTATAAAAGGCTCTGTTTACTCACTACCATTTCCTGATAATAGTTTTGATTTAGTTGTTTGCTCGGAAGTCTTGGAACATCTTTATGAATATAAAGATGCAATAGTTGAAATCAATAGAGTGCTTAAGCCAGGAGGAGCTTTTCTTGCAAGCGTCCCTTCCGCATGGCCTGAAAAAATATGCTGGGCCATTTCAACTGAATATCAAAATCAACCAGGAGGACATTTAAGAATTTTTAAAAAAAACAACCTTGTTAATGAGATCTCAGAAAGAGGGTTTGATTTTATTCAATCAGAAAAATTTCATTCAATACATAGTCCTTATTGGTGGCTCAGATGTATATTTTGGAAAAATCAAGAAACGAATATCTTAGTAAGAGCCTATAAAAAATTTCTTGAAGTACATATATTAAAAAAACCACTCTGGATTGATTTAATTGACAGATCCTTAAACCCAATTATGGGTAAAAGTACGGCAATGTATTTTACAAAAAAATGAATTGGATAGATTTAAAAAATAGGTTTTTACCGGCTAAGGATTGGATCATTCACAACCAACTTATAGATGGTTCCATTCCATGGGATGAAAAAGGAAAATGCGATTCCTGGGATCATTCTGAATGCTTAATCGCGCTAGCAATCTATGAGGAATGGGATGCTTTTGATAGAGGGGTGGAGTGGTTTTTCAGCAACCTCAATAGTGAGGGGCTAATCTATTCGGAGTTTAGTAAACAAAAACCAACTCAATTAAACTATCAAAGCCATCATGCTCCTTATATAGCTCTTCCACTTCTTCAAAGATATTTGATTGATCAAAAATCAGAGAATCTGGATAAATATTTACCACAATTAACAACTATTTTTAGCTCACTTTTAAGTTTTATGGATGAAGATGGAATGTATCATTGGTCAAAAGATAATGATGGTTATTCAGACAACTCATTAATAACAGCATCGATGTCTATTGCAATCTCCGTTCAAGCATATTCTGCAATTATTAAAATTCTTAAAATTGATAGTGAAGACAGTCATTATGAAAAAGACTTTAAATTAGGGTTATTAGAAGATCTAAAAAATCTTTTAGATAAGTCTTTTTGGGCTAACTCAGAAATACCCTGGGCTAGATTTGATAGAGATGGTATAGATAGGTCAAGGTTTTCAATGGATTTTTTTTATCAATCATTAGCAAGAGTGAACTTAGACAAAGATTTCTTTAAATTAGGTCTTGAGCATTTCTATGTCCAAAATTTAGGCATTAAATGTGTTGAAGAGGAGCCATGGGTAACAATGGCTGAATCTTCAGAATGTATTATTGCTACCTTTCTAAATTATGATAAATCTTTGGCTATAAAAATGTTTGATGATATTTTAAAGTTTCAAAATAAAGATGGAATCTTTCCAACCGGTTATCAATATAAGCTTGATATCCTATGGCCAAATGAGCAGTCAACTTGGACAAATGCTGCATTAATAATTGCTGGAAACGTTATATGCGGCAATGGTAATAATATCTTTACCTTTTTAGCAAACAAACCTTAGTGCAACTAGGCTATTAACTCTCTCTATTAGTTCAAAATTCTCTTTTAAAGCTTTCTCATAAATCTCTTTTGGTGCCTGGCCGCCATCCGCCTCTGTATCATATATGTCATGAATAGCTAAAATACCTCCTTTTCTAATTTTACCTTTCCATGATTCGTAATCAGATCTTGCAGATTCAAATGTATGGCTCCCGTCTATAAAAACCATATCTAGCTCATTTTCTAAGCTTTTTGCAGCAGTAGCAGAATCGCTAACTAAGGGCCTAACCGAGTCATTTAAGTCAAATTTATCTATATTCTTGATAAGAGATGGAAGAGTATCAACTCTATTTTTTTTGTAATCATACTCTTCTGGATCAAAGTATTCTTGGCCTAGCTGCTGTTCTTCTGAGCCCATGTGATGGTCAATGGTTACAAGATATGTATTATTTTCTTTACAAGCCTGCCCGATATAGCAAGCTGACTTCCCACAATAGGAGCCAATTTCTACTGCAAAGCTATCTACACAATATTTTTTTGCAAGCCTGTAAAGAAATAAACCCTCTTCATGATCCAGGAACCCCTTCACATCATTAAATTTGTTCATTGTTTGCATAAAAGTTCTCTTTACCAAGAGTTGATTTAAATCTTCGGTGTTGCCACAAGTATTCTTCAGGATGAGATTTAATTTTATTTTCCATAAATATATTCAGATCACTAGAAAAATTAATTTCATTTATTTGATCTAAGTTCATTTCTTGAATATCAAGAATATATTTATTATTCTCTACGAATGTATTCATAAAGTATGTTTTACAATTAGTGCTTTTTACGATTTTAAGTGGCGCTGAAATAGTTGCAGAAGGAACGCCAAAAAAATTTACAATATTAGATTGACCCATTCCATAATCTTGATCAGTCGCATATAAAACTGTTTTACCTTTCTTTAACCATCTTATAAATTTTATAGGACTATTTCTATCGCATACCCCTTGCATGCTCATTAACCTTCCAGAGCCTTGAATAGAATCAAATAAATCTGAGTTATGCACTCTTTCTACTCCATATATTTCAGCATTAATTGCAATTAATCGAGCATCTAACTCAAGATGAAGTGAGTGTTTGAAAAAGAGTAAAACTCCTTTTTTGCTCTTTTGCTCATCAAGAATCTTATCTAGCCCTTTAATTTCATAATCAATTTCACTATTAATTCGCTTATCAGACCAAAACCATGAAATACCAGAATCAAAAAGAATTCTCCCAGAGAGTAATATGTTTAATTTATGCATTCCTTTTCTTTGCTCATCATTTAACGAAGGGAAGCAGAGATCGATATTTTTTTTACTAAAGTGATTTCTCTTCATTGAACTTAAATAAAGCAGATGGCCTAAGATCTGACCTAAAAATAATTGAATAGGTCTAGGAAGAAGCACTATAAGCTTCCACAAAGTAACAAGAAATTTTAATAAAACTCTATTCATTTGTTTTTAAGTTGTATTATTACATTATTAATGTAGATCAATTGTAAATGAAACTTTTTTTATATAATTTTTTATTACTTCTTATAACTCCTTTTATGGTTTCTAGACTATTAATAAAAAGCTATAGAGACAAAGACTATAGATTAAATCTTAGACATAGATTTGGTATGTATAAAAAATCAAAATCAAAAGAGGTTGTTTGGTTTCACGCTGTCAGCTTGGGCGAGGTAATTTCCTCACAGCAAATAGTAATTGAAATATTAAAGGAACATGATGTTGTTTTAACTGTATCAACTCCAACAGGGCTTAGAGAGGCAAGAAAAATATTCGGAACTTCACTTGAGATTGTCTTCGCTCCATGGGATTTTATCTTTTTCGTTAATGGATTTTTTAAATCATTCAATCCCATTGCTTTAATATTGTTTGAGACTGAAATATGGCCATCAATGATTTCAAGAGCTGACCATAAGAAAATTCCTATAATAATATCTAATGCCAGAATGTCTGAGATATCTTATAAAAATTACATAAAGTTTAGCTACCTCTTCTCCAGCACCATGAAAAAAATATCATTAGTTTTTGCTCAAAGCAATGATCATAAAATTCGCTTTAATAAACTAGGAGTTTCACTTAATAGAATAGAGGAGGTTGGGTCTGTAAAGTTTGATATTAATACTACCTCAGATAATTTTATAAAAATGCCATCTGATAAAAAATTTATACTTGCAGCCAGTACCCACAAAGACGAAGATGAATTAATAATTGCAGCATTTATTAAGCTTCAGGGTGAATTTCAAGATTTGAAATTAATTATTGTCCCAAGACATCCAGATAGAGCTAAATCAATTCAAACTTTAGTTAACAAGAATGGCTTGATAGGAGATATCTCATCCTCCATTCCTCAAAATTTTAATAATAATAATGTAATTATTATTCAAGCAACAGGCCTGATGAGAGAGCTTTACTCAAAAGCCTCAATAGCATTTATAGGAGGGAGTTTATTTAAAAAATATGGCGGCCATAATATTATTGAAGCGGCTGCTGAAAAATGTCCTTTTATAGTAGGGCCATATACGCATAATTTTGAAGATATTGTGGACCTTTTTTCTAAAAATAATTCATGTATTCAATTAGATCAAAAAAAAGACATATTTAATGCATTTAAGACCTTGCTAAATGACTCTAAATTGAGAGATGATATGGCAATTAGCGCCTTAAATATTTGCACAGACAATAAGGGCTCTACCAAAAAACAATATACAAAGATTTTAAATACAATTAGAGGGGCAGGTAATGAAACTAGTAACAGCAATAATTAAACCATTTAAGCTAGAAGAGGTAAGGGCGTCATTAGATATTATTGGTATAACTGGCATGACCATGACTGAGGTGAAAGGATTTGGAAGGCAAAAAGGCCATACTGAGCTTTATAGAGGAGCTGAGTACACTATTGATTTTCTCCCAAAAATTAAGATTGAGATTGCAATCTCAGATGATCTGGTAGAGCAGGTAAAAACAGCCATTACTGAAGTTGCGTCATCTGGAAAAATAGGAGATGGTAAGATTTTCATAACTCCTATAGAGGAAGTTATAAGAATTAGAACTGGCGAAACTAACGAAGAAGCTCTCTAAAATAAGTACTTTAAAAAAGCCAATTGCCTTTCTTCTTGGAGCTACAGCTTCAGGGAAAACTGACCTTGCTATAAATATATTAAAGCAATCTCCGGTAGAGATTATTAGTGTTGATTCTGTGATGGTTTATAAGGGATGTGACATAGGATCAGCCAAGCCATCTAATGAGATCTTAAAAAAATACCCCCATCATCTAATTAATTATTGTGAGCCAAATAGTATTTTTACTGTCTCTGATTTTGTCAATAGATCTCTAGAATTGATTAAAGAAATACATAGAAAGAATAAGTTACCACTCTTTGTCGGCGGTTCAATGATGTACTTTAAATCCCTGCTTGATGGTTTGGATGATTTGCCAGAGAGAAATAATATTTATAGAGAAGAGCTAAAAGGCATTAAAGATAAGAAAGGCATCAAATCTCTATATTCTCTTTTAGAAAAAGCAGATCCCGTATATTCTAATAAAATTCACCCCTTGGATGAGCGGCGAATTATAAGAGCGCTGGAGATTGTAGAGTTATCTGGAAAGCCGTTGAGTTCCCTCATTGAACTAAATACAAAAAAACCTCTCAACGATAAATATGATGTTCATCAGTTTGCAATCTATGAGGATGATAGGGCTTTATTACATAAGAGAATCGAAGATCGTTTAAAGATTATCATTAATAGTGGCTTAGTTGATGAGGTAAGAAATTTATTAACTCAATACGATATTTCAGATGATCATCCAATTAGAAAATCCGTTAACTATAAGCAGGCAATAGCATTTATAAATGAAGAGTATGATTTTGATACATTTTCTAACAAAGCTTTGTTTGCAACAAGGCAATTGGCAAAAAGGCAGATTACTTGGTTAAGATCATGGCATGATATTAATTTATACAACATTGATTTAAGTCAAGAAATTGAAAAAAACATAAAAAATTTAGCAACTTTCCTTTAATTATAAGGATTAGTCCATAGATAGAGTTTATAATAGAACAAATAACGAGGTAATATTATTGTGAATTGGAATAATCAAGACAAAGACCCTTGGGGCGGTAAAAATGATACCCCTGACTTCGACGATCTTATAAAAAAATTCTCTGCAGTCCTTGGGGGCAAGAAATCACCATCCGGAAGCAACGGCTCAGGATCTGGTGGTCTTAAGATCCCAACTACTAGAATATTTTTATATGGGTTTTTTGCATTTTTAATTGTTTATGCATCTCAATCTATATATCAGCTAGACGCATCTGAAAGAGCGGTTATTTTAAGGCTTGGTAAATTCCATGAAGAGCAACAAGAAGGTTTAAACTTTAGACTTGCCGGGATAGATGAAAGATATATTGAGAATGTATCACTAACAAGAAGATACACCCAAACTAATAGCATGCTAACTAAAGATGAAAATATAGTAGATGTTACAGTCTCAGCTCAATATAGAATTGCTAACCTTAAAGATTTTGTTCTAAATGTTAAAGACCCAGAAGCTAGTTTAAGAAATGCAATTGAAAGTGCCCTTAGGCATGTTGTTGGTGATAATACTCTAGACTCAGTCTTGACAGTTGGTAGAGAAAATATTGCTCAAGAAGTTCAAGTAAGACTCCAACAGATATTAGATTTATACGGGACTGGGTTAATAGTTCAGCAAGTTAATATTGAAAAGACAGATCCACCAACTGCTGTAAGTGATTCTTTTGATGACGTGGTAGCTGCTAGGGAAGATAAAGAAAAATTGCAAAATGAAGCTGAAAGGTATGCATTAACAATTGTCCCTGAGGCAAGAGGTCAAGCTCAAGCAAGAATTAGAAATGCAGAAGGTTATAAATTAGAGGTTGTTGCTAACGCTGAAGGTGAGGTTGGAAGATTTACTCAATTATTAGAAGAGTATGAAAAGGCACCTAAGGTAACTAGAGATAGAATGTATATAGATGCAATGCAATCAGTTCTATCAAAAACAACCAAGATAATGATAGATATTGATAGCGGAAATAATTTAATGATGCTGCCTTTAGATCAGATTATGGGAAGGGGAAGTGAAGCTGATCAAAATAGGTATAAGTCAAATGGTTTGCGTATAAAAGGAGATTCAGATGAACAGAAATAGTTTTTTACTAGTTTTTGCTGCCCTAATAATCGGCTTGGCCGCAAATAGCTTCTATATAGTTAATGAAAAAGAACAAGCAATTGTATTCCAGTTCGGTGAAGCTGTTAAAACAGATATACCTGTAGGATTCCATTTTAAAACTCCAATTATTCAGGAAGTTAAAAAATATGATGCAAGAATTCAAACTCTTGATGAAGAGCCAGATAGAATCCTAACTGTAGAAAGTAAGTATTTATTAGTGGATTCATATCTTAAATATAGAATTTCTGATGTTTTAACATTCTATAAAGCAAATAATGGAAGCTTTAATAGCTTGAATAGCTTGCTTGGGCAAAGATCAGAGTTTGTTCTTAAAAATAATTTTGGTAAAAGAACAGTTAGAGAACTTGTTTCAGGCGAAAGAGATGAGTTAATGGATATTATGTTAAATATCTTAAATGACTCGGTTACTGACCTTGGTATAGAGATTATAGATTTTAGGGTAAAGAAAATTGATCTTCCTGCAAACTTAAGTAACTCAGTTTACGAAAGAATGAGAACTGAAAGAAATAGATTGGCTGAAGAGTTAAGATCTGAAGGAAAGGAGATAGCTAGAGAAATAAGAGCGGTGGCGGACAAAGATAAAGTAGTAATCCTTGCTGATGCATATAAGACATCAGAGCTTTTAAGAGGTGAGGGCGATGCCCTATCAGCAAAAATATACGCAGATGGCTTTTCTCAAAATCCAGAGTTTTATGAATTTACTAGAAGTATGAAAGCTTATGTCGAAACGTTTGAAAATAAATCAGACATTATGCTTATAGATGCTAATTCAGACTTCCTAAAATACCTAAATAATAAAGAAATTTCTGACTAAGGAAATAAACAATGGTTTTAAATTCTCTAATACTTGGCCTGCAATGGGGTGACGAAGGAAAGGGTAAGATTGTTGATGCCCTTAGTGAGGAAGTTCATGCAGTTTGTCGTTTTCAAGGTGGTCACAATGCAGGCCATACAATTAAGGTCAATGGCCATCAAACAGTTCTTCATTTAACACCTTCTGGTATTTTGCATCCCAGGGTCAATTGCTTAATTGGAAATGGGGTTGTACTTTCACTTGATGCTTTAAGTAAAGAAATCAAAGGCCTTGAAGATGCAGGTGTAAGCTTTGATCAAAGATTTTTTGTAAGCTCGTCATGTGCATTAATTCTTCCTAGTCACATAAGTATCGATAAGGTTAGAGATAAAAAAGAATCAATTGGTACAACAGGTCGAGGAATTGGCCCTGCCTATGAAGATAAAATTGCTAGAAGAGCTGTAAGGTTTGGTGATATTGGAAATGAAAAAGTTTTAAGAGAAAAGATGGAATTATTAGTTTCATATCACAATCGCTTATTGGTTGAGCTTTATCAGGAAGAGCCACATAACATCGAAGATATGATTAATGAAATCCTCTCATATAAGGATTTATATAATAAATACTGTACAGATACTCAAGATCTTTTATATCAATGGATCAAGGCAGGAAAATCACTATTATTCGAAGGAGCTCAGGGAACTCTTTTAGATATTGATCATGGAACCTACCCATTTGTTACTTCATCTAATACAACGGCTGGGGGAGTATCAACTGGTTTGGGCATAGGCCCTAAGTATATTGATAAGATAATTGGAATTTCTAAGGCATATGCGACTAGAGTGGGCGAAGGACCTTTTTTGACTGAATTATTCGATGACAATGCTAAAATGCTAGCGGAAAGAGGCCATGAATTCGGAGCAACTACTGGAAGACCTAGGAGATGTGGCTGGCTTGATTTAGTAGCCTTAAAGAAAGCTATATTTACTAATTCTGTTACGGACTTATGCCTAACAAAGTTAGATGTTATGGATGAATTTAAATCTATTGAGGTATGCGTTGATTATAAAAATGGAGCACCCGTCTATAAGTCATTTGAGGGCTGGGAAGAATCCTCAGAAGGTGTGACAGAGTTCTCAAACCTGCCAATAAAAGCGCAAGAATATGTAAATTTTGTAGAGAGTTTTATTGAATGTCCAATTACAATAATCTCAACCGGACCTTCGCGCGATCAAACAATTACTAGATAGGCTTACTTTTTAGATTTTAAGAATTTATCTAAGTTAGCATTTATGAACTTATAAGATTCCGGATTTGAGAATTTTTTAGATAATCTTAAAGCCTCATCTATGACTATAGGCTTATCAAGCTTCCCATATATCATTTCATTAAGTGCAAAATAAAGGATAGATTTGTCCATAAGATCTAAATTAGAATCCTTTACTCCGAGCTCAATTAATACTTTGTGGATATCCTCTTTATTTTTTTGAATTGATTTAAGGTCTGAGGTAAATGAATAAAAATCAACTCTTTTAGTTTTATGCTCATCTTTAAATTGCTCAACAATATCAGTAACATCTTCTTCTTCATTGAAGAATAATTGGAATACAGCTTGAACAAGATATTCTCTTGTTCTCACTTCGACTTTAAAATTAGATAGATTTTTCATTTATAAGTGATATCAATGCTTTCGCATTATTTTCCGTGTTAATAGTAAGCCTTTTTAGCAATTGATCTTTATTTTCCACACATATTACATTGTTTATCACTGAGATATTGGAAAAATCCAAAGCAAGATCCCCAATTGATCTAAATGTTTCATTTGTAACCAATTCATAATGAGTTGTCTCACCTCTAACAACTATGCCAAGAAATAAAATACCAGCATATATATTTTCTTCTTTCAAAATTTTATGTTTAGCAAGGGCTGCAAGTTCTATTGCTCCAGGGGCGCAAGCAAGATTGATTTGATATTCAGGTGTAAGTTTATTTGAGGCAGATTCAATCATTGTTTTTATATAATCTTCATACCAAGAGGTATGAACTATCAATATTTTATTCATTGATAAATCCTGTAATTTCTATATTAAAGCCGGATACGGCATTATATTTAGTTGGAGTTCCTAAAACTGTTATCTCCTTGAGATCAAGCGCTCTTAGAATTTGAGAGCCTACTCCAATAACTCTTCTATTTGTTTTAGGTTCAACCTCTTTCTTTTCCAAGATATTAAGCCAGTAGCTTTTTGCATCTCTATGGTTAATTAAAACAAAAAGACCAGCTTCTTCTTTGGATATTCTCTCAATAGATTTTCTAATTGACCAGTTTTTTCCAAGCTCCTCTATTCCTAGAGTGTCTTGGAGTATGCTTTGAGTTTGCACTCGGACAAGAGGTGATTTCACCTTAGAAAGATCGCCCTTGCTTAAAGAGTAGTGATATTCATCATTGATAACATCTCTCCATACAATTAAATTAAAATCACCAAATTCATTTGTTATATCCCTACTATGAACAGACTCAACGGTAGAGTCAGATGAAAGTCTGTAATCAATTAAGTCGGCAATGGTTCCTACTTTTATTCCATGCTCTTCACCAAATTTGATTAGATCATCTCTCCTTGCCATGGTGCCATCTTCATTCATAATTTCACATATCACTCCAGCGGACTGAAGGCCTGCAAGTTTAGCAAGATCACAGGCAGCCTCTGTATGACCGGCTCTGCTTAGAACTCCTCCATCCATAGCTTTTAAAGGAAAGATATGCCCTGGTTGAACAATATCAGATGCTATAGACATTCTATCTACAGCTGTTTTTATTGTATGAGCTCTATCAGCAGCAGATATTCCTGTTGTTATGCCTTCTGCAGCTTCAATAGAGACTGTGAAAGCAGTCCTATTAGCAGCCTTATTATTATGTGTCATCATTTGGAGATCATATTTACTACATAGATCGGCGCTCATAGGAAGGCAAATTAATCCCTTTCCCTTTGAAGCCATAAAGTTAACTATTTCAGCAGTAATAAGATCAGCTGCGCATACTAAATCACCCTCATTCTCTCTAGACTCATCATCAAGAATAATTACCATCTTCCCATTTTTTACATCTTTTATGATGTCTTTGATATTGTCTTTTAACATTTTCTATAGATTTTTTTTGTATCTGCTTCAATTTTGTATAAGGATTCTAATTTAAAACCAAAGTTTTCAACAGCTTTATCTTCTTCAAACCAATTAACCCCATTTGAACCAAGATCATTTGGAGATTCATAGATGATTAGCTCATCAACCAAGCCTGCCAGTAAAAAAGAATTTGCTAATTTTGGACCTGCCTCAACCAATATTGAATTAATATTTAAATTTTTAAGATCTTCAATAATGGCGTGAATATCCGTTTCTTTAATTATCAGAACCTCTGTATCTTTAAAAAAATTGTTATTTAAATTCTCTTTACTAGTTAATAAGATTTTTTTTGGTTGATTAACAGGAAAGCCGACCCTTGCATTCATTTTAGGGTTGTCATTTAGAACTGTATTTCCTCCAGTTAAAATTGCGTCATGCATGGCTCTAATTAACTGAACATCCTCTCTTGATTCCTTGCATGTAATCAAAGTTCTGCCCCCATCTTTATTATAAGATTTACCATCTTTTGAGCTAGCTATTTTTAAAGTAATAAAGGGCTTTTTATTTTGATGTCTAAAAAAAAAGAATTTATTCTGTTCTTGTATTAATTCTTCACAAAAACCAACTTCAACATTTATGCCATTTTTAATAAGTTTCTCTATACCTTTTCCGGATACCATTGGGTTTGGGTCCATGCAGCCAATGATAACTTTTTTAATACCCGATTGAATAATTGCTTCTGAGCAGGGGCCTGTTTTTCCTAAATGGTTGCATGGCTCTAATGTGCAAATTAAAGTTAACTCTTCAAATGTGTCAAACATAGTACCCATTTTTATCTTTGCTTTTTTAATGGCATTAACTTCTGCATGATCTGAGCCAAACTCTTCATGCGCTCCATCAGAAATTACAAGATCATCTTTTAAAATAAGACATCCTACAACTGGGTTTGGTTTAGTTTTATATTTATAAGGGTCTGCAAGAGATATAGCTCTCAGCATTAATTGCTCAGAATTCATTTTTTTGGTTTTTTAGTAGACGGCCTTTCTTTGTTTAATGAATTAATCTCAGCTGAAAAGTCTTTTATGTCTTGGAAGTCCCTGTAAACAGACGCAAATCTTACATATGCAACTGAGTCCACACTTTTAAGGGCATTCATCATAATTTCACCAATCTTGATGGACTTAATTTCACGAACGCCACTTGTTCTTATTTCATTTAAGATTTTTCCAAATACTGTATCAATTTCTTCAGACGATAGAGGCCTTTTTTCAAGAGCTCTTAGCATGCCTCTTTTAAGTTTGGAGCCATTAAATGGCTGCCTTTCCCCGTTATTTTTAATTACTCTTGGTAGAGCTAAGTCAGCAGTTTCAAATGTAGTAAATCTAGATTTACATATCTCACAAGACCGTCTCCTTCTAGTTTGTGAGCCATCAGAAACCAATCTAGAGTCAATGACTTTAGTATCTTCAGCTTGGCAAAATGGGCAGTACATCTATAAATTATAGACTGGATATTGATTTGTTAGCTTTATAACATTGTTTTTAATTTCTTTCATTTTTGACTCATCATCAATGTTATCAATTACATCGCATATCCAATTACTTAGTATTTCAATCTCTTTTTCTTTAAATCCTCTAGTCGTAACCGCTGGCGTTCCAAGTCTTACCCCTGAAGTAACAAAGGGCGACCTAGGATCGTTAGGAACAGCATTTTTATTTACCGTTATATTTACATCTCCAAGTGCTTTCTCTAAAGCCTTGCCTGTAATATCTTTATTTCTAAGATCAACTAAAATGATATGATTTTCAGTTCCGCTAGTAACAACGTCAACTCCTCTTGATAATATTGTTTTACACATAACTTTTGCGTTTTTCATAACCTGGTCTATGTATATTTTAAATTCAGGCTCAAGAGCCTCTTTAAAACAAACTGCTTTTGCAGCAATTACGTGCATCAAGGGCCCACCCTGGGAACCAGGAAATACAGCAGAGTTTAATTTCTTTTCTAGAACTTCATTTTTTCTTGCAAGAATAATTCCTGACCTAGGTCCTCGTAAAGTTTTGTGAGTAGTGGAAGTTACAACATCAGCAAAAGGTATTGGTGACGGATAAAGCCCAGCAGCAACCAATCCAGAAACATGAGCCATATCAACAAGAAAATATGCACCAACCTCATCAGCAATTACTCTAAACTTTTCCCAATCTATTATCCCTGAATAGGCTGAAAAGCCTGCTATTATTAATTTAGGCTTATGCTCTAAAGCTAATTCCCTAACTTGGTCGTAATCAATTTCATGAGTTTCTGGATGAAGCCCATACTGAATACCATTGTAATTTTTACCTGAGAAATTTACTTTAGCTCCATGGGTTAAATGTCCTCCATGGTCTAAACTCATTCCAAGAATAGTATCATTTGGTTCCAATAGAGCTAAAAATGCGGCAGCATTAGCAGATGAACCTGAATGAGGTTGGACATTTGCATAATCAGCTTTAAATAGCTCCTTTGCTCTTGATATTGCTAGCTCTTCTGCAATATCTACATATTCACATCCACCATAATACCTTTTAGAAGGGTATCCCTCGGCATACTTATTGGTTAACAGTGAGCCTTGGGCTTCCAAGATTCTGGTACTTGCATAATTTTCTGATGCAATAAGTTCTATGTGATCTTCTTGGCGTATTGCTTCTTTTTCAAATGATTCCCATAACTCATGGTCATAATCTTTTATGGAGTCAGTATTGCTAAAAATAGAGTCACTTCTAGAAGTTTTTTTTAATTTAAATATAGATTTCATTAAATATTGGTCCTTGCGCTAATACAAATACAGTTAAAATTTAAGAAGAATGAGTATTTTAAATCATCTAAGGCTTTTTGTGGATAAAAGGTTTAATTCTTTTTGGGTAACAGGTTGAGCAAATAAGACACTTTAGACCATGACATGCCTGAGCTTGGCAAAATTCCCTTCCCCAAAATATAATCTGAAGGTGTAGCTTATTCCATGTTGATTCTGGAAATAGTTTTTTTAAATCAACCTCTGTTTTTTTAACATTTTTTCCATCAGTTAGGCCCCACCTTTGAGCTAATCTATGGATGTGAGTATCAACTGCAAAGGCAGGTATGCCAAAACCTTGACTCATAACAACAGAGGCAGTCTTATGACCAACTCCAGGTAATTTCTCTAAGTCTTCAAAGTTATTAGGCACAACTTGATTATGTTTATTTGTAAGAATAGTGGATAGTTCTTTTATTGCCTTTGACTTTTTTGGCCCTAATCCACAAGGCTTTATAATTTTATAGATTCTATTTTGAGATATTTTACTCATATCAAAGGGCGTTGATGCAAGTTTGAATAGTTTGGGTGTTACCTTATTTACTCTTTCATCAGTGCATTGAGCTGAAAGCAATACTGCAACAAGAAGTGTGAAATTACTTGAATGATCAAGAGGTATGGGTGTGCTCGGGTATGTGTCATTAAGTATCTCAGATACAAATAAAGCTCTTTCAGATTTCTTCATGCGTTCAAATGTAGCATAATATTTGTATATAAATGAATACTAATAAACTACAAAAATATATATTAAAAATTAAAGAAAGTTTTCTTGAAGAATCTGATGAAAATAAAAAAATGTTAGATATATATTTTAAATATATTGAAGGGGATGCCTCCAAATTAGATATTCAGTATGCAAATAACCAGCTAACTCAAATACTTAAAAGTTTAGGATTGGGCGTTCTTGTTGCCTTACCTTTTAGTCCAATAACAATCCCATACCTAATTAAAAAAGCAGAAGAGCTTGGCATAGATATAATTCCTAATTGGTATAAGAAGCTTTAAGTCAATTGTAGAATCGAATAGAATAACTAACGTAAATTTTTTTTAAGGGAAAGAATATGAAAAATGTAGTAATAGTAGATAGCGTAAGAACTGGTCTTGCAAAATCTCATAGAGGTGGTTTTAATATGACAAGACCTGACGATATGCTTGCGCATATTATCAATGCCTTGCTAGAAAGAAATCCTAATCTACCAGCTGAAGCGGTTGAAGATATAATTATGGGTTGTGGAAATCCTGAAGGCGCTCAAGGTCATAACATAGCAAGAAACGCAGCTGTGCTATCAAACCTTCCTATGTCTGTTGGAGGAACTACTGTAAATAGATATTGTTCTTCTGGAATGCAGTCTATTTCTATGGCGGCGGGTCAGATCATGGCGGGTTGTTACGATACTGTAATTGCTGGTGGTGCTGAGACTATTTCAATGATGAATATGAATTTAGATAATTTTGTTAATGAAAAATTAGCTGAACAATCACCTGGTATTTATTATCCAATGGGAATGACTGCAGAAGTTGTTGCAAAGAGATATAACGTTTCTCGTGAAACTCAAGACGAAATTGCTTTCGAAAGTCAGAAGAGGACATCTGCAGCTCAGGAAGCTGGTATTTTCTCAGATGAAATTATCCCAATGGATACAAAAATGCGTTTGACTAACAAGGAAACTGGAGAATCAAAAGAGGTTGATATTACTGTTGATAAGGATGAGTGCAATAGACCTGGAACTACCATGGAAGCATTAGGAAGTCTAAAACCAGTTTTTGATCCTGAAAATGGAACGGTAACAGCAGGGAATTCTTCTCAATTATCTGATGGCGCATCAGTAAATTTAATAATGTCTGAAGAGAAGGCACTTGAGCTTGATTTAAAGCCAGTTGCTTATTTTAGAGGATTTACAACTATGGGCTGTGAGCCGGATGAGATGGGTATTGGACCGGTTTATTCAGTTCCAAAACTTCTTAAAAACTATAATATGTCTATGGAAGATATAGATCTATGGGAGCTTAATGAAGCTTTTGCGGTTCAAGTTGCTCATTGTAGAGATACTTTAGGAATATCAATGGATAAATTGAATGTTAATGGAGGATCTATCTCAATAGGGCATCCCTTTGGAATGACTGGTTCAAGATGCGTTGGTCATTTGACAAGAGAATTGGTTAGAAGAGATAAGCAATTTGGAGTGGTTACTATGTGCGTTGGCGGCGGCATGGGTGCTTCGGGCTTATTTGAAAGATACCCAAGTTAATCTTTGGCTTCTGAATTTGAGCTAATAGAGCTATTCCAAGATATTGGCTCAGAGTATTATAAAAAAAATGGCATAGTTATCTCTCCAGGAGATGACTGTGCTGTATTCAATTTCTCTAAACCCGTTATAACTTCGGTAGATGCCTCAGTTGCTGACGTTCATTTTCCTTCGAATGCAAAGCCAGAGGACATGGCTTATAGATCTATAGCCGTTGCTTTGAGTGATCTTGCAGCAATGGGTTGTGAGCCTAGGGCATTTAGTATTTCTTTAACCTCTCCCATTGTAGATAAAAATTGGTACGAAAACTTCTCCATGGGAGTGAAGGATATTGCAGATCAATTTCAAATCTCATTAATTGGAGGGGATCTAACCAAAGGACCTCTTAATATAAATGTCGTTGTTTATGGATCGCCGTATACCAATAAAGTCCTGAAAAGAAATGGTGCAGTGAAGGGAGATTACATTTGTATTAGCTCTCCAGTGGGTAGGGCAGCAAAAGGTCTTAATGATTGGAACAATAAAAAATTTGAATCAAATTTTATTAAAGATTACCTTAGGCCACTTCCAAAATTTTTACTTGGAAGTGAAATTATTAATATAGCTTCTGCATGTATTGATACGTCAGACGGCTTACTGGCTGATATGAAAAAAATAATTGAAGCATCTAACTGTGGAGCTGAAATATATATAGACAAAATTCCATACACCACAAACATTGATGACATTAATGCCGGAGATGATTATGATTTATGCTTTACTGTAAGCAAACAAAATTATTTAGACCATTTTATTAAAATTGGCCAAGTTACAGATACGCAGGAAATTAGATTAATATCAGATAAGGGTTATGATACTGATATAAACGGATTCGATCATTTCATAAATGGATAATTTTCCTAATTTAAAAAAACCATCTCATTTAATTGCTACTCTCTTTGGTGTTGGTAAATTACCTTTTGGCCCTGGAACATGGGGTTCTTTTGTAACTTTAGGAGTATGGCTTGCTTGTAGTTCTTCAATGCAAAGCAGTGTATTTTTTTTACTGCTTGTTATAACAGTATCGATAATTGTTTGCTATTTTGCCACTAAGAATTTAGTTGAAAAAGATCAGAAATCTATTGTGATAGATGAGTTTGCTGGAATGTGGCTTGCTCTTTTTATAAGTTCAAAAATGAATGCTTCTGTTGATATTACTTCTTTTAGCCTGGATTCTTTTATTGTTGCATTTATCCTTTTTAGATTCTTTGATATTTTAAAACCCTTCCCAATATCCTATATTGATAAAAATATAAAAAATGGTTTTGGTATTGTTTTAGACGATCTTATTGCTGGAATAGCTGCCGGCTTCTTAACAATAGCTCTTTATAATATCTTCTAAAGAAGCAGAATCAAGACCACATTCTTTAATCATTTCATCCCGAGTTGAATGCTCAATAAATTTATCAGGTATACCAAATAACTTAGACTTAATTAAAATATTTTCTTCAGAACAAAACTCTTGAACAGCACTTCCGGCACCTCCGGCAATAGAGCCATCTTCAAGAGAAATAAACATAGTTGCATTATTTAGATAATCCCTAAGAACCTCTTTATCAAGCGGCTTAACAAAACGCATATCTATAAGAGTTAAGTTTAATTTCTCACTAACAACTTTAGCTTCATGTAGAAGTGAGCCAAAATTTAAGAAAATAACTTCATTTCCACCTCTCCTAATAACTCTAGCTTTACCAATATCTATACTTAGTAGGCTTGGATCTACCATGACATTAGGACCTAGCCCTCTAGGATATCTTACTGCAGCAGGGCCCTTGAATTCATAGGCAGTTGATAAAAGTTTTCTTGTTTCATCTTCATCAGAAGGCGTCATTAATATTATATTTGGAATGCATCTTAAGTAAGAAATATCATAATTACCTGAATGAGTAGGGCCATCCTCTCCGACAAGACCTGCTCTATCTAGGGCAAAAGTAATATCTAGATTTTGAACGGCTACATCATGAATAAGTTGATCGTATGCTCTTTGAAGGAATGTTGAGTATATTGCCACGACTGGCTTTTTTCCTTCTAACGCTAGTCCTGCTGCAAAAGTTACAGAATGCTGCTCAGCAATTGCAACGTCGAAATATCTATCTGGAAATTTTCTACTAAACTTAACGAGACCAGAGCCCTCTCTCATAGCTGGTGTTATAGCTATAAGATTTTTATCTTTAGTTGCCATATCTATAATCCAGTCGCTGAATATATCTTGATATTTTGGTCCAGATACAGATGAAGACTTAATGGCATTTATTTTTCCAATTGCATGAAATTCAATCCTGTCTTCTTCAGCAGCATCAAGCCCGGCACCTTTTTTTGTAATAATATGGAGGAATTGAGGACCATCAAAATCCTTAAGATTTCCGATTACATCAATCATCTCATGTATATTATGACCGTCAATTGGACCAATATAATTTAAACCAAGTTCTTCAAAAATTATTCCAGGAGCTACCATTGCCTTCATTTGTGTCTCAACTTTCCTCACTAAGTGATAGGCTTGAGGAAGTGGTTTGAGAAAACTTGCTCCACTGCTCTTAATTCCCTTGTATAGCTTGGAAGCCCAAATTCTTGAAAAGTAGTTTGAAAGTCCGCCAATATTTTCAGATATAGACATGTCATTATCATTCAAAATAATCAACATATTTGGTTTTAGATGGCCGCTATGGCTAAGGGCTTCAAATGCCATTCCGGCAGTTATAGCCCCATCACCAATTACAGCTACATGTTTTTTATCTGGGTTATTTTCTTTTGCAGCAATAGCCATTCCCAAGATAGCACTTATCGATGTGCTCGAATGGCCTACTCCAAAAGCGTCATAATCACTTTCCTTAATTGAGGGGAATGGGGCTAACCCATTCTTCTTCCTTATTGATTCAATACTATTCTTCCTTCCAGTAAGAATCTTATGAGGATATGCCTGATGGCCAACATCCCAAACTAAATTATCGTAAGGAGTATTAAATAAGTAATGAAGGACAACAGTTAACTCAACCACTCCAAGACCACCACCTAGATGGCCGCCGCTTTGACCAACAGAGTAGAGTAGGAACTCCCTTACCTCATTTGAAAGATTTTCTAATTCAGGGATAGAAAAAGATCTAATATCTGAAGGAAAATTTACTTTATCTAAAAGAGGTGTTTCAGGCTTGTTCGAAGGTATTTTTTTAAAGATTTTCAATCTAGTTACTTCTTTTAATTATATATCTTGCAAGATTTACAAGAGCATCTTTATTGCCCAAGTCAGATTTCTCTAAGATAGAGAGAGCTGAATTGGTTAAATCAGAAGCTCTTTTTAGCGCATTATCCAGTCCAACAATCTCAACGTAGGTTGCTTTGTTATTCTTAATATCTGAATTATTATTTTTCCCTAATACATCTTCGCTTTCAGTCACATCCAGAATATCATCTGTTATCTGAAAAGCTAAGCCTATTTTTTTACCAAATTCTTTCAGCAGATCTTGCGTTCTTTTACTTGAATCATCACCAATTTGTCCGAGCATGATAGAGCACTCTATAAGCCTTCCTGTTTTTAAATTATGAATTTCTTCTAAGATATCTTGATTAATATTTTCTAAATTATTCTCATGCAATATGTCTAAGTATTGGCCATATATCATCCCTTTTTTACCACAAGAATTAGATAGTAGTTTTACAGCATTAACTTTTTCTTCAGATTTCATATCTTCATCATCACAGATAATTTCATATGCAAGTGCCTGAAGGGCATCTCCAGCAAGGACGGCATTTGCTTCGCCATACTTAACATGGTTAGAAGGTTGACCCCTTCTGAGATTATCATCATCCATACAGGGAAGATCGTCATGAATAAGAGAGTATGTGTGCATTAACTCAACAGATGAGGCTAATGTAATAGTGCTATTTTTTGTTAAGTTTGCATTAATTTCGGATGAGGCAAATATTAAGCCGGCTCTTATCATCTTGCTATTACTTAATGCAGAATAGCTCATAGATTCTTCAATTAGATTTGTATTTTCTATTGCAAGAGATATTTTAGTTCTTACAAGCTCTTTAACTTCAGATAAATATTCTAAAGGCATGAGCTATCAAGAATTATCTAATTCTTGTGTAGAACCATCATCCAGAAGTTTCTTTACCTTTAGCTCAGCTTCTTCAAGCTGCTTCTGACATTCCTTAACAAGGTTAATACCTTCTTCAAAAGATTTAACTGAGTCTTCCAGGTTGATATTCTCATCCTCAAGTTTTAAAACTATAGATTCAAGTTGCTTCAAAGAGGATTCGAAATCAATTTTTTTATTTGCGCTGGTCATACTTTATTGTAATTTATTAATTAGCTTTATTAAAAAACTTTTTATAATCATTTTTCAGAGCATACGGAAGAGCCAAGAGAGCTGGAGTAAGGATTAGTGTTATAAATGTACTAAAGCCTAATCCAAATACTATAGAGGTCGCTAAATTTGACCACCAGTCAACAATCCTACTACCAAAGATAATCTCCCTCGAGATAATATCTAAACTTATACCCATAGCTAATGGCATCAAGCCAAAAATAGTTGTCAGTGATGTTAGTAATATAGGACGAAGCCTTTGCTTACAAGTATTAATAATATGTATTGATTTTTCAATGTGAGGAGACTCCTCTTTAAACTTGTTAAAGGTATCTATAAGAACGATATTATTGTTAACCACAATCCCAGCCAAGGTAACAATAGACAAACCAGTCATCGTTGTGCTGAATGACTTACCTGTTATTAGCAAACCTAAAAGCACGCCAATACTAGAAATGGTTACCGACGAAAGAATAATAAATGATTGATAGAAACTATTAAACTGAGTTAATAACATTATTAGCATTACAAAAATGGCAGATATTCCAGCAACAATCATGAACTGATTTACCTCTTCAGTCTCCTCAGCCATTCCTCTAAATTGGTAACCAACTTTTTTTCCTAGATCTGCTGACTCAAGCCAAGAGTTAATCTCTTCAACCTTTTGAGAAACTTGAGACTCATCTACCACTCCAGCATTAATTCCTTGAGAGTATTTCCCATTTCTTCTACTAATAACTTGTCGGTTCTCTTTTGGTATAACTGATATAAATGAGCTTACCGGGACCAAGCCTTTTACTGTAGTGACGTTTAAGTTTTTAATGCCTGTAATGGTTCTGTCAGATTCAGGAAATCTTGCTCTAATTTCAACCTCATCTCTTGAATCATCAGGTCTATATTCTCCAACCCTAAAGCCGTTAGTAAGCATCTGAACTAGCGCGCCAACATCTCCAACACTGACCCCAAGCTGGGCAGCTTTCTGCTTATCAACATCTACACTCCATTCAACTGAAGGGTATGACCTTGAAGAAAAGATGCTTTTTAATCCCGTAACTTCATTCCTCATGTACCTTTCAATTTCCTCTGTAGCTTTAATAACCTCTTCTTCTGTATTTCCATATACTGATAGCTGAATAGCAGAGTCAAAGCTAGGACCTCCTAAATCAGCCTCTATATCAACTTTAATACCAGGGATATCTTCAGTTGATTTTTGGATAAGATCCACAACCTCAAGTCCTGTAATAGATCTTTCTGATGGAGGAGCTATCTCTACAAAACCACCACCAATTTTATCTGAACCTGAATTCCACCAGTCAGAACCTGACCTTAAATAAGTACTGCTTAGCTCTTCAATAGCTAAGTATCGCGCTTCTACCTCTTCAATAATTTCTTTAGTTTCAAGAGCTGAATAGTTTCCTCTGGCTTTCACTGTGACATTTACTTTTACAGGATCAACAATGGCAAAATAAACGGTCCCTTTCCCAAAATACGAATACGTCATTACTATCAAAGCTAAGACAGAGACTACACAAATAATTGTTTCAACAGGGTTTTTAACAAATTTTGTAATTCTGCTACCATATTCTTCAGTAAGTCTTGTAAAAATTGAAGGTCGTTCTTCCTCTTTGATTAAAGCAGAAGTTCTTTGCCCAAAGTAAGTTCCTAAGACCGGTATTATTATTAATGAATAAAATAGTGAAGACAATAAAACAAAAAAGACAGTAATTGGAAGATATCTCATAAACTGACCAGTAAACCCCGGCCATAACATAATTGGAATAAATGCCGCCATTGTTGTTCCAGTTGAAGCTAGAATGGGATAAAACATTCTTTTGGAGGCCAATTTATACCCCTCAGCTCTCGACAAACCATCGGCAATTTTTTTATCTGCATACTCGGTTATTACTATAGCTCCATCAATCAACATACCCATCCCAAGAAGTAAGCCCATCATTACTAGGAAATTTACTTCCATGTCTAGGCTATAAAGAATTAAGTAAGTTAAAAGAAAACAGAAAGGGATTGATAGTCCAACAAGCATTGAAACCCTTACCCCCATGCTAGCTATTACTAATACCATTATTAAAATAACTGCTGCTATTATATTTCCGTTGAGCTCTTGGACCATTTCAGTTGAGTAAACAGTGTCATCATCAGTAATTATAATTCTGAGATTGTCAGGAAGAGAGCTTTCAAACTCTTCAAGAATAGCGTAAACCTTCTTTGATGCATTTATAGCATTGGCACTTTCTCTTAAAACAAGCTCTAAGGTCACAGCATCTTCACCATTAACCCTTGCATAGGAAGAAAAGTCTTTAAAAGTTCGTTTGATATCAGCGATATCACCAAGTGTAACAATCGCATCTTTGGTGACCTTAATTGGAATAGAGTAAACATCTTGAGCTGTCTCAATAATACTTGGAACTTCTATATTAAAGCTCCCTTTACCTGTATCTTGAGTTCCACCAGGAATTATTAAATTATTATTTGAAACAGAATAATAAATATCAGAGAGAGTTACTTCATATGACTCCATCTTAGATTTATTAATAACACCCTCCAGAACTTCTTCTGGAGCTCCAACAAGATCTGCTTGAAGAATTTCTTCTAAAGCTTCAATACTATCTTTCAATTCTTTGGCATAGAAAACTTTTTGTCTTACTGAGCTACTTCCAACAATGCTTATATTCATTACAGGAAAGCTTGCTTCAGAATATTCTGATATTTGAGGATCTTCAGCCTCAGAGGGAAGCTCATACTTTGTTTCTTCTACTCCCTGTTTAATATCAACAAGTGCTCTGTCCATGTCATAGCCAACTTCAAACTCTAAAAAAACTCTTGTATAACTTAGTGAGCTGTTAGAGCTAATATTTTTAACACCTGTAATTGTTTGTAATCTATTTTCTAATGGTCGAGCTATCAATCTAGAAGTGTCACTGGGAGAAGCGCCATCTAAAAAGACAGACACAGAAACAAATGGCAGTTGAACATTTGGGCTTGCTGCAACTTGAATTTCTTGTCTAGCATATGAGCCAGCAATCAGCACCATAAAGGCTATCATTAGAGTTGTTTTTGCCTTTGATAGGGCAAAGTCCACGATTCTAATCATAAGCTATTTATCAAAACTTTTTGACCATTTTCTACAAAGCCTTGACCTTGAATAATAGTCTCAATAACCTCTGGTATTCCAACAACCCATAAACCATCTGCTGAATCTTCAAGAATAATAATTTCATTAAATTGGACAAGACCTTCTTTAACAGACCTTATTCCTAATTTACCCTCATCACTAAGCAATAAAATTGATGGTGAAATTTTATGAGCCAATACTTTGTCTATCTTAATAGTCATATCAGCAGTTAAACCATCTCTAATAAAGCCATCAGGGTTTCTTACTTGAGATTCTACTTTAAACGTTCTTGTTGATGGAGAGGCACTTTTAGAAACAAACGTTAGCCTGCCTTCAACCTCTTCCCCTGTTACTAATTTAAGAATAACACCTTGCCCATTCTTAACTTTATTAATCTTAAACTCAGGAACTTCTGCCATAAAGGTAATTGGATTAAGTTGAATAATCGTTGCACAAACCTGACCTCTTTCTAGATAATTTCCAGGTTTTACAATTTGCTCTATATAGCCAGCAAAAGGAGCCTTAACTTCTGTTCTGTTTAACTCAACCACTCCTAAGCTGCATAGTATTGAATCTTTGTCTATGAACTGACCTTGTGTTGCACCAATCCTCACAACCTCTCCAGAGGTTTTAGCTTTCACATTTACCCTTGCCTCTGACTCTGTAGTAGCTTTTAATTTTATCAATGGTTGAAATTCAACAGCTTTACTAACTATCGTACCAACTGTGAATAACTTCTTAGTTTCCATGACCGTCTCTTTTTTTTCTGTAACAAAGAGGCCTGAAAGCATCCAAAAGATAGTTGGAATTAAAATGTATAAAGATATTCTAATGTTTTTTGTCATGTATATATGCTCGCTTATTTTTTAATTAATGTTGGCAGTGCTAACATTAACTTTCATATTATAGACAGTTTTTAGACGTTATGTTTTTTTCTTAGCTCATCAAATAGTTTTTTATTAAAGGGAGTTAGGTCTTCAAACCCTTCTTTAATTTTTATTTTGAAATCATGACCTTTTATTGCATGGTCTTTAAATTTTAGATATACCTTTTTAAATGCAAAAAATAACTCTTTACTTTCCTTATCACTCAAAAGATTCCATCCAATCTTTTTACCTGAAAAATATACTATAGGATGAGTCCAGTTCATTTTCTCTCTTGGGGCGTAAGATTTTCTTGCCTCAATATAAGCCTCTTCTACAGAGGGAAAGCCATCTTCTCCTTCTATCTCTGAACAAGCCTTGATAATATCTGTCAGGGTAGGCAGATATGACTGAGAGCCAACTACACTTTCTATTGCTTCCAGAATTGTCTTTGGAGAAAAGTTTTTTAGACTTGTAGCCCAGAGTTTTTTACCTTCATTAAGCCTTTCATCTGATCCAAAAACTTTATAAAACTGAAAGTGATATGCAAGTTCAAGTTTAAGAAAAAGACTATCAATAGATTCTATAAAATCTACTTTAGTCGAGGTTGATTTCTGATGCCCAAGAGGTGTCACTTTTTCTTTCTGCAAAGTCTTTTGTAAACTTTCCGGGTTCAGAATGTTTTTTACTTTCTTCATTATTAATACTTTGGTCTCCTAAATGCCTTCGTTTTACATGCTCAATAAATTTTGAATTCCATGTAGTAAAAGCGGAACCATTTTCTTCCCAATACAGTATAAACTCTCTTAAATATTTTGAGGCAGAATCTTTAGTTATTTCAGATAACTCTAATATATCAAAAACATCATTACTAGGAATCCATTCATTATTAATGGTGAAAGGGAGACCTTTATTAGAACTCCTTTCCTTAGCCCATTCTCTTCTTATATAGTCTATATATGTGCTGTTCCAATTGTTTCTTTCTTGACCTCTTTCAATCCAGTAAAGTCTAAATTCTACTAATTTTCTCTCATAAAATTCATTTGAAACGTCACTCATATTCAAGATATCAACTGCTTCTTGAGATGGCTCCCACTTATTATCAATTTTAGCTCTTTCAAAATTACTTTTAGTGGGCAGCCTAATGCTGTAAGTAGATGCAGCATTATTATTAGTAATATTTATAAATTTGTATTTTATAAGTTTTTGAAGACTTTCTTCAATTGCAGGATGGGGAAGAAATGATGCTTCATTCCTTATAGATTCAAGTAAGTCATCAATAGACCTAGAGTTAGAAATTTTATTTGTTTTATATAGCTCTAGAATAATCGCTGATTCCAATCCTAGAGTTTCAGCAACTTCCTTCGAGAAAGATAACTTACCTAAGTCCTTCAACCTATTACTTTCCTCTCCTTATTTGAACAGCTCTGCTTAAAGTCTCTAAGCATTTGACAGTATCTTCCCAGCCAATACATGCGTCAGTAATACTTTGGCCATAGGTTAGGTTATCAGAGATACTTTGATTTCCTTCAATTAGGTGGCTTTCGATCATTACGCCGTTAATATTTTTATTTCCTGATTTTATTTGATCTGAGATAGAGTCTATTACAGTGATTTGTTGTTTAAATCTTTTTTGGCTGTTTCCATGGCTTGCATCAATCATTATTGATTCATTAATTTCAGCTTCTTTAAGGGCTGTCAAAGTAGCCTCTACAGATTCAACATCAAAATTTGGTTCTTTCCCACCTCTTAAAATAATGTGACTGTCATTATTTCCCGCTGTTTTAAGCATGGCAATATCAGCTTCTTTAGTTGCTCCAAGAAAAACATGCGAATGGTTTGCTGCTTGAATACCATCAATTGCAGCTTTTAAACTTCCATCTGTTCCATTTTTTATTCCTATTGGGCAAGACAGTCCTGATGCAAGCTCTCTGTGAATCTGGCTTTCTGCTGTTCTTGCTCCTATAGCTCCCCAAGAAATAACATCAGTTATATATTGCGGAGAGATTGGATCTAAGAATTCAGTTCCAGCTGGAAGTCCTAATTTAGCTAGGTCTATTAAAAGTTTTCTTGCCATTTCCACACCTTTTGAGATTTTATAAGTCTCATCAAGATCAGGATCATTTATTAATCCCTTCCACCCAACAGTAGTTCTTGGCTTTTCAAAGTAAACCCTCATTACAATTAATAAATCTTCTTTAAATTTAACATTTTCTTCTATAAGTTTTTTCCCATACTCAATAGCGCTTTCAGGGTCATGAATTGAGCAAGGCCCAACTACAACAAGAATTCGGTCATCCTTATCATGAAGAATCTGACTTATTTCATTTCTTGTTCCATAAACAAGTTTAGATATATCCTCATTTAGAGGTAATTTATTTATTAGCTCATATGGAGCAGGGACTTTTTGCCTATCAATAATTCTCGTATTGTCTGTTAAGTAATTCATGTTAATGGATATATTTATCTGCTTGAAAGCTAATATTAAATGAAAGAAAGAGATTTTGTATTAAATTTTATAAATTAGTCTATATAAATTGATATTCACCACTTATGTAGAATTCTTGTGGTTAAATATACGATTTAATAAATACACTACATGTTGTATTCATAGCTTCTAAACCTTACACTATGTAGTGTTTATCATGCAAAATAGTACACAAATACAATTAGAGTTTCCGACAGTAATGGGTCAGCCATTTGAAAAACTGCCAGAAGATCTATTTATACCACCAAATGCTCTAGAGATATGCTTAGAAACTTTTTCTGGGCCTATGGATCTTTTGCTATATCTTATAAAAAAAGAAAATATTAATATCCTAGAATTAGATGTATCTAAAATAACAGACCAATATATTGAATATATTGAGTTGATGGATGTCTTACAGTTTGAACTAGCTGCAGAGTATCTTGTTATGGCTGCAACATTGGCTGAAATTAAATCTAGAATGATGCTTCCCCAAGAGATTTATGAGGAGGAGGAGGAGGATCCAAAGCTAGCATTAATAAATAGACTTCAGGAATATCAAAGGTATAAGACCGCCTCAGAAAATATTGCAATTCTTCCTAGAGTTGACAGGGATTTCTTTACGGCGTCTGCAGGACTTCCTCAGATTAAAATACACAAAGAAGAATTTTCCATAACAGAAGCCGAGCTTGCTGCTATTTTTCAAGAAATTCAGTCAAGACCAGTCTTGACATCAAATCATCAGGTTGATTTTGAAGAGCTTTCTACCCAAGAGAGAATTCAAATTATTCTAGCAATCTTGTCTAAACGAAATATTATTAGCTTCTCAAAAACTTTAAGAAAATCAGAAGGAAGGCCTGGCGTTGTTGTTTCATTTCTGGCCTCTTTAGAGCTGGCAAAAGAAGGACATGTTGAGCTAATTCAAAATAAAACAAATGAGATATACCTAAAATCTCGAACAGGAGCTGCAAATTGAATATACGAATGATTAATACTGTTGAGGCACTTTTATTTGGAGCCGGAAGGCCTTTAAGGCTATCAGAAATTAGAAGTCTTTTAGATTCAGACGGCATCAATGCAGAGCTATCTGAGATCAAGCAAGTTATCAATCATCTTGAAGAAAGGCATAGCGAATCATCTCTTGAGGTTGTTGAAGTTGCCTCAGGATTTAGACTGCAAATAAAGGAAACTTATAGCCCCTCATTAACACATTTATGGAATGAAAGAGCCCCAAGAATATCTAAAGCATTAATGGAAACAATATCCATCATCGCTTACAAACAGCCAGTAACCAGGGGTGATATTGAAGATATAAGAGGCGTAAGTGTTAGCACCCAAGGTATTAGGTCTTTATTGGAAAGAAACTGGATTAAGGTATCTGGCTTTAAGGATGTTCCTGGAAGACCGGCTTTATATACAACTACAAAAGAATTCTTAGATGATCTAAATATAAAAAACTTATCTAGCTTGCCTGATCTTCCAGAACCAATACGTTTAGAAGACAATGAATTATTCTCTAAAGTTATATAGTTTTTATACCTACCAATAATGTCAGAAAGATTACAAAAATACCTTGCTAAGGCAGGCATAGGATCAAGGCGTTCTTGCGAAACTCTTATTCATCAGGGAAAGGTCATAGTCAATGGAGAGATTGCAAAAATTGGCAGCTCTGTTTCTGATACTGATGTTGTTGAATTTGATAACAAAGTTATAAGAGTCAAGGACGAAATCCTAAAGGTTATAATGCTTAACAAGCCAGAAGGCGTCTTATCATCCTCAGCAAGAGAAAAAAATATACCGATTGTTTATGACTACCTTCCTAATTCTTTTAATCAAAGAAATTGGATATCAATAGGCCGCTTAGATATAAATACCTCAGGATTAATGCTTTTTACAAATGATGGTGGTTTTGCAAATCATTGTATGCATCCTTCTAATACTTTGGATAGAGAATATTTGGTTAGAGCTAGGGGTGAGTTTACATTGGAAAAAAAGAATCAAATGCTTAATGGGATTATGATTGAAGATCAGATTCATAAGTTTACTGATGTTGTCGAGGGTGAAAAAAATGGTACAAATCAATGGTTTTCTGTCTGTCTAGTTAGTGGCAAGAATCGAGAGGTAAGAAAAATATTCCAATCATTAGATCTTGAAGTTAGTAGATTAAAGAGAACAAGATTTGGTCCTATTTTTCTTCCATCAACTCTTCAAAAAGGTAAAGCCCAAGAGCTGGAAGAAAATGATATAGATGCATTAAAGAATTATGGTAAGAAGTCTTAAGGCTAAGAAAGCTCACGCATTTTTATTAGAAATATCAAAAAAAATGCAGCATGACAGCTTTTATGAGTTCATGCAGAATACAGATATTATCTCTATAGAATCAAGAGTCAATAAATCTCTTTCACTCAAATACTTTTTAATCAAAACAATAATTGGTCAGCAGGTATCCGTGAAGGCTGCTGAGTCTATATGGTTAAAAGTAAAAACTATTTTAGATAATGTCTCCTCTGATATTTCTTTAGACTTATTAAAAGAACAAGGCCTGTCAAAGCCCAAGGCTTTGTATATTCAAGGAATTATTCAAGATAAGAAAATTAAGTTACTAGACAAAACCGCTTTAAAAAAACTATCCACCGAAGAGCTATCTAACTTCTTATTAAGTTTAAAAGGAATAGGTCCCTGGACGCTTGGGGTTGTAAGAATGTTTTATATTCAAGATAGTGATGTTTTTTTAGAGGGAGATCTAGGTATCAATAAAGCATTGGAGATATTTTTTAACTCAAAGAAATACACGGGAGAAGATTATTCTCCTTACAAAACCTATCTATGTCTTTATTTATGGAAGAGTCTTAAGAGTTAGTTTTATTGAACTCTATATATCTGTTATCTTGGTTAGCGCTCTCCGTAGAGAAAAACCATAAATAATAATCAAGAAGAGATGATGCATCTTTCAGGTTTGATGGGTTTTCTGCAGGGTAAGCATATGCCCTCATAGATGTTCTTGTTGCCCCGGGGTCAAAATTAAATACTTTAATTTTTGAAATAGGCTCTAATTCTTCTTGTAATATTTCTGATAGAGATTTAACTGCAGCTTTGGAGATTGAGTAGGCTCCCCAGAATGCCCTTCCTTTTTTTGCAACACCTGATGATGTAAATATGATCCTTGGGTTCTCAGAATCTTCCATTAAAGGACTTAAATATTTAGTTAACAAAAATGAACTTGTTAAGTTGGTGTTTAAAACTTTTTGCCATGTATCAAGTTCAAAGTCAGCAATAGAAGACATTTTTCCCAGTATCGCTGCATTATTAACGATACCATCTAGGCAAGATATATTTTCTGATATTATTTTTGCTATTTCTTGAGATTTACCTTCATTTAAAATATTTAAATCGCACTTTACAATCATCGGATCGGTTTTATATTTACTTACAATCTCGTCATAAACCTCATCTAAAGCATCCTCGTTCCTTCCTAGAAGAATAATATTGGCACCGAATTTACTTAATCCAAGGGAGATTTCTCTTCCTATTCCTTTAGATGCTCCTGTTACCAATATATTTTTCTTATTAAGAAAGCCTTTTTCAAAATCAAAGTTCATTTTCATAATTAATCTAATAGTGAAATGATTTCACTTGCTTGATTAACAAACATAGATTCATTTTTATTATATTTTCGAGGTAATGAATACCCATATAGGCAACCAATAGTTTTAGTCCCCGCATTTATACCAGCCTCAATATCTCCTGGATGATCGCCAATATAGACACAATTATCAGGCTTTACATTTAATTTAGAGCAGGCCAGTAGTATGCCTTCTGGATCCGGTTTAATATTTTTTACATGATCCGGGCAAATAAGAATTTTACAGGCATTAAAAATATTAAAATTTTCCATTAAGGGTTCCGCATATTTTAAAGGCTTATTTGTAACCACTCCATAAAGCACATCATTCAAGTCTAGGTAATTGATAAGCTCCTCTATACCTTCAAACGGTTTTGATCTATTAGTTAAGTTTTTCTTATATTCAGCTAATAATTCTTTGCGATATTTTTCAAAATCATGGTGATCGCTTGTTATGTTGAAACCTATTTCTACTAGTTTAGAAGACCCTTCGGATACATTGGAACGAATAATGTCTCCATCTATCTCATTTCTATTATTGGCTTTTAAGATATTATTTAAGGAATCAATGAAGTCCAAGGCAGTGTCAATAAGAGTGCCATCTAGATCAAATAATACAAGTTTTGTTTTATGACTTTCTGGCATACATTAAATAGTTAACACCAAGATCATTATTTAAATTAGCCTTGTGCGTAAGCGGGTTATAAAACATACCTTTTGTTTCAAGCATTTCCGCATTACCTTTTCTTATAAAAGAGGCTAGTGAAGAGGGCTTAATAAATTTATTAAATTCATGAGTACCTTTAGGTAATATATTAAATATATATTCAGCACCTAAAATTGCAGTGATCCAAGATCTCGGGTTTTTATTAATAGTTGATAGAAAGAGAAGGCCTTCTGGCTTTAAAAGGTCTATGCATGTCTTAACTAGTAACTCTGGATCTGGAACATGTTCTAAGACCTCCAAGCAAGTAACAATATCAAATTTTTCCTCTGATGTATTTAGCAGCTCTTCTGCAGTTAATTCAAAATATGTAATAGATTTATTTTTTTCTTTTGCATGCATTTGTGCAATTTTTATTCCTGGGCCTGCTGCATCTATACCGGTAACCTTGGCACCTGAGTCATGGAGAGCCTCAGCTAAAATTCCTCCACCGCAGCCTACATCAAGCACATTTTTTTCAAGTAAATCTACCTTGCTCGCAATATAATCTGCTCTAATTGGGTTGATGATGTGTAAAGGCTTAAATTCACCCGACTTATCCCACCACTTCTCAGCTAGCTCTGCAAATTTTTGAACTTCTTGTTGATCAATATTCATTGAGCTATTTTACCTTTAATAATTTAATTTAAACACAACTTAATAATCAATCTTTTTTGTAGTAAAACTACATATATGAATCATCATTAACGCCTTTTAAAAAGGCTCCATGGATTTTATTGACTTTTAATAGCTAATAATATTTACTTCACTACAAGTTCAACTTTTTAACTATATATAAACAAAAGTGATTATTTCAGCTCTAAAATCTAGTGATCCAAAGGACCTCAGATCACCAATCCATCCTGATACTATTTCAGCTTTAATCTCCTTAGGAGTTGATGTTGTTTTTGAGCATGGAATTGGAGATGGAATTTTTACATCAGACAAAGACTTTGAAAACCTTGGCTTAAAATCTTCTACAAGAGATAGCTGTATCGCTAATTCTGATTTAGTAATTTCTAATCAACCTTTATCAAATAATGAGATTGAAGGTATGAAATCAGGGGCAACGTTACTTGGCATGGTAAACCCATTTTCAAACCAAGAATTGATCAATTGTTGTGCTAAAAATAAAATCAATTTAGTTAGCATGGAATTTATTCCAAGAATAACAAGAGCTCAAAAGATGGATGTTTTAAGCTCTCAAGCCAACCTTGCTGGTTATTCGGCTGTTATTGAATGCGCTAGACATCTCTCTACTGCACTCCCTATGATGATGACTGCAGCGGGAACTTTAAAGCCTGCTAGAGTTTTTGTGATTGGCGTTGGCGTTGCAGGACTTCAAGCAATTGCAACTGCTAAAAGATTGGGAGCCAGAGTAGAGGCCTTTGATACCAGAGATGTTGTTGAAGAACAAGTTAATTCACTAGGCGCTAAATTTGTAAAAATAGATTTAGGTGAAACCGGACAAACAGATCAAGGATATGCAAAAGAGCTATCTCCAGAGCAGATACAAAAACAAAAAGATTTACAGTCAGAGGTTTGTGCAAGATCAGATATTGTTATTACAACAGCTCAACTTTTCGGAAGGCCAGCCCCGCAGCTTATTGACAGCAAAACAATTGATAAAATGAAGCCAGGAAGTGTCATCCTCGATATGGCTGTTGAGTCAGGTGGAAATGTAGAAGGATCAATGGTTGATGAAGTGGTGGTAAAAAATGGTGTAAAAATTATTGGCATTTCCAATCTAGCCTCGAGTGTTTCAGGTCATGCCTCATTAGCGCTATCAAATAATTTTAATCATTGGATATGTGATTTTTATAACAAAGATACAAGTTCTA
Source organism: uncultured SAR86 cluster bacterium (assembly GCA_963926355.1). Lineage (GTDB taxonomy): Bacteria > Pseudomonadota > Gammaproteobacteria > Magnimaribacterales > D2472 > SCGC-AAA076-P13. The sequence goes on along the minus strand of CAWUWW010000013.1, from coordinate 881 downwards.
TAAATTTTGATTTTGAAGATGAGATTGTTAAAAGTAGTGTCATTGCTTTTGACGGAAAAATACTTAACGAGAGGTTTCAGTAATGGAAACATACATGTTACTAGGTTTTGTTTTAATACTATCTATTTACCTTGGTCTTGAGCTTATTTCTAAAGTACCTAGTACGCTTCACACTCCTTTAATGTCTGGTGCAAATGCTATTTCTGGAATTGCTTTAGTTGGTGCCTTGGTGCTGTCAACAAATAGCAATCTTCAGGGTGTCATTGCTTTTTTTGCAGTAACTTTTGCTTCTATTAATGTCTTCGGTGGCTATCTAGTAACAAACAGAATGTTAAAAATGTTTAAGAAGAAATAATTATGGAATTTTTTATTGAAATATCAGCTATTCAGAATATTGTTTACATAATCTCATCAATATTATTTATCACTGGCATAAAAATGCTTGGCAAGGAAGATACTGCTGTAAAGGGCAATTTCCTATCAGCATTCGCTATGTTTATTGCTGTTGCCATAACTGTAGTTGGCGTTATTGATCCATTAATTCTTTTAATCGGAATAGCTTTGGGTGCAATAATTGGTTCCTCCATAGCCCTTAAAGTAAAGATGACCTCCATACCTGAAATGGTGGCTTTATTTAATGGATTTGGTGGACTCGCAACATTCTTAATAGCTTGGTCAGAATTTAATTCTATACCTGATAGTTTATTCCAACATATTTTAATAGTAATAACAGTATTTATCGGAGGGGTTACCTTTACAGGAAGTTTAATAGCTTATGCAAAGCTTTCTGAAAAAATTAAAATAGCAAAAACATCGATAGTCACAAAAATATTCACAACAATTTTTTATATATCGTTAGTATTTTTAATATACAGCATAGT
>CAWUWW010000012.1:0-30584 GCA_963926355.1 uncultured SAR86 cluster bacterium | reverse complement strand
CCATAACCCTTCTATGAAGATCAGATGGAGTTTTTCCATGAAGAATATGCAAGAAATGTCCTGCCATTGTTTCTTCATCATTTACTAAATCAATATCAACTCCCTCATGAGAAAATTTATACCAGTAGGTAACAATTGATGGCATTGTAGCTATCATTCTATTAATAGAATTTAACTGATTTGAGAAATCTCCTTCTGGCTCTAGGTTACCTAGCATTGATGTCCCTGTCCTCATAACATCCATAGGATGTGCTGATGCTGGTATTTTTTGAAGAACCTCTTTTAGAGCTAATGGAAGATCTCTTTGGCTTTTTAATAAAGATTTGTATTCAGAAAGTTCTGATGTGTTCGGTAGTTTGCTGTATAGAAGTAGATAAGCAACCTCTTCAAATGTGGCTTTTTCAGCCAGTGTCTCAATCTTATGACCTCTATATGCTAAGCCTTCAATTTGACCGACAGTAGATAGTGATGTCTCGCCGGCTACCTGTCCTCTAAGTCCAGCACCTTCTAATTTTTTTACCATTTTTATTCCCTTATTCTAAAAATTATTTGTTATATAGCTCGTCGAGCTTTTCCTCAAAACTATGATAGTTCAATCGTTCATAGAGTTCTTCTCGGGTCTGCATTATATCCAAGAGACCATCTTGTGTCCCGTCTTTAGCCAGTGAAATGTAAATTTTTTCCGCTGCTTTACTCATTGCTCTAAAAGCAGTTAAGGGAAATAAAACCATATCAACGCCCACCCCGCCAAGTTGGTCTTTTGTAAATAATGGAGTCTTCCCAAACTCAGTAATATTTGCAAGTAATGGTACTTTTATATTCTCTTTAAAAACTTTATATTCTTCCAATGATGTTGCCGCTTCAAGAAATATGCCGTCAGCTCCCTGCTCAACATATGCCGCAGCTCTATCAATTGCTCCGCTTATTCCTTCAGAGGCTACTGCATCTGTTCTTGCCATGATAAAAAATGATTCATCGTGCCTTCCATCAACAGCTGCCTTTATTCTATCTTGCATTTCTTCAGAGCTAACTAAAGATTTATTTGGCCTATGACCACACCTTTTTTGAGATATTTGATCTTCTATATGAACAGCTCCACAGCCAGCATCTATCATCTCTTTAATTGTTCTAGAAATATTAAATGCGCCACCCCAGCCTGTATCTATATCAACAAGTAATGGAAGAGAGGTAGCATTTGAAATCCTTCTAACATCTATTAGTACATCTTCCATCGTAGTAATACCTAAATCTGGAATGCCGTAGGATGCTGCAGCAACACCGCCTCCAGATAGGTATAAAGCCTTATGGCCTGATTGTTCAGCTAATATTGCGGAATATGCGTTAATAGCTCCAGGGATAACAAGAGGTTTGTTATGTGTAAGAGCTTCTCTAAATTTTTTGCCTGATGACATAGCAAAAGATTATAAGGCATTGAGGGTTTGATTCCCAAATTTTGAATTAGCTATAGAATTTTATTCCTCTAATAATTCTATCTTTATCATTCTTTTGTCTCCATCTATTAGTATCTCTTAAGCTATAAACACAACCGCAATATTCTTGCTGATAGAACTCTTCTCTTTTAGATATTTCAATCATACGAGATGCGCCGCCCTGCTTTCTCCAATTAAAATCCCAATAAGTTACATCATCATATCTTTCTGCAGACCTAGTACCAGAGGCATTGATTTGATTCATATCTTTCCACCGAGATATGCCTAAAGTAGTAGCGTAAACTCCAAAATTATTTTCCTTTGCGAACAGTGCAGATCTCTCGAATCTCATATCAAAGCATTCGGTGCATCTTGCTCCTCTTTCAGGCTCATCCTCTAAACCTTTGACCCTTTCAAACCAGTTATCTTTATCATAATCACCATCAATACTTTCAAACCCAAGCTTATCGCAGAATCTTTTATTTTCATTTTTACGAATTTCATACTCTTCTTTAGGATGAATATTTGGATTGTAAAAGTACACCGTGGTATCAATATTTGATGCAGCTAGGGCTTCCATGACCTCTCCAGCACATGGAGCACAACAGCTATGAAGAAGTAACTTAGTATTTTCTTCAGGCATCTGAAGTTTAGGTCTATCGTAGTTTTTTAACTTTAAGTGATCGATCATTTTATAAAAAAGGAATTCTCTTTAAACGCATTTTCTAAATCTACATAATTGTTAAATGATTCAATTTCAGGATATGCAGATGAAATTTTTTCAGGAGCGTTAATAAAAAAACCTTTCTCAGCTACATCAAACATTTGAATATCATTATATGAATCTCCAGCAGCAAGGCATCTATAACCCATTGATTGAAATCCTTTTATGGCTTGTTTTTTTGCTTGATCATGACGCAGCTTGTATGAAATTACCCTATCATCCTCTACCTCAAGGTTGTGACATAGTAATAAAGGGAATCCCATTTTTTTCATAAGAGGTTTGGCAATTTCATGGAAAGTATCAGAAAGAATAACAACTTGAAAATTTTCTCTAATTGCTAATAAAAAATCTTCAGCTCCTGGCAGTAAATCCAATTGAGCTGATGCTTTTTGAATATCTGAAAGTTTTAGGCCATGATCATTCATAACCTTTAATCTGTAATTCATTAAATCTGAATAACTGGGAATATCTCTTGTAGTTTTATTAAAATCTTCAATTCCAGTATTTAAAGCAACCTGCTCCCATATTTCGGGTGTTAGAGTCCCTTCCATATCAAAACATACTATTTCCATTATATATCCTTATATTATTTGTTTTTTATGCCATACGGGACGTGCCCAGATGCAGTGCTTTTCATTGCTTCTATGATATGTTTTTTTTGATCATCAAAAAAGATATCTGCTTGAAAAGATTTAAGAAAATGCTGCTTCGACATGCCTCCAAGAAATAAAGACTCATCAATTCTAACCCCCCACTCTCTTAATGTTTTAATAACTCTCTTATCAGATGGCGCAGATCTTGCGGTTACCAAAGCAGTTCTAATTGGGCATTCATTTATATCAAAATCATTTTGAATCTTATTTAAAGCAACTAAAAATGATTTAAAAGGCCCTTCCTTCAAAGCTGTGGTTGCCATTGTTTCATTTTCAATGAATGCTTCTAGGCCCTCTTCATGAAATACTTTCTCAGAATCATCTGAAAAAATAACAGCATCACCATCAAAAGCTATTTTTAACTGACCATCATTGGGTAATGACTTTTCATCTCCTTCTCTGGAGATGATTGTTGCTGCTGCAACATTACTCTCTATTGCGAGCTTTACATCTTCCATGCTACTAGATAAAAATAGATGAACGCCAAAGTCTTTTACATACCTGTGAGGGCTTTCTCCACCACAAAAGGCAGCTCTACTAATATCTAAACCATGTGCTTCAATAGAGTTTCTTATTCTCAAACCAGTGTCTGAAGTATTTCTTGATAAAAGAATTACCTCAATCCTTTTTTTATCATGATCATAAAGGGTATTTATTTGAAGAATTTTTTTAACTAAATTAAATGCCTCACCAGGCTCAAGTGTTTTGTCTTCGTTGGCAATTTGATAATCTCGATATGAATCCAAGCCTTCTTTTTCATAAATCTCATGGCTTTCATCTAAATTAAATAATGCCCTGGAGGAAATCCCTATGATTAATTTTGATTCTTCTTTTGTCATATTTTTCTTGATATTAGAAGTTACTTAATATTATACTGTATATATATTCAGTAAAATTAGAAATATTATGAAAGACATAACATCTCAACAAGCTAAAGTACTTAATTGTATTCAACTTTACATAAAGAAAACAGGCTTTCCACCAACAAGAGCGGATATTTGTCGTGAAATGGGGTTTAAGTCTCCCAATTCGGCAGAAACTCATTTACGTGCCTTAGAGAAAAAAGGATTTATTTCAATTGAAAGTGGTACCTCTAGAGGAATAGCTATCAACAATCAAGAGTCAATAAGTGAAGCAGATGAAGGCTACCCAATTATTGGATTAGTGGCCGCTGGATCTCCAACTCTAGCAACTGAAAATATTGAAAAGAATGTTAATTGTCCTAAAGGATTTTTTGGCTCAAATTTTGATTACTTCTTGAGAGTTAAAGGCCTTAGCATGAAAGATGCGGGAATAATGGAAGATGATCTTTTGGCAGTTAAAAAAACGCAGGATGTTAAAAATGGCGATATTGTGATTGCAAGAATTGACGATGAGGTGACTGTAAAATATTTCTACAGACATTCCCCAAGCATTATTCACCTTCAGCCAGCTAACGATGAATTTTCAGATATAGAAGTTAACCTAGAAGAAACAGAATTATATATTGAAGGAAAAAGTGTGGGTTTAATTAGAGAAAATTAATGAAGAATCACTGGCTTTTTAGCTAAGTTCTTTTTCTGGCTTTCAAAAAATTCATCAAAATCATTAACATTTCCACTTACACTTTCAATACCAGCTCTAATCATTTCTTTTGCTACAGTTAGTTCCTGGCCTTGTAAAAATTCCTTAGACTCTTTTGAGAAATCAATTTTAACAATTGGATTTTCATGATCATCTGATCTCCTTAAGACGATAGAACCATCAGGAAGTTGAGCTAACTCTAAGTAATTTGACATTTTTTTCTCCATATTATCAGCTTAACACTCATCCAAAGTTTTTCGAAGTAAGAGCATGAACCTTTTATAACTATCTAGTATCAAAATATATTTTTTCAAGTTACTTGATTGATTTGAAGTTATCAAAGAATCATTAACTGGAATAAGCAACTTATCTTTTGCATTATAAAAATCAAATATAAATCCATCAGGTTGTTTTTCTTTATAGATGATATTTTTTAATGAAGGCTCGCCAGCTAACTGATCCCATTTTGAAATAGCATTAAAGGATTCTAAATTAGGTAAATCTGCATTTGTTTGATTTAAAGTATCATCCGCTAGATAGTCAAAACTTTTTTCTAAAGAAAGAAAGAAAAGGAATTGATTCGATAAATCTGACGGAGACTTATCAAATAATAGTTTGGAACAAAGTTCTTTAGATATATCTAGGTATAAATTAACTAACTCTTTTGAATCCACTAACTTTTAAGGTTCTGTACCCATTCTCCATTATTATAAAGAGCAGTCCATTTAGTCTTCTTTCCATCTTTTTCTGAAGCCAAATAATGAACATCTTCTGTTTTATTGTATCGAATAACATAAGGGTTTCCATCCCTATCTTTTTCAGGAGCACTGATTAGATAAGAATGTTTATCTGTAGCTGGTAGATATCTGCAAGCCTCTGATATCTCAGGACCTAGATTATTAATTTCACTAACTTTTGGAGCTCTTGTTTCTCTATTTTTTGGGTACTTACTTGCTGCTAAGAAAAGACCCTTCATACTGTCTCTCAATAGATAATGATCTTCACATTTTAAACAAGCTAAGTGAGGCAATGAGATTGGCTCCATAGTCAAAGGCTTTGGTTCGCCATTCCTTTGAAGGGCTCTGGTTGTTCCACAATTATCATTTAAACAACCAAAATATTTGCCAAATCTTCCTGTTTTTAACTGCATCTCTGCACCGCATTTATGACAATCAAGTACAGGGCCATCATAGCCTTTTATCTTAAATAGCCCATCTTCAATTTCAAACCCAGAGCAATCTGGACTTTTCCCACATATATGAAGTTTTCTATTTTCATCTATGAGGTAGTTATCCATGCTTGTATCACATGTTCCACATCTTTTTTTAATTAAAAGATTCTCTACCTCTTCTTGATCATCCACACTAATCGCTTCATCGCCTGGAATTAAGTTAAGAGTTTTTTTGCACTTATCATCGCCTTCGTTTTGATATCCAGAACAGCCCAGGAAAACACCGTTAGAAGCGTTTCTAATAACCATATGATTGGTCGAGCAATCAGGACAAATAATATTTGTATCAGTTGGATCATTTGTTCTCATCCCACTATCTTCATCGGAAGCTGAAGCTAGGTCATCTTGAAATGCTTTGTAAAAATTATCTAGGACACTTTTCCAATCTAAATCACCACTAGCTACTTTATCTAAATTATTTTCAAGATTAGCGGTAAAGTCATAATCCATAATGTCATCAAAACTCTCTTGGAGTCTCTCTGTAACTATATGACCAATTTTTTTAACGAAAAATCTTCTATTCTGAATTTCAACATATCCCCTATCTTGAATAGTAGAAATTATATTTGCATAGGTAGAAGGTCTTCCAATTCCTTTTTTTTCTAGCTCTTTAACTAAGGCTGCTTCAGAAAATCTAGCAGGTGGTTTCGTAAATTTTTGATCTAGATTTAACTTATCTAATAAAAGCTCTTCCCCTTCAGATAATGGAGGAAGAATATCCTCATCGCTATCTGCTGAACCACTCTTTGAAATTTTAGTATAACCATCAAAAACCACTTCTCTGCCTTTGGCAGAAAAGACATATTCGTCTATGAAAATTTTGGCAGAAGTAGATAAGTATTCAGCGTCTGGCATTTGACTTGCTATATATTGCTGCCATATTAGGGTATATAACCTTCTCTCTTCCTCTGAGGCGCTCATCAGATCATTGGAAGTAACAAATGCACTAGTAGGTCTTATTGCCTCATGAGCCTCTTGAGCATTTTTAGTAATTGAATATATTCGCGGAGCGTTTGTCAGATACTTATCACCAATCTTATCTCCAATATAATTTCTAGCATCTTGAATAGACTCTTTACTTAAACTTGGAGCATCTGTTCTCATGTATGTGATATGGCCTGCTTCATATAGCTTCTGAGCAACCCTCATCGTTCTCTTAACAGTAAAGCTTAATTTAGTACTGGCAGCTTGCTGCAATGTGGAGGTTATGAAAGGAGCTCTTGGTTTAATCTTTACTGGCTTCTTGGAGATTTCACTTATCTTTAATTCAGATAAATTAATTAATGATTTAATTTTCTTCGCTTCATCTTGCTGAAGCAAAGGATCTGATTTTTTTCTATTAAGAGAGAATAAGATGTTATCTTTTGAGATATTTAAAAGGTTTATTGAGACTTCCCAATACTCTTCTGGAATAAACTCCTGAATTAATCCCTCTCTCTCATCAAGAACTCTAAGAGCAACAGACTGAACTCTTCCAGCTGAAAGGCCTCTTGCAACTTTCTTCCAAAGCAATGGAGATAATTCAAAACCTATAACCTTATCTAAAAACCTTCTAGCTCTATAAGCTTTAACTAGATCAAGGTCTATTTCTTTAGGATCTGCAAAAGATTCTAAGATAGCTGATTTTGTAATTTGATTGAATCTGACTCTTGAGTATGTATATTTTTCTGGGCCAAGGGCTTCTTTTAAGTGCCAGGCAATAGCTTCGCCCTCTCTATCGAGGTCGGTTGCAAGATAAATGTGATCAACCTGCTTTGCAGCTTGCCTAAGAGATTTAACAACTTTTTCTTTTTCTGGGATTATCTGCCAATCAGCAACCCATCCATTATCTGGATCAATACCCATTCTTCTTATCAGTCTGCTTCTTTCATTAATAGCTTTTAATTTCTTTTTTGCCTCTGGGCTTAAATCTTTTGGAATAGTTGTACGCTTTACAGTTGATGCTTTTTTGGGAAGATCTCTAATGTGACCAACGCTTGATTGAACAATATAATCACTACCCAGGTACTTTGAAATAGTCTTGGCTTTTGCTGGTGATTCGACGATTACAAGTGATTTAGTCATAGTTTATTTTAATTTCCCATTATAGGAATAACATCAGTTAAGTACTATTTACAAGATAAATTTAAAAATCTTCTATAGCATCAAGTATTTTTTTTAATTCCTCTAGGCCTTCTTTTTCATTCCAAAGAAAGGCTATAGATGTATTAGAAAAAATTATCTCATGAATGCAAAAAGATATTTTTTGTAACCTATCATTTACGCCTTCATACTCATCTGAATATTTAAGCTTGAGAGGAGAATACAAAATTAAATCATCTTTGTCTCTAATAAAATGAGCATCTTTTAAATTAGTTGTATTTTTTATTTGATAGCTCATTAAAGAAAAATCTTTATTTTTGAAGGATAAATTTCCGTATCGCGATGAAGAAACCTTAAATCCAAGTCTAGATGCTTCCATTCTCAGATTTGCAATATTTCTAGAAGATTTAGATGGTACAGCAAGACTAACAGTGCCAATTAGAAAGACTATAACAACAAAAACTATTATTAATTCCATGATATATCTAATTCAATATGTCGCTGACAATTTTTGGACCATGAATAATAAAGCCCGTATATATTTGAACAAGGGAGGCGCCCGAGTCTATCTTTTTATTAAAGTCAGTTTTAGACATAACTCCACCAACACCAATAATAGCAATGCTTGGGTTAATGTTTTTTATATCTATAAGGGTTTTAGTAGATTTTTTCATAAGAGGCTGTCCTGAAAGACCTCCGGAAAAATCTTTAAAAGAGATGTTTTTTAGATACTCTTTATTAATAGTTGTGTTTGTTGCTATTAAGCCTGAGAAGCTTGATTTATCTACCGCCTGAATTATGAGCTCTAAAGACTCTATAGATTCATCAGGTGATATTTTTAAAAATATTGGCTTTAGGTAATTAACTTTCTTTGCTTCATTTTCAATAGCATTTAATAAGGTTATTAAATTACTCGATTGATGGAGATCTCTTAAATTAGGTGTATTAGGAGAAGAGATATTTACTGTAATATAATCACAAAACTTATGAACTTTTCTAAAACAAGTTAAATAGTCTTCTACCCTATCTTGGTCAGATGATTCTTTATTGGCTCCAATATTTACCCCAACAATTCCGCTAAATTTTCTATTTTTTAAATTTCTTACTAAGTAATCAACACCTTTATTATTAAAGCCTAGTCTATTAATAATGGCATTTTCATTAAATATTCTAAAGACTCTGGGCTTGGGATTACCCTTTTGGGCTAAAGGGGTTATGGTACCAACCTCAATAAAACCAAATCCAAGAGCTCCCAGGGAATCTATAAAATCTCCATTTTTATCTAGACCAGCAGCAACTCCAAGTCTATTAGCTAAGTCCATTCCAAATAAAGATATTTTTTGTAGCTTAGGTTTTGGAAAGAATAAATTTATGAGTTTTAAGGAATGCAGAATTTTAAGAGAATTAAGAGCAATCCTATGAGATATCTCCGGTGGGAAAATCTTAATTAATTTTAAAAGTATGTTCAAAATACCTCTTTAGCTATATAGCTTTATAGATTTAGCTATCATACCAAAAATTAAACCGGAAATAAGACCGCCAAGGTGTGCAAAATTTGCTACCGAACCAAAGCCAAATAAATCTAGTATTCCTAAGAATCCAAGTACAAGCCAAACAATCATAAATAGATAGATCGCTGGGGGTAATCCATACCTTTCTCTATCTCTCTCAAGCTCTATAACCATGCAATATCCAAACATTCCATAAATGACTCCTGATAAACCCCCAAATATAGAAGGATCTGAAAAGTAAAATTGAAAAAAATTACTAGCCATTGATGAAACTAATACAAGGATTAAAAATAAGAAATTGCCGTCGTATAATTCTATTTTAGAACCTAGAACATATATCCATAGACAATTAAATGCTAAGTGAGCAAATGAAAAATGAAGAATCATTGGGGTAATTAATCTCCACCATTCGTTGTTAATAAAGTACGTATTATTAAAAGATGCATAGGATATATAACCCGAGCCAAGCCTAGAAGTATCAATTTTTAAAAAAGTTAGTGGTTCAATGATTGAGATAATACTTCCAAAATTAGAAACCAATGCTAAGGCAATAGCAACTAGGATTATCGGAAGATGTATATTTTTAATATTCAATCTATTTGTTGGTCATTGAAATATCTAAACTCCAACCAAGCTTTTCTCTACAAGCTTCAAAAAAATCATTGTTCTTTGGGTGAACAAGTTTTAATGACTTCTCCATCTTAGAAATCTTGATAGATTCCATATAAGGCACCGAAATATCATCCTGACCATCAGCACATATTTTTGCTTCCTTGAATGGTCCTTTTAGTAACTGAATATCTACTATTTCTTTTGAAGAAATAACAAAAGGCCTAGACGATAAACTCTGAGGAAGCATTGGCAAGATGGTCCAAACATCTAAGCTTGGATGAATAATAGGGCCGCCAGCAGATAGAGCATAAGCAGTTGAACCTGTTGGAGTTGCTATAATTAAACCATCTGATCTTTGCTCGTATACAACTTTATTATTAACATTAAGTCTGTACCTCATTAGCTGGGTATATCCACCGGAATGAATAACGATTTCATTTAATCCATAAACAGTCTTATCCAAGAAAGACGCGCTCACTAAATTTCTTTCTTCAATTTCATAATTATGATTAATAAGAATATCTTGAATTACTGATTCAAAATTTTGAATATTAATATCTGTTAAGAATCCCACTCTACCCATATTAATGCCAAGGATTGGAATATTAAATTCAAGGTATTTTCTAGTTGAGCTTAGAAGTGTTCCATCGCCACCAAAAACAATAATTAAATCTATGTTTGATGTGAAGTCCCTATTAGATACCCTTTTAATTAATAGGTTCTGATAGTCTGAGGATTCATCAATAAATAAGTTAGGCGCATTAGTAGCCAATATTTTTATCAAAGAATCTAAAGCATTAGAATCAATCGCTTGATAGGTTTTTTCTTTGACAAAGATTCCAATATTTTTAAACATTTGATAATTATACTCGTTTGGTAAAATTAATTTACATCTAAAAGATGTCTATTTTTTATTGTAGCTTTTCTCGAAAAATAATAATTAAACCCTATAATAGTTTTTGATTAATTAAAAATGGTACTAAAAATGGAACAATTAGAAAATTTTAGACAAGAAGTTAAATCTTGGTTAGATGAAAATTGCCCTGCTTCAATGAGAAGCGGAGCTGACCCATCCATACCCACTGATGAGGTATGGGGTGGGAAAAAGGCTGTATATAAAAACCCTGAATCAAAAATTTGGTTAGAAAGAATGGGTTCTAAGGGCTGGACTATGCCAACTGTGGCTAAAGAATATGGTGGAGGTGGTTTATCCAAGGAAGAAGTAAAAATTCTTAATGAAGAAATGTTTATGATAGGAGCAAAAGGGCCGCTTTTAAGTTTTGGAATATGGATGCTTGCACCTGTCTTATTAGAGTATGGAACTGAAGAGCAAAAAAAAGAACACCTACCTAGAATTATTAAAGGTGAAATTAGATGGTGTCAGGGTTACTCAGAACCAGGCTCTGGATCTGATCTTGCTAGTCTTGCTACAAAAGCAGAGGATATAGGAGATCATTATCTAGTTAACGGGCAAAAAGTCTGGACATCATATGCTGATAAAGCAGATTGGATTTTTGCTCTAGTTAGAACAGGACCAAAAGAACCTAAGCATGATGGAATTAGCTTTCTTCTTATTGATATGGAGGGTCAGGGCGTTAGTACAAAACCAATTGCGTTAATTTCTGGTAAATCACCTTTCTGTGAAACATTTTTTGATGACGTAAAGGTTCCAAAAGCAAATCTTATAGGCGAATTGAATGCTGGCTGGACAATTGCCAAGGCCTTGCTTCAGCATGAGAGAGCATTTATTTCTAGTTTTGGACTTGCATCTGCAATGGGTAGTGGAAAAGACCTAGTCAGCATCGCCAAAAAACATATTGGTGAAGAGAATGGCAAAATTAGTAATGGATTTTATCGATCAACAATCGCTTCGCACAAGATCAAGGAGCATGCTTTTGGCTTAACATTACAAAGAGCTGGGGATGAAGGTGGTAAGGCAAGCGCTACTGCTTCAATGTTCAAACTATATGGAACAGAGCATAACAAGAAAAGACATGAGTTAATGGTTTCAGCCATGGGTGTGGATGGTGTTGCATGGGATGGAGATGAGTTTGATGAAGACGATAAGAACTTAACAAGGGCATGGCTTAGAACAAAAGGAAATTCTCTTGAAGGAGGAACCTCAGAAGTTCAGTTAAATGTCATATCAAAAAGGGTTCTAGGTTTGCCTAGCTAAATCTAATTAAACTAAGGAAATAATATGAAATTAATCTTAAACGAAGAGCAGGAATTTTTAAAAGATACTGCTAAGAACTTTGCATCAGAAAGAACTCCTGTAAATCACTTTAGAGCATTGCGTGACTCTAATGATGACCTTCTGTGGGATAAGGAGATATGGCAAGAAATGGTAAATTTAGGTTGGTCAGGAATACTAATTCCTGAAGAATTTGGAGGATCTAATTTTGGTGTGGCAGGCATTAGCACGATAATGCAAGAGTGTGGAAAGACATTAACCCCCTCCCCTCTATTTGCAACCGCTGTGCTGGGGGCTTATGCCATTAGCCAATATGGATCTCAAGCTCAAAAAGAAGAATTTTTACCTCAAATTGTTAGTGGAGAGATAACAACGGCCTTGGCAGTTGATGAGTCAAGCCACCATAATCCTGTAAATACTAAATTTTCTGCAAAAAATAATAACGGTAAATATATCTTAAATGGTAAAAAAACATTTGTTGTTGATGGTTCAAGTGCGGATATTCTAATAGTGCTTGCAAGAACTTCTGGTAATTCAGGAGAAGAGACAGGATTAACATTATTTATTGTTAAGTCTGATAAAGATGGTATAGAAAAAATTAAATTATCCATGGCGGACTCTAGAAACTATGCAAATATTACATTTAATGATGTAACGGTTTCATCTGAAAGCATTCTAGGCGCTCCAGAATCTGGCGGTGAAACTATAGAAAGTATTCTAGATATTGGAAGAATAGCTATCTCTTCTGAAATGCTAGGAAATGCAGAAGCTGCTTTTGAGTTAACAATAGGTTATCTAAAGCAAAGAAAGCAATTTGGTGTTCTGATTGGAACATTCCAAGCACTTCAACATAGAGCTGCGGAGATGTTTTGTGAATTAGAGCTTACTAAATCATCGGTCATGGCTGCAATGCATGGCGCTGATGAGAATTCAAATGAATTGCAACGACTTGCTAGTCTCGCAAAGACGATATCAGGAGAAACATTACACTTAGTTTCAAATGAAGCTATTCAGATGCATGGAGGCATTGGTGTTACCGATGAGTATGATGTTGGGTTCTATTTAAAAAGAGCTAGGGTAGCTGAGCAAATATTTGGGAGCTCAGTCTTTCATACTGAAAGATACGCAAATTTAAGCGGCTTTTAAATAAGTTTTTTTAATGAATGTAATTAAAACAAATCTAATAGGTTTAATTACATTCCTTCTTATTGTTTTAGAGCTCATTATTGGCTTCGGGACACTTGCCTTGGTTAATGCTCCCAGAGCCATATTTCCTACAAAATCTTTTAAAATTTATATTAGCAAATTGTCGAATAAAATAGGTGACTTAACTGTATATGGATTAAAACTCATCATGTTTTTAATGCACGGCAATAAGATTGAGATTATTAACAATCAGAAATACGATCTAAATAATTGGTATATGGCTATGTCCAATCATCAGTCATGGGCTGATATATTTATCTTATTGACTGTTGGGAATTACAGACTGCCTTTATTAAAATTTTTTATGAAGAAAGAGCTGGCGTGGATACCTTTTATATTTCTTGCCAATAAAACACTAAACATGCCTTTTGTTAATAGGCATTCAAAAAAAGAACTTGAACAAAATCCTAACTTACGTTTTAAAGATTATGAAAATACACTTAAGGCATGTAAAAGATTTCAAAGAGCCCCTTCAACTATCTTTAGCTATGCCGAGGGTACTAGATTTACTGAAGAGAAATATAATCAACAAGAATCACCATATAAAAATTTATTGATACCAAGAGTTGGTGGAATGGCAACCGCTCTCTCTGCTATGCCAAATATAGACACATTGATAGACTTCTCTCTTGTATACAAATCTAAAGAAAGAGGAGCCTGGTCTTTCTTAAAAGGGGAAATGAATGAAGTAAAAGTTTTAGTAAATAAACATCCTATTCCACTAAATCTTAAAAATAAAAATTATTCAAATGATGGGGAATATAGAAATAATTTTAAAATCTGGATAGAAGAAATTTGGATAAAGAAAGATCAGGAAATTGAAAAATTAAAGTCTTAATTCTTTTTTAGCAATCACCCAGCCATTTAAATCTACGTAAAGCCATTCACCAGGATTAATTTCTGTATCATTTATCAAAAATCTACTGTCTTTTTTCCCTATACCGATCGATTTATCAGTCTTTTTTGGATAGGCATTCTTTGCATAGACGCCAATGGATATTTGTTTAATGATCTCTATGTCTCTTATAAATCCATTAACAAAAATACCGCTCCAGTTATTCTTATAAGCCTCTTTAACTATCTTATCTCCAACCATTGAACACAAATCATCACCTGTATGATTAATAAATAAAACCTTTCCCAGGCCGTTCTCTTGGACCATTTCTTTTACAACACTATTGCTGTGAACGCACTCTGCAGTGCTTATTTCTCCACAAAACCTATCAACCCCTCCATATGAATTAAGAAAAGTCTTGCCAATAATAATTTCATCTAAAAATTTATCGCATATATCTGGAACTGTAAAATTATTGTTAGCTTTTAT
The DNA here is from genome assembly GCA_963926355.1 of uncultured SAR86 cluster bacterium. GTDB lineage: Bacteria > Pseudomonadota > Gammaproteobacteria > Magnimaribacterales > D2472 > SCGC-AAA076-P13. Next base: position 16,054 of record CAWUWW010000012.1, on the reverse strand, counting down.
CATAGTGATTCTAAAAATTTAAATTATTCTATAAAATATTATAGAATAATTTAATGTTAAATATTAATTAAAAAAATATGAAATCCCCAATATGTGAAATGTTAAAAATAGAATTTCCAATGGTAGCCTTTAGTCATTGTAGGGATGTTGTTGTTGCAGTTTCTAAAGCAGGCGGAATGGGAGTTTTGGGAGCAGTTGGTCATACCCCGGAAATGCTTGAGCAAGATTTAAAATGGATTGATGATCATATTGATGGCATGCCTTATGGTGTAGATTTATTAGTTCCCAATAAGTTTGAAGGAAAAGGTTCAAATAGAACTTCAGAGGATTTAAGAAATATGATTCCTCAAGAATATAGAGAATTTCGTGCTGATGTCCTTAAAGAATATGATATTGATGGAGAATCTCTTAGATACAGCAGTGAATCTAAAGATTTTGAACTTAAATCAGACTCTAGGTTTGGAAAAAATTTAAAAGAAGAAGGAGCTCAAAAACTATTAGAAGTAGCTTTCTCTCATCCCATTAAGTTGATAGCAAACGCATTAGGAGTACCTCCGAAATGGATGCTTGATATGGGTAAAGAGAATAATGTAAAAGTTGCTGCTCTTTTAGGGGCAAAAGAACATGCGATTAAGCAAGTCCAAGCTGGTGTTGATATCCTAGTAGTCTCAGGAACAGAAGGTGGAGGTCATTGCGGTAGTGTTTCTACAATGGTTTTAGTTCCAGAGGTTAAAAGAGCAATTAAAGAGTATGGAGATATTCCAATTCTTGCTGCTGGTGGAATTGCAACTGGGGAGCAGATGGCCGGAGTAATGGCAATGGGTGCAGATGGAGTGTGGTGCGCTTCTGTTTTCTTAACAACAACTGAAGCTGAAACCTCAGAAACAATAAAAGAAAAAATGCTAAATGCATCCTCGAGTCAAACTGTTAGATCAAAAAGTAGAACTGGCAAGCACTCTAGACAACTTAAATCTGCATGGACAGATGCCTGGGAGGCAAAAGATGCCCCTGAACCATTGCCAATGCCTCTTCAAACCATGGTTGGAGAACCTGCTTTAGCAATTATAACCAAACAAGCGCAAATCGGTCATGAGGGAGCTAAAGAATTAGAAACTTATTGGGTTGGTCAAGGAATAGGACTAGTTAATGAGACTATTTCAGCCGGACAAACTGTTCAGAAGTTTAAAGAAGAGTTTGTAGAGGGCTATAAAAGAATGACTTCACTTTTTGATGAATAGTTAAGTTTTCTTAAACTTAATCTAATAATTGACTATGAGTTATTAGCTATTTTTTTTGAACTCTAAGACAGTTGCATTTATACAATATCTTGGCATTCCATTTGGGCCATCATCAAAAACATGTCCTAGATGAATATCAGATGAGACTGATCTTATTTCAATTCTTTTCATTCCGTATCTATTATCTGGAATTTCATAAACTGAATCTTTTATTGGTTTCGTAAAAGATAACCAGCCAGATTTTGAAACAAACCTATCCCTGGTATCAAATAAAGGTGCTCCGCTTAACTTATCGATAAAAATACCATCAGGAGTATTTTTAAATATTTGATATTCTTTGCAATACCTTGAATCGGTACCTTCATTAAAAGCAACATCGTATGCCTCAGACTTTCCTAACTTAAAAATACCTAAAGCTTTATAAAAATCTTTTGCATTCATATACCCCTGATTAGCAAAAACCTCTTTACCATTATCTAAAAAGACAATAGTTGGTGTTGCCCATGTTGGCGTATTAATTTCTAAATCTTTTAGTTGTTTAGCTGTTCTATTGGTTAAGGGAATTGTTCCCTTGTATTTACTAATAATATCTTTTTCAAATTTTTCACAATACGGACAATATCCTTCAGAATCTATTACTAAAATGTGCTTTCCTTCTAATAGCCCACTGTTGTCAATGACTGGTTCTATAGTCTTATTGAAAACTACTCCAGTTGAGTGGTCAGGACAGTAACCGTTAGGATTTTTTGCTATATAGTCCTGATGATATTTTTCAGCAGGATAAAACTTTTCCAGCGGCCTAATAGCGGTTTGAATTATTCCATAACCTGCTTCAGTTAATAGCGTTTGGAATTCTTTAGCTACCTTTTCAGCAATCACTTTCTGTGAATTATTTTTATATAAAATAGTTGATCTGTATTGAGTGCCAATATCATTACCTTGTCGATTAAGTTGAGTAGGGTCATGAGATTCAAAAAAATGCTGGAGAATAGATTCAAGACTTAAGTTACTTCTATTAAAATTAACCATCACTACTTCGGCAAAATTATTCTTATTAAATTTGTGTTTAATTTTAGTTATTTCCCCATAACTTGGCTTGATGCCAAAGCCATCTGAATACCCCGAAACAGCATTTTCTACGCCATCTATTTGCTCATAACCCTTTTCAGCACCCCAGAAGCACCCTGAACCAAGAACAATACTATCAAGATGGGAAGTAAGAGGACTCTCCTCGGCATGCATTGCAAAAGTTAGAAATAATAATGGTAGAACGGATAGATATTTATACATTTTCTTCATACTTGTATCCTTTGGTTTTAATAAAAGCCTCTCTTTCGAATAACATATCAGTCCATCTTTTTATATTAGGTTTGTAAGCTTGTTCAATTCCCAAAGAACCTGCTAAGTTTATTGCATAGCTAACGCATATATCAGCAATGGTAAATCTATCAGAACAAAGATACTCTCTATCTTCTAAGGAGGTCTCAAGTAATTTTAATCTAGATACAAACCAACGACTGTAACCTTCTATAGCAGCATCAGCGACTCCTGGTTCTTGAAATTTATATCTTAAAACTACTGTTTGTGGAAAAGTTAAAGTTGCATCTGCATGATGAAGCCAATTTAAATATGATGGATAGTCAGGCTCATCTGACATAACCCTAAGATCACTTGGTCCGTATTTTTCAACTAAATACTGAGCCATTGCAACAGACTCTGTCATGCGAACATTGCCATCAATTAAATAAGGAATAGTTCCTAGCATATTTACATCAAGGTAATCTTTCATGAAAACTCTAGGAGGAAAAGGCATCATAACTAATTCATAATCAATACCCATTTCTTCAGCGGTCCATATAGGCCGCATCGCTCTGGAGTTTTCTGTTCCATAAATTTTTATCATTTTTTTCCTAAGTATAGAAAATCTATAATACAACTTATTTATGGTAATATTAATAAGAATATATTACCATTAAGGTATATTTAAAAATTTAATTACCTATGAAAACAGAAAATATCGCACCCGTAATTAGGACAAATTTAGACACTAAATCTGAGCTATATCTAAAAAATAAAGAAATGATGCTTGAGAAATTAGTCTTTCTAGATGAATTGCTTGATCTTGCGGAAATTGGTGGCGGAGCTAGACATCATGAAAGGTTGGCCAAAAGAGGAAAGATGCCGGTTCGTGAAAGAGTAATGAACGTCATAGACCCTGATAGTCCTTTTCTTGAGATTCAGCCGTTTGCTGGATATGGAACAGATAACTTTAATGTTGGTGGTGGTTGCGTTTCAGGTGTCGGGATTGTTTCTGGGGTTGAGTGTGTAATTTTTGCTAATGATCCTACAGTTAAGGCTGGTGCTATGACTGTTTATGTTGGTGAAAAATGGGCGAGAGCTATAGAAATATCAAGAGAAAATAAAATACCGTTTATTAGTTTTGTTGAATCTGCTGGCGGTGATCTTAGCGTCTCCGGTCTAAACCAGGGAGGCACGCCTCCAATATCACCATCCATCCAAAGCCCTCACTTTGCAGCTACAGGTCGCTTTTTTTATGAAATGACTGAATTGTCAAAATTGAGAATACCGGTAATTTCTGTAGTTTTTGGTTCATCCACTGCAGGTGGAGCATATCAACCAGGAATGTCAGATTACAATATTTTTATTAAAGATCAGTCAATGGCATTCTTAGCAGGCCCGCCTCTAGTAAAAATGGCAACTGGCGAAGAATCAGATAGCGAAACACTCGGAGGAGCAAAAATGCATTCTGAGAAATCTGGCCTTTCTGATTACCTGGCAGAAGATGAAATGGATGCTTTACGACTGTGTAGACAAGTAGTCTCTCATTTGAATTGGGATAAAGCTGGCCTAGAACCAAAGAAAATATCCTCTGATCCTATATATAATCAAGAAGAGTTGCTTGGCATTCTTACTGAAGACCTTAAGTCAGCGGTAGATATCAAAGAAATAATTGCTCGTTTTTCAGATGGATCTAAGTTTGAGGAATTTAAACCCTTATATGGACCTACTATGGTCTGTGGTTGGACTTCCGTTCATGGCTATCAAGTAGGTATTCTTGGAAATAATGGCCCTATATACCCAGAATCTGCTGAAAAAGCAGCAAGCTTTATCCAGTTATGTAATAAGCGAAATATACCCTTAATATTCCTTCATAACGTTACGGGGTTCCTGGTTGGCAAAGATTTTGAAAGCCAAGGAATTATAAAAAAAGGATCGCAATTAATTAATGCTGTATCCAACTCCATGGTTCCTCATATAACTATTATTGTAGGTGCTTCATATGGAGCTGGAACATACGCAATGTCAGGAAAGGCTTATAACAATAGATTTACCTTTTTATGGCCAACAGCAAAAATAGCAGTTATGGGACCTGAGCAAATGGCAGGCGTTATGTCAATTGTCAGAAAGGCTAAAGCTCTTAGAGATGGTCAAAAATTTGATGAGAAAGCCGATGAGCAAATTAAAAAAATGGTTATCGATTATCTTGAAGGGATGTCCCTTGGATTAGTTGCAAGTAGCATGGTGACCGATGATGGGATTATCGATCCCCGTGATACGAGAGATATTATTGGATTTTGTTTATCAATCGTAAGTAACCAGCCTATTAAAGGTGCTAAAGAATATGGAGTATTCAGACTATGAGTTTTAATTCATTATTGATTGCAAATAGAGGCGAGATTGCTTGTAGAGTTATAAGAAGTGCACATGAAATGGGTATTAGATGTATCGCTGTATATGTTGATGCAGATAAAGATGCTCCTTATGTGAAAGAGGCTGATGAAGCCATTCTACTTCCAAATGGTGGTTATCTGGATATAAATATAGTTCTTGAAGCTGCAAAAAGATCTGGAGCTGAGGCCATTCATCCTGGTTATGGTTTTTTATCAGAAAATGCATCTTTTGCCAGAAAAGTTATTAAAGAAGGTTTGGTTTGGGTTGGTCCCTCGCCTTATGTTATCTCCGTAATGGGAGATAAATTAAAAGCAAAAGAATTGGCTGTAAAAGCTAATGTCCCTACTTTGAAAATGACAACAAGGCCAAAAGAAGCAAAGCATATAGGCTACCCTCTTCTTATAAAAGCTGCTTCCGGAGGTGGTGGAAAAGGTATGCGAATAGTTAATAAAGAGTCAGATTTAAAGGAATCTATTAAAAGTGCTCAAAGAGAAGCTAAATCTGGATTTGGTGATGAAAGAGTATTCATTGAGCGGTATGTAGAAAAATCAAGACATATTGAAATCCAAATTCTTGGGGATTCTCATGGCAATATTGTTCATCTTGGAGAGAGAGAATGCTCTATACAAAGAAGGCACCAAAAAATTATAGAAGAATCACCATCACCAAGAGTTTCTGAAGAGATAAGACTGGCAATGGGGAATGCTGCAATTATGCTTGCTAAAAAAATCAAGTATCAATCTGCTGGAACTGTTGAATTTCTTATGGATGATAAAACAGGTGAATTCTGGTTCCTGGAAGTTAATACAAGGCTTCAGGTTGAGCATCCAGTAACCGAAGAGGTAACAGGTATTGATTTAGTATATGAGCAATTGAGAATTGCTAGAGGTGAGGAGCTTGGTTACGAACAGGGAGATATTGAGTTTAATGGATCTGCTATAGAAGCTAGGCTTTATGCAGAAGATCCAAATAATAATTTTTTACCTGAAATAGGAACATTGATAGCATTTGAAGGAGATTACGATGCAGATGCAAGATGGGACTCAGGAGTTGTTACCGGGTCTGTTGTTGGGACTGACTTTGATCCAATGCTTGCAAAGGTTATTTCTTATGCTCCAACTAGAATTGATGCAGCCAGGAAGCTTGTCAGGGCGTTAGAAGCAGCACATATAGGAGGAGTTAAAACAAACAGAGATTTCTTAATAGCATGCTTAAAATCAGAAGAGTATTTAGATGGCGATACTACTACAGACTTTATTGATAGAGTTAAGCCGTCAAGGACTTTAGTCTTATCAGAGGAGAAAATTGAACATGTCACCTCTATTGCGGCTTTGTGGATTCAAAAAATAAATAAAGAAAATGGCCATATAGCAAAATTTATGCGCTCTGGCTGGACTAATGGAAGACTTCCAAATCAAAATATCACTTTTACATTAATGGATAAGGATTACAAAGTTGATTATAAATCTCAAAGAGATGACAGCTTTCTCTTTAATTCAAACATAGTTGCAAAAATTTACGATAGAGATGAGTTTGGTATAGACGTTGAGTTTGATGGAAAGAGAGCTTATTCAAGAATTACTCTTTCTGAAAATAAAATACTTGTTCATATGCCATACGGAGATGTGATGCTTGAAATCAAACCTAGATTTGTAATACCAGGTCTTGAAATTCAGGCAGGCGGTCTAATTGCTCCAATGCCGGGTAAGGTAATTGATTTAAAGGTTAAAAAAGGAAATAAAGTTAAGGTTGGGGATACTTTAATAGTACTTGAGGCTATGAAAATGGAGCACTCGATAAAAGCGAGTGAAGACGGAGTAGTATCAGAATTATTAGTTGCTACAAATGATCAGGTTGAGAATGGTGCTTTATTAATGGTGGTCAAGCCAAAGTAATGCATTATTCTGAGCCTACAAAAGAATTTACTAAAAATTCATCAAAAGCTCTAACGAACAGACATCATGAAATAATTAACTCTCTAGAGATTATGCTTGAGAAAGGTATTCCAGATTTAACGATGTCTGAGCTAGCTTCAAAGCTCAAAATATCTCTCAGGACTTTATATGAGATTGCTCCCAGCAAAGATCAACTCATTACAATGACTGTAGATAATATCTTGAGAAAACTTGGCAAAAATGCATTAGATGAAATATCAACGATTAAATCGCCAATCAATAAACTTCAAAAATATTTAAACATCGTTAATCAAGCCGTGGGACCTAAGTTTGATACATTTATAAAAGGATTGGGTAGAAATATACCTAGCTCAAATAGCATGATAGATTATCACGAAGGGTTTATAACTAGTTTCACCGAAAAGCTTTTAAATGAAGCCAAAGAAGCCAAGGAAATTAAAAAAATTGATACGAAAGCTTTTGCTATATTGCTTGGCGGCATCGGAAGAGAGTTTGCAAAAGAAAAAAATAGATTATTGATTACAGTTTCACCCGATGAATCTGCCAATTCTATAACTAATATAATTTTAGAAGGAATAAGACTGGAGAGTTAAATTGAATAAGGAAGTAATAAAAATAGCTAATTGTAGTGGCTACTATGGAGATAAGTTATCTGCAGCTAAGGATATGGTTGATGGCGGTCCTATAGATGTTCTTACTGGAGATTATCTTGCTGAACTAACAATGGCAATCTTGTATGGTCAAAGAATGCAAAGAGGCGAAGACAAAGGTTATGTTGGCACTTTCTTAAAGCAAGTAAAAGAAATTGCAGCAAGTTGTAAAGAAAAAAATATAAAAATAGTAACCAATGCAGGCGGCCTAAACCCAAAATCAATGGCCAATGAAATTGAAAATATCTTAAAAGAGCTTTCTATTAATTTGAAAGTTGCATACATAGATGGAGATGATTTGATGCCTAGAATGAAAGAGCTCTCTGACGCTGGCGAGACTTTTATTAATATAGATAAAAATACATTACTTAAAGATTCTGGCTATAAACCCCTTACTGCAAATGCCTATTTAGGAGCATGGGGTATTAAGGAAGCTTTAGATAATGGTGCTGATATAGTTGTGTGCCCAAGAGTTACAGATGCTGCCGTTGTAATAGGCCCTGCTGCTTGGAAGTTTAATTGGTCTAGAGATAATTATGATGCTCTTGCGGGAGCACTTGCTGCTGGTCATATAATTGAATGTGGATGTCAGGCAACTGGAGGTAATTATGCATTCTTTAAAGAAGTTCCAAGTTTTGATAATGTTGGCTATCCAATTGCTGAAATACAAGAAGATGGAAGTTTTACAATAACAAAGCATCCCGGAACAGGTGGATTAGTTTCAGTTGGGACAGTTACAGCTCAACTTTTGTACGAGATTGGTTCTCCGGCCTATATAAATCCAGATGTGGTGAGTCACTTTGATACTTTAAAAATTGAAGAAACAGATAAAGATAGAGTCTATGTCTCAGGATGTCGAGGAAGCAGCCCTCCTCCGACACACAAAGCCTGTATAAATCTTGCCGGTGGTTTTAGAAATGGTATGGAAATTATTATTACTGGCTTAGATATCGAAGAAAAGGCTAAATCATTTACAGATACATTATTTAAATCTCTCGGAGGTGTTGAGCAGTTTGACGAAGTGTCCATGGAATTGCATCAAACACAAAAAGATAACCCGAGCTCTAACGAAGAAGCTATGGCATCTTTAGCTCTCTCAGTTAAGTCTATGAACCCTGATCTTGTTGGAAGAATGTTTAGTGCCAAAATTATAGAACTATCTCTAGCAAGCTATCCAGGCTTTTTTGCAAGAAGTGCATTTAAGGCAAATGGCCCTGTTATAGTTTATTGGCCTGCGCTGGTAGATAGCAGGCACATTAAAGAAATAGTGTATGTTGATGGGAAAGAAATAGAAGTACTTCCAACCAACCAGCTTAACCTTGAAGAAAAGTACTATCAAAAGGAACCTATTGAAATTTTAGATCCCCCTAAAGGTAACTCACAACTAGTGCATTTTGGTGAATTATATGGAACTAGATCTGGTGATAAGGGAGGTTGTGCAAATTTAGGTATATGGGCTAAAGATGATTTGTCTTACTCTTTCTTGTATGAATTTCTTACAGTAGATAAATTAAAAGAGTTATTACCAGATTTATCAGAGTTTGGGATTGATAGATATGAGTTGTCAAATATAAAGTCTTTAAATTTCTATATTCATGATATTTTACAAGATGGCATCTCATCAAATAATAAAAAAGATGGCCAGGCAAAGTCTCTTGGAGAATATCTTAGAGCAAAGCTAATTGAAGTTCCAAAAAGAATACTAGAAGGTAAGAAAAATGACTAATAAAGATCTCTCGCTTGATGGATTAATATTTCAAGCAACAAAAATTGGTATTTCAGATAATATTTTAACCATTACCTTGAGCAGGCCTGAAAAAAAGAACGCCATAAATAACATTATGATGAACGAGATTAACTTTGCTTTAGCTTATGCAAAACAAGAAAGGGATATAAGAGTGGTAGTTATTGCTGCTGAAGGCGATATATTCTGCGCTGGCGCAGATCTTACAGGAGCTAAGTTAGATTCAAATATTCCAAAATTAGAAGATGCGGATGATATTAGCTTGAGTATAAGGCATCTATACAAGCCTGTTATATGTAAAATTCAAGGCTCAGTATTGGCTGGTGCGCTCTTGATGGTTACCAATGCTACTCATGCTATTGCAGTAGAAGATGCTAAATTTTCAGCACCAGAAATTAAAAGAGGATTATGGCCATTTATGGTTATGGCAGGTCTATTTAGAGTTATGCCTAGAAGAGCCGGTTTAGATTTCATTATGAGAGGTAATTATATTAACTCTCAAAAAGCTGAAGAATGGGGTTTGATAAATCAATCTGTTCCAAGAAATGAATTAGATAAAGTCGTACATGATCTTGCATCTGAATTAGCTAGACTTGCACCTGGAACAATGCAATTTGGCCTTGAGGCTTATGAGAAACAAGATGGAATGATTTTTAATGAAGCCCTTCCCTATTTAAAAGAGCAAATTGCTGTTTGCTTTAAAGGAGATGATGCCAAAGAAGGAATAGCAGCTTTTTTAGAAAAAAGAGAGCCTGATTGGGATAAATAATTTTTAAGGAGTGAGAATGCTATGGATTTAAATTACGGGCCTGAATACGAGGAGTTTAGAAAAGAAGTTCAAGAATTTTGTAAAAACTGGGATGGTGTGAATTTTACTAACACTGCAAAAGCTCCAATGAGCATGTCTTTTAAAGAAACTGGGAAGACTATAAGTCGCTCAGAATGGCAGTCCATTCTTATTGATCAAGGCTACTTCGCTAGATCTGTACCTAAGGAATATGGCGGCTTTGGTGGTCATAGTGATGTAATTAAAAATAGAATTATTGCTTCTGAATTTTCAAATGCAAAAATACCTCCTGCTATGGGAGGCCAAGGAATAGATATGTTAGTCCCAACTCTTTTAGAACTTGGGACGGAAGATCAAAAAAAACAATATATAAAACCTACTCTTCATGGAGAAATGATTTGGTGCCAGGGATACTCTGAACCAAATGCTGGAAGTGATCTTGCCAGTCTCCAAACCAAAGGAGAATTAATTGATGGCAGCTGGGTAATTAATGGCCAAAAAATTTGGACTAGCACAGCACAGTATTCTCAGATGATGTTTTGCTTAGTCAGAACAGAACCAGATGCTCAGAAACATGCTGGTATTAGCTATTTATTAATACCCATGGATGCTGTGGGACTTGAGGTGAGGCCTTTGGTTGATATGACATTAAAATCTGGATTTAATGAAGTATTTTTTACAGACGTAACTATCCCAGAAGGAAACATTATAGGTAAAAGAGGTGAGGGATGGGCGGTAGCTAATGCAACTCTAGGCCATGAAAGAGGCTCATTAACAAACCCAAATGCAACCGTAAATAGGGTTAATTCCCTAATCGATAGGATGAAAGAAGAGACTTTGGATGGAAGAAGATTAATTGATATACCTGTTTATAGAGATAAGCTTATGATCCTTCAAGCAAAAGTAATGGCATTTCAATCGAACTCATTAAGAGTACTTTCCTCAAAACTGAATAAAGGACAAGATACGAAGATTGCAGGAATGATACAAAAACTAGTCGGAACTGAATTAAGGCATGAGCTAGAGGGCTTTGCTGTAGATGTCATGGGAGAAATTGGGACGCTATACGAGGACAGTCCAAACCTTAGAGATAATGGATCTTGGCAGTTCTTATATATGTATTATTTAGGATTAATAATAGGTGGGGGTACAAGTCAGATTCAAAAAAATATTATTTCTGAAAGAGGACTGGCAATGCCTAGAGAGCCAAAGGTTCAAGGGGTTTAATATGTATTTTGGACTATCAGAAGATCAAATATTTTTTCAAGAAAATGTTACAAAGTTCCTCGAGGATCAAGCTAATCTAGATGTAATAAGAGCAATTACAGAAGGTAATGCTGTGGAAACTCAAAAAGAGATAAATAGTGGATTAGTTAACCTGGGATTAAGTGCACTTCTTATTCCTGAAGAATTTGGTGGACTGGGTTTAGACTTGCTATTCGCAACAGCAGTCAGTCAAAGCCTTGGTGGTGGGGTTGCTCCTATTTCATATACAGGATCATTTGTGATGGCCCCACTGGCAATAAGTCATGGCGGAAGTAAAAAACAAAAAGAAGACTATCTAACCAAAATGTCAGAAAATTCTATTCGCTTTGGTGTTGGTTTTTCTGAATACATAGGCGCTAGAGATGGATCGGCTATAGAGATAAAAAATAATAAAATTTCAGGCAGGGCTTTATTTGTTTTAGATTCAAAAGATGCATCACATTTAATGTTTGCAGATAGTAGTGGAGTAATTGGTATTGTGGCCGCAGATTCACTTGGCGTGGAGATAGTACAACTTACGGCTGTAGATAAGACTAGAAGCTATTCAGAAGTTAAGTTAGACAATGTTGACGCTGAAGTACTTGAGTTAACTATATCTAGCAATAATGCGATCAATAAATCTATTGATGGTGGAAGGATAATTTTAGCTGCAGATAGTATTGGGGCATCTCAAAGATTAATTGATAAAGCAGTTGAATATTCAAAAGAGCGAAAACAGTTTGGGCGTGTTATCGGTTCTTTTCAAGCAGTAAAGCATATGTGTGCTGAGATGACCTCTGACTTGGAGCCCTGCTATGCAATGGTCTGGCATGCAGCTCATTGTTTTGATAATTCTCCAGAGGAAGCAAGATTAATGGCATGTCATGTTAAATCTCATGTTTCAGATATATCAAAAATTATTGCCAAAAAAGCTACAGAAGTTCACGGAGGTATGGGATTTACCGACCTTATGGGAGTACACTATTGGTTCAAGAGAATCGGTGTGAATAGGCAAGCCTTAGGAGCTCCAGAAGTTGTTAGAGAAGAGGCAGCAAAAATACAAAACTTTTAAAACTGTGACTAAAAAAAATTACTATATATCGTTTCTATTATTAATAAGTATTCTAGCTTCGTCTTGTGGAAACAATAAATATGTTTCAAAAGAATATATATCAACTAATTTAAGTAATGAGAAAATTGAATTAAGTGAAGAGCTGTTTAGCAAGCTTAAGAAGGATCATTATATTAAAAAATTTGTTGAGGAAGATTTCAATGAAAAGTACATAAGAGCTTTGATAGAGAAACTTGATGAAAATAAATTCTTTTTTACTCAGGGAGAGGTTGATTTATTTATAGAAAAGTCTAAAAACTATTCTGGTTCTGATTTTGATATTGATGAAGCTTATGAAATTATTAACCTGTACTTTAAAAGACTAGTTAATTTTTCTGAATATCAAATTAGAGCTATAGAAAAAAATTCTTTTAATTTTAATAAAGAAGAGTTTATGGACATTTATTATGAGGATAATAAATGGGTTGAAACATCTGAACATCTCAATGAACTCTGGAGATTGCAAACTAAAAATGAATTACTGGTAGCGATGATTGCAGATGAACTATCAGATCAACCAAAGAAAGATCTTATCAAAAGGTACACAAATAAAATTAGAAGAATTCAACAGCAAAGAGAAGAAGATATCTTCTCAATTGCTATGAATACTCTTACAAATCAATTTGATCCTCACTCTTCTTATCTATCCCCGAGATCTGCTGAAGATTTTGATATGAATATGAGTTTAAAGCTTGAAGGTATTGGTGCCCTGCTTGGTGTAAAGGACGATTATACCGAGATTGTCAGTTTAGTAGCTGGTGGTCCTGCTGAAAAATCTGGAAAAATTCTACCTAAAGACAGAATAACTAAAATAAAACAAAAAGACTTGCCTGGCTCTGATTATGTTGATGTCATAGGCTGGAGAATAGATGAAGTTGTAGATCTTATTAGAGGAGAAGCTGGAACAGAGGTAGAGATAGAGTTCATCTCTTCCGAATCTGGCGAGGATATTAGAAAGTTAGTTACCTTGCAAAGAGAAGAAATAAAATTAGAAGATAGAGCAGCCAAATCAAAGGTTCATCAAATAGTTAACGGTCCAAAAATAGGAATTATTGATTTACCATCTTTCTATATAGACTTTAATGGTTATCAAAATAAATCTAATGACTACAAGAGCAGCAGCGGTGATATTAAAAATATTCTAAATGGTTTTAATGATCAAAATGTCGACGCAGTAATACTAGATTTAAGAAATAATGGTGGTGGAGCCTTAATGGAGGCTAATAAAATTATTGGTTTATTTGTTGCCTCTGGACCAACAGTTCAGGTTAAGCATAGTGCAGGCTATATTCAGCCTTACGGAGACAGTAGAGCTGTTCAGGTATGGAAAAAACCATTAGTTGTAATGGTTAATAGGTATTCTGCATCTGCATCTGAAATAGTTGCTGGAGCTATTCAAGACTATCAAAGAGGATTGGTTGTAGGTCAAAGAACTTTTGGTAAAGGAACTGTTCAAAGCTTAGAAAAACTTTCAAAAGGTCAAATAAAAATTACAGAGTCTAAATATTACAGGGTGAGTGGGACTAGCACGCAAAATAAAGGAGTAGTTCCTGATATTGAGTTACCAGTTACCTGGGATATAGAGACTGTAGGTGAAAGCTCATACCCTACGTCACTTAAATGGGATACGGTAAGACCATACAGACATAAAAAATTCATTCTAGATAGTAATAAATTAGAGAATATAAAAAATTTATACGCTCAAAGACTAGCTAATGAACCTAATTTAGCTTATTTAGAAAAAGTTAGACAAAGGTATGATCTAAATAAAAATAAAAAAGAATTGAGTTTAAATATTGATATAAGAGAATCTGAGAAAACTTTAAGAAAGGAGTGGTTGCTAGAGTTAGAAAATGAAAGAAGATCTCTATTAGGCCTTATAGCTTTCGAAACCTATGCCGATCTCTTAGAGGAGAGTAAAGATGAAAGTCCTGGAGACGAAGATAGCATCAATATAGAAGAAGATTTTCTTCTAATTGAAGTGACTAATATAGTGAAGGATTTTTTAAATTTAAAAATTATCCTAAGTAAAGTAGACTAGCCTTATGAGAATAGTTTCATTTAATATAAACAGTATCAGAGCAAGGCCCCATCAGCTTATCCATATTAGAGATACTCTTAACCCTGATGTAATTGGGCTCCAAGAGACAAAAGTTAACGACCCAGATTTTCCATTAGATGTAATTGAAGAAATTGGCTATCACCCAGAGTATTGGGGGCAAAAAGGTCACTATGGAGTTGCATTTTTAAGCAAAGAAAAACCAATTAAAACCGTCAAAGGCTTTAAAAAAGATACTGATGAAGATCAAAAAAGATTTATAGAATGTACTTTTAAATCTAATAATTCAGAAATAACTATTATGAATGGGTATTTTCCTCAAGGTGAAAGCATTCATCATGAGACTAAGTTTCCAAAAAAAATTAAATACTATGATGACTTAGGTAAGCACATAAAAGACTTAAAAAAGAAAAAAGAAAATTTAATAATAATGGGTGATTTTAATGTGGCTCCAGAGGACATAGATATTGGTATAGGTCCCATCAATATGAAGAGGTGGCTTAGAGATGGAAAAACTTCATTTCAACCTCAAGAAAGAGAAATGTGGAATAGCATCAAAGATATAGGTTTTTTTGATTCATGGAGACTGAAATATCCAGAAGAGTCATCCATTTACTCATGGTTTGATTATAGATCTAAGATGTTTGACGATGATCCGAAAAGAGGCTTAAGAATAGACCATATAATGGTATCTGATAATCTTAAAGACTCTGTCACGGGCGTTGGAATTGATTATGATTCTAGGGCTATGGAAAAACCTTCTGATCACTGTCCTGTCTGGGTTGATTTAGATATATAAGACTTATGATTTGATGATTGATTTCATAATAAGACCGCCAATTACAGATGTAGAATGGGAGAATTATGACAACTTCAGATGGGAAGTTCTTAGAAAGCCTCTTAAGCTATCCCACATCCCTCTAAAAGATAACCTAGAAAGCATTAGCCTTCACTTTATGGGCGTTGATAACGATGCTAATATAGTCTCCTGCGGAAGAGTTCATTTAAATAATCCCTTAGAAGCTCAGATCAGATACATGGGAGTAAGTTCTAAATATAGAAGAATGGGATTAGGCAAGGCAATGATAATTAGACTAGAGTCTGAGGCTGTCTTATTGGGAGCAACATTAGTTACTCTTAATGCTAGGGAGGAAGCTATAAAATTTTATAAATCTTTAGGTTATGCAGTAACCGGGCCTTACGAATCTGATATAAAAATTCCACATAGCTCTATGGAAAAAATACTATTTTAAAAAGAATGGGCTTTACCTTCTTGCTTTAAAAAAAGCTTTTAAAAGACTAGCGCTCTCATCAGCCAATAACCCTTGTTCAAAAGCAATCTTATGGTTAAATTTTAATCTATCGAAAAGATTATCTATAGAAATAATACTTCCAGTTTTTGGTTCTAATGCTGCAAATACCACCCTATCAATCCTAGCATCTACTATTGCCTTAGCACACATATGACACGGCTCTAATGTTATAAAAATAGTTGATTTATTAAGTCTATAGTTATTTAAAGTGCTGGAGGCATCTCTTATTGCATTTATTTCAGCATGTGATGAGACGTCATTTTGTTCAATAACTTTATTATGGCCACTTCCAATAACT
>CAWUWW010000011.1:0-36963 GCA_963926355.1 uncultured SAR86 cluster bacterium | reverse complement strand
TTAGCATCTAATAAATATAGCAAAGAATCATATTTAATGTCTTATATAAATTTCAAAAAAAAGGTAGAAATTTTTAACTCAACAAACTAAGCTTTATAGGTAACGCAATTACTAGTATGAATATGAATAAAGAAACTAATATTTGGACCAAGTTTATTTGGACATCGGAAAAAATAATTTTAATGATTATTGCCATAGCTACACTTTATGCCACAGGTATAGAAATCATAAGACTTATAGTAGATCAATCCGTGAATCTTAGTGATTTGTTTTTATTATTTATATATGCAGAAGTATTAGGAATGGTTGGTGCATTTTATGCCAATAATAGACTTCCAGTAACATTACCAATAATTATTGCAATGACTGCATTAACAAGAATGATTATTCTCCAGAGCAAGGAACTAGATTCATTAAATATAATATATGAAGCATCTGGAATTTTTATTCTTGCGGCTGCGGCTTATATAATGACGTTAAAGGATCAGATAAGCTTGCAGAAGCTCAAAATAAGACAAGATATAGACCTAGAATAGTTCGCTAACGGGAAACATCCAACCCCTTTTATTACCCTTTAAGTTAATATTAGCTATGTATAAGTACTTATTAATAATCTCTTTAACCCTATCAGCTTGTTCTATGAATATACCAATACCTAGCCCAGAAAAAATTCCATATATCCTAAATCAACATGATGATGAGAGGGTTGATAACTATTACTGGCTTAGAGATGACACTAGAAGTAATGAGGACATGCTTTCATACCTAAGGTCTGAGAATGCCTATGCTGATGAATGGTTTTCATCTAATTATGATCATCAAACAGAACTAGTAGACAGCTTGATGAATCAGGTTCCTGATGAGGAGATAAGTTTTGCAGTCTCAAATAATGGTTTTAGTTACTATCAAAAAACTTTAAAAACCGAGCAGCTTCCGAGATATTTTAGAAAAGATACTAATAATAATGAGATTATGCTCATTGATGCCAATCTTAAGTTATTAGATCAAGAGTACTACTCTATAAACTCAATATCCCCTTCTTACGATAATAAACTTATTGCCTTTGCAGAAGATAATAATGGAAGACGAGAATACACAATAAAGATACTCGAACCTGAATCAAAATCTCTCAGGAGTGAATCAATCGAAGGTACTACAGGAACAATAATTTGGGCTAAAGATAATAAATACATAATATATCTAAAAAAAGATCCTGTAACTCTGATATCTGACTCTGTTTACGTTCATGAAATTGGTTCTGAGTCTTCTGAAGACGTCCTCTTGTTCAAAGAAATGGATCCTGAATTTAACCTTTCATTATCATTATCAAGAAACAAGAAATACGCTTATATAAATATTGAAGCAACTAACTTAAATGAAATACGCATAATAGATATTAGCAATCCGCTTGAAAATCCAGAGCTTTATATTATAAGATCAGATAATCATTTGTATTACTTAGAGCATGTGTCTGATGACTCATTTCTAGTATTAACGAATCATAAAGCACCTAATTTTAAAGTATTAAAATCTATATCAAAGCTCAATAGATCAATAGAGAGCATGGAAACAGTTGTTGAGCATGATTCTGATATCTTTATTAATAATATTCTGCTTTCGGATGATTATTTAGCTCTTGAGATTAGAGAAAATGGTTTACCTGAAATATCAATTTATAATCTAAATTCTAAAACAAGACATAAGATTGAATTTTCTGATAATGCTTATGATGTTTCTTTTGCTTACAATAAGGAGACCAGAGATGGAAATTTTTACTACTCGTACTCTTCACTCACAACACCACCATCTATAGTTAATTATGATTTAAATGAGTCTGTTTCAAGTACATTATGGCAAAAAAAATTAATCGGTTTTGATAGATCTAATTATAAAGATCAAAGGTTCTTCATAAAAGCTAGAGATGGAGTTGATATTCCTGTCATTACCATAGTCCACAAAAATACAAATCTACAAACTGCACCGATTCTTTTTTATGGGTACGGTTCGTATGGTATTAATATCGATGCATCATTTAGATCAACATTGATACCCCTTTTGGACAAAGGATTTATTTTTTCTATTATCAATATCAGAGGTGGCGGAGAAATGGGTAAGTATTGGTATGAAGATGGAAGAATGCTTAATAAGTTAAATACGTTCAATGATTTTAATGATGGAGTTAAAGAGGTCTTAAACAAGGGTATCGGCGATTCAGACAATGTTTTTGCTAGAGGGGGAAGTGCTGGAGGTTTATTAATGGGTGGAATAATTAATATGGAACCTGGGCTATATAAAGGCATTCTCTCAGGAGTTCCCTTTGTTGATGTACTTACCACTATGTCAGATGCCTCAATTCCTTTAACTACATTTGAATATGACGAATGGGGTAACCCAGCTATAGAGGAAGAATATTTTTATATTAAACAGTATTCACCATACGATAATATTGGAAAGATGAATTACCCTGCTGTATTAGTAACATCAAGCCTTTATGATTCACAAGTTCAATATTTCGAGCCTGCTAAGTACATAGCTAAGTTAAGAGAATATAATCAATCTGATAATCCAATACTCATGAAAATGAATCTTATTGGTGGTCATGGCGGCATGAGCGGTAGAATAAATCAATTCAAAGAAATCTCTGAAGAGTATAATTTTATTCTTAACTTAGTAGATTAATTTAACTTTAAAGATGTGCTTAATTGCACAAGGATTGCATTATATTACCAATTTACACCTTTTAATTGACTATATAAGATGTACGTATGATCTTGAGAAGAAAAGTCACTTTATATTTATTAATATTATTAGCAGCCGCTTCTTTAATTTGGTTTTATAAGTATGAATTACTATTAAAAGCTTTACCTGTTGCTCTTAATATTTCAAACCCTATTGAACCAAATAAGCACATAAATTGGTCTAAATCGGACGCAATTTCGTCAAATGTCAGCGCCACCGGCAAACCCAATATCATTATTATATTAGCCGATGATTTGGGATTTAATGACATATCTTTGTATAACGGCGGCGCAGCAGACGGCTCATTAAGAACACCTAATATCGATGAGCTAGCAACAAAGGGAGTTAGGTTTAATAACGGATATGCAGCTAATGCAGTATGCGCTCCTTCAAGAGCTTCAATTATGACAGGTAGATACTCCACACGATTTGGCTATGAATTTACCCCTTTTATGAAACAAGGACCAACCATATGGAAGTGGAGAAGTGAAAAAAAACCAAGTTTTATGCCTAATGTTTATGACGAAAAAAGTATATCTAACTTCACAGGTCTGATAAATGGAATGCCCTCTAGTGAGGTAACAATAGCTGAGATACTAAAAGACGGTGGTTACTATACTGCTCATATTGGTAAATGGCATTTGGGTGGCTATGTTGAAGGAAGCAGACCAACTGACCAAGGTTTTGATGATAGTTTAATGTTAACAGGCTCATCGTATCTTCCGAAAAATGACCCAAATGTGATTAATGCAAAAGTGGACTCGGGTGTTGAGGATATGGTCTGGGCAACTAGTCAATTTTCAGCATCATTTAATAACAGTGATCCGTTTGAGCCTGGAGGTTATTTAACAGATTACTACACAGATGAAGCGGTTAAAGTAATAGAAAACAATAAAAATAGACCATTTTTTTTATATTTAGGGCATTGGGCAGTCCACAACCCTCTTCAATCTCTTAAGGATGACTATGACAATCATGATCATATAAAAGATCATAATACTCGTGTTTACGCCTCTATGATTACTGCGTTAGATAGGAGTGTAGGAAAAATTGTTCAAACACTAAAAGATAATGGGTTATACGAAAATACATTGATTGTATTTACCAGTGATAACGGTGGAGCGGGATATTTAGGCCTTCCTGATGTAAATAAACCATACAGAGGATGGAAGTTAACTCACTTTGAAGGCGGGATGCACATCCCTTTTATTATGAGTTGGCCAGAGGGAATTAAAGAAAACTCGATTTATACTAAAAATATTCATCATAATGATATTTTTCCTACAATTGCTAATGTTGCAGGTGTACTAATTCCAGATAATTTAAAAATTGATGGGATTAATTTACTACCTTATATCAATGGAATAAATTCAAATAATCCTCATGAGACACTTTATTGGAAAGAAGGAGACCTGCAAACAATTATTCATAAAAATATGAAGTTAATAAGATCCAATACTCCAGTTTATAGAGATTGGCTATTTGATCTAGAAAAGGATCCGTATGAGCAGATGAATATTAACAAGGAATATCCCAAGGTTATAGCTCAATTAAACTCTTTACTAGACATTCATATAAGCGAACAGGTTAAACCACTATGGCCGAGTGTTGTTAGCACTCCCATAAGGATAGATAAAACTGAAATAGATAAATATGATGAAGATGATGAATACACATATTGGCCAAATTAATTATGAAAGCTAATTGGATCAAACTTCTATAGAACTGATGAAAAACTATGTGCAAAAAAGGTAAGTAAATATGAAAATTTTAAGAACCCCTGATAAGTATTTTGAAAATATTAAAGAATATCCGTTTAAACCATTTTATACAGATATTGAATCAAAAGATGGTACTACCATAAGAATACATCATATAGATGAAGGTCCAAGAGATGGCCCAATATTATTGGCTATGCATGGTCAACCTGTATGGAGTTATTTATATGCAAGGATGATTCCCATACTTAATAAAGCAGGTATAAGAGTTGTTGCACCAGATTTAGTGGGTTACGGTAAATCAGATAAGCCTGCTGCTAGAGAGGATTATTCCTATCAGAATCAAGTTGATTGGATGGGTGACTGGCTGAAGAAGAATGACTTTACTAACTTAACTTTTTTTGCCCAAGATTGGGGAGGACTTATTGGCCTTAGAATGGTAGCTGCTGACCCAGATAGGTTTGATAAAATAGCAATGGGTAACACCGGCTTGCCATACAATCCAAATGCTGATCAAGAAGTAATAGAAGAGGTAAAGGCTTTTAGAGATAGTAATATAAAACTGACTATTTTTTCTATGATGAAAGAAGTGATGGCAATGGATAAACCAGGACAGGCCCCTGCTTTAAAGTTTATGTATTGGCAGAAGTTTACCTGGGATACAAAGAACTTACCCATAGGTCTTCTTAACTCATTTCAGATGGAAAAAGGATCAAAAATATATAGGGTTATTCATTATTTTTTACAAAGAATTGGTTTGGAGAAAATATCACCATTTTATACGGATTTAATGAAGGCATATGAAGCACCCTTCCCTAGTGCTTTATACAAAATGGGGCCAAGAGCAATGCCAAGCCAAGTGCCAATGCTTCCTGACTCTTCTTTAGAGGCTCAAAAAATAGCGAGAGATTTTTTTACAACCTCTGAGAAACCCTTTTTAGCTGTTTTTGCTGGTGATGATCCTGTGACTAACGGTGCAGAAAAAGATGTGTTAAAAATGGCACCTAATGCTATAAGTGCTCCACATATTGGTGGAGGTCATTTCTTTCAATGGACTAGACCAAAAGAACTCTCTAAGATATTGATAGATTTTATAAATAACTAAATACTATGATTCATCTATACACAGCATCAACTCCGAACGGTCATAAGGTTTCTTGCATGCTCGAAGCCATTGACATGCCTTATGAAATTCATTCGGTTAATCTTGGAGACGGAGATCAAAGAAAACCAGATTTTCTTAAAATTAGTCCTAATGGAAGAATTCCTGCAATTGTTGATACTGATAATGACGATCTCTCCATCTTTGAATCGGGGGCTATCATGCTCTATCTTGCAGAGAAATCTGGAAAACTTATTCCGTCTGATATAAACGGAAGAGCTAAGGTTATTGAGTGGCTAATGTTTCAAATGGGCGGCGTCGGTCCAATGATGGGCCAGGCTAATGTTTTCTTTAGATATTTTCCAGAAAAAATACAACCTGCTATCGATAGATATCAAAATGAATCAAGGCGTCTTTTTGAGGTATTAGATACCCAGCTATCAAAGAATGAATGGCTTGCTGGAGAATACTCTATTGCTGATATTGCTAATTGGTGCTGGGTAAGAACGCATAATTGGTCTGGAGTTTCATTGGAAGGCTTAGATCATTTAGAAAAATGGAAGAATAAAATGTATGACCAGCCTGGCATACTTAAAGGAACGAAGGTTCCTGTCGATATAAGCAGTTTACTAAATAATGATAAAGATCAAAAAGAATTTATAAAAAATGCTCAAAAAATGGTTAAAAAGTAAAGGAGCTATAATATGTTAAAAGTTCATTTCGTTGCAGGAACAAGAGCCGGAAGAGTTATATGGCTTCTTGAAGAGTTAGGATTGCCATATGAAGTAAACATTATGCCTTTTACGCAAGAAGGTCTTAAATCAGACGAGCATCGCTCCAGACATGCTCTTGGAAGAGTTCCAGTATTAGAAGATGGAGATATAACAATATTTGAATCAGGGGCAATAATTGACTATGTCTTAGAAAGACATAAAAATGGCGGTCTAAAGCCCTCACCAGATAAGACAACATTTCCTAAATACCTTCAGTGGTATCACTACTGTGAAGGAATGGTAATGCCACCGATGAATCAGATAGTAGTTCAGAAATTTTTACTTCCTCCTGAAAGAAAAGATGAGAATGTATTAAGGCAAGCTGAAAATTTACTGTCAAAATCATTAGCGCCAATAAACGATAATCTAAAGGATAAAGACTATCTAATTGGAGAATTTTCTGCTGCTGACTTAATGCTTGGTCACTCGTGTTTTATGGCAAATAGAATAGGTTGTGTAAAAGATGAAATGGAAGGTATAAAAAACTATATAGCGAAAATTGAAGCCAGACCATCATTTCAAAAAGCTATAACAATGGGAGAGTAATTATGGAAGTAAAAAATCACTTAAGACCAAGCCAATCTCAAATGGACGAATTTTTATCTGGAGATAATGATACCCCTATTGCCATGGTTAACTTATTGAAGTTTAAAGAAAAGGCTGAATATGAAGATGGGAGAGAAACTGATTTATCTGGCAAGGATGCATATATGATTTATGGTCTTGAGGTTATGGGACATCTTCATAAAGTTGGTGCAACTTCATTTTTTGGTGGAGATGTAAGCAGACTTATGCTCGGAGAAGTTGAGGATCTTTGGGATATGGTGGCAATTGCTAAATATCCAAGTAGAAAAGCTATGCTTCAAATGATGATGGATCCTGAGTACCAAAAAAGCGAAGCACATAGGTCGGCAGGTCTTGAGGGACAATTAAACATTGAAACTAAAGCAATTTTTTAAGGATAAGCCCCGTGTATCAACTACAAACTTATAAGAAAGATATAACAAGAACAAGGCTTGTTGAGTCACAAGAAAACACCTCACCTATAGCTGAAGGAGATATTTTCGTAAAAATTGAAAGTTTTGCCTTTACTACAAACAATGTCACTTATGCCGTTGCAGGTGATACGATTGGATATTGGAAGTTCTTTAATACATTAGAGGACGTAAATGATGAATGGGGCTGCATCCCTGTATGGGGTTTTGCAGAGGTTCTTAATTCAAATAATAAAGTAGTAAAAAAAGGAGAACGACTTTTTGGTTATTTTCCACCTGCAGAATCATTGAGCCTAAGTCCAATAAAAATTACTGATCAGGGCTTCACTGACGGAAAAGAACATCGCAAGGACTTACCAGCTGTCTACAATAATTACATCAGGCTTTCTGGAGATGAGAATTATGATAATTCTATGGATCATATAAGGGCGCTGCTTTTTCCACTCCATATAACTTCATTTTGTCTATGTGATGCTCTAGAGGAGGAATCATATCTTGGGGCATCTCAAGTTATTATCGTTAGTGCATCAAGCAAGACAGCAATTGGTCTTGCTCAGGGTTTAGCAGATACAGGTAAAGCCCCTAAAATTATTGGCCTTACATCATCTAAAAACTCTGATTTTGTAAATAATTTAGGTTGTTATGATGAGGTAATAACATATGACAAACTATCATCTGTTAACAAAAGTCTTAAGTCAGTTATGGTTGATATGGCTGGCAGCAGAGAAATTTTAGGAACTCTTCACATGTCACTTGGAGACAATATGCTCAAGTGCTTTACTGTTGGAATGACTCACTGGGATAATGAAGTAACTGCGGATGATGCTCTAGGTCAAGCAATGTTACGAGATCGAACAGAATTCTTTTTTGCCCCAGCACATATTCAAAAAAGAGTTAAAGATTGGGGGTATGAGGGCTACAACAATAAAACAAACGTTTTTATGGCGTCTAGAGCAATTCAAAGCAAACAATGGATGCAGGTTAAAGAAATTTTTGGTATGGAGGATTTTCTTCCTACTTATAGCAAAGTTGTTGCTGGAGTGATTAATCCCATTGAAGGAATAATTATAAATTTATAGGACTCAGCAATGATGGATAGAATAAATATTTTTGGGAACCCTGGATCTCCTTATACAAAAAAAATAATTAGTTATTTTAGGTATAAGAATATCCCCTACTCCGTTACGTGGGGCGATCCAGCAGCTAATCTGAAATTTCTAGAAATAGAAGCTCCTCGCATACCATTATTACCAACTGTGTTAATTAAAAATAAAAACAATGAATTTATAGCGGTAACAGATACAACGCCTTTAATTAGAGAGTTTGAAGAATCTAATCCTAGGAGATCAGTGATACCAAAAGACCCAGTCATGAAATTTATAAACTATCTTATAGAAGATTATGCAGACGAGTGGATTACAAAATTTATGTTTCATTATAGATGGGCTTACGAAAGCGATATAAAAAATGCTAAACAAAAACTAGTAGCGCTTAGCAATATTAATATTCAAAAAGATCAATGGGAGCAAATGAGTGAATTTGTAGGAGATAGGCAAGTAAGTAGAAGATGGGTGGTTGGCTCAAATGATGAGACGACTCCATTTATAGAATCTAACTATAAAAAATTCTTACAACTTATGGAAGATCATCTATCTAACTTACCCTTTCTATTTGGTAAAAGACCCTCGTCAGCTGATTTTGCAATCTACGGTCAATTAGAGCAACTCATTGCTTTTGAGCATACATCAAGAAATATTGCTCATGATATATCTATGAGAAGTGTTGCCTGGGTTGAGATACTTAATGACTTATCAGGGTTGCATAACAAACAGGGCTCAATATTTGGCCTAGCAGAATTAGATACTCAAACCCCATTAAATAATTTTAATGATAATGATGAGGGTTGGCTTACAACTAAAAATATACCCAGCACTCTGGTAAATATTCTTAATGAAATAGGATTGACGTATGTTCCCTACCTTTTCGCTAACGCTAAAGCTGTTATGGATGGTAAGGAGACTTTTGATGTTGAATTATCTGGTTACAAGTGGCATCAACAGTCTTTTAAATATCAAGCAAAATGCTTGGGCTGGATAATTGAAGAATTTAACAAGCTAAATTTAGATGACAAGAATAGACTTAAAGCTATATTAGAAGGCACTGGTTGCGAGTTACTAGTGGAAGGTAAATGAACTTAAATAAGTTTTTAATCCATGCCGGCTTTCTTTTATTTACATTTTTGGTGATTTACATAGGGAATGCACCAATTGCTGTTTTCTTGGGTGTTATCTTTTCTTTTTGTTTTAAGCCAGCTAAGGATTTTATTTCTATAAGAGTCTCTACAAAGCCCCTGCAAATAGGCATTGTTATTCTAGGCTCAACCATAAGCCTTGGGTATATTATGGATATCAATTCTACCTATATATTGTGGATTAGCCTCTTTGTTTTATTTTCTTTTATTGGTGGCTTGATAATAGGAAGATTATTAAATTTGAGCACAAATATGACTATTTTACTGTCTAGCGGGGCTGCAATTTGCGGCGGGACCGCCATGGCTGCAGTTGCCCCAATTATCAAAGCAAAGCCTCAAGAACTAATAGTTTCACTAACTATAGTCTTTATGCTTAATGCTTTAGCTTTAGTTTTCTTTCCTTTTATTGCTAGTTATCTTGAAATGGGCAATGCGGAATTTGGGGCTTTTTCTGCCTTGGCAATCCATGATACTAGCTCTGTCATAGGTGCTGCGCTGCAATATAGTCCAGAATCTGTTGATACTGCTTCAGTATTAAAACTAGGGAGAACTCTATGGTTGATACCTCTTTTATTTATCTTAAATTATAAATTTAATAGTGACGTAAAAGGAGCTGCTTATCCCAAGTTCATAATATTTTTTGTTTTGGCAGTTTTGTTAAATACTCTATTTAATTTTGGTAGTGACCTTGAGGCATTATTAAAAATAATTAGTAAAGCATTCCTTATGACTGGTTTATTTTGCATAGGGACTCAAACAACACTTATTGATATTAAAGCACTAGAGATAAAACCTTTTGCGTTAGCTTTAACACTATGGTTTCTAGCGATACCAACTGCCTATCTAATTATAAGCAATATAAGCCTTTAAATTTTATTCTCTTCAGACCTATAGTGTAAAAAGAAAAAGTAAGTAGCCAATGCGCTTAATAAATGCCATATCCCATGGGCTTGAACAATAGAGTCAGGCTTACATAACTGGTGGTCTGGTACTCCTGTCAACCAAATAGTAAATGCTAGGAAGTACGAAGCCATTCCTAAAAAATACCATTTATAAGACCTTTTAGTAGTTGGTTTTTTATTTGCTAATACCGAAGGCAACCAAAATAAAACTACCCACCAATATTCATTAAAATTTTCAAAAACTTCAACAGGCGTTGTTCCAAATAGTAATAAAACAAGAAAGCCTACAAAACCAGATAGCACTCTAAAAGTAGAAGACCAGAATTTAAATAATACTTCTGAGATAACCCATAAACCAATAGAAACTGAAAATAGATTAAAATTTATTCCAAGCTCCCAATCTGTAAGCCATCTAGCTACCGCATAAATAACAACAATTAAGATATATATCACCAGAAATCTTTTAACAGACCAATTGGTCATTCTAAATATATTATAAAGCCATGGTATGACTATATACATGATCATGCTTAGGTTGTCTGCCCAGGCGCCCCACTCTGAATTAGTTCCATGCATAAGCATTGAGCCAGGCCCTAAAAAAATTGCAGCAGATGCATAAAGTATTGATATGCCAGTTAAACCAGTAAAATAGTTATTGTTATTTGACTTGCTATCTTTAGTTATAGTTGCAAATATAAATATTCCCACAACCATAAAACCAAGATTACTCAAAGTATTAACAGGTTCTCTAAATAGACCACCTGAAACTCTCTCACACCACCTAGAGGCTTCTCCTATGATTCCTTGTGTCTCTATTGATTGTATATAACCAAGTCCGCTAAGAACAAAGAATACAAGCAAGAAAGAAACTGATAGGAATAAAGCAATGTAGAAAGGTTGCCAGTGCTTATTGCTTATTAACGAGATAATCACGACCCTCAGTTATAAAATTAATTTTATATTTTATATAAATATAACACTTAAATTAAATAAAAATAAAGGGGCTCGAAAGCTCCTTTTATTAGAAGTTTAGATTTAATCTTAAAGTTTCGAATTTAATTCTGGCAATGCAGTAAATAAATCTGCAACAAGTCCATAGTCAGCAACTTGAAATATTGGAGCATCTTCATCTTTATTTATAGCTACTATAACTTTAGAATCCTTCATTCCAGCTAAATGCTGAATAGCTCCAGAAATACCAACGGCAATATATAAATCAGGAGCTACAATCTTACCTGTTTGCCCAACTTGATAGTCATTAGGTACAAAGCCAGCATCAACTGCTGCTCTTGAAGCCCCGACTGCAGCGCCTAGCTTGTCTGCAATAGAATCTAATAAATGAAAATTATCACCAGACTGCATCCCTCTTCCACCGGAAATTACAATACTAGCTGCAGTTAGCTCAGGTCTATCACTTTTAGCAATCTCCTCTGAGACAAATTCAGATATATTCATAGATGTAGCAGCTGGAATGTTTTCAACCTCTGTTCCAGAGCTAGATGCTCCAACTGGATCAAAAGCAGTCGCTCTAACAGTTAAAACTTTAATTGCATCTAAAGACTTTACCGTAGCTATACAGCTACCGGCATATATTGGCCTTTTAAAAGTATCATCAGATTCAACTGAGATAATGTCTGAGATTTGTTGGGAATCAACCCTAGCAGAAACTCTAGGTAACAAGTTTTTACCAAAAGTGGTTGCCGGAGCAAGAATATATGAGTAGCTTGATGAGATAGATACAACAAGCTCTGCTAAATCTTCTGCTATAAAGTTTTTATATATAACATCGTCGCAAGAAATTATTTTTGATATTCCGTCAATGGTTTGAGCCTCTGATACTACCGAAGAACATTCAGAGCCAGCAACAAGCAAGGAGATATCTCCACTTATTTTAGTTGCAGCGGCTATCGTATTTAAAGTAGCCCCTTTTAAATTAACATTATTGTGTTCAGCTATTACTAAGATACTCATGAAATCACCTTTGCTTCATTTTTAAGTTTTTCTACCAATTCATCAACAGATTCCACTATTACACCAGCTGACCTTGAAGCTGGAGACTCAACTGATAAAAGTTCAGTTCGCGGTGAAACATCTATACCCAAGTCTGCAATTGGCATTATTGATAATTCTTTCTTCTTTGCTTTCATAATATTGGGTAAAGAGGCATATCTTGGCTCATTCAATCTAAGATCAGTTGTGACGATTGCAGGCAAAGTTAATTTTAATGTTTGAAGACCACCATCAATTTCTCTAGTCACATTAACGCTAGAACCGTCTAAAATAACCTCTGAAGCATTAGTAGCTTGAGGGTAGTTTAGAAGAGCGCCTAACATTTGGCCTGTTTGATTGTTATCGCCATCAATAGTTTGCTTACCAAGTATTATCAAATCAGGCTTCTCTGTTTCAATAATCTTTGCTATAGACTTGGCAATTGATAAAGGCTCAAGCAAAGTTTCAGATTCAACAAGGATTGCCCTATCCGCTCCAAGAGCAAGAGCAGTTCTTAATTGTTCTTGTGATTCTATTTTGCCAATAGTTATCGCAATAATCTCATCAGCGTTACCGGCTTCTTTAATTCTTACAGCTTCTTCAAGTGCAATCTCACAAAATGGATTGACTGACATCTTTACATTGTTTAAGTCAACGTTTGAATTGTCAGCAAGTGGTCTTACTTTAACGTTGTAATCTACAACTCGCTTAAGTGGTACTAGTATTTTCATAATTTTTGTTATATAAATTTATTATCTTTTTTATCTATGATAATAAATGATAGTTATAATAGGATATACACTATAATTGTATTAGGTTTCACGTATTTTACAATACAAATCACAGAAGAGGTAATCTCATGGAAAGAGAAGTAATGGAATATGATGTTGTTGTTGTTGGCGGCGGCCCGTCAGGACTAGCTACTGCAATAAAATTCGCGCAAGAAAATAAAGCTAACGGAACTGATTACAGTATATGTCTTTTAGAAAAAGGTTCTGAAATTGGAGCGCATATCCTCTCAGGAAATGTATTTGAGCCAACTGCATTAGATGAGCTAATACCAAACTGGAAAGAGCTAAATGCACCACTTAATACACCGGTTAAAAAAGATAAATTATTATTTTTATTAGAGAAAATATCATTTAGTATTCCTGCTTTTTTTATACCTACAATGCATAACCATGGAAATTATGTCATCAGTTTAGGTAATTTATGTAGATGGCTCGCTGAACAAGCTGAAGGCTTAGGTGTTGAAATATTTCCTGGATTCCCAGCAAGTAAGCTTATTTATGAAAATGATAAAGTTGTTGGTGTTCAGACTGGTGATATGGGTATATCCGCAAATGGAGAATTAAAAGCTTCCAATGAACCGGGTATTGAAATAAGAGCAAAGCATACAATTTTAGGCGAGGGTTGCAGAGGTCATTTAGGTAAAGAGCTTATAGATAAATTTAATCTATCTGAAGACAAGGATCCTCAACACTATGGAATAGGCTTTAAAGAAGTTTGGAAATTAAAGCCCGAACTTCATGAAGAAGGTTTGGTTATTCATACAAATGGCTGGCCAACATCTTTAGATACCCCATCTGGTTCATATTTTTATCATGGAGAAAATGGGGAAGCTTATGTAGGTTACGTGGTTCCATTGGATTATAAAAATCCTCACTTAAGTCCCTTTGATGAATTTCAAAAATGGAAAACTCATCCTTCAATTAAAAAATATCTTGAGGATGGCGAAAGAATTTCGTATGGAGCTAGAGCTCTAATTAAGGGCGGCCTCCAATCTCTTCCTAAAATGTCATTTCCTGGTGGTCTATTAATTGGAGATAATGCTGGGACTTTAAACTTTTCAAAAATAAAAGGATCTCATACCGCAATGAAGTCTGGAATTATTGCTGGAGAACATGTTTATGAATTATTGAATTCAGAGTTAGAATCTGGATTATCCTATGATGATAAAATTGCAAACTCATGGATCCATAAAGAATTATTTAAATCTAGAAACTGGGGTCCTCTGTTTCATAAATTTGGTGGCTTAGTTGGTGCTGCTCTTAATGTTATTGATCAGTTTATATTTAGGGGAAATCTTCCATTTACAATGAATCACCCTACCCCCGATTATGCTTGTATGAAAAAGGCAGATGAAATGCCAAAAATCGAATATCCAAAACCTGATGGAATATACTCATTTGATAAACTATCTTCGGTATATCTATCAAATACAAACCATGAAGAAGACCAGCCATGTCACCTTCAGTTAAAAGATGTATCTATACCAATAGCAGTAAACCTACCTATGTACGATGAGCCAGCTCAAAGATATTGCCCAGCCGGGGTCTATGAAGTAGTAGAAAAAGATGGTGAGAAGAAATTTATTATAAATGCTCAAAACTGTGTCCACTGCAAAACTTGTGACATAAAAGACCCTTCTCAAAATATTAACTGGGTAACACCTGAGGGGCCAGGAGGTCCTAATTATCCAAACATGTAACTATGATTAAAAAAGATCAAGCAAGAAACTTAATACTAATGCTAAGCCTTGCAGCTCTTTCATCATGCCAGATTAATGTTGTGGCTTCAGCTGATATTACAGACGATATTGATGAAAATGATAGGTTTGAATTATTTCTTGATGAGTTATGGGAAAACAATCTAAAAAATAGCCCGGTATTTGCATCAAAATTGGGAGATAAAAGATTTAATGATCAAATTACCCTAAATACAATTGAAGATATTCAAAAAAATAATGAACAAAGATATCTAGATCTTAAAAACCTTAATTCTTTTAGTTTTGATACCTTATCACAAGAAAACCAGCTCAATTATCGACTAAAAAAGATAAGCCTTGATATGTCAATAGAGCTGTCTAAATATCCCTCTTACTTTATGAGCTTGAATCAAAGAGGTGGCGTTCAAAGTTACTATGAAACAGGTGACAGATTAAATTTTACATCGAAGAAGGACTACCAAGATTGGTTAGCTAGACTATATCTGTACTCAAAGAATATATCTAATTCCTATAATAATAATAAAGCTGCTATAGAAGCTGGCTATTCACAACCTAAGCTGGTAACGAGGGCAGTAATTTCTCAAATTAGCGCAATTCTAAATTCAAATATCGAAGAACATCCATACCTTCAGGTTTTTTTAAACGCAGATGAATCCATTATAAGTATTGAGGAAAAAAATATTCTTATTGGTGATGCAAAAATTTTAATTAGCGAAGAGATGAATCCAGCATATAAAAGACTGCATACATTTTTAGTTAATGAGTATCTTCCAAATTCAAGAGACTCTATTGGCATTAAAGATGTTCCCAATGGAAAAGAATGGTACGAAGATTTAGCCTCATATCACACAACAACAAAACTAAGCCCAAACGATATTCATAATATTGGCTTAAAAGAAATAAAAAGAATTAGAGATGAGATGGAAGAAATAATCTTAGAGTTGGAATGGGATGGAGACTTTCAATCATTTCTTAACTACCTAAGAACGAGTCCAAGATTCTACTACGATAATCCTGAAGACCTATTTAATGCTTATTTGATAATGGCAAAAACAATTGATCCCCTCCTTCCTAAAATTTTTAAAGTATTTCCTAGAGCGCCCTATGGAGTTATTCCAATACCTGAGGAAAGTGCGCCCTATACAACAACAGCTTATTACGTTTCTGCCTCAGAAGGAAAACCAGGCTATTTTTATGCAAACCTTTACAAGCCTGAATCTCGTCCAAAATATGAAATTCCTGTCTTGACTGTTCACGAAGCGGTGCCAGGTCATCATTTTCAAATATCGATTGCGCAAGAGCTTCAAGATGTTTCAACTTTTAGAAAATATCAAAGCTTTACTGCTTTTGTAGAGGGCTGGGGTTTATACAGTGAAGAGCTTGGTGATTATATCGGTTTATATGATGATCCATATGATAAATTTGGCCAACTAACATATGACATGTGGAGAGCAATTAGGCTAGTTGTTGACACAGGTATGCACTATAAGAATTGGACGCGAGATGATGCGATAAATTTATTTCTAGAAAATACCGCCAAATCACAGCTTGATATTGAAAATGAAGTTGATAGATATATAGCATGGCCGGGACAGGCACTTGCCTATAAAATTGGTCAATTAAAGATATTAGAACTTAGAACCAAGGCTGAAAATGAACTCGGTACAAAGTTTGATATAAAAGACTTTCATCACGAAGTATTAAAGAGGGGCTCATTACCTTTAAGTATTCTTGAGTCTTATATTAATGAGTGGATTTCTGAGGTAAAGAGGTCTTAGTCTTTTTACACTTAGAGCTGCAATAGGTAATATTTTTCCAATCCCTCTCCCATTTCTTTCTCCAAAAAAAATTTCTCCCACAGACAGGACAGTTCTTTGAATCTAAAGATAATTTTTTATGCAATTTTACCTATCACATGTTCGTGCTTGCCGCTGGGAACAAATAATGTATTTCCTTTAATAAAATTACTATTAATAGCGAAATCTACAAGCTTGTAGTAAGTACTTCTGTTAAAAAAGCCCTCGATGGAGTTTCTAACGTGGACTAGCGGAATTTGGGTGTTGTTATATTTAATAAGTCGTGTTGTGTTGATTTTGTCTAAATAAAAAGAGTAGTTAAGGTTGGTATCTAATTTAATAACATCATCTTCAAGGCAATCAAAATTAATTATTACATAGGGTGCAAGCTCAACAATTACAGGAACTTTCTCTGAAGGGGTTACTAAAAAATAATTATTGCCTTCTTTTTTGATGACCGAAGAGAATAGCTGAATAAGTCTTTGGTTTTTAATTTCAGAATTGTTATAGAACCATTCGCCCTCTCTATTTATCCTAATATCCTGTCCTTCACAAAGATCCGGGTTCCAAAGATGAACTGGAGGAAATTTCTTCGAAGAATTGTTAACTATATTTTTTTCAAGATCAGAAATATTCATAAAAAGATTTTATAAGAATTGATAGACCAATTAAACATAAAAGAATAGCGGTTATTTTTGTTACAAGTTTATTTGATGAAATATTAAATTTTTTAAAGGATTTATTAGTTAATAAATACGATAGCAAGATAAACCAAAGAGAAGAGGTAAAGGCAAAATATAAAGGGTAGATATAAAAATACAGGCCGTTGATGCTATCTACTAGTATTGAAAACAAAGAGACAAAGAAGATAAATGCTTTAATGTTAAATAGGTTTGTAATAAGTCCATTGATAAAACTACTTGAGGCTTTATTTTTACTGCTGAGTTCATTCTTTTCATTTGGTATTGGTATAAGCATTTTTATACCAAGATAGAAAATATAAGCACTTCCAATAACGCTGATTATAAATTTATAAAAAACATTTGAGATTATTAAAAGCGACAGTCCATTAATTGCTAGCAAGCAATGAATATAAATCCCTACTCCAATACCTAAAGCGGCTAGAACTCCAGCTCTTCTGCCGTATAAAGAAACTTGCCTAATTATAATTGCAGTATCAGGACCTGGGCTTGTTAACGCTATAATGTGAGCCAAGGAAGACCATATAAACATAATCTAAGAAACAACCGTAGGTTCTATCTGAAGGTCAATATTAAAAGTATCTTTTACAAGAGCTTGAATATTAGATGCATAATCTAAGACTTCACTTTGTGAGCTATTGCCATTAGTAATTATTACCAATGAATGATTTTTGTATAAATTAACATTATCAAAAGGGGTAAGTTTGTTTTTAACAAGCTCGATGAGTCTTGCAGCTCCAACCTTCACGTGAGTAGAGTTATGATCCCAGATAATTAAATCTTTTAACTTAAAATATTTTGTACTTATAGATTCTAGTTCGACAATTGGGTTTTTAAAAAAACTTCCAGCGTTTGGTGTATCTCTTGGGTTTGGAAGAAGTGAAGTCCTTAATTTGCAAACAATATCAGACATCTTACTTAATGAGATCTTATCAGGATTGATATTATTTTCTTTTATAAACAGATCAATAGATTTGTATTTAAGGTTTAATATATTGGGAAGGTTAGAATAGAAGTTAACTTTTAATACTATTAGCGAGGATTTTTTAAGAGCTGAATTCCTATAAGAAAAATTGCATTCACTTAAGGTTAATTTTAATAATTTATTAACATCAAAATCATAACAATCAACACTCTCGATTAAATTTGATACATCTTGCCCATAGGCTCCTATATTCTGAATCGGCGAGGCTCCTACTGAACCCGGTATAAGTGATAAATTTTCAAAACCGTGAATATCATTTTCGATACAAAAATTAACAAAAGAATGCCAATTAACCGATGCACCGGCTGAAACTAATTCATGATCAGGAGAATAGGTAATTGAATTGAATAATGGTTTTAAAATAATTCCATCAAAAAATACAGGAGGGACAAGATTTGTTCCTTCTCCTAAAATTAATACAGGTAATTTTTTTTCATTCAAAAATAGGCTTAATTTATTAAAATCAGTTGTCTCTGAAAGTTCAATAAAAAATCTTGACTTAGATTTAAGTTTTAAAGAGTTCTGTATTGGATAATTCTCTTTAATTATCATTTTTATTTAGATAAAGAATTGCTGCATCAACATCATCCTGCGTGTCTATGCCTGATTGAATTGAATGAGCGTAAGGACTTACATAGATAGAGTAATTATTATCTAAAAATCTTAACTGCTCTAATTTATAGTCGATTTCTCTCTTTGAGGGCTCAAGAGCGACAAGTTTTTCTAGAGTCTTAAAACTATAACCATATATTCCTATGTGTCTTCTAAGGAGCTCTAAGGGCTCTTTATTCGGGATTCTTATGAAATCATCTGCATAATTATTATCAGCTAAAACTTTAACGCAGTTAGGGTTGTTTATATCATCCCTTGATTTAATAGGATGAGATGCACTAATAACATCACATTGATTATTATCGAAGTCATCAACCAAAGAAGTAACAAGGTCAACAGGCATAAAAGGCTCATCTCCTTGAAGGTTTATGATCAATTGATCTGGATTAAGTGATAACTTGGAGGCTGCTTCGAAAACTCTATCAGTTCCGGATATATGCGAATCACTGGTCATTACTATATTGTCTGTAAAACTTTTAGCATGATCAAAAATTAATTTTGAATCAGTTGCTATAAAAGATTTAGGAGTTGCTCTAAGAGCTTGCTCAAAGACTCTTTGTATTAACGTCTTACCGCTCAAGTTCACAAGAGGTTTGTTTGGAAGTCTAGTAGACCCAATTCTTGAAGGAATCAAAATTACAAAATCATTAGTCATTTTTAATTAATAGATTTAATTTTAGTGTCGAGGTCTTCTATGAACTTGTCTGATATTTCAGCTTCAATAGTTAAGTACCAAATTTTATTGTTATTAAAATCTTTGCATTTAGATGCATCTTTTTCAGTCATTATTATTGGTAAATGGTCTAAGTAATGTAACTCAGTCGTTAAGAAATTATGATGATCTGGAAAAGGGTGCCTGATAATATCAAACCCAAGTCTAGCTAATAAATCAAAAAACCTTCCAGGATTACCCAGCCCTGCCACAGCATGAACTTGTTTATGCATAGGCCATTTTTCAACAGGATATGATTTAGCTGATTTAAGATGGACAAATTTAGCGGGGCTAATATTCATTAAGTGCTCGCCCTCTTCAGTTGGTCCGCTGTTATTGACAATAAAATCAACAGAATTAATTCGTTTTTTAGATTCCCTTAGAGGGCCGGCAGGAAATAGTAAGTTATTGCCAAATCTTCTCTTCCCATCTATAACAAGGACCTCAACATCCCTATTCATACTGTAGTGCTGTAATCCGTCATCAGAAATAATAATGTCACAATCATGGTTTGATACGAGAGTTTTTACGGCCCTTACTCTATTTCTGTCTATATAAAATGGAAGGTTTAGTTTTGATAGTATCTGAGCCTCATCTCCTGTCTGCTTAACTGAGGTACTATCATCAACTTTGAGAGTCTCTTTAAATTTTCCTCCATACCCCCTACTAACCAATCCAGGTTTATAACCGAGTTTTGATAATTCATTTGCAATATATTTAACTAAGGGTGTTTTACCTGTTCCGCCAATTGTAAGATTTCCAACAACTATAATAGGTACTTGTGACTTATATGCTATTTGCTTATTTTTTGTAAATTTTCTATATCTTCTTGAGGTTGCGTAAGAAAATATTAAGGAAATAGGATAGAGAAGATATAGCCATAGACTTTTCTTATACCAGCTGTCGACCACAAAGCTAGAGTTATATTCATTTTCAAACTCAGGCAAGTAAAGCTGTTTAGATTTTGTAGTCGTTTTAACTGATGTAACAGGGTCGTCTTCAAACTTATTTTTATATAGTGATTGATAAATACCCTCTTGATCTATTAAATCAGCATGAGTTCCAAATTCTTTAATCCTGCCCTCATCGAGAACAACAATCTTAGAGGCGTTCTCAATTGTCGATAATCTATGAGCAATAACTATGGTAGTTCTATTGGTAATTAATTTTTCTAATGCCTCTTGAACAATAAGTTCTGATTCGGTATCCAGTGAAGATGTGGCTTCATCTAGAATAATTATTGGTGAATCTTTATAAAAAGCTCGCGCAATGGCAAGTCTTTGTCTTTGACCTCCGGAGAGTAAAACGCCATCATCACCAATTTGCGAATCAAAGCCTTCAGGTAGATTGTCTATAAACTCTATACAACCAGCAAGCATTGCAGATTCTTTGAGCTTAACCATGTCAATAGAGTTATCTCCGTATGCAATATTTTTAGCAATAGAATCATTAAATAAGGATGGTGATTGATTAACAATTGAAATAGAAGATCTGAGATGTTCCAAAGAGAAATCATTAACCGAAATGCCATCAATTAGAATATTTCCAGACGTATGATTATAAAATCTAGGAATGAGATTAGCTATTGTAGACTTACCAGAGCCAGATCTTCCTACAATGGCAATGGTCTCATTTTGAGAAATATCAAAACTTATATTTGATAAAATCTGACCACCGGTATCGTAAGAAAAAGAAACATCTTCAAAGACAATATTTCCCTTTATAGGGTCTGTTATATTTCCTGAGTTACTCTCATTATCTTGATCTAATTGGTCGAATATTTCATTTGCAGCAGCAAGGCCTTTTTGAATAGTAATATTTATATTAGAAAGCTGTCTTATAGGTTTTGCCATTAACCCCGCTGCTGTGAAGAAAGCAACAAAGGTTTCTGGATCTAAGCTTATGCCCATTTTATTTCCCAAGGCAAAATAAGCAATAAGTGATAAAGAAATAGAAACTAATACTTGAATAACTGGAGTTGCAATACTACCGGTAGCTTCTAATTTAAGGTTTTGATTTTTATTTGATGCATTGGCTTCAAGGAATCTTGCATTCTCATAATCTTGAGCATTAAAGCTCTTAATTTCAACATGACCATCGACAGCCTCAGAAGCAATGTGAGTTACATCACCCATAGCCGTTTGAATCGTAGTAGCTAATTTTTTAAGTCTCTTTCCTGCAACATAAACAATAATTGCTATAAGTGGAGCCGTTACAACTAAGAGAAGCGTGAGTTTATAATTTAATATTAATAGGTATGTAAATAGTCCTATAAGTAAAAAACCTTCCTTAACAAAAGTTTTAACTGCACTAGAAGCTGCAGCAGAAACCTGGGTTGTTGTAAAAGTTATTCTATTTATGAGCTGTCCGGACTGACTTGCATCGAAATAGGATTTAGGAAGATCGTGAAGTTTTTGAAATAGATCGGCTCTCAGATCATGAACAATTCCAAAACCTACCCTGGACATAAAATAGTTACCAACAAAGAATCCAATTCCTCTTCCGATAGCGATAAAGATTAATGCCAGTGAAAGCAATGTATTTAAGCTGCTATCACCTGAATCGATATAACTTATTACTCTTCTAATCCAATCTACAGCAGCAATATCAGCTGCAGCAAAGGCTATAAAACCCAATACACTAATAAAAAATGACCATTTAAATTTTAAGGTATATGAAAAAATTCTATGTAAACTACTTTGTTTCATTTCTCTATTGTTCTTATTTGAACCTCATTAAACCCATTTTTATTAAGAATATCCATTATTTTGACCACCCACGCATGAAGAGAAGCGGCATCTGCACTTAAAATTATAGATCCATCGGTATTAATAAGATCAAATATGGCCTGTTCTAATTCATTTGTATTATTGATATTGAAAGATGATCCATTAATATAAACGCTACCATCTGTAATGATAGATATTTCAT
Source organism: uncultured SAR86 cluster bacterium (assembly GCA_963926355.1). GTDB lineage: Bacteria > Pseudomonadota > Gammaproteobacteria > Magnimaribacterales > D2472 > SCGC-AAA076-P13. The sequence goes on along the minus strand of CAWUWW010000011.1, from coordinate 14,248 downwards.
TTGCTGACTGAGCTGGTGAATACTCGAAAGAATCTGTTTTTGGCAGATCTAAAGTTAAGAATTGTGAGTCACCAACCTTTGAGGTCACAACAAAAAAAATGACCAATAGAAATACAATATCAATTAAGGGTGTTATCTCTATAGCAAAAGATGATTTTGGTTGGTTTATAAACTTCATTTATTGATAATGTCAATGAAGCGTGAGGCCTCTACCTGTAATGTTATTAAAAGATAAGTTACTTTTTGCTCAAAATACTTATGAAGAACAAGGCCTGGAACTGCAATAAATAAGCCAAATGCAGTTGTAATTAAAGCCTGGGATATGCCAGCGGCAAGAAGGTCAGGATCAGCCCCAGAAGACTCTGTTAGTCCAGTAAATGCAGCGATCATACCAACCACAGTCCCAAGTAGACCAAGCAATGGGCTGATAGTGGCAATTGTTCCAAGCATATTAAGATTTCTCTCAAGTGCGTATTTTACTTCTACTGACTTTTCTTCAATTTTTGACTCAAGATTATCTCTTGGTAAATCTTTATAGTTTATACAGCCCATCAATAAAAAGCCCAATGATGATAATTCAGATATTTCTTGGGCTTGTTTTTCATTAATTAAATTCTTATTAAAAAGATTTACAATTTGATTAGTAAGGCCATTAGGTGCAACTAACCTAGTCTGAAGAAACCATAGCCTTTCTATTGAAATAGAAATTATTAAAATACTACATGTAAGTAAAGGCCACATAAAAGGACCACCTGCTAAAATAAATTCTGTCATTTATATCTCTCTTAAAATAGTGTTTTCTAGTTTGTAAGTTCGTTCAAAGCTTTTAATAAAGTTATTATCATGAGTCGCTGTAACTAAAGCAATGCCATACTCTTTCGATACTTCAATTAATAAATCTTGTATAACTTTTGCATTATCAGTATCTAGATTCCCTGTAGGCTCATCAAGAAAAATAATATTAGGATTATTTATAAGAGCTCTTGCTATAGCTACTCTTTGCTTCTCTCCGCCAGATAATTTCCAAGGAAGATGGTTAAGTCTATTAGATAAACCGATGGTATCTATAAGAGCATTAGCTCTTGAATGTAATAGACGATTATCAGTATTAAGAATCTGACCAGGCAGTAAAATATTTTCAAGAACCGTTAAATCTTCTAAAAGATGATGGAATTGATAAACAAAGCCATAGTTAGTTAAACGTAGTTTGCTCAACTCCTTATTGCTGAGAGTTATTGTTTCTTTTTTATTAAAAAGAATACTTCCAGAACAAGGTTTATCAAGCGATGCAAGAAGATGAAGTAGTGTCGATTTACCTGCACCTGATGAGCCAGATATTGCTATTAGATCACCTGGATTTATAGAAATATTAATATCTTTTAAAACCTTAATCTCATCATTACCCATAAAAAAAGATTTATTTAGATTTATGCAATTAAGATTATTCATGCCTAAGTATCTCCACAGGATTGAGCTTTGAAACTCTTAGGGCGGGAAGCAAGGAAGATATAACACTAAAGGTAAAGGAAATTAAGCAGATACCAATAATTTGAGAGGGGTTAATATGATATGGAAAATAGTTTATAAAATAAGCATCTAGAAGATTTCTCTGAAGCATATTTTCAAGAAAAGTAATAAAGTTATTGATATTCAGTGTTAATAATAAGCCCATTATAATTCCAATAAATATACCAATAAGACTAACAAGAAGACCTTGAAAAAAGAAGATCATTACTAAAAGACTATTACTAGCTCCAAGTGTTTTTAGTATTCCTATCTCTCTTTCCTTAGCTTTTACTGTCATTACTATTGTTGATAAAACTAGTATTGATGCAACGCCTACTATTAAAAATAACATTAAACTAATTAGAAGTTTCTCAAATTGAATAGCTTCAAACAAAGTTCCGTGGGTTTGCTTCCATGATGAAGAGAAAAATTTTTGAGTTGGATTTTTAATATGTAAAATAGACTGTCTTGCAATCAAATCAGCATTAAATAGATCTGAGGTTTTTAACCTTATAGATGAAGTCTCATTAGTTAAGCCTTTAATTTTTTGGGCTAGTCCATGAGAAATTAATACCAAGGATTGGTCAATTTCAGCTCTAAGCTCAAATATTCCCACTACTTTTAATGAGACTGATCTAGGATAAGAACCTAGTAAAGAAGACCTTATATCTGACGTTGTTATAGTTATAGTATCGCCAATAAAGGCACCCAAATGAGCAGACAGCCATGAACCTATAATAATAGAATTCTTTTCTTCAAGAGATTCTATAGAGCCATAAACCATGTAATCAGGAAGAATGGACATATCAGACTCTAAATTAATATCTATCCCTGTTATTGAGACGCCTCTAGCAATTGAACCAAAAGATATAAGCCCTTGAGCTGAAATATAAGGAGCTGCTTGAATAATATTTTCATCTTTCTTTAATTCATCAATTATTTGAGTGTAGTTACGAATGGGTTTATTAGATTCAATGAGAGCGTGAGGAACAACCCCTAGAATTCTATCTTGCAATTCCTTCTCAAAACCATTCATTACAGACATAACAATAATTAGACTCGAAACACCTATACTTAAACCTATAACAGCCAGCAACGATGTAAAGGATAATGCTCCGCCTTTACTAGATTTGAAGTACTTAAATGCTAGCTTTAAGGGAAGAGAAAACACAAGATTTTATTTTAAAAGAGATTTTAATAGCTTCTCAATGCTTCCTTTATATGGAGGTCTTACGCCATCAAATAATTTATCAAATTTAAAACCTACATCTTTAAAGATAGCTCTATGATTTGAGAAGTTTTTAAAACCATCATAAGCCTGATACCTACCCATTCCCGATGGCCCTACGCCTCCAAATGGAAGGTCTGTCTGTTGAATATGTCCAATTACATTATTAACAGTAACTCCACCAGATGAGGTATTGTTTAAAACATTTGCTTCTTCGTGCTTATTATTTCCAAAATAATAGAGTCCCAAAGGTCTATCTTTAGAATTAATCATTGATAAAGCATCATCAATATTTTCATAATCTACAACAGGGAGAACTGGTCCGAATATCTCCTCATTCATAATTCTCATATCATCAGTAGTATTGGTGATTATTGTTGGAGGAATTTTATAAAACTCCTGTTGGCTAAAGTCCTCATTGGAAGGGTTGATCTGATGGACATGAGCGCCCTTCTCTTTTGCATCATCAATTAATGAGTTGATTCTATCAAAGTGTCTTTCATTGATTATGGATGTGTAATCAACGTTATTTTTAATTTCAGGATAAAATTCTTTAATGGCATTTTCTGCCTCAGCTATAAACTCATCTCTTTTATCCTTATGGACTAAAACATAATCAGGGGCTAAGCATATTTGTCCTGCATTCATAGTCTTACCAAACATAACTCTTTTAGCAGAAACCTTCATATCAGCGCTATTTCCAATTACAACCGGAGATTTACCACCTAATTCTAGGGTCACTGGAACCAAATTTTGTGCAGCTGACTGCATGACATGTTTTCCAATATTTCCGCTGCCTGTGTAAAGCAAATGATCGAAGTGTAATTTGGTAAACGCCTCACCAACCTCAGGTCCTCCTAGGAATGTTGCAAATTCGTTTTCATCAAATGCTTTATCGCATAATTCTTTTATCAACGATGCGGTTAAGGGAGTTAATTCACTAGGTTTATGCATAACCTGATTTCCCGCTGCAAAAATAGCCGCAAGGGGTCCAAAGGATAAGTTGACTGGAAAATTCCATGGTGAAATCATTCCAACTGTTCCTAGAGGTTCATAACTAACATAAGACTTAGCTCCTAGAAGCCCAAATGGAAAGTTTGATGATCTTTTTTCTTGTTTAGTCCATTTTTTAATATTCTTAATTGCATTGTTTATTTCAGGCACTATGCTGTAAGCATCTGTCATTAAGGAAGCTTGCTTTGATCTGTTACCGTAATCAGAATTAAGGGCATCAATAAACTCATACCTATTATCCATAATTAAAGTCTTTAGCCTATTTAGCCTATCAACTCTTAGTTCAATTGAGGGAGAGCCCTCATCAATAAAATGTTTCTTTTGAGCAGCTAGAACACTGTTCATTGTTTCGTATGTATTGTCCATATTATTACCTGCTTTTACCTATCAGCTTTATCTTTGTTATTAGCTGACCTTATCATGTTTCTCATCTGTTCCCAATCATCATCAGATAATTTTGAGAGGTTCGAAAATGTACCCCCACCTGTTAAATATTGAGCTCCATCAATTGCAATGGTTTGGCCTGTTAAATATTCACAGCCGTCTGCCATTAAAAAAGTAGCTAGATTCTGTAATTCACTCATTTCACCAACCCTACCTAAAGGAATGTCACCCATTAGACTCTCATCATCTCCTTTGGGGTTTAGTCTTTCCCAAGCTCCTTTTGTAGGAAAGGGTCCAGGAGCAATAGCATTAACTCTTATTCCATATTGACCCCATTCTGCAGCTAAGGATTGAGTCATGGCATTGATACCTGATTTGGACATAGCCGATGGAACAACATATGGGGAACCAGTCCAGACCCAGGTTGTTAAAATTGATATAATTGATCCCTTGTGATTTGATTCAATCCACCTCTTACCTACTGATTGCGTCATGTAAAAGGTTCCGTGAAATACAATATTTGCAATTGCATCAAAACCCTTGTGAGAAAGATCTTTAGTCGGGGAAATAAAATTACCAGCAGCATTATTTACAAGACCGTCCAAGGGACCTTCATCAAATATTCTTTGGATATAGCTGTCTACATCTTGAGATGCTCTTATATCTAATGATTCATAAGAAACCTTAACGTCATATTTATCTTGGATTTCAGCAGCTGTATCCTTGAGAACATTCTCTCTTCTACCGCAAATAAATATATCTGCCCCATGCTCTGCATAATGAGTTGCCATCTCTTTTCCAAGGCCAGTTCCGCCTCCAGTAACAAGTATCCTTTTATTTTTTAATAAATCATTCTTAAACATTTAATACCTCTCAATACTTCTAGTTAATAATATCTACAATTGCTTCAACCCATTTATCGGAGTAATTTAGTGAAGGTACATAGTCAAGAACTTCGCCTCCAGAGTCTACAAATAACTCTTGGTACTCATCCCCTATTTCTATAATTGTTTCCAAGCAATCGGATGTAAACGCTGGTGAAAATACCAGCACCTTCTTTTTACCAGCTTTTGCTAAATCTTCAAGAACCTTGTCAGTAAATGGGTCAAGCCATTTATTTGTGAGCCTTGATTGGAAAGACACTACATATTTAGACTCATCTAAATGAAGTTTTGCTGCAAGAAGTTTTGTCGTTTCGTAGGTTGTTGCCTTGTAACAAAACTTATTTAGCTCAGTAATACCATCTTCACAGTTATTGTCTGAACAAATACTATCCTCATAAACATCATCAACGTGACTATTTGGAACACCATGGTAACTAAATACAATCTTGTCATAATCAGAAAGATCGAAGTTTTTAGCTTTATCAATCCATGCATCTATAAACTTCTCATTATCATAAAATTGGTTAATAAAAGTAACTTTAGGAATAACCCATTTATCTGAAAGACACTTAGTGACTTCCTTAAAAACAGACCCAGTTGTTGCAGCTGCGTAATGAGGAAATAAAGGAAGAATAATTATCTCATCAGGATTTTTTGATAATATTTTTTCAAGCTTTGATTTGATAGACGGTGATTGATATCTCATCGCATATTGAATATCTACATCGGGCAGTTTTTGTGAGGCCGTATCGCATAACATTTTGGTGTTATGAAGTAACGGAGATCCATAATCAGAATGCCAAACTTTTTTATATATCTTTGAAGAGCTGAATGATCTAAAAGGACAAATAATAAAATTGACCAATAAGAATCTTGCTACAGGGTTTATATTAATAACCTTTTCATCAGAGAGAAATTCTCTCAAGTACTTAAAGACATTAAAGTAAGACGGTGAATCTGGGGTCCCTAAATTAACAAGTAAAACTGCTTTTTTCATTTATATCTCTGATTTTTTAAAAATTGGATGTGCCATTATAAAGATTATAGAACCTATGCATAAGAGAGAGCTGAAATAGTATAAAAATGAAGGATTAATTGCATAAATAGGCATAGCTATTAATGGGGTTAGTATATGGCCGATAGGTATAACTGATCCCAAATATCCAGCAGCAGAACCTTGATTTTCAGGAGTTTGGGAAAGAGATAGAGATGATGATATTGCCGGCCTTAACATTCCAGCTCCGAAGCCATTAATAATCATAGAAAGATAATAGACTGATATTTTTGGATAGAAACCCATTGTAAAATAAGAAAATACTAATAATAAAGTACCGAATATCAATAACTTATAGTTACTTAGAGGAAATGAATCAGTGAATAGATATTGGCTGACAATAGATGAAATAGAAAGCAATGCAAAACTTATGCTGGTAATGATTAACAAGTCATCAAGGTAATCAAAACTATCTGATATAAAGAATCCTATTGATTGAAGAAGCGATGCCTGACAAAGACTGGCAACAGAAGCCAAGGCCAAGTATGGCCATACGGAGTCTGAGAACCATGAAATCTTTGAAACAATCTCAACTTTTTGAGGAGCTGTGTCAGTCTCAAGATTAAAATAAATTCCAACTGAGGCAACTAAAGCCATTAAACTAAATACATAAAATGGTGTTTCTTTAGTAATGAGGATTAAAAAACCTCCAATAAGGGGGCCGGCAACAGTACCTAAAAGAAAACTTGATTCAAGCCTGGCAAATTTTAAAGTCCTATTCTCTCTAGATGAAGTATCTGCTGTATATGCAAAAGCAGCAGGCCTGGTTGCAGAACCAAGCAATCCATTTATAGATCTCCCAAGCATTAGAAGAGGAAATAGCCAAATAACATCGAGTAAGTTTCTTTCTACTAAAAATAATGGAGTTATCATTGCTACCAATGAAGCTGCATAACCAACGAGTCCTAGGATTGCTATATTTCTCCTACCATATTTATCACTAGCCCTTCCCCAGGATGAGCTAGTTAAAGCCCAAGCAATAGCTGAAAAGGCAAATACTGATGATGTTTGTACCTCTGTAAGACCAAGCTCTCTTGCCAGAGGTGGAACTAATACAAAAACAAAGGATTGACCTAGCCCAACGGTAAATAGGCCAAATTTAAGCCATGATGCACCATTAGATTTCATTAACTAATAGTAGAAATGCCAATAGAATGCCTAACAGAATCAAGCATCTCTTTAGCAATTTCTCTAACTTTTTTTGAGCCATCACTTAAATAGTCATTAATTAGGTCTGTGTCGTTTGACAAACTAACGTACCTTTCTCTGACAGGAGTAACTTCAGCATTGATAACATCAAATAGCTTTGCCTTAGCATCGCCCCAAGAAATCCCATTTTTGTATTCTTGGTTAAAGTCTTTTATCTCATCTTTAGAAGCAAAGCAGGAATATAAAGAAAAAACTGAGCAATCAGTTGGGTCTTTTGGCACGCCAGGCTCAAGAGAATTGGTTACTATTTTTGCAATTGATTTTTTTAAAATATTCTCAGTAGAAAGTAGCGGAATTATATTTCCGTATGACTTACTCATTTTTCTTCCGTCAATACCTGGAATAATTTTTTGAGATGATTGGATTATAGCCTCTGGTAATTCAAATGTTTTCTTATACTGATGATTAAATCTTCCCGCAATATCTCTTGTCATCTCAATGTGTTGAATTTGATCTGCACCAACGGGCACGTGAGTGGCATTAAATAATAAAATATCTGCAGCCATTAAAACAGGATATGAAAATAATCCCATGGTAATACCCTTATCTTCATCGGAAGTATTTAAGGCTGTGGCAGCTTTGTAGGCATGAGATCTATTCATCAAGCCCTTTGCGGTAACACAATTTAAAATCCAGCTTAATTCTAGTATTTCCGGAACATCTGATTGTCTGTAGAAAAAAGATTTATTAGTATCAAGGCCAGATGCAAGCCAAGCCAAGGCAACATTTTTCACAGACTCTGCAATTTCATTATTATTAGAGTTCTTAATAATGGCGTGATAGTCAGCTAAAAAGAAGAATGACTCGTCAAAATCTTTAGTTAATTCAAGCGCAGGTTTAATTGCGCCTAAATAATTTCCAATATGAGGAGTACCAGTTGTCGTAATACCTGTTAGAATTCTCTTTTTCATTTATGCATAATTATAAACATCAAAAGAGATTATTGTGGAAACTACTCAAGATTTATTTAAACAGTTAGAAGAAGCTGAAAAGTTATTTTCTGACGGATCAATTAAAAATGGCCAAAAAAAGGTTAGAGATGTTATGTCTCAAACAAAAAACATGGCCAGAATACCAAACAATCTTAAGCACAAGCTTAATTTTGCAATTGGTCAATCAAGGTACTTTGATGAGATTTCATCTTTTGCTGCAAATCCTAAACGTGAAGAGCTAATAACTGAAATTAAGAAAATTATTGATATACCATTAGCAGAACCAAAAAAACAAGCTCATTTAATACATGATCTTCAGGCAAAATGGCAATTGCTGGATGTTTCAAGTAGGCCTGCATCCAGAGAACAATGGAATAAATTTAATGAATTAACAAATACTGCATGGGAGCCATGTCGCGAGTATTTTGATGAACTAAAAGAAATAAAGATTAATAACGCAAAAGAAAGGGAGTTAATCATTCAGGAAATCTCATCCTTTGTAGAGAAAAATTCAAATAAATGGTCTGATGCTAGAACATTAATACAATTCTTAAGAGGAATGTTTGATAAATGGCAGCAGTTTGCACCTGTTTTAGATAAAGATTTAAATAAACTTAAATCAGCATACTTTGAAGCAAGAAAACCAATAAATGACCAAATCAAAAAACAAGAACAAGTAGTAATAAAAGCCAAGGAAGCCTTAATAGCAAAAGTGGATGCCATCTCTAGTGAAGATAGTGATGTTTGTATAAAACAATTTAATGATCTTAAAAATGACTGGAAAGTAGCTGGGTCAGCGGGAAGGAAGGCTGATAATAAGCTTTGGGATAAATTTAATAAATCTGCTGATAGATTCTTTAATGCCAAGAAAGAAGTTATTGATGCTGAATTATTAAGTGCTAAAAATCTACTTAATGAACTAAAAGATGGTTCTAAGTCTATTAATGATATTGACAGCGAGCTTAGAGAATTAAAAAATATTTTTAAAACTAAAGAGTACATAACTGTTAAAGAATCTATTCGTAAATTTAAAGATCAAGAATCAGTTAAATTAAAAGAATCCAAAATAAAAGCTTATTTAGATATATTTAAAATGTTAAACGATGATAAAGAAGAGATTTCCAACCTTCCAAAATCAATAGAGTCAGCTTTAACTAACTCTAGAGAAAATAAAAAAACAGATAAAGAAGCACTTTTATTTGCATGTATTAAATTAGAAATTCTTTCTGGATTAGAGTCATTAAAGAAAGATGCAGCTAAAAGACAAGCCATCCAACTTCAAATGTTAACTAACAAGTTTAATAAGAGCTCTGACGGACTTGATAATTTAGATGGCCTGTTGGTCAGCTTTATTAGTAACTTCTCTACAAAAGACTCTGGAGCTCCTGAAAAAGCTCTTTGGGTTAGAGTCGCGAAAACAGTTGAGGTCCTAGTTAACAAATAACTATTGTTGCTCAAGAGATTTAATAATCTCTTCATGCCTTTGTTTAGTAAGGCCGTATTTATAAAATATAAAAAACGGTATTAATAATAAAACCGCTCCCACTGGGCCTTGTACAAAAGCCAGTGAATATGTCTGTTCAGCTGATGGGATTCCAGCATTATCTCCATAAGGGTACTCAAGAAAGCTCAAAACCATGCCTGCAAAGAAACTACCAAAACCGCTATTTAGTTTTTGCATAAATGAAACTGCTGAGTAAAGAATTCCTTCTTGTCTTGCAGAGCTCTGAAGTTGAACCTCATCAGCTATATCTCCAACCATAGAGTCTCTTGTCATATTTCCAATAACAGCAAACATTACTAAAAAAACTAAAAAAGAACCAATAAATAGTACAAGAGAGAATGTACCCTTCTCAGGCGTTAATCCTAGATTGAAAAGTATAAAAGCCACAGGAGTGAGTAAGGAAACTCCGAGAATACTAACCATGACTATGGTTCTTTTATCATAAAGGCCTATAAGCCTCGGTGTTATATAAAAGGCAAGCATCGTTGAGATAAAATATATAGGTAAGAAGGACCCAATCATAGCTGCTGATAATTCCCAAAACTGTGTATTTACATACAAAGCGAGAGAATTTGTTAAGCCCCATGAAATTGAAAGCGTAAGGTTTCCAAAAAATAATATAGCAAATGATTTATTTGTTAATGCAATTTTTAATTCAGATACTATATCTTTTAAATTAGAGGAGCCCTTCCATTCTGAAAGGCTATTTATATAGGGCTTAGTTTTAAAGGAAGTAAAAAGAACACTGACGATCATAACAATTCCACCAGTAAGTGCAAAAGGAAGCCATGCATCTGGGTTTTCCAATCCCTGAGGGAACTGCGAGGTAGGTTTAAAGAATACAAAATAAGCTAATGCAGCATTTCCAAGCGACGACACCCACTGCATCATCTCCCTCCAAGTCATAAGCACAGCCCTATCTTGATAATTCTTAGTTACCTCTGCTCCAAAAGATCTATGAGGTATATCAAATAAGGTCATTCCTATTCTTGTTAGGACGGTGAATGAAAGCATCCATATAAATAAACTAGATTGCGATAAGTCCCAGTCTTGTCTAGGAGCAAATAACAGAATATAGCCAATCGCCATTGGTATAAATGATATAAACATATAAGGATGTCTTCTTCCTAACCTAGTATTGGTTCTATCAGAGATAGTCCCCATTAAAGGATCAGTTACTGCATCAATACATAACGCTATTAATATTGCCGTTCCAGCAAGAGCAGGATTTAACCCTACAACGTTGCTATAGAAAAAAAGGAGAAAGAAGGTAAAAGCATCAGTTTTAATTCCATTTGGAATAGCGCCAACTGCATAATTTCGCTTTAAGCTATTAGGTATCATTATTTTGTAGTTTTTAAGTTTTTATATGAATTAGGAGTTCATCTTTAAATTGATTGAAAACCGGAGGCTCAATTAAATGCCTCATATTAGGTATTATTATTAATTTACTATTTTTAATGTATTTATGAGCCTTGTATGCATTCCTAACTTTAATTAAAGGATCTTCATCACCGTGAATAATTAAAGTTTTAGCTTTTATAGATTTAACCTTCTTAATTCTATCCTTGGAGCCCAGAATAGCCATAATCTGCCTACTAAATCCGGTATCATCATCCCCTGCTCTTTCGATAGATTTTTTTGAATTATTGTAAAATTCCTCTGTTTCTAAATCATATCCCTCGAGGCCTATTAGAGAAAAAATAATTTTACTTCTAGCAATCCTTTCATCTATTGAAGAATATGGGTTGTTAGACCTCTTCATAAGGACCTTTCTAACCTCTCTTGAAGGTCCGTTAAAAGGATTAGGAGTAGATGCTGTAGATGATATCAATGTAAAGGTCTTAACGCGATTTGGATGGTTGGAAGCAATTATCTGAGCAATCATACCACCCATTGATATTCCTAATAAATGAGCCTTATCAATATTTAATCCATCTAGGATAGCAATAGAATCATTAGCCATATCATCTAGGTTGTATACCGGGTTTACTGGTAGGCGTAAAAAATATTTAATGTAAGTTCTAGATATGGTTTTCGATGCTCTGTCTTTTGAAAAAAGATCACTCTGTATTCTAGATGAAAGGCCCGTATCTCTATTATCAAAAACAATAGGCCTAAAATTATTTTCAATTAAAAATTCAATAAGGTGCTCTTGCCAATTAATCAGCTGGCCGCCTAGACCTTGAACAAGAAGAATGGGATCGGCGTCTTTTGGTCCATAATCCCTATAAAAGATTGTTACATCACCATTTTTAACTTCCCCTTCCTCGTATGAATGTAATAGTGGTGATACGACCATAATAATAAAAAATAGTTTATAAAAATGCATTAATACGATCCTTAACATTCTGTCTAAAAGATCCCCAAAAAAGCATAACATCAAAGCTGTGTAAGTCGCCCGTAAAGAAAGCCATATTTCGCATTCTTTCTACTATTGGACCTCTTAGTTCAACCAAGCCTGAATCACTATTAAGTGATGCTGAGACAGCTTGAGTTTTTGTAACGGCAATAGTTTTTTGTGTACCTGTATTATGAACTGCGAGCCTATCTGCAAAATCATAACCAGATGCTTTATTTATTATAGATAAATGAGATGCATTATTCTCAACCCAGTTTGAATCATCCGACCAAGAGAATGGGTTTGTAGCAACAATTTTTTGCTTCATGAGCTCAACTGTCCAGCCGGAAGGTCTCCAGAAAACAGTTTTTTCTCTTTCTCTCTTAAAGCCCTCAACAACAGTAGACCAAGAAACAATACAATTTGTATCATCAAAATTCTTAGATGCTGGAATTAATGGAAATAAATCGTTGTAATAGATTTTTGGGATAATGTACCCAATTGCGTAAGTGCAAATCATTCTTTCTTGAAGGGCTGTACCTTGAATTTTATTTACCAAGAGTCTGTGTGCAAGAATAGCGCCCTGGCTATGGCCAGCAATAATAAAAGGCTTATTAAAATTAAGATTTTCTATAAAGTAGGTAAAGGAATTTTCTATGTCCTCATAAGCCAAATCAAGAGCAGCCATTCCGTTTAAATCTTTTGCAAAAAAAGAATAATAAGTAGCTTGTCTATATTCCGGTGCATATATATTACAAGAATCATTAAATACGGTAGCTTGATTTCCAAGCATGATCTCAGTCCTTTCATAAGCTGACAGGGTTTTATCCATATTTGAATTCCATGTCTTTCCAAAAAAACCCGTTGGATGTATATAAAAAACATCAACGTCATTATTAGTCTTATTAACTGTAAATGATTGATCAGGGGTTAGAAATTGATGGCCGTTCTTCTCTGGATAAGCTGCCCAGTTATCCATATTTGAGTAATCTGGAGCCTTGGGGCGCTCATCATTAGCAAATGATTTGGTAGGCTTAATGAACTCTAATGATTTATATAATTTATCTTCTTCCATGAGGAAAATTATATATTAAATCCTTAAAGGTACTAATTTATTAGTTGATGTTGAAGATGCTATTAATTTATTATTTTGAAATATAGAAGCTTCTGTAAAGGCTATTGATTTACCTTGTTTTATAATTTTAGCAATAGCTGTTATTGGGCCTGGTGTGCAAATATTAAAAAACTTAACGTCTATATCAAGTGACAAGGGGGCTTGCGTTCCCTCTGTTCTGTAAATGAGGAATTGGGCCATACATGAATCTAACATCCCAGTAACAAAGCCACCCTGCACTACCATGCCATTAGAATGAGTTAACTCTACCCCAGCATCAAATTCACAAGTAAAAGTATCATCCTCGCTGTTATAGTGTGCGCCCTTAAAACCAAAGATCTTTAAAAAGGGTGGTGCATCACCTTCTCTTAAGAACTTTTCAGATTTATTATCAGTTGAAGACATATGAGTACCAAATTGGCGGAGGGAGTGGGATTCGAACCCACGGTGCCGATGAAGGCACGACGGTTTTCAAGACCGTTGCAATAAACCAGACTCTACCATCCCTCCTGATTGCGAACGCTTATTGTATATAGTTTTGGAAGCTTTTCAACAATCATTTGAAAAGGGTGAAAAAGGGTGATGGGTAGAAAATGCGTAGAATATTTGTCATTAATTCCACCCATGAACGATTTAAGAACCTCAGTCTTAACCTTTGCCTTTACTACTTAGGAGAAGATTCCGGCTGATACATATAATATCCTTCAACAGGGATCATAAGATGGGCATAATCAGTTCCTGCGAACATCACGTAAGGTGCTCCAGTAGTAAAATCAGTTGAAAAGTTATCTAAAGATGAAGGGTCTTTTGGCATTAACATTAAATGAGGTCCTGACTCAATCCATTTTCCGGGAGTAGAATCTTTTTTATCAAATACTCCAGCAGTGGTATTATCTTCGCCCATATCTCCGTTAAGCATCCACATATAACTATCTCTTTCCATATTTGGTTTAGTGCCAGACATATAGCCCATCATCCACTTCATGCCTTCGTCATCATGACAAACTGCCATTGCTTCATGAGCATTTTTCCAGCCTTTTTCTGGTAAAGGTCTTGGATTGCCACTCTGACAAGTCCA
>CAWUWW010000010.1:0-3526 GCA_963926355.1 uncultured SAR86 cluster bacterium | reverse complement strand
CGTATTTAAATTACCCGCACTTACTTCAAAAGTTCCCCCTTGGTATTTAAAAGGATCTTTAGTTAAAAAGTGAACGACACCCGAGGTAACACCTGGCCCATATAAAGCAGAACCTGGCCCTCTTACCACTTCAATTCTATCGACATCGATAGGTAATAATGTTGTTGCATTCGCATCAAAGGAGTTTAGCCCAGACCCTATCAAGCTTCTATAATCCATCATTACGAATACTGAAGTTGATAATAAATCGGAACCTCCTCTCATTGTAATATTAGTTCTTCCTGCTCCTTGCTTGTCTATTGAAACACCAACAGTGCTTTCTAAAAGACTAATTGGATTGGCAACCGTTTGATTTTTGATTTCCTTTGCTGTCACAACTGAAACTGAAGCCGGTGCATCTTGTATTTTTTCTGCTTTTCTAGACACAGAAATGATGACTTCATCAAGTAAAGTTCCTAATTCTAAAACTATCGAAATTGGTTGATCAGGGTTAGATATAGATAGAGTCTGAGATTCATATCCTGTATAGCTAACAACGATATCCCATGGCAATGCTTCATTGGTCGTTATACTGAAAACCCCATCAAAGTCTGAAGTGGTGCCTATTGCTGTTCCTTTTATAATAATATTTGCACCAGGTATAGGTTGTTTGTCTTGATCTGTAACTTTACCACGAATCGTAGTTTGTGCTGAAACAAATGATATGTTGAATAGCATCATCATCAATAACAAAGAGATCTTTTTATATTTTTTTGTTTTCATAATTATTTAATATTTAATTAGCTTTTAGTTAGTTGAATTAAGTGTTATTATTTTTAAAATTGATTTGAATATATCGGGGATATATTTTTCTGGTAAATCATGCCCCATACCTTTAATAAATAATGTCTTTGCATTAGGTATTAATGTTGCGTACTTTTTTGCATGCTCAATTTTAATTAAAGGGTCGTTGATTCCGTGAATTACCATAGAAGGAGTTTTAATATTTTTTAATTCTTCATACCTAGAACCTGAAATTTTAATCGCCAATGAATGTTGATCACTCACTTTCGAGTTAAATCCTTTTCTTTTAATTATTTCATAATATGCTTTTTGCAATATCTTTTTATTATCAATTTTATAATCTCCTTTTCCTTTAAGAAGTCTTTGTTTTGATAAATCAAATTTCATTTTTTGAGCATCAGTTTTGAGCTTGCTAGCATATAAAAGGGTAACCCCAATTATATTGGCATAAAAAGTTTTAGATACTGAAACCAAATCTGGATCTCCATAAAACCCGGCTGACATAACTGAGGTTAATGTTAATATTCTAGTAGGATAAGAAATTGCTATTCTTTGCGAAATCATACCCCCCATAGACATGCCAACAAAATGGGCCTGCGTAATATTCAATGCATCCAACACTGCAATAGCATCTGTTGCCATGTCTTCTAAAGAATATGAATTTTCTTTGGTCCAATCCATAATCCAATCCGATTCTCCAAGACCTCTGTTATCAAATATTATTATATTATAACCTTGGTCTAAAAAAGGCTGATAAAAATAAGTTGGCCATACTAACCTAGATTGCCCAAGACCGTTTATTAATACTATGGTCTCGCCGTTAGGCTTTTTGCTATCTAGAATTTCATAAGCAATTTTTATATCATTATTATTTGCAAATCCTGTTTTTCCAGTGACAAACTCTGGAAGCTCTTCTTTTTTAATCTCATTAATTAATGAATTTACATTTACAGGTAGTCTCACTCTATTATAAACTATAAATAGTAAGACAAATACTAATAAGACCGGTATGATTAACATATATAGCATGCTCTATTCCCAGATTATTTTTTCGTTATTTTCATGCCAATGATTTAAATTGTCACTATACCAGTGGTAAATAGCATTACGTTTTATTTTAAGCGTTGGTGTTAATAGCCCATTTTCTACACTCCAAATTTCATTATTAATAATAAGGGTAGATACTTTTTCGTGGTTCAGCAAATCTGCATTAATATCATCCAATAGATTCGTTAACTCTATTTCTAAAATTTGCTTTTCTTTTGCTTTTCCAACTTCAGACAGGTTAACTAATAGCAAGGGCTGCGGACACCCGAGGCCTACTACACATATTTGATCAAGAGCTTCACTTTTTGTGAATCTAATCTCAATTTTAGCAGGCGCTATAAACTTACCTTTTGCCGTTTTAAAAGTGTCCTTTACACGACCAATAATAAATAAATTACCATCCTCATCCAGTCGTCCTTGATCCCCAGTTCTTAACCATCCTTCAACTATGGCTTCATCTGTTAAATCTGGTCGTTTATAATAGCCTGACATTAGAAATGGTCCTCGCATTAAAATTTCTCCCGTCTCATCATCAATTTTAATTTCTACTCTTGGTTGTGCCTTCCCTACTGATCCAGGCTTTTTTTCTTCTGGAAGAAGTATTGTGGTAATAGCACAATTTTCGGTCATACCATAGCCATTAGTAATTGGCAAACCAATACTACTATACCACTCTTTTAAAGATTCTGATAATGGTGCTGCGCCAGATATAAGTGCTCTTGTTTTATCTAATCCTAATGCGGCCTGTAGTTTCTTTTTAACTATTTCAGATTGTTCAGAATCACTCAAAGCTATTTCCAACTCTGATTGCGGCAATTTTGATAAAATAGATTGTTGAAATTTTGACAAGATTCTAGGCACTGCAAAAAAAATGGTTGGCTTTGTATCTACAAGATTCTGTGTAAAAGAACTCATGCTTTCCGTAAAGTAAATAGCACCTCCAAATCTAAAACAGTTGTATTCTACTACTAGTCGCTCTGCGATATGATTTAATGGAAGGTATGAGAAATACCTATTATCCCCATCTAAATCTGTTTTGGTTGGATTGAGTTCTAATACCGACCATTTAGACTCTTCAATAGCTTTATAATTAATTACGACTCCTTTAGGTGCTCCTGTTGTCCCAGAAGTAAAAATGATGCTCCATACATTATTCATGAATGGCCTGTGCACGTTCTGCAAGGGTTCAAAATCATTCATGATATCTTTCCATTTTAAGGCATTATCTATAACGGAATGACCCTTATAATTAGGGAATGAAATTAAAGGCAAGTTCTCATTTACGCTTTGTTTTGTGTTTTCCCAATCTTCTACTTTTCCAACAAATAATGCCTTCACGTCGCCTAATTCTATTACTTCTTGAAGTTGCTCTCCAGTAAGATTATCAAAGAAAGGGACTGATACATAGCCTGCCATAACAATGGCGATATCTGCTATAACCCATTCTCTACAATTTTTTGATATCAATCCAATATGAGCGCCTTGGGGTAAATTAAAACTTTTTAGAGCGCTAGCAATTTTTCGAGCCATTTCGCCTGATTCACCCCAAGTATATGTCTCCCATGTGTCTCCAAATGGTTGATTTAAAAATGGTTGATTAGGAAAATTCTTTTCCCACTCGTAAAACATAAAATCAAACTGCTCCATTTATATTAGTTCTTTTTTAGTAGTTTCAATTGACACTATATCGTAGTCA
>CAWUWW010000009.1:0-54218 GCA_963926355.1 uncultured SAR86 cluster bacterium | reverse complement strand
TGACCATGATAATAAACTTAAAGAAATTATCTATGAGCTAAAAGCTATATCACCAAAATCTCGAGTTAGTCTTTTTGTAGATAGCACTAAAAATGGTGAAGCAAATTTAGAAGCAGTCGATTATGCTGCTTTAATGGGAGCTAATTCAATAGAAATTCACACTGGCTATTTCTCCCAGTGCATAGCAAACGAAGACTTTACAATATCTTCAATTATTGGGTCTATAATAACAAAGGCAAAACAATCTAATATTTTAGTTAATGCAGGACATGATCTTAATTTAATAAACCTTCCGGAGTTGGTTAAGATCGGTGGAGTTGACGAAGTATCAATTGGCCATGCAATTATAGTTGACGCCTTGAATTTTGGTTTCGAAGACACTATAAAGAAATATATAGATATAACAAAAGGATAATTATGAGCGTAGAAGAAAAATTAAAGCAACAAATCAAAGAGAACGACATACTTATTTTTATGAAGGGCACACCTTATGAGCCTAAATGTGGATTTTCTGCAAAAACTGTTCAAGCTTTAATCGATTGCGAAGCAAAATTCTCGTATATTGATATTCTTGAGAATAACGATGTTAGGACAACATTACCGTCAATATCTGATTGGCCAACATTCCCACAGGTTTTTGTTAGTGGCGAGTTAATTGGTGGTTGCGATATCGTAACTCAAATGCATGAAGCTGGTGAGTTGAGAGCTATTATTGATAGCGCCTCTAGCTCACCTTCTGATTAAATTCGTTTATTATTTTACAAAATACTTTTGCTGTAACATCTGAGTCGTAGGCAGCTGAATGCGCTTCCTTAGAGTCGTAATCTACCTCAAGTGACTCACATATTCTCGCAAGAACTGTCTGATTAGTTGCCAGAGCTCCTAAGGTAACTGTATCCAATACAGAGAATGGGTGAAATGGAGATCGTTTTATCTTATTTCTTTCCACCGCAGCATTCATAAAAGAGCTGTCAAAATGTGCATTATGGCCAACTAAAATGGCTCTTGAGCATTCATATTTATCTCTAGCCTTGTTTATAATTTTAAAAAGTGCCTTTAATGCAAAATCCTCAGTAACAGCATTTCGCAAGGGGTGATCAAGATTGATTTTAGTAAATTCAAGTGATTCCTGCTCTACTAGCAAACCTTCATATGGCTGTATATGAAATCTAAATGTCTCACCAACGAATAAGAGATCATCTTCTTCCTCAACAAGTGTTATCGCTATTTCTAAAATAGCATTATTTAGAGGGTTAAAGCCACCTGTCTCTAAGTCAACAACAACTGGAAGATATTTTCTAAACCTTTCTTTCATCATTTTTCTAGACCCTTATTAATAAATTTATCAATTTCTAGTTGATCGTAGTTATGTAATTTTTCAAGATCAGCTTTGGCGATCTTATGCTGCATTTCTTTTAAACCTATTTGTTTATCTATTTTTCTATTGCTGATTTGAGTATTTATAGAGTTGCTAATATTCATATTTTCATCGGACAGGTTTTTAATTTTCGATCGTTCGCTATTCAGATTTAAATTTTCTTTTAAATTATAAAATGATTGAGATATTTTTCTTGGTTGATCAATATCATAAATAGCAACCTCAACAATTTCTATACAATCTACAGGGCAAGGCTCTATACAAAGCTCACAACCTGTACAGATATCATCAATAACTGAATGCATTAAATTTGCTGCCCCAATAATTGCATCGACAGGACACGCAGTTATACATTTTTTACATCCAATACATTCTTCTTCAATAATAGTAACTTTTTGTGAACCTATTGTAGGGCCGTATTCTAAGTCAACAGACGCTAGGTTGTTTTCAAGTAATTTATTTAATGCTTTTAATGTATCCTCGCCGCCTGGAACACATCTATCATGAGGAGCTCCAGCAACTATGGCCTCTGCATATTGATGGCAACCTGGAGTGTCACATCTACCGCATTGGATTTGTGGAAGCTCTTTGTGTATTAAATTAATTAATTCCAATTTATTTATCAACTACACCAAGCTTTTGTTGGAGCTTTGTATTCGATGTGGTGTAACCGAAGGGAACTCTTTCGCCTGGATATATTCTTTTGTATGCTTCTTGAACAGCCAGAGTAGTTTCATGGAATCCAGATAGGATAAGATCAAGTTTACCTGGGTAGTCATTTATATCACCCACGGCAAATATTCCTTCCTTGGAGGTTTGAAAATTCTCAGTATTCACATTAATTTTCTTATTGTTCAGTTCAAGTTCCCAGTCCAATATAGGACCAAGCTTCTTATTGAGACCAAATAGAAAAACTATCTCATCAGCAATAAACTCTTCAATTTCATTAGTATCGAAATTTTTTAAAGAAAGTCCCGTGACTTTATCACCACCCTTAATTGAACTAATTAGATAGGGTGTCAAAAGATTAACTTTCTTTAGCTTAACTAGCTCTCTTACTTTCTCTTCAGAATGTAAGGCTCCTCTAAATACATCTCTTCTATGAACAAGCGAAAGACTTTTAGCTTTATCAGCTAGCTCTAAAGTCCAATCTAATGCAGAGTCGCCACCACCAAATATAAATACATCTTTATCTTTATATTTATCTACTGATCTAACCGCATAATTAACACCTTTATCAAGAAATTTATCTGGTTCATTTATATTGGGAGGTCTTCTTGCTTCAAATGACCCAGCTCCAGCTGCAATAAATACATTTTTTGTGGTGAAGCTATTTTTTTCATTTGTAGTGACTTGCCAATAATTCTCATCTTCAACATTTATTTCCACAAGGCTTTCAACTCTTTGATTTAAATATAAGTTATATTTAAAAGGCTTTATTTGTTCTAAAAGGGCATTTATATGCTCTTGTCCGGTTTGTGAAGGAACTCCTGGAATATCGTATATGGGTTTTTCAGGATAAAGCTCGGCACATTGACCGCCAGGCTTATCCAGGTTATCTATTAAGACGCAGTTTAAACCCAGTAACCCAGCCTCAAAAACCGTAAACAAGCCAACAGGGCCTGCTCCTATTATAACTATATCAACTTGTTTATTCATTATTTAACCCTAAGTCCAGGTTTTGCTCCTTTATCAGGCGATATTAAATAGATACCCTCATCATCACTTGATGCTAAAACCATACCTTCTGATAATCCAAATTTCATCTGTCTCGGCGCTAAATTACTTACCAAGATAACTAGTTTTTCTTTAAGGGTGTCAGGGTCATAAGCTTTTTTAATTCCTGCGAACACCTGTCTTTCACCAAGTTCACCGACATCAAGTTTAAGCTGAAGTAATTTATCTGCTCCTTCAACAAGTGAAGCTTCTATAATTCGCGCAACCCTTAGATCGACAGCGCTGAATTCATCAATATTTATATAGTTATTATCATTTGTCATAGCTTCTTCCTCAGGAATTATTATAGGATCAATTCTTTGTAATAAAGGTTTGTAATCATTAATATTATTAGTCAGCTCTTCGCTTACATCTAAAAATGATATCTTATTATTGTTTAAAAATTTAAAAGCCTCTTCGGTTAGCTTTGGTAGAATTGGCCTCAAATAAATTGTTAGTATATTAAATGCATTTAATGCAGAAGAGGCTATAAAAGCTGCTTCTTCTTGTTCCTTTTTCCAAGGTATCTCATCATTGATATATTTGTTAACAATATCAGCAAGGTCCATTATCGATCTAATTGCTTTTGAGTAATTTCTTGTCTCATAATGTTCTTCTATAGACTCTCTACTTAAAATTAGTTTATCTATGAGTTCTTTATTTATACTTTTAGAAAGTTCATAGTTATTTTTTTTAATAAATAATGAGCAGCGACTAGCTATATTTAAGTATTTACCCACAAGGTCTGAGTTAACTCTTTGAGCATAATCCTCAAAGTTTAGATCTATATCTTCAACTTTATTGTTTAGCTTTGCTGATAGGTAGTATCTGAGCGTTTCCGGGTCGCATAATGATGCAAATTCTTTTGCCAATATTCCAGTTCCTTTAGATTTAGACATTTTTTCACCATTAATGGTTAAAAAGCCGTGAACATATACTCCATCTGGCAATTTAAAATTAGCAGCACTTAATAGTGCTGGCCAAAAAAGACCATGGAAGTAGGCTATATCTTTTCCTATAAAGTGATATATCTCGTATTCAGAAGAATCTGACCATAACTCTTTCATTGTTCTTCCATTTGCAGAAGCCCAGTTATCCATAGAGGCCATATATCCTATCGGTGCATCAACCCAAACATAGAAGTATTTATTATCTTCACCGGGAATTTTAAATCCAAAGTAGGGAGCATCTCTAGATATATCCCACTGTTGAAGGTCATCATTTAGCCATTCGCTTAGTTTATTTGATATAGGTTTTTGCAAGTCAGCAGTACTTAAAAATTCCTTTAGGACATCTAATTTTCTAGGTAAGTCAAAGAATATATGTTCACTTTCTTTTGTAATAGGTTTTGTTCCAGAAATTACTGATATAGGGTCTTTTATTTCTTTTATATCATATGTAGCACCGCACTTATTACAACCATCTGCGTGCTGATCGAGCTCATTACATTTAGGGCAAGAGCCTTTAACAAATCTATCAGACAAGAACATTGACTCTTTTTCGTCATATAGCTGTTCTATAGTTCTTCTGGTAATGAGGTTATTATCTTTTGCCTTTAAGTAGATATGCTCAGAAAGTTTTTTATTCTCCTCAGAGTGCGTCGTATGAAAGTTTGTAAAGCCAATGTTGTAAAGCTTATATGTTTCCTTATGATCAGAGTGTATTTTTTTTACTAGCTCTTCTGGAGTTATACCAAGCTCTTTAGCCTTGAGCATTACAGGGGTTCCGTGCGTATCATCTGCACAAAAGAACAAGCACTCATTGCCTAATATATTTTGAAATCTTACCCATACATCAGTTTGAACAGCTTCTAGGATATGTCCTAGGTGAAGAGGGGCATTTGCATAAGGCAAGGCTTGCGTTACAAGTATTTTTCTATGAGTTTTTGTAGGTGCGTTCATATATTAATTGTATTATAGGTGAAAAATAATAAATATTATGACGATCAAAAAAATAATAGCTATAGCTTCAGCTAAAGGCGGTGTTGGAAAGTCATCAATTACTGCAGCTCTTGCTTTAAATATGTCTAAATCCTTCAAGGTTGGCATCCTTGATGCAGATATTTATGGCCCAAACCAACATATATTATTCAATCTTCAGGATGCTAAGCCAAACCTAATCACCGTTGATGATAAAAAAATGTTTCAACCAGTTACGCATGAAGGTATTTCTATAAATTCAATGGGCTTTATTCTTGATGCAGATAAAGCTGCTGTATGGAGAGGCCCAATGTTAAGTGGAGCTATACGGCAATTAATTGAATCTACCATTTGGGGCGATTTAGACTTTCTTTTTATTGATATGCCTCCAGGAACCGGAGATGCTTATTTAACGATCGCCTCTGAGATAAAACCAGATGCTTGTATTTTAGTAACAACGCCAAATAAATTAGCCGTTGCAGATCTTATTAAGACTATTTCAACCATGAATAAATTAGCTGTAAATATAAGTGGATATGTTGAAAATAATATTGCTAATTTCAAAACCAATGGCGATTATAAGATTTTAGAAGATAAGGGAATTCCTTTCATCTCGTCTATACCTTTTGATGAGGATATATATCATTTTGATTTAAATAATACACCAAATGGTATTAAAGACCTTTCAAGCTTCATTGCATCAACTGTATAATGTGTAATGGATAAACGTTTAATCATCTTCTTAGCATTTTCTTCTTTATTAATATCAGAAGAAGTAAAGGACCCATTTGAAGGCTTTAATAGGGTTACCTTTGAATTTAATGAGACATTAGATAGAACTATTGCCAAACCTACCGCTACATTTTATGCAGCTTTTCCTAAGCCTGTTAAAAAAAGCGTCACAAATTTTTTTGATAATCTAGAGGAGCTCAATACTAGTGTTAATCAAGTTCTCCAAGGAAAGCCATTATTTGCAATTAATGATATTTCTAGATTTCTTATAAATTCTACAATTGGTATTGGTGGTATTTTTGATGTTGCCACAGCTGTTGGCCTTAATAGGCATGAGGAGGATTTTGGTCAAACTTTAGCTTTATGGGGCGTCCCTTCAGGACCTTACTTAATGCTGCCAGTATTGGGACCCTCAACACTAAGGGATACTCTTGCAAGACCTGTATCATCATTTCTCTCAGTTACTTTCCACATGACAGAAAGTGACGTTGAGTTCGGTTTAAAATTAATTGATGCGCTAGAGACAAGAGAAAGACTTTTAGAGGTTGAGTCTCTACTTTCTGGTGATAAGTATTACTTTGTTAGAGATTCCTATATTCAGTACCTCGATTATGAGATAAAAGATGGTAAAGATATTAAAGATAATTTTATGGACGACATGGACGACTTTTTAATAGAATAGTAAATCTTCCAGATCCTTTCTGTGGTTTTTAATATCATTATTTTTGATAACTTCTAGAATCTTAATTCGAAAAGTCTTTGCAAACTTATCACCTCTCGATAATCCAAATAAATGCTTCATCATTCTAGAAAGATCATGGCCTTGATCTAGTTTTTCTTCTACATAATCTAGATACTTGTTAAGAATAATTTTTTTTGACTTTACTGCTTTCTCAAGCCCATAAATATCATGATCTATATCTTTGACTATAAAAGGATTTTCGTATGCCGCACGTCCTATCATTACTCCATCAACATGCTGGAGGTGATCGATAGATTCCTCCATTGATTTAATACCGCCATTAATTATTATATTTAGATTAGGCAAATCTTTCTTTAATCTATATACGTAGTCATATTTCAAAGGTGGGATATGTCTATTTTGTCTTGGACTAAGGCCGGCAAGAATTGCATTTCTTGCATGAATAATAAAGGTATCAATACCAGAGCCTTCAACAGTTTTTATAAAATTATATAAAAACTCATAACTATCTTCTTTATCTACACCCAGTCTGCATTTTATCGAAACTGGTATATCAACTGCCTTTTGCATTGATTCTAGGCATTTCATGACATGATCTGCCTCAAGCATTAAGCAGGCTCCAAATCGTCCTTTTTGAACTCTTTCAGAAGGGCAGCCAACATTTAAGTTAATTTCATCGTAGCCGTAACCTTCAGAAATTTTTGAACATTCAACTAAATCTTTTATATCAGAACCTCCAAGCTGAATAGCTACAGGATGCTCTTCTTTGTTAAATTCTAATTGATGGTGGCATTTTCCATAAATTATTGCACCAGTGGTAACCATTTCTGTGTATAAAAAGATTTTTTTAGATATTAGACGAAATAGATACCTATCATGCATATCTGTGTATTGCATCATAGGAGCAACACATACTCTGCGATCTAAATTCGACATCATTTATAAAAAATAATAAACACAAGTAAAACCAACAATGGATAGGACTATTGTATATGGCAATGCCATTACAACCATTCTAAGGTATGAAAGGTTAATAAGAGGTGCTAGAGATGATGTTAAGAGAAATAAAAACGCAGCCTGTCCGTTTGGCGTAGCAATGCTTGGAATGTTTGTTCCCGTGTTGATTGCTACAGCAAGATTTTCAAATTGCTCACGACTTATTAAATTATTATCATAGGCTGCTTTCACTTCATTTATGTAGACGGTAGCCACAAAAACATTGTCACTTATAGCTGACAAGAATCCATTGGCAACAAAAAATAATGATGGTTGCATAGATACATCTTGGGCTAAAACAAAGCTTATTATCGGTATGAAAAGTTGCTGATCGCCGATCACTCCTACAATAGCAAAAAACACTGCAAGTAAGGCAGTAAAGGGAAGTGCTTCATGAAAAGCTTCACCAAGTTTATGTTCTTCAGTTATTCCTTTGAAAGATGTAAGTAAGATGATTACTGCTAAACCAATCAACCCAACAGCAGCAATATGAAGGGCTAGCGCTACTACTAAAAAAACTGCTACTAGCGACTCAATCAATAATTCAGTTTTTTGTTCAATAGTAATATTATTTCTTTCATAGATATCAAAGTCATTGAAAATATCTCTAACAGTATTTGGTAGTTGATTGCCAAATCCAGCAATTGAAAATCTTTCAACAGTAATGCATGTTAGTAACCCAAAAAATAAAACAGGCATAGTAATAGGAGCCATCACAATAAAAAATTCTATAAATTCCCAGCCAGCAACTTTTGCAATCAATAAATTTTGCGGCTCACCAACAATTGTACAAACCCCTCCAAGAGCTGTTCCTACGGCACCGTGCATAACAAGATCTCTTAAGAAGGCTTTAAATTGTTCCATGTCATTCTGACCTAGCTCACTCAGCATCGTGTTGTCATGAAAGTCATGACTGTTATCTCCAAAACCTTTCCCGGAAGAAACTGCATGGAATATACGATAAAAGCCAATTGTTACACCTATAAGGACAGCAGTTACAGTTAGAGCATCAAGAAATGCTGAAAGGAGAGCAGCTGATATACAAAATAGGAGTGATAGGAATGTTTTAGATTTAACTCTAAGTAATAATTTTGTAAATATTGCTAGCATCAGGTTTTTCATAAAAAATATACCTGCAACCATAAAAACAAGTAATAAAATAACCTCCAAGTTATGCTCTATCTCATAATAGACAGTACTTGTCGAAGTTAATCCCAGCGCAATAGCCTGAATGGCAAGAAGACCCCCTGGTTGAAGTGGGTAACACTTTAAGGCAAGGGCGAGTGTAAATATGAACTCAAGGAGAAAAATCCACCCAACTATAAAATTACCATCTATGCCTACAGCATTTAAAGAAAATAATGCTAGTGGATTTATAATTAAAAAGAATAAAATGGTAGACTTGTACCAATCAGGAGCTTCGCCTAAAAATAGTTTTTTAATAGTTTTTATCATTAACATTATATTTTTTATATCTAACAATGCATTTTAATAGATTTTTTAATTTTAAACCGGAAAATAATAATAATTTATTTATTATCTTTAAAGATAATAAGGTTTTATATGACCTTGATCAAAAAACATTTTTACTTAATAGTTCGTATCTAAAATTTGAAGATTATTCTTTTGAGCTTATCGGTATTGGAACTGATGATGGTATGAATATTTATTCAGTCGATATATCTGGGCATCATTTCTTATTTGAAGAGCAGGGCTACCTTTCAATAGTTGAGTATGAAATACGTTACCTATTATCAATGTTAAGTTCTTATGACATTGGAGTTATAGGAAGGGCTAATCAACTTATGCATTGGATAATAAGTAATAAGCACTGTGGTTACTGTGGCTCTCTTAAGACTTTTAATGAAAGTGAAGAGGCATTGTTTTGTAAGTGTAATAATACAATGATTTATCCCTCTATATCGCCTTGTGTTCTGGCCTTAATCCATAAGGATAATAAAATTCTACTTGCTCGTAATGCTTTATTTCCCGAAGGTCTATTCAGTGCTTTGGCTGGATTTGTTGAAGTTTCAGAAACTGCTGAAGAGTGTGTTGAAAGAGAGGTTTTTGAGGAGGTTTCAATTAAGGTTAAAGACGTTAAGTACTTTGGAAGCCAGTCATGGCCTTTTCCTAGTCAGCTTATGCTTGCTTATACATGCGAGTATGAGTCAGGCAATATTATCGTAGATGGCAAAGAGATTGTTGAGGCTGATTGGTTTGACTTAAGCAATCTTCCAAATACGCCGCCAGACTCAACACTATCCGGAACTTTAATTAACTCTTATATCTCGGGTCATTTGAAGCCTTTGTAGGGATTTCTTTTTTCATTTTTGGCTCTCTAACGATTTCCCTTATTGCAGGCTCTCTTTCTTTATTAGGTGCTGGTGTTGGAGCTGGCTTTCTTATAACTTGCTCTGATTTATTCTCAGCTGTTTTTTTAATACTGCCATTCTTAGATTCACTTTTTACAGGCTTTTTAACAGCTTTAGTTGGCGCAATATTTCCATCAACTTCTTTACTTGCCTTAGTTGTTGAATTTAATGGCTTCGTATTAGATGGCTTGGTATTAACAGGTTTAGCAGTTTCTGTTTTATTTACAGGGGCTTTATTTTGGTTAGGGTTCTTCACCTGATTAGTCTGATTAGGAGCTTTCTTTTGATTAGGATTCCTATTTTGATTTTGAGGTCTAGGTTTTCTAGTTCTATTTCTATTATTATTATTATTATTTGATCTTGAAGGTCTTGGTTTTGGTTTTTCTACCGTTTCAATCCCGGCAATACTTTTAATCCAACCAAGCAATCCTTCTTTTTTCTTTTTAGGCATTTTAGGAGGCTTGATGCCGTCAACTAAAGGCTTCATTCCTTTAGATCTATTTTTGTCATCTCTCCAATCTATATTTGCTTCTGGGCTGTTTGGAGTTAATTTATAAGAATCTTCATCTTTCATGTCAGTCGATTTTATTCTTACTACCTTGTAGTAAGGTCTTGCCTTATATGGATCTGCAATAATCATGACTCTTATATTGTTAGATTTTTCAATATTGATAATGTCATATCTCTTTTCATTTAAAAGATAACTTGCAACATCTGAAGGAACGTATACCTGTATTTCGCCTGTATTATCTTTTGCTGAATCTTCGCCTATAATTCTTAAAATTGATTGACCTAAAGATCTCGGACCTCTAACTAAAACATGCTCTATGTCATATGACTCATTTAATGATGGTCTTAATCTTTGTCTAGATACCTCAAGTAATCCAAATTTAGATATTGAAGCAATTTGAACTCTAGCTCTGTCAGAATAAACTGCTTTTCTAAAGGCAGATTCAACTTTCTCTTGATGAGATGTATTTAGCATATCAATAAAATCAATAACCACTAAACCACCAACATCTCTAAGCCTTAATTGTCTAGCAACTTCTCTAGCAGCTTCCAGATTTGTTTTGTAGGCTGTATCTTCTATGTCCTTGCCTTTAGTAGACCTTGCTGAGTTTACATCTACCGCAGTCATTGCTTCTGTTGGATCTATAACAATTGACCCCCCTGATGGTAAAGAGATTTCTCTTTGAAATGCTAATTCAATTTGGGATTCAATTTGATATCTATTAAATAAAGGAATTTCTTCATCGTACAATTTAACTTTTTCAGCATGATCCGGTATTACAGCAGATATAAACTCTAAAGCTTCTTTATAAACAGCTTCATCATCTATGAGTATTTCTTCAATATCATCCTTAAAGTAGTCCTTAACAACACGAACGATTAATTTATCGTCGCGGTATATAAGAGCAGGGCTTGGAGCATCAGGGATTGTTTTGTCGATTTCATCCCATAAAGCTAATAGATATGCTAGATCCAGGCTTAGTTCTTCAGTAGATCTACCTAGTCCATTCGTTCTAACAATGGCACTCATGTTTTCAGGTATATCAAGAGCGCTTAAGGCGTCTCTAATTTGATCTCTTTCATCGCCATTGATCCTTCTAGATATTCCACCAGACCTAGACGAATTTGGAATTAGAACTATAAATCTTCCAGCTAGACCAATTTGAGTAGTTAAAGCAGCTCCCTTTGTTCCTCTTTCTTCCTTAGTGACTTGAACAATAATTTCCTGACCTTCTTTCAATGTACAGGTAGATCTTCCTTCAGAGTTTTTTGAAAAATATTCATTTGAAAGATCTTTTAGAGGCAAGAACCCATGTCTTTCTGAGCCGAAGTTAATAAAAGCTGCATCAAGACTAGACTCGACCCTGGAAACTGTAGCCTTAAAAATACTGCCCTTTAGAAGCACTTTATCTGGTGATTCTGTGTCTAAGTCATATAACTTAGCACCATCAACAAGGGCCACCCTTAATTCATCACTGTAAGATGAGTTGATTAAAATTCTTTTCATTTGATTCTCCCTATGTATAGGAAGATAAGTCAGCAGTGCGCTATTTGAAGCCTCTATCAGTAAGTCTTATTTTTAAATGCTTGCTGATTAACCTATTTACAGGTTGTTGTATAACTGTTGTATTTATCTTTCTTAAATATTTAACTAGATTTTTCTAGTTATTTAGGTGTATATAATATAGATTTGCCTCATGACTGTCAAAAAAATTGAAGTATCAGCTGATAACGCTGGTAGAAGATTGGATAATTACTTATTTTCAATCTATAAAAACGTACCTAAATCTAAACTTTACAACATTATTAGAAAAGGAGAACTTAGAATTAACTCGGGTAGGGTTAAACCTAACAGAAAACTCGAGGTTGGTGATTTGATCAGAATACCTCCTAACCTTGAAAATTCCGAATCCCCAGATCGTAAAATTAATATACCTCCAAAAATGTTAATTACTCTTAGAGAAAGAATTATTTACGAAGATGGTAACTATATTGTTTTAAACAAACCCGCCGGATTAGCTGTTCATGGCGGCACTGATAATTCATTTGGTGTTATTGATGTCTTAAGGCAAATGTTCGATGATTCTATAGACTTATGCCATAGAATCGATAAGGATACTTCTGGTTGTTTAGTTTTATCAAAGAATAAGCTATCTAATAGGCACTTTAATTCAGCGCTTGTAGCTAAATCGGTTACAAAAAAATACATAACTATATTAAAAGGCCATCTAAAAAGTGGATTGAAAGTTGATGTGGCAATTGAGAAGTCTTTTGATACCCAGACAAAATCAACAATTTCTTCAGAAGGCAAAGATTCAGCTTCCTTCTTCAAGCCACTCCAAAAATTAAATCAGTGTTCTTTGGTAGAAGTGGAAATTTATACTGGAAGAACTCATCAAATTCGAGTTCAGGCTGAGCACATAGGACACCCTGTAGTAAATGATGATAAATATGGCGATAGAACATTCAATAGAAGCGAGTTGTTAAAAAGCTCTAAAAGGATGGCGCTTCATTCTTCAGAAGTATGGTTTGTAGATCAAAATAATGAAATGATTAAATGCGAGGCTGAATTAGATACCTCATTTAACGATTTAATAGATTTATTAAAGTAAAAATATCTACCAATAGTTGTATAATTTTGATAGGATACATTTTTTTTAAGGTTAACAAATGGCAGTACAAAAAAGTAAAGTAACGAGATCAAGAAGGGGTCAAAGAAGATCTCATGATTCTCTTACAGCATCAACTCTATCAATAGATCCAGTTTCAGGTGAAAAGCATGCCCGTCATCAAATGACAAAGGATGGCTTTTACAAAGGAAGACTTGTAATAGATCTAAGGAAAAAAGAGAAAGAGGTCGAAGAAACTTCAGCTTAATTATGCCTAGGCATATAAGTTTAGTTTTTCCCGGTCAAGGCTCCCAATCAGTTGGGATGCTTGATGATTTCAATCAAGAGGATTTTTTATCTATTAAGACAGCTATAGCTGATTTACCTTTTGACTTACTTGATATTATTAAAAACGGCCCAGAAGATATAATAAATAAAACATCAGTTACTCAGCCAGCACTTTTAGCTACATCTTACCTTCATTACAAAAGATTTCTTTCCTTAACCAATATCGTTCCAAATATTATTGCCGGTCATTCCCTGGGTGAGTATTCTGCTCTAGTTGTCTCTGATTCTATTGAGCTAAAAAAGGCAATATCTCTTGTGCATAAAAGAGGCTTGTTAATGGAGTCTTCTGAAAAAGGTTCTATGTTTGCAGTCCTAAACTTAGATTTATTCTCAATAAATGATATTTGTAAAAAAGTATCAGAATCAACCGGTCTTATAGTTTCACCAGCTAATATTAATTCACCAAATCAAATTGTTATTGCGGGACATGAGGTGGCTGCAAAATTAGCTGCAGATCTTTGCAAAGAAGCTGGTGCAAAAAGGTGCATTCAATTAAAGGTAGGAGCTGCATCACATTGTAGGTTAATGGAGTCAGCATCTAAACTTTTACTATCTGAGTTAAGTGTAATTAACTTTAATGAGCCTTCTATTCCTGTAGTTCATAACTATGATGCAAGTACAGAAACTACATCTATCAATATTAGAGAGAAGTTAACAAATCAACTTACATCTCCAGTCCAATGGATAGATACAATGAATTTAATAAATGAGTTCAATGGTATTATTATAGAGTGTGGTCCGGGCAAGGTTTTATCAGGTCTAGCCAAGTCTAATGGGCTTGATAATATTTTATCCACATCTAGTAATAATTTTAAAGAAGAGTTTTATGAGTTATATGAATAATCAGGTTGTATTTATTTCAGGAGCATCTCGAGGAATTGGAAGGGCTATAGCTATTCATTTTGCTCAAATGGGCTTTAAGGTTGTTGGTGCCTCTAGAAATAATTTTGAATTTGAAGACAGTTATTCTGGAAACTTAATTCCAATTAAGCTTGATATAACTTGCAGAGAATCAGTTAAAAATTGTTTTGAGCTACTTAAACAAAAAGACCTTCTTCCAACAATATTAGTTAATAATGCTGGCATTACATCAGATCAACTATTTCTCAGAATGAAAGATGAGGATTGGGATGATGTTCTTGCTACAAATCTAACTGGAACTTTCAATGTCACAAAAGTATTCATTAAGAATATGATTAAAAATAGATACGGAAGGATTGTTAATATTTCATCTATCTCAGGACTAATGGGCAATCCAGGGCAGGTTAATTACTCTTCTGCAAAAGCAGGCTTAGGCGGATTTACAAAATCTTTAGCTAAGGAGGTTGGTTCTCGAGGAATTACAGTTAACTCTGTTGCTCCAGGGTTTATTGAAACAGACATGACATCTTTTTTAACTGATGAGGCTAAATCATTATTAATTAAAGACATACCTCTTCAAAGAATGGGAGATGTTAAGGATATTTCTGAACTTGTAGCATTTCTTGCAAGTGATGATGCTTCATATATAACAGGCCAAACAATATCTGTTGATGGCGGTCTATTTATGTATTAAAAATTATGTTCTATTTAATTACTTAATAGATGTATAATTACCTACTTTTTTTTATTAAGGAATTTTTATGAGTATAGAAGACAGAGTTAAAAAAATAGTTAGCGACCAACTTGGGGCTTCAATTGACACAATAGAGAATGACTCTTCATTTGTCGACGATCTTGGCGCTGATTCATTGGATACTGTTGAATTGGTTATGGCTTTAGAAGAAGAATTTGATCTTGAAATCGCAGATGAAGATGCTGAGAAAATCTCAACAGTTAACGAAGCAGTAGATTATATAAATTCTAGTTCGTAAACTTTAAGTTGAAGCTACATTTTATATTTGTAGCAATCACTTTTATAATTAGTTCTTTAATGAACATTCACTTTAAAATACCTATTTTTTTAAATAAATGAAAATAGGTATTTTTTATTTACTATACATAAATGAAGATTTATAAATTTATCTTAATTATTCCAATTCTCTTTCTTTCATTCATAGGACCTTATTTCGGGTTTATAAATTCTATTAACAGTTCCTCAGATTCAAGTATTATTTTAGAGAAGGGCGTTTCAATGAATTTAGGGTATGAAAAAATTGCATACAAATCTTTTATCAATAAAATCTTTTTTAGACTTCATCTTTCCATTATGGATATTAACTCTTTTGAAGAGGGTGAGTACGACTCTAGGAATAAATCTATCGGCGAAATGATTAACCTTTTTGTAAGCGGGAATACAATTAGCCATAAATTAAATATTAAAGAGGGTTCAAATATTTTTGATCTACAAAAAACTCTTGAAACTTCGTCATTTAAGATAGATTGTAAATTTCTTGACTGTATTGAAACGAATTACCCATTTAAAGAAGGTATTCTTATTGCTGATACATTCTTTTATAAAAGAGGAATGACATCATCCTCTATCCTCCAATCAAGTCATAGGTTATTGGATAAATTCTTATCAGATATATGGGCTCTTAAGCCAGAAAACAACCCATTAAATAATAAATATGATGCTTTAATTCTTGCCTCTATTATAGAAAAAGAAGCTGGAAATAACCCTGAAAAAAAAATAATTGCTAGTGTATTTCTTAAAAGAATGAATTTAGGTATGCGGCTTCAGGCAGATCCTACAATTATTTATGGGCTAATGCCAAATTTTGATGGAGATATAAAAAAATCTGATATTCTTAATAAAGATAATTTATATAATACCTATATGATAAAAGGATTGCCGCCTACACCAATTTCATTTTCCTCTCTTTCTTCTATAGAAGCAGCTATTTTAAGCACCCCGGGTGAGTACCTTTTTTTTGTTGCAGATTCTCCAACATCACATTATTTCTCAAAAACTTACGATGAACACCGAATGATGATTAAAACATTGGGGTTAAATTAATGAAAATTATAAGCTTTGAAGGAATTGAAGGTGTAGGTAAATCAACTCAAATTGATCTTCTTAAAAGCTATCTTAATAACAGGGGGCTGAAAACTGAAATATTGCGTGAACCTGGCTCTACCATTACTGGCGAAAAAATAAGAGATATTCTTCTTAATTCCACAGATGACCTTTCTGATGAAGCTGAGCTTTTGCTTATGTTTGCATCTAGAGCGCAGCTTATAAAAGAAAAAGTTACAAACTCTGATCTAGATATTATTTTATTTGATAGATTTTATGATGCCTCTATAGCTTATCAAGGGCATGGAAGAGATCTATCGCTTGATTTTATTAACAGCCTTATCTCGTTTATTAATTGTCCAACTCCTGATATTACATTCTTATTGAACATTAGTGTTGAAGAGGGTTTTTCAAGAAAAACCGATGATGTAAAAGATAGAATTGAGTCTTCAGGTTTTGATTTTTTTAATAAAGTTAGGGATGGATATTTAAATGTCGCTGAATTAAATACTAGTAGAGTTAAGATTTTAGATGCCTCTAACTCTATAGAAATTGTTCATAATAAAATTATAGAATATGTTTATAAAATATTATGAAAGTAGAAAAATGTAAATGGTTGAAAGAATCCTATGATTCTATTAATTTAAAGACCCTGCCACATGGAATTATTATTAATGGTCCCTTAGGTATTGGTAAAAGTATTCTTGCAAAAAAAATAGCATCAGATATTTTACTTAGTCAATCCAGCGATAAAAATATTTCTGACCATGCTAATCTTATTGAATCATCCAATCATCCTGATTTATACATATTAGATAAAGATAAGGTTCTTATTAATGATGTAAGTAGAAGAGCCGGCAATTGGGATGATGAAAAGGGTAACAGAGATATAATTACTTTCTTGTCCTTAACTCCATCTATCTCTAAAAATAAAGTTGTTTTAATTCATAATGCAGATTCAATGAATGAAGCAGCGCAAAATGCATTACTCAAAACCCTAGAAGAGCCAGCCTCTTTCTCATATATCATCATGACATCTAATAGACCAAAAGTTTTTAAGGAAACTATTTACAGTAGATGCCAGGTCATAAGTATAAAAAATACAACTATGGACGAGACAAATAATTGGCTAAAGGATATAGGTATCAGTGACTATAGCGCTATGGATTTCCCTAGTTTTGCTACGCCTTTTAATATTCTTGAGGACATTAGAAATAATGATCAAAATAAATTTAAAGATTTCTTAGAAGTTATTAATAACTTCATTAATAATAAAGTTGACCAGACTCAGTCTATAAAATTAGTTAATGATCTAGATATTAAGCTTGTTGAAAAAATAAATTATTTAGTCGAGTTTCTTAAGATAATGTTAAAATCTAAAATTACTGGTAATGAGCTGAGTGGCTCGTATAAATTATTTAATGATGCGCAATTTAATAAACTAAAAATATCCAACGTAATTAATGATCTTAATCAACTTCGGTATGACTTTTACAAAGTCTCATCTATTAATGAGTCTCATGTTCTTAATTATATTTTTAGCGAGCTAAAACAGTCTATTAGGCTATAGTTGTTCCGCCATCAACAACTATTGTTTGACCGTTAATGTAATTTCCTGCATCTGATGCAAGCATTACTGCAATACCCGCAACCTCATCAGGATCACCGATTCTATTCATAGGACAAGTCTTCAGGACTTCTTTACATATATCAGGATTTTCCCATAAGGCTTTTGCAAAATCAGTTTTGATTAAGCCTGGTGCAATGGAGTTAGCCCTAATGTTTTTTGATCCAAATTCTGCTGCAATATTTTTTACTATCATTATATCGGCAGCTTTTGATATATTGTAAGCTCCAAGCAAAGCGCTTCCTTTAATTCCGCCAATACTAGAAATTATAATTATCGTCCCATCTTTTTTTTCAATCATATGCGGTATGCAAAGATTACATAAAATCTGATTTGATCTAATATTATTATTCATAACTTTGGTAAATTGTTCATTAGTCATATCAAGCATAGAGCCCATATAGGTATTAGTTGCAGCGTTACATACAAGAGAATCAATGCCTCCTAATGTCTCAATTGTTTTCATAACAAGATTTTCCAATTGATCTTGATGGCTTATATTTGCAGCAATTGGAAATGCTACTTCTTCTCCTATGCTTTCATTAATTTCATTTGCTGCCTCAATACACGCATCTATATTTCGTGATGAAATAACTACCTTTGCTCCATGAACGGCGGATTGATGTGCAATTGCTTTGCCAATTCCTCTTGATGAGCCTGTTATTAAAATTGATTTATTTTTAAGATCGAATAAAGACATTTTTTTTAAATTATAGATTGATGAATCAAGTCTATACTTTGAAATCTTTTGTGTAAATTAATTAGATAAACTTTTTAAAATGCATTTTAAGATTTTTATGTCTATAATTAATTAATTAATAATTAAGGTTTATATGATAGAAATATTCGGTAAAACTATGTGTCCATATTGCGATAAAGCAAAGTCTTTCTGTGAAAGAGAGGGCCTTGAATATTCTTACAAGCAACTAGATGTAGATTTTTCTCGAGATGTCTTCTTTGATATGTTTCCATCTGCAAGAACTTTTCCACAAATTAAAGTTAATGGTGTTGCCATTGGCGGCTATAACGAACTTGATGCATGGCATCAAAACAAATAGCAGATCATGGTTGAATTTAATAACTTCTTAATTTATCTAGACGGTTTTATAGGAAGCGCGCCATGGTTTCCAATGATCTTAATTGGCACTGGTATTTTCTTTACTTTTTATCTTGGTTTTCCCCAGTTTAGATTCTTCGCACACGGCTGGAGAGTTCTAAGTGGTAAATATATTAAAAAAACTACAAAAGGCGAGACAACCCCATTTCAAGCTTTAACAACAGCACTTTCTGGTACTGTAGGTACTGGTAATATTGGCGGAGTAGGTCTTGCAATATGGATTGGCGGACCAGCAGCCATTTTTTGGATGTGG
This sequence comes from uncultured SAR86 cluster bacterium, assembly GCA_963926355.1. Taxonomy (GTDB): domain Bacteria; phylum Pseudomonadota; class Gammaproteobacteria; order Magnimaribacterales; family D2472; genus SCGC-AAA076-P13. The sequence goes on along the minus strand of CAWUWW010000009.1, from coordinate 35,000 downwards.
ATAACTGCAATCGTAGGAATGACTACAAAATTTGTTGAAGTTTCATTAGCTCATAAATATAGAACAACACTCCCTGATGGAACTATTTCAGGTGGTCCTTTTCATTATATAGAGCACGGAATGAACATGAAGTGGCTCGCAATGGTTTTTGCATGTTTAATGATGTTAACTGCAATTGGTACCGGCAATATGCCACAAATTAATAATATAGCTGAAGTTATGGATTCTGAGTTTTCTATAAAACCCATAATAACTGGATCTATTTTATCAATTTTACTCCTGTTAGTAATAGTCGGGGGCATTAAAAGAATTGCACGAATTGCTAGCGCTTTGGTTCCTGCAATGGGGCTTATTTATATATCAGGCTCAATGATTGTTATTTTAGATAATTATGAAAATATCATTCCTTCATTTCATTTAATTTTTTCACAAGTCTTTAGCGGCTCATCTGCTGTGGGTGGTTTTTTGGGAGCTAATTTTGCCTTAGCTCTTCAAAAAGGTGTCGCTAGAGGAGCATTTTCTAATGAAGCTGGCCAGGGATCATCTCCTATTGCCCATGCCTCATCTAAAACTGAAGATCCAATAGAGGAGGGTATTGTCTCAATACTAGAGCCCTTTATAGATACTATTATAGTTTGCTCTATTACTGCCTTAGTTATTCTTTCATCTGGCGCATGGTCTGAAAAACATCAAAATACTTTTGATAAAACATCTACTACCATTGTTAGTGGACAATACAGTGAAAGTTCTGAAGAGGATGTTAATAACCTAAGAAACTTTATAAATAATAATACTTCAGAAGTTAAAGAATTTACCGGTGATATATTTGTTGAATATGGTATTGCAATAAATAATAATTTTACAATTATTCATAAAAATTCAATTGCTGAAGATACTATTTTCCATAATTCAGATAATGAATTGGACTTATATAACGGCACAATCTATGTAAATAATGGCGACATCAAGAATAGTGAAATTAAGTTATCTGGTAAGTCGTTAATTCATTCAGCTGAATTAACTGCTGCTGCATTTAAATCCGGTGTTTTAGGCATATATGGTGGTTATTTGATCGCAATAGGGTTGCTTTTATTTGCTTTCTCTACAGCTATTGCATGGTCATATTATGGAGATAGATCTGCTGCTTATGTGTTTGGAGAAAAAAGTGTGATTTGGTATAGGCTTGTTTATGTAGCTTGTTTCTTCGCTGCTTCTATTATTGATACAGAGGTTGTTTGGAATATTGCATATATTATTGGGCCCTTGGTAACTCTCCCCAATTTAATTGCTTTATTGATTATGAGAAAAGAAATTAAACAAATGACTAAATCTTTTACCATTCCTAAATAGATATAAATAATATTATTTAATAATCAGGCAATCTAGCCAATGCATACTATGAATAAATCCTTGTGTACTTATTGCTTAACATTAATATTTCTGGTTTCGTGTGGAGGTGGCGGTGGATCTTCAGCTATAAATTCTCCCTTGCTTCAAAACCCTGTAATTAGTAGTTTTGTATCGTCAAGTTACTCTACTGAAATAAATACCTCAATAACATTGTCTTGGGCAACAACTAATAGCCTATCTTGTATTGCTTCAGATGACTGGATGGGTTCTAAGTCAAATAATGGTAGTGAGACCATAAACCTATCAGATGTAATGAATTATAATTTTACACTTACCTGTAAGGGTAAATCTGGCACATCAAATGCTGTAAAGAGCTTAGTAGTTGAGGCTCTTAACTCTTCGGTTGATAGTATTTATAATGAAGATAAGGACTCATACTGCAAAATACCAGTTAATGACTCGACTGAATATTGGATCGAAGATTTTACTAGTAATGTATTTAATCCAGATGTATTTACCTATGAACTAGGCAATGGTTTTAATGCAGGAGATGGCTCTTGGGTATCTGGTTGGGGTAATAATGAGCTTCAATATTATACTGGTCCAGGAAATGGCTATTCTAATAATTACAATACCACTTCAAATACTACAGAAAACCTATTTATTGAAAACGGTCTTTTGAAGATCCAGCCTATTTATAATGATGTAACGCCATTTAATGATCCTTATTGTTCAAATAGTGGCTGTGATTACACTTGGCCTCATACTTCAGCAAGAGTTATTACTTCGGGTAAGAAAATATTTAAAAATCCTTCAAGAATAACAGTCTGTTTTAAAGTTCCTGATGGGACCGGTCATTGGCCTGCTATATGGTTTCTTCCCCAAGGTATTGCTGAAGGAAGTAAGTCATGGCCTGCTGATGGTGAAATAGATGTCATGGAAGCCAAGGGAAGAGTTGCTAGCGAAATTGGCTCAGCTATTCATTTTGGGGTATCAGGCAATGGACAGATAATCCATGAAGCAGAATCTGTTCCTATGGGCGTTAATTTTCATGATAAATTTCATTCTATAACCTTTGAGTGGACTGAGAATTCAATAAAAATGTATATGGATACCCAAGAAACTCCATATTTTGATGAGTCATCAAGTTCAACTGCTTTTAATAACTTCACATACCCTTTTAATGAAGAGTTCTTTTTGTTATTAAATGTCGCCTCAGGGGGAGATTACGATTATGGGGCTGGCGTTGATATAGATAAATTTTGCCATGATAGTCAATGCTCTAACCTTGAAGACCCAGATCGAGGAAGATTACTTATTGATTATATTGAATACAAGTCTATTGATTGATACTTCTTTTTTTTAATTCCTGCAGCACGTCCTTCATTGACTTCCCTTGTGAGCTTAGAAGAACCAATAAATGGAATACTAGATCTGCTGACTCATCTATAAGCCTTCCATCATTTGTAACTGCAGCTATGGATGTTTCACCAGCTTCTTCTACTACTTTTTTTGCTATCTCTTTAACACCCTTATTGAGCAAACTAACAATATAAGATTTAGATGTATCTAAATTTTTTCTATCCTCAATTATCTTTTCTAGCTCATCAATCATATTTAACGTGGATTGATCATCTGTCTTGAAACAAGAAGTTTCTCCTTTATGACAAGTAGGTCCCAGAGGTTCGGCCTTTATAAGCAATGTATCAAGATCACAATCTAAATACATATCATTAATAATTAGCTTATTTCCAGATTCTTCACCTTTAGTCCAAAGTCTATTTTTTGATCTACTAAAAAATGTTACCTCATTTGATTTTATAGATAGCTGAAGAGCTTCAAGATTCATATAACCCAACATCAGAATATTAAGCGTTCTTTTATTTTGAATAACTACAGGTATTAGTCCTTTTTCATTCCATTTAATTTTATCTAATTCCATATTTACCTTATGTTTATTAATTCAGTTCTTAAGTTCTGTTTTAGTTGTTCAATATCAATAATATTTTTATGAAATATACTTGCAGCTAATGCTCCACTTACATTAGTTTGTTTAAAAACATTAATAAAATCATTGACTGAACCAGCACCGCCTGAGGCTATGAGCGGAATATTACAACTAACTAGCATGGTTTTAAGTTGGGTTATATCGTAGCCATTTCTTACACCATCTTGATCCATGCAATTTAATACAATTTCACCAGCGCCTAACTCTTGAACTCTTTGAATCCAATTTTTTGTCTTTAGATGCGTATTAAATGCTGTTTTTTCATTTCCAGTCTTCCCATAAACTATAAAATCATCATCCTTATAGAGAGAATCTATACCCACAACCACACATTGACTTCCAAATTCATTAGAAAGCTCTTTGATAAGCTCTGGGCGCTCTATGGCAGGACTATTTATTGATATTTTATCAGCACCTGCATTGAGTATAACTTTTGCATCTTCAATAGATTTAATACCTCCTGCTACACAGAAGGGTATGTTTATTTCCTTAGCAATCTGTTTAACCCATTCTTTTGAAACAAACCCATTAACTGTACTAGCAGCAATATCATAGAAAACAATTTCATCTGCCCCTTGGTTATTATATTTTATTGCTAAATCAATAATCGAGCCAACTACCTCATGGTTTTTAAATTTAACTCCTTTTACAACAACGCCATCTTTTACATCAAGGCATGGAATGATTCTCTTAGTTAACATTTTGTAACTCTGATAAAGTAATCTTATTCTCATAAATAGCCTTACCAACTACGCATTCATGAGATCCAATATTATTTAAATCCTGAATATCTTTTATTGAAGCAATCCCGCCTGATGCTATTAAGTTAATATTTTTACACTTTAAGATTCTTTTATAGATATCAATATTTGGGCCCATTAAAGTGCCGTCAAGTGATATATCAGTTGCTAGTACATTTTTAATCCAATCATTGTCATTTATATAATCGAATAGGGTTGTTGTTGTATTAGTTGTCCACCCATTGACCGACAGGAATGGCTCATTTTCTATTAAATTAAAGTCTAAACCAAAAATTAATTTATTAGGATCAACCATTTCTTTCAGTTGAGCTAAAAATTTTGAATCAGTTATTGCAGCAGTCCCTACAATTAATCTATCAACACCAAGATCAAATAAATCAAAGACTTTATTTATATCTCTTATTCCGCCACCTATTTGAAGCTTTAATCCTTCAATTCGTGATATAGATTTTATAATTTCTAAGTTCTCGTTATTTCCAGATTTAGCAGCATCTAGATCTATTATGTGGATATAGTTAAAACCTGCTTCTACAAAAGTCTTAACTTGGTTTATTGGTGAGCTATTGTATGATGAGACTTCATTATAATTTCCTTTAAGCAGCCTTACACAACTTCCATTTAGTAAATCTATAGCTGGGATTATGTTCATTATATTTTAAGAAAATCTTTAAGAAATTTCTCTCCCGCTGCTGATGATTTTTCTGGATGAAACTGACAACCAACAATATTATTTTTCTTAACGATAGATGAAAAATTACGTATATAAGTTGTTTCACCAATTTGATAATCACTGGATTTTGTATAAAAACTATTAGCAAAATAAAAGTAATCATCTAAATGCCTAAAGCTATCAATACAGTTTACTGAATTCCAGCCCATGTGCGGAACAGCTTCATTATCAGCTGGTACAAACTTTTTTACTAAGCCTTTGAGTAGTCCTAGACATTCAGTATCATCTTCTTCTGAATGCTCAAAAAGTATTTGCATTCCTATACATATTCCAAGAATTGGTTTTGATGACTCTTTTATATAGCTGACAAGATTATTATCTTTAAGATATCTCATAACAACACTTGCTGATCCTACGCCTGGCAATATAAGGCTATCTGTTAAATTAAGCTCATCTACCGATGCTGAAATAATAGGCTCAACACCTATCCTTTCTAATGAGTAATAAATAGAGTTCAAATTAGCTCCACCGCAATCTACGATACCAACTTTCACAAGACCCCTTTTGTAGATAAAACCGAGGATTTATTCTTTTTTAAAGCTCCATTTAGTGCTCTTGTAAAACTTTTAAATGTAGCTTCTACAATATGATGGCTATTATCTCCAATTGTTTCTATGTGGCATGTAAAACCTAGCGTATTAACAAATGATACGAAGAAATGCTCAAACATTTCAGTAGGAAAGTCTCCAACATACTCCCTTAGAGGAGATATTTTCATCTTTAGAAAAGACCGTGAAGCCATATCCATACTTACAGATGATTTAGTTTCATCCATTACCAATACTTCACTAGATGAGTATCTTTCAATATTTTCTCTTGCACCAAGTGCATTCTTAAAAGCATCGCCAAGGGCAATAGCTACATCTTCAATCGTGTGATGCTCGTCTATTTCAAGATCTCCTAACGATTGTATTGAAAGATCAAAATGTCCATGTTTTGCAAACTGCTCAAGCATATGATCAAAATATTTTAATCCAGTATTTATATTGTAATTACCCGTACCGTCAATATTTAAATTAATGTATATGTTAGTTTCATTAGTTGATCTGTTTAAAAAGAATGACCTTGATTCATTTTTTACATCACTTTGGGCATATTCTTTTCTAATTTCAACGGCTCGCTTGTGTGCATCTAGTTGCTCAGCGGCTGCTAAAATCTCAACAGTCGGTGCAAGAAGCATAAAACCTTCAGCTGAAGCCGTTTGAAAACTAATAGATTTACCAAAATCTTTTACAGAAAGGCCAGAATAAGTTTTTGCATGTCCTGATGTTGGAAGCGTGTGATTAGAGCCAGACGCATAATCACCGAAAGATTCTGGTGAATATGACCCACAAAAAACTGAACCAGCATTAATTATAGATGGTATAAAATCAATAAAATTATTATCTAATAATATTAAATGCTCAGGCGCGTTGATGTTAATAAAATCAATAATTTGTTTATTAGTTTTAGTATTAATTAAGCGTATATTTTTAATACTATTTTGTAATATCTCTTGTCTTTTAAGTTCCTTTTTTTGTTTATTTATTGATGCTATTACATGAGCTATTAATTCTTTGTTTTTGGTAATAAACACAGCTTTTGCATCATTGCTATGCTCTAGTTGAGATAGCAGGTCAGAGGCTATGATGTCTGCTTTATCCATATCATCAGAAACTACATATACCTCGCTTGGTCCTGCAGGCATGTCAATTGAGACATTTTCAGAGACCATTTTTTTAGCTTCTGTTACAAACTGATTTCCAGGACCAAATATTTTTAAACATTTTGGTATAGTTTTAGTTCCATATGCCATTGAGAATATTGCCTGAGAACCTCCAACCTTAAATATATTCTTAATGCCAAGCATGTTTGCTACCCAAAGAATTGTTGGATCAATATTTCCTAACTTATTGGGTGGAGTGCAAACAACTATATTTGGGCAACCGGCCAAAAGAGCAGGTATTGCCTGCATCATTAAAGAGCTAAATAATGGAGCTGTTCCACCAGGTATATACAAACCAACAGTTTCGATTGGTCTAAATTCTGACCATAACTTAATACCTTTTGTTGTCTCATTAGGTTTAATAGATAGTCCAGGGATTTGCTTTTGATGATATTGCTTAATATTAGAATAGGCTGTAAGTATTGCTGATTTAAGCTTTTCATCTATCTGCTTATCACTTTTTTTAAATTCAGACTTTGTAACTTTTAACTTTGATACTGATTTTTCATTTAAAATTTTAGATATTTTTTTAATACCCTCATCACCTTCATTGATAATAAGTTTTTCAAATCTCTTTAATACAGCCCTGTTAGAATTAGAAAACTTAGAGTCTTTGAAATCTAAAACTAGATTTTTATTTGTTAAGTTGATAGTTTTCATTAGTTTAGTATCTTTTCAACAGGCATAACTAAAATAGAAGAAGCGCCTTTTGATTTAAGTTTTTCCATTGTTTCCCAGAAGATAGGTTCTTGGCACAGCGCATGAATAGCTACTTTATTGTTATCTTCAAGCGGTATGATTGTGGGTGACTCAGAACCGGGAAGAAGTTTGCAAATGGCACTAATATTTTTGACATCTGCATTAAGCATTACATATTTACTTTCGATAGCATTAATAACGCCATTCATTCTGCTAATAACCTTTTCTGCAATAAGTGTCTTAGCTTTATTAATTTTTTTATTTTGTATAAGGACGGCTTGAGATTCAAGTATAACTTCTAATTCTTTAAGGTTGTTAGCCTCAAGTGTCGCTCCCGATGAAACTAAATCACATATACAATCTGCCATGCCTATGTAGGGCGTTAGTTCAACTGAACCATGTATATTTACTACATTAGCTGTAATTTTATTATCTAAAAGGTATTTCTTAACCGTATTTGGGTAGGAGGTTGCTATTTTTTTATTCTTAACACTTTTCATTGAAAAATTTTGAGGTGCGGCAAATGAAAGACGGCATTTCGAAAATCCAAGTTCAAGTACTTTATTGATATTAGTTTTTTTAAATAAAGATTTTTCTATAAGAATATTTTCTCCAACTATCGCCATATCGGCGTCACCATTAGAAACGAGTGATGGAATGTCATCACTTCGAACAAAAAGAATATCAATAGGAAGATTATTTGATTTGGCTAATAGCTTATCTCCTTTTGCGGTAAAGTTAATTCCTGATTTTTTAATTAAATCTCTACTTTGATCTGAAAGTCTTCCATTTTTTTGTATAGCAATGGTTAATCTATTTTTCATTTTGAAATCCTTTTTAATATTTTCTGATAACCATTATTTGGCTCATTTAATAAAAACCTCGCAACTCTCGTTACTGTAGTAGTACTTGTCTTAAGTTTTGATGCTATTTCTCTATAAGACATTTTTTCTTTATAAAGAAGCTGGGCAACTGACCATCTTTCTTCAAGGGCTTTTAATTCTGCTGGGGTGCATAGATCTTTAAGAAATTCACTAACCTCTTTTTTATTTTCTAATAACAATATTGCATCATTTAGGTTTGACATATGTCACAGTGTATTACTATGCTAATACAAAGTAAATAGAAAAAATGTAGTTATTAAGATATCTTAAGGTAGGGCAAATTAGTTGTATTTATCTATCTTGATAGTAATGAAACTATTTCAAGGTGATTCGTATTAGGGAATTGATCAAATATTTCTATATCAGAAATTGAAAAACTATTTAATAATTTTATATCCCTTAGGTAGGTTTCCATATTGCAAGAAACATAAATCACCTTATCAAATTTATTTAATATATTTATAACATTTTGAGTTAGTCCTGATCTAGGCGGATCAACCAATATATGAGAAAAGCTAAAATTATTTATATTAAGGCCGCTCATTCTTCTAAAAACTCTTCCCTTAAGTAGCTCTGTAACCTCATCATCTGATAATCTAGAGTAGTTAACATTCGTAATTTTATTTACCGCTATACCTTTCTCAAGACATCTTATAGATTGTCTATTATTTTCGGTTGCAAATATATTTTTAAAATAGGTTGATAGGGGCAGGGTAAAAGTTCCAGATCCACAATACAACTCAAGCAGATCTTTAGGATTTTCAATCATATCAATAACCTTACTAACCATTCTAGGCATCATGAAATAGTTTGGTTGATAGAAGGATTGATCTGTTTGATAAAGAGTTATATTAGTTCTATCTAGCTGATCCTCAAGCAATCCATCTTTATTACTATAAAATTCTTTTCTTGCTCTTATGATTAGCTGTATATTAAATTCTGCTGCCAAAGTATCCGAGGCTAACTGCAACTCCTCAGTTAATTTTTTATGATAAACAAGTGTTGTCATGACTTCATTCTTTGAATTAGCTCTAAAATTAATCTGAAATAATTTTAGATTTATTAATTCATTTTTATTTATTGCATCTAGAAATTTAGGCATAAGATTTGATATGCAAGGACGGGCTACTTCAAAGGTATTTAAGTAAATCTTTTCACCATTTAGGGCGTGCATTGTGTAGGATTTATTTTGATAGCCAAATTCACATCTAGATCTATATCCAAGTGATGGACTAAAGTTAATTTGAATAGGGCCTTCGTAATGATCCTTTAATAAATTTGCTGATATGGAATATTTATTCATTATTATTAATAAAAAACATTATTATAAAAATTAGCAACCCTATAAATGTTATATTAAGAACGATAAATAGAAGTATTATTTTACTTAAAGAGAGACCTCTAAGATCATTCTCAAGTTCTGATTTTGATCTTACTCCTAAAAATGAGTTTAATATTCTTTTTAACCACATATAAATATGAACGAAATTATTAACATTACTAAATCAGCCGAAGAGTATCTTGCAAAACTTCTTAAGGACAAGAATGAACCAGATCTTTCTATAAGAATATTTATTTCCGACCCAGGAACGCCAAAAGCTGAAACTTGTTTGGCTTATTGTAAACCAGATGAAGCACTACCAGACGATGTAATAATTAATTTAGACTTGATAAATGTCAATATTGAAAAACGAAGTATTCCCTTTTTAGAATCCGCTGAGGTAAATTTTGATAATGATACCTTTGGAGGACAGCTTACAATTAAAGCTCCCAATGCCAGGCTTCCAAATATTTCTCCTGATAGTCCTGTTGAGGATAGAATCAATTATGTTATTTACAATGAAATTAACCCAATGCTTGAGTCCCATGGGGGTGAAGTTAGCTTACTTGAATTTACAAAAAAAGGAGAGGCCATTCTTCAGTTTGGTGGAGGGTGCCAGGGATGTGGAATGGTAGATGTAACCTTAAAAGATGGTATTGAGAAAACATTATTAGAACAAATACCTGAGCTTAAAAGCGTTAAAGATTCTACGGACCATTCAATAGATGAAAACGCTTTTTATAAAAGCTAAATTTTATTTATTGATATAATTATTCCGAATGCTGGATGATCAAAGTAGTGAACCTCGCCATTAAATAATCTTTTAGATTCATCTATATATATATTAATTTTTTTATCTGTTATTGGCTTTAGCTCTATATTCTCTTCTAGAGGTTGAATCTCAAGGTAATCATTTTTTTTATTTAACTTAAGGTTAATGGGAATATCAATATTCATTTTTAAGTTTTCTTTTTTTAAAATTAATTCATGGTCATTTATATATTCGCTAGTAAGGTCAACATATCCATCTTCTAGATTTCCTAGATAGGCTTTTAAATTAATATGAAGAAACCTCTCCCTATAAAGTTTTAAGTAGATCCCGTATAGATTATTTCTAAAATGTAGATAGGCACTATCAGATTCCGGTTTTATATTTTGAATCCAGCTATAACTATCAATAACATTGTATTTATTACTTCTATCAAGTTTTAAATTTAGTTTTTTTAGTATTTCTAAATTATTATTTTTTCTGAACCATTTTTTAGGATTTGAATGAGGGGATGAATTCTCTTTATCATTACTGTCGTCCTCTGCGGCTTTAATATTTTGAAATATATTTTTAAATTCTGACTCATTAGGATAAATCGAGTTATTTAATGCTGTTATATTAATTTGCAAACCTGGATCTTGAAACGTTAAAAACTCATTTCCTGGTATTGGTAGCAATGAAGAAAATTTCTCATTACTAGCGACATCTTCGCGTTGGAATATAATAAATTCAATCTGATATTCCTCTACAACATCTTCATCAGAGCTTATATTTAATGTTATTAAAAGAATTAATGTTAATAAAAGTATAAATAAGATTGGATTAAATAATTTCATTGATTAGTTTCTTTACGAAGATTCTCCTTGCTAATGCATCATCTTCTATTAAGTTTATATTAAATTTATTATCCTTGTTGATGCTGTACTTAACTGGATCATTTGTCAGTAGTGCTAATAATTTTTCAAATATATCCTTCTTAACTGATGTTGATAGCAGCAATGACGTATTGCTACTATTTGATGAAATTTTTGTAATACCAGTATTTTTAATCATCAAATTTATTTCTGCATTATTAATTAAATTACCAACTTCAATAGGCAGGGAACCACACCTATCTTCTAGATTATTTTTAATTTCCTCCAAAGATTTTTTTGATTCTACATTATTTATATCTTTATATACCTTTAACCTTTCAAGTGGTGAGGGGAGGTATGAGTCACTTATATAACTAGAATCATAAAAGTTTATTTCTGTTTGTATAAGGTCTTCCTCTGAATTTGTTTTAAATTTTTGAAGTGCATTTTTAAGCATAGATAAATATAAACTCAGACCTATTGTATTAACATGGCCACTTTGTTTGTCACCTAACATTTCACCACCCCCTCTAATTTCCAAATCCTCTTGTGCTATAAAAAAACCTGAGCCCAAATCTGAAAGTCTTATGATTGAGTCAAGCCTTTCCTTTGAAAGCTTTGGAAGGTCTGTTGTTGGTATGAGGAAATAACAATACCCTTGTCTATTAGATCTTCCAACCCTTCCTCTTAGCTGATGAAGTTGAGATAAGCCAAAATTATGCGAATCAATTATTAAAATTGTATTTGCATTTGGAATATCTAGACCCATTTCAACGATAGTTGTGCAGATAAGAACATCTAAATTTCCAATATCAAAATTTGACATAACAGAAGATATTTCTTCTTTTTTAAGCTTTCCATGGGCAATACCTATCGACGAGCCCGGGACAAGTTCTAGTATTTGCTTTTTAAGGTATTCCATTTTTGAAATATCATTTTGAACAATAAAACATTGACCTCCTCTTGATATTTCTCTGGAGATTGCTTCTTTTAATAGTTGATCTTTTTGAATTTTTAAAAAAGATTTAATGCTAACTCTATTAGTTGGAGGTGTGTGAAGGAATGAAAACTCTTTTAATCCAGAGAAGATAAAATTCATAGTACGCGGTATAGGCGTGGCAGATAAGTAAAGGATATGAATATTCTCCTGCTTACCTTTTATTATATCTTTTTGCTTAATTCCAAATTTATGTTCCTCATCAACAACCAGTAAGCCTGTATTTTTAAAGACTAATCCAGAGGTAAATATGGCATGGGTACCTATCAATATATCAACCTCACCATTATTAAAAGAATTAACAATTAGCTCTTTACTTTTAGCCTTAGTATGTCTGTTAAGTAATTGAATATTTACTGGAAATTTTTTAAATCTATCAAGAAAAGATTCATAATGTTGATTTGCAAGAACTGTACTTGGTGATAGTACAATGACTTGTTTGTTTGAGAATATTGATATGTAAGCTGCTCTCATAGCAACTTCAGTCTTGCCAAATCCAACATCGCCGCATAAAAGTCGGTTCATTGGTTTTATTAGGGTTAAATCTTTTCTAATATGACTAATAGCATCTATTTGGTCGTGCGTTTCCGTGTATGGAAATTCATTAGTAAATTCCTCAAATGCCTTGTCATCTATCTTTAATGAGACAGACGAGGATCCAAGTCTTCGAGATTCTACGTCTAATATTTCTGCTGCATGATCAAAGGCTCTTTTTGTAGCCTTCTCTTTATTTTTAATCCATCTAGCTGAAGAGAGCGAGTCAAACTGAACTGTATTTATTTCATTATTTTTGTGATACTTGGAAACAAGATCAACACTCCTTAACGGAACATATAATGATTCATTTGATGAATAAATAATTTTTAAATATTCGTTGGATATATCATTGGCTGTGACGATTTCCAGTCCCTCATACTTACCGAGTCCATAGTTCTCATGAATAACAAGATCTCCGGCTTTGAACATTGAGCTGTTATTAACATCAGCTCTTATCTGGGGCTTGTTAGATAAGGGTATTACATTAGTTGATTTAAAATATTCTCTATGAACTATTAATATATCTTTTTCCTTATTATGAAAAGGTCTTACAAGCTCTCCCATCATTATATTTATACCTTCTTTAGCCTCTTTAATGTCTTTAGGTTGGGTTAAATTAGGAAGGAATTTTTTTACTAATAATTCAAATTCACTATTGATGGAGGTAATTAAAATAATTTTTTTAAATTCAATCTTATTTGTTGATATGTCACCAATTAGATCTTCAAACTTTTCATATTTAAATTCGCCATCAGATGATTTAATTTGTTTAACTTTTTTCAATATCCCCAGAAGGGTTTTTTGATTGATAAACATATCAGAAGGTTTGAGAAGCGGTCTTTGTATATCTATATTTTCATCTTCATACCTTTGATCTATTGAAAGGTAATATTCACTTACTAAATTATCTATGTTTGATGATTTTATAAAATCATACGAATTAAATAATTCAAAGAAAGTTGATGTTTGATTGAAGAGTAATGGCAAATAAATTTCTGAACCTTCGGCAGAATTGCCATTATTTAATTTTTGAAATATTTCACATTGTCTTTCGTCATAATCTTGAAAATATCTCCTCCAATTATCTTTAAATATTTTTAAACTAGATGAATCTAGTGATGTTAAAGCCCCTTTTGTGAGTGAAAAGTTTGTAAGCTTTTCAGTGGAAAGCTGAGAGTCAGGATCAAACTGTCTAATTGACTCAACCTGATCATTAAATATTTCTATTCTTAAGGGTTGGTTGTATATAGGCGTGTAGACGTCTATGATCCCGCCTCTTAATGAGTATTGGTTTATAGACTCGATTCTATTTACCTTTTCATAACTTAAATCATCCAGGGTATTGACTAGCTGCTCTATAGATAATTTATCTGCTATTTTTAAATTTTGTATTGATTTAAAAAAGCCTATAGGAGGAAACCTTTCAAATAGATTTTTAATTGTTGTTATAAGTATTTTTTTAACAACCTTTTCTGAGTTGAGAATTCTAAATCTTTCCTTAAGAATAGATTCGGGAGAGGAGAAATGGTCATAGGGAAGGATTTCATTTTCTGGAAAGTAATCAATAAGATCGGAATTTAAATACAAATCTAACTCATTGTACAAAAGTCTAGCCTCTTTATTTGAATCAACAACTACACATATTGATCTCTTAGAGGTTAAAAATAATTTGCACAGACTGTGTGCATTTGTATGGTCTATCTTTTTTGTCATAAGTTAGTAAATTATTTACAATTACTTGTATAATGTGATCCGTATTCTATCAACCATATAAAGATAAAGGTAATTATGGACATTAATTTTTCAAAAGAAGATATTCAATTTAGAGATGAGGTGAGGGAGTGGCTTGCTAACGATTATCCCAAGCATGTCAAAAACAAGCAAGACAATGGAGAGCCGCTAACTAGACAAGACATGGTTGATTACCATAAGGCTATTTCTGCTAAAGGTTGGATGGGTTATAACTGGCCCGTTGAACATGGCGGAACTGGCTGGTCATCTACACAGCTTTATATTTATAACCAGGAGTTTGGAAAGGCTGGCTGCCCTCCATTACTGGCATTTGGCGTGAGTATGGTTGCCCCAGTAATATACACATTTGGTAATGATGAGCAAAAACAAAGGTTCTTACCTGATATCTTAAATTTTAATACTTGGTGGTGTCAGGGTTATTCAGAACCTGGATCGGGATCAGATTTGGCTTCATTGAAGACTAAAGCAGTTCGTGATGGAGATAACTACATTATTAACGGCTCTAAAACATGGACTACATTAGCTCAAAGTGCTGATTGGATATTTGTCTTGGTAAGAACAGACTCATCAGGTAGAAAGCAAGAGGGAATATCTTTCATACTTGTTGATATGAAAACACCTGGCATAGAGGTTAAACCGATAATAACTATAGATGGTGAGCATGAAGTTAATTCAGTATTTTTCACTGACGTAAAGGTACCAGCTGAAAATTTAGTGGGTGAAGAAGGAAAGGGTTGGACATATGCAAAATTCTTGCTAGCACATGAGAGATTTGGAATTGCCGCTGTTGGGGCATCAATGCGTCAGCTTGCAAGACTTAAAGGCATTGTTTCTAAGCTTGATAACCAAGATCTAGACAAGAAAGTCGCTGAAATTGAAATATCAATATCTGCTCTAGAGCTAACTGAGTTACGTTTACTATCAGCACTTGAGAACGGCGGTCACCCTGGTGCAGAATCTTCTATTTTAAAGATCAAAGGTACAGAAATTCAACAGGGCCTTACTGAAATATTTGTCGAGGCTGCTGGTGAATACGCCCTAATGTATCCTGGGCCACATGGCTACGGCTCTAATGACAAACCTTCAGGTCCTGATTTCGCTGCTGAATCTCTATCAAATTTTTTGAATATGAGGAAAACATCGATTTACGGTGGTAGTAATGAAATTCAAAAAAATATTATCTCAAAATTTGTACTAGGAGTATAAGCAATGAACTTAAATTATAGTGAAGAACAGACAATGCTTCGTGAGCAGATACAGAAGTTTTGTGAATCTGAGTATGACTTTTACAAAAGAGAGGATGTAGTTAAATCTGATGAGGACTTTGATGCTAAAGCATGGGCTTTATTTGCAGATCAGGGTTGGCTATCTATGCCTTTTTCTGAAGAATCTGGCGGCTTTGGTTTTGGAGCTATCGAGCTTTCAGTTCTGTTTGAGGAATTTGGTAAAGCCTTGGTTATTGAGCCTTACTTATCAACCGTTGTACTTTCGGGAACATTATTAGATAAGTCTAGTTATGCTAACAAGGTTGAGGTTATTGAGGGTATTTGCGCCGGAACATCCCATGTTTCACTAGCTTACTCGGAAACAGCCAAGTCTTATGACTACCTATCTCCCCAGACAACATTATCTGATGACGGAACTAAATTAAATGGAACAAAAACCCTTGTTTTAAATGGAGCAAATGCTTCTAAACTAATTGTTACATGTAAAAAAGGTAATGATTTTTCCCTTGTTATTGTTGATACATCTCAAGAAGGTGTTTCACTTAATTCATTCGCTACTATTGATGGACAGACTTGCTCTGAAGTTATCTTTGATAACGTATCAATTGAAGCTGTATCTTTAATTGCAACTGGAGATGAAGCTCAAAAACTTTTTAAAGATTCTATAAATCTTGGAACATTATGTGTTGGAGCCGAAGGCGTTGGATGTATGACCTCTTGTTATCTTAAAACGGTTGAATATACAAAGAGTCGTGAACAATTTGAACAGCCTATATCTAACTTTCAAGTCCTTCAACACAGAATGGTTGATATGTTTATTGATAGCGAATTAGCACGATCTTTATTATTTAAGGCTATGTTGGAGGTTGATGCTGATTCTGATGAAAAATATAAACATGTTTCAGCTCTAAAAGCTCATATTGGAAAAGCTGGAAAATTATCAGCTCAAAATGCAGTTCAGCTTCATGGTGGTATGGGCGTTAGTGAAGAGATGATGATTGGTCACTATTTGAAAAAGATGGTATTTATCGATGCTCTTTTTGGTAATGCAGACCATCATTTAAAGCAATTCTCTAAATAATTTACATTTAAAGCACTAATTATTGTTTTTTAACCACTTAATTCGTGCTTTTATGTTTTATATTCTTTAAAATCGATTCTGTAATCTAAATTTTTTACATAAACACATGTCAGATAAAAGAGACTTAACCTTTCAGTCAACCGGTCGTCAAAATAGAATTCTCCCTGAGGACTCTTTTGGTGACTGGAAATGGAGAGAGGGACTTGCGGAACTAATGATTCCAATAATCGGCAGCCTTTATAGAAAAGGTGTAAATATTCTCGTTTATGGAAAATCTCTCGTAAACCAATCACCTGTTGAGATAATGAGAGCCCATAGGTTCGCTCGTCAGTCAGATATGAATGAGCTCAGTGAATTGGAGACATTTCCAGCGCTAGAATATATATCGTCTTTAACTTTAGCTGATTGTGAAATAGATATCGGTGAATTAGTTATTAGATGTCCTTTTTTTTCAGAATTAAAAAATGATAGCTCAAATCTTCCTGAATTTATTAATAAAGAACTTGTATCCGTTATAAATAAAGAATCTAAAAGACCTGAGGCTCCTCAAGATCTAGTTCTTTATGGCTTTGGAAGAATTGGTAGGCTTGTAACGAGAATGTTGATACAAAAAACCGGCCCAGGCAATTACTATAGATTGAAAGCTATTGTTATTAGAAAAGCAAGCGATGACGATATTTACAAACGAGCAAGTCTTCTTTTAAGAGATTCTGTTCATGGCCCTTTTGATGGAACGGTTAGGGTTGATGAGGAGAACTCTTTATTAGTTATCAATGGTAATCCTGTAAAAATTATCTACGCAGATAAACCTGAAGATGTTAAATATAGTGATTTTGACATCACCAATCCAATTGTTATTGACAATACCGGGGTTTGGAGAAAAAGAGATGATCTTTTAAAGCATATTTTATCTGGAGCATCTAGAGTAATATTAACCGCTCCAGCTAAAGGAGATATTAAAAATATAGTTCATGGTGTAAATGATGATGTATTAGACTCCGCAGATACTATTATTTCTGCAGCTTCTTGTACTACAAACGCTATAGTGCCAATTCTAAAAGTTCTTAACGACAAGTATGGAGTAAGTAGTGGTCATATAGAAACTGTACATTCCTATACAAACGATCAGAATCTTATAGATAATTTCCATAAAGGCGATAGAAGAGGTAGAAGTGCACCATTGAACATGGTTATAACCTCTACAGGAGCTGTTGAGGCTGTTGCAAAGGCTATTCCTGAGCTTGCAAACAAGCTTACTGGTAATGCAATAAGAGTTCCGACTCCTAATGTAAGTTTAGCTATTTTATCATTAACTTTGGATTGCGATATTGACAAAGATTCTATAAATAATTACCTTAAATCAGTAGCTTTCCATTCAAAATATCGTGAAATTATAGGCTATGTTAATTCACCTGAGATTGTTTCAACTGATTTTTATTCAAGTCCTTTTGCCTCTATTGTTGATTCACAAGCAACAATAACCAGTGGTAATAGGCTTACCTTATACTGCTGGTATGACAATGAATATGGATATTCAAAACAAGTTATTAATCTTGCCAAAAAAATTGCGAAGATTATCTTACCAAGATTACCCTTACCAATTGATTGAAAACTATAGAATAGAAGAAGCATTAGTTTTATAATCACTTCGTTTTGAGTACTTTATAATCGTTTTCATTAAGGCATTTCACTCGTGATTAATTTTAAAAAGGGTTTGGACTTACCGATAGCAGGAAATCCTTCTGTTAATATCAGTGATGCACCTAAAGTTTCAGCTGTGTCAGTTTTGGCAAATGACTATATTGGCATGAAGCCAACAATGTTTGTTAAGGCTGGTGATACAGTTAAAGTTGGGTCTAAGATATTTGAAGATAAAAAAAATCCAGGTGTATTTTTCACATCCCCAGCAGGCGGAACAATCTCTTCTATAAACAGGGGAGATAAGCGTAAATTTTTATCAGTAGAAATTGATATCTCAAATGATGAACAATTTCATACATTCACTTATGAGTCTGATGCAGACTCATTAAAGTCATTGATGATTGATTCTGGACTTTGGAATTCATTCAGAACAAGGCCATTTAATAGAACTCCAAAAACTCTATCAATGCCAGACGCTCTATTCATAAATGCATGTGATACAAACCCTCTAGCAGTAGATCCTATAAATATAATAAATCCTGATTTAGAATATTTTAATAAGGCTCTAGAATCTTTGAGGGTACTTTTCGAATGCCCAATCCATCTCGCTCATCAAAATCTTGAATTTGATAGATCTGTTGATGGTATAAATTATCATACCTTCTCCGGGCCTCATCCAGCCGGTTTAAGCTCTGTTCATATTAGTCATATATATCCTGTAAATTTAAAGAGAGTTGCATGGACAATAGGTTTTCAGGATGTTATTTCACTAGGATATTTACTTAAAAATAAAAAACTACGTACTCATAAGACAGTTGCGATAGCTGGCCCTTCAGTCTTTGAGCCTTCCTTACTAAGCGCACGAATAGGCGGGAATCTTGACGAGCTTACTGCTGGGAAGATTAAAGATAGTGCTAGAGTTATATCGGGATCTGTTTTATTTGGCCATTCATCCGAAGGAGTGATGAGATATCTAGGTAATTATGACTCTTTAATTTCAGTCATACCTGATGAGGCTAATGATATTTTTATGAATTGGTTAATGCCAGGGAAGAACCTTCACTCAAAATTAAATATTTTTTCATCTTCTTTCATAACACCTAAAGAATTTATTTTTAATACTTCATTGAATGGTGGAGATAGAGCAATAGTTCCAATCGGCTCTTACGATGAAGTCTTGCCAATGGATATTCTCGTAACACAATTATTAAAATCACTTGTTATATCTGACATAGAAGTTGCTGTTGATTTAGGTATGCTTGAATTAGCTCCTGAAGATTTAGCATTATGCTCTTACGTATGCCCTAGTAAGTATGATTATTCATCAATACTTTTAGATAACTTAAATAAATTATACCTAGAACAATGAAATCCTTAAGAAACTTCATAGAAAATATAAAACCTAATTTTATCGATGAAGGCAAGCATGTTAAATGGTTCCCATTATTCGACGCTTTTGAAAATTTTATTTTTTCTACAAAAACAAAAACTACAAACCCTATTCATGTTCGAGATGCGGTAGATATTCAAAAAATTATGGTTATTGTCTGGCTTGCTACATTTCCTGCTATGTTTTTTGGTATGTACAACCTAGGCGCTCATTCTTTAGAATATCTTGAGACCATCAATCAAGCTAATACTGGAGATTGGCATCATTATTTGGTGAGTATGGTTGGGTATAACTCATCCAGCTTCTTTGCAAAGCTTTGGTTTGGAGCGTCTTATTTTTTACCAATATACATAGTTGTATTTGTTGTTGGAATTGGGTGGGAAGCACTTTTTGCCATTGTTAGAAAGCATGAAATTAATGAAGGTGCTTTTGTTTCCACGGTTCTATTTTCTTTAAGTTGTCCTCCCGATATACCATTATGGCAGGCTGCCATGGGAATAACTTTTGGACTTGTTATAGGTAAAGAGATTTTTGGAGGAACTGGTAAAAATTTCTTAAATCCAGCTTTAACTGGAAGGGCCTTCTTATATTTTGCATATCCATCACAAATTTCTGGTGACAAAGTATGGATAGCAGGTCTAGCTGATAATAATATTATTCCAGAGGGTTATAGTGGCGCCACAGCACTTGGAGTGGCTGCTGAAAAAGGCATGACTGGTATTCATGAAAACTTTACATGGATGGATGCTTTTATTGGCAATATTCCTGGATCAGTTGGAGAAACCTCCTTGATAGCTATTGGCATTGGTCTAATAATACTCTTGGTTACTAAAGTAGCTTCTTATAGAATAGTTCTAGGAACATTATTAGGAATGATTGCTATGTCATCAATATTAAACATTGCTGGATCAGAAACCAACCCAATGTTTTATGTTCCTTGGTATTGGCATCTAGTCATTGGAAGTTTTGCATTTGGGTTAGTCTTTATGGCTACTGAGCCTGTTTCAGGGGCAGGGACTAATACTGGAAGATGGATATATGGTGTTGTTATAGGAGTTACCGTAATCCTAATTAGAGTTGTTAATCCTGCATTTCCTGAAGGGATGATGCTTGCAATTCTTTTTGCTAACCTGCTAGCTCCAGTAATAGATCATATGGTCGTAGTATCAAATATTAAAAGAAGGAAGGCATTACTTAAATGAATGATTCAGTCATAAAAACTATCGGAGTTGCTTTTATTATATGCCTTGTTAGCTCACTTGTTGTTTCATTTACAGCTGTAAGCCTAAGAGATCTCCAGAATGAAAATGCAACCAATAATCAAAGTAAAAAAATTCTTCAAGCTGCAAATTTATACAATCCAAACGAGGATGTAAAAACTCAATTTGAAAGACTTGAGCAAAAGTTTGTAGACTTTAATACTGGAAAAATTATAGATACTTATAATGAATTTGATATAAATGAATATGATCAAATAGCTTCTACAAGAGACGCAAGTCTATCAACTAAATTAACTTCATCAGAAGATATAGCTATTATTAAAAATAGAGAGAATGTAGGAAAATTCTTTATAGTAAGGAACGAAGATAACTCAATTAATAAACTAATACTTCCTATTAGGGGTTACGGTTTATGGGGAACCCTTTTCGGCTATATTGCAGTTGAGGGAGATTTTAATACTGTTGCTGGATTAGAATTTTATGATCACAAGGAAACCCCTGGTCTTGGTGCTGAGGTAGATAATCCAAAGTGGAAAAATTTATGGCCAGGAAAAAAAATATACAAAGATAATGAGGTTGCTCTAGCTGTAATAAAAGGGAAAACACAACCAGATGATATAAATGCTGATTACAAGGTTGACGGTCTTTCAGGTGCAACTCTGACAGCTAGAGGGGTTACTAATATGATTACGTATTGGTTTAGTGATTCAGGGTATGCAAAACTATTTAAAGAGTTAGATTATGAGTCTTAAAAGATATAAAGAAGTAATAATAAAGCCGCTAGTTGAAGAAAACCCAATAGCACTTCAAATTCTAGGTATTTGTTCAGCACTTGCTGTAACCAATAACCTTTCTGTGACAATGGTTATGTGTCTTGCCTTAACTAGTGTTTGCGCATTTTCAAATCTATTTATCTCAATAATCAGGAACTATATTCCAAGCAGCATTAGAATTATTGTTCAAATGACTATTATTGCCTCACTTGTAATTGTGGTAGATGAGCTTCTAAAGGCATATAGCTATGAAACAAGTAAAAAACTGTCAGTATTTGTAGGCCTAATTATTACTAACTGTATTGTTATGGGAAGAGCTGAGGCTTTTGCAATGAAAGAAAGACCATTGCTTAGCTTCTTTGATGGCCTTGGAAACGGACTAGGGTACAGTATCATATTAATAGCAGTGGCAACGATAAGAGAGTTATTCGGTTCAGGAACCTTATTCGGTTATGAAATACTCCCACTTGTTTCAAACGGGGGCTGGTATATGGGAAATAACTTGCTTTTATTACCGCCTAGCTCATTTATTATCATAGGCTTATTTATATGGGCTATTCGCTCTTACAAACCCACACAAGTAGAGCAGGATGATTTTTCAGTATCCAAGCACTCTACCGCATCAGATCTAACCAAGAGAGAGTTAAATGTTTGAACATTATTTAAATATATTCATAACCACTGTATTTATAGAAAATATAGCTTTATCTGTATTCCTCGGAATGTGTACCTTTATAGCTATATCAAAAAAAATAGAAGCAGCAATGGGACTTGGTATTGCAGTTATCGCTGTATGTCTTATTACAGTTCCGCTTAATAACTTAATTTATAATTTTGTATTAAGAGAGGATGCTTTAGTTTGGGCAGGTATTCCTGGAACAAATTTAGAGTTTGTTGAGTTAATTAGTTATATAGGTGTTATTGCTGCTGTTGTTCAAATACTGGAGATGTTTTTAGATAAGTATGTTCCAGCTTTATACAATGCACTTGGTGTCTTCCTTCCTTTAATAACGGTTAATTGTGCAATCCTAGGAGCTTCACTTTTTATGATTGAAAAAGACCTTATGTTTGGGGAAAGTGTGGTTTATGGTTTTGGTGCTGGTTTTGGATGGGCTATGGCAATTGTTATTCTTGCTGGCATAAGAGAAAAGCTTAAATATTCTGATATACCAGATGGTCTTAAGGGTCTTGGTTCAACTTTTATAATTGTAGGATTAATGAGCTTCGGCTTCATGTCCTTTGGTGGTATTTCACTCTAGAAAGAGGTAATTATTATGGAAATAGATTTAATACTTGGTGTCGTATCTTTCTCAGGAATTGTTCTTGCACTTGTTCTTGTTATTATCGGCGCAAGGTCACAACTTGTTTCAACTGGCAATGTCTCTATTGAAATTAATGGTGATACTAATAACCCCATAGTTGTTCCTGCTGGATCAAAGCTTCTTCAAACATTGGCAGACAATAAGATATTTCTATCATCCGCTTGTGGCGGCGGGGGTACTTGCAGTCAGTGTAAATGTGTTGTTTTAGATGGCGGAGGTTCAATTTTGCCAACTGAGGAATCTCATTTTAATGCTAGAGAAAGAAATGAAGGCTGGAGATTGTCTTGCCAAGTTCCTGTTAAAAGTGACATGAAAATTGAAGTCCCTGAGGAAATCTTTGGAGTTAAGGAATGGGAATGCGAGGTTGTATCTAACGAAAATGTGGCAACTTTTATTAAAGAATTAATCCTTAAACTTCCAGATGGTGAGACTGTAGATTTTAAAGCCGGTGGCTATGTTCAGCTTGAAGCTCCCGCATATGAAATTGACTATAAGTCATTTGATATTCAAGAAGAATATCATAGTGATTGGGATAAATTTAATATTTGGGATAATAAAGCCATCAATCCTGAGCCTGTCATAAGAGCCTATTCAATGGCTAATTACCCTCAAGAAAAAGGAATTATTAAGTTTAATATCCGCATAGCATCACCACCTCCTGGTACAGATTTTCCACCTGGAATAATGTCATCCTGGACTTTCAATCTTAAACCTGGTGATAAGGTTAAAGTTTTCGGCCCTTTTGGAGAGTTTTTTGCTAAAGAAACACCCAATGAAATGGTTTTTGTTGGTGGTGGGGCAGGCATGGCTCCAATGAGATCTCATATTTTTGACCAACTACTTAGAATAGATACAAATAGAAAAATAACTTTTTGGTATGGCGCTAGAAGTCTTAAAGAAATGTTTTATGTTGAAGAGTTTGACGACCTAGCTTTAAAATATCCTAATTTTGAATGGCATGTGGCTTTATCTGATCCTCAACCAGAAGACGAATGGAGCGGGGATACGGGCTTTATTCATAATGTCTTATATCATAACTATCTAAAGAGTCATGAGGCTCCTGAGGATTGTGAATACTACATGTGCGGACCTCCAATGATGAACAAGGCAGTTATTGACTTACTATTAAATATTGGAGTTGAGCCTGAGAATATTGCCCTTGACGACTTCGGCGGTTAAGTAAGTATTGTTTACTAGATATACGCTGTCAAAAGTAATTGCCTTAATTGTTGGGGTTATTTGTCTTTTTATCGCTTATAGCACTAATAAAAATCAACCTCATTCTATACAGGGCTTTGCATACGGAACTTCCTGGTCTGTTACTTCAGGTAAATTCATAGCAGATCATCACGAAAAAAATATAGTTAAAATAATAGATCGTATTGATTTTATTGCCTCAAATTATAAAGATAATTCTGAAATAACATTAATTAATTTTAATAACAGCAGCGGTAATATTAATATCAGTCCTGATCTATATAAGATTTTAACAATTGCTAAAGATGTTGAGGGCATGTCGGGTGGCTATTATGATATAACTCTTGGAAAAATATCCGGAGCTTTAGGTTTCTCCCCAGGTTTTAATGATAATCTTAAAAATCCTGATAAATCTAATTACAAATTGACAAGTCCAAATGGACTTTTAAAATCACCTTCTTTTTGGTTTGATCTGTCGTCTATTGCAAAAGGATATGCAGTCCAAGAGATCCATGAATACTTATTAAAAAATAATATTCAAAATCACCTTATTGATATCGGAGGAGAGGTTATCGTAAATGGTTATATTAAGTCAAAAGCATGGAAGGTCGGTATCCAGCATCCAAAAGCATTATCAAATAAACCATCGCGAGTAATTGAGAACCTAAATGGTAGATTTTTAGCTATTGCCACATCTGGCGAGTACCGTAATTATAAAATTAATAACAATGGTGAAACTGTTTCACATACTATCAACCCCTTAACTCAAAAATCTATTAATGCTAATACTCTTTCAGTTACGGTGATTCATGAAGATTCTGCCACCTATGCAGATTCATATGCAACAGCTTTCAATGCAATGGGGTATCCCTTGGCCCTTAATATAGCTAACCAAAACGACATAGCATTGATGCTTATTATCCAAAATAAAAATGGTCTTGAATTTATTTATTCTGATAAATGGTATGATTTAAAATTATGAGCGACTTAATATTAGGATTTATTATTATTGCAGTGTCTTTTTTAGGTCTTGCTATAGGTCTTATTGTCAGAAATGAGCCAATAAAAGGATCTTGTGGTGGCATGGCAAACCTTGAAGATGGTTCACCTTGCCAAATTTGTGGCAGAACAGAAATAGAGAGCTGTTCTGACTAGAACTGATTCATAGTATTGTCTTCACCTGCAGCCTTTAATGCTGCCTCTCCTGCAAAATATTCTTTATGATCGTCGCCCATATCAGATCCAGACATGTTTTGATGTTTAACACACGCAATACCTTGTCTAATTTCTTTACGTTGAACACCAGCAACATAACCAAGCATACCTTCAGCACCAAAGTAATCTTTAGCTAGATTGTCAGTGGATAAGGCAGCTGTGTGATATGTGGGCAGGGTTATTAGGTGATGGAATATACCAGCTTCTTTAGCAGCATCTGCTTGGAAAGTTCGTATTTTATTATCAGCTTCAATAGCAAGCTCAGTTTCGTCATAGCTTTCATTCATTAATTCAGCTCTATTATATTGAGATACGTCTTTGCCTTCATCATTCATTAAATCAAAAACTTGCTGCCTAAAGTTTAAAGTCCAGTTAAATGAAGGACTGTTGTTGTAAACAAGCTTTGCGTTGGGTACAACTTTTTTAATTTCATCCATCATTGCGCCAATCTGACCAATATGCGGTTTCTCAGTTTCAATCCATATTAAATCAGCACCGTTCTGCAAACTAGTGATTGAATCTAAAATACAACGAGCTTCACCGGTTCCAGCTTTGAACTGATAAAGGTTGCTTGGTAATCTTTTTGGACGAACAAGTTTTCCATCTTGATTTATCATTACGTCGCCATGCTTCATGGTCTCAGGTGTAATATCTTCAACGTCCAGGAATGAGTTATATTGATCTCCCAGATCACCTTTTTCATTAGTTATGGCTATTTGCTTAGTAAGACCTGCACCAAGAGAATCAGTTCTTGCTACGATGACCCCATCATCAACACCTAGTTCTAAAAAAGCATACCTTACAGCATTAATTTTAGATAAAAAATCAGAGTGAGGTACAGTGACTTTTCCATCTTGATGTCCGCACTGCTTTTCATCAGAGACTTGGTTCTCTATCTGTATACAACACGCCCCTGCTTCAATCATTTGCTTAGCCATTAAATACGTAGCTTCTTCATTACCAAAACCTGCATCAATATCTGCAATTATTGGTACAACGTGAGTTTGAAAGTTATCGATCTTAGATTGAACTACATCCCTATCTGCACCTTCTGCTTTATCGAGCTCTCTAAACAATCCACCTAATTCTCTTGCATCAGCTTGTCTTAAAAACTGGTATAACTCTGAAATTAAACTAGCTACAGATGTTTTTTCATGCATTGATTGGTCTGGAAGAGGTCCAAATTCAGATCTTAGTGCCGCAACCATCCAGCCAGATAAATATAGGTATTTCCTATCTGTTGTTCCAAAATGCTTTTTAATGGAAATTAACTTCTGTTGACCTATAAACCCATGCCAACATCCAAGTGATTGGGTGTAAGATGATGTATCAGAATCATAAGCATCCATGTCTTTTCTCATAATTCCAGCTGTGTATTTAGCTATCTCTAAACCAGTTTTAAACTGATTCTGCAGTCTCATTCTTGCTACATATTCTGGATCAATAGCATTCCAGTTTGTTGAAGACATATCAGGTATATTGCTAGCAGTATTTTTTAGATCGTGAAGTTTTGACATGTATTTTTACCAAAATTAAATTATGTAGTGCAGTAAATATCAGAATGAATATAAAGTCAACAATGAGATTAAAAGACTGAAAGTACAGTATTTATTTGTACTAAATTAAGTAGTTTTACTACAAAATAGGCTTATTTTATAAAATTAAAGCTTGTCAGCAATACCAATATATAGTGATGGAGTTAGGTTTAACAGTTTTTCTTTTGATTTGTTGGAGATATTCAATACTGCAATGAAAGCTTTATAACTTTCCATTGTTAGCTTTGAACCTCTCGATAGTTGTTTAAGTTGCTCATACGCATCTGGTACTCCCTCTAATCTCATTAGAGTTTGGACAGCCTCTGTAAGTACTTCCCAATTATCATTTAATTCACTCTGAATAGTTTTCTGGTTAGGGGTTATTTTACCCAATCCTTTATTTGTTGATATTAATGCCAAAGCAGAGTATCCAAATCCTAACCCAACATTTCTTAGTACCGTGGAATCAGATAGATCTCTTTGGTGTCTAGATTTTGTAAGTTTATTAGCAAAAAAATCCATCAAGGCGGATGACAGCCCGAAGTTACCTTCTCCATTTTCAAAGTCTATTGGGTTTACTTTATGCGGCATTGTTGAGGAGCCAACTTCATCTTTCATTAGTTTTAATGCAAAAATATCATTTGAAATATAAATCCAAGAATCTTGGCAAAGGTCTATAAGGATATTATTGATTCTAACAACAGAGTGACATACTTCAGCGATCCAGTCATGAGGCTCAATCTGAGTTGTATAAGGATTTTGAGTGACGCCAAACTGTTTAATAAAGTTCTTATTTAGATTTGGCCAATCAATACTAGGATCTACAATATCAAAAGTGTGATAGTTGCCTGTCGCACCACTAAACTTTGCCATGGGTTTGATATGTTTTAATGTCTCAATTTCACGATCAATTCTTATAGTAAAAACCTTTAATTCCTTACCTAATGTAGAAGGAGAGGCTGGTTGACCATGTGTTCTAGCTAGAAATGATATCTTTGACCATTTTTTTGAATAATTCTTAAGAGTTTTATTAACAATATTTAACTCTTTTAAATACAGCTTGGTTCCTTCTTTGATGATATAGGCATAACTTAACGAGTTTATATCTTCGCTGGTAAGTCCAAAATGTATTAAATGAATGTAATCTTTTAATGTCCTGTCTTTTTTAAAGTAGTCTCTTATAAAATACTCAATAGCTTTAACATCATGATTAGTAGTAGATTCAATTTTTTTTATAGATAAAACATATTTATCGCTAAAGTTATTCTTAAAAACTTCAAGTTTATTAATTGATTGTTTGCTTAAAGGTTTGAATATTTTTGGAAGTTTAGTGCAAAGGTAAATTAGCCAATCAACTTCTATTTCAAATCTAATTTTAATTAGCGTAGATTCGCTAAAGTTTTTTCTGATATCAAAAATTTTGGCAGCATATCTGCTGTCTAATGGAGAAATATTGTCATGATCAAACTTCATAAATTATTTTATCACCTTTTGAGCTAATTAATAATCCAACTCTTAGAAAGTTTTAGTAATTATTCCGCCGCCCATACATATATCATCTTTATAAAAAACTGCTGACTGGCCTGGTGCTATTGCCCTTATTTCATCAACAAAATTAACTTCAAAACCATCATTAATCTTATCGATAATACATTTAATTGGCGTGTGCTGATGTCTAACCTGTATAAGACAGTCAAGAGGGCATTCATAGATAATATTATTGATCCAATTAATAGTATTTAAGTTTAATCCCTTGTTCATAAGAAGGGGATTGTTAACTCCCTGGCATACATATATTTCATTGTTTAAAATATCCTTCTTGAAGACGTACCATGGGAGCTCGTCTCGTCCTTTTACTCCTCCTATCATCAAGCCCTGTCTTTGACCTTCGGTATAAAGTATTGAGCCCTGATGTTCGCCAATTACATGGCCATTCTCATCTTTAATTAATCCTTTGCTGAATAAAATAAAACGTCCTAAAAAATCCTTTAGATTTCTTTCGCCAACAAAGCATATGCCAACAGAATCTTTTTTATCAGCAGTGATAAGATTTTGGTCTTTTGCGATTTCTCGAACCTCTGGTTTTAATAGATTAGCTAGAGGGAAGAGGCATTTAGCAAACTCTTTTTCATTCACTTCATGTAAAAAATAGGTTTGATCTTTTTTAATATCTCTAGCTCTGGATAGGTATGTTCTACCATTAATTATTTGTGTTTTTGCATAATGACCAGTTGCAATAAAGTCCGCTCCTATATTGAAAGCATAGTCTAGAAATGATTTAAATTTTATTTCTCTATTGCACAGAATATCTGGGTTTGGAGTTCTTCCTTGTTCATGCTCGCTTAAAAATTCTTTAAAAACCCTGTCCCAATAATCATCTGAAAAATTAGCCCTATGTAAAGATATATCCAATATATCGCAAACTTCTGATGCATCTTTAAAATCTACTTCAGAGCTGCAAACTTCTCCAGGTTCACTTTGCCAATTCTGCATAAAAAGACCCTTTACCTCATAACCCTGTTCTTTAAGAAGATATGCCGCAACAGAAGAGTCCACGCCCCCTGACATTCCTACAACTACAGTTTTTTTATGAAGATTCATTCTTTAATTACATTTAATCTTGGTTTAATTCAGAGTATAATTATGACCGATTTTAGTGTCAAAATCTTATAGTTCGGGAGAATAATTAAAATGGAATTCGATAAAATAAAAAAACCAGAGTCAGGTGAAAAGATATCATATATTAATGGAGAACTGGTTGTTCCAAATAATCCTATTATTCCTTTTATAGAAGGTGATGGCATCGGTGTTGATATAACACCAGCAATGATAAGAGTTGTAGATAATGCAGTAAAAGTAGCATATAGCGGCGAAAGAAAAATTGAATGGCTAGAGGTTTTTTGTGGTGAGAAATCAACAAAAATTTATACAAAGGACACATGGCTACCTGATGAGACAATAACCGCATTAAAAGAGTATGTGGTAAGTATTAAAGGACCTTTAACAACACCTATCGGTGGTGGGATAAGGTCTCTAAATGTTACATTGCGTCAAGTTATGGATTTATATGTTTGTTTAAGACCTGTTATGTATTTTGATGGCGTTCCAACTCCTATAAAAAGACCTCAAGATGTTGATATGGTTATTTTTAGAGAAAATTCTGAAGATATATACTGCGGCATAGAGTTTAAAGCAGGTTCAGAAGAATCTAAAAAAATTGTAAAAACATTAAAAGAAGATTTCGGAATTGATCAGATTAGATTTCCTGATACTGTTGGGATAGGGGTCAAGCCAATATCCTTAGAAGGAACTAACAGATTAGTTAGAAAGGCTTTTGATTATGCTATTGCAAACGATCGCTCGTCTGTAACTCTTGTGCATAAGGGTAATATTATGAAATATACAGAAGGAGCATTTAGGGACTGGGGTTATGAGTTAGCAATAAATGAGTATGGTGGTGAAGAGATTGATGGTGGTCCATGGCAAGCAATTAAAAATCCAAATAACGGTAAAACTATTATCATTAAGGATGTAATTTGCGACGCATTTCTTCAGCAAATTCTTACTAGACCAAGAGATTATGACGTAATAGCGACTATGAATCTTAATGGAGATTATATATCTGATGCTTTGGCAGCTTGTGTTGGCGGTATAGGAATAGCTCCTGGAGCTAATCTATCTGATGATCATGCTGTATTTGAAGCAACTCATGGAACAGCTCCTAAATATGCTGGTAAAGATAAAGTTAATCCAGGAAGTCTAATACTTTCAGCTGAAATGATGTTGAGGCAT
This sequence comes from uncultured SAR86 cluster bacterium, assembly GCA_963926355.1. Lineage (GTDB taxonomy): Bacteria > Pseudomonadota > Gammaproteobacteria > Magnimaribacterales > D2472 > SCGC-AAA076-P13. The sequence continues at coordinate 4,241 of CAWUWW010000009.1, read as the reverse complement.
ATGGGTTGGGGTGAGGCTGCTGACCTAATTATAAGCTCAATGGAAAAAACAATCCTTGCTAAGAAAGTTACATATGATTTTGAAAGAATGATGGATGATGCAGAGTTAGTAACATGCTCAGGCTTTGCTGAAGAAATGGTTAAGAGAATGTAATGATAGAGTTATCATCAGATGATAAAAATAATTCATCTAATGGGATTGGCTCAGCTGTATTAGAAAAAGATCCTGAGATAAAGGAGCCTCCTTTATACCAAGTTGTACTAATTAATGATGACTACTCTCCAATGGAGTTTGTTGTATTTGTTCTACAAACTGTCTTTAATCACACTCATGAAAAATCTACTGAAATAATGATGGCAGTTCATTCAAAAGGTAAGGGAGTTTGTGGTATATTTTCTAAAGAGATAGCTGAAATGATGTCTTATGAAGTTAATAACATGGCAAAACATCATGAACATCCTCTCTTAAGTGAAATAGAGCCATTAACGGATTAGGAATATGTTTAGCAAAGAATTAGAAATATCAATTGCTTCTTTATTTGATAAAGCTCATGAAGCAAATATTCAATACATTACAGTAGAACACCTATTTTTAATGATATTGAACGACTATGATGTAAAAGAGTTTATTGAATCTCACAATGTTCAACTTGAATCCTTAAGAGATAAATTAAATAATCATTTAAAAGATTCGGCTGTAATTAAGACAGATGCTCAAAAAACCGTTCAACCTACACTAGGTTTTCAGAGAGTTCTTCAAAGAGCTGTTTTTCATATCCAGTCCTCTGGAAAAGGTGTTGTTAAGCCAATAAATATATTGGTAGCAATTTTTTCAGAAAAAGAATCTCATTCAGTTTATATATTAAATAAATCCAATATAAATAGATTGGATGTTGTAACTTTTATTTCACATGGAGCTTCACCTAAAAAGCTAGATGAGGATATTGAGGTTGATGATGGCGAAGATATTAAAGTTGAAAAATCTACAGAAAATGACTTCTTAATAAATCTTAACAACCTTGTTGCAGAAAATAAAATTGATAAATTAGTTGGAAGAACAAAAGAGGTAGATAGGCTTGTGCAAATTCTTTCAAGAAGAACTAAGAACAATCCATTGCTAGTTGGAGAGTCAGGGGTAGGGAAGACAGCTATAGCAGAAGGACTTTCTTATTTAATTTGTAATAACAAAGTACCCAACATCTTAGCTTCATCAACCGTATATTCATTAGATATAGCTGCATTAATTGCCGGCACTAAATATAGAGGTGATTTTGAGAAACGATTAAAAGAAGTTCTAAATTTCTTAGACACCAAAGACAGACCTATTTTATTTATTGATGAAATCCATACAATAATAGGGGCAGGCTCTGCTTCTGGTGGTTCTATGGATGTATCAAACCTTCTGAAACCAGCACTTGGTAAAGGTCAAATTAGATGTATCGGCTCTACAACCTTTCAAGAATACAGAGGTATTTTTAATCAGAACCAAGCACTTTCCAGGCGTTTTCAAAAAATTGATATTTTAGAGCCTAGTTTTGATGAGTGCGATGAAATACTCGATGGAATAAAGTCTATTTATGAAGACTATCACAATGTTTCCTATACAAAAGAATCCATATTAAGCGCAATAGACCTTTCTTCTAAGTATATAAATGATCGATTTCTTCCAGATAAAGCAATAGATGTAATAGATGAGACAGGAGCAATGCTTAATATAAGCAGAAAGAATGACAAGAAAATAACAGTAAATCAGATAGATATAGAAAAAACTATCTCAAAGATAACAAAAATACCTGAACAAAACATCACAGCAGCTGACACTAAAAATTTAAAGAACATAGAGTCAAGCCTTAAGCGAGTTATCTTTGGTCAAGATGCAGCTGTTGAGACACTGTCAAGCGCAATTAAGCTCTCAAGGGTAGGGCTTAGAGATGATAATAAGACCATTGGATCATTTTTATTTACAGGACCTACAGGAGTAGGTAAAACTGAAATATCAACGCAATTAGCAGATATTATGGGTGTTGATCTTGTTCGTTTTGATATGAGTGAATACATGGAGAGGCATACGGTATCTAGACTAATAGGAGCTCCTCCAGGATACGTTGGGTTTGACCAAGGCGGCTTACTTACCGAGGCAATAGTTAAATCGCCTCATTGCGTCTTATTACTAGACGAAATTGAAAAAGCACATCCAGATATATTCAACATACTCTTACAAGTAATGGATGCAGGGGTATTGACTGATAATAATGGAAGAAAAGCTGATTTTAGAAATGTTATTTTAATAATGACAACAAATATTGGAGCAGAGCTATTAAGCAAGCGTAATATTGGCTTCAGTACTTCTTCTAATGAATCAGATGCAATGAACTCATTAACTAAGCTATTTTCACCAGAGTTTAGAAACAGGCTTGATGAAACTATCCAGTTCAATTACCTTGATCAGACAATCATTTTATCTATAGTAGATAAGTTCCTAACCAAACTTCAAGCCCAGCTAGATAAAAGAAAGGTTGAGATTGTTGTTTCAAAGAATGTTATTAACTGGATTGCTGAGAACGGCTATGAAAGAGAGATGGGGGCGAGGCCGATGGAAAGGTTTATATCCAAGAATATAAAAAAACCTTTGGTTGATAAGTTGTTATTTGGAAAGCTTAAATCGGGTGGTGAAATACAACTTGATATAGTAAAAAATAAGCTAAAATTTACCGAAGTTAAGAAGACTGTAAAAGCTTAACCTATCTACCTCTAAAGGTTATTCTTCCAACCGATAGGTCGTAAGGGGTCATCTCAATTTTTACCTTATCACCCGTTAAGATTCTAATGTAATGCTTTCTCATCTTTCCAGATATATGAGCAGTAATAACATGGTCATTATCTAACTTAACTTTAAATTTGGTATTAGGAAGAGTTTCAATAACTTCTCCTTCGAATTCTAGATTATCTTCTTTTGACATAGTCGAGTATTTTACACTAATAAATGTATTTTTTTTTAATTAGATGATCTATAAGTTTTATAAATTAATATCAGTGGAATTTTTTCTATTAAGTCTATTGGAAAAATAAAAAGATATTCAACGGAATACCGTATTGTGATAATTTAGCAATATCTTTGCCAACTAAAACTATTTGTAGCATTGCAGAAAACCTCGAGTCATGTGCAAAAGCAGTATATGTTTTTACTTGCAGTGTTAATAAATCTATTGATAAACTGCTTTCATAAATTCCTAAATAGTAAAATGGAGAAATGATATGAGTGATGTAACCGTATATATGGTTGTTAATTTAAAGGTAACGAATCCTGAAGAATATAGAATATATGAAAAAGGCTTTTTTCCAATTCTAAAAAAACATAATGGGTCATTCATTACATTCGATGAAAGTCCAGTTTGCCTTGAAGGAGATCAACCAAAGCAATTTGATAGAGTTATAATATTTTCATTCCCATCAGAGGAAGCTGCAGATAATTGGTGGGCTGATCCAGAATATCAAGAACTATCAAATCACAGAAGAGCAGGTGCAGAGATAACACTACAAAGAATTAAAGGGATGGCACCTAGAAAATAGCTTTTGTCTTAAATAAGTCCCTGTAATTTTATAAAGTTGCAGCCATGGGTATTGGTTTTTTACCTTATTTTTTCATAAAACTTTCTAGTTAAAGCTGTTATTATTACGGATATATAAGGTATTAAAATAATAGCTTTAATCGCTTACTTATATAATAACTTACTAATAAAGGAGCATTTATGATCATAAACCCAGGTGAAATTAATTTAGAAGATTCATTGAAAATATGTCAAGAAACTTTAAAAAAAGCTCGTGCAGAAGGTTTTATGCCATTAACAGTAACTGTTATTGATGTTGCCGGTGTTATAAGATCAACATTATCTGAAGATGGCTCTGGCCTTATAAGGTCAAAGATTTCATATGCTAAAGCTTGGACATGTTTAGCTTTTGGCGTTTCAACTAATAAACTAAGGGATATTTTCGAAGACCAGCCTAGGCTTGATAAAGCTATTGCTGGAATGCAGACAATGGCTGATGGAAATCTCGTGCCAACGCCAGGAGGATTAATTATTCAAAAGAATGGTAAAAACATAGGTGCAATTGGAGTTACAGGCGATAGATCAGATCAAGATGAAATTGCCGCTATTGCTGGAATAGAAGCTGCGGGATTTACAGTAGGACATACTTCTATATAAAGATATATATTATTGAACATAATATATATTATGCGAA
>CAWUWW010000008.1:0-29855 GCA_963926355.1 uncultured SAR86 cluster bacterium | reverse complement strand
CATTTAGCTGAGCGTCTTCAACCTCTCCTAAATGCAGCTTGGTACAATGCAGATAAAGTAAGGGAAATGGCTAATGATTGGGATTTCAGTCCAGAGGGAAGAATAAGACAGAGCATGAGAATGAAAAGTCTTGCAGACTTTGAAAAAACTAACAGCAGAGTAGTGATATGTGATTTTGTGTGTCCTACAAATAATACTCAAGCTAATTTTGATCCAGATATAGTTATTTGGATGGATACAATAGAAGAAGGACGTTTTGATGATACTAATAAAATGTTTGAAAAACCCTTAAGTGTAGACTTCCACATAACAGAACTAAATGATGATAATCATAAGAATATTTCAGAGGAACTATTAAAAAATGTTTAATTGGAAAAAACCAACGGTTCAAATGCTTGGAAGATGGCAGCCATGGCATGATGGCCATCAGGCATTATTTAAAAGATGCATCGCCAAAACTGGCCAAGTTCTTATTCAGGTAAGAGATGTTGAAGGTGCTTCAGGTGGAGCTGGTCAAGACGATAACCCTTTTAATTGGGATGAGGTTTGTAAAAATATAGAAGTAGGCTTATCTAGAGATGGTTACAAAAAAGGGACTGAGTATGAGATTATGCTTGTTCCTAATATAGTAAACATTACATACGGTCGTGGCGTAGGTTATGTTTTTGAAGAAGAGGTTTTTGAAGACTCTATTACTTCTATAAGTGCAACCAAAATAAGACAAGAGCTTCGTGATAAAGGTAAGTTAGATTAAAGTAATTCTTTAACTCTCTCTGGAGGCCTTCCAATAACAGCCTTGTTTTCTTTAATTACAATAGGTCTTTCAATTAATTTAGGAAATTGAATCATAAAATTTATAATATCGTTATCTGAATGTTTGATATTCTTTAAATCATTATCCTTATAATCTAATTCGTTTTTTCTAAGGAGATCTCTAGGACTAAGGTTTAATTTTTTTAATATATCTGCTATCAATGAAGAGCTTAATTTTATATCTAGATATAAAATAATCTCATAATCATAATTATTATCTTGTAAGATTTGAAGGGCTTTTCTAGACTTACTGCATCTAGGATTGTGATATATTTTAAAACTACTCACTTGTTTTAAATTGATCTAGCATTTTTTGCATCTGCATATGAATAATATTCACTGCCTGAAGAGGCCTTATCATAACTTTGAACTCTGAAATTCTACCTTCATCATTGAAAGTAATAATATCAACACCGTTTATATATTTTCCATCTATTTTTGTTTCAAACTCTAAGACAGCCTGATTTTCACTGAGAACCTCTTTAGTATATCGAAAGCTTGAGGTCTTTATATCCCCCTTTTTAACTGAATCATCTCCACCAAAAGTATTACCTGCTGCCATTAGGTATAGCTTTGTTAATTCTTTACCTTTTTGCGGAGTGAAAACAACAGGTGAAAAAAATACAACATCATCAGCCAATAACTCATCAAAGCCACCTTCTAGATTTCCTTGAATAAGCTTATGCCATTTATTAATATTTTCTTTTATCATCAACCTTCTATTTTGAAAGTAAGTCCCGCGTTAGCTTCTAGTCTTTTTATTAGTTTCTCGCCCATTGATGATGCTGGTGTATAAATTCCACCAACCAATTCTAGTGATTCTTTTACTAGACATATTGCGCTTTCAGTTATCATTTTTGATGTAGAGCCATAGCCGGGATCCATATCACCCACAACAGAAGCATTAACAGTTTGCCCTTCAATGTCAGCACAAAATAAAACATCGTAACCTCCATTTTCCCTAGACTCTCTTGATGGCCCCTCTCCAGGCTTGGGAGCATCATCTCCTCCCATAGGATTAGCTGAAGCAATGGCTGTAGCTACGGCCTTTCCTTCCTCTCCAGGTCCTGATATCCACATTTCGTTGTAACAAAAATCTTCACCATAAAAATGATTCATAACCGCATTAGAACGATGAACATTTTTAGTATTTATTGGAGCCATAAAAAATGGAGCAACCCAAGTCTCAAGCTGTTCATCATAAACTGGTTTTGAATCATCGGCCTGCTGAGGTCCTGCAAAACCATCAGATAATGAAAATGGATTTATTAAGGCTTCAAATAAATGTGGTTTTTCTTTTAAAGAAGACATTGTTGCTTTTAATGAAGCTGCTGTTCCTCCAGAAAACTCTCCATTCATAACACGGACTCTTCCTCTAACACTGGAGGATGGCTTTCCAAATCTTTTAATTACTTCGTTTTGAACAAATAACACGCCAAGGTCAAATGGAATACTATCAAATCCACAAGAGAAAACTATTCGTGAACCAGATTTCTTAGCCTCTTCTCTATGCTGAGCAATTTTTTCATGCATCCAACCAGGTTCTCCGCATAGATCGACATAATCAACACCCGAAGCAACACATTCCGATAAAATATCATTGCCATAAAGTTGATAGGGTCCAACAGTTGTTAAAACACATTTTGTAAGAGATGTAAGCTCCTTAATGCTTGATAAGTCATTGCTATCTACTTGAATTAAAGGAATGTTACTTGGTACGCCTATTTTATCTTTAACAGATTGAAGTTTTTCTAGATTTCTTCCGGCCATTGCCCAAGAAATACTTCCATCATCTTTATATTTTGAAACAAGGTATTCAACTACAAGCTTTCCAGTAAAACCTGAGGCGCCATAAACCACTAAATCAAATTTCTTATCATCACTCATATTATTATCCTGTTATTTATACTATTGAAGAACTAGAAGCCAGCTTGATCATTTTGAATTAATTCATAAAAGCTATTATCAAGGGCCACATATTCGCTTAGGCCTGGTTTTTTCACAAATATAATATCTTCATCAATCTTATCAAGATGAAATGCTTCTTCTCTGAGATCATTTTTTTTCAATTTAAATGTTCCGGTTGTATCTATCTTATCGGTAACTCTAATAAATACAGGGCGAGCATATGAAGGCAGTTGATCTGATATATAAGATGATAGTTCTGCCCAATTAACTTCTTTTCCTGGAGTTTTATTAAAAGTAACCATTCCAGCCCTTCCCTCACAACCAGGGACTTTAACACCATAGACATTTGCCATATTAACTTCCGGGCTTTGGTTTAGAATTTCAGCAACTTCATTGGTTGATACATTTTCAGATTTCCATCTAAAAGTATCACCGATCCTATCAACAAATTGATAATGAGCTTGACCTAATGAAAAACCAACATCCATTTTTTTGATTAAATCGCCGCTATTGAACCAAGCATCTCCTTTTTCTAGAACATCTCTTAATATTTTTTTATCGCTTTCTTTTTTATCTGTATAGCCATTATAAGGAGAATCAGGTGATATTTTTACAGCTAAAAGCCCTGGCATCTCATCTGTTATCTTTTCACATAAACCATCGCTATTTCTTTTCAATTCATCACTTGCAACATCATATTCAAGTAAAACAACATCTGCATTTGTCATACCAATTGTTTTGTCTTTATTTAAGATATTCATAAACATACAAGCACCCTCGCTAGCTCCGTATATTTCACATATTCTTTCTACTTCAAACCTATCTCTAAAACAATCCCATAGATCAGGCCTTAAACCATTACCAACCATTGCTCTTATAGGGTTATTCCTCTCTTCAGGGCAAGCTTCTTGAAGACTCAAGTACCTACAAAGCTCTCCAACATATATAAATGTTGTAGTTTGGTGTTCTTGAACTTCGGCCCAAAAAGATGAAGCTGAAAATTTACGTTTTATAAAAATAGAAGCTCCAACGCTAATACATGCAGCTAAACCAAGCATTAAACCAGTTGAATGATACAAAGGAAGACAATTATAAAGACGATCTTCGTGAGTCATCCTATAACCACCATGGGTAATATTTACTGAAGCAGCAACAATTTTAGAGTTGGGAAAAATTGCAGCTTTAGGAACGCCAGTAGTTCCTGAGGTAAAAATATAGAAAGCCGTATCCTTTGCAGTAACTTTCTCAGTCTCTTTGATATTTTGAATTTTACTTTGATCTAGCGAGCTCTTTAAGTTGGTAGCCCAATCAGGTGTTTCTATAGTCTTATTATCTTCGCACCAATAAATATCTTTACTATCTTTAATATTGATGTCACTCATGACATCCTTAAAGACTTCTGTTAATTCTTCACCAATAATGCATTTTTTTGAGTCAGAGCTATTAATACAATGAATCAATGGATCTCCTGTAAGACTGTTATTAATAAGAACGCCAATAGCGCCTACTTTATTTAAAGCAAGCAATGAAATAACATAATCCGATCGATTCTGCATAAAGAGAACTACACGATCTTGATGGGCTACGCCCTCTTTTACAAGAAAGCTTGCAAGAATATTTGCAGCTTCATTTGCTTGGTTATATGACAACTCCTCCCCTTCGAAGACTATAAAATTTTTCTCACCATGCTCTTCCACCATAACTTCAAAGTTATTGGCTAAAGATGCAGTATCGTCTGGTTCGGGAAATTTATATCTCAACGTAGGAAGTATGTACTTGATTTCACCAAGGACTCTAAAAAATTCTTTTACATTGTTAAGCATTATTTAGTTTTCCCTATATTTAACTGGCTTTCAAGATCTACCTCATCATAAAGTGATAACGTCTTTGAATCCAACAATAAAAAAGGGACCCCCCCCTTTTTTTTAACTTACTAGTTTACTGATGAAATATTAATCTCTTCAGAGCCTATTGGCAAGACAACCATAGTGCCATCATGTGAAGCAGTCCATTCTTCCATAACCTCATCAACACCTCTGTACATTATATCTTCCATCAATTGATTTCTTGGCGCTGGAAGGTGATGGTAAAAAACAAGGTGCTTAACATTAGCTTCATTTGCAGCCTTAACTACATCAAGGATAGGTGTGTGATAGTCAAGAATATCAATAGTTACGATATCAGCCACAACATTACCCGATTTTTTAGCCTGTTTATTAATAATATCTAGAAGCTCAAGTGACATTGATTCATGAAATAAAACGTCAACATTTTTAGAATTATTTACTAGGTTTTGATCATAGGTTGTATCTCCGCTGATGCTTACAGACCTTCCTTTATAATCAATTCTATATCCTAATGCAGGATCAACAGGGTCATGAGAAACACTATAGGCAGTGATTTTTAGATCGCCATTATCAATTAGAATTGGATTGTCCAAATCAACAGTTTGAGTATCAAAACCAACTACATCTAAGGGAGCTAGTTCATCTCCATGATGCTCATTTCTATAAATATAGTCTTTTGTATATGCCAACTCTATTCCATCAGTGAGCATCTGAACTCCTTCGGGGCCATAAACTTTTAATTTAGAATCCCTTTGTCCACCAATCCATGTATCCATGTGAAGCTCACCTATATCAGAAATATGATCGGAGTGAAGATGTGTGTAGAAAACCCCTTCAACTCGATCCCACGGTGTATTCCAGTTATTTAAGTTTTGAATACTCCCATCACCTGTATCAAATATAAATATTTTGTCTCCAGCTTGAACTAGTATGCATGCTTCTGCCCTATTTGGATCATTGATAGGTGCTCTTGAGCCACAAACAACTGCTGTTAAAGCATCTTCTTCAGGCAAATATGACATAGGTGTAGCCATCTTATCAATAGCTGTTTCTAGTATTTTATCTTGAAATGCTGGTTGTCTTATAAGTATTGAGTAAATTACGAACAAAGAGACCGCTGCAAGTAATAGATATTTAATAGATTTTTTCATATTTTTTATTTCTTTTATTGATTAGCGACAATTGCCATCATTTTATATGCTGTTTCATGTCCAGCATTTTGATTTTGTCCAGTTACAAATCTTTGTTCATCATCAACAACTATTAGATTGGCGAAAAAATCCTTAAAAGCGATGTTGCTTTTAAAGATAACTCCAGCCTTTCTTAACTCATCTTCTGGATGCATGGGAGTTAAGGATATGCCAAGCTCTTGAATTTGCTTATCGGTTACCCCTGTCATCAATCTCCCTGCAATTAGTAAATTGCCTTCAGTGTCTTTCGCTTTAATCAAACCAAGCACGCCATGACAAATTCCACCTATGATTGCTTTAGATTGATAATAAGCTTCCGATATTTTTGCTCCTAAAACCTCCGAATACCCTAGATCATATGCAGCGCCCCAGCCGCCTGAAATAAGAATAATGTCATATTCAGTAAAATCTATATCATCGATAGAAATAGAATTTTTAAGTAGGCTCATTAAAGAGCTATCTTTCATAAACTTTTTATCTTCAGGAGTTTTTATAAAATATGGGATGGGCTCAAGGGGAATTAGGCCTCCTTTAATACTTGCAATATCAACATCTATTCCTGATTTAATAAAATCGAAGTAAGGAACTGATAATTCAGATAACAATAATCCTGTAGGCTTCCCTTCAATTTTATTTGGAGCATTTAAAATTCCATGATTAGTAGCAATAATTAAAGCCTTCTTTCCTGAAAGGTTTAAAACCTCTCCATCAAAGGTAGGATGAAGGCCTGCTTTATGAAGAATAGAAGGTAGAGAAATAGCAAACAGCAAAACTATAAAAACAAAAGAATAAATATATTTATTAAAAATTAGTTTCATAATTCATGCCTTTCATAAAGAAAATATTTGTACAAATTAATTTTACAATAACTCTTATTATAATAACATTATAAGAAATGCATTTTATTTGTGCAAAAATGCATTAAAATACTTGGAAATACAAATTATATGTGCGAATATGCATAAATGAATTGGGGTAATTTAGAGTATTTTTTAGCTGTAGCAAGAACTGGCTCGTTAAGCCCTGCTGCAAAAATACTCAATGTTAACCACTCAACAGTTGCAAGGCGTATAGATAAATTAGAAGAGCAACTTAATATAAAGTTATTTAAAAGACATAGTCAAGGCTATCAACTTACAGAGCAAGGAAAAACTCTAGAAAAAAAAGCAATCAAGGTTGAGGAGCAGATAAACAAAATACATCAAGTTTTTAATGAAAATCAAAATGAACTAACCGGAACTTTAACTTTAAGTAAGCCAACGAGTGGTGGAATAAGTTTGGCGCCTTTTTTGAGTGATTTTCGCAAAGAATACCCAAACATTGATCTGCATATAAAATCATCATCAAATAACTCTGATCTATCCCTTCATCAAGCTGATATATCTATTCAACTTACCAATCATCCTCCTGAGGAATTAATTGGAAAAGAATTAGGAGAAATTCCTGTATATATATACGGCAATGAGTCTTATATGAGCAGTCATGCAAAAAAAGATATCAATGATTTAGATTGGATTGTATGGGTTGATGATAGTGGCGCTTTAAGCATGGAAGATAATATAAGAAGAGTTGTTGATAATCCAAAGATAGCTATTAGAACTAACTCTTATTCTGAAATTTATGATTATATGGCCTCTGGTCTTGGGGTTAGTCTTATCTCACCATTTGGACTTCCCAACGATCATAAGCTTCTAGCCTATAAGCCAAATAAGTATAAATTTAATATGAACATCTGGCTTTTGTATCACCCTGATTTAAGAAATAATGCAAGAGTACTGGCTTTTAAAAAATTCTTTATAGAGCAGTTTCAATTATTGATTAATAAAAAATAGCATATTAATTAAGCAGCCAGAAGAAGATATAGATTATAAATTTTCAGATTCTAAAAGAATTTCATCAGGCAAAATAAAACTACCTCTTTTTAAATGCCATATTTGGGATACTCGATTAATATCTAGTTTTGCATATAAATGAGGAAACGCGGAGGTTCGCCTCTTTACCGGCAAAGGCGCTTCAAAGATAAATTCCTCTTTAAAGTCATCTCCTTTTAGCTGCAGAAGTACCACTTCATTATATTCTTTAAAATAAAAAGATAGAGTCGTTGCCAACTGGCTAGCTGTAGAGAGATGAATAAAACCATCATTTTCATCTAACTCGGTAATAACAAACCCATTATCAGAAGCTTTCCTCCAGTCCTCTGGTGTTAAAATTTTATAAGCATCTCTCATAAAGCTTTATTATTGATTTCTAGCTAATGCAATATTACGTTTTTCTGCAGCCGCCCAATCTCTAGGTAAAAGGCGAGCTACCATTAAAAAGCTAATAATAGACGGAACAAAAACACAAAAGGTTACTGTCATTGCATAGCGCATCGATTCTAGATCATTATTATTTTCTTTAAACACATCAATGAGCCAGCCAGCAAAAGTAGGCCCCCCTCCTAATGCAATCATATTTAAAACAAAGAAAAATAGTGCAGTAGACATAGCTCGCATATTAATAGGAGCCAAGGTTTGAGCAATTGCAAAACTTGGTCCTAGATATATTCCAACAAAAAGTAAAAATAATGTAGAGAGAAAAAGGTTTACCTCTATTGATGATACCCAGAAACTACCAATACCTATTGGTAAACATAAGCTAATAGCAATAGCTGGCACCCAGCCATATGCTCGAATGTCTTTACTCCCCCATTTATCAGCTAACCTTGCGCCAAAAAAGGCTCCTCCAGCATAAGCTGTTCCGTTAATAATGCCCAAAAGAATTATGAGATGCTGAAAATCAAAACTAGGATCTAAAGCTATCAAATATTTAGTATGGAAGGTTGATAGAGCATAGGATGCAAAAGAGCCAAAGGCTATACCTAAACACATAGCCCACCAAGCTGGTATTTTCAGTAGGGTTTTTAAAGATTCTATAAATGGTGGTTTTATTATTTCTGCTTGATCACCAAATTCCATAGCTCCGCGAATAGGTTCCCGAAGTACTAGCTTAACTATAACGGCAAGCCCTACTCCAGTAACACCAAGGAATATGAATATTTTTCTCCAATCAACAACTGTGGCCTCGCCTTGAGATGGTCCTATAATCCATGCTGTAACAAAGTAAGCTGCCATAATTCCAAATGGAATTCCCATTGAGTAGACGCCTAATGCTCCAGCTCTCTCTTCTTTGGGATACATATCTGAAATAATAGAATGTGATGGCGGGCTTCCTCCAGCCTCACCAACACCAACACCCATTCGCGCTATGCCCATTTGCATAAAGTTACCGGCTAGACCTGTCAAAGCAGTAAAGCCACTCCAGGTAGCCAATGCAATAGAGAGTATATTTACCCTACTATAACGGTCGGCCAGCCAAGCAATAGGAATGGCAACTATAGTATAAAAGGCAGCAAATAAGAGCCCGCTTAATAAGCCCAATTGTGTATTTGTAAGTCCTAGATCTGCTTGGATAAAAGGCGCTAAAATACCTAAAATTTGACGGTCAACAAAGTTGAACCCATAAACAATAGTAAGAAGTATTAGTGCAAAGGTTCGATAGCTCTTGCTAGTAGTAGTATTTTTTTGCTCAGCCATATAACTTGACTCCCCTATTTATTATCAAAAAATTGTATCACCTCTTTTGTTAACCATAGGCAGATAGGCTAAAACTTTTTATAAAAACTGAAACTTAAATTTTAGAAAATTAAGATACTATTCGCTTAAAAGCATTGTCATGTTTATCAATAAATTGATGCTTTAAGGCGCCTAATACATGAGCACCCAAAACAATATAGAGTAGATAAGGCAATAAATACTTATGCATACCTCCCCAAATAATATAAATATCACTTTGTTCCCATAAAGGCGGTAATTCCCAGATATAGAAAAAGGTGCCATAACCGTGGTAACTGGTCATCATAAATCCAGTGACTGGAATCGCTAGCATCATAAAATATAAAGTAATATGCGCTCCATGAGCAAGCTTGCGTTCTTTAGTTGTAAGAGAGCTATCAAGAGCGGGTCTCCTTGATACGCTATTCCATATCATCCTAAAGATCACCAAAAAGAATACTGTCACCCCTAAAGACTTATGAACTACGTAATAAGCCAAGCGATATTCTGTCTCCTCTGGAATCATTGAAGCAAAAATTCCCATTGGGATAAGTAAAAGAAAAAGGATAGCAATTATCCAATGAAGTAATCGTGAGACGCTTCCATAGCGAGTATCCTCATTTGTGGTAGCTAAATTTAAAATTTTATTACTGCTACTTTGTCCCTTTGCTATATATAAAAGAAATAACCCAGATAACAAAGAAATAATAGCTTGAATCCAAAGCAATATTGGTTTTGCTGAATCTAAAGGGGTCTGGTTTGGCTTAGGGTTTTCTAGGAATCCTGAAGTAGTTACAAAAAATATAAACCATGCAGTAACTGCAAAACATCCCAAAGCTGCAAGCAATGTTCCAAAAACCCTAACCTTGGGGGCACTATAATTTAAGGCCCATGCAGTTAGGATTGATGTAAGAATTATTGCTAAAGCAACCCAGCTACCAGAATTTTCAATCAACACGTAATTACTTATTAGGATTTACTAAATACTTCTTGCCTGTAGCCTGTTTAGCATAGGATTTAATTATTTCTGGCTGAAGCATTTCTTCAAAAGAAATCTCCTGAACATAATTACTTGCAAAAGTTGTAGTAATTTCTTGAGCTACTCTTTGTCTCATTTGTCCAAATCTCTCCATTCCAATTTTTCCAATCATTGGAGTTAACAGCCATCCACCAAGACCCCATGACATTCCAAATGCTCTCTTTAAGATAGTTGGAGACTGATCAAGTCCACCATAGATATAAACCTGTTTATATGTATCTGACCCGTATCTGCTGTACTCTTTAGCAGTTTTATTAGCAGCAATTTCCATTGCAGCTAGTATTTGTCCCGGAAGCTCTCCTCCATTACCACCGCCAGTTGCATCAAACCCTAAAGTCGCTCCTGTAGCTACTAGAGCAGAAACTAAACTTTCCATAAAATCAGGATCGCTTGTATTACAAACATATTCAGCACCTAGACCCTTAAGAATATCTACTTGCTCTTGTTTTCTAACGATATTAACCAAAGGAACTGAATCAGCTTTACAAATTTTAACAAGCATTTGTCCCAGATTAGAGGCTGCTGCTGTATGAACCATAGCAGTATGACTTTCCATCTTCATAGTCTCAACAAAAGCCAATGCAGTTAACGGATTAACAAACGAAGATGCCGCTTCTGAGGAAGATGTACCATCATTCATAACTAAGCAACTGGCAGCTGGAACACATCTATATTGAGAATACATTGCACCGCCTGCAAGACCAACAGTTTTTCCAATAAGATCCTTAGCATTAACACCCGCATCTACAATAACCCCTGCACCTTCATTACCAACTTGCATTGATTCGTCCAGTCTAGGCTTCATTGAACCCATTAATGCTGGATGTATTTTCATAGTAGTAACAGTCTCATCGCCTGAGCCTGAAACATTTATGCTAGTAAGGTCTGCAGCAAAACTTAAAAGAAGACCAAGGTCTGATGGATTAATAGGAGCTGCTTCTACCCTTATAAGAACTTCGTCATCGGAAGGTATAGGTTTTGCAACTGTGGCAATAGAAATTTCTATATTTCCTTCGCTAGTTACTTTGGATCTTATTTCATTTGAAGTTTGGTCTGACATTCTTGGTTCCCCTTTTAGTTGTTGTCTAAAAATATATTAATTATTTCTAGTATGATATATTGTATAGGATGATTTAAACAAGTAGACAATATAAACATACTGGTATACAAAAACATACTATGACGACATGTAAAACCCCCCCAGTGGTAAATGCCTTAAAATTAATAGGCGGTAAGTGGAAAATTGCCATCATATACAATTTAAAGGGAGAGCCTTTAAGGTTTGGTGAACTAAAAAGAATTCTATCTCCCATAACTCAGCAAATGTTAACAAAGCAATTAAGAGAGATGGAAAGAGATATGCTAGTTAATCGCAAGGTATTTGAAGTGATACCCCCTAAGGTTGAATACTCTCTTACGGAATTTGGAAAATCTTTTAAGCCGGTTCTAAACTCATTGTGTAAGTGGAGTTCTAACTACGAAGAGTTAATGGAAACAATATCTCAAGATCGCTCTGCTTAACTTTATTATTACAAATAGTTATAGTTAGCTATTAAAAAATATAGATTATATTATCTAGTGCCCTTTACCAAAGGCTCCTGTTTTTACATTGTAGTTAACAGCAATTCCATAATGCGGATCATCATCAGAATTAACTACTAACTGTCCTGCCTTTCGAAGAAGTTTGTGGCAATCAGATGATAAATGCCTTAGTTGTAATGTTTTTTTCCTTTTTTTATATTTCTTTGCTAGGTCTTCGATAGCCTGAAGGGCTGACTGGTCAACAACTCGACTGTTGATAAAATCAATAATTACAACTTCGGTATCATCCTTGATATTAAATACGTCTGAGAAATCTTGAATCGATCCAAAAAATAACGGGCCTTCTATATAGTAAACATTATTACCATCTTCGTTAACCTCAAGACGCCCTCTAATGCGGATAGCATTATTCCAGGCATAAGTTAAGGCAGAGACAATAACTCCACAAATAACAGCAACAGCCAAGTCATGCATGACTGTAACTATCGTTACAATAAGCATAACAATTACATCAGCCTTTGGGATTCTTCTCATAATGGTAATACTTTCCCAAGCAAAAGTTCCAATAACAACCATAAACATTACACCTACAAGGGCTGCTAGTGGTATTAACTCAATTAAAGACGAGCCAACTACTATAAATAAAAGTAAAAATAATGATGCTGAAATACCTGATAATCTATTACGGCCACCAGACTTTACATTAATCATTGACTGTCCAATCATTGCGCAACCGCCCATCCCACCAAAGAATCCAGTTACTGTATTAGCAACGCCTTGGGCATAACATTCTTTAGATGCTCCTCCAACATTTCCGGTCATGTCGCCAACCAAATTAAGAGTTAGTAAACTTTCTATCAATCCGATCGTGGCTAAGATTAATGCGTATGGAAGAATGATTGATAGATTATGAAAGGTTAAATCAACCATTGGAATATGGAAAGATGGAAGACCTCCTTTAATAGAGGCAAGGTCGCCCACACGAGGAACATCAATATTAAATAATATTACAAAGGCAGCCACAATAAATATTCCAACAAGTGGTGCCGGTATAGATGTGGTTATTTTGGGTGTTATCCATATAAGACCCATAGTTGAAAATACAAGTACTAACATAATAACTAAAGCTCTATTATCCATCCATTGTCTAATACCATCAGCATCTTCAATCTGAAATTGAGAAAGTTGAGATAAGAAAATTACTATAGCCAAGCCATTTACAAAGCCAAGCATCACAGGATAAGGGACTAATCTAATAAATTTTCCTAATTTTAAGAAGCCAGCAATTATTTGAAGAACTCCCATGAGAACAACTGTTGCAAACAAATACTCAACTCCATGCTCAGAAACTAAAGAGACCATCACAACAGCAAGTGCTCCTGTTGCGCCAGAAATCATTCCAGGCCTTCCGCCGATCAAGGCTGTAATAATCCCAACTATGAATGCTGCATATAAACCTACAAGCGGGTGAACTCCAGCAACAAAAGAAAATGAAACTGCTTCAGGAACCAAGGCCAATGCAACAGTAAGACCTGCCAAAACCTCAGTCTTAAATAAAAAAAATGAAGATGATGTTAGGTTTTTTATAATTTGCTGCATTATTTAGCTCTTGTTAGTCTGTTACAAAAAAGCAGATAAAATGCTTATAGGGGAACTTAGATTTAATATTAAGGGTTATTAATTATAGGAATTGCAGGGTATTTATAAAAAAATTATTACTCAGCAAAGCCTGTATTTGAAAAAGAGGGATTGTAAAGCATTTAAAATAGAATGCATGAAGTATGCAAAAAAAATACTATTATTTTTTACCTGTTAGAACTAAAGTGCCTGCCCATTCGCCATTACTGTTTGAGCGCCAACTTTCAACCTCCCTCAAACCTGCCATCTCAAATATTTTTACCCATTCAGATTCTTTCAACATAAGCATCGGGGTTCCTACTTTTTCTTGCCAGGAATGGGAGTCAGTATTTTCATAATAAAGATCTATTCCAACGATCAACCTTCCTCCATTATTTAACCAGGAGTCTGAAATTCTTCTAATATTTTCTGCTGGGTCTTCTAAATAATATAGAACCTCCATGGAGTGAATTAGGTCATACTTTTGATCTGAATTATAAGAGTTGATATCTGCATGAATATATTCCTCATCACCCCCTCTTAATTTAGCATTTTTAATCATCTGATCTGCGCCATCAATACCCACTGCATTGTTGCATAGAGTGGTTTCTATAACCTTACGAACAACCCATCCATTTCCGCATCCTAAATCTAAAAAACTAAATTCTTTACCAATCTCAGATCTTTCTTTTAATGCAAACCCTATCATTTTATTAACAGATGCTGAATGTCCTTCTTCCATACCTATATCTTTGCCTTTCTCTGCCCATTCTCCAAAAACATCTATGGCTTTTCGCATACTTACTCCCACTCGTTAGTAGGGTTAGAAAAAACCTTGTAAGAACAATAGTTTACAAGGGGCATTCTGTAGTTTGTAACTACTTTGTAACTCTTGCCTATTTTTCTTACTTTCATAACTTCTAAAAACCCTTGTAATATAAGCATTTTAGCAGATGCTGAGTTACAAACATTGTAGCCTTAATACTTAACAGCACACCCATCCTCCTCAACTAAGTAACCTTGCTAACCAATCAAATGTTAAAACTGTTGTGAAAACCTTTAATCCTACTAACCCTAAAAATAGAAATATAAAAATAACTTTTACTTTTCTGTTTTTAATATTTTTCCAAAGTAATAATTTAGCTTTAACTTCATTTTTTACTTCATCTATAGCTTCTTTCATAAAACTCTCTTTTTATTGACTACTAATGAATCGCAATAGTCGATTTAGTTTGTAACACAGTTTGTAACTGTTTTTTGAGACTAAACCCTTATAGAATGAGGGTTTGCTAGGAACACGGCTATTCCCACTCAATAGTGGCTGGTGGTTTACTAGAAATATCGTAGACCACCCTACTTACATCCTCTATTTCATTTACGATTCTGTTTGATACATGCTCTAAGAAATCATAAGGCAAGTGTGCCCACCTTGCAGTCATGAAATCTACAGTCTCTACTGCTCTAAGAGCAATAACTTCTGCATATCGTCTCTCATCACCAACAACACCAACAGACTTAACAGGTAAATGAACTGCAAATGCTTGGCTTACTTTATTGTATAGATCAGCTTTTATAAGCTCTTGTATGAAAATATGGTCGGCCTCTTTAAGAATAGTTGTTTTTTCTTTAGTTATTTCGCCTAATATTCTTACTCCCAGACCCGGGCCAGGAAAAGGATGTCTATTTAGCATTTCAGCCGATAGACCAAGCTCAACACCCATCTTTCTAACCTCATCCTTAAAAAGATCCCTAAGGGGCTCCACTAAATCCATTTTCATCTCTTCAGGCAAGCCGCCAACATTATGATGAGATTTGATAACCCTAGCTTCTTTAGATTCTGAGCCAGAGGACTCAATAACATCAGGGTATATAGTCCCTTGAGCTAAGAAATGTAC
Source organism: uncultured SAR86 cluster bacterium (assembly GCA_963926355.1). GTDB lineage: Bacteria > Pseudomonadota > Gammaproteobacteria > Magnimaribacterales > D2472 > SCGC-AAA076-P13. Next base: position 14,411 of record CAWUWW010000008.1, on the reverse strand, counting down.
ATCTTTAATTTTTGTAGCCTCAGCATCAAAAACATCTATAAAGGTTCGCCCAATAATCTTCCTTTTCTGTTCAGGATCTTCAACCCCTTTCAAGTGTCTAAGAAAAACCTCTTCACTATCTGCTTTAATAACATTCAAGGACATGTTTGCTTTAAAAGTATCCATCACCTCTTCTGCTTCACCCTTTCTAAGTAAACCGTTATCTACAAAAACACAGACAAGCTTACTTCCAATAGCCTGGTGAAGTAATGCAGCTGTTACAGAAGAATCAACTCCTCCAGATAATCCTAACAGCACTTTATTATTTCCAACCTGCTCTTTAATCTCAGCAATCCTTTGAGCTATTAAGTTATCCATTTTCCAATCAGGGTTAGCTTTGCAGATTTTAAAGAGAAAGTTATCTAAAACTATTTTTCCGTCTTTGGTATGCGTTACTTCAGGATGAAATTGAATGGCATATATAGGCTTAGATGTATGCTGCATTGCAGCAACAGGAGCTGTGGCCGTTGAAGCAACTAACTCAAAGCCGTCAGGAAGATCCTGCACTTGGTCGCCGTGACTCATCCAAACATTTAAAGATTTATTTAAATCTGAAAATAAAATAGAGTCTGTCTTTAGAGTAAGCTCAGCATGACCGAACTCTTTTTGATCAGCAGATACTACCTGTCCGCCCATTTGCTCTGCTAATGTCTGCATTCCATAACAAATACCCAGTAAAGGTATATTTAAATCAAATGCGACTTGAGGGATTCTTGGGGTATAGCTATTAGTAACTGAGTCAGGGCCTCCGGATAATATAATGCCTTTAGGGTTTATTGCTCTAATTTTTTCTTCGCTAATATCCCAAGGTAATATTTCAGAATACACATTACTTTCTCTAACCCTTCTGGCTATTAGTTGAGTGTATTGAGAACCGAAATCTAATATCAATATTGTATCGATTACTTTTTTATTTATAGATAAATTTGTCACTTTTTTATGTCAATTAACTTCTTTGATAATTTGGCGCTTCTTTAGTAATCATCACATCATGCACATGACTTTCTGCCATACCAGCATTAGTAATTTCAATAAATTGGCTGTCTTTTTGCATCTCGCCGATAGTCCTGCATCCAATATAACCCATGCTCTGTCTAAGACCGCCTGCCAATTGGTTAATTACATTGATTACCCATCCTTTATAAGGAACTCTTCCCTCAATACCTTCTGGAACTAATTTTTCTGAAGAAATATCTTCTTGAAAATACCTATTTGCATCTTTTCTTTCAGTCATAGATCCAATTGATCCCATGCCTCTATATGTTTTAAAACTTCTGCCCTGGTATAATTCAACTTCCCCAGGAGCCTCTTCAGTACCGGCAAATAAACCACCGAGCATGACAGTGTCAGCTCCGGCAGCTAAAGCTTTTGATATATCTCCAGAGAATCTAATTCCGCCGTCAGCAATAATAGCTATATTGTAATTTTTTAATGCTTCTTTAATAGTTAAGATTGCGGTAATTTGAGGGACTCCAATACCTGCAATTATTCTTGTAGTACATATTGATCCAGGACCCATTCCAACTTTAACAGCATCTGCGCCTGCTTCGGCTAGCGCTATAGCTCCCTCTGGAGTAGCAATATTTCCACCAATAACATCAATATTAGGAAACTCCTTTTTGACTAGTTTGATAACATCAATAACGTTTTTTGAATGTCCATGCGCACTATCAATTGCAAATAAATCAACCCCAACCTCTTCTAAAGCCTTTGCTCTTTCTAAAGTGTCTGATCCTGTACCCAAGGCAGCCCCAACCCTTAACCTTCCAGAAGAATCTTTTGTAGCATTCGGATGTTCAGCTGATTTCTCTATGTCTTTCATGGTAACTAGCCCACTTAAAGATTTACTTTCATCAAGTACGAGAATCTTTTCAATTCTATTTTCGTACATTAATTTTTTTACTTCCTCTTGTGAGGTTCCTTCAGGAACGGTTATAAGCTTTTCTAAAGGGGTCATAATCGATGAAACAGGTCCCGCCATATCGTCTGCATACCTAAAATCTCTACTGGTTACAATTCCCTTTAATACTCCATTATCTACAACGGGCATTCCTGAAATATTTAGCTCATCAGTAAGCTGTTTAAGCTCAGCAATAGATTTAGTGGATCTTATTGTTGTTGGATCTCTAACCACGCCACTTTCATGTTTTTTAACAGCTTTTACTTGAGCTGCTTGCTCTTCAATAGAATTATTTTTATGAATTATTCCTATTCCTCCAGCCTCTGCTAGAGCAATTGCCATTCTAGATTCTGTAACAGTATCCATAGCTGCAGATATAAGAGGTATCTTAATAGAGATATTTTTTGTTAATTGAGTTTGTGTTGATGCTTCACTAGGTATGAAGTCACTGTACCTCGGCAAAAGAAGTACGTCGTCAAATGTTAATGCTTTTAATAATTTTACTTTTTCCATGAGAGATTATAACCAAGACTGACAAGAAAAAAAAGTACCTAGTCGATTCCTAGTAATTTATGCTGCTGAATACTTAGCTTCCAAACAGGGTCTTTTAAGCAGTAGTTAATAGCATTGGTGGTATTTTTATCTTTATCTATAGAATCCATAGGTTGAAGGTAAAAATGAGTAAATTGCATTGTTTTAAACACATCTAAATTAAATTCATTCTGGGGATAAACAACTTTTAATTCATCTCCATGCTTAACCACGAGGTCGCTACCAGCCTTTGGCGAAACGCATACCCAGTCTATGTCAAAATTAATTTCTAGGGTGCCGTTGGTTTCTATCGCTGTTTCAAAATCATTATTTTTACATTCTGTAATTAATTTTTTATCCAGTTGGAGCATAGGCTCTCCTCCGGTAAAAACAATATATCCATTTTCTTTTGAAGACCAAACCTCATTTATTTTTTTTACCAATGACTCAGCAGAATATTTTCCTCCATTAATACCATCAGTACCCACAAAGTCTGTATCACAGAATTGGCATATAGCAGAGCTTCTATGCTTCTCTCTTCCTGTCCATAAATTACACCCAGAAAACCTTACAAAAACTGCAGCTCTTCCACTTTGAGCTCCCTCTCCTTGGATAGTTTTGTATATCTCTTTAATCGAGTACATTAAGAATAAGTTAAAGGATCAGTAGATTTATTATCAGTAAAAGCTTCCAATCTTTCTACACAAGATCCGCACTTACCACATGGTTTTTCTAAACCTTCATAACAAGTCCAAGTCTGGGAGTAGTCTAGCTTGAGCCCTAATCCTAGTTTGAATATCTCTCCTTTATTAAGATTAATAAATGGAGCCATTACGCTAACCTTTGAAGGATCACAGAGCCCGGCTGCTTGATTCATTGAATTAAGAAACTCAGGCCTACAATCTGGGTAAATAAAATGATCTCCGGCATGAGCCCCATACCAAACTTCGCTAATATCATTAGCAATAGAATATGCAATTGCATAGGAAATAAATATCATATTTCTATTAGGAACTATGGTTGATTTCATAGACTCTTCCTTATAACTGCCATGAGGAATTTTATTATCCACATCAACTAGAGAGGTTGAACCAAAGATACTTAAAGGATCGCCTATATCAATAAGGGTATGCTTTAAATTAAGTTCTTTGCAATTTTTCTTTGCGAATTCAAGCTCTTTAATATGTTTTTGTCCGTAACTAAAAGAAATACAATCAACCTCAAAGGCTTGATTCAAGGCATGATGCAGTAGAGTGAAGGAATCTGAGCCTCCAGAGTATATAAGGGTTATTTTTTTCAATTGTCTGTATATAAACTATCTGTCTTTGAGGCACATATGAAATCATTCTTATGTAAGCCTTGTATTTTATGAGACCACCAAAGAACCGTAACCTTTCCCCATTCAAGTATTATCTGAGGGTGATGGTCTTCTTCATTGGCTATGTCTGCTAACTGGTTGGTAAAGTTGATAGCGCCTTGGTAATCCTTAAAATTAAAAACCTTTACGATTTTAGGCGTAGAGTCTTTAGTAAGAGTCCAATCATTTACCTCACCCAAATGCACATGAATTTCTTCTTCAGATAGCCTCGGTGCATCTATCCTACATGCCTCACAGGATTGATCGGATAAATTAACCACCAATTCCGCCTTTAGTTAACTTAGAGGGATCAAGAAGTTTTTTAAGTTCAAGTTTACTAATGCCTGTTTCCTCATGAGCCACATCAATAATAGGTTTATTATCTTTATAAGCTTTTTTAGCTATCTCTGCAGCTTTGCTATAGCCAATCAATCTATTTAAGGCTGTAACCAAAATAGGATTCTTAGATAAAGACTCTTCTATATTAGCTGTATTTATTTTGTATGTTTTTATAGCCTTGTTAGCAAGTAAAGGCATTGAGTTTCCCAACAAGTTAATACTTTTTAATAGGTTATATGCAACAACAGGAAGCATGACATTTAATTGAAAATTTCCACTTTGCCCAGCAATACTTATAGTTACGTCATTCCCCATAACATCAGCACAGGCCATAGCTACAGCCTCAGGAATAACAGGATTAACTTTTCCAGGCATTATACTGCTGCCAGGCTGAAGTGCTTCTAGCTCTATTTCACCTAAGCCAGTTAAAGGGCCGCTATTCATCCATCTTAAATCGTTACATATTTTTGTAAGAATAATACTAAGGTTTTTTAGAGCAGATGAGAGTTCTACAGCATTATCTACAGAGCTTAATCCTTGAAAAAAATTCTTAGCTGGTTTTGTTTTAAATTTTGTAAGTTTATTTACTTCTATACAAAAGTTTTTTGAAAAATCTTTGTGGCTATTTATTCCTGTTCCAATAGCTGTTCCTCCTTGAGGAAGTTCATTCATTCTATTGGTAGAAAGAGTTAAGGATTTTTTAACTGACTCTAGCTGAGCTTTCCAGCCAGATAATTCCTGTGAAAAATCTATTGGCATTGCGTCCATTAGATGCGTTCTACCCGTCTTAATATTTCCTTTAGTACTAGCCATTTTCTTTGTAATGGTGTCTATTAAAAGATCTAGATTAGGTAAGAGTAACCTATGCATGTCTATCAAAGCGCTTACACAAATAGCAGTTGGTATAACATCATTAGAGCTTTGGCTCATGTTCACATCATCATTTGCATTAATTTTTAACTTAGACTGTTTTGAAGCAAGGTTAGCAATAACCTCATTAGCATTCATGTTTGTACTTGTCCCCGACCCTGTCTGGAAAATGTCCAAGGGAAATGAATCATCATAATCACCTTTGATAACCTCTTTTGCTGCTGACTTTATAGCAGTAGATTTCTTTGAATCTAATAGTTTCAATTTTTGGTTTGAAGCTGCTGCTGAATACTTGATAATTCCCAAGGCTTCAATAAAGGATCTTCCAAAAGGGAAAGCAAACATAATTCCACTAATTGTAAAATTATCTAACGCTCTTTGAGTTTGGGCTCCCCATAAAGCATTTTGAGGAACTTTGACCTCACCTAAACTATCTTTTTCAATTCTAAATTTCATAATAATCCTCTTTTTGTGTAATATAATTTAGATATGGTATTTTATCATTAAAGATAACGAGGGGATAAATAAATGACAAATGTTACACCAATAAAAATTGATATATCTGATGGCAGACTTCCTTTAAAAGGCAAGGGCCTTGAAATGACTGAGTTTGCAAATGTTGCAGAGCTAAGAAGAAATCAATTAGAAAAATTAGCTGCAGGCTTTAGAATGTTTGCTCATTTTGGATTCAATGAAGGAGTTGCTGGCCATATTACTTTAAGAGATCCAGAATTTTCTGATCATTTTTGGGTAAATCCTTTGGGAGTGCATTTTTCACAAATTTCAGTATCTGATTTAATTCTAGTTAACCATGATGGAAAAGTTGTTCAAGGTAATAAGGATGTGAATGTAGCTGCTTTTGCTATTCATTCCAGACTTCATGCGGCAAGACCTGATATTAATGCTGCCGCTCATTCTCATTCAATATATGGCAGAACTTTTTCTACATTAGGTAAACTGCTTGACCCAATATCTCAAGATGCTTGCGCATTTTATGAAACCCAGGGTATGTATAAAGATTTTTCTGGTGTTGTTGAAGAGGTTAACGAGGGAGATGAGATAGCTAAGTCACTAGGCGATAAGAAAGTTATTATTCTTCAGAATCATGGAATATTAACAACAGGTCCTTCGGTTGATATTGCTCTATGGTTTTATATGTCTATGGAGAGATGTTGTCAGGCTCAATTAATGGCAGAGGCTGCGGGTAAACCCATTATTATTCCTCATGACACAGCTGTAAAGACCAGAGGCTATATTGCCAATGATGTTGCAGCATGGGCAAGCTATCAACCAGCATTTGATATGATCGTTAAAAAAGAACCTGATCTATTAGACTAGCTTACTGGAATAATTACAGCCTTAGTTTCTAGACACTCATCAATACCATGGACTCCATGCTCTCTTCCATTTCCTGATGTTTTATAACCACCAAAAGGTGCTGCGTTTCCTCTAGCTCCTCCGTTGATAGTAATTTGACCGGCTCTGATTTTTTTGGCTACGTTTTGTGCATGAGATAGCTCTCCCTGAACATATCCAGCTAATCCGTATTCAGTATCATTGGCAATTGCTATTGCCTCTTCTTCTGTTTCGTATTTAATGATTGATAGCACAGGGCCAAATATTTCTTCTCTGGCAATAGTCATATCATTAGTTACATTCGCAAAAACTGTAGGTTGAACAAAATAACCTCTCTCACATCCCTCTGGTTTTTCAACTCCTCCAGCTACAAGAGTAGCTCCTTCGTCAATACCCACTTTAATCATTCTTAAAACTTTTTCATATTGAGCTTTGTTAGCAATAGGTCCCATTCTAAATTCGCCATTAGGATCGCCAACGGAAGTAGCATTTGCAGTTGCGACTGCTACTTCAACGGCTTTATCATAATTTTTAGAAGAAACTAGCATTCTTGTTGGGGCGTTGCATGACTGACCGGAGTTCAAGAAACAATGACCAGCTCCACCTTTTACTGCTTTTTCTATATCTTCAACATCATCAAGAATAATATTTGCTGATTTTCCGCCTAGCTCTTGTTGAACTCTTTTAACAGTAACCGCAGATGCTTGTGCAACTGCTATACCAGCTTTTGTTGAGCCTGTGAATGACATCATGTCAACTTGTGGGTGTTCAGATAAGGCAGCTCCAACAGTTGGGCCGTATCCATTAACAACATTAAAAACTCCAGCAGGCACTCCAGCAGCATCAAAAACTTCAGCCAATAACATTGCACAATATGGCGATATCTCACTGGGTTTTAAGACCATAGTGCACCCAGTAGCTATTGCAGCAGAAACCTTTGTAGTAATCTGATTCATAGGCCAGTTCCATGGAGTAATCATTCCTATAACGCCTATTGGCTCCTTAATAACCATAAAGGTGCCCTCTTGTTTTTCAAACTCATAATTCTCTAGAGCCTCAAGAGTTTCCTGAAAATTTCTAAGACCGGTAGTTACTTGTGCAGCTTTTGAAAGCCATATTGGAGCTCCCATTTCTTCAGATATAGTATTGATAAAATCCTCAGATCTATTTTCATATTCTGTAATAATTTTCTTTAAGAGGTTTATACGCTCTTCTTTTGAAGTAAAAGCAAATGTCTTAAAGGCCTCTGCTGCTGCTTGAACAGCTTTATCAATATCACCTTTAGTACCAGCAGCTACATGTCCGATAACCTCCTCAGTAGCAGGATTTTCAACTTCAATTTTTTCACTAGATTCTGACTGAACCCATTGGCCGTTAATATAAAAATCTAATTTATCTTTCATAACAAATTTCCTGTAAATATAAGATGGTAATTATACATAAAGCACTGTGGCTACACTATCAATTCTTTGCTGCCTTAAAAGCCTCAATGGCTCTGAGCCTAGAATCTTTGAGATTCAGTATTTGGTTAGGGTATTTACAATATTTCCTATGTTCGACTGGTGGATCATGAATAACAGATTTATCTAAATCTTTTAGCTCAGGCACGTATGTCTTAATAAATAATCCTTCTTTATCGAAGTTTGTAGATTGGGTGATTGGGTTAAAAATCCTAAAATATGGAGCTGCATCAGTTCCGGTTGAGCTGCTCCACTGCCAACCTCCATTATTAGATGCAAAATCTCCGTCTATGAGGTTCTGCATAAAGTATTCCTCACCCAACCTCCAGTCATGGAGCATATTTTTAGTAAAAAACATTGCAACAACCATTCTAAGTCTATTGTGCATCCATCCCTCATGAAGTAACTGCCTCATAGCAGCATCAATAATTGGAAAGCCGGTTTGACCATTTTTCCAAGCCTGAAATTCAGACTCTTCAAATCTCCATTTAATTGATTTTGAAAAATTTTGAAATGGCTGGCCTTTACTAACCCTGGGAAATGAAAACATTATATTTCTATAAAACTCCCTCCATACAATCTCATCAATCCATTTAGTAATACCTATATGCCCTGAAGTAAACTCAAAATTATTAGCTTTTAAGGCCTCTAAAATACACCTTTTAGGAGAAATAACCCCAAGAGCTAAATAGGGAGAAATTCTACTTGTGCCATCAACAATTGGATCATTCCTATCTTTTGAGTAATTGATAGCTTTCTGGTCTAAAAATATATTTAACTTAATTAGCGCCTCTTCCTCGCCTGCCTTCCAAAGATCCATATCAACTTGATGAGTAATATTAAGACCAAAATTAAATTCTTTTATATTGGAAATTAAACTTCCCTTGGCTTGTTTTTTATATTTACAATCAATATCTAAAAACTCCATATTAAAATTTTCAATCCACTTTCTTTTAAAGGGAGTAAACACTGAATAAGGAGACCCTTGACCGGTCTTTAGTGAGCCTGGCTCGTAAACAACTTGATCGTGAAATGAGCTATGGTTTATAGAAATAGCGCGCAGTTCATCACAAACCTCGCTATCTCTGCATGCTTCGTCCTCCCCAAACTGTTTATTCCAAAATACTGTATCTATATTTCTTTTTTTAGCTATATCTGCAACTAACAAAGGATCTTCTTTAAAGCCATTACTCTTAATAATTGTTAAAGGGATATTTAAAAGAGTTAATTTTTCTTCAAGTAAAAAAAGATTTTTAAGTAAAAAATCTACTTTAATATTTGCTTCATGATGAAGATTGAGTTGCTTCTCAGAATAAATGAATATTGCTTGAACTTTTTCTGTATTTTCACAGCAAGCTTTTAAAGCTGGATTGTCATCAAGCCTTAAGTCACCCCTGAACCACATAAGATTTTTCATTATTTAATCCTATAAAGAATCTGTTTTTTTAAATTATCTCTAATCTTTACCACCTTTGAAGATATATCTTCGATTGGGTCAACCTCTGATAAATCAGAGTGAAAATACATCCTTTGCAAGAGATTCATATCTACATATCTCTTCAGTTGATCTAAAAATAATTTAGTTGGATTTGCATTTCGTGGACATAATGTGAAGACAGGAAGACCGCTTGAAATAGCTTCAGCTGTCATAGTTGCACTCTCCTCTGTAACAAAAATGTTGTCCACCGAATTAAATAGCATATTTAAGTCAAGCTCAGTGTTATTTCTATTGGTCCAAATAGAAAGATCATCTGCTAAATCTATCAACTGGCTATATAAAAATTCTTCATGGTTAATTTGAGTTCTTCTTGATGTTACAAGAATGGGAATTACCCTACTTTTATTTGAAATATTTTTAATACTTTTTACTAAGTCCTGCCAATCTTCTATGGTGTAAGTGTATCCGGCTCCATTGCCGCCTATTAAAAATAGAATCTTATTATGTTTTTCTTTCCTAGAAAGGTCTGATGGTCTAAAACGTGTTGGAGCAATCTTTGTAACAATGTTATTAGGCGAATCACTCTTAGGCTCAACTGTTATATGCGCAGAATAATTAATAAGATTAATTTTTTTAATAGAGCCGCTATGAATATTTTTTATTTTGTAAATTTTACAAATAGCTGCTGAAAGGTAGGCTGTATTTGCTCCTGAAGAAATTACCAAATCAAAGCCTTCAATATTAATTGGTTTAAACAGCTTTATAATTTTTTTAGCGCTAGTGTTATTAAAATCTCTAACGAGAAATCTCTGGTAAGGTTTTAGAAGAAATCTAAGCAGTTTATTTCTTGGCTGAATTTTAAAGACCTCGTAATCAACCTCAATATCTTCAGAGATTATATTAGCAATACCAATGGATTGATTAAAATGGCCTGGCTTACCATCGCTGAGAATAGCTACCCTCATATACTATTCTAAAATTTTTGAATTTGAAAAAAACACATCCACTTGATAGTTTTCTTTTTGATTTTTAATAATAGCAGAGCCGCCGGCAGCAGAAATAATGGCCGCCCCTGCAGCCACATCCCATAAATAAGTACCAAATTCTTTATATAAATCAGCCTTACCTGAAGCAATATAAACAGAGGCCATCGCAGCAGAGCCAATCATTCTTACTTTTCTCCATGATTGGAAATCTTTAACCATTTTTAACATCGCCTCATCAGAATAATCAGTAGCATTGGGCAAGCCTGTCACTAAAATTCCTTTATTTTTTTCTGAAATATCCGATACGTTTATTGTTTGGTTGTTGACTAAAGCTTTACTTTCCTGACTTCCTTCATAGAGATCATCATTATTGAAGTCATAAATGACTCCTATAATTGAATCTAGGTTATTTACCAAAGCTATTGATACACAGCATAGTGGTATATCTCTTGCATAATTTGCCGTTCCATCCAGAGGGTCCACTACCCAAAAAATATCACCAAGGTCATCAACAGATTTTCCACTTTCTTCTGCAAGAATCGGAAAGTTAGATTCATTTTTAATAATATCCTTTATTAGACTTTCCGCAGCAATATCCGCTTCGAGTTTTATATCTTTGTCTGAAGTAAATATTGATTTATTTAAAACATCTTTTTTGCTTAAAAGCATACTTCCTGCTGCTTTTGCAGCTTTTTTTGCAACAGCAAGTTCATGTGCGAAGTTAACAGAGCTCATTATAAGTATGGGGAGTAAGTTATTCTGGAAATTACATTAAACTTATCACCAATATTATATGAGTGATTAATGCCTGAAAACTTTAATAAGATTGAATTCAAGTATGTAAAAAAATTATTCATAAATTGTGATGTTGATTTATATCATTATAATAAAGTAAATTCCGTATAAGTTAAAATATGACACTAAGCGCATCTCTTTACATTCTTCTTATTAGCTTCTTTGCCTCCATAACCTTCAATGGATTTTTTAGAAGTATCGCAAAAAAAAATAAAATTCTTATAGACCTTCCGGATAAAAGTAGAAAATTTCATAAACGCGCAACCCCTCTTACTGGCGGAATCTCTATATTTGCAGCCTGCCTTCTTAGCGCATTCTTATTAGAAGGTTTATCTGACTTAACTGGGATTCATGTTGAAACAAATGTAAATAATGAAAAGTTATTAAAAGATAATAACTTTTTTATAGATAAAATTATTTCAAAAAAGTACAAGATTGCTGGTAAAAATTATGAAACTTTAGTCAAGACAGACCAAGAATCTGATTCAATATCAATTGATGTGGTTCTAGAAGATGGTTCAGTGGAATCTTTAAAAATTACCCCGACTGAAGATGGAAATTTAACAGTGCTTTTACCAGATAATTCACTATCTAGCTATAAATATCAAGATGGAGAAGTAATAAATATATCTGATATAAATGAACAAAGATTCAAGCCATTGGGAATTGAGAATTTTGGAATAAAGATTGGTATTTTTAGTATTTCAATGCTCTTTTGTGGATTTTTAATAATTATATTCATGCTAGTAGACGATATAAGAGGCATTAAAGCTTCATATAGACTAATTTTTCAAATATCTATTGTTTTACTGATGATTTTTTTATCTGGCGAATCTTTGAAGAGTCTGGGAAATCTTTTGGGTTCTGGAGAAATATCATTAGGTTTCTTTTCAGTCATCTTTACAGTTTTTTGTGTAGTTGGGTTAATTAATGCATTTAATATGTCCGATGGTCTGAATGGTATTTGTGCATCTTTGGGCTTAATGCCATTAATAATGATATTTTTTTATGGTCATGCCTATTATGGGCTCCTTATACCAATTGGCGCTTTAATCGGCTTTCTTTCATATAATTTAGGTTACTTTGGAGAGAAAAGAAGAGTTTTTCTAGGGGATACTGGGTCTAATTGCTTGGGCTTTTTACTTGCAATGACATGTATAGAATTAAGCCAAAATGGTCAGTCTATGCATGCAGTGACTGCATTGTGGCTCGTGGCTATACCAATGCTCGACTGTGTTGGTGTTATGACCTCTAGATTACTCAAAGGCATTCAACCATTCAGGCCTGGAAGAGATCATCTTCACTATAAACTTCTAGACTCAGGGTTTAGTGGGGGAAATATACTTTTAATTTTTATAGTATCTTCAACTGCGCTAGCAGCTATAGGACTTCAGCTTAATGTCATCTACCCAGATAAAGAATATATATCATTCTATTCCTTTGTTTTATTTTCAGTTGCATACTATGTAATTACAAAATATACATTTAAAAATAATGCTCAGCCTATTTAAGAAAAAGAAAAAACCTCAAGAAGTTGTTAAGTCTAACTTTGAAGTAGAGCTCATAGCAGCAGTCCTTGCCTATGAGATTGCGCGATCAGATGGTGAAATTACAGACCAAGAGTCAGAACTACTTGTAAGTGAGATTAAGAAAATTTCACAAAAAGTTCAGAAAAATGATGAGGAGGTGCTGTTACTAATTGAAAAACATAGCAATGATAGTGTCTCATTTCATGAATTTGTTGAGGACATAAATAAGGACTTCTCCAAAGAAGAAAAGATTTCTTTACTAGAATTTCTTTGGGATATGGCCTATGCAGATTCAAGGCTGGATGTTGATGAGGAAAGACTTATTAGAAGAATAGCTGATCTTATAAGGATAAAAGATATAGATGTTTTGAAGTTAAAAGATAAAGCTAAGAAGTAATATTTAAACACCCCTACCTACTACTAATAATCTATAAAACTAGCATTATCCTTTAAGAATTTCTCAGCACTACTTCTGTCACATGATCCTGGGTATGCATCAGCATAGTCATCGTATAAATCATCACCAACAAAAGTAAGCATCTGAAGAAGAATGACACATTTCTCTAGGTCAGTAACCTTGGTTTCTTTGAACAAGTCTGCTACCAATGATTCAAAAGAAATATTATCTGAACTCATTTGAAGGCTAGCTCTATTATCTAAAATAATAAAATTAGATTCATTTGATGCGTTATAAGAAGACCATTCAACAGAGTTAGTTGAATCACCTGGCACTCCTTCCTTTGCAAAATTAGTCCAAAACTTCATCATATTTTTTGAGGTAAACCTTTTTGATGGCCCTCTTGGGTAGATCAAAAAGCCATAATCACCTACCAACTTATTATTCCCAGTTAAAAGAGGTATTTCAGTAGCATGAGCAGCTCCTATAAGAGCTCTAAAATCTCCAATCACAAATCTTCTGTGATCATCCCAGTCATATCTATAAGCAAACAAGTTTTTGTTACCTGCGTCCTTCATACTTCTTAGAGGACCGTCAACACCTCTTAATTTCCATGCAGAGCTTCTATAGTGGTTAAATATCTCAAATGCTTCTTCGTCTTTTAAATAAACCTTAGGGACTCCAAGCAACTTACCTATCGGTGAAAATTTTAAATCTACAAAATATTCAGCAGAACCTAACCAAAGCTTGACTTCATCCCTATTAGAACCTGCAATTACAGGAACAATATTTAAATGATCTTTGCTAGCCAATGCTTTTGAAAGGCCTATTAACGGAATTACCACTCCATCAGCGGTTAATAGTGGAATTTCTTCATATGAAGGCCTATCAGCATAATAGCTAAAAAATTCTTCGGATGTTAATCCAAGAAGTAATTTTTTTAAGTCGTTCTTATCGATGGTTTCTTGTTCTTTACTTATTAGTTTTTGTTTGAGAATTCTACTTACAATATTATAAGTAGAATGATTTGAGGTTACTGAATTTATATCTTGTTTATATGCAGATTTTTTGTCTATAGTTGTTGTATATCCAGATTGGCTAATAGCTTTTTGAAAAAGTCCTTTTGCTTGTTTTGATGCAAGTAAAGAAAGAACATTATGACCTCCAGCGGACTCTCCAAATATAGTTACGTTATCTGGGTCTCCTCCAAATGAAGATATATTAGACTGGACCCACTTAAGAGCTTCTATGATATCAAGAGTTCCAAAATTTGACGTCTTGTCAAGGTCTGTCTGAAGCTCTTGAATTGAGGGATGAGAGAACCACCCAAAAGGTCCTAATCTATAGTTAATGGTAACTACAATTACATTGTGTTTGTTAACCATAGTAGAAAAATCATATAAGTCTTTTAAAC
>CAWUWW010000007.1:0-24729 GCA_963926355.1 uncultured SAR86 cluster bacterium | reverse complement strand
AAAAGCTGAATGAGAATGATAATCATTAAATAAATACCTTATATCAGTAGTTTAAATAATTAATAAAATGGGTTATATTCGTAATATAATAGAAGTATATTTACTGAAATAAGGAAATAATTACATGGAAATGCAAGAAATAGATTCAACTAAAGTTTGTCAGATACTTAATGAAATTATGGAATATGAGCTAGCCGGTGTTGTTAGATACACTCACTCCTCCATGATGGTAAGTGGTCCTTATAGATTACCTATTGTTACTTTCTTAAAAGAACAAGCTACTGAATCTTTGTTACATGCTCAGCAAGCTGGGGAATTAATAGCCGGTTTAGATGGGCACCCTAGTCAGAGAATTGCAAAAATTGAGGAAACTCATAGACATTCAATAGAGGATATTTTGCAGGAAAGTTTAGGTCATGAATTGCATGCTTTGGCACTCTATAAAAAATTACTTGGAAGTGTTGCAGATTGCTCAATCTATCTAGAGGAATATGCCAGAGGAATGATTCAAGAAGAGGAACAACATTCTTTAGAACTAAAAGCTATGTTAAAAGATTTCGGTTAGCAGTTAGCTAGACATTATTTTTATGAGTAAAGGTAAAGTTCTTTTTAATGAAAAGTGTTCCATCTGTAATTTTGAAATTAAGCATTATAAAAAAAGATCTGACCTATATTTTGAAGACTGTAGTGACATGGAAGATAAATATCTAAAAAAACTACATGTTACTTTTGATGACGGAAAAGAGTTATCAGGAGTTGATGCTTTTATTTATGTCTGGGGGGAAACGCAAGGGTATAAATGGTTAAGCTATTTTACCAATCTTCCGGTTATCAAACAGTTAGCTAAATGCATTTATGCTGTTTTAGCTTATGTGTTGTTCTGGCGATTTAAGGCCTTCTCAAAAAACTAAGTTAGGTTTTTAAAGTATCTCTCATAATGCGCCTTCGAAAGCTCTAGCATTTGATTATTTAATTCATCTTTAATAACTTTAAAATCAAAACTTTGAAGTGCGGTAATGCCAAATTGCGCTAAGTCTAGATCTTGAGACCCTGAAGCCCTCAATAAATCAAATATCCAAGTTAATGGATCAAGGGAATTATTATAATTAATAGCATTTTCTTTAAGTTTTAAAGAAAAAAGCTCCTTATCCTCTATTTTGAACCTTCCTTGTAAAAGAGTAACTTTAAATTCCTCTAAACGATCATTAATAATCGCCCTTTCATCCATAGAGTACTTAGGCCAATTAATAATCTCGTGTACAAATCTTTTACACCCTTTACATACATCATCACCGTATGTAGTGGAGCAAATACCAAGACAAGGGGTTGATGATCTGTGTTTAAGCATAGTTAAACCAAATAATAACTCATTTTAAAATAAAATCCCTGTTTTTAGTGGAAGCTCTATGAGCATAAGAGTAAAATGTTTGCAGGAGACATACCAATGCTAAACGAATACAAAATACACGAACAAGAAAGAGCTCAACAGAACATCCCTGCCCTTCCTTTAGACCCAGATCAAACATCCCAATTAGTCGATTTATTAAAATCTGACCATGAAGAGTCTGAACTTCTTCTGCATCTTTTAAGAGAAAGAGTTCCTGCGGGAGTTGATCAATCAGCATATGTAAAAGCAGCTTTTCTTGCTGATATAACCACAGGAAAAGCAACAAGTCCTTTCATAACAAAACTTGAAGCAGTTAAATTATTAGGAACTATGCTTGGCGGATATAACATTCAACCTCTTATTAAGTGCCTGAAAACAGATGACCTTGGCGATGAGGCTGCAAATGCTTTAAGCGAGACACTTCTTATTTTTGATGCTTTTAATGAAATTTTTGAATTATCTAAAATTAATGCGAATGCTAAAAAAGTTGTTGATGCATGGGCTGAAGGTAAATGGTTTACTGAGAAGGCAGAAGTACCTGATCAAATAAAACTAACTGTATATAAAGTTCCTGGAGAAATTAATACTGACGACCTATCTCCTGCAACTGATGCATGGTCTAGACCTGACATCCCTCTTCATGCATTAGCTATGTTCAAAATGCCAAGAGAAGGACTTGAAAGACCTCTTGAAACTTTAGAAGAATTAAAAAAGAAAGGCAACCCGCTTGTATTTGTTGGCGATGTTGTTGGTACAGGATCTTCAAGAAAGTCAGCTACCAACTCAGTGCTATGGCATATGGGAGATGATATTCCTTATATACCGAACAAAAAAGAAGGTGGTTTTTGCTTTGGCAGCAAGATTGCTCCCATTTTCTTTAATACCCTTGAAGATTCAGGCGCCTTTCCTATTGAGTTAGATGTATCAACTATGAAGATGGGACAAGAGATTATTCTTGAACCTCATAACGGCAAAGTTCTTGACGCTAATACTAATGAAGTTTTATCTACCTTTGAATTAAAGACAGATGTGTTACTTGATGAAGTGAGGGCAAACGGAAGGATTCCATTAATTATTGGTAGGCAGCTTACAGACAAAACAAGGGAAGCTTTAGATTTAGAAGCTACTAATGTTTTTAGAAGACCGGATGCAGAAGAAGCATCTGATAAAGGGTATACGCTTGCACAAAAAATGGTTGGTAAAGCATGTGGAGTAGCAGGAATAAGACCTGGAACTTATTGTGAACCAAGAATGACAACGGTTGGTTCCCAGGACACAACCGGACCTATGACAAGAGACGAGCTAAAAGAGCTAGCATGTCTTGGCTTCTCAGCTGATCTAGTTATGCAGTCTTTCTGTCATACAGCAGCCTACCCAAAGCCAGTTGATATAGACACTCAGCACAACCTACCGGATTTCATTATGAATCGTGGTGGAGTTTCATTAAGACCAGGAGATGGAATTATTCACTCTTGGTTAAACAGAATGCTATTACCTGATGGAGTTGGTACTGGTGGTGATAGTCATACAAGATTCCCTATTGGAATAAGCTTCCCAGCCGGATCTGGTTTAGTAGCTTTTGCTGCAGCTCTAGGAGTAATGCCTTTAGATATGCCTGAATCTGTATTAGTAAGATTTAAAGGTGAGATGCAACCAGGAATAACACTTAGAGATTTAGTTAATGCCATCCCTTACGCAGCAATTCAAAAAGGTTTATTAACTGTTGCTAAAGAGGGTAAGAAAAATATCTTCTCCGGTAAATGTTTAGAGATTGAAGGTTTGCCTGATATGAAAGTTGAGCAAGCTTTTGAATTATCAGATGCCTCTGCTGAAAGATCAGCATCTGGATGTACGGTAAGGTTGAATAAAGAGCCAATCATTGAATACCTTAAATCAAATATTGTAATGTTGAGATGGATGATAGCTAGCGGATATGGTGATGCCAAGACTCTTGAAAGAAGAGCTGTAGCCATGGAAGAATGGATTGCAAACCCAGAACTTCTTGAGCCAGATGCAAATGCTGAATATGCAGAGATTATCGAAATTGATTTAAATGAGATAACAGAGCCTTTATTAGCATGTCCTAATGATCCTGATGATATTAAACCTCTTTCTGAAGTAGCTAACACTGAAATTCAAGAAGTCTTTATTGGCTCTTGTATGACAAATATTGGACACTTTAGAGCAGCTGGTACGTTACTTGAAAAGCATAAAGGAACTAAAGCAAGATTATGGGTTGTGCCTCCAACTAAGATGGATGAAAAGCAACTTATGGAAGAAGGTATTTATAATATCTTTGGTACCTCTGGTGCTAGAACTGAAATTCCAGGATGTTCATTATGCATGGGTAACCAGGCAAGGGTTTTAGCTAACTCTACTGTTGTATCAACTTCAACGAGAAACTTCCCAAATAGATTGGGCGATGGTGCTAATGTATTTTTAGCCTCAGCTGAGCTTTCAGCTATTGCATCTATACTTGGAAAATTACCAACAGTTGAGGAATATCATAAATATATGGAAGATATCAATCCTCTTTCTGATGAAATTTATAAGTATTTAAACTTCAATGAAATTGATACTTATGTTCAAAGTGCTAATAGCGCTGAGATTCCAGCGATTAATATAGTAAATCCGATTTAAGCGGTATTACTTAACGTTTTAGTATCGTTTCTACGAGAATTCTGTAACTCCTCGAGGTAGTTTTCACTAAGAGGGGTTATGTATTTACCTGTAAAAATTGAAGTTTCAAACTCTTTTATGTCTGGATTTCCAACACTAACGGTATCTATAAGATCTTCTAAAGTCTGGTAAACAAGCCAATCAGCACCAATTTCTGCCGCGACCTCTTCCGTTGTTTTGTTTGATGCAACAAGTTCATTAGTTGCTGGCATATCAATTCCATATAGGTTTTGGTATTTAATTGCAGGGGCTGCAGAAGCAAAATAAACTTTTTTTGCACCAGCCTCTTTTGCCATTTCTATAATCTTTTTACTGGTAGTTCCTCTGACAATAGAGTCATCAACCAATAGAACATTCTTGCCATTAAACTCAAGGTCTAAAATATTTAGTTTTCTTCTAACTGATTTTTTTCTTTCTTCTTGATTGGGCATTATGAATGTTCTGCCTATATATCTATTTTTAACAAAGCCTTCTCTATAAGGAACTTCTAAATCTACAGCAAGTTGGAGAGCAGCTGTTGTTGAGCTGTCTGGTATCGGAATAACAACATCAATATCATGATTAGGTTTTTGTAATTTAATTGATTGAGCTAACTTGGATCCCATTCTCATTCTAGATTTATATACTGAGATTTCATCTATATTAGAATCAGGTCTTGAAAAATATACGTATTCAAAAATACATGGTCTTTTAAGAGGCGTGTCAGAACATTGTTGAGAGAAAAGCTCTCCATTCTTATTTATAAAAACAGCTTCACCTGGTTCAACATCTCTAAGCTTTTCAAATCCCTGTGAGGAAAATAAAGCGTCCTCAGATGCCATTATGTATTCTTTTCTAGTTTTTCCCTCTCTGATGCCTATGCATAAAGGCCTAATGCCATTATTGTCTCTAAATCCTAAAATGCCATGGCCAGTTATTAGGGCAATAACTGCATAAGCACCTTCACATCTTATATGTGTCTTTGTGACAGCTTTAAATATGTGCTCAGCTTTAGGGTAAATTTCACGCTGCTTCGATAGCTCGTGTGCAAATATATTTAAGAGGACCTCTGAATCTGAATCAGTATTAATATGCCTCATCTCTGCATGAAATAATTCATTAGCTAATGCTTTGTGATTAGTTAAATTGCCATTGTGTGCAAGGCTGATTCCGTATGGTGAGTTAACGTACATAGGCTGAGCAAATTCTTTTCCTGCTCCACCTGCCGTTGGATACCTGACATGGCCTATTCCATAGGAGCCTACAAGTTTATTCATATGGCCTTGATGAAATACATCTCTAACGTATCCCATGGATTTTCTACTATTTAATTTGCCTTCAGAATCGCAGACAACCATACCCGCAGCATCTTGGCCTCTATGCTGAAGCATTAAGAGAGAGTCATAAATCTCAGCGGCTACATTTGTCTCTGCTGATATTCCAACTATTCCACACATTAGGTTTCCCCTTCAATTGGATTTAATTCTTCGACTATGGGGATTAAACTCTCTTTTATAGGTTCAATGACTTCCATGGCCTCCTCTACAAGATCGGTATTATCTATTAAATTTCTTAAATAAGCTTCAATTTGGGGAGCGTATTTTTCAATGACTGGTGTGATTTTAGAATTATCAATAAGATCTGTTGATTTAATGCTTGAAGGTAGGAGTAAGAAAATAACAAAAAGAACTATTAGGCCACGCGCAAGACCAAATAAAACTCCAAGGAAGCGATCAAAACCTGATGCTCCAGACCATTTAATTAATTTACTAATAAATTTTATTACCATCCCCCCAAGGATGATAGTGGTCATGAAAACAACTATGTATGAAAGAATTTTAGCAACTTCTGCATTGCCTATAAATTCAGTTATTTTTGGAGTTGCAATAAATTCAAGACTGACAGCAGCGACAAAAGCAACAACCCATAGGAATAATGATAGAAATTCTTTGGTAAAGCCTCTTGAAAGAGATATAAGACCCGAGGCACTTAGAACAATTAAAATAAACCAATCAGCAATATTAAGACCTAGAGCTTCCATCTGGATATCTCCCCTTTAGTTGATTCTGAAACTTCTTCAATGAGTTTTATATTGCTAGTAATGTCTTCTTCGGATAAGAATGGTCCAACAAAAACAGCATGGAGATTTTCATTAGTTCCAAAAACCTCTGAAAAGGCTGGAAATCCTCCGTTGTTTATTTGACCTACCATTTTTAAAGCATTCTCTTTTGAAGATAACACGTGAACCCTAATAACAAATAAATCAAAGTCAGATTCATCTATTAAAGATATGTTTGTTTTCTTGGTAGCTGGGCTTATTGTGACTTGCTCTTCTTGAATTGATGGTTGGAGTTTTATTACAGGGTCTTGTATTTCAATTGCTGCTGCTTGGACTTTGAATTCTTGTTGGTAATCTATTTGGGGACTTAAAAAAACAAATAAAACTAATAATAATAAAATGATGCTAAAAAATGTCCCTATCAATCTTTCTTTATTCATTAACTTTTATACATTTTTTTTAATAGCCTGTGTACCTTTGTTCTAATATTTTTTCTATGCACAATCATATCTATTGCACCATTTTTTAAAAGGAACTCAGCTTTTTGAAAATCATCCGGGAGATCTACTCTTACTGTTTGCTCTATCACCCTTCTGCCTGCAAAACCAACAAAGGCATTGGGCTCTGCGATATTGATATCACCCAACATAGCTAAACTTGCTGAAACACCGCCATATACCGGATCAACCATTACAGATATATAAGGTAATTTTTTACTTTTAAGTTTTTGAATTGCTGCTGAAGTTTTTGCCATCTGCATTAAAGAAACCATTGATTCCTGCATTCTGGCTCCTCCACTAGTTGAAAAGCAAATAAATGGGCAGTGGTTATCAATAGCTTGATTTATTCCTTGAACAAATTTCTCACCGACAACTCCCCCCATAGAGCCTCCCATAAACCTAAATTCAAATGCTGCAGCTACAACAGGCATAGAATCTAGAGATCCGCTGCCTACAATAATAGCTTCATTTTCACCTGTTGCCGCAATAGAGTCTTTAATTCTAGAAGAATAATATTTTGTGTCTTTAAATTTTAAAATATCTTTAGTTTTAATATCTTTTGCAATCTCGCTAAAAGAGCCTCTATCAAGAAATATTTCTAATCTTTTTCTAGCTCCAATTCTAAGGTGATGATCGCACTTAGAACATACAAATAAAGATTTTTCTAATTCAGGGGCATATAAAACAGATTCACAAGACGGGCATGAACTCCATAAACCATCAGGAACAGTACTCTTTGACCTTGAGGTTCCTATTGAAGGTATGAGTCTTGTTAGCCAGTTCATGATATTGCCTGTTTAATCTCCTTAAGATATTCACCTATTCTAGCAAATTCTTTTGAATTAGCGCTTTCATTTATCATTTGCACTATAGAGCTTCCTATAATCACTCCGTCAGAGCACTCAGCTAACATTTTAGCGTCGCTGGCAGATTTGATTCCAAACCCAGCAAGTGTGGGCAGATCTGAGTGTTTTTTAATTTTTTTAATATTATTCTTTATTTCATTTATATCAAGATTTGATGAGCCTGTGACTCCCCTTAAATTAACGTAATAAATAAAACCTGTACTATTTTTTGCAATCAACTCAATTCTATTGTCTGTAGTAGTCGGTGAGATAAGAGAAATAGTATTAATATCAGGGTTTGTTATGCCGTAGTCTTTTAGACTTAATTCACCAGGTATATCAACAACCAAAATAGAATCAATTATTTTAGTTGATTGAACTAAATCAATATGTGAAATAAATGTATTTAAATATCCCATTAAAATAATAGGCGTATGATCATTATTTTTTCTAAATTCTTGGACTAGATCAAATATCATTTTTAATGAAATATTATTTTTAAGTGCTCTATCATGAGCTCTTTGTATTGTTGGTCCTTCTGCTATAGGGTCTGTAAAGGGAACACCAATTTCTATAATATCTACGCCTGAGTTTACAAAAAGATGCATTAACTCCAAAGTCGTATCTAAGTCAGGGTCACCGGCCACAAGATAAGAGACTAAAGCTTTTTGATTATTGTCTTTGAGGTTTTTTAGGGTTGTTGTAAGCCTGTTCAAAACTCAATCCCATCTATTTTAGCAACAGTATTAATATCTTTATCGCCCCTTCCTGAAACGTTGACTACAACATTTGCTGTATCAGGCAATTCTTTCATCAAAGGTCCAAGATAAGCAAAGGCATGTGCAGTCTCAAGCGCCGGCATGATTCCCTCTAATTCTGTAACTTCATGAAATGCTTTTAGAGCCTCATCATCATTTACAGCAACATACTCAGCTCTACCTATATCTTTTAACCATGAATGCTCTGGACCAACTCCTGGGTAGTCTAAACCCGCTGAAACTGACTTAGTGTCCATGATTTGACCAGCTTCGTCTTGCATTAAATAACTTCTAGCTCCATGCAATACCCCTGGCGTTCCATCATTTAAAGGAGCGGCATGCTCCCCTGTTGAAATTCCGTTACCGCCAGCCTCGACTCCTATTAACCTTGTTTCAGGTATATCTATAAATGGATAAAATATCCCCATTGCATTAGAGCCGCCGCCAACACATGCAACAATAGCATCGGGCATTGAATTAAAAGAGTCTTTTGATTGTTTGATGAGCTCTTGTCCAACAACTGAATTGAAGTCTCTAACAATCATAGGATATGGATGGGGGCCGGTAACACTGCCAATAATATAATAAGTATCATCAACATTAGTAACCCAATCTCTTAGAGCTTCGTTAAGTGCATCTTTAAGGGTTGCTGTTCCAGAATCAACAGCATGAACTTCAGCACCTAGTAACTTAATTCTATAAACATTTAATGATTGCCTTTTGACATCCTCTGCACCCATATATATATGACATTCAAGGCCCAGTCTTGCTGCAACGGTTGCTGTGGCTACGCCATGTTGTCCTGCTCCAGTTTCTGCAATAATTCTTTTTTTGCCCATATGCTTTGCAAGTAAAATTTGACCAACTGTATTGTTAATTTTATGAGCACCTGTGTGATTTAAATCTTCTCGTTTTAACCAAATAGAACCAGATCCGTAGTGCTTTGTTAAGCGTTCAGCAAAATATAAAGGCGAAGGTCTTCCAACAAAATTAGATAAGTCGCTATAGAATTCATGTTGAAAATCTTTATTATCTTTTAATTCGTTATAGGTATTTTCTAGCTCTTCTAATGCATACATTAGTGTTTCAGGGACGAACTTGCCTCCAAATTCTCCAAAAAATCCATTGCTATCAGGTAAGTTAAATTTATTTGATTTCATCGTGTTTTATTTTAGTTAATATACTGTTTATTAATTTTATATCTTTTACGCCTTTCTCGGATTCAACTCCAGAATTAATGTCTATACACCAAGAGTTTGTTGCTATTGCATTATGTACATTTTCTAAATTAATTCCACCAGAAAGGACAATATTATTATCAAGTTCTGGCATAGAATCTAGAATATCCCAATTAAAAGTCTCTCCGGTTCCCCCATAGATTCCAGGCTTGTGATTTTCTAAAAGTATTGCTGAGGCTGTTGGGTAGTCTTGCATTAAATCTAAATCATTTTTATCCTTAACGCGAATAACTTTCCAAAAATCTAAGCCAAATGACTCACAAAAATCTAGCGATTCATCTCCATGAAATTGCAGAATGGGATTAGTAAAATATGAGGAGACTTTATAAACATCCTCCTCTTTAGGATTTACAAAAACGCATACGGGTCTAGTTAATTTAAAGTTTATAGTTTTTACGATTTCAAGAAAATCATCATCCACATGTCTTGGACTTTTGTTAAAGAAAATAAACCCAATGTAATCGACCTCTAGATCTATTAAGTTTTTTAAAATAATAAGATCTGATATTCCGCAAATTTTTATTTTTTGTTTATTCATATTTTTAATCTATCAAATAGATTTGAGACAGGGCTTAAGATTCCTTCTTTTGAATCATACCTAGGTCCTAGAAAAAATAAACCCTTAGCAGAAGCTGTCTTGCCTGCAAAGTTTCTATCTTTCTTTAAAAGAATTTCTTCAATAGAATGGTCATTTTCGCCCTTTGCAATATCAATTAGCGTGCCGATCATTATTCTAACCATATTGTGCAGAAAAGCATTTGCCGTAACAGTCACAATAATAAATTTTTTATATGTTGAAACATCCATAGAAGAAATATGCTTTACAGGATTATTAGAGTTGCAATTAGAACTTCTAAAGGAACTAAAATCATTCTCACCAAGAAACATCTTTGCTTGGTTTTTTAAAATATCTATATCAATGGCATTTGTATCTGAATGAGAATAGCCTCCAAAAAATAAAGGCTTACTTCTTGAGTTATATATAACATAGGAATAGCTTCTATCTATTGCAGCAAACCTTGAATGGAAATTATCAGACACTCTTGCAATGCTTTTGACAGCTATGGAGTCTGGTAAGTTGGCATTTATTCCATGAATCCAATTGATATCATCTCTTTCTATATCTGTTTCAAAATCAAATACCTGGCATAGAGCATGAACTCCCGCATCAGTTCTTCCGGCATAGTTGATTGAAATATCGGTTTGAGTGATTTCTTTTAGCGCTTTTTCAATTGCCTGCTGAATTGATGGTGCATTTTTTTGACTTTGAAATCCAGAGAAGTCCGTTCCTTCATACTCGACTGTAAATGCTAGTTTCACTGACTTTGAATTTTATCAAAAAGACTTTTTGCTGTACTTTTTAAACTCTCGTCTTCTGTATTTTTAATTAAAGCAATAAGGATGTTTTTACAATTTTCTAAGTCATCCATTTCAAAATAAGTCATAGCTAAATCAAGTTGCTGCTCATCGGCATTATTTTTAATACTTAAACCTTTTGGCAGGCCTTGGATGCTTGAGTTAGAATCCCTAGCTTCATCAAAATCATATTCTATTTTTTTAGTTTTTCTAGAATTTAGTTGAATGTATATTAATGCTATCAATATTCCAGATAAAATAGAGATTAAAGCTACAAATAGCAGATCTCTAAGACCAAAGCCGCTTGATTTATTGGCATTATTATCAATAGAATTAACTTCTTTAATGAGCTCTTCAGCAACCCTGTTATCTAATGTAACCCCTAACTGTCTTGTGTTAGCTTCTATAAAAGTTTGCGGGCTATTGGTTTGATCGTTGTTTAAATTTAGTGATTTAGCTTTATTTTTCTCTTCTGACTCTGAGGTTAATTTATTTACACTAGGTTCTATTTTAATTTTTGGTGCTGTTAGTATTAATAATGATCTTGCTGCTGGTGTAAAGTTAAGAGCATATGACTTATTCATAGCTAGAATTGATCCTTTAGCATCTTTATTAGATATATTGGCCATAATTGACTGAATAGGAACTACCAAGTCCTTATCTTTTCTTATTAAATTAATATTTCCATCTATAAAGGCATCCTTGTTGCCCAAATAAATAGACCACATAACTTGATAAATTGATAAATCAGAAGATTTTTTTTGGATATTGGAAGCAATACTCCACATAGTTGTTATTTCATCAGCTCTTATAATCGCATTCAATTCCTCGACTTTGTTTATTGAAATCTTATCTGCTCTAAGCTCTTCACTCTCTATAACTCTTGGTAGAATTTTTGGTTCATATTTTCTTATTGGCTCCTTATAATCTATATCTGAGCCTCTCATGCTTGATGGTAAAAAGATAAATATATCCTTAGCAAGCTCATCTTTAATAATTAATTTAAAACTAAAGTAATTGCCTTCATAAGTATTTTTGATAACTATCGAGAATGTTTGATATGTAGAAAAATCTTCAAGTAATGTGAAAGCAATATAATCTTTGCTAAGAAGTTCATCTGATTTATATTGGTTTAAAATAATATCTTCATCATTAATGTTACTGGCTTGAATCTTAAATTCAATAACCCTTTCACCATTGATATTGAGGCTAAGCTTGGCAGAAGATACGGATATATCAGCAAAAATCTGAGATGAAAAGAAAAAACCTATTAAGAGGAAAAATCTCAACATAGCTTGTTATGTAAAATTAAGTTTTGTAATATTTGAACTGCATTTAAAGCAGCTCCTTTACCATATACGTTATCAGCTACAATCCATAATGAAACCCATGTATCACCTTGAATTTTCTGAGATCTAATCCTACCTACATAGACATCCTCTGAGTCATTGGCGTGCTCATACGGTGTTGGATATTCTAGTTTTTCTGGGTTATCCATAACAATGACCCCTGATGTTCCCTCAATTGAATTAATAATGTCTTCTCTAGATGCATTGTTTGATATTTTCATAAAAACAGCTTCTGAGTGCCCATTAAATACAGGGACTCTGGCACAGGTAGCTTGAACTTCTATATTTTTATCTAGAATTTTTTGAGTTTCCCAAACAAGCTTCATTTCTTCCTTTGTAAAAGCATTGTCTAGAAATACATCGCATTGAGGTATTACATTAAAAGCAATAGGTTTTGGATAGACCTTTGGCTCTGATGGGTCTTTATCAAAAGTTTGCGTTCTTAATTCTTCAACAGCATCTTTTCCAGTTCCTGAAACAGCTTGATAGGTAGCTATGTTTATAAACTCTATTGTGTACTTGTCATGAATGGGCTTTAAAGCCATTAATAACTGAGAGGTTGAACAATTAGGATTTGCTATTAGTGTTGGTTTTTCTAAATTAGCTAAAATATCACCATTAATTTCAGGAATTATTAAAGGAACATCATCCTCATACCTAAACTCAGAAGATAGATCAATAACATAGCTTCCAGATTCAACAAAATTCCTTGCATGCTTTTTTGCAGTAGAAGATCCTGCAGCAAATATCGTTATTTTGGCCCTTGAAGGGTCAAAGGATTCCAAGTCCTCAATAATATAATCTTTGTTTTGGAAATGTATTGCTTGGCCAACTGAAGAGCTGCCGAGAGGATATAACTCATCTATGTATATTTCTTTCTTTTGAAGTAGTTGAAGAATTTTTTGACCTACAACTCCAGATGCTCCAACCAGGGCAACGCTTAATATTTTATCCATTTTTTATTATTCCAATAATAGTTGATGCTACATCAGTGGTGCCCATAAACTTATCTGAGGTAGAGATATCTTTAGTCCTGTGACCCTTGGCAATAAAAACCTTAATAGCATTTTCAATCTTATCAGCCAGCCCTACTTCATCAAGAGAGAATCTTAATGCCATTGCCAAAGAAGCAATCATGGCTATGGGGTTAGCTATATTTTGCCCTGCTATATCAGGGGCACTTCCATGACAAGGCTCATACATACCCTTGGATGAGCTATTTAAAGAAGCAGAAGGTAGCATGCCAATAGAGCCTGTAAGCGTTGCAGCAATATCAGACAATATGTCTCCAAAAAGATTACCAGAAACTATTACATCATATTGATTGGGGTTAAGCACCAGCTGCATAGCGGTGTTATCTGCTAATTGATGAGTAAGCTCGACATCTGGATAGTCTTTTGCCATGTCTGAAACTATAGATCTCCAAAATTTCGAGACCTCTAAAACATTAGCTTTTTCAACTGAACATAATCTTCCATTTCTTTTCTGTGCAGATTCAAAAGCTACTTTTGCAATTCTTCTAATCTCGTCTTCATTATAAATCATTGTATTAAAAGCATACGGAACAGGATCATCTGAAACTATTGCCCTTGGTTCGCCGAAATAGATGCCACCTGTGAGTTCTCTAACAATTAAAATATCTAAGTTCTCAATAATATGATTTTTAATTGGTGATGCCGATGCCAATTCATTAAATAGAAAAGCAGGTCTTAGATTTGCAAATAGCCCCAACTCTTTTCTAAGCCCTAAAAGTGCCTGCTCTGGTCTATTATCCCAGTCTAGATCATCCCATTGAGGACCTCCGACAGCGCCAAATAAAATAGCATCAGATTTCTTGGCTTCTTCTAAGACATCTTCTGGAAGAGGAGAGCCATATTTTTCATATGCGGTTCCGCCAACATCCATATTGGTAATATCAAAATTAAGCTGGTATTCGCTAATAAGAAAATCTAGAACCTCTTTTGCTGAAGATGTTACTTCTTGACCTATACCGTCACCAGGAAGGATTAATATCTTTTTAGTCATTTGCATATATCCATGGCTTTTCTAGCATTCTCTTTTTTTCAAAATCTATAATTATTTGCTTATCTTTAAGGGTTATATCTACATCGTCCAGTCCATAAATAATTCTTTCAAGGAGATTGCTTTCAACTTCAAATTTAAATTCAACAGTATCTGAAAGAATAATTTTTTTAGCATCTAGGCTAATTGATAATTCTACGATTTCCTGTTGGCTAATATTAAAAATACTATCTATATCTTCTTTGCTTAAAATAATAGGTAAAACATTATTCTTAAAACAGTTGTTATAAAAAATATCACCGAAAGATGATGCTATAACTGCCTTGATACCAAAATCTCTTAAAGCCCATACAGCATGTTCTCTAGAAGAGCCGCAACCAAAATTATCTCTAGTTAGTAAGATGCTTGCATTATCAAAAGGGCTTTTGTTTAAAATAAAATCACTATTAATTTTTCTGTCATTTTTTGATATTCCTAATTTTCCATCATCAAGATATCTCCAACCATCGAATAAATAATCTTCAAAACCAAATTTCTTAATAGATTTTAAGTACTCTGTAGGAATGATTTGATCTGTATCAATATTATCTCTATCAATATGAGCAACTATGCCTTTTATTTGTAATTCATTGCCTTGAATTTTCATGATGGATCGCTCACTGTTCCATGTATTGCTGTTAATGCAGCCATTACCGGGCTCATTAAATGAGTGCGTCCAAGATTGCCCTGCCTGCCTTCAAAATTTCTATTTGATGTTGATGCGCACCTTTCGTAGGGCTTTAATTGATCAGGGTTCATGCCTAAGCACATTGAGCATCCTGGATCTCTCCATTCGAATCCAGCATTTTTAAAGATTTTGTCTAGTCCCTCAGACTCTGCTTGTTGCTTAACAAGACCAGATCCAGGGACGACTATCGCTTCAATTATATTTTGAGATATCTTATGTCCATCGACAGCAATTGCGGCTTCTCTTAAATCTTCTATCCTTGAGTTGGTGCATGACCCTATAAAAACTCTATCAAATTTTAGGTCAGTTAATTTTTGATCTACTTCAATACCCATATAATTTTTAGCAAGTTCAATGTTTTTTCTTTTATCTTCTGGCGAGGAGTTAGCATTTGGGATAATGGCATCAAAATCAATAACCATTTCAGGTGATGTTCCCCATGTAACTTGAGGTTTTATTTTTGAAACATCAATTTCTATTTTTTTATCAAAACTTACATCAAGGTCAGATTTTAAAGAGATCCAATGCTGCTCAGCTAAATCTAAAATTTCAGAACTTATTTCACTATGCTTTCTTACGTAATCAATGGTTGTGGCATCTGGAGCAACTAAACCAACCTTTGCTCCTCCCTCAATAGCCATGTTACATATAGTCATTCTTGCTTCCATAGAAATATCTTCAATATATGAGCCAGAAAATTCTATTGCATGGCCATTTCCACCTGCCGTTCCAATCTGACCAATAAGGTATAAAACAATATCCTTAGAAGTAACTCCTTTTCTTGGTGTCCCATTAAATACAACATGCATATTTTTTAACTTAGAGACTTTTAAGCTCTGGGTTGCGAGTACATGCTCCACCTCTGATGTTCCAATACCCATAGCCAAACATCCAAAAGCTCCATGGGTTGATGTGTGAGAATCACCGCAGACAATCGTCATACCTGGTAATGTATATCCCAGTTCTGGGCCAATAACATGAACAATACCTTGATTTATAGAGGTTATATCAAATTGCTTAATTCCAAATTTATTACAATTTTTATCAAGCTCCACTACCTGTATTTTTGAAATCTCATCCTCAATAGACTCCATATTAAAAGAGCTGCCTCTTTCTGTTGGGACATTATGATCTGGGGTAGCAATGTTAGCGTTAAGCCTCCAAGGAGTAAGTCCTTTTTTAGATAACCCTTCAAATGCTTGAGGTGATGTAACTTCATGCAAATACTGTCTATCAATATAAAGTAATGATTCACCGGAATCATAGGTTGTTATGTGATGCTCATCCCAAAGCTTGTCGTATAGAGTCTTTGACATTTTATTTTGAAGTGAAGGGTAGCTCTTGGTCAACATCTCCACATTGAGCACGATTTCTTAATAGGTGGTCCATAATGACTAAATTAACCATTGCTTCTGCAATAGGTGCAGCTCGGATACCGACACAAGGGTCATGCCTTCCAACCACTTCTATATCGACTTCATTACCTGCCTTGTCAACTGTTTTACCTTTAGTTTTAATACTAGAAGTTGGCTTGATTAAGAAATCTAAGTTTATGTTATCTCCGTTGGAGATTCCTCCAAGGATCCCTCCAGCATTATTAGATGAAAAGCCATCTGATCTAATTTCATCTCTCGCCTCAGAGCCTTTTAGGTTTAATATATTCTCTGCATTGCCTATTGATACTGATTTAACTGCGTTAATGCTCATTATTGCTTTAGCTAAGTCAGCATCTAGTTTGTCAAATACCGGCTCTCCAAGACCAACTGGGCAGTTTTCTACACAAACACCAAGTTTAGCTCCTACAGAATTACCTTCAGCAATAAGTTCAGCAAACATGACATCTAATTCATCCATTTTAGACATGTCTGAAAAGAAGTACTTATTATCATTAGCAGAAGAGGGATTTATTGAATCAGCTGCAACATGGCCTATTTGTGAAACATATGCAGTAGTCTTCACACCATATTTTTCTAAATACTTCTTAGCAATTGCTCCGGCTGCAACTCTCATGGCAGTTTCTCTAGCACTTGATCTACCTCCGCCCCTATAGTCTCTATGACCATATTTAGCTTGGTAGGTAATATCTGCGTGATTGGGTCTAAAGGTATCTTTAATATTCGAATAATCTTTTGATTGTTGATCTTGATTGTAAATAATTAAACTAATGGGAGTTCCAGTAGTTTTTCCTTCAAATACACCAGAAAGTATTTCTACAGCATCATCTTCTTTTCTTTGGGTAGTAACATCAGACTGGCCTGGTTTTCTTCTATTTAATTCAAACTGAATATCAGACTCACTTATTTCCAGTTGAGGAGGACAGCCATCGATAATACAGCCAAGGGCACGCCCGTGACTTTCACCAAAGGTTGTGACCTTAAAAATATTTCCAAACGTATTGCCTGACATGGCGCTGATTATAATCCAAAAATGACTAGACGCTTAATTTTAGGCTGTATTTAAGGCTATAACAACTAAATAGAAGGTATTATTTTACAATACAAATAAATCTTGGAAGTCAGTAACTGAAGTATTTTCTAGAGTTTTTTGATCCAAGCATATTGAATATATATCCTGGCATCTAGATTCATCAAATGTAATTTTGAGATTACTCATAAATTTTTTCTCTAGAACTGGGATCCCTTCCTCTCTTCTTCTCTTATGACCAATAGGATATTTAACTTCTATAGCATCGGTTGAAGTGCCATCATTAAAGTGAATTTGAATTTTATTAGCAATAGAACGCTTATCAGCTTCATGGTATTCAATTGAATATCTCTTATCTTCGCTAATAACCATCTTTTCTCTAAGAGCATCTACTCTTGGGTCTTTAGCAACATCATCCTCGTAATCTTCAGCAACTAAATTACCTTTCAAAAGGCCTATTGCAACCATGTATTGTAAGCAATGATCCCTATCAGCTGGATTATTTAACTCGCCAACTTTAGAAATAATTCTAATAGCTGATTCATGAGTAACTATTTCAATAGCTTTGATATCATCTAGTCTATTTTTTATCTGTGGATGAAGAGTCACCGCAGCTTCAACAGCAGTTTGAGCATGAAATTCAGCAGGAAAGCTTATTTTAAATAAAATATTTTCCATAACATAAGTGTTAAATGGCTGAGGAAGGGCAAGCTTTTCTCCTTTAAAGGAAACATCTTCAAAACCCCAAACTGGTGCAGAAAGAACTCCGGGATAACCCATTTCTCCTGATAGTGTGATCATGGCTAAACGAACTGCTCTGCTTGTTGCATCACCTGCAGCCCAGCTTTTTCTTGAGCCTGCATTAGGAGCATGTCTGTAAGTTCTAAGACTTTGTCCATCAGCCCATGCCTGACTAACAGCATCCATGATTTGATTATGCGTTCCGCCCATTAATTTAGTAACTAAGGCAGTTGAAGCCACCTTTACTAGAACAACGTGATCTAGTCCAACCTTATTGAAGCTATTTTTAAGCGCTAATATTCCTTGGATCTCATGAGCCATAATCATGGATTCTAAAACCACCCTCATGGTTAATGGATCTTTACCTTCAGAAATATTTTTTTGAGAAATATAATCAGCTACTGCCAATATGCCGCCAAGATTATCTGATGGGTGTCCCCATTCAGCAGCAAGCCATGTATCGTTATAATCCAGCCATCTGATTATGCAACCAATATCAAATGCGCCTTTAATTGGATCTAATTTAAAGTTTGTACCAGGAACCCTTACCCCAAAAGGAACTGAGGTTCCCTCTACAACAGGGCCAAGCATTCTTGTGCAAGCAGGAAATTTTAGTGCTAAAAGACCGCATCCAATAGTATCAATAAGGCAATTCCTAGCTGTGTCTAGGGCAAGATCTGAATCAATTTCAAAATTACAAACATAGTTTGCTATCTCAGATATTACAGAATCATAACCAGGTCTGATGTTTAGATCCACATTAGAAGACATAGTTTATACTCTATTTTCTATATCAACCCATTCTGAGTTTTCAACACCAATGTAGTCTGCACTAGGTCTAATAATTCTATTATTAGCACGTTGCTCCATACAATGAGCTGACCAACCAGAAACTCTAGACATTACAAATATTGGTGTAAATAACTTTGTAGGTACGCCCATATAAAAATAAGCAGGTGCATGGAAGAAGTCTGCATTAGCAAACATTTTCTTCTCATCTGCCATAACTGTTTCAACTTCATCCGCTACTTGATATAAATCATCATTTTCATGAAGTTTAGAAAGCTCTTCTGCATACTTTTTAATAACCGCATTTCTAGGATCACGAATTGAATAAACAGCGTGTCCGAATCCCATAATTTTTTCTTTCTTTTCTAGCATGGATAATATTTTTTCTTTTGCCTCATCTCTGGTAGTCCAGTTTTCAATTAACTCCATAGCTTTCTCATTTGCACCGCCGTGCAATGGACCTCTTAAAGAGCCAATAGCTGCAACAACACAAGAATGAATATCTGACATTGTCGAAGCGCAGACCCTTCCTGTAAATGTAGATGCATTAAATTCATGCTCAGCATATAAAATTAAGGAAACATCCATAACCCTTCTATGAAGATCAGATGGAGTTTTTCCATGAAGAATATGCAAGAAATGCCCTGCCATTGTCTCTTCATTATTAACTAAATCAATATCAATTCCCTCATGAGAAAACTTATACCAGTAAGTAACAATTGATGGCATTGTAGCTATCATTCTATTGATAGAATTTAATTGATTTGAAAAATCTCCTTCTGGCTCAAGATTACCTAGCATTGAGGTACCGGTTCTCATTACATCCATAGGGTGAGCTGATGCTGGTATTTTTTGAAGAACCTCTTTTAAAGCTAAGGGAAGATCTCTTTGATTTTTTAAAACAGATTTATATTCGGCTAACTCTGATGTATTGGGAAGTTTGCTATATAAGAGTAGGTAGGCAACTTCCTCAAATGTAGCTTTTTCAGCAAGCTTTTCTATCTTATGACCTCTATATGCAAGACCTTCAATTTGACCGACTGTAGACAATGATGTTTCACCAGCTACCTGCCCTCTAAGTCCTGCACCTTCTAATTTTTTTACCATTGTTATTCCCTTAATCTAAAAATTACTTATTGTATAAGTCATCGAGCTTTTCTTCGAAACTATGATAGTTTAATCGATCATATAGTTCTTCTCTGGTTTGCATTATATCTAAGAGACCATCTTGTGTCCCGTCTTTAGCCAGTGAAATGTAAATTTTTTCCGCTGCTTTACTCATCGCTCTAAATGCAGTTAATGGAAATAAAACCATATCAACACCCACATCACCAAGTTGATCTTTTGTAAATAATGGAGTCTTTCCAAATTCTGTAATATTTGCCAGTAATGGAGTTTTTATATGTTCTTTAAATATCTTATATTCTTCCAATGATGTCGCTGCCTCTAAAAATATACCATCAGCACCTTGCTCAACATAGGCTGCCGCCCTATCAATTGCGGCATTAATACCCTCAGATGCTATTGCATCAGTTCTTGCCATTAAGAAAAAAGATTCATCATGCCTTCCATCGACAGCTGCTTTAATTCTATCTTGCATTTCTTCAGAACTAACTAATGATTTATTTGGTCTATGGCCACATCTTTTTTGAGATATCTGATCTTCCATGTGAACAGCTCCGGCACCCGCATCTATCATTTCTTTAATTGTTCTAGAAATATTAAATGCTCCACCCCAGCCAGTATCTATGTCGACAAGTAATGGGAGAGAGGAGGCATTTGAAATCCTTCTTACGTCTATAAGAACATCTTCCATTGTAGTAATACCCAAATCTGGAATACCGTATGATGCAGCAGCAACGCCGCCTCCAGAGAGATATAAAGCCTTATGACCAGATTGTTCAGCTAATATTGCTGAATATGCGTTTATAGCTCCTGGGATAACTAGAGGATTATTTTCTACTAGAGCTTGTCTAAATTTTTTGCCTGGTGACATAGCAGAAGATTATAAGGCATTGGAGGTTTGATTCCCAAATTTTGAATTAACTATAGAATTTTATGCCTCTAATAATCCTATCTTTGTCGTTCTTTTGTCGCCATCTATTTGTATCTCTTAAGCTGTAAACACAGCCACAATATTCTTGTTGGTAAAATTCTTCTCTTTTAGAAATCTCAATCATTCTAGATGCACCACCTTGCTTCCTCCAATTAAAATCCCAATATGTAACATCGCTATATCTTTCTGCAGACCTAGTTCCAGATGCATTAATTTGATTCATATCTTTCCATCTAGATATGCCCAAGGTTGTAGCATAAACTCCAAAATTATTTTCTTTTGCAAACAAAGCAGATCTCTCAAATCTCATATCAAAGCATTCTGTGCATCTCGCTCCTCTTTCAGGCTCGTTCTCAAGACCTTTAACTCTTTCAAACCAATTATCTTTATCATAATCTCCATCAATACTTTCGAACCCAAGCTTATCGCAAAATCTTTTATTTTCTTTTTTACGAATTTCATATTCTTCTTTAGGATGAATGTTCGGGTTGTAGAAATAAACCGTAGTCTCTATATTAGAAGCAGCTAAGGCTTCCATAACCTCTCCTGCACAAGGTGCACAGCAGCTATGAAGTAACAACTTTGTATTTTCCTCAGGCATTTGAAGCTTAGGTCTTTCATAATTCTTAAGCTTAAGATGATCAGTCATTTTACAAACAAAGAGTTCTCTTTAAATGCATTTTCTAAATCTAGATAATTATCAAATGATTGAATTTCTGGATATTGAGATGAAATTTTTACAGGAGCATTGATAAAAAAACCTTTTTCAGCAACATCAAACATTTGGATATCATTATATGAATCTCCAGCAGCAAAACATCTATAGCCCATCGATTGAAAGCCTTGAATGGCTTGTTTTTTTGCTTGTTCGTGGCGAAGTTTGTATGAAATTACTTTGTCATCTTTGACTTCAAAGTTATGACATAACAACAAGGGAAAGCCCATTTCTTTCATAAGTGGTTTTGCTATCTCATGGAAGGTATCGGAAAGGATGACAACTTGAAAATTTTCTCTAATTGCTAGTAAAAAATCTTCAGCACCTGGAAGTAAGTCTAATTGAGATGAGGCTCTTTGAATATCTGAAAGTTTTAAGCCATGTTTGCTCATAACTTTTAACCTGAAATCCATTAGTTCTGAGTAGCTAGGGATATCTCTTGTAGTTTTGTTAAAATCTTCGATGCCTGTGTTGTAAGCAACTTGCTCCCATATCTCAGGAGTAAGAGTGCCTTCCATATCAAAACATATTATTTCCATTTTTATACCTTTAACTTATTTATTTTTTATACCGTATGGAACATGTCCCGATGCTGTACTTTTCATGGCTTCTATAATATGTTTTTTTTGATCATCAAAAAAGATATCTGCTTGAAAAGATTTAAGAAAATGCTGCTTTGACATGCCACCAAGAAATAAAGATTCATCAATTCTAACTCCCCATTCTCTTAGTGTCTTAATTACTCTTTTGTCTGATGGAGCAGACCTGGCAGTTACCAAGGCTGTTCGAATTGGACAATCATTTACATCAAAATCGTTTTGAATCTTATTTAGGGCAACTAAAAATGACTTAAAAGGCCCTTCTTTTAGAGCAGTAGTTGCCCTCATCTCATTCTCAATAAAAGCATCCAAGCCCTCTTCATGGAATACTTTTTCAGAGTCATCTGAGAAAATAACAGCATCACCATCAAAAGCTATTTTTAGCTGTCCGTCGTTTTGAGTTGATTTTTCATCGCCCTCTCTAGGGATAATTGTAGCTGCAGCAACATTACTTTCTATAGCTAGTTTTACATCCTCCATACTGCTGGATAAAAATAAATGAACACCAAAATCTTTTACATACCTATGCGGGCTCTCCCCGCCACAAAAGGCAGCTCTGCTGATATCCAAGCCATGAGCTTCAATTGAATTTCTTATTCTTAAACCAGTATCTGATGTATTTCTTGATAAAAGAATTACTTCAATCCTTTTTTCATCTTTGTAAAGTGTGTTTATCTGAAGAATTTTTTTAACCAAGTTAAATGCCTCACCCGGTTCAAGAGTCTTGTCCTCATTTGCAATTTGATAATCTCGATATGAATCTAAGCCTTCTTTTTCATAAATTTTATGACTCTCATCTAAGTTAAATAGAGCCCTAGAAGAAATTTCTATTATTAATTTTGATTCTTCTTTTGTCATAATTCATCTTGATATTAGAAGTTACTTGCTATTATACTGTATATATATTCAGTATAATTAGAAATATCATGAAAGACATAACATCCCAACAATCTAAAGTACTTAATTGTATTCAACTTTACATTAAGAAAACAGGCTTTCCTCCAACAAGAGCGGATATTTGTCGTGAATTAGGTTTTAAATCTCCAAACTCTGCTGAAACACATTTAAGAGCATTAGAGAAAAAAGGTTTTATTTCGATAGAAAGTGGAACATCAAGAGGAATTGCAATTAATAATCCAGAAACTGCGGAGGAAGAAGATTTAGGTTATCCAATTATTGGCTTGGTTGCTGCTGGCTCACCCACTCTTGCAACAGAAAATATTGAAAAGAATGTTAAATGTCCTAAAGGCTTCTTTGGCTCAAATTTTGATTACTTTCTAAGAGTTAAAGGCTTAAGTATGAAGGATGCAGGTATTATGGAAGATGACCTCATAGCAGTCAAAAAAACTCAAGATGTTAAAAATGGAGACATTGTTATCGCAAGGATAGACGATGAAGTTACTGTAAAATATTTCCACAGGCACTCTCCAAGTATTATTCATCTTCAGCCTGCTAATAATGACTTTTCTGATATTGAAATTAATTTAGAGGAAACAGAGTTATATATTGAAGGAAAAAGTATAGGTCTTATTAGAGAAAACTAATGAAGAATAACTGGCTTTTTAGCTAGATTCTCTTTTTGATTTTCAAAGAACTCATCAACATCATTAACATTTCCGCTCACGCTCTCTATTCCAGCCCTTATCATCTCTTTTGCTACTGCTAACTCCTGTCCTTGTAAAAATTCCTTAGATTCTTTTGAGAAATCAATCTTAACAATTGGGTTTTCATGATCATCTGATCTTCTTAAGACTATAGAGCCGTCTGGGAGCTGTGCTAGCTCAAGGTAATTTGACATATTTTTTTCCATTTAATTAGCTTAACACTCATCTAAAGTTTTTCGAAGTAAGAGCGTAAACCTTTTATAACTATCTAGTATCAAAATATATTTTTTCAAGTTATTTGTTTGATTAGAGATAATTATGGAGTCATTAACCGGGGTATATAATTTATCTTTCACATTATAAAAATCAAAGATAAAGCCATCGGGCTGTTGTTCTTTAAAAATAATATTTTTTAATGACGGCTCAAGGGCTAACTTATTCCACTTTGCTTTAGCGTTAAGAGATTCGGCATCAGGCAAGTCTATGCCCATCTGATTTAAAATACTATCTGCCAAGCAATCAAAGCTTTTCTCTAAAGAAAGGAAGAAGAGAAACTTATTTGTTATGTCTAAATTCGACTTATCAAATGTTAGCTTGGAAAAAATTTCTTCAGATATGTCTAGGTATAAATTAATTAATTCTTTTGAATCCACTAACTTTTGAGGTTCTGCACCCATTCCCCATTATTATAAAGAGCTGTCCATTTAGTTTTCTTACCATCTTTCTCAGATGCCAAATAATGAACATCTTCTGTTTTGTTATATCTAATAACATAAGGATTTCCATCCCTATCCTTTTCAGGAGCGCTTATTAAATATGACTGTTTATTTGTATCCGGAAGGTATCTGCAAGCTTCTGATATCTCTTGATCTAGATTATTAATCTCAGTAACCTTCGGAGCC
>CAWUWW010000006.1:0-129634 GCA_963926355.1 uncultured SAR86 cluster bacterium | reverse complement strand
ATTTCTTGCATTTCCATGTAATTATTTCCTTATTTCAGTAAATATACTTCTATTATATTACGAATATAACCCATTTTATTAATTATTTAAACTACTGATATAAGGTATTTATTTAATGATTATCATTCTCATTCAGCTTTTATAGCAAAAGATTTTAAAAATAATATTTATTTAAATTCAAATCCAGGATTAGCAAGTCTAAAATGTTCTATTTGATCTAGCAAAGACATAGCTTTCTCAAAACCTTCTCTACTTCTTTTGTCTACTTGCTCATCTACTACCTCATCTTTTATTTCTTTTTGAAATGCTAAAGCAAGCCTGGCAATTGAATTTAGCTCGCTTGGGCTAAGATCTTTTTCTAATTCTATTTTTATTTTATTTATTATCATTGTATTAATTTCATTAAAGTTAATTTTATTTATATCCTTCATTCTTTCTCCTTAATTTGCGATCGGCAGTTCATACCAATCAGTTGTATATTTGGGTGATGTCATATTTTGTTTCATGGGCGACCATTGACTGGTGTTTTGTGAGGCAAAATATATCTGTGTTTTGTAGGCATTCATTCGATCTATGTATTCCATAAACTGTGTATTTTCTTTTGGATCATTAGGGTCTTTAAACAAGGAATACTGTTTAGATTCTTGATTTGAAAATCTACTCAATAAAATACCTGCTTTTGCATAATCGTACCCAGGTTTAAATATTGGTAGCAGAGCTCGCTTAGCAGCAATTAAAATATCTCTTGTATCGTTTGTTGGGGTAAAGAGCTCTATAGTTTTATGGCCGGTATGCTGAGGTTTGTTATGACTAAAAGGACTGGTTCTTACAAAGACTGAAACCTGTGAGCATTTCTGTTTTTCATTTCTTAATTTCTCAGTAGCTCTTACGGCAAAATTACTTACGATAGGTTTTAAGGTTTCTAAATTAGTAACCCTTGTTCCAAAACTACGACTAACAACAATTTGTTTTTTTGCTGTTATGTCATCATCTATATTAAGACATCTCTGACCTCTAAGCTCTCGTACCGTTCTCTCTAAAACAACACTAAATCTACGTTTAATGTATTGAGGGTCTGTGTCGGCTAAATGCAAAGCGTTTGTAATCTTTGCCTTGGTGAGATGTTCATTTAGCTTTCTTCCAACCCCCCAGACTTCATTAACAGGTGTATTAGCTAAGGCATTTCTAATTTCTTTTTGCGTAGATAGCTGATGCACCTTAGTAGGAATATTTAATCTTTTAACTTCATTCAGAGCTATTTTAGTTAGAGTTTTTGTTGATGCGATACCAATACGAACCGGAACCCCAGTCCATTGTTTTACTAATCCTCTTATATGGCAACCAAAGTCATATAGATCATAGTGTTGCTCTAGGCTTGTTAATTCTAGGAAGGCCTCATCAATGCTGTAGATTTCTATTTTAGGAACAAGACCTTCTAAAATATTCATAACCCTAGATGACATATCTCCGTAGAAAGTAAAATTAGATGAAAATACCTGTCCGCCTTGAGCAAGAAACAGATCTTTTACCTTAAACCAAGGAACGCCCATTCCTATTCCTAGTTTTTTTGCCTCGTTGCTCCTAGCAATAACACAGCCATCATTATTGGATAAAACAACTATAGGTATATTTTTTAAATCAGGACGAAAGATTCTTTCGCACGAAGCATAAAAGCTTTCGCAATCTACTAAGGCTAAAGTCATTAAAATTTATTAATAGCCGCAGTAACAGTTCCTATTATTTCTAATTCTTGACCGTGATTAATAAAGATAGGAGGGTAGTCCGGGTTATCTGGCATTAGGCACATCTTTGGCCTGAGTTTTAAACGCTTACATACAAAATCACCGTCTATAGAGGCAACCACAATGCTGTCATGAGTGGGCTTTACACTTCTATCCACAACTAGGACAGCTTGATCAGTTATCCCAGATCCAATCATGGACTGACCTTGAGCTCGTACTAAAAAGGTCGCAGCTCCATTCTTAATAAGATGCTTATTTAAATCTATCGGGCTTTCAATATAATCGCTTGCAGGGCTGGGGAACCCTGCATGCACAGATTCAAGAAAATAGGGCACAAATATAGCCGGCAGATTTTCTTCAGAAATTTTCCCGATGTAGTTAACTTTCATATGGGTTTTTTATAAATACTGTACAAATATACAGTATAAATATTTTGATGTAAATAGTATTTCTCTCACCTAATATGCAATATTGCTGATATCGCATTTACATTATTTTATGTAGAATATTTATATGTTTAATTTTTCTAAAGTGCTGCCCAGAGTAGCTAACAACGAACTTGATAGCCCAAAAATAGCTTTATGGGCCTTTGTATTATTCACAGCATTGATGACATGGCGCTCTATAATACATATGCTTTTTGAATCCTTTGGACTTCATGGCATTGCAAATTTTATTGTTTTAACTGGTGATCCTGATCCTATGCCTGTTATTTATCAGTTCTTCTCAATGTGGGGTTCTGCTCAGCTTTTATTTTGTCTTGTGTGCTGGGTTGTTGTTTTTAAGTACAAATCTCTTATCCCTCTTATGAACATATTTTGGATGATAGATTGGGGGCAAAGAATATTTATTTATCCTCTCATCAGAGAAGACATAACAACTATAGGAATCTATACAACTGATTTAACCCCAGGGTCAGATTTAGCCCCTATAGTATTTGTGATAACGGTAATAGTATTTCTTCTCTCAGTGGCAAACAATAAAGGTAAATAGTTATGAAAGTTTGGATATCTATATTAGTCATTTATTCTTCATTTTTTATTTGGTACACCGATTTGGGTGGCAAGCTCAACAATGATGAAATTCAATCTTTCCTAGGCCAGCTTGAAGAAAATGCACTGAAGGATAGCCGTCCTTTAGACGAGTCAATGCAGGCAGGCTTAAAAGTTTTTATGGAGCAAGATTCAGGGAAGCAATTTATCATGGTTAATAATCTTGATATGTCTGAAAATCCAACTTTCTCTGATGGATCTCTATCCGAGCAATCAGCTGATGATTTAATGAATCAATATATGGAGCAAATGTATCCAGAGCTTTTTAAAAGAGCGTCTCATCCGGTATTCTTTGCTTCGGTCATTCACAGCGCTTTAGATGTTGTGGGAATAGATAACGCAAAAACCTGGGATACAGCAGCACTGTTTAGATATAAGAGCAGAAGAGCTTTTATGGAAATAGTGACTAATCCAAATATCAAAGGCAGTCATGAATTTAAGATTGCTGCTTTAGATAAGACAATAGCTTATCCTGTGGAGCCTCAACTTTACTTAGGTGACCCGAGAATGATTCTTGGATTCCTTTTATTAATTATTGGATTATTATTGAGACCTATTACTAGGAGATAAGAAACTTCTCTAGCTTATGATCATTCTCATCTATCGATAGAAACCAGCCGTGGGTATTCCAGTCACCAAGCACAACTCGCTTAGATGAATTAACGTCATGAATATCAGGCCTATGTGTATGGCCGTGTATAAAAAGACTTGGCTTATGTTCGTCTATAAAGCTCTCAACAGCCAAAGCATTCACATCAGTAATAGTATTAGATTTCTCTGCAGTAGCTTCCTGGCTAGCACCTCTCATTGCATCTGCAATTTCTTTTCGTTCAGTTAGATCTTTTTTAAGAAAGTTAATTTGCCATTCCTCAGCTCTCACCTGATCTCTAAATGCTATGTAGTCAACGTCATCGGTGCATAAGAAATCACCATGACTTAGAACAACTTTTTGTCCGTTTATATTCAGTGAGTAGGGGTCAGGTAGCAAGGTTATGCCTGTATCTTCGGCAAAAGAATTACCGATTAAAAAATCTCTATTGCCATGAATAAAAAAGGTCTCAGGACCGTTGGTTGTAAATGCAAGAAGGGCATTTTTTATCTCTTGATAAAGAGGGGTGTCGTCATCGTCGCCAATCCAGGCCTCAAAAAGATCACCTAAAATATAAAGATGAGTACAAGCCTCTTTTGATTCGTTTAAGAATGTAAAAAAGGCTTGAGTAAGTTCAGGGTGCTTATCGCTTAAGTGGAGGTCTGATATAAAGCGTGGCTTCATTCAGTAATAGTAACCGACTCTATAGTGATAGTCTCATTAGGAACATCTGAATGTCCGCCAGTATTTCCAGTAGCAACTTCAGCAATTTGATCAACTATATCCATGCCTTCAGTTACTTTTCCAAATACTGCATAGCCCCAGCCTTGAGCATTTTCACCAGTATGGTTTAAGAATCCGTTGTCATTATGGTTAATAAAGAATTGCCCTGTAGCTGAATGAGGTTCCATAGTTCTTGCCATGGCAACAGTTCCACGATCATTTAATAGGCCATTGTTAGCTTCATTTTGAATTGGAGCAGTACCGCTAGATTTATTACTCATATCGGCATTTAAGCCCCCGCCTTGCACCATAAAGCCTTTAATGACTCTGTGAAAGATAGTTCCCTCGTAGTAGCCTGATTTAGCTATTGCAACAAAGTTCTCAACAGTAATAGGTGCTTTTTCACCATCTAATTCAAGATGAATGTCTCCAGCAGAAGTTTTAATAGTTACTTGTGTCATGCTCGTTTCCTCGATAATTGGCATTACTGCTTCATTTTCTTTTTTAGAACAAGAGTTAAGAACAAATGCCAGGGCAAAAGTACATAAAACCGATTTTAATAGAGTGTTCATTTTACAGATTTAGCTTTAAATTTAAAAAAAGTGATTTTATCATATTAAAAATCATAGTTAAGCATGTAGTCTTTAAATTGTTCTTTTATGATTGTTTCATTTAAACCGAATTCGGTTAG
Organism: uncultured SAR86 cluster bacterium; assembly: GCA_963926355.1. Lineage (GTDB taxonomy): Bacteria > Pseudomonadota > Gammaproteobacteria > Magnimaribacterales > D2472 > SCGC-AAA076-P13. The sequence continues at coordinate 124,837 of CAWUWW010000006.1, read as the reverse complement.
TGAGTATTGATGTGAGGGCTTAGAATTGCCCTGGTCTTGAGAAAGATAGTCTTCAATACTATTCTCAGTTTCAATATTCATGTCAAAACCTAATTGAAGATAAATATTTTTAATTTGAATTAACGGGCTTTTAATAAAGTCATGATAGTTGATATCAATAATTTGATTTGAGGATAGCTTTTTCCTGTCTTCCATTCCTTTGTTAAGACTATGATTCCAAAAATCTATGACGGTTTTTCCAATATCAACAGTATTAATTTTTTTTGAAAAAGCGGATCTAACATTTTTTATTAGGCTACAAAAAGAACCAACAGACTCCACTGGATCTCGATGGATGTGAATAAACTTTGCATTGGGATAAGTTCTTAAAATTTCAGGGATATGCCCAATATGACTTGGATCTTTTAATAGCCATCTCTTGGGTTTTCCATTTATCTCAAGGGCCTGAAAGAATCTTTTATGCCACATAAATACTGAATCAAAAGAGCAGTATTTTAAATAGTCTATATATTCAGGCACATCGGCCATGCACATGTATACAAAGCTTCTAATATTCATTGTGGCTATCTGTTCACATTCCTCAGGAGTATCAGCTCTTATGTTGTGCATAGCTCTTAATTTAGGAATTAAGGTCTTTGCTAACTTCAACTCTCTGTTGATCTTTCTTTTTCTTTTATCCTCCTCTTTTACACTCTTGGTAATAGGAAGAGGGTTCATTATCTCCCAGTAGAGAGGGGATCTATGAGCCGCATCAAGCGATAAAAGATTAAATAAGAAAGTTGTGCCTGATCTAGGAAGACCAATTACAAAGACGGGGTCTGATGGCTCAGGGAAATTATTATTTAAGTGGAGTTGGTATAAATCTCTTCTTACCTTAAGCCTATTTTTTAACTGGTGATTAAAAGCAATTTTTCCAAATTGATTAAATGTATTATGTTTATTTAATGAGTTGATAAGAATTTCAAGAGGTTCGATATAACCCTCTTCCCCTAACTTACCATTCAGACCTCTGAGCATGGATTTAATAGCAAATTGTTGCTTCACAATATTGATTACCCCAGTTACTTATAAGATACTCTTTATTAAGATAATCCTCAATTAAGATATTATGAATATACTTTTTTTATGCGTTGCTAACTCAGCTAGAAGTCAGATTGCCGAAGGTCTTGCCAAAGCAATGCTGGGAAGCAATCACAACATTCAGAGTGCCGGATCTATTCCATCAGGAAAAGTCCACCCTTATGCTATTTCAACGATGGAAGATATTGGTATAGATCTTTCAAGTCACCATTCCAAATCTACAGATGATCTGGATGATGATTTTTTACTAAATTTAGATTATGCAATTACTTTGTGTGCCGAAGAGGTATGTCCAGTATTACCTGATAGTGCAAACAGTTTGCATTGGATGAATGAAGATCCTGCAAATGAAAACTTTTCAGATATACAGCTAAAAAATTCTTTCATGAATACTAGAGAAAATATTTATAAATTGATCAAGAAGTTTATGATCATGAATGTACAATAACTAATTGATTAACAGTCAACTGCCATTATATGTATGCTCAATTAATACGTGCAGTTCCCCAGTAGTTGTAGCCTGCAAAGCTAGGAGTACTTGGTAAGTACATTTGCTCCATATTTTCTATAATAAAACCTGCAGAGGTAATGAGTTCTGGGATATTTCTATTCAGATGGCAGCCACCGGCAATCTTTCCCCAAATTGGATCAATTCTTTTTTGCCATTTAGCAACCCTGGGATCTGGAGCTAAGCCATGCTCACAAAAGATCAATCTTCCATCAGGCTTTAATACTCTGAGCATTTCTTTATTTGCATCCATAACTTCTGGAATAGTACACATGGTGTAAGTAACCAAAACAGTATCCACATGATTGTCAGGCAGAGGTATGTTTTCAGCACCGCATAGAATAAATTCAACATCAACCTGATGTTCTCTAGCAACATCTTTTGCAAGGTTGTTTAGTTCTACTGAAGGGTCAAGACCAATAACCTTATCAATTTTTGTCATATCATAAAATGGAATATTAAGACCTGAACCAATTCCAACATCTAGCACTATACCTTTAGCTAAAGGAACCACTTTCTTTCTTTGATAATTAATTGGCTTAGAGCTACAAGTGCAGTTTAAGAATTTAGGCAGTACATATTTATTATAAAAACTCATACCTAAAGTATATTGCAAAGGCATAAAACTATTTAATTAAATATAAACTTATTAAAATTTGAATTCACTGTATTAAAAATAATAATCTTTAATTACAATGAAATGGCTCCCGAAGTTGGGATCGAACCAACGACCAATTGATTAACAGTCAACTGCTCTACCGCTGAGCTATTCGGGAACGCGGACGTGCATTATAAGTAATTTTTAACACAGAAGTAAATGACAAAATCACTAAAGGTTGTATCTAATTTCGAACCAGCAGGAGCTCAGCCAGAAGCTATCAAAAGTTTAGTGGCTGGTTTGGAGGATGGATTGCTTCACCAGACACTTCTAGGTGTCACCGGGTCTGGTAAAACCTTCACTATGGCTAAGGTTATTGAGGAAACTCAAAGGCCCGCAATTATCATGGCGCACAATAAAACGTTAGCTGCTCAACTTTACGGTGAGTTTAAGGATTTCTTTCCAGAGAACTCCGTAGAGTACTTTGTATCTTATTACGACTACTATCAGCCAGAGGCTTACGTACCTACTTCTGATACTTATATTGCAAAAGATGCTTCTATAAACGAGCACATAGAGCAGATGAGGCTCTCTGCAACTAAGGCGCTTCTAGAGAGAAAGGATACTATAGTTATAGCAACGGTATCTTCAATCTATGGCCTAGGAGCTCCTGAATCCTATTTAAAGATGGTGGTTCATGTAGATAGAGGAGATGTCATTAATCAAAGAGATTTCTTGAGACGTCTTTCCGCCCTGCAGTACACACGTAACGATATGGATTTTAGAAGAGCTACCTTTAGAGTTCGTGGCGATACTATTGATATCTATCCGGCTGACTCAGATAGCCAGGCTTTGCGAATAGAGTTATTCGGAGATGAGATTGAAAAACTATCCTGGTTTGATCCTATAACCGGAGCTGTTATTAATGAGGTTCCAAGAGCAACCATTTTTCCTAAGACCCATTACGTTACTCCCAAGGAAACAGTTTTAAATTGTATCGACAGTATTAAAGAAGAGCTTAAAGAGAGACTAGAATTTTTAAGATCTATTGATAAGTTAGTTGAAGCTCAAAGATTAGAGGAAAGAACTAACTACGATATAGAAATGATGAGAGAGCTTGGTTACTGTCAGGGTGTTGAGAATTATTCTAGGTATTTATCAGGAAGGAATCCCGGCCAATCTCCGCCTTGCTTATTTGATTATATTCCCAAAGATGCCATCGTATTTATAGATGAATCTCATGTCTCAATACCTCAAATAGGGGCTATGTACAAAGGAGACCGCTCAAGAAAGGAAACCCTTGTAGAATATGGCTTTAGGCTACCTTCAGCTATGGATAATAGGCCATTAAAGTTCGAAGAATGGGAGTTAGTAGCACCTCAAAGGGTTTATGTCTCGGCTACGCCTAGCAGGTACGAAAAAGAGCATCAGGACAATATTGTAGAGTTATTGATTAGACCAACAGGCCTGACTGACCCCGATGTAGAAATACGACCAGCAAGCAATCAAATAGATGATGTAATAGGCGAGTGCAATGAAAGAATTGCAATAAAGGAAAGAGTGCTTATTACAACCTTAACCAAAAGAATGGCTGAGGATCTTACTGATTATTTATTTGAAAACGGTATTAAGGCCAGATACATGCATTCAGACACCGATACGGTTGAGCGTGTAGAAATTATCCGTGATCTAAGATTGGGAGTATTTGATGTGCTTGTTGGGATTAATTTACTACGAGAAGGATTGGACATTCCAGAGGTTAGCTTAGTTGCAATTTTAGATGCAGATAAAGAAGGTTTTTTAAGATCAGAAACAACCATGATTCAGACCATAGGAAGGGCAGCTAGAAATTTAAACGGCAAGGCAATTTTATATGCAGATAAAATAACTGGCTCCATGGAGCGAGCAATTGCTGAAACAGATAGAAGAAGAGCTATTCAAGAAAAGTACAACGAAAAAAATAATATCACCCCAAAATCAATAACCACCAAAATAAAAAATATTATGGAAGGGGCAAGATTGATCAAAGGAAAAGACAAAGCTAAGAGAGAAGATATTGAAAAATCACTACCTTTTAAAATCAAAGATGACTCAATTAAAAACCTAGATGAGACTCTTAAAAAGATAGAAGATCAGATGTATATTTATGCAAAAGAAATGGAGTTTGAGAAAGCTGCCCAATGCCGAGATAAGATAAAGTTTCTTAAAAGAAGGTTACTTGATCTTTAATATCTGTGCATGAATATGCTGCCATTAAGTCGTAGTAATTTTTGATTCTATAGACGTAATCAATGGCTTGCTGACCCCTGGAATAATTGTCTACATCCCTAAGATTTACATCTGCACCATTAATATTATCTAGTTTAGCCTCTACATCAAACCAGGTTATTTCTGAAGGTTCTTTATCAATAGTATTGGCAATATTAATAATATTAGTCGGCCCTAAATTATAACTAGCTAGCGATATAGATAACTGATCTCCGGATGTTTTTCCGTATATATTTTTATCTAATAGTATCGCTAAGTACTTGGCACCACCTTTAATATTCTGCTCTGGATTTAATCGCTTTTCTACACCAACTATCGCTGCAGTTTCCAGGGTAACCATCATCATTCCTCTAACACCCATACTGGATATTGCCTTTGGATCCCATTGAGATTCTTGAAAAGATATAGCTGCTAATAAATCGGTATCTATGGAAGTTTCTTCAGAGGCTTCTTCGAACATTTCTTTGTAAAGTGAATAACGGGTATCCAAAAGATCTGAAAATTTATTGTGATCAAAATCGTTTAATGGAGAATTTATATGAGCTTCATTTAGTAGATTTTTACATACTTCAGCTTGCCTTTTTTCAAAGCCAAGAAAATCACAGGCACTCAATAAAAATATTGTTGAGATGCTAAAAAAAACTTTAAAGATATTGTCCATTTTTAATTATTTTTTACAAAAGACTTTATAATTGCCCTATACAATATTTCAGACCGAGAGAAGTGTCAAAGACTAATACCTTTATATTGCAGGGCAAGAAAAGTTTTTCAGACTCCAAGCTTGGGCAACTTAATCTCGACTTTAACAAATTAAATAATCAGAAAGCTAACATAGCATCTAGTGAGATTTATATTCTTGCATCTCATACCAAGGAATTGCATTTAGAAGAACTTAAAAATATCTTAAATGCAGATGATTCAATTCAATCATTTTCATTCATTGTTGGACCAAGATCTGGAACTATTTCACCATGGTCTTCAAAGACAGAAGATATTATTAAAAATGTAGGCGTAAAAGATATTGATAGAGTTGAAAAGTTTTACGGCTTTCATATTTCACCTTTTATCGAAACGGCAGATATAGATTTATCTATGTTTTATGATCGAATGACTCAATCTATCTATTCTAATCTTGAAGACTGCGTTGATTTTCTTAACACTGATCCTCAAAGGTCAGTAAATGTCATAGATATTCTCCAGGGTGGCATTCAATCACTTGAAATTGCTAATAAGGATTTTGGTTTTGCAATGAGCTATGAGGAAATTGAATATTTATTTAATTTTTACTCAAAAGCAATAAGAAATCCTACCGATGCTGAGTTGATGATGTTTGCTCAGGCTAATTCAGAGCATTGCCGCCATAAAATATTCAATGCTAAATGGACTATAGACGGTAAATCTAAGGACAACACCCTTTTTGATCTTATAAAAGAGACTAGCAAGCAATCACCCAAAGGAATTATCTCTGCTTATAAGGATAATGCAGCTATTACTGAAGGTGAGCAGGTAGAGAGGCTTAATTTAAACGAAGATAATCATTACAGTTTTGTTACTGATAAGCTTAATTCCACTATTAAAGTAGAGACCCATAATCATCCTACGGCCATATCACCTTATCCAGGAGCCGCAACTGGCTCGGGCGGTGAGATAAGAGATGAAGGCGCAACAGGAAGAGGTGCAAAACCAAAGATCGGCTTAATAGGCTTTAATGTTTCAAGTCTAAGAATTCCATCCCTTCAAAGAAGTTGGGAGGGAGATGAACATAAGCCAGAGCGAATTGCATCTCCACTAGATATCATGATTCAAGCCCCAATTGGCGCAGCTGCATTTAATAACGAGTTTGGTAGACCCTCTACTCTTGGCTACTTCAGATCTTTCGAAACAACCTTTGATAATAAACATAGAGCTTTTGGCTATCACAAACCTATTATGTTGGCCGGAGGTATTGGAGAAATTAGAGATAGAAATAATTTTAAACTTCAAATAACTGAAGACTACCATGTGGTTGTACTGGGTGGGCCAGCAATGTTGATAGGGCTTGGAGGCGGTGCCGCATCATCGGTATCTTCGGGTGATAGTGATGAGAATTTAGATTTTGCATCAGTTCAAAGAGAAAACCCGGAGATGGAAAGACGATGTCAGGAAGTTATTAATATCTGTTCTTCACAAGACAATAGTTTTATAGAGTTCATACATGATGTTGGTGCCGGGGGCTTATCAAATGCCATACCTGAGCTTGCTTCGGACTCTAATCTTGGTGTTTATATTGAGTTAGATAAAATCCCTAACTCTGATAAGTCTATGTCCCCAATGGAAATTTGGTCTAACGAATCTCAAGAAAGATATGTCATGGCAATTCATCCAGATAATAAAAATGCATTTGAAAAGATTTGTAAAAGAGAGAGATGTGTCTTCGCATTTGTTGGTGTAACAACTTCTGAGAAATCTATAAAACTTTACGATTCAAAAACAGATTCATATCCTGTTGATGTTCCTCTTTCAATGCTTTTTGGAGACCTTCCTATAACAGATATTACAGTTACATCTGATATGCCATTAGATGTTGCAGAAGCAAATCCAGAAAAATATTCTTTCCCAGACGCAGTTAAGCAGGTTCTTCAACATCCAACAGTCGCTAGTAAATCCTTTCTTATAACCATAGGGGATAGAACAGTTGGCGGCATGGTAGCTAGAGACCAATTTATAGGACCTTATCAAGTCCCTGTTTCTGATTATTCCATGAGCTTGAGATCTTTCACCTCCCATTCCGGAGAGGTTTTGACTATTGGTGAGAAGCCAACCCTTGCTACTAATAATCCTGGTGCTTCTATGAGAATGGCAATGGCTGAAGCTATTACTAATATGGCAGGCGTTTATATCAAAAGCTTAGACCAAGTCCAGGTATCAGCAAATTGGATGGCTGCAACCGGAGAGCCAGTTGAAGATATTGCACTAAGAGAAGGAGTTGAGGCGCTATCTAAATGTTGTGTAGATTTAAAGATATCTATTCCGGTTGGTAAAGATTCTTTATCCATGAGAACAAAATGGGATGATAATTCGGTTGAGCGTGTTGTCAAAAGTCCTTTATCTGGAGTAATTACTGCAATGGCTCCGGTAAACGATGTTAGAACCTCAATTACTCCTGAGCTAAATACTGAGATAGCATCAAAAATTATTCATGTAAGTTTGAATGACCATAAAAGATTAGCTGGGTCTATTTTCTCTGAAGTTACTCAATCAAGTTACTCGAAAACTCCCGATGTTGATGATATGAATAGTTTTAAGCAAATGTTTAACGCTATCCAGGAATTAGTATCAGAAGGTAAAATTTTAGCCTTGCATGATGTATCAGATGGAGGCTTATTAACTTCGTTGTTAGAGATGGCTTTCACCAAGAAAGTCGGTCTGGATATTGTAATAAATGATCTTGATGTAAAAGACTTAAATAGCTATTTCTTTGCAGAGGAAGTTGGATTGGTACTTCAGGTAAATGAAGTTTATTTAGATGAGGTTGCCAAGGTTATAACCTCAGCTGGCTCGATTGCGAATATCATTGGAAATATTTCTGTTACTAAAGAATTCAGCATTGGCAATTGTGACAGTCAATTATATAAAGAATCGATAGTAGTTTTAGAGAAAAATTGGAGAGAGACAACTCATGCCATTCAGGCAATGAGAGATAATCAATCTATAGCAGATTCTGAACTAGCATTACTGGATGATAATAATTATTCAGGGTTATATGCAAATGAATCATTTAAAGAAGATAATTTAAAGACTTTTCAGATTTCCAAGGCCAAGCCAAGAGTTGCTATACTAAGAGAGCAGGGTGTTAATGGTCAAATGGAGATGGCTGCTGCATTTACCTTGGCAGGGTTTGAAGCAGTTGATGTTCATATGCAAGATCTTCTTGATAACGAAGTTAACTTAAAGGATTTCAATGGACTGGCTGCATGCGGAGGTTTTTCATACGGTGATGTTTTAGGTGCAGGAGGAGGTTGGTCTAAAACCATTCTTCATAATAATTTAGTCAAAGATCAATTTGAAGACTTTTTTAATAACCAGTCCAGCTTTACTTTGGGAGTATGCAACGGATGTCAGATGATTTCTAAATTAAAAGATATTATCCCAGGTGCTGAATACTGGCCAACTTTTGAAAAAAATCTTTCGGATCAATTTGAAGCAAGATTAGCTCAAGTAAAAGTTAGAAAAAGTGATTCGGTGTTACTTTCCGGCATGGAGGATTGGTCTATGCCAATAGCATCTGCTCATGGTGAGGGTTATGCTCAATTTACCGAAGGTCATTTAGAAAAATTAATGAATACCAATCAAATTGCATTAAATTTTGTTAATTCAAATGGAGTTAATACCGAAGCCTATCCATTGAATCCAAATGGATCTATTGATGGAGCTACAGGAATAACAGCAGCTGATGGAAGGGTGACTATTATGATGCCTCATCCAGAAAGAGTATTTAGAAAACTTCAAATGAGTTGGAAGCCAGAACATTGGGGTGAATATTCCCCTTGGATGCAAATTTTTATGAATGCTAAAAAATTTAGCGAGAACTCTTAACTACCAAAGATTAATATCCTCATCCCTGAATATAAAATCGCCTGTTTTAACATCTTCCAGATAAAGTTTTAGCGTTCTTTCAACTGTTGGGAATGCAAGTTCATCCCATGGTATTTCATCTTCACTAAATAACTTCACTTCCATGCTTTCTGATGTAGGACCGAAATTGTCATCAAGTAGATCAGCTAAATAAAATAAATGAACTTGGTTAATATGGGGCAAGCTAAACATGGAGTAAGGCATGATAACTTTTGCTTCAGACATAGTCTCTTCCATAGTTTCTCGAAGAGCTCCAACTTTTAATGTTTCAGCATTTTCCATAAAGCCAGCTGGCAGAGTCCATAAACCTTTTCTAGGATGAATATTTCTTTTTGCTAGAAGTATTTTGTTATTTCTAATACAAAGCGCACCAACAATCATATTAGGGTTGGTATAGAAAATATTATTACAATCAGGGCAGCAGTACCTCTTAATGTTGTCATCTTGAGGGGTTTTAAATTCGATGTTTGAGCTTCCGCAGTCTGAACAATATTTCAATTTTGTACCTTAAAAAATAAAGAAAATGATTGCTTAAGACGTTAAACTTAGCAATATGATTGACAGCATAAAGCAAAAGCTAGAAAAATTAAATCCTTTAAAGATCTCAGACTATAAAAAAGCTGGAGTTTTTATAGGTATTTTGAACTATGGCGAATATCTAAAAGATCCAGAAATTATTTTTACAAAAAGATCATCTTTAGTCTCTACTCACCCAGGTGAGGTTAGTTTTCCTGGTGGAAAATGGGAAGAAGGAGATATAGATTTATACGATACTGCTCTTAGAGAGTCGCATGAGGAGATGAATCTTAATAGACAAAGTATTACTAAGCTAGGCTCTCTAAATTACCTTATTTCAAGACATAAAATTGAAGTTCATCCCTATGTTGGCATGATAGATTGTGAGCAAAATCTCGTAGCAAATGATGAGATTGAAGTAATTTTTTCGGTTCCTTTAAGCTTTTTATTAAATATAAATAATGCAGAATTTCATGAAATGGAAAGGAAAAACGAAAAGATAAAGATTCCTAGTTGGGTTTATAATGAACACAGAATATGGGGACTGACTGCTATGATTACAGCAGATTTTTTAAATACTTGTTTTGATGCAGGCATAAATACAGATTTGGATATTATTAGAGGTCAATATGATCATTAGTTTAGAAGATAAAATTTTACAAACAGAAGGTGATGACTATTGGGTTGCACCTAATGCCACCGTTATAGGAGATGTATATTTATCAAAAGATTCTAGTATTTGGTTTAATGCTGTTTTAAGAGCTGATAACGAACAAATATTTATTGGGGAGGGGTCAAATATTCAAGATGGATCCATTATTCATACTGACCCTGGTTTTAAATGCACTATTGGCAAATATGTAACTGTAGGTCATATGGCAATGCTTCATGGCTGTGAAATTGGAGATGGCAGTCTTATTGGAATAGGGTCTGTTATTTTAAACGGTGCAAAAATTGGTAAGAACTGTATTATTGGTTCTAAGGCCTTGGTTACAGAAGGAATGGAAGTTCCTGATGGTTCTATGGTTTTAGGAATGCCGGGTAAGATTAAAAAAAGCTTATCTCCAGAAGAGCAAGAGATGGTGCCTTTAGGAGCCCATCACTATATAGAGAACTATAAGAAATATAAAAATTTACTTAATAATTAAATTATGAATACGAGTGAAATCAGAGAAACATTTCTAAATTTCTACAAATCTAAAGATCACCAGATAGTAGACTCGAGCTCATTGATCCCAGTTAATGATGAGACTTTATTATTTACCAATGCAGGAATGGTTCAATTTAAGGATGTATTCCTTGGAACAGAAAAAAAGAAATACGTTAAAGCTACCTCATCGCAAAGATGCATAAGAGCTGGCGGTAAGCATAATGACCTTGAGAATGTTGGCTATACATTAAGGCATCATACTTTTTTTGAAATGCTTGGTAATTTTAGTTTTGGAGACTATTTCAAAGAAGATGCTATTAAGTATGCATGGGAGTTTCTTACTGAAGTTTTAAAGCTGGAAGAAGAAAAGTTATGGATATCGGTTTACAAGGATGATGATGAGGCAGCTAAGATTTGGGAAGACGTTATAGGTGTTAACCCCGATAGAATTGTAAGACTTGGGGATGAAGATAATTTTTGGTCCATGGGTGAAACAGGTCCTTGCGGTCCATGCTCTGAAATATACTACGACCATGGAGATCACATAGAGGGAACGCCACCAGGATCAGAGGGTGATGAGGGAGATAGGTTTGTTGAAATCTGGAACCTTGTATTTATGCAGTTCAATAGAAATGATGCAGGCGAAATGACACCTTTACCAAAGCCATCAGTTGATACGGGAATGGGATTAGAAAGAATTACAGCAGTCATGCAGGGTGTTAATTCCAATTATGAAACAGATCTTTTTAAAGGGCTGATTGAAGCTTCAGAGAAAATTCTAGGCAATAAAGGTAGCGTATCTCATAAAGTTATTTCTGATCACATTAGATCAACCAGTTTTTTAATTATCGATGGCATTACTCCTGAAAATGAAGGTAGAGGCTATGTCTTAAGAAGAATATTAAGAAGGGCTATACGCCACGGCTATAAAATGGGAGCTACAAAACCTTTTTTAAACGAGCTAGTTGCTGCACTATCTGACCTTATGAAAGATGCTTATCCTGCTCTAGAAGAGAGGAAAGATCATATCTCTAAAATCATTAAAGACGAGGAAGTAAAGTTTTTTGAAACACTGGGTAAGGGAATTAATATTCTAGATGAAGCAATTAGTAACTTAAAAAATAACACAATACCAGGAGAGGTAGTATTTAAATTACACGATACTTTTGGATTCCCTTTTGATTTAACTGCTGATATAGCTAGAGAAAAAAACTTACAAATTGATGAAGATGGTTTTAATGTTTGCATGGATCATCAAAAAAAATCATCCAAAGCCGGAAGCAGCTTTATTTCTAAATTACCTGCTGCATCTGGAGTAGATGAAACTATTTTCTTGGGATATGAAGATTTAGAATCAGAATCTAAAGTCTTAGCTTTATGGGAAGGCCAGGACATCATAGAAGAGGCTAGAGATAAGCAGGAAATTTTTATTGCATGTAGCCAAACCCCTTTTTATGCAGAGTCCGGAGGGCAGATAGGTGACAAGGGAAGATTTACCTCCAACAATGCATCTGGTGCTATTTTAGACTGTAAAAAACAGGGAAAGGTTTTTATACATAGAGCTTTGATTGAAAAGGGTACTTTAAAAATAGGTGATGTTATAAATATGAATGTCGAGAAAGATAAAAGGCTAGCAACAGCCATTCATCATTCCTCCACTCATTTGTTACATGCTGCTCTTAAGCAAGTCCTAGGCGAGCATGTCCAACAAAAAGGCTCTTTAGTTGATGAGAGTAAATTACGTTTTGATTTCTCACATTCCAAGCCTCTTTCAAAAGAAGAAATTGCCTCTATTGAAAGTATAGTCAATGAAGAGGTTTTAAATAATGTTGAAGTCTCAACTAAGCTTATGAAATTAGATGACGCAATAGATTCTGGAGCTCAAGCATTGTTTGGTGAAAAATATGATGATGATGTTAGAGTTCTTAGCATGGGGGCTGATTCATTTTCAGTGGAGTTATGTGGCGGAACCCATGTCAAAAGAACAGGAGATATTGGAGTTTTTGTAATAACTAACCAATCAAGCGTTGCTTCAGGTATAAGAAGGGTAGAGGCTCTAGCTGGCAAAGAGGCCCTTGCATACCTATCAGAAATCAGAAAAGTAAATAGCAGGCTGCAGGAAACATTAAATATTCCTATTGAGGCTATGAACGAAAAAATTCAATCTTTATTGGAAGAAAATAAAAAATTAAAGAAATCAGGGGGAGCCCCTTCTTCAAAAGCTGATGTTATCTCGTCTGAATTAATAGATATTAATGACTGGAAATTACTTATTGAACATATCTCAATTGAAGATAATAAGCAGCTAAGAGCTCTAGTAGATCAAAAAAAAGAAAGTCTTGAGAAAGGATGCGTTATCTTACTTAATTCTCAGAGTAACAAAGTTGCCATTGTTGGAGGGGTTACAGACAATCTTCTTGATATTATTTCTGCTAAAGATGTGGTTTCCTTATTGTGTGAAAAACTAAATGGAAGGGGCGGCGGCCGTCCAGATTTTGCACAAGGTGCTGGAGAGTCAGAAGATGTTAAAGAGTTCGTGACTTCTATTCCAGATTTAGTAAAATCCCTCTCAAAATAATTAATATTAACCATGTCTAATATTGTCGTTCAAAAATTTGGCGGTACGTCTGTTGGCTCTGAAGAGCGAATCGCTGCTGTAGCAAAGATAGTTAAAGAAGCATCCCAATCATCAAATATTATCGTAGTTGTTTCTGCTATGAGCGGAGAAACTAATAGACTTATTAAATTAGCTAAGAGCTTTGGTGATGACCCAAGTAAAAGAGAGTTTGATGCCCTTATCTCCACTGGAGAAAAGGTAAGTGCTGCCTTACTCGCAATGGCGCTTCATCAAATTGGTGTCAAGGCAAAGTCATATACAGCAGCGCAAATTTCAATCAAAACAACTGATAGTTATTCTAAAGCAAGAATATTAGACGTTGATGATCAGAAGATTCAAGAGACCTTAGATGATGGAATCATTCCTATTATTACTGGATTTCAAGGAATTACGGAATCTGGAGATACCACAACACTTGGCAGAGGGGGCTCAGATACAACGGCTGTAGCTATCGCTGCACAAATGAAAGCTGAAAGATGTGATATATACACAGATGTTGATGGTATTTACACAACTGATCCTAGAGTAGTTCCTGAGGCTAAAAAGTTAGATATGATTACTATGGAAGAAATGCTTGAAATGTCTGGGCAAGGAGCCAAAGTAATACAAATAAGAGCAGTAGAATTTGCAAATAAATATAAAGTACCGGTAAGGGTTTTATCCAGTTTTGAACCCGGCAGCGGTACGTTAATATCTCTTGAGGAGAACGATATGGAAAATGGATTAGTTTCTGGGATAGCTTTTCAGAAAGATCAAATGAAATACACTTTACACGGCGTTAGTGATACTCCTGGTATAGCTTATGGGATTTTAGGCCCTTTAAGTGATGCTAATATAGAGGTAGACGTAATTGTCCAGAATGTAAGTGTTAACGGAAAAACAGACTTCACTTTTACTGTTTCTAAAGAGGATGAAACTGCTGCAACAACAGTTATAAATAACTTAAAAGATTCTTTACAATTTGATAGCTTATTAATTGATTCAAATATTGCTAAGGTTTCATTGGTAGGTGTGGGAATGAGATCTCATGCGGGGATAGCCAGCACAGCTTTCAAGGCTCTGTCTGAAAGCGAAGTTAATATTCTTATGATTAGCACCTCAGAAATAAAAATTACCATTGTTATAGAAGATACCTCTGTTGATACTGCAGTTAAAGTCCTTCATAAGGCATTCGAGTTAGAGAAATAATATGTATGACCTAATTCTAAAGAACTGCAATATTATTAATGAAGATTCAATATTTGAATCAGATATAGCAATTACAAATGACAGAATTGAATTAATATCCAAGGATATACAGGCACAATCTAAAGAAGTTATTGATGTAGATGGTAGATACGTGATGCCAGGGCTGATTGATGATCAGGTTCATTTTAGAGAGCCAGGACTTACTCATAAAGGCGATATAGCCTCAGAATCTTTTGCAGGATTAGCAGGAGGAGTGACTAGTTACTTTGAAATGCCAAATGTAAATCCAGCAACTACTACGATTGAAAACCTAAACAAAAAATTTGAACTAGCAAGTCAAAGGTCTCTTTCCAATTACTCGTTTCACTTAGGTGCAACTAATAGCAATATAGAAGAAATTAAAAATGTGGATATTAATAAAGCAGCTGGATTAAAAGTTTTCATGGGAGCATCTACCGGAGATATGCTGGTTGATAGTATTGATACTTTAGAGGATATTTTTAAATACTCACCTCTTAATATTGTTACTCATTGTGAAGATACACCAAGAATTAGAGCAAATGAGGAAGCATTTTTAGCTAAGTATGGCGATGAGTTATCAGCCATCCATCATCCGTATATAAGAGATGCGGAAAGTTGTTATCTTTCAAGTTCAATGGCAGTTGATTTAGCCAAAAAGCATTCAGCAAACCTCCATGTTTTCCATCTATCAACTGAAAAAGAAATGAGCTTATTTTCAAGCGGCGCTATAGATCATAAAAAAATAACAGCTGAAGTTTGCGTTCATCATCTGCATTTTAATAATAGTGACTATGAAAGGTTAGGTAATCAAATTAAATGTAACCCATCTATCAAAGAAGAGTCAGATAGACAGGCTTTAGTTGATGCAGTAAACCAAGATAAAATTGATATTATTGCAACCGATCACGCACCTCATACATGGGATGAGAAGAATATGAAATATGTTGACGCTCCAGCTGGACTGCCTTTAATTCAACACTCACTTCAGATTCTTTTAGATTTTTATCATGATGGAGTTTTCACACTTGAGCAGATTGTTAGAAAAACAAGTCACAATACAGCTACAAGATTTCAAATTAAAGACAGAGGTTTCATAAGAGAGGGCTTTTACGCTGACTTGGCAATTATTGATATAGATAAGCCTTACACGGTTGATCAATCAAATATTTTATACAAATGTGGATGGTCTCCTTTTTCAAATACTACCTTTAAATCTTCAGTATTCATGACTGTTATTAACGGTAATATTGCTTTTAGGGATGGTCAGGTAAATAAAAATTTACCTTTTGGCTCCCAAATTGAATTTAATAGATAATTAGATAGTTTTTTTATACTAGCAAAGGGTTATAATCCTTCATCGATTTCGGAGAGTTGGCTGAGTGGTCGAAAGCGCCTCCCTGCTAAGGAGGTATATGGGTAACTGTATCGAGGGTTCGAATCCCTCACTCTCCGCCAGTTACTTCAACCAGCAAATGCTCTTTCAAGCATAAAGTCACCCATTTCACCTGTATTTCCTTCTTTCCATCCAAGCCCCGAAAACATAATTCTGCATTCTTTATTTAACTCAGGTGAGCCACAAACCATTACAGAGTCTCTTTCTAAATTAAATCCTGTTGGAAGGTAATCCTCAATCCAATTCCAAAACCTTCCCTCTCTTTCATGTTCTTCTTTGGTCACTGATTCTATATAGGTCATATTTCTATCTTTACTCAATTCATTGAGTCTTTTCTTGTAAGCCAATTCATTAGCATGTCGAACGGTATGGAAAAGGAAAACATTATCAAAACGTTCATAGGTTTCATGATCTTTGACAATACTGATAAATGGAGCAACTCCAGTTCCTGTTGAAAGAAGAACTAAATTTTTCTTTGGCTTCAAATAGTCAACAACTAAACTACCAGTTGTTTTTGGTTTTACTAAAATTGCATCTCCGACAGAAAGCTTTTGAAGCTTGCTTGTTAAAGGACCATGCTTAACTTTAATACTTAAAAACTCTAAATGATCTTCATAGCATGTACTGACAATACTATAAGCTCTCATCAAGGGCTTATTTTCTGTTTCCAGGCCTATCATCACAAATTCACCATTTTTAAATTTAAATGATTTATCTCTAGTAGTTTTGAAGCTAAATAGTCTATCGGAATGATGAATGATTTCAGTTATATATTCTTTTTGCATGATACAAATAAGTAAGGGTGGTTCTTGATAAGCCGCTGATTTTAAAGAATCTTTAAAGAATAGGCTATAGATGGTTACTTAAATAGTGATATTTTTTTAATCCTCAAAGTCTTATAATAAATGATGAATAAAAATAACAATCTTGCTAACTTTGTTGGTGGTTACTCTATAGAGGTAACTCCAAGAGCTCTTGCAAAGATTGATAACTTATCAGATGTACTTCCAAGTGGAACTAGAGTCTATATCGCTCATATAGAAGGTACTCCACTGGAAGAGATGGTTCAGGCTGCTAAAAAAATTCATGATGCCGGCTTTAAGTCTATGCCACATTTTCCTGCAAGACTTATTAAGGATAAAGATACCCTTGAGGACTGGATATCTAGGTATCAAAATGAAGCAGATGTGGATGAGGCTCTTTTAATTGCAGGAGGTTCAAACAAACCATACGGTATTTTTGACTCATCTATTCAGTTAATAGAAACTGGTCTTTTTGATGAAACAGGCTTTAAAAGACTTCATGTGGCAGGTCATCCAGAGGGAAATAAAGATATTGACCCTAATGGCCTAAGGTTAAATGTAAATAATGCTCTTTCATGGAAGAATGAGTTTGCAAAAAGAACGGACGCACATATGGCCCTAACTACTCAGTTCTGTTTTGAATCGTCAGTTGTTGTAGATTGGATGAGTGAGATTGAAGCTATTGGAGTTGATATTCCGGTTCACATAGGCATAGCAGGTCCTGCTAAATTACAAACCCTTATGAGATATGCAATTGAATGTGGCGTGGGCGCATCAATGAAGGTTTTGCAAAAAAGGGCTAAAGATATAACCAAGTTACTTCTTCCATATAAGCCAAACCAAATTCTACAAGAGCTTAGTGAAATTAAATTAAGTAATCCTAAATTTAATATTGAGCAAGTCCATTTTTTCCCTCTCGGCGGTGTCAAACGGGTTACTGATTGGATTAACGAATTATCAGAATAATTCAGAAAGCATACATCTGGCAGACCCGCCGCCGTATTTCTCAATAGTAGTTAAGTCTGCATGAAGTATCTTAGAATAATATTTATGCAACTCATTCCTTTGATGATCTGTTAAAGCCGATTCAGCCCTTGATGACATTATTAAGTATAAATTTCCATTCCTGTCCTTGGCTTCTAGTGCATTGCCACAAAAATCAAGTATCTGATCTTTTGATATCTCTATTACCTTGTGGTGCTTGGAAACCTTATCTTTAATTAAGTCTCTATATTCTGGCTTTATAACATCAAAGCAAATTCCTATAACCTCAGTTCCAATAAACATAAATACGTCTGTATGATAAATAGGAGAGCCTTTGTGGCTTTCTGTTTCCATCATTACAAGTTCATATGAGTTTTCAGAGCACCATTGAATTAAAAGATTTTTATTTGTTCTTGGAGATAATCCAGAATAAACAACCCTATTAACACGATCAAACACCATGCTACTAGTACCTTCTAAAAAAATTCCTTCTTCTTCTAGGTTTGTGTAGTCCTTTGTAAGTTCATAGGTATTTTTTAAGTAGTCAATCATCTCAGGTACTTTTTCAGTTCTTCTATTTGGAGCTAACATGCTAAAAACTTGCATGCTTTTATCTTCAAATGTAGTAAACCAATTAGGAAATATATGATCTGGACATTCGTTACTTCCAACATATGAGGTAACGGTAATTCCATTATCTTCCAACACTTTTTTAAAACGATTAAATTCCATTATTGCTTTGAGTGTAATTATTTTTGTACCTTCATGATCTTCTTCAACTTGATATTGATTTGATTCGATGGTTTGATCGTTCTTATAAAAGGTTGCAGGCTCAACCATGAAGATATGGCTGGTAGATTGACTGGTCATTATTCTCTCTAGAGGAATTATATTAATAGGAATAGAATACACGCATGGATAAAAGTTTACAAAGTACCTATTTTGAAAAAGAAGCCCTTTATGGAGCTACCAACTATTCTCCCTTACCAGTTGTATTAGAGCGCGGGGAAGGGGCTTATTTATGGGATATAGATGGGAATAAGTATCTTGATATGATGTCAGCTTACTCAGCGGTAAGTCATGGGCACTCGCATCCTGAGCTTGTAAAAACACTTCATAATCAAGCAAAAAAATTAGCTATTTCATCAAGAGCTTTCTATACGGAGCCATTTGCTGCCTATATTGAAAAGCTATCAAAACTATCAGGTTTTTCAGCAATCCTCCCTATGAATACCGGTGCAGAGGCTGTTGAAACTGCTATTAAGGCCGCAAGAAGATGGGGTTATTTCACAAAAGGAATAGCTGATAATAAAGCAGAAATAATTATTGCTGATGGAAACTTTCATGGCAGAACTACAACAATTGTTGGATTCTCTTCTGAGGAAGAGTATAAAAAAGGATTTGGTCCTTTTGGTGCAGGTTTTTTAACCGCAGATTACTGTAATAATAATTGCGAATGTCAGCAGGCATGTACTAAATCAATAGACTCTATAAAAGAGTTAATTACAGAAAATACATGCGCCGTTCTTGTAGAGCCTATTCAGGGAGAGGGGGGAATTATTATTCCTAAAGATGGGTGGCTTAAACAATTAAGAGAGGTTTGTACTGAAAATAATGTACTTATGATTCTAGATGAAATTCAGTCAGGCTTAGGTAGAACTGGAAAGTTATTTGCTTACCAGCATGAAGATATTATTCCTGATGGCTTGATATTAGGAAAGGCGCTTGGGGGAGGCTTGATACCAGTTTCTGCCTTTCTTAGTTCTAGAGAAGTTATGGATCATTTTGATCCTGGTTCTCATGGCTCAACATTTGGTGGTAATCCTCTTGCAGCATCAGTTGCCTCAAAGGCATTGGATTTACTATACGAAGATAATCTAATTGATAATAGCCATGAACTAGGAGCATTTTTCCTAAAAGAGCTTAAGAGTTTAGATTTTCCATTTATAAAAGAGGTAAGAGGAAAGGGCTTATGGATAGGCTTGGAGCTAAACAAATCAAGCATACCAGCTAAAGATATCTGTAAATTATTACTTAAAGAGGGAATGCTCTGCAAGGAAACCCATGAAACCGTTATTAGATTTGCACCTCCTTTGATGATTAAGAAATCACAAATTCAATGGGCATTAAGTAAAATTAAAAAAGTCTTTTCATCAATCTAATTTATAATATATCTATGAAATACATATTTAATAACTCAAACAAACCACTTAAAGACTATCTCTTTGAATTAAAAGAAATTTGCATTATTGAGCATGAGGATAATTGGTTTAAAGAAAAAACTCATACAAAGTTATATCCAAATATTGAAGATGCCAAAGCAAAGGTTGCTAAACCACATTACTGGATATTAAATTCTATTGATAATTACGAAGAATCTGAAGATAAAGAACCTGCTTTATTTGAATTAGGACAATTGGTATTTAAATCTAACTACTATAGTCAAAAACTAACTTCTGAAAATGAAAATATAGAAGCTAAGAAAGATTTAGTCTCATCTCTAGTAAGCCTGGGACTGCCATTAGATAAAATTGCAGAACAAATAATATCAATGGATACTCCCAAATACGCAAGACTGGATCTGTCAAAAGATGAGGCTTTGTCTATTATTACAGAATGGTCCTAGCGCCTTAATGTCAACAGAATTTCAGCAGTCAGTCTGGGATGAAATTGATAAAATTCCACTTGGCTTCACTAAATCATACAAAGAAATAGCTATCATATTAGGCAGACCTAATGCTGCAAGGGCTGTAGCAAATGCTTGTGGAAAAAATCCCAATCCTATAACAAGACCATGTCATAGAGTTATATGTTCAAACGGTAATATAGGAGGTTACAGCGCCCCAGGAGGCGCTATAACAAAAAAGAAACTCTTGCAGAAAGAGGGTCTAAAGTTCTAAAACTTGTTTAATCTTCCAGTTTAGAAATTTAAAATGATCTTTGGATTCATTGTTTCCATAAGACGTTTTTGTAAAAGTTTTAATTTTAACTAAGGATGTATAAATAGCTGATCTTGAAATTTCATCATAATCCTCATCACTTAGTCCTTTTATCAAAGCATCTACATAACTTGACTGCAGGTTTATTTTAAAAGTATTAGGATTTTCTTTTGGAACAAAAATACCTTCAAAAAGATCGTCGAGAACTTCAGATGGCATGTATGTATTTCCATACTGAGCACTATCTACCAATCTCATCATGACAGCTGGGTGCAAGATGTGAGCTAAAATAGATCCTTGCATATCAATAACAAGCTTATGTAATTGAGGGTCTTCATTCCCTCTTTCCTCACTGCTGTAAGCTGCTCGCTTTTGATTTTGTAGATGCTTTAATAAATTCTCATCAAATACAAAAGCATCATTGGATAAAAGTTTAGAGGTTATTAAATTCATTGCTCTTTTTTGATCTTCGTATGAAACAGCTTCAAATGGAGTAAGCTCACTATTCGGATCAGTCACTATTCTATTAGAGTAAACACCGCCAATTAACCTCGAAACACCACTCATAAATCTTCCTTTCTCTCTTGTGAGGCTAAGAAAGGCTGATCTAAACTCAGTAGATGTTTCACCATCTTTAAGAAATATTGAAGGAAGCTCTTTAATTTTTGCATCTAAAATTTCCATTCTTTCAGAAGTGTAGGTAATAGGATCTCCGGATAAATCATATCTTTTAGCTCTAGGATCAATATTTCTGCCAGGAGAGCTCATGGCATCGCCATCTGTTCCAAATATATATTCAGGAATGGATGATTTAGATAATATTTCTGATCTCTCTTCTTCAGTTAAATTTGGCGTGTATCCAAATTCTATAGCCCATCGGTCATAAATACCTGGGGCATGGGGAAAAAAGTTCCCTTGAATAGTGCCTTTTGGAGCTAGATTTATTGGGTCGTAATCCATAACAGAGCCGATATGACTTTTTCCAGTTATAGAGACGTCATGAATTTCTTTAGCGTCATAAATCCAACTAGATTTAAAGTTATGCCTCAAGCCTAGGGTATGACCAACCTCATGCATTGTTAGAGATATAATCCATTGTTCTAATGGGTCATTATCTTTTGAATACCCCCATAATTTTCTTAATGCATATCCTCTCTTAATAGCATTAAATTCCTGGACTATGTCTGCGGCAATTATTTCACCAGTTCTTGGGTTGGCTATACTTGGTCCATAACCTGAAAACTGTGGGTTAGGTGTTGAAGCCCATCTAACTACATTATACTGAACATCGCCTGCATCCCACTCAGCGTCATCAGGTTGTATTTTTGCAACAACTGCATTTTTAAAGCCAGCTTTTTCAAAAGCAGCATTCCAACCCTCAATACCCTTAACCACAAAGGGTCTAATTTCTTCAGGTGTTGAGTTTTCAACCCAGTAAACTATTGGTTCTACAGGTTCTGAAAGCTTGGCATCTGGGTTCTTTTTAACCAATCTCCATCTATTCATTAAATCTCTAGCGGTATAGGTGTCGTATGAAGAAAGGTCTGTTACTTTCTCTGAAAAATAACCAACTCTTTCGTCTGCTATTCTTTGCTCAAAATTATTATCTGGCATTTCAACAAAAAGATGCTTTGCAGAAATATAGGTATATCTTGGATCTGCAACAGCGTCTACCGGAGCTCCAGATTTTGGTTTTGGATTAAAAAAACCATAAGTAACTTCAGCAGAGGTGTTTTTTGGGTAATTTTTTATTTCATTGATATAAGTCTTTGCCTTATCAGCGCTACCTACATTTAAATCATAATATTCCATATATTCTTTTGGAATATTTGGGGTAATGCTTGTAAGCATTTCACTTAAGAATAATTTGTCTATATTGATAACGTACTTGCCTTCTTCTTTGACCGCAATTTCAAATCTTCCCATAAATGCTTCGATAATATTTGTTAGTTTTGATTGAGAAATCTTATTTGAATCATCATAGGTGTACTTGGTATTCTTTTTGTATAGACCTATATCCTCTTTAAATTTTCTAAACTCAAGTATTGATCCATCTCCCATTGAGCCTCCGCTTGCACCCACATCCTGGGGGCCATTTAGGATATAGACAAAATAGATAAACTCACTATTGAGTTGATCTTCCTCAAGCATTAAAAAATATTCATCTTTTTCAGTCTCGTGAATGATATTCATAAAGCCATCAATAGTCTTATATTCACCATCTTCTAAAAACTCTTCTATTGTTTTATATTCTTTTTCATCAGGCATCTTTTCATCATCTAGTCCCTCAATATCTTCTTTAGAATTTTCCTCCATGCTCTTATCAGATGAGGCAGCATAGGCGTTTGGAGTATGAGCTAATAGGCCATATCCCATTGTAAAAATTGATAACATAAAAAATAATTTTTGAATTTTCATTTGATTCCTTTTTGGATAATTTTTAGTAATTCTATCTTAGATAAATATATGCTGTTAGTATATATTTATGAAAAATTCATACGTATTAATAACAGGCGCCTCATCTGGAATAGGTCTAGAGATGGCTCAAATATTTGCCGAAAAAGGTTTCAATATTGTGCTTACAGCAAGAAGGGAAGAGAAGCTTAAAGAATTAGCAGAAACCATTAGTAATGACCATCAAGTTAAGGTTGATTTCATATCAAGCGATTTAAGTGATCCCAATGCTCCTAATAATATTTATAATTTTTGTAAAGAGAATGATTATCAAATTGATATCCTAGTTAATAACGCAGGCTATGGAATAAAGACACAATTCCATGAAACATCAATGGATGATGAAGAGAAATTTATTAGAGTTTTAGGGACATCGGTAATTGCTATGTCTAAAATTTTTATTCCAGATATGCTTAAAAAAGGTCATGGAAAAATAATGATAGTTTCATCGGTAGCTGCATTTGCTCCGCCATCATCAATTCAAGCCTTATATGGACCAATAAAAACGTTTATGAATAGGTTTAGTGATTCATTAAATGCAAATTATAATCATAAGGGCATCACATCTACCGCTGTTTGTCCCGGCTTTACTATTACTGAATTTCATACTTCAAGCGGAGTTCAGGATGAGATGGATAAAGTTCCAAGTTTTATGAAATTTCCAGCAAAAAGGATAGCGGGCGAGGCTGTTGAGGCAACGCTCAAAGGCAAGCATTTATGCATACCGACAAAAACATATAGAGTTTTAGTATTCTTAATAAAGAATATACCCCAGCCAGCAATGAATCTTATGGGTTCTATTTTTGCTCCGGGAAGATACGACAAGAAATAGTTAAGATTTCTGTAGGATACCGTCTGCAACAAAAGCATTACTTCTCCTCTCTTCTCCAAAAGTTGAAACTGGACCGTGTCCTGGAATAAATTTTACATCGTTACCTAGAGGCCACAATTTTATAGCAATTGAATCTAGTAAATCTTGATGATTACCTCCAGGAAGATCTGTTCTACCAATAGACCCCTTAAAAAGAACATCTCCAACTAAAGCTAGCTTTGATACTTTATTAAAAAAAATTATATGGCCGGGAGTATGACCAGGGCAGAAGTACACATCTAAAGTTAACTCTCCTACATTAATAATATCTCCTTCTTTTAGCCATTTATCCGGAGTACAGTTTCTCGCTTCCATGCCAAACATTTCGCCTTGAGTCTTAAGCTCATCAAGTAAAAACTTATCATCTATATGCGGCCCATGAATTTCTAATTTAAGAATTTCTGCTAATTCAGTAGCTCCTCCGGCATGATCAATATGACCATGAGTCAAAAGAATCTTTTCCGGTATTAGGCCATTCTCTTTTGCAACTGCAAGAAGAGATTCTATGTCGCCTCCCGGGTCAACAAAGGCACATTTCTTCGATGAAGAGCAATATATGATTGAAGCATTTTGCTGAAATGGTGTTACTGGATTAATTAAGGCTTTAAGTTCTGACATTTTTTTGTACTATTAAAAAGAATGATAATAGTTTATCAAAATTCTTTAATATCATATAAAATGAACCAAATTATTTATTAAAACGGAGAAAGTAATGACTCAAAAACCATCAAAAGAAGAGGCTTTAAAAGCAGTAAGAACTCTAATTTCATGGGCGGGAGATGATCCTGACAGAGAAGGATTACTTGAAACTCCAGATAGAGTAATAAGATCATACGGCGAATTCTTCTCTGGTTATGGCGAAGATCCTGAAGCTGTTCTAGGTAAGACCTTTGAAGAAGTTGAGGGCTATGACGATGCTGTAATAGTTAGAAATATAAGAGTTGAATCACATTGTGAACATCATATGGTTCCAATAGTTGGCGTTGCACATGTTGGTTATATACCTAATCAAAGGGTAGTTGGTATAAGTAAGTTGGCCAGAGTTGTTGACATATTCGGAAAGAGGCTTCAAACCCAAGAAACCATGACGGCTTTAATTGCTGACACTATCAATAGAGTTCTTGAGCCTAAAGGTGTTGCTGTTGTTATAGATGCAAATCATGAGTGTATGTCTACTAGAGGAATACATAAAACTGAATCAAGTACTATTACAAGCAGAATGCTTGGTAGTTTCAGAGATAATATTGAAACTAGAGCTGAATTTATGAACCTAATAAATTCACCTAAACATTTTTAAATGAAGCAGGAGTCGATACTGTCTAGTATCAATCCCACTATTCCAATAATTTTAGCTTCGGGCTCTGAAAGCAGGAAAATAATGCTTGAAGATGCTGGTATTAAATTTGATGTAATTACCTCTCACGTAGACGAAGATATTCTTAAAGAAGCAATATCATCACAACCTTTTGAAAAACAGGTCATTGCTCTAGCAGCAGCTAAAGCATTAACAGTCAGTGAACAGTACCCAAGCCATATTGTTATTGGCGGAGATCAGATGTGTGTTCTGGAGAATAAATTATTTGATAAGCCTGGCTCTCCTGAAAAGGCTATAGAAAATCTTAAGCAACTATCAGGAAAAGAGCATTTTCAGCATAGTGGAATTTGTATCTTTAAAGGCGGTAAATCACTATGGGAATATTCAGAGAGAGTGTCTTTAAAGATGCATGATTTATCAGAAGAGGAGATTGTTAATTACGTAAGGCTTGAAAATCCTATTCATGCAGCAGGAGCTTATAAATTTGAATCTTTAGGGTGCAATTTATTCTCTTATGTAGACGGCTCTTCATATACTGTCAGAGGTATGCCATTATTACCTTTACTAAAGTCTTTAAGGGACTTAGAAATTATTAGTTTAAAAAATATTAAATGAAAACATATCAAGTTATAAAAACCTTTGGAACTGAAAGAGGTTTCTCATGTGCATTTAGGCAATGGAGAGCTAACTCTGATTGTCAGTTGATTCATGGTTATAGCTTAGGTTTTAAATTTACCTTAGAGACTAAAGAGCTTGATGATAAATCATGGGTTTATGATTTTGGAGAATTTAAAGTTATTCAAGATTGGATTAAAGATCATTTTGATCATACTTTAGTTGTTTCATCTGACGACCCTGAACTTGAAACTTTAAAGAATCTTGGAGATACACTAGGGATAGCAAAAGTAGTTGTAATGGAAAATGTTGGCTGTGAAAAATTTGCTGAACTTACTTTTAATTTTGCTAATACCTTTATTGCTGATCAAACCAAAGGAAGAGTTCACCTAATTTCAGTTGAAGTATTTGAGCATGGTGCTAACAGTGCAGTCTTTAAGAATTTATAATACCCTCGAAGGTAAAAAGCAAGACTTTAATCCTCTTGATGCAGGGCATGTAAAGATATATGCATGTGGACCAACAGTCTACAATTATGCTCACATTGGCAATGCAAGAATGGCGGTTGTCTTTGATACTCTTGTCAGGGTTTTAAGATATTCTTATCCAAAAGTTACCTATGTTTCAAATATTACAGACATAGACGACAAAATTATAGACGCAGCGAATGAGCTAAATGTTCCTATCAGTGAGATCACTCAAAAATATACCAATATTTATAATGAAGATATGTCTAAATTATCAGTATTACATCCTGATATCCAACCCAAGGCAACCGAATATATATCAGAAATGATAGATCTTATATCTAACCTAATAGCTAAAGACCATGCTTATGAGATAGAAGGACATGTATTATTTCATGTTCCATCTTATGCAAATTATGGGCTTTTATCTAATAGAAATAGGGAGGAGCAAATTGCAGGAAGTAGGGTAGAGATAGCCCCATTTAAAAAAGATCCAGCTGACTTTGTATTATGGAAACCTAGTAATGAAGAACAGCCTGGCTGGGATTCTCCATGGGGTTACGGCAGGCCTGGATGGCATACCGAATGCTCGGCAATGTCAGAAAAAACCTTAGGTCTTCCGTTTGATATTCATGGCGGAGGAAGGGATTTAACATTCCCTCATCATGAAAATGAAATAGCTCAAAGTTGTTGCTCAAGTGCAGACATAAACAATCCTAATTCTTATGCTAATTACTGGATACACAATGGCTTTGTTACTGTCGATGGGGAGAAAATGTCTAAATCATTGGGCAATATAATCTTAGTAAAAGATTTAGCTGAAGATTTTGAGGGCGAGGTGATCAGACTTGCGCTTTTATCATCTCATTACAGACAAGGCTTAGATTGGAATAATCAGGTCGCATATCAATCTAAAAAATTATTAGACAAGCTATACAGTATTTACCAGGACTTAGCTGATATTAAGATTAACCCTAATGAGGGCCTGCCCGATGAGGTAAGAGATTCTCTCTTTGATGATCTCAATACACCATCAGCAATTACTTATTTAAATAAATTAGTCAAAGATTATAAAAATATTACCGCTGATCAGAAAAGCTCTTTTAAATCTAAGCTCTTATTAGTATCTTCTCTCTTGGGTATTTTACAATCAGACCCATCTTTATGGTTTAAAGAGGATATCGACTCGTTAAGTATAGATTCTAATAACGTTGAGATGCTTATAGCGGAAAGAATGGCAGCCAAAGAAATTAAAGACTTTGTAAAGGCAGATCAAATAAGAGATGAGCTCGAATCTATGGGAGTTATTTTAAAAGATACTAGCTCTGGGTCTGAGTGGAGTTTAAAAAAATAAACTTAATTTTTCTCTTTAATTAAATTCATGTACTATATTTACTCGTATTAATTTTTAATTAGGGAAACAAAAAATGAATAAAATAACTTTAATGATAGCCATTCTTGGCATCAGTACTTTTACATTTGCAGACCATCATGCAGATTCTAGCGAAGCACAAGTTTTAAAAGCTTTATCGGCATATATGGATGCAAGAAATAGTAAAGACTATAAAACAGTCGTTGCAATGAGCAGTAAGCATGGAACATTGGACACAAATTCTGATGGAAGCTTTCACAAGCCTTTAGCCAAGCAAACCGTTGCAAGTTGGGCAAATGGTGGAGATGCTGTAACTCAACATTTCTATACTGAAGCTACAGCAATTTCTGATGATGTAGTTCATGTTAGATTTTACTCAGAAGGAATGGTTGGAAGCAAAGATCAGATGAGTGATTACAGAACAAGAGTAACAATGAATTGGGTTAAAGAAGGGGATAACTGGGTTGTAAGAAGTGCTCATTATTCTCCAGCTAGTTACGGCGGCGTTCATAAGACTCTAGCAACAGATTTTGAGGACTAGTAATGAAAAAAATATTTATATTATTGCCGCTATTAAGTTTAAGTTTTTTTGCTTTCAGTGCGCATCATGAAAATGGTGAAGCTACTCATGAAACAAAAAAAATGGAACATAACTTAGCTTACCTATCTTCATACACAATGCCCGCAGGTTCTAACGCAGACAAGATTGCCAAAAGTCTTTTAGAAAATGTTAAATCACTAGAAGAAGATGGATATAACGTATGTGGATTGCTAAGACATCAATTTGGTGGAGATAGAGCTTTCTATACTTATTGTTATTTTGATAGCTGGGAGCAGTTTGCAGAGATAAATGATAATGCTGATGAGCCTTTAACTAGAGAGCCTAAGCAGTTATATGGAGATCATTCTGATAACTTACTGGCAATGGTTGAAAAAAATCTAAGGAAGAAGACGCCTTATATTCTTATGGCAACTTATTCTTTTGGACCTTATCTAACTGATAATGAAAAAAGAGCTAATGCTAGAAAAATATTTGGAGCATATGATACTGCCTTTGGTGGTTGCAATTTAATGGAGCATATCTTGGGCCCAGAACAGGCTTGGTATTTTGTTTGTGGTTACGATAGTTATGCAGACTTTGCTAAAAAAGTTAAGGTAATTGGCGATATTCATGAAAGTGAACTAGCTGATGTGAAACTTGATGTATTAGAGCACTCAGACGACTTGATGGTAAGAGTTGAGTAGGATGTTTGAAACTTTTAAAGACCCTCTTTTATAGAGGGTTTTTTTATGGCGCCCTCTGCAGGAATCGAACCTGCAACTAATCCTTAGGAGGGATCTGTTATATCCATTTAACTAAGAAGGCAGTATTAATTAATCTCTCTTCAAGATTATAATGTGCGAATGAAAATTTTACTAAAGTACATTTGTATTATTGTTATTTGTAGTTTTACTGCATCACTAATTCAATCTGATTTTGGAAAAGTAGAAGTAAGATCTATGAAGATCCCAACTAATAATGGACAGCATTTAGTTTTTGATTTATACAAGCCTGACTCAGCAACTAATAAAAATAAGGCTCCATTTATTGTTGTAGTCCCTGGGTTTCAAAGGTCAAAAGAAGCCCTATCAAATATTGCTATAGAGTTATCAAGAAGGGGTATGGTTGTTGCCTTAATTGATCCCTATGCTCAAGGTCTCTCTAGCTCGTCAAGAAGCAGAAGATCAGCTACCACTGAAGGGTATGGAATGTTTACCTTGGTTGAAAAAGCGCATACAGGCAAATTTCTAAATTATATAGATACCAATAAGATTGCAACTACAGGTCATTCAATGGGAGGTAATGCTGCTATAAGAGGCGCTAATTACTTTGGAAAACAGGCAATTGAAAATAATAAACCCAGTAAGCTCCATTCTATTTTTGTATCAGGGTATGTTTTAACTCTTTTAGATAATGTACTTAATGATATTAGATCTAATGTTGGTGTCAGTTACGCGCTCTATGATGAAGGAGCATTCAGAAATGAATTAACTGGCTGGAGCGCTTCAAATATGAAGATTGCACCTGAGTCTATTAGAGTTATTAATTGGGGCATTAATAATGGTAACGACCTTGTAAAGAAGGTCGAGTTAGGTAAATACTATGGTTCTTTAGATGATAGGTCGTTAAGAGTCATTCATAATGAAGAACTTATTCATCCCTTTCAGCCCTACAATAATATAGCCACTGCAAATCAAATAGAGTATTTTGAAAAAGTTTTTGATATTAAATCTAATCTAGATTCCTTTAATCAGATATGGCAGTGGAAAGAATTAATGACATTAATATCAATGGTTGCTGCATTAATAATGCTTCTACCTTTATCTAAGGTTTTACTGTCTCTAAATCTCTTTAAGCCTTTAGTAAGAGATATACCAAAACCTCTCCCTATCCAGAGCGGAAAATCAAAAATAATTTTTTGGATAATATTTTTTCTTGGCGCCTCAATAGCATGTCTTTCATATATACCCATGGTTGATGCGGCTAAAAATATTTTTTCTGCTGCTGCAAATAGAGAATTAACTTGGTTTTATCCTCAGAGAATGAATAATTCTGTAATGCTCTGGGCTACCTTTAATGGAATTATAGGGCTAATTTTATTTACGCTGTCATACCAGTTTTTTGGCAAAAAGCATGGTGTGTCATCAAAATCTTGGGGACTTAAAGCTAACCCAAAATACATATTAAAAACCTTTGTACTGGCACTTATAGTTTTTACTATTTACTATTTACTGCTATTTTTTATCTATTATATTTTTCATGTAGATTATAGATTTTGGTTTATGGGAGTAAGAATATTTCAACCTGAAATGTTAAAAGTTTTAGCAATGTATGCCCCTTTCTTTTTTATATTCTTTTTCTCTAATTCATTAAGGGTAAATGGGGCAATGAGAATAGAAGGTCAGTCAGAATGGTATTCTATGCTCATAGCAGGATTTGCAAACTCATTAGGACTCTTGTTAATAATAATTATTCAATACGTAACTTTTGCAAAAACCGGAACTGTTTTCTGGACAACAAACTGGCTTAGTGTGAATTTATTATTTGCAATTGTTCCTATGATGTTTGTTTTGCCATACTTTAATAGGTATTTTTTCTATATGACTGGAAGGGTTTATCTGGGGCCGATGGTCACAACGTTAATATTTATAATGATACTTTCAACTAATACAGTCCTGTATTTACCTATATAATATTCTCGATATGAATATTACATTACCAGACGGAAGTATTCGAGAATTAGAGACAGGATCAACAGGCTTTGATTTAGCTTCTAGTATTGGGCCTGGCCTTGCTAAAGCAGCACTTGCTGTGACTGTTAATGGCGTTCAAAAAGATCTAAACGACCCTATAAATGAAGACTCAAAGGTTTCAATAATAACTATAGATTCTGATGATGGCTTAGAAATAATGAGACATACCTTAACTGCCCAAGTTTTAGCTAGAGCTGTAAGGAATTTATTCCCTGGAACCAAGTTGGCCATTGGCCCAACTATCACTGATGGGTTTTATTATGATTTCGAATTTACAAAACCTATATCACCAGAAGATTTAGGGTCTATCGAAAAGGAGATGAAAAAAATTATTTCATCTAACTCATCCATAACAAAAAAACTTAATACAAAACAAGAGGCTATTGAGATATTTAAATTAGAAGGAGAGTCATACAAGGAATCTATTATTAACGACTCTGAGCAAGAAGATAACTTTCAACTTTATTATCAAGATGATTCTAAGTTTGTTGATTTATGTCGAGGGCCCCATATTCCAAATTTTAAGCATATAGGCGCATTCAAATTATTAAAAATAGCAGGAGCATATTGGAAAGGAGATTCTAATAATAAAATGCTCACTAGAATATATGGAACTGCATGGAAGAATGAAAAAGATTTAAGTGCATATTTAGAAAGAATAGAAGAGGCAGAAAAAAGAGATCATAGAAGGCTGGGAAAGGAAATGAATTTATTTCATTTTCAAGAAGAAGCTCCGGGTATGGTTTTCTGGCATCCGGATGGCTGGACAATCTATAGACTCTTAGAGAGTTACATGAGATCGAATTTAGAATCTTCCGGCTATAAGGAGATTAAGACCCCTCAAGTTCTAGATAGAAAGTTATGGGAAGCTTCGGGTCATTGGGATAAATATCGAGAAAATATGTTTATTACAGAAATTGATGAAGAGCATGCTAATGAAAAAAGAGTTAATGCTCTAAAGCCAATGAATTGTCCTTGCCATGTTCAGATATACAATCAAGGGCTTAAGTCTTATAGAGACCTGCCTTTAAGATTGGCAGAGTTTGGGTCTTGTCATAGATATGAGGCATCTGGAACTATGCATGGATTAATGAGAGTAAGAGGGTTTACTCAAGATGATGGTCATATCTTTTGTACCGAAGAACAAATAGAATCAGAGACTGGTTTATTTATTGAATTATTATCTCGTATATATAAAGACCTAGGTTTTGAGAAGTTTGATATTAAACTTTCTACTCGTCCAGAGGTTAGAGTTGGTAGTGACGAAGTTTGGGATAAAGCAGAGCATGCTCTAGAGTCAGCAATTAAAAATTTAGGACTTCCTTATCAGCTAGAAGAAGGCGGCGGAGCTTTCTATGGCCCAAAGCTTGATTTTGTTTTAACAGATGCAATAGGGAGAGAGTGGCAATGCGGAACCTTCCAGGCAGATTTTAATCTTCCAGAAAGACTTGATGCAGAATATGTTGGGGAGGACGGCTCTAAGCATAGGCCTGTTATGATTCATAGAGCCATCCTTGGTTCTTTTGAAAGATTTATAGGAGTCTTGATAGAAAACTACTCAGGCAAACTTCCTTTTTGGCTTGCTCCAGTTCAAGTCGTTGTAGCTACTATTATTTCTGACGCTGATGAATATGCTAATGAAATCATCGATAAGCTAAGTAAGGGCGGAATAAGATGTAATGTTGATTTAAGAAATGAAAAAATTAGCTATAAAGTTCGTGAACATAGTTCAGTGAAAGTTCCGGTAATTATTGCTCTTGGAAAAAGAGAGCAAGAAGATAGAACTGTCTCTATAAGACGTATGGATAGTGATAAAACAGAAGTTTGTGGTTTAGAAGAGGCAATTAATATCTTAATTCAAGAAAACACTCGTCCCCAATAGAATATGGCGATATGTTTTTTATAAAAATATTCATCCTGCCAATCAGATTTTATAGATATTTTATATCGCCTCTAACGCCTCCATCCTGCAGATTCAATCCAACATGTTCTCAATACGCTATTGAGTCAATTGAGAAGTTTGGAATTTTTAAAGGCATTCATCTCTCAGTTGTAAGAATATCTAAATGCCATCCTTGGCATAAAGAATAATCGTATTATTAATAAATAATATGATTAATTATATACGATTAATATATATATTTTTATAACTATTTTTTAGTGATATAGTTTTTATAATTAAAAGTTCTAATTCCATTAAGGGGGATAAATTATGAACAAATTTACTAAATATATACTTAACTCTAGTATAGGTTTACTTTTCGTTTTTTCTTTAAACATTACTTCTCAAGAGATTGAAGAGGTGGTTGTTACAGCTACAAAAAAAGCTGAATCAGTTCAGGATCTAGCTATTTCTATTGAGGCTTTTACGGCTCAGAGTATGGAAGATAATTTAATCAAAGACGCTTCGGATTTAGGCGACATGGTTCCAGGCCTTATTATGGATAAAGGAATTGGTTCTGGTGTTTCATTTGCAATCAGAGGAACGGGTTCTTACGGAGTAGGTGCCGCTGTTGTTGGGGCAGTTGTTGTATCAGAAAATGGTCATGATGTTGGTTCATCAGGCTTTTATGATCTTGGCTTCCTTGATGTTGAGCGTGTTGAAGTTCTAAAAGGACCTCAAGGGACTTTATTTGGAAGAAATGCTGTAGTAGGCGTAATTAACCAAGTTACAAAAAGACCAACTTCAGAGTTTGGTGGTAAGTTTGATATTTTAAAAGGTAACTTTGGTCAAAATGATATGACAGGAGTCATTAATATTCCTATTTCAGATAAGCTAAGAACTAGACTTGCAGTTACCACTTCTACAAGAGATGGTTTCACCATAAACTTAAGAGATAACTCTACCTTTAATGACAAGGATGCTGAGGGCGGAAGATTATCAATTGATTATGATATTAGTGATACAACGTTTGTTAAATTTAACCATAGTTTCTACAAAGCAGAAGATAGTAGAAATAATATAGGTACTATTGTTTGTGAGCCTCATACTTTATTAGGTTGTAATCCTTTAGCAGTAGGTTCTCTTAATTTGTCCGCTGATTCAAGAGGAAGTACAGCTGCTTTATTTAACTTAGTAGCTGGACTAGAAAGCTCAGCCTTTGTTAATCAATATGCTGGTGTCGTAGGTCCAAATAGCTTTAGAGAAGCATATTTAACAAGAAACCCAGACCATAAATCTGAGTGGAGTAATTCACAATTAGAATTTGTAACTGAGCTAACAAGTGAATTACAACTTTCAGTTAAACTTACTCATACAATTAGAGATTACTTTCATATGGGGGATAACGATTATTCTCATAGCGAAAGACCATTCCCAGGAATTCTTGCAGCATATGGCTTACCTGCGGTGTCCTTCCCTGCAACATTTGGCGGAAATTTTAATGGAACAGATTATAGTTTTACTGAAACAGTAACAGGTGACAGAACTTATGAGTTCTCAAATGCTACAAGTAATAGCAATCAAGGGGAAATAACTATTGTTTCTGACTATGACGGACCTATCAACTTTACTGCCGGTCTATATACTTATGATTCTAGATCTCACAATAGATATCAAGTGCAAACTGCTGCTTGGAATTTAACAAGTGATTTCTCAGCCCACCCATACAATAACGCTCTTTACGGAGGTGCTTTTGGTGCTTACGGAGGAATTCCTTTTTATCAAACATGGGTACTAGGTGGATTAGCTGGAAGTGCAGCATGTCAATCTGGAGTTCTTGGTCCTTATGCGGCAGCTGGTGGCGGTGCAACGACTAACCCTTATTGTTTGCAGGGATTGCTTAATTATCAAGGTATAAACCCTTACCATTTGCCAACTGAACTTAGAGGTTATCTTAATGACGATCACGTAAGAATTAAATCAAATGCCTTACTTGGAGAGTTATATGTTGATCTTTCAGATGTAACTAAGCTAACTATTGGTCTTAGATATAATGATGATACGGTTAAAGATTCTATAATGACTTGTCTTACAGACTTCGATTGTCCTAACTACCCTCAATCACAATGGGATTCTGGTGAGTACGGATTCTTCCCAACTTATGAGACTGTTAAAGACGATGGCTTAGCTTATAAATTAGCTATACAACATGATCTTTCAGACAATCAAATGATTTATGCAAGTTATACAACAGCAACTAAAGCTGGTGGTAATAACCCGGTGATTGGATCAGTTTCAGATCCTTATGCCAAAGAAGAAACAGGCGTCTTTGAAATAGGTACTAAAAGTATTTTATTTGACGGAAAGGTTTTGTTTAATGCTTCATTATTTATGAACACTACAGATGGAATGCTTATATCAAACATTGAAAATGCTGGTTCAAAAAACTACAACATTGATGCAGAGATTATGGGCTTTGAAGGTAACATGCTTGCTTTCCTTAGTGAGACTATGAGTATTGATATTAATTGGTTGCTTGTTGAAAGTGAGCTTGGCGATCAAAGATTACCTGATCCAATTAATCCAGGAAATGCAGTCGCTCTTTTAGATGTAAATCCTGCTGGGTTCACTCAAGGTGTTGCCGGTTGTGCAACAGCCATAGGTCTTTGTACACCAACTGCTTTAGGTGCTGGTCTTCAAAGTTTGCCTTATGATCCTGCTGGAGTGGTTACATATGGTTGGGCCGTAGGAGCTGATGGCAACCCAATGTTAATATTTAAATCTGCTGGATATCTATGTTTACAACCTTTCAATCCTCTTGGAGGAGTGCCATGTACTGGTGCAGGTCTAGGTGGAACTGTAGACATAAGTGGTAATTCATTACCTCAGTCTCCTAAGTCCTCATTTGGTATAGGTGTAAATAAAGATATGATAAATGATAATTCAGTTACATCACTTAGAGTCTCTTATAGATACCAGGGTGAAAGAGAAGGTAACGTCTTTAATCAAGATAGAGCAAGAATGCCTGAAACTAAATACTGGGATATGTCAGCTACTTACAGACCAAATGGTTCTGACTGGTATGTTCGTGTATACGGTAAAAACTTAGCTGATGATCAGTTCGTTGGAACTTGGGCTGCATCTAGCGCGCTTCAAGGTGGAGCACAATTCTCTACCTATACAGATCCTAGAACATACGGTCTTGAGTTTGGAACTAGCTTCTAGTTAAAAGGATTAGTTAATTAAAAGGCTGGTTTACCAGCCTTTTTTTTGTGTTGTAAAAATAATCTAATAGATCATGAAATACCAATTATATTTATATATATAATTTGTATGCAATTTTTAGTTAATTTTCTCTCTAATTAGCCTACTCTACGATTTGTAAATAGACATTCACAAGGGGAAATCATGTCAAATATAAAATTATTTTTAAAAAATGCGTTACTACTTAATATAGTATTCATCTCTGTTGCAGCTTCTGCACAAGAGATCGAGGAAGTAGTTGTTACCGCAACCAAGAAAGCAGAATCTATTCAAGATCTTGCTTTATCAATTGAAGCTTTTTCAAGCGACCAATTATCAGCTGATCAAATCTATGACTTAACAGATTTGGCAGAAGTGGTTCCTGGTTTTGAAGTAGCTAAAGGTGTTGGTTCTGGTTCAGGTTTTACTATGAGAGGTATCGGCTCTTACGGAGTTGGAGCTGCTGTTGTTTCCTCAATGGTTACATCGGTTAATGGTCATAGTACTAATGTTAGTTATATGAATGACATGGGCTTTATGGATCTTGAAAGAATTGAAGTTCTTAAAGGACCTCAAGGAACATTATTTGGAAGAAATTCAGTTGCTGGAGTTATTAACTTAGTTACAGCTAGACCTTCAAGCGAAGTAGAAGGAAGTGTTGATATTGAAGTGGGTACTTGGGGTAAGCAAACAACTAATGCTGTTATAAACCTTCCTCTTTCAGATTCTGTAAGAACAAGATTGGCTGTTATGTCTAATAAAAGAGATGGAATGGTCACTAACGGTGCTACTGGAAATAAAATGGATGACAGAAATGATCTAGGTCTAAGACTTTCACTAGATTGGGATATTTCTGATACAACACAATTAAAATTAACTTATTCAGAGCAATCTAGTGATGACAACAGACCACAAGAAGAAGTCACTTTTTGTAAACAAGATCAGTTTTATGGATGTAGTCCTTATGAAAGAGGCAGTATAAACACTGCTGCAGATACAAGAGGTCACGTTGCTGGTTTATTTGGATTTCTTGGACTACTAGATTCTGGAGTAATTGCAAATAGATACGGTGCTTCATTGTCTGATGGATTTGGTACTTTATACCTTGATAGAGAGCCTACGCATGAGCAAGATGTTTCAATTGCAAATTTAGAGCTTAACCATGATATTAATGACTCATTAAGAATGATTATTAAGTACTCTTATGATAATAGAGATTTTCATCAAATGAATGATGATGACGGTAGTATATCTTCTGCTCCATTAACAGGTGCTTTAGCAGCTCTTGGATTGCCTCCAATTTCAGCAAATTTATGTTTTGGTGGCCAAAAACAATTCTGTGAAGTAGTTACTACTGATAGAGCTTATAACTTTTCTGACGTGAGCACTTGGTCTGACCAAGCAGAAATTAACTTAGTTTCAGACTATGACGGTCCTGTTAACTTCACTGTTGGTTACTACAATTATGATCAAAGAAATGATAACGAGTACAGAGTTCAAACTGCTGGTACTCAAATCATGACAAGTTTTGCAAATCATCCTTACAATGCAGTTATGCAAAGCCTTGGTTTAGATTGGTCTAAAAAAGGTGGAGTTGCATTTTATCAGTCTGTATTAGGCGCTGCTGCCACTGGTTTTGCTGATATGGCTGCTGTTATGGCTGTCTATGGCAATCCTGATGCTGTTGTTCCTTGGGACCTTGGTGGAACTATTAGTGATCAGCACGTAAGAATTAAATCAAAAGCTTTATACGGTGAGTTGTATGTTGATCTTTCAGATGCAACTAAACTTACTTTAGGCGCTCGTTATAATGACGATACTGTTGCAAGTATGAACTACAACGATTTAGCTGGGCAGCTTTGGATTGCATATGGCGGACCTTCTAAACCAGATGTTAATAGAATGGATTTAGGATATAGCCAATATAAAGTTCAAACAGATGATGCTTTTGCTTATAAAATTGCATTACAGCATGATATTTCAAACGACATAATGGTTTATGGTAGCTACAGTACTGCTATAAAAGCTGGTGGTGTTAATGCAGGATCAAATCCTGATACTTATGACCAAGAAGAAACTGGAGTTCTAGACTTTGGTATAAAAAGCATTTTACTTGATGGAGCAATGCTTTTAAATATGAATATATTCCATAACAATAATCAAGGGATGTTATTAGCTACTATCGAAGATCAAGGATCACATAACTACAATGCCGATGCTGAAATCATGGGTTTTGAAGGCCTTATGTCCTTATACCTATCAGAAACTAGTTTGGTTGAATTTAGCTGGTTAAAAGCTAAAAATGAAATCACTAATGACACTATGGCTGTTAATTACATGAATCCAACAAATGCCACTGGAACTGCTGCATATCTTGGTAATCTTGATGCTATCGGTGGTTTAACAGGTGCTGTTGGTAACAATGGTGTAGTTGCATTTAAATCAGCTGGATATAATTGTACGGTTCCATTCTCATTCTCAGCTGGCTGTCCTGCAGCTGCTGGTACTGAAGTAAACCTTAACGGTTTTGATTTACCAGGAACTACTGACTTGTCATACAGTTTAGCTTATACACAAATGATCAATACTGATAATGGAATGACTTCAGCTAGAATTGCTTACAGATTCAGAGGAGCTGCTAACGGCGATCCTTTTGGAATGTCTAGATTTGATATCCCTGAGCAAAAAACATGGGATCTTGTAGTTAAGCATGAGCCTAATGACGCTGATTGGTATGTATCTTTATATGCTAAGAATCTTGCTGACGACAGACAGTTAAATTCAATCCGTGCAGCTAGTAACCTTCAAGGTGGTCAGCTATACGGTTCATTTACTGACCCAAGAACATGGGGTCTTAAGTTTGGTACGTCTTTCTAGAATTTAAAAAAGATATTTTAAAAGCCCAGTTTACTGGGCTTTTTTTTTAGCCCATACTATCTATATTATGAATCCATTACCTTATTTATCTGATCCAATAACTGTTTCTCAGGATATGTGTGATCACAATAAACACATGAATGTTAACTACTATTACAAAATGTTTGATAGCTGTTACACCTCTATGTATATTAAAGAACTAGATTTTAGCCCTGAGTATGTAGAAAGCGGTTTTTCAACTTTTACCCTTGAGGATAGTATTAGGTACCTTAAAGAATTCAGACTCGGAGATAAGGTATATCCATCATTTTATTTATATAACGTTAACAATAAACTACTGCATTTTGTTGGAATACTCCTAAACGAAGAGGGTGACCTTGCGGCTATATTTGAAACTGTTCTTGGGCACATGGACCTGAACGCAAGAAAGGTTACCGATTTTGATGATAATAGGCTTAAGAATTTATTAAACTATCAAGCTGCTAATAAAATTAATGAGAATTTTCCCTTTAATCTGAAGCTAAAAATAAGAGATTTATAAATGTTAGCTAAAATTCAATTATTTTTATTTTTCATCCTGTTAATACCCAATCTTTACTCTGAGTCTTTTAGTATTATGAATCTTAATGCTCAAAACCTTTTCGATACCTTAGACGATGTAGATAAGGACGATAAGGCTTTTCTCCCCATTGAAAATAAAGAATCTTTTGAACATATAAATTCATGCCATAACATTAATGTAAAGGCGTGGAGAATGGAGTGTCTATATTTGGATTGGAATGAAGACACCAAGAATGCAAAGCTGGCCAATCTTGTTAAAAATATTATTTCTTATGACAATACTGGCGCTGATATTATTGCATTGCAAGAAGTTGAAAATAATAATATTTTAGAACAACTTTATATTCTGCTTAAGCCTTATGGATATATTGATTATGTTCTTGTTGAGGGAACTGATAAGAGAGGTATTGATAATGCTTTTATTTCCAAATTCAAAATGTCAGATCCAAAACTTCATTATGTTAAGTTCTCTCCTCAATTTGAAAAAAAAGATACGCGCCCAATTCTTGAAGCTAGCATATTTTTAAATAACAAAAAAATAAGGATATATAACGTTCATTTCCCATCAAATTTTAATGATCTACAGATGAGGATTGAATCATTTGATTTATTAAAAGAACTTCAACTTTATCATTCCGATGCTTCTATTGCACTTGGTGATTTCAACCTTAACTCTAAAGACGATCTTAAAGAAGGTGTTTATAAGAATCAGGAAGATCAATGGTATGTAGCCCATAGGGAAGGGTGCTTGTCCTGCAAAGGCTCTTACTATTATAGTTACGGGAAGTCTTGGGATTTTCTTGATACTATATTTGTTTCAAGAGATAGAGGTGTATCTTTTGATAAAGATAGTATCAACGTTTTAAAAACAGACTTTAATACCTATAAAGACTCAGGTAAGCCTCACAGGTTTGATCCTAAGACAAAAAAAGGTGTCTCTGATCACTTTCCAATGGTTGCTAGAATTAACTTAAATTAAGCTTATTTCTAAGTCTGTGATTCCAAAGATGGGCTGCAATAAGCATTGATCCGCTTAATAAAGTTGTAACAACCTCAAGCGTAGTATTTAGAAATAATGCCACGAGAAGGCCTATAGTTCCAATTAATCCTAAAGCCATAGGCTCTAATCTTTTGTGGTCAAAGTAGGCTGAAGGAAAGCTTACTAGGCCTACAATAAAAACAAATACTAATAAAATAGGGTGAACTAACTCTTCAGAAAGGCTTAAAAAACTTGCCGATCCAACACCACCCCAAATCAATAAGCTAAACAGTACGCAATGAACTACACAGAGCCCTGAAAAAAATATTCCTAGTTTATCTTTCATGAAGTGGTTATAAAGAAGAAAATTTACTTTCTCCAGCCACCTCTATCAAATATTCTTAGATAGGTAAGCTGATCATGGTCAGAGTCGTTAATTACTTTGCAGTAGTCACCTGATTCTATAAGAATAACATCACCAGAAGATAGGTCGTATGAGTCTTTATGCTCAATTCCATAGGATGGATTAGATCCATGCCCCTCATCAGAATTTGCATATTCAACAACCTCCATAGTTCCTCTTCCGTTGGTAATAATATAGACAACATCTGAATCAATTAACTTGTGGCCATGCGTAGATTTACTAGGTTGGATTACAGTTTTACTTGCAATAACTCTTTGTAAAAGGTCGTTTGTCCATACAGCATAATCTTCATTAACATTATGAGGTGATCCGCCAATTCTAAAATTATTATATTTTTTTGCCATGGTTTTATTATCGTTAAAATCTCAATTATAGTTATTTAGGTAGAACATGCTAGTAATATCAAGCTATAACTATTGTTATTTATATTTTTTTCAATATAATAATTTTACGCCTTTTGATTTCAGCTTGCCGGCGTTCTAAATTGGCTAAAGAGAGAACCTAGAACTAATACTTCCCTTTATGCTGAATTTTTAACTTTATTTAAAGGATTCATTATGAGCAAAATATATACAAACCCTGAAACAATTGGTCTCCATGCAGGGTGGAGAAAGGACGAAAACACAAACTCAGTTGCTGTTCCTATTCATCAAACTTCAAGTTTCCTATTTGATGACTGTGATCATGCTGCTAACCTTTTTTCTTTATCTGAATTAGGAAATATTTATTCAAGAATAATGAATCCTACTTGCGCAGTTTTAGAAGATAGAATTGCAGCCCTAGAAGGCGGTGTCGGTGCTTTGGCTGTAGCCTCAGGACAGGCTGCTTCGGCAATGGCTATTCAAAATATTGCTAAAAATGGCGATAATATAGTTGCTTCTTCTCATCTATATGGAGGAACTTACAACCAATTTAAAAATTCAATGTCAGATATGGGTATTGAGGTTAGGTTTGTTGATCCAGCTGATCCACAGAACTTCCTAAATGCTACGGATGATAAGACCAGGGCTTATTATGGAGAAGTTTTACCTAATCCAAGTTTTGAAGTATTTCCTATTTCAGAGGTTGCCGAATTAGGAAGACCTTTAGGAATTCCATTAATTGTAGATAATACTGCCGCTCCTGTTATTTGTAAGCCATTTGATCATGGTGCTGCAATAATAATTCACTCAACAACTAAATTTATTGGCGGTCACGGTACTTCAATTGGTGGAATAATTGTTGATAGTGGTAACTTTGACTGGGAATCATTTCCAGATAGACAGCCAGCTCTAAACAGTCCTGATCCATCTTATGGCGGTGCTATATGGACTGAAGCTGTTAAGCCTCTTGGTCCTATAGCGTATATTCTTAAAGCTAGGACAACCATCCTAAGAGATATGGGGGCAGCAATGAGTCCTTTTAATGCATTTATGTTTATTCAAGGCCTTGAAACCTTGGCCTTGAGAATGAGAGAACATTGCAGCAATGCAGAAAAGATAGCTCAATACCTATCAAATCATGACTCTGTAGAAAAAGTTATATATCCTTCGCTTATGGAAGGCCATGCCAAAGAAAGAGCAGAAAAGTACTTAACCCGTGGCAATGGAGGATTAATGGGCTTTGAAATTAAAGGCGGAGTAGAGGCTGGTAAAAAATTTATTAATGCACTTGAGATGGTTTATCACGTTGCAAATATTGGCGATTCTAGAAGTCTTGCTATTCATCCAGCAAGTACTACGCATAGCCAACTTACACCTGAAGAGCTAGCATCAGCAGGAGTTTCTCCGAGCTTTGTAAGGCTTTCGATTGGTTTGGAACATATAGATGATATTATTGCTGACTATGAACAAGCACTATCTAAAATCTAAATAATATTTTGAGTCAAGAATTAGTTACATACATAGTTCTTGGCTCAAAAACTAGATTAAAGAATGTAAAATTACCTCCTGCGAATAAGTACGAGGAATATATTTTATCAAATCAAACCGAATCTCTATCAAGTGAAAATGATTTAGATCTATTAATCTCTAGTGCAAAAGGGGAGATAATTGTTCTTCTTCCCCCATCTTCCTTTCCAAATACTGATGCCAAAGATGCATTGAAAAAAATTGCCTTAATAGGGCTATCTTCTTGGGGTTGGTTTGAGTTTAGCCAGGCAAGAAAAAATATCATACAAAATATAAAAAGAGTTACTACTATAGTAAGAAGCATACCTAATCTCGAGCAGGGTATTTATTTTAGCAAGCGCTTATATTTTTCAGTTGGAGGAATGGGTGTCTTTGATTCATCTCATTTTTCAGAAATTTCAAAAAGATTTTATTCAAGAATAGATCCACAAAAACCACTTCCTGCTCTTATAATAAGAACTAAGAATCTTAATTTAGATTAATGACAATGACATATCTTTTTAAAGCAGAAAACCTGAGCTATAAAATTAATGAAAAAAAGCTCTTTCAAAATATATCTTTTGAAGTAAATTCTGGCTCAGCAATACATATCACTGGATCTAATGGGTCGGGAAAGACAACTTTACTAAGAATTATATTAGGCATATCCAAACCAACTAAAGGGTTTATTGAGGCAAAATTAACTTCTGATATATGCTATTTAGGTCATAAAAATGCTTTAAAACAGTATCTTACAGTTGAAGATAATTTAATTCTCCAAAACCTTAAGCTCAATGAGAGTGTCTATACTTTGCTTAAAGACATAGATTTATATGATAAGTTGGATGTGGTTGTATCTAGTCTGTCATTTGGACAGCAAAAGAAATTAGCCTTGTTAAAAATTTTTCTTAACAAGTCAGAATTATTAGTTTTGGATGAACCCTGTGTAGGTTTAGATGATGAAGCTCAATCTTTTCTGACTTCATTTCTTCGGGATGAGTTAGATAAAAATAAATCAATAATTTTTTCTTCTCATATTAATTTGAATATAGATGCCAAATCTATCAGCCTTAATATATAAAAAAAATATGAATATCTTATATTTTGAACTTCTCAAGCTAAGAAAAAAATCTAGAGGTTGGTTGGGGCCAATCCTTGTTTTTATTTTAATAATGACAGCCTTTCCTTTAACCGTAGAATTCTTAAATAAAGATTTAGAACAGGCTTTTTTTTCAATATTATGGATTGCTGTTCTTCTGGTGATGATGCTTGCAACAGAAGATATCTTTCTAGAAGATTATAATGATGGCTCTTTAGAGCAATTGGTTATTCATACCAAATCTTTGTCATTTATAATTGGAGCTAAGATTTTAATTTATTGGTCTCTTATAGGAGTTCCTGTTTCAGTTATAGGTTC
Source organism: uncultured SAR86 cluster bacterium (assembly GCA_963926355.1). GTDB lineage: Bacteria > Pseudomonadota > Gammaproteobacteria > Magnimaribacterales > D2472 > SCGC-AAA076-P13. Next base: position 80,519 of record CAWUWW010000006.1, on the reverse strand, counting down.
CATATACTGTCTAGGCATAACATCGTCACATGAGACGGCCTTACTTATCTTCCCAGTACTTCTTATCTCTTCATATATTTTTTTAAATTTATTTTGTTTTGGTAACTCATTAACTCTTACGAAAGGCTCTGTTTTAGGGACTCTTATAACAATGCCCTTACTTCTTCCCTTATTGGTAGTTTTAGGAAAAGTTGTTATAGCTATTAACCTAGGCTTAAATTATTTTGATTTTCTAATTCTACTTTTAGGAGTCTTATCAATTATAATAGTCATAATTCCATTAATTATTTCATTTGTTATTAGAGCGCATTTAGAATAATTTTTTATTAACTGGCACAGCTAAATATAGTGATAAAAAAGTTTATACATCAATTCGCCTCTCCAAAAACTTATTTAATGCAGGTAGATAAAGCTTATTCATACATATTTCTTACTTCGCTAATAATTTATCTTGTTGCTATTTTTTGGGGTTTATTCCTAACGCCTGAAGATTTCGTTCAAGGTAATTCCTACAGAATCATATACCTTCATGTGCCTGCATCATTTATCTCTCAATCACTGTATCTTGGGATGGCTTTTGCTAGTGCTATTTTTTTAATTTGGAAAGTTAAATTATCAGCTTATCTTGTCAGATCTATTGCTCCAATAGGTGCCATAACAACTTTTATTGCATTGGTCTCAGGATCAATTTGGGGCATTCCAACATGGGGAACTTGGTGGGTATGGGATGCTAGAATTATTTCAACATTAATACTATTTATTATGTATTTAGGCCTAATTTCACTTCATGACTCTTTCACTAATAATGAAAAAGCTGATAAATTTTTAGCCATTCTGGTTTTAGTTGGCTCTGTAAATATTCCAATAATTAAAATGTCAGTAGAGTGGTGGAGTACCTTACATCAAACTGCCTCAATCACCATAAGCGATAAGCCAGCTATCGATACATTGATGCTTTATCCCTTATTTGCTTCTGTTATAGGCTTTTCCGGATTAGTTTTATGTTTAGTACTACTATCCTCTAAATTACAAATATTGAATCGTGAGAGAAATAAGTCTTGGGTAAAAAAATATGTTTAATTTTGCTTTTAGCTCTATTTCCGAAGCAATAATAATGGAGAGCCAAAATGGGCAAAACCATGGATTATATGTATGGAGTGTTTTTGGTATAGTTTTTGGAACTTTAATAATAACTTTTTTTATTTATAGAATTAAGATTGGGAATCTATCTAAAAAAATCAAATGAAAGCACTAAGAAAAAAAAGACTTCTAACTGTATTGGTAATTTTACTATTTTCGGGACTGGGTTCCTTTCTTATTTTTAAAGCACTTGATTCAAATTTAGATTTTTTCTTTACACCCACTGAGATAATTGAACAAACTGTCCCAGATAACAAAAGAATTAAAATTGGAGGTATGGTTCTGGAGGGTTCTGTAATTAGGGATAAGACAAATATTACTTTTCAAATAACGGATTATAAACATTCTATTGTTGTTAATTTCAATGGCGCTGTTCCTGATTTATTTAAAGAGGGTAGCGGTGTCGTAGCCTTGGGCTATCTTAAGAATGGAATCGTTTATGCTGAACAAATTCTTGCAAAACATGATGAAAATTATATGCCCCCTGGCATAGAGATAGAAAAATAAATGTTAGTTGAGATAGCTCAATTTCTTACAATTCTCTCTACAGGATTGTTTTTTTTAAATTTTTCATTCTCATTTTTATTTGATTCTAAAGACCAGCATATAGCAAATCTTGTTTCTAAGATTTATACACACAGCTCTTTACTATTAGTCACCTCATTTCTTATTTATGTATGGCTGGCAGTTTCAGATAATTTCTCTGTACTTTATATAGCTCAGCATTCAAATTCTAATCTTCCTATTTTTTATAAAATAACATCAATTTGGAGTGCCCATGAGGGATCTATGTTTCTTTGGATATTATTTCTAGTTCTTTGGGGTGCCTTGTTTAATTTTGTTACGGATAATTTACAAGATTTAAAAGTAAAAAGCATGGGAATAATATCAATTATTATTGTTGGATTTCTTCTCTTTCTTCTTCTCACATCAAACCCCTTTGAGACTATTTTGCCCATAGCTCCAGCCAATGGAGCAGATATAAATCCAGTTCTCCAGGATCCGGCTTTAGCCATACACCCACCTTTTCTTTATATGGGTTATATAGGTTTTGTTATTGCTTTTGCTCATGCTATTGCTTTCATGATTGAGGGTAACTCTTCTGTTAAATGGGAGGCTTTGGTTAGGACATGGTCTATAGCTGCATGGGTTTTTCTTACCATAGGAATTACATTAGGATCTTGGTGGGCATATTATGAATTGGGCTGGGGAGGTTACTGGTTCTGGGATCCAGTTGAAAATGTTGCCCTAATGCCGTGGTTAGCAGCTACAGCTTTTATTCATTCCATTAGCGTTTCTTCAAAATCCTCATCCCTTAGGATTTGGACAATTCTTCTTTCTATTATTGTTTTTTCTTTAAGTTTATTTGGAGCTTTTATTGTTCGATCTGGAATAATTGATAGCGTTCATTCTTTTGCTAATGACCCTGAAAGAGGTTTATATCTATTAGCATTCATTGGTATATTGATAATTGGATCTATGACAATATTTTCGTCTAGACTCTCTATGCTTACCTCAGGATCTGCAATCAAAACTTTTTCTAAAGAGTCATTTATCTCAATAAATAATATATTTTTTGGAGTACTGGTTTTCTCAACAATGCTGGGAATCTTATATCCCTTAATTTATGAATCAATCTATGAGCAAAAAATTAGTGTAGGAGCACCTTTTTATAACGCCATATTTGTTCCTATGACAGTTCTTGCCAGTATCTTTTTATTCTTTTCAGTAGAAGCTAGGTGGCAAAGAAAGTTTGTAATCAGAAGCCTTATAAACTCAATGTCCATATCAGCACTTATTAGTGGATCTTTAGTATTTTCAGCTTATAAAATTTTTAACATTACCGGAACTTGGGAGCTTATTTCCATCTTTGCTGGGTCTTTAATAATAATTAGATATCTTTTTGTTATTTGGGATTATCTTTTAAATAATAAGTACTCAAATCCCTTTAGTGTTATTGCTCATATGGGCCTAGGAATGTTAATGATATCAATTGCTCTAAATAATGAATTGAGTTCAGAAAGAGCACTTAATATCAATATTAATCAATCTGACATGTATCAAGGTTATGAAATTAAATTAAGTGACTTAAAATTAGTCAATAATCCCAATCATGACTCAGTCCAGGCAATATTCACTTTAACTGATCCATTGGGAAATAATTTTTATCTGAAGCCTGAAAAGAGAAAGTATTTTGCACGAGGTCAGATCACTACCGAAACAGATATTTATGTCACCTTATTAAAAGACATATATATAACAATTGGCGATCAATTAAAAGATGGTAGTTGGATTGTAAATATTCAATTCAATTATTTTATAAGATGGATCTGGTTTTCAGCAATCATGATGAGTTTTTCAGGAATCATGCTTATAGTTTCTATTAATAGGGCTAAGCGATGAAATTTATATTAAGAATGTTTGTAATAATTCTTCCAATTGCTTTGATATCTTTTTTTTATCTATACATAAATGATGATGATTACTATCCAGGAGCTGATTATAGGAACTACAATCTTCCTCAATTTGAGCTTAATGAGCTTTACTCACAATCTCCTATATCCAATAAAGACATTCAAGGAACCTATTTAATTAACGTATGGGCAAGTTGGTGTATAACTTGCAGAGTTGAGCATGGTTTTTTGGTTAAGTTGAGTAATAAAAATATTCCAATTATGGGTATTAATTATAAAGATGACAGAGACGATGCTATTAATTGGATTAATAAATTTGGTGATCCCTATAAATTAATTATTCATGATTTTAAAGGTTCATTGGCTTTAGATATGGGTGTTACAGGTGCTCCTGAAACTTTTTTAGTGAGTAATGGTGAGGTTCTTGTTCATTACAGGGGTGAGGTTAATACTATGATTTGGCAAGATGTCTTTACTCCTGTTATTAATAAATATGAGCTATTTAAATGATTAAGAAACTTTGCTTAGTTATTCTTCTTTCTTGTAATTTTCTATTTGCAGATTCCTTGTATGAGTTTACGAACCTTGAGAATGAGAAAAGATTCTATAACTTAATTAAAGAAATAAGATGTCCTAAGTGTACAAGCGGTTCATTAGCTAGCTCTAATGCGCCAGTATCAGAAGATATAAAACTGAAGATTGTTGAGCTTATTAAAGAGGGAAAATCTGACAGTGAGATTAAAAAATATATTGTAAATAGATTTGGTAATGAGGTTTTGTATGATCCAGGCTTTGATAAAGGAACTTATTTTTTATGGATTGCACCCATATCAATTCTTTTACTTGCCCTGACAACTTTCTTTTTTAGAAGAAAGATATGATTTACATATATTTACTTGTAATTTTTGCATTACTTCCTATTTTTGCATATCTTCTTTCTCAAAGAACAAAAAATAAAGGCTATATTTTTGGGCTTTCAATAGTTATTATTTTATTTTGTATATTTTCATTTATAGGAAAATTTTCATTTTTAGGCTCCTTTAAAGATCAACAACTTAATAGTGAATTTCTTGCATTAATTTCTGAAGATAAAGCTATAACTAATGAAGCTTTTGTTAAATTAGAGGGGCAGATTAACCAAGAGCTTATCCTTTTATGGGTAACTTCGTATATTAAAGATGCCATTTCACTCAAAAAATTTAATACAGCGGAGAGCTTGATCTCGTTTTCAGAAAGTTACTTTCAAAGCCCTGAAGAAAAATTTCTTTTTTATAATATTTATACTGAGTTGAGAGATGCAAAATTTCCAAAATATTCTAAATCAGATTTAATTATAGAGTTTGGGAATGCTCTAGTTTGCTCACCAATCAAGGGAACAGCGGAGCTTTTTATAATGAATGGCCCAAACATACCAATTGCGAGCGTAAATTTTTTAACTTTTGAGCCTATTGTTCTGACAAACAAAGACTCCTCTATACCAGGATTTGATATTACCTCAGCATATTTAAATCAAGAAACCATTAATATAAAAATCTTCCTTGAGTGTCAAAATTCTACAAATAATTTCTCATTAAATACCTCAATTTTATTTGACCGCAATATGTCGTCAAATACCTATAAAATTCAAGCAAATGAATGGTTAAAAAAGGAACAATAGTTTAATATATAAGTAAAATTAACACTTCAAAATGCAACTTAAGCACATAAAACTAGCCGGTTTTAAAAGTTTCGTAGATTCAACGAAAATTTCCTTTCCAACTAACCTTGTTGGCGTTGTTGGACCAAATGGGTGTGGAAAATCAAACGTAATTGATGCAGTTAGATGGGTGCTAGGCGAACGATCAGCAAAAAACCTTAGAGGCGAATCTATGGTTGATGTTATTTTTAACGGTTCTGAGAATAGAAAAGCTTCCGGTCAATGCAGTATTGAATTGTTATTTGATAATTCAAGTGGAAAGATCGGAGGTGAGTACGCTTCTTTTAACGAAATATCAATTAAAAGAGTTATGACTAGAGATGCTTTGTCTGATTATTTTATAAATAATACAAAATGCAGATTAAAAGATGTTCAGGATATATTTCTTGGTACTGGTTTAGGGCCAAGCTCTTATGCAATTATAGAACAAGGAATGGTTAGCAGGCTTGTTAGTGCAAAGCCTGAGGAATTAAGAACTCATATAGAGGAAGCTGCTGGAGTTTCTAAGTACAGGGAGAGAAGAAGAGAAACAGAAAGCAGAATTAAAAAGACAAAAGAAAATCTATCTAGAGTTAAGGATATTAGAGATGAAATTGCTAGGCTTATTAGAAGGCTTGAGAATCAGGCTAATGCAGCAGATAAGTATAATGCTTTAAAAAATGATGAATCTAAAAACCAACTCAATACAGCAGTATTATTTTCATTAGAAGCTAAGAATAGTAGAGATAGGTTGCAAAAAAATCTTGATGCCTTGAATAGAGATTTTAAGATTAGAGAAGCTGAAGCTCAAACAAAGCAATCACAGATTGATGAATTTAGAACTCAAAACGAATCAGTTGTAGATGCTTATGAAAATGCACAAAAGAATTTTTACTCAATTGGTGCAGAGATTGCTAGATATGAAACAAATCTTCAAAATTTAACAAGGACAGAGTCTGAAAGTAAGCAGGGCTTGGAAAGGGCCAAGGAGAGTTACAAAAAGGCAATAGAAAAAGAGTCAGCTTTTAAAGACTTGAGCCCAAAAGAAAAAGAATTAAAACTTAATATATCAATTATTAAAGCTCTTGAGGCCATGGATAAGAAGAATACTCTTGAGGCTAAGGTAAGGCCGCTGGAAATTCAAATCTCTTTAAAACAATCAGAGGTTAACTCACATCAAGAAAAGAAAAATGAGGTTAAAGAGCGACAGCTATCAATCGCCTCTAAATCAGATTCCGCTCAAAAAGATAGCTTTTCTATAGGGGCAAATACCGCTAGACTTGAAGAAAGTATAGCCAATCTAAATAGAGTAGAGGCCCAAGGGAAGATAGACCTTGAAAAAGCTAAAGAAAGCTTCAAGAAAGCTGAAGAAAGAGAATCCAATCTTGAGCATTTAAGCCCAAAAGAAAAAGCACTGCATTTATTAGATACGATCATTGATGCAGTAAAAAGTCTTAATCTAAAAAACGATAGCATTTCATCTAAGACAGCTGAACTTAAAGACTCATTAAAAAATATTTTTCAACTTGCATCAGCTCAATCAAAAAGTCTAACTAATGAGTACTTAACAAGACAAAATGATTTATCTGATCTCATTAAGATAACTATACAGAAGAGAGAAATTGCCGAAAAAGAGTTATTAGAACTGAATTTAAGAAAAAATAATTCAGAGGGTGAATTAAATTCAATTAAGCAATTAAAGCTAGAGATTGATGATCATGTTAGAGGTCTTGAAAGTAAGAGCTCTATTGCTTCTAACGAACTTAGGGATTTAGATAGAGAGGTAAATAACTTAAAACTAGACTTAAGAACATATGAGGTTAACTTACAAAATGCATCTGATGTTCTAAGCAAGGCAGATATTAAGATCTCCGATATAAACCCAAATGAATTTAAAGATTTAAATTTAGAAAATCTTGAAATTTCCTTGAGTGAAGTTCAGAGAAATATTACCGCTCTAGGCTCAGTTAATTTGGCAGCACCAGAAGAGTACCTTACTAGGCAAAATGATCTTATTAAGGTTATTTCAGAAACAGGAACTAGAAAAAAAGATATTGAAACGACCATGACAGACTTGCTTCAAAAAAGCTCTTCAGCTGAATCAATTCTTACTGAGATACGTCAAAAGCAATCTAAGTTCAATGAAAGCTTGAGAGATTTAGAAAATAAAAAATCAATTGCAGAGCTAGATTTAAAGACCATTACAGAGAAGGTTACTGATACTAGATTAGAGTTAAAGACATATGAGATAAATTTAGAAAATGCTAATGTAAAAATTAAAGAATCCGGTCTAGAAGTTCAGGATATTAATTATTCAGAATATGAAGGCATGAATATTAAGGATTTACAAGATAAGCTTTCAGATATTCAAGCTAGTATTATCAGGTTAGGAGCTATTAACCTCGCAGCTCCTGAGGAGATAGCCCAGGAGTCTAAACGTAAAGAAGAGCTTGATATTCAGTACGATGACTTAACTGAGGCATTAGACAAGCTCTCAGGCGCTATAAAAACTATAGATAATGAGACAAAATCAAGATTTAAGGAAAGTTTTGATGCTGTTAACGTTAGAATTAAGGAAGTTTTTCCAAAATTATTTGGTGGAGGCTTTGCAGAACTAACTTTAACAGATGATGACGCTTTAAACGCAGGTGTTATTCTAATGGCTAGACCTCCTGGTAAAAAGAATTCATCCATCTCTCAATTGTCAGGCGGTGAAAAGGCCTTAACTGCTCTTGCCCTAGTGTTTTCAATATTTGAACTTAATCCAGCACCTTTTTGTATGTTAGATGAGGTTGATGCACCTTTAGATGATCTAAATACAATGAGATTTATAAACATGGTTGAAGAAATGTCAAAAACAGTCCAATTTATTTTTATAACCCACAACAAGGTTTCAATGGAAAAAAGTGACCACTTGATGGGAGTTACTATGCAAGAAGCTGGTGTTTCTAGAATGGTATCTGTTGATGTAAATCAAGCACTAGAATTTGCAGAAACATAAATGCAAAGCAATATAGATATATATTTAATCGGTCTTTCGGTATTATTTTTTTTAATAGTAGCTTTCCTATTTATTAGAAAAATATCAAATGCTAATGAACTAAAAGTAAAAATTGAACCCTTGTCTGATAATTTTGATATGGATGAAGGTGAGGTAGCTCAAATTAAATCCCAGCAATCTTTTAATTTTGATGATTCTAATGACCAAGTCGAGGTAGAACAGGAGCTCATTATTTTAAATTTAATTTCCTTAGATAAATCAACTTTCGATATAGAGCAGATATACGGTTTTATGAAAAATTCAAAAGCCAGGCTTGTGCATGGATTTTTTTCCTATAAAGGAGATAGTAAAAGAGAGATTTTTAGAATTGCTAACGCATTAAATCCAGGAACATTTGATGGGGACACCAAGACATTTGCAGTCATTATTGCTGCTGACCTAAATGCAGTTGATAGACCTCTAGAAACAGTTAAGGAAATGGTAAATTTTGCTTATATTTTCTCTGAAAAATTTCATGCCAATATTTGTGATGGAGAAAGAATGCCGATTACCAAACAAATGATTTCTCATATGGAATCAAAGGCTCAAGAAATTGCTAGATTAAAGCAGCTAAGTACTTTTAGTTAGTTTTATGGAATCTCATTTAAAATACGACAATCTTAAAGAGGTTATAAGAAAGCATGATTATAGGTATTATGTCTTAGATGACCCTGAAATTAGTGACATAGAATATGATAATTTATTTAGAGAGCTTATTGCATTTGAAAAAGATTTCCCTCAGCTTCTCAATACTGACTCTCCAACCCAAAGAGTTGGCATAAAGCCAGTATCCAGTTTTAAAACTTATGAGCATAAGAGACAAATGCTATCTCTCTCTAATGTTTTTTCTAAAACTGAGCTTGAAGATTTCTTTAAAAGAATACAAAAAAGAATGATGGATGTTGACGATTATGACTTTTATTGTGAACCAAAAATGGACGGAGCTGCAATAAGTCTTATTTTTGAAAATGGCATACTTACTAGAGGTGTAACGAGGGGAGACGGAACGACTGGTGAGGACATAACTTCTAACGTTAAAACTATTAAATCAATACCTCAGAAACTATTAAAATCATCGTCTATGGAAATACCGCCTTACCTTGAGATAAGGGGAGAGATTTATATATCCAAGATTAATTTTGAAAGACTTAATAAAAATGCTATTCATGCTGATGATAAGGTTTTTGCTAACCCTAGAAATGCAGCCTCAGGAAGCCTTAGGCAGTTAGATCCCAAAGTAACCAGTAAAAGACCACTATCATTCATGTCTCATGGCCTTGGCGAGGTTAGGGGAGCTAAGTTTGATTCTTTAGAGAATCTCTTCTTAAATTTATCTGATCTTGGATTGCCTGTTAATGAGCTTAATAAGAAAGTTAAGGGGATAGATGGCTGTATAGATTATTATGAAAATATACTAGCGAATAGAGGTTCAATACCATTTGATATTGACGGAGTGGTCTATAAAATTAATCAATTCTCATATCAAGAAAAACTTGGCGAGATATCCAGATCACCTAGATGGGCAATTGCTCATAAGTTTCCAGCTGAAGAGGCAACAACCCTGATTGAGGATATTAACTTTCAGGTTGGACGAACTGGTATTTTGACGCCTGTTGCAAGGTTGAGCCCCGTTAAAGTAGGTGGTGTTATTGTAAGTAATTGTACCCTTCATAATATTGATGAATTGCAAAGATTAGATCCTAGAATAGGAGATACAGTTGTTATAAGAAGGGCCGGAGATGTCATTCCTCAAATAATAAAAATTGTTATGTCCAAAAGACTAATTAGCTCACCTTTAATAGAAATTCCAAGTCATTGTCCAGCATGTAATTCTAAAATTAAACAAGAAAACCAATCTGACTGGGAGGTTGTGAACTCATCTAAAGATAGCAGGGTAAAGTTATTTGGAAGTAAGATTGAAGCAGAATATTTTATTAATTCCTCTAATAAATCCGAATATCAGTTAAAAGAACTTACCAATAGAGCTGCTTTTATAAAATGTTCTTCAATTTTTACATGCCCTGAAATGGTTAAGGGAAATCTAATACATTTTGTATCAAGGAAGGCATTTGACATAGAAGGTCTCGGACAGGAGATATTAAGTACATTTATGCAAAAGAATTATCTTTCAGATCCTTCTGATATTTTTTCATTAGAGATTTACAGGCCTGAATTAGAAATGCTCGAAGGCTTCGGAGAAAAGTCTATATCAAACCTTTTATCTTCTATTGAAAATTCAAGAAATATTGAATTATCTAGACTGGTGTATTCTCTAGGAATACCAGAGGTGGGCGAAGCTACCTCTAGAAATTTAGCATCTGCTTTTTTAGAATTTAATCTTATTCAAAATGCCTCTTTCAAGGATCTTATTGAATTAGATGATATTGGATCAAAAGTAGCCTCAAATATAGTTAATTTTTTTCAGCATGACTATGTAAAAAAACTTTTGTCAAAGCTAATTCCACAGCTAGAAATCAAAAAAATTATTAAAAAAAATATTGAAGATATGCCCCTGTTAAATATGCAAATTGTATTAACTGGGAAGTTGGCAAGATTTTCTAGAGATGAAATGAAAGAAAGCTTAATTTCTATGGGAGCTAAAGTTACATCTAGCGTCTCAAAGAATACAAATTTTATTATAGCTGGTGAAAATGCTGGCTCTAAGTTGAATAAAGCGACCGAATTAGGTATAAAAGTCCTTAGCGAAGACAATTACTCAGAGTTAATAAATGACCCTAAAAAATACATTTAACATACTAATAGCTGCTTTTGTTATTCAAGGATGCGCAACAAGACCGCCTGAGAATCCTGATAACATATGTCTAATTTTCAAAGAAAAGAAAAGTTGGTATAAGGCCGTTATGAGGGCTGAAAAAAGATGGAAAATACCTCCTTATGTATTAATGTCTTTTGTTTATCAGGAATCAAGCTTTAAATCTGATGCTAAACCTGAAAGAGAAAAACTTCTTGGCTTTATTCCATGGCGCAGACCGTCTTCTGCTGTTGGTTACTCTCAAGCTTTAACAAAGACCTGGGACGACTTTAAAGATGAAACAGGAAATCGTGGCGCTGATAGAAATGATTTTAAAGATTCTGCAGATTTTATTGGTTGGTATGCCAGCAAGGGATATTTTCAAGGCTTTCAAAAATCTGATGCAAGATCTTTGTATCTTGCCTACCATGAAGGTTATGGCGGCTTTGAAAAGAAAACCTATAGAAAGAAACAGTGGTTAGTGAAAGTTGCAGATAGGGTGCATGCTAGATCTATTAAATACCAACAACAATACTGGGGTTGTGCAAAGGACTTAAAAAAGAAAAAATTCCTATTTTTTGGCTAGTTAGATATTTTTTATATCAAACCCTAACTTACTTATTTCTTCTTTAAAGCTTTCTCCCGCTAAAACAGATTTTTTAGAATTGCCAAATAAGTATTTTTTAGAAACTTTTACTAAATCATCTAAAGTACAATCTTTTATCCTAGATCTAAACAATAGCCTATCCTCTTGCGACTTATTATCGAGCTCATTTATAAAGTCGCTTATAGCTTCGCCATATGGGGATAATGGTTTATCAATGGATGATATTACTCCCAATATACCTTCATCTAATTGTTCAGAAGTAATATTTTCTAAAGACCATTTTCTTGAATTATCAAACTCTTCAAATGTATCTGTACATTTCGGGTCCCTGTATGAAAAGAATTTAAAAACTTTATTATGGGAATCTTGAGACGCTCCAGATCCGTATGCTCCACCTTTTTCTCTTATGGCTGAGTGAAGGTATCCGTTTCGTAAAACAGCTCCAAGAATAGTCAACGCTGGAGCATCTTCATGTCTTGAGTCCACAGATGGGAAAGCTTCAGCACAGAAACTTACCTGAGATCCAGTTATCCATCCATAAGATTCACTTTGTACATCTGCAAGTTCTTGGATCGAGATATTTGGTATATCTGATTTTAGATCACAATTAAGATTTAACTCATTTAAATTAACAGAAGAGGCTAAAAATGAGTGACTTGGATGATCTGATATTTTAGATTTAATAGACCTAAGATGATCTATATAAAGGTCTAAATTACCATTATTTGAAATCTCTCTGGATAGTAGATTTGTATTAGTTATAAAATTTAAACCTGAAGTTAGATCGTTAGTTGATGCAATTGTATTAATTTGTGCCGCTGCATTGCCCATTGATAAGGCATGGCCATTCTGCGTTAATGACTGCTCGTTATCAGAGGATATGAAATCTAGAAGTTCTTTTATTCTTTGTGCTTCACTAAAGTTTGATTCATGGATGGTCTTAAGCATAAGGTCTTGCATTAAGAGATCATTTTTTTCTAGACTCTTACCACTAATCTTAAGAGCTAATTTATGATTATCATCACTAGTTCCTGGCATCATTACAAAAGAGGCTGAAATACCACCAGTTACTGAAGATTGCTGCTTTTGAATTAATTCATAATCTTCTGACCCAAGCCCAATGTCAGTAAGAGTGCTGGTAAATAGATTGGCAATTTTAAGCTCTTCAATATTTAAAGAATTACAAGGGAATAGCATTGAGTGGTAGACAATTCCGTTTGTCCCAGTCTTGTAAAAATAATTTGAGTGATTATTACTATTATTTATTAATGGATGAGCGTAACTCCTATTCTTTGGAATATCATCCTTAGTTACCTTTGGGAGTACTTCAGGATCGTCATCTTGCTCTTGCCTGGCTTCAAGAGCAGCTGCAAGTTCGATCATTTTTTCTTTATCATCATCACTTAGATTTTGAGTTTTATTTAGAACTTTTTGCTGAATTATCTCTTCATTTTTTTTATTATGCTCAGTGTCTGGAATTAAAGAATAATTTAATCTGTGATTATTATTAATTAGATGTTTTTCAATGAGTCTCTCAATATATCTATTAGATTTAAGATTATTTTTTATACTTGAAAAAGCAGAATCTAGATCTAAAATATTTAGTGGATCATCATTATGAATGCATGCTGGAAGGCAGCTAAGCATAATCTGAAGTCCAAATGGCATTCCAGATCCAGTAATTTCTCTTTGCCTAATTTCAAGTTGATGAAGAGAGGATTCTATAAGATCTTGAGGTATTCCATCTTTAACAAGTTCTTTTAAACAATTTAAAACCAAATCTTCTACTTCCTTTTGTTTATTTACATCAACACCTTCTAGGCCAGCTGCAAAAACTAGCTCCTTCTGATCAGCTTCTAGGCCCGTAAGAGGAGATAGGGATTTACCTAAATCAGAATTCTCTAGCGCTTTTCTTAACGGAGATGCTGAGTTATCTAAAAGAATATTAGACATCAAATATGACTCTAAGAGCTCTAAAGGGTTGTGACTTTCATTTAATAGCCAGCTGATAACTACATGATGATTATTTTCATCTCCCGGCTGAGGGTTGTAAAAATCAGAAACAGTTTTTGGAGAGGACATTCTTACCTCATTCTCTACTGCAATCTTTTCTTTAGAAGGCGTAAAGTTTTTTAGAACATTTTCTTTTATATATTGCTGAATCTCCTTAGGATCAATTTTACCAAAAGTAAAAAATGTTGCATTAGATGGATGGTAATGTTTTTTATGAAAACTAACCAAGTCCTCATGCGTAAGATCAATAATGTCTTCAGGGTTTCCACCGCTGTTATGTGTATAGGTTGAAGATGAGTATAGGTGTTTTGACATGCCATGCCATAACTGACTGGAAACTGAGCTCATAGCCCCCTTCATCTCATTGTAAACAACCCCTTTGATTTCAATTTCACTTTCTGGATTATCTTTTTCTGAAAACTCAAGCCTATGTCCTTCCTGAGCAAAATCGAGGTTATCTAAATTAGGAAAAAATGATGAATCAAGATATACGCCAAGAAGATTTTTAAAATCTTTATCATTTAGTGTTGCAAATGGATAAGCAGTCCAATCACTTGATGTAAAGGCGTTCATAAAAGTATTTAAGGATCTTCTAATCATCATGAAAAACGGATCTCTTACAGGGTATTTCTTTGATCCACATAGCGCTGTATGTTCAAGAATATGAGCAACCCCAGATGAATTTTCTGGAATAGTTCTAAAGGCAACCATGAATACCTTTTCCTCACTTGAGGAGTCTAAATGCACATGCTTACAATTGAATTCTGATTCATTGTATATTTGAGCATTAAGGTCTAAAAGGGGAATATATTTTTGATCTTGAAGGTTAAACATAATTTATTCTAAAACATGTACAATTATTCTATGAAAAAAATAACAACATTAATGAGTCTGGTAATTTTAATTGGCTGTACAAGTATCCAATCAAATATTGAGGTCGATTCAATCGCTACTTTTGATTTAAGTAATTATAGCGACTTTTCTATAAATATAAATGAATCTAATATTAGCGCAGAGGTTAATCCAATTATTCTAGAGAGATTTAAGAATAATTTAAAGAATGCAATCGAAGAAAGGGGTTTGGAATTTTCTCCTGAATCAAATTTAGCTTTTGTTATTAATCTAACCAGTAAAGATTCTATTGAATCTGATCACATAAATTTTCATTACTCTAGGTATTATTGGAATGGAATTCAGATGCATAATGACACCAGAACTATTACAGAAAATATCTTGAGAGTTAATTTAAAAGACTTAAAAGAAGATAGTACATTGTGGACAGTGGTGACTACTTGGAGAGATAACTCTTATAGATCTATTGCCAATGAAGACAGTGTTGGTGTTCTTGTAGATGAAATTATGTTGAGTTTTTAGTAAATCTACTTGGGCTAAGGCTTTCCAGAACTTTCTTAGACACCGGGCTAGCTAATCCACTTATTTCATTCGAAACTATTTCAGCTAAAAGTGGTGCAAAGCTTAAGCCTCTTGAAGCTAGGCCTCCGATCATAAATACATTATTATCAATTTCTCCTGCTAAAGGCATTCTATCTGGCAGAGTTGATCTTATTCCTGACCACTCAAGAATTTGTGTATTAACTTTTATATTTTTAAAAACCTCTATAGCTTTTGAAAGAATATGTTCTTGAATCTCTTTTGTTGATAATGATTTATTTTCTTGCTCATAAGATGATCCAATCCAGGTAATTCCATTAGTTTGAGGCAATACATACCCAGAGTGGTTAATTGGATATTGAATACCCCTTAACTCATCACACTCTATTCCAATAATACTGCCTTTCATAGATGTTATGTTTGAAACATAATTCTTTAAATTGACCCCGGATGAAAGTATTAAGCTTGAGTACTTTTTCTTGGAATCAGTATTTGAAAAAATAGGCATAACAAACTCAGGATTAATTTGTTCATATTTTTTAAAATCATGATTTAGCTTTATAGTGATATTTGGATGTATAAGAAGCTCCTTACAAATAATGCTTGGCGATAGACATCCTCCGTGCCTTACCAACAGACCATCAAGGCTTTGATTGATACTATTAGCTTTATTAATAACTTCCTTGCTTTGAATTGTAAAAATATCATTTCTATCAAGCTTATTAATTTTCTCAATCCATTCTTGCCTATAGTCACTATTTGATAGAAATAAAATACCACTATTATCAAAAGATTTAATATATTTTTTATAGTAATCCAGGGCATAAAAATAAGATTGAGTTAAAAAATATGATCTTGAGTCATCTCCTAGTGATAGTTTTGGATACATAGCCGCCCAAGGATTGCTTGATGTTTCTATTGTGATAGATTTGCCTTTTTCATAAACATCTACCTTGTACCCATGGCATGCTAATTTATTTGCAACAATGGCAGAGGAAAGTCCTGACCCAATTACGGCTACATCACTATATGATTTAGATATTGTCTTAATGTGCAAGGGATTGCTATATAAAAAATTCCCTTTTAGCATATGTCTTTTATTGGCAAATCCTTTAATTTTAGTAACATCAAATCCATATTTCATAAGATTTCTTTTAACAAAGCCAGCAGCAGTATAGGTTGCAAAGGTTGATTTAAAATTACTTAAGGTTGAGATTGTTTTAAAGATGTTAGCATTCCACATATCTGGATTTTTTTTTGGATCAAATCCGTCTAAGAACCAAGCATCAATTTTATTACTAGGTATATTCTCAATTGATTTCAATCCTGTATCAATTTCTTCAATAATTAATTTTAAAGTTACTTGATATTTATCAATATAAAAATTATTGGTTCCATTAAAAAAAATTGGATTTTGAGAAATGAATATATCAATAACTTCCTCTAACTCAGGATAGATATTTTTAATTTTTTTAATATCTGAGAGCTTCGGAGCATAACAATCTATAGATACAAACGTTAACTTGCCTGAATTTTTATCATATAGCTCAATCCACTTTTTTAATGTAATAAAAAAATTTAATCCCAATCCAAAACCAAGTTCGCCGATTTTAAATTCGTTTAATTTTTTTTGCTTCCACCTTTCTTCAAGGTTATTTCCTTGAATGAAGACATAGTTTGTTTCTTCAATAACATTATCTTGAAAAAAAATATCATCAAACTCTTCTGAAAACGGATATGTATTTTTATTATCTTCGTTGTCCGATTTTTTCCATAAAGTTTCATTCCACAATGGCTTTAATGGGGTTATATTATGCTTACTATTAAAAGCTTCGATCTTTTTCATTATGAAATTTAATTATATATATTTAGCAGTTTTCTTATTCATTGTATCCTCATGTTCAAGCGAAAATGAAGTATCCCAAGAATTCCCAAAAACATCAAAAGTTGAAAAATTAATAGAGCATTCTAAAGAGTTTGAAAGAAACATTTATTCTTACGATACTCCAGGGGGAAAAATTCATATTGCAGTTGGTTTTGGCATAGCTAATTCAATAATGGTTGAGGGGGTTGATGGAAATATTATTATAGATTCCGCTGATAGTACTTTCGAAGCATCCCAGATATACGCCTTATTTAAGCTTAAAAATAATAATCCTATAAAGGCTGTTATTTATACCCATAATCATGGAGATCATACTTTTGGAACTTCTTTCTACTTAACAACTCAGGCTCAAAGACCAAAAATTATTGCTCACGAATCAACGGATTTTTATATGCAGCGTATTCTTGGCATTATCGAACCTATTATTTCTAAGAGAAGCACAAGAATGTTTGGCACTGCTTTGGCTGAGGGGGAGGTAATCAATGTTGGAATAGGCTCTAGCTTAAATATCTCAAAATCGCCTATAGGATATATTCAGCCAGATGTTACGTTTAATAAAGAACTAAAAATTAACATAGCAGGGGTGAATATTGAGCTTTATCACGCTCCGGGTGAAACAAATGATCAGTTATTTGTTTGGCTGCCTGATCACCTTTCCCTTATGCCAGGGGACAATATATACAGAACCTTTCCTAATTTATATACTATTAGAGGAACTACGCATAGAGATGTAGCTGGTTGGGTGAATAGCCTTGATCACATGAGATCATTCAATCCTCAATACTTATTCCCAAGTCATACAAAGCCCTTAACAGGTAATATAGTTATGGAAACATTAACTATTTATAGAGATGCCATTCAATACGTTCACGATCAAACTATTAGGCTTATAAATGAAGGACTGACACCTGATGAGATAGTTAAAGAGATAGAACTTCCAGCCAAATTAGCTGAATCCCCATTTCTTTCAGAATTTTATGGAACCATTAGGTGGTCTGTTAAAAGTATTTTTAATGGATATCTTGGATGGTTTAGTGGAAATCCAACTGACCTAGACCCGTTATCAACATTAGAAACTGCACAGAGACTTTCTGAGTTATTGGGTGGAGAGGATAAAATATTTATTGCTTTAGAGGCGGCAATTTTTAATAAAGATATGCAATGGGCTTTAGAGTTAAGCGACCAATTGATTGCCTTAGAGTATTCTTTAGAAGAGGTTTATCAGCTAAAGAAAGAGGCATTGCTATATATAGGTAATAGATCTTCAAATCCAAACAAAAGAAACTATTTTTTAACATCCGCTCTTGAGTTAGATAAGAATTTTAAAGGTTTTCCTGAAACAATAATAACCGAAGGGGCTGTGAGTGAAATATCAATTGATACAATGTTTAGCAGGCTGTCAGTAAGTTTAAATCCAGAAAATATCTATAAAGATAATTACAATGTATGTTTTATATTTCCTTCTGGAAATAATAAAACAATTTCTATAAGGAATGATGTTGCGGCAATTTCTAATAGTGCTTTAGGCGATTGCAATATTACCGTAGAGGCAAGCGAAACTGTTATTAAGCAAGTTTTATCAGGGCTTATTAGTCCTGTAAAAGCCATTGCTTCTGGTGCGATTCAGGTAGATGGAGGGTCAACTAACTTCTTACAGTTCTTAGCAAGTTTTAGGTAGCCTTATTATGAGTTTCCTGATGGAATATCTTTAAAAGCTATGCCTTTATCTGCTCTTTGGTCTTGAGGAAGGCCTAAAACTCTTTCTGCAATTATATTTCTAAGAATTTCATCAGTCCCCCCAGCAATTCTCAAACCAGGAGCCCCCAACCAAGAGCCTTGAAAATTTTTAATATCAGGATCTTCAGATTTTAGCATTCCTGCCATGTCAAGTGAGTCAATTCCAAAGTTACCAATATTCTGAAGCTTATTAGCACTAACAACTTTCGTTATAGATGCTTCAGGCCCAGGTGTTTCTCCTTTTGAAAGGGCAGACATAGTTCGTAACTTAGTATTTTTAAGACCATTAGCCTCACAATACCAATCTGCAATTAAGCCTCTAGCAGCTTTATTATTGATTAATGGTTCTCCGGAATCATCTTGGTTTTTAGCCCACCTAAATGCATCTTCTACATCAGCCCCACTTGCATCTCCAACGGCTAATCTTTCATTCATAAGAGTTGTTATGGCTACCTTCCAGCCATCACCTATATCTCCTAATCTTTGGGTATCTGGAATTACTACATCATTAAAATAAACCTCATTAAAGCTAGATCCACCAGTTATTTGTTTAATAGGTTTTACTTCAATTCCTGGAGATTTCATATCAACAAAAAAGAAAGTCATTCCTTTGTGTTTGTCTAAATTAGCATCATGCCTGACAACTAAAATTCCATAATCACAAAAATGGGCTCCAGAAGTCCAAACCTTCTGACCATTAACTATCCACTCATCTCCATTTTTAACAGCTTTACTTCTAAGTCCAGCAACATCAGATCCAGCTGATGGTTCGGAAAATAACTGACACCAAATCTCTTTACCTTCAGCCATGGGTGGAAGAAATCTAGATTTTTGTTCTTCAGTTGCATATTGCATCATCACAGGGCCACACATTCCAAGTCCTATTTCAAAAATACCCTTTGGTACATTAAACTTTGACTCTTCTTCAGACCAAATAATTCTTTCAATTGGTGAGGCTTCAATTCCACCGTAGCTTTTTGGCCAATGTAGCATAGCCCAACCAGCTTGATATTTTTTTCTTTGCCATTCTTTAGCAACTTCAAGATAGTCAATATTTCCAAAAGAATCTTCTCTAGAACCCCCTGAGCTTAATTCAGCATTATCTTCCAGCCATTTTCTGCAAGTTTTTCTAAATTTAGCTTGTTCAGGTGTGTCATTAAAATCCATAGCTCTTCCTAATTTTTATTTGATTGTTCAAGACTGCTTACTAACTTCTCTTTCCATTTCCCAAGAGAGCCAATATTTACAGAAAGAAGTTTTGATCTTCGATAGAACATATGACAATCATATTCCCATGTAAAACCATTACCTCCGTGTGTTTGGATGTTCTCTTTTGAGCAGAATTGATATGCCTTTGTTGAGCTTACTCTTGCTGTTGCTGCAGCTGTAGGCAGGTCTGATGAATCTGAGGAAAGAGCCCAGGCTGCATAATAGCAATTTGATTTTGCTAAAGTTAATGCAATATACATATCAGCTAGTTTGTGTTTAATGGCTTGAAAGGATCCTATCGGTCTACCAAAAGCATATCGCTCTTTTGCATAACTAACTGCCATATCCAAGGAAGCTTGAGACCCGCCTAGCTGCTCAAAGCTAAATAAAACAGCAGCCTGATCCATTAATGATTCAAATAAATGCCATCCATTAGACGTATCCCCAATAAGTTCACACTGAGCTTCATTAAGAACAATTGAAAAATGACCTCTACTTTCATCAATATTTTCTTGATGGGAGATAGTAACTTGATTTAAAGAATGATCTACAAGGTTTAAGCTTATAGAGTCCCCTGATTTAGCTACAATAATAGAATGTGTGGCAATTCCAGCATCTGGTACTGCAATTTTTTTGCCTGAGATATGGTTATTAATAACTTCAGTTTTTATATTAAAGGCTGTGGGCGCACATAACTCCTCAGTCACTGCAAGAGTTCCAATAATTTGACCAGTGATTATTTTAGGTAAGATCTCTTTTTTCATGTCCTCATTGGCATACTTTATAATAGCTTCTGTAAATAGGTAGACAGAAGATGAGAAAGGCACCGGAGCAAGAAATCTTCCTAGCTCCTCTGCAACAACACATAGTTCTAAATGAGATAAGCCAAGCCCCCCATACTCTTCAGGAATTCTAATTCCAGTCCATCCAAGATCAACTATTTTATTCCAGAGTTCAATATCAGTATTATGATCAGAATCTAATACTTTTCTATTTCTATTGATTGAGCCTTCTTTCTCGAGAAACTTTCTCGCCTCTTCTTGAAGAAATTTTTGGTCATTTGAAAAATCTAAATTCATAAATAATCTTTAGTTAATGTAAAATATGATTTAATTATTATAGGCTAATAAAATCATTTATAAAAACATGAACTCAGACATAAGACCAGACAAAACATCACCTGCCTACTTAAATAAATCTAGCTCAGGAGGCTTATTTATTGGTTTTATATACATTCTTGTTTTTATGAGTATTTTATCTCTTGCTATATGGCAAAGTTTTGAATCAAAGTCGATTAATACAACTTTAGAATTAATAGATAATAGATTGGTAATCATTGAAGAACAAATCAATATTGCAGATGAAACTAACAATGACTCTCTTACTGATATTAGCTCCTCTATACAATTCTTAGATAAAGAGGTTAGAAAGCTTTGGGATTTAAGTAACAAAAAAAATAAAGTTAATATTGCCAAATTAAGTAAATCTCTAACAGAGTTAGAAAAAATCTCTAAAGACTTGCTTACCATCACTCAAACATCTTCCAAAGAAATTAAATTAAATAAACAGACTATTAAAAATAATGAATTACAAATAAACAAACTTACTCTTGGTATCTCGGAGATGCAAGATATTCAAAGAACTATTAAATCATTAGAAACCCAACTTATTTTAATCGATGATTCAGTTCAAGCACTTAATACTTATAAAATTCAGCTAAATCAAACAATTGCAGAGATTCAAACTGAGATATCCGCCATGGACAGTGATAATTTAGAGTTTGAGTCCGAATAGAATTGACAATATATTCAAATAGTTGTCTTATAACCCTATGAATAAGTGGTTTTTACAAGCTTTTTTACTATTAGCATTCATACCTTTGGCAATATTAATTGGATATGGGGTTTTGGTAGTTGCTCCAATTTTTTGCTGTTTCCTTGCAATTAACTCATATAAGTTTAAAAATTATAAAGAAATGTATATTTGGATGGGTGTTGGAGGAATTTCTTTTCTTATAGCCCTTTATATGCTTGGAGTATTATGATTATTTTTAGAATATTTTTAGTTTCTATTGGCTTATTATTTTTAGTAATGGGGGCAGTTACTGTTTTTGGTCCGAATGTTAATAATATTTTCATTCCATTTTCTATAGAAGGTGCTGATCAATCAATCCTGGTTAGGACCTATGCTGGATTTATATTGGCTTGTGGCTATTTAACCATTAGGTATGTTTACTCTTCATCAAAAGTTCAAATAGGAACTATTTTGATTTACATCACTTCAACAATGATGGTTGCAAAAATTTTTGGTTTTATTTATGAAGGCTTTACTGACTTCTCAGTGGCAACTTTTATAGTGGGTTTCATTTTTTGTATTTCACTATATACAATTCACAAAAGTAGAAAGAATCAAATTTCTTACGATTTGTAAAATTTAACCTTTCCTTTAATTAATAATAATCTATATAATGCTTCTTTCTGGGGATGTGGTGGAACTGGTAGACACGCTAGGTTTAGAACCTAGTGCCGCAAGGCGTGGGGGTTCGATCCCCTCCATCCCTACCAATTAAAAAGAATTTATTTTAAACTTGCTTAATGCATACAAGGATTCCTCCGCCGATAGTTACTTTCTTTTTCTTAGCAATCAACTATCTTGTAAATTTAATTTTTCCTCAATTTAAATACAGTACCAATATTCTTATTGGATTTCTTCTCATTCTATTAGGAATGTCAATATTAATTTATGCCGCAAAAGAGTTTAAAAAAGTACAAACTACAATCAATCCAATGAGTCCTGACAAGGCGTCATATTTAGTTACATCAGGGCCATTTAATATATCTAGAAACCCCATGTATCTAGGTATGGTATTTATCATTCTAGGCTCTGGCATATCTTTTGGAGCCTTATTAACACCGATTTTTATAGTTAGTTTTATGATATACATAACGGTATTTCAGATCATTCCTGAAGAAAAGGTTATGAGCCAAAAATTTACTGAATGGAGTGATTACTCAAAAAAAACAAGACGATGGCTATAGGTCAAGGTTGTAAAGTTTACAAACTTAATATTTTATATATACTAATTTCTGAAATGAACAACTTTAAAATACAAGTAAGACGGGTACTGCCAATATAGCTGGATCTATCTATTTGTAAATTAGACCCAGCCATTTGCTGGGTTTTTTTTTACTTAAAATACTAATTATGAAAAATTTTATCTCTACATCAGACTGGTCTAAGGACGAATTACAAGATATCTTGGATTATGCTAAAGATCTTAAAATAAATAAATTTCAGGAAACGCTTAAGAATAAATCTGTGGCGTTATTATTTTTCAATCCATCTATGAGAACTAGAACTAGTTTTGAAATTGGTGTGCAAGAATTAGGTGGTTATGCAGTAGTTCTTCATCCTGGAAAAGATGCCTGGCCTATAGAGTTTAAATTAAATTCTATAATGGATTCTGAATCAGAAGAGCACATTATTGAGGTTGCCGGAGTTTTATCAGAGTACTGCGATCTTATTGCTATTAGAGCATTTCCTAAGTTTATTAATCTCGATGAGGATTTATCTGACAATATAATTAATAGCTTCTCTAAATATGCTTCCGTACCTGTGGTAAACATGGAGACCATCACTCATCCATGCCAAGAGCTAGCTCATATATTAACGCTTCAAGAACAGCTGGGAGACCTCTCTGGAAAAGATTACTTACTTACATGGACCTATCATCCAAAACCCTTGAACACCGCAGTAGCAAACTCTTCTTTGATGATAGCAAGTAAATTTGGAATGAATGTAAGGTTATTGTGCCCATCAGATGACTATATTCTTCATAATAACTATACATCCCAAGCTAAATCTAACTGTAAGGCAAATGGAACTTCTTTTACAGTAACGCATAATATTGAAGAGGGGTACTCAAATGCTGATGTTGTTTATGCAAAAAGCTGGGGATCACTTAATTATTATGGAAATCCAGAACCAGAAAAAATTATTAGAGATCAATACAAGCACTTTATAGTTGATGAAAATAAAATGTCTATGACTGATAATGCAATATTCAGTCACTGCCTCCCATTAAGAAGGAATATAAAAGCTACTGATGCCGTCATGGATGCTGATTATTGCGTGGCTGTTCAAGAGGCTGGGAATAGAATGCATGTTCAAAAATCATTATTAACAACATTATTAAAGGATAAATAAAATGAAAAAAATTGTTTTAGCATTTTCTGGAGGTTTGGACACAAGTTTTTGTGTACCTTATCTTATAGAACAGGGCTTCGAAGTTCATACAATATTTGTAAATACAGGCGGTACTTCCAAGAAAGAAGAGGATAAAATTACTAAAAGAGCAAATGAGCTAGGTGCAAAAAAGCATATTAATGTAAATATAGACTCATCATTATGGAAAGAAATTATCAAACCATTGGTTTGGTCAGGTTCTTTATATCAAGACAAGTACCCAGCTCTGTGCTCTGACAGATATTTAATTGTTAAAGAGGCAATAAAATTATGTAAAAAGCTTAATACAAAATATATTTCTCATGGCTGCACTGGTATGGGTAATGATCAAGTAAGATTTGACTTATCTATTCAAGCTTTTGGCAATTACAAAACAATTACTCCAATTAGAGAAATTCAAAATAAAGTGTCTGATGTTAGAGGTTATGAAAAAGAGTATCTTCAAGATAGAGGCTTTAAAGTTTCTTCTTTACACTCCACGTATAGTGTTAACGAAAACCTAATGGGAGCTACAGTTTCCGGATCAGAAATTGATGAATGGAAAGAACCTTCTTCTGAGAGCTACATTCTTTGCAGTACCCCAGATAAGTACCCTCAGACTACTAAAAAAATCACTATTGAATTTAAGAAAGGTGAGGCAAAAAAACTTAACGGGAAGTTAATAAATGGTCCAGAAATTCTTAGAACTTTAAATTCATTGGGAGGCAAGTATGGAGTTGGAAGAGAAATATTTGCAAGTGACACCATTATTGGTATCAAAGGTAGGTTTTTATTTGAAGCTCCTGGAATAACAATTCTTCAAAGAGCCCATAGAGCACTTGAAGAGGCTATTTTTACTGATAAACAAAACTTCTTTAAGCCTATAGTAGGTAAAAAATGGGTTGAGCTTGTGTATGGAGGTTTTTATTTTGATCCCCTTACAAGAAACCTAGAAAACTTCCTAGAAGATATTCAAAAACCAGTTAACGGTATAGTCACTATTTTATTATCAGGTGGGAAAGCTGAGGCTGTGCAAGTGGAGGCTAAGAAAATTCTTGTTAGTAAAGAAGCTATATATGCACAATCAGCTTCATGGGGTGTAGAAGAATCCACTGGATTTATTAAGCTTTTAGGTCAAAGTACTGCTACCTGGACTGACATCAATAAATAATAAAATGAATAAAAGTTTTACAAAAAATACCATACTAAAGCTACTAAGCGGGATGAGTAGCGAGAAGGAAATAAGAAAATATTTAGAAAGATTTTCTTCAGACGAGTATAGGTTTGCTGTAATTAAAGTCGGTGGAGCAGTTATTCAAAGTGATTTAGAAAATCTCGTTTCTTCTTTAGCTTTTCTTGATGAAGTTGGCTTAAGACCTATTATAGTTCATGGAGCTGGCCCAATGCTCTCTGAAGAACTTGAGGAACAGGGTATTGAGTTTTCTTTTCTTGATGGCCAAAGAGTTACAACTAAAGAAGTTTTAGATGTAGCAGTATCTATATTTACTAGAGAAAATTTAAAACTTACCGATGCATTAAAAGATGAGGGCGTAAAAGCTGTTTCTTTGATTGGAGAAATTTTTGAATGCAATATTACAAATCAATCCTTGGGATATGTTGGAGAAGTGATTGAGACATTCTCAGATAAGATAAAAGATATTATTTCAAACGATGGTGTTCCAGTTATTGCTCCTGTTGGTAGAACCCCAGAGGGTCAAGTGGTTAATATCAATGCAGATAAAGCCACTCTTGCTTTAGCTAGAGAAATAGCTCCTGACAAAGTAATTTTTCTAAGCGAACTTGGCGGTATATTAGATGCAAATAATAATTTAATTTCTACAATTAATATTAAAGATGACTATGAGAGGCTTATGACTAAAGAATGGCTTCACTCAGGCATGAAATTAAAACTTCAACAAATTAAGCTACTTTTAGAGTCGCTGCCAAATAATAGCTCTGTTTCTATTACCAAGCCATTGCATTTAAACAGAGAGTTATTTACTGATGCTGGTTTCGGTACTTTAGTGAAAGCAGGTCATAAAATTAACCACTCAAAAGTACTAGATGAAAATAATATTAATAAGCTTACTAAAATACTAGAGAATTCTTTTGGCGGGTCTCTAGTTAATGACTATTTTACAAACGGTACCAAAGATTTCTATATTAGCTCTTGCAATAGAGCTGCAATAGTAATGTCTTATCAGCATGATATAGCTTATATGGATAAATTTGCCGTAATTAGCTCAGCAAGGGGGGAGGGTTTAGGGAATGCCATGTGGAACAAGATGACATCAAATCATACTAAAATATTCTGGAGGTCAAGATCGAAAAACTCTATAAATAATTTTTATAAAGACGTTTGTGATGGATTCCAGAGGCATGAAGATTGGAATATTTTTTGGGTTGGGATAACTGACACAGACGAACTGTCAGGATGCATTAAGTATGCATCTACTCAGCCGGCAACAATTACATATGAAAGCTAAATTTAATATTGCAATGATTGGTGGCAGGGGTTATGTCGGTCAAG
The DNA here is from genome assembly GCA_963926355.1 of uncultured SAR86 cluster bacterium. GTDB lineage: Bacteria > Pseudomonadota > Gammaproteobacteria > Magnimaribacterales > D2472 > SCGC-AAA076-P13. The sequence continues at coordinate 53,901 of CAWUWW010000006.1, read as the reverse complement.
AAATAATCCATATTCTCAATGAACATCCTTACTTTGACCTATTAAAAATTTATTCAAAATCTTCAGCTGGAGATCCTGTAAGTGAATATAAAAAATTAAATTTAACCTACTCCTTATTAGAAAGTTCAGACATAGATCTTGATGAGATAGATATTGTAATAATGGCCCTTCCAAATAATGATTCTTTTAAGTACCTTGATATTATTAATAAAAATTACTCAGATATAACAGTAATTGATTTAAGTTCAGATTTTAGGTTTGATGCAGATTGGCAATATAGGTTGCCTGAAATTACAAAAGAAAAAGCAACTAATCGAATAAGTAACCCAGGCTGCTATGCCACGGCCATCCAACTTTCTATTACTCCTATAAAACATCTTATTGAGGGGTCTGTAAGTTGCATGGGTATATCGGGGTATAGCGGAGCCGGGGCTTCTCCAAATGATAAAAATAATCCTGATAACCTTAAAGATAATATTATCCCTTATTCTCTATCTAATCATATTCATGAGCATGAAGTTCAAAGGCATTGTCATGAGGATTTAATGTTCAGCCCTCATGTTGGCAATTTTTTTAGAGGGATACTAATAACATCACACATTAAACTTAAAAAAGACTCAAATAAATTAGAGATCTTTGGAATGTTCAATGATTTTTATGAGGGTAATTCTCTAATAAAGGTTCAAGAGGACATACCAATGATAAATAAGGTAATTAATACCCACTCTGCGATTATTGGAGGCCTTTCACTTAATAAAAATGGATCTGATGTAACTATTTGTTGTGTTATAGACAATCTATTAAAAGGCGCTGCTACACAGGCAATACAAAACTTAAACTCTTCATGTGACTTAGACGAGCTAACAGGGATAAAAAATGACTAAAAAACTATGGAATACAGATGGAGGCAATTCATCAGATGAGATAAATTTATTCTTAGCTGGAGAGGATATAGAGCTTGATAGAGCTATATTTATTTATGATATTGATGCAACTTCTGCACATATAAAATCTTTACATTCTATAGGTGTTCTTAAGAAAGTTGAGCTGAATAAATTAGAAAAATCTTTAAAAGATTTAAAGGAAAGGTTTATTAAAGGGTCTTTCAAATTAACAAATAAATATGAGGATTGCCATTCTGCTATAGAATTCTTTTTAACTAAAGAGTTAGGTGATCTTGGAAAAAAAGTTCATACAGGAAGAAGCAGAAATGATCAGGTAATAGTTGCTATGAGGCTTTTTGCAAAAGCCAGCCTTCTCGAGGTTAAGAAAATTAACAAAAAAATTGCCAGAACTTTTTTATCTTTGGCTAAAAAATATGAAAATATTCCAATGCCTGGCTATACCCATCTTCAAAGAGCAATGCCTTCTTCTTGGGGTCTTTGGTTCTCTTCATATGCAGAGTCATTTATTGATAATGGAGATTTAATTAATAGTACTATTAATTGGATTGATTCAAACCCATTGGGTGGAGCAGCTGGCTATGGAGTTGGCTTGCCACTTAATAGAAAGCAAGTAACTAAGGATTTAGGATTTAAAAGAGTTCAATTAAATAGCCTTTATGTTCAGAACAGTAGAGGAAAATATGAAATGCAAATCTTAAGTACACTTAAGCAACCAATGCTTGATATAAGAAAATTTTCATGGGACATGAGCTTATTTTTATCTCAAGAATTTAATTTATTAAATATTGATAGTAAATATCTAACAGGCTCATCAATTATGCCAAATAAACATAATCCAGATGTGGTTGAAATTTTAAGAGCTAATTATTCTATTCTTGCAGGCCAAGCATCTGAACTAGAGAACCTTCTTTCTCTTCCAAGCGGCTATCATAGAGATTTACAGCTTACCAAAAGAAGCCTGGTATCAAGTTTTGAAATATGCCTAAAAAGTTTAAATATTGTCCCTGATCTTATTAAGTCTATAAAGATTAATAAAGATAACTCTTCTAGTTTTATTGATGAGGAGATGAGAATGACAGATAAGGTTTATGCGCTTGTTGCCAATGGCATGCCTTTTAGAGATGCATATAATACTGTAAAAAATGCTTCCGATATTTCTTTGTTTAAAAGCTCTGAAGTCAAAAATTATTCTGAAGGATCTCCGGGTAATTTAAATTTAGATGCTCTTGAGCAAAGGCTTAAAAAGCAGAAATAGCTTTTATCATATAAGATATGAATATTATTTTTTTAATCTTTAGTGCATGATTTTTCCAGTTAGATTTAGGATAGTTTTTATGTCTTTTCTAGCTGTATTTATTTGTTTTATAGATCGTGTAAATATCTCTGTTGCAATCATTCCCATGCAAGCCCAGTTTGGATGGAGTGAGTCCCAGGTGGGTATTATTCTTGCCTCTTTTTACTTTGGCTATATCATATCTATGACTTTTAGTGGGTTTCTAGCTGATAAGTATGGGGGGAAGATTGTTCTCGCATATGGTCTACTTTTCTGGTCACTCTTTACATTAATTACTCCAGCTTTTGCGTATAGTGGGTTTTTCTTCTTAATTTTAATAAGAATTTTAATGGGACTTGGAGAGGGTGTTACTTTTCCAGCATGGCACTCAATATATGCTAGATGGATTCCTTTTCAGGAAAGAACTAGAGCGATAGCTATTACAAATAGCGGAATCTCATTTGGCTCAGTTTTCGGCCTTGTTGTAACAGCTATGATTATTGAAGGATATTCCTGGGAATGGGTTTTTTATTCCTTTGGGGCTCTTGGAATATTGTTATTTTTCTTCTGGCAAAAAGTGGTTACCTCATACCCAGAAGATCATAAAAGTATATCCAATGAAGAACTTTATTATATTAAAGCTGAGGCTCCCACAGATTCTTCAGCACCTTCAATCCCTTTTTTAGAGGTTATTAAAAACGGGCCTTTTACTGCTATCGTTGTTGCAACTTTTTGTAATAACTGGGCCTTATTCACCTTCCTTTCATACCTGCCAAAATTTATGAGCTCTTCAAGAGAAATGGGCGGTTTAGGATTGGAGCTTGGATCCAAGCTATTTATTTTACTAATACTAGTACCAAGTATTGTTTCTGTATTTGCTCTTATTTTAGGTGGTATTTCTGCAGATATGCTTATTAAAAAAGGCTATAAAACTATTAAAGTTAGAAAGTTTTTTAATAGTTTGGGTTTTTTTGGAGCTGCACTATTTTTATTTCTTCTTCCCTTTCAAGACTCAATCTTGCTGGTGATCACTTTGCTATGCCTAACTAATTTATGTTCAGGACTTGGAGCAGGGGGGTATGGAGTTAACCATGCAGACCTTGGTCCAAAATATACCGGTTCTTTGTTTGGAATTTCAGGGAGTCTTGGTATGGTTGCAGCACTGTTAAGTCCGATCATTGCAGGTATAATTCTTCAAGCTACGAACTCTTGGACGCTAATATTTAATATATGCAGTGGATTTCTTGTTTTTGGCGGAATTTACTACCTTTTATTTGCGAGTGCTGACAAACAATTTGATTAAAATGAACGAAGAAATTTTTCCTACCATCTACAACAAAGCTCTTGATATTATTTCAAGAAGAGAGCACTCAGAAAAAGAAGTTAGAGATAAACTTTTAATCAAATTTGATGAAAGGGATGTTGTTGAAAGTGCTGTTAAAAAACTTAAGCAAACCTCGCTTATAAATGATTCTAGATATGCAGAAATGTATACTAGAGCACGTAAAAGAAAAGGTTTTGGACCAAAGCGTATTGCTTATGAGCTTAACTTTAGAGGGGTTAGCGAATCCCTATCATCTATTGCTATTGATGAGGAGGGGGGCTGGACCGAAGCAGTTAAAAATGTCTTTAATAAAAAATTTAAAGATGGTATTTCCGGTGACTTTAAAGGCAAGGCAAAGCAAAAGAGTTTTCTACAAAATAGAGGCTTTAGTTTTAAAGAAATTGACTCTATTTTTAGTTAGAGCATGTTATGATTTATCGCTATGTCCTATGAGGTTTTAGCTAGAAAATACCGACCAACAAATTTTAATGAAGTTGTTGGGCAAGAGCATATTGTTCAAGCTATTTCTAATGGTATTTCACAAGATAGGATTCATCAGGCTTATATCTTTGCTGGTACAAGAGGTGTTGGAAAGACAACATTGGCTAGAATTTTAGCTAAGTGCTTGAACTGCCAATCTCAAGAAACTCCAACATCAACTCCCTGTGATAACTGTTCTAATTGCGAGGAAATTAGAATAGGAAGACATTTAGATTTTCTGGAAGTTGATGCTGCATCAAAAACAGGTGTAGATGATATGAGAGACTTACTTGAAACTGTTCAATATAAACCCTCCCAAGGTAGATATAAGATATATCTAATAGATGAAGTTCATATGCTTTCCACTAGTAGCTTCAATGCTTTATTAAAAACCTTAGAAGAGCCACCTGCACATATCATCTTTATTTTTGCCACAACAAACCCTGATAAAATACCGAAGACAGTCCAGTCGAGATGCCTTCAGCTTAATTTAAAAACTGTTGGCGGCTCTTTACTTTCCGGGCATTTAAAAAAAATTATTGATTTAGAATCTATACCCTATGATGACGAAAGTATCGAGCTTGTATGTAATTCAGCAAAAGGTTCTGTTAGAGATGCTTTAACACTTCTGGATCAAGCAATAGCGCATGGTAATGGAGAGCTGAAGTCAGAAGATGTTAAAAAATTATTAGGAACCATAGATGATTCTTTACTAATCTCTTTAATAAATTCGGTAGTTAATGGGGATGGGGAAAGAGCTTTTAATGACTTGTATAAAATTGAAGAGCTATCCCCTGAGTATGAAGCAATTTTAAAAAGCATTATATCCATACTTCATAAGACTTCCTTAGAACAGGTTCTGCATAACTCTAAAGATTCTGCAATTAAAGACTTGGCCATTAAGGTTGATGAAGAGTTTTGTCAGCTCTTGTATGAAATCGCAGTTAATGCATATTCTAAATTTCATGTACACCCAAGTGCAAAAGAGTCACTTGAAATATGCCTCCTAAGAATGCTTGCCTTTAACCCTTTGCATAAAATTGATCAAAGCTCGCCTAGAATTGAGGCTGCAGAAAAAAAAAACTTAAAAACTAATAAGCCTCTAGAAAATACAAAAGAAGTGTCTCCCTTGATAGAGAAAGTAGAAGAAATAATAAAAGAGCCTTCAGAGCATAAAGTCTTAAAGGAGATAGGGGTAGAAACATCTCCCGCATTCCATAGCAATACTATCAACTCATCAGACCACTGGATTACCTTCTTTGATTCTTTAGATATAAGTGTTTTTGCTAGAAGTTATTTCGGGTATCTTTCATTTGATAGATATGAAAATGACATACTTATTTTAACTGGTGGAGATGAAGAAAATAAAATACCTAATAATATTTTTTCTGAATTTACATCTGCATGCATGTCTAGGCTGGGTGATAGCTTGTCAATTAGAATTGATCATGGTCAGGCTAATAACTCCCCGCTAGATATGAAAGATAAAGAAGAGGCCAGCAAACAAATAAATGCTGAAAAAACTATTGCTCAAGATGCTTCAATTCAAAATTTCCTCAAAAAATTTGATGGTAATATTAAAGATGGATCAATAAAGCCAACAACATAAAAATGAACCAAGACTTATTAAATGACTTAATTAATGCTCTAACAATCCTTCCGGGTGTTGGAAAAAAATCTGCACAGAGAATGGCTCTTTATTTGCTTGATAAAAATAAAGACGGTGCAGGTATTTTAGCTAAAACAATGAAAGAAGCTCTAGAGCACGTCAGAAGGTGCTCGCGGTGTAGGATGCTTACTTCAAATGAATTATGTAAAACTTGCACAGATACCTCCAGAGATAGTTTAAGCATTTGCGTTGTAGAAAGTCCATCAGATGTCCTTGCCATAGAATCTACAGGTGGCTTTAGGGGTAAATACTTCGTTCTTCTTGGAAGACTTTCACCAATTGAGGGGATTGGCCCAGAAGATCTTGGTATAGATAATTTTTTAAGCCTAATATCTTCTGAAAATGTACAAGAAGTTATTTTAGCTACAAGCTCCACCGTAGAAGGAGACGCCACGGCAATGTTCATTAGTGATCATGTAAAAGATATTAAAGTTTCAAGAATATCTTATGGCATTCCTATTGGTGGAGAGTTAGAGTATGTCGATGGAAATACCATTGCGAGAGCAATTCAAGGGAGAACTGAAGTAAATGTCGATTAAATCAGATAAGTGGATAACAAGAAAATCTATCGAAGATAAAATGATAGAACCTTTTTCAAAAAACCAAGTTAGGCTTGACGAAAATGGTGAAAAATTAATCTCATACGGTGTTTCTAGTTACGGCTATGATGTTAGATGCGCAAAAGAGTTTAAAGTATTTACAAATATTCATTCTGCAATCGTTGACCCTAAGTCATTTGATGCAAAAAGTTTTGTAGATATTGAGTCTGATGTTTGTGTTATTCCTCCAAATTCATTTGCTTTAGCAAGAACCGTTGAATATTTTAGAATTCCAAGAAACGTATTAACTATATGTCTAGGTAAATCTACATATGCACGATGCGGAATTATAGTCAATGTCACCCCATTAGAACCTGAATGGGAAGGGCACGTAACCTTGGAATTTTCTAACACAACCAATCTTCCTGCAAAAATATATGCAGGCGAAGGAGTTGCTCAAATGCTATTTTTTGAATCTGATGAGCAGTGTGAGGTAAGTTACAAGGATAGAAGTGGAAAGTATCAAGGGCAAACAGGCGTAACACTACCCAAGACTTAAGATTTCTATCAACTCTAATTTTTGTTTTTGCTCTGGACCATTATCTATAATCTTTAGGAACATATAATCCAAGTCTGGGGCTAAATAATATATAGTTTCTCTTCCCTCTTTCTTTCTACTTCTTTTCAACACAATGCATTCATAGTTTTTTTTACCCACAGCGCATAGTTCCTTGCCAATTACTTTATAAAAGTTATCTTCAAGGACGCCATTTTTTATTTCTACCAACTTTATCGAGAATTCTTTAATTCCTTTTAGAAGATTTAATCTGATTTGAATTTGAGCATTCAATGGATCGAGAACCCTGATCGAAGGGTTGAACTCTGCATTCCATGAATTTCTTCCCAAGGCTGTAATTAATTTTTTTTCATAGTTGAAATCAACAACCTGATCTCTATTAACAAACTTAGGTTTTATTTTTACTTTATAGCTTTTAGTGATAATTTGATCATCAGAAATAACAAAGCTTGAATTAAATTCAAGTTTTGCAAAAATATTTTTTGCTTTAAAGCTAAGCTCATAACCATCGCCTAATGTTGCTAGCTTCCTGATACCTTCAATAGATATTTCATCTGATTCAAACGAGTAACGAGCAATATAATCTTTTATTTCAATCGCACTTATATCTATAGAAATTACTATTAGAAAAAGAAATTTATATTTCAAAATATTCATCAATATAATCTCCATTTATTTTAATATCATGAAAAACTACCTTTCCAGAATCTAAGCTAATTTGATCATTGCAGATAAGTTTGATAACTTTAGGAAAAATCTTATGCTCTATTTTATGAATTCTTTTTACTAATTCATCTATTTTTTCATGTTCTTTAGTTTTTATTGTTGCTTGAGCAATTAAGGGGCCTGCATCTAATTCTGTTGAAACATAGTGAACTGAGACACCATGCAAGGAATCTCTGTTCTCTATAGCCTTAGAATGGGTATTCAGCCCTGGGTATTTTGGAAGCAAGGAGGGGTGGATATTAATAATTTTTCCAAAATAACTGTCTGTAATTTTTTTAGTAAGAATTCTCATAAATCCTGCTAAAACAATTAAATCAGGCTTTACCTCTTCTATATACTTAAATAAGTCATTATCAAATAAATCTCTAGTTTTATATTCATTATGATTTATTACTTTTGTATTGATGTTTTCAGATTTAGCTCTCTCTAGCCCAAATGCATCAGGGTTATTACTAATAACTGAAACTATATTTGCTTTAATATCACCATTTTTACATTTATCTATAATGGCTTGAAGATTCGATCCATTGCCCGATATGAGAAAAACTACTCTTTTCATAAATTTATCTGAAATTTATTAATTTATCTGAATTCTTTTTTTGAACAGAACCAATCACATAACTTTGGTAACCTTCTTCTGTAATTTTATCTTGAATTTCTTGAGATATTTCTGAATCTATAATTAATACCATGCCAATACCGCAATTAAATATCCTAAACATATCTGCTTCATTAATGTCTCCAGTATCTTTCAACCACTTAAATATTTCAGGCATTACCCACGAGTCTTTTAGTATTTCAACAGATAGATCCTCAGGAATTGATCTAGGAATATTTTCTGTTAACCCTCCGCCTGTTATATGCGCCATTCCATGAATATTAAATTTCTCTATTAGAGTCATTATTAATGAGGGATAGAGGATGGTAGGTCTTAAGGCCATCTCAGTAATTTTTGTAAAATCTGAGTTAGCTAAGTTAGCATCTTTAATTATTTTTCTTATTAATGAAAACCCATTTGAATGGGGACCGCTTGATTCAATGCCTATTAGGATATTACCTGCTGTAATAGATTTATTGTTGATGATCTTATCTTCATCTACGCAACCAACAGAAAATCCTGCTAGATCAAAATTCTTCCCAACATAATGACCTGGCATTTCAGCCGTCTCTCCACCTAGGAGGGCGCATCCAGATTCGATACAGGCATTAGCTATGCTACTAATTATAGTAGACGCCTCTTTAATTTCTAATTTAGATGAGGCAAAGTAATCTAGAAAAAAAAGTGGCTTAGCTCCACAGACTATAAGGTCATTAACACACATAGCAACAAGGTCTTGGCCAATTCCATTTAGCATTCCTGTCTCTTGCGCAAGTGCTACTTTAGTCCCAACACCATCTGTACATGCTACTAGAATAGGATTCTTATATTCTTTATCTAGCCTAAACATACCGGCAAAGCCGCCTATGCTTCCAAGCACATTAGGTCCATGAGATGCCGAGACATCTTTTTTTATAAGATCAACTAATTCATTACCAGCATTTATATCTACACCAGCTGATTTGTATGGATCATTGTCTATAATTTCTTTTGTCATTTAGAATACCTATTGTGAAACAAATGAATAACAATTTAATTAAACATTTAACAGTAGTAGTCATTATCTTTTCTAATCTCTCCTTTGGGAAGGAGTTTAATGAACTATTTACTATTTACGAGCCTATTGAGAGCTCTTCAAAAATTGAACAGTCTATTAATTTATCTTTTAATAACATGGTCTATAGACTAAGTGGCGATGTCTCACCTTCTAATGTATGGAAGATAATAAATTCTGGAATATCGCGTAAAGATTTAATTATTAGTTATTCTATTAAAAATATTGAGAACTCAAGCTACCTTCAGGTCAAATTTAATCAAGACATGCTGGTAAAAAAATTTAAGGAATTATCAATACCGATTGTTGGTTACTCCAGGCCGGTAATTTTATTTCTTTTTGAAGTTGATACTGGATTAGAACAGCCATACTTTGTATCTTCCAATAAAGCTCTTCATGAGATGGACGAGGTATTTAAAAAGGTACTTAATACTTTTTCTAAGGAAAGAGGTATTTTTCTTGAACTTCCAATTTTGGATTTAGAGGATACTAAAAAAATATCTTCCTTCAGTATTTTATCCGACCCTAAGAGTTATATATCATCAAAGTATGATTACGATAAATTAGTTCATATCAAAATCTCTAATCTTGGTTTAAATAATTGGTTATTATCCGGTGATATGAATGCTAATTTTGAGAGCTCTAATTTTGTATTTGATATCAAAGATAAATTCATATCTTTTTTATCTCCACTTGTTGATGAAAGCTTGAATGAATTTCAGATTAAAACCTCAAACGAATCTTTTGCTTACATCTCCATTCAAGGTATTAATACCCATGAAGATTATCTTGGGTTGAATAGTAAGATGGCAATGATATTAAGTATTCCAAATTTAGAAATAATAAGTTTTGCAGATAATACTATTACTTATAAAGCCTCTACTTATGGCTCTATTAACTCGATTCTAAAAGAGATTGAAAGTAATGGTTTTCTTGATATATTGGTTAGTGAAGAAGACTCTAACTCTATCAATCTATATTATAAAAAATGAGTAAGTATTTTATTTTTATTCCTAATTTCTTATCCATATTAAGGATAGCTTTGATTTATCCAATTCTTGAGAGCATTCTTAATAAAGATTTTATGATGAGTCTTATATTTTTTGCTATTGCCTCACTTACAGATGCGCTTGATGGCTTTCTTGCAAGGAAAATGGAATGGAGAACAGAATTAGGAACAATACTAGATCCTGTTGCGGATAAACTCCTTTTATCAGGAACTATCTTTATTCTATGGGTAAGTGAATATATCCCTCTTTATATTTTTATTATTTTTTTAAGTAGGGATGTTGCAATTTTACTCGGCGCAGCAATACAAATGACTTTAATAGAATCAAATGCTCCTCTTCCTAATATTCTTGGGAAGTTAACTACAGCTCTTCAGATTACCTATATCTTTATTATTATATTATTTGAGCTTCTTGGTGTTAGCATTTCATTAGTAGCTTTAGATATTTCTATTGTTATAGTTACTTTAATAAGTCTTATAGTTTACGCATATGACTGGTATTACGACATTAAGGCCTACCATAATGAATAATCCTAAGCAGCTTACATTTCCTTGGAATAAAGCATATAAATCTTCTTTTGATCATTTCTATGAAGATCCTTCTAATAGTGAGCTTATTTCAACTATTGCTGATTTATCACAACTAGACGATATATTTATATATGGCAATCAAGACTCTGGAAAAACATATTTACTCCAATCATTGTGCAATGCATACAGTGGCGAGGGCAGGCCATCCTTGTATATTCCACTAAAAGAAGTAATTTCGTATGGTGTTGGTATATTAGATTCAGTTGAGACTATGGACCTGGTCTGTCTTGATGGACTAGAGCATATTACTTCAGACAAAGAATGGGAGAAGGGAATTTTTAATTTAATTAATAGCTCACTAAATTCTAATTGCAGATTAGTTTTTGCATCGTCCTTAGAGATAGGCTCTTTGAGTTTTTCATTACCAGACTTAGAATCAAGATTGAGAAAAGTTGCTAGCTATGAGCTATTTCAAATTAATCAAGATAACTTATTAGAAGCGCTGAAGTCTATAGCTAACCTAAGATCAATTGACTTAGGGGGAAGGGAAGCTCAATACCTCCTAACTTATGCTAAAAGGAATCTATCAGATTTAGTAAGAATCCTTGAGAGCCTTGATCAGCTCTCAATGGAAATGAAGCGAAAAATTACAATACCTTTAATTAAAAAACTACTCTAAGTCGCAATCAAAGCAATACACTAGCACGCTTTTTTTAGAAGGGTTAATAACTTTTAGTTGTTTTGGAATGGTAGAGCTTATTAATTCTAACCTAGGGTCTACATCAATTTTAATATTAATATTTTCTAGCAATTCATTTAAAATAGCATCAATTGGATCCACAGGTTTTTTATAGGTTTTAATTTTAAAGTCTTTTAAGTCAGCTCTTTCAGCTGCTGATGCTAGGGCATCTTCTAGATCACCTATTTTATCAACAAGACCTAATTCAAGTGCCTTGTATCCAGCCCATATTCTTCCACCGGCAATAGGCAGAACCTCTTCATATGTCATGCCTCTATTTTCAGCAACCTTGGTTACAAACTTAAAATATGTATTATCAATGCTTGCTTGAATAGTATTCTTAACATCATTTGGCATTGATTCTCTTTCGTCCCACTCAGCAGCCTTGGTTGAGCTTACTCCATCAACCTTTATTCCGGCCCAGTCGTATATCCCATCTAGCGTTGGGATAATGCCATAGACTCCAATAGAGCCAGTCAAAGTATCTTTTTCTGCCCATATTTCATCTGAATTAGTTGTAACCCAAACTCCCCCAGAAGCTGCTATATCTCCCATTGAAGCTATTACAGGTCTCCCAGTTTCTTTAAATTCAATCAAAGCATTTGTTATCAATTCACTGGCCCATACATCACCACCCGGGCTATTTACTCTCAACACCATTGCTTTAACAGATTTATCTTGAGTTGCTGCTTGAATATTTTCTACAATTGTATCTGATCCTGCAACTCCATAAGCAGTCTCGCCAGTCATGATTGCACCCTCAACATTTATAATTGCAATAATATTTTTAGATGGATTTTTATCCTTTTCTATAGTTGATAGGTAGTCATATATTGAGATGCTATCAGGAAATGCATATTTATCTTCTTCTTCATTTGGATATTGTTCAAACATCCATTCTTTGAACTCCTCTCTTGTTACTGAATAATCTACTAAGCCTATTTCTAAAGCTACCTCAGCAGCTTCAGGATTATCTATCATCATTTCATAAAAACGATCGCCATAGTTTTGTAATGTCCCACTAGGTAAACCTCTTCCTTCCTCCATCATTCCTGTCATTTTTTGCCACATAGGGTTGGCAAATTCATTCCATGCTCGCTTATCATTTTCTGACATGGAATCTCTTGTATATGGCTCTGGACCAGATTTAAAATCACCAGCAGTAAAAATATTAAAATTTAATTTTATATTTTTATAAAAATCTACGTAGTATTCTCTCTTCCTAGAGAAGCCAAAAGCGTTAACACCACCATAATTATTTACAAAAACTTTATTTGCTTGAGAGCTTATAAGGTAGGCTGAATTACCATAACCCTCAGAGTATGCAATAACTTGCTTACCACTATCTTTTACACTTTTAACTGCATCTGCAAGTTTGAATGCTGATGCCCAATACATTCCTAACTCAGAAACATTTACATATACTGCGCTCAAGTTTTCATCGTTTGCCGCTTTATCAAGAACATCTAAAAGATCTTGTAATTCATGTTGATCAGATTGAGTACTCCCACCTGTAACTATCTTGTTTAATGAAAATGAGCCTTGTCCAATTACCTCAGAGTCAACTACTACACCAACTGGCTTAAACCATAAAATTTTATCCTTTGTTTCAACCTCATCAGACCCTGAAAAAATAGAAGTAACTCCACCTAAGATTGATAAAGTAATTACAACCAGAACAAGTCCAGTCACACCATTAACTATAATTTTTCTTGTAAGACTTAAAAAGCTATCAGCCTTTCCCCATATTGATTTTTTCTCTGTCATTTCATTATCTCCAAATTGTTGTAGATGAGATGATAGAATACGATTAGTATAATGTAAAGTAAACTTTACATATGCAGTCTAATAGTCCTGGGTCCAAACATACAATGGATAAAGAATATTACTATTAAAACTAATTCAATTAAGTTGTATAGATAGAGATCGGCTCCAAATACTCTCAAAGATGAAGATAGGAAATATATAAGTAATATAAAACAAAACCCTTGATAACCTTTTATGGAGAGAGATTTAGCTTGGAAGTAAAAAAAAATAAAAGGAAGAGACCAGATAAGAAAAAAAGTACTTGTAACTCTATGATCAAGAACCGTTAAAAGCTTTATAGTAATTAAAGAAAATATAAATATATTAGTTAATATTTTATATTTCTTAAGATTAAGCATTTAATTTTTTAATTAACTTAGCTAATCTGGATCCAGTCTTAACTGCAATCGCCCGCTCATCTGGAGTTAAAACATTACTATCATTAAAACTTTCTACATGAGAAGGGCCGTATGGAGTTCCTCCTGCATTAGAGCTGCTTAGTTCTTTAATAGAGTAGGGTGAGCCATGAATTATCATTCCATGATGCATCATGTAAGTTATTAAATTAAATAAGGTAACTTCTTGGCCTCCGTGCATAGAACCCGTTGAGGTAAATGCTATTCCAGGCTTGTCTTCAAGGGTATTTGAGGCCCACAAGTCACCAGTTGAGTCTAAGAAATATTTTAGAGGCGATGCCATAGAGCCAAATCTTGTCGGAGAGCCAATAGCTAAACCACTGCAGTTAATCAAATCATCTTTTGTGCAGTATATCTCTCCTTTTTCAGGAATTTGTTCTTCAGTTTGCTCTGTTACAGCAGATATCTTTGGCACAGTCCTTATTTTAATGGCAACACCTTCATTCTCTGCGCCCTCGGCAATTGAATGAGCAATATTTCTAACTGATCCGCCGGCAGAGTAAAAAAGTATTAAAAGGTATTTATTTTCCATATTTTCAGCCTATGATGTCTCCATGATTAAGAAAATTATACCCTTGTTATGCGTATTCCTATTATTTGGATGCCAGAAAAATGATGTAGAGATTTTTAATGGTTCGAATACTTCTTTTGAAAAACTAAAAGGAAATTGGGTGGTGGTTAACTATTGGGCAGACTGGTGTGCTCCATGCATAAAAGAAATACCTGAATTTAATGAATTCTCTGAAGAGAATCCAGGAGTTCATGTATTTGCATTTAATTTTGATGAATTGGATGAAGATGATCTTGCCCCTGTAGCAAGAAAATTTAATTTAAAAATTCCATCACTCATATCCCATCCTAGAGATATTTGGGGCATTCAAACACCTTCAGCAGTTCCTGCTACATTTTTTATAAATCCAAATGGGGTCTTGGTAAAATCTTTTTTTAGACCTCAAACGAAAGATGATTTAAATAATATCCTTGGAGATCTGCAAAATACTTTGTAGGTAATCTTTTTTTAAAAGTGATTCTGGATTAATCCTGACGGTGTTTAGATAGACTGTCCAATGAAGATGGGGACCTGTTACTCTCCCGGTAGAACCAACTGTACCAATAATTTTGCCTTTATTAATGAAGTCACCAGTTTGTATGTATACTTCAGACATATGACTGTAAGAGGACAAAAGCCCATAACCATGATCAATTATTAAATAATTTCCTGCATAAAAAAAGTTACCAGTCAAAATAATCCTGCCTTGACTTGGAGCTTCAATGGGCGTGCCTTCAGGTGCCGCTATATCTAATGAGAGATGCGGAGATCTGGGAGTATTATTGATAAACCTTTTTTTCCCATATCTGCTAGAAATAATTCCACTTGGTATAGGTGATACAAAATCTATACTTGTATTAAAGTCTATGGAATAGGAATTAATAGCATCTTTAATTTTTATTGATTCCTTGAAAGCTCTTTCAGAATCTTCTTTACTTAAATCAACTTTAGATAAATCATTTATAGTTATTCTAGATTCACCAAAATCTTTTTTTACTATACTTATATCCATTCCATTAAATTGAGCAGATTTATTATTAGCAGTATAGGGAATTGGTATTAAAATATAAGTTTGCTTTTCAAAGTTAATTTTTAAATGCTTTTGACCTTGCTGATTGAATCCCCCGTCATCTTTTATAGCAATAACTTCTCCAGGTATTGCCTTTATAGCTCCGTGAGTAAAATTTGCATAAAAAAGAAAGAAAGATAGAAAAAAAAGAATCTTATTCATTAAATTTTTTTAACCTTAACTTCTATAAATCCTTCGCTCAGTCTTGCTGAAAGGACTTCTCCCATCTCCACTTCATTGGAAGATTTAACAGATTCTCCTGATTTTTTTTGAATGATTGAATAACCTCTATCTAAGATCGATAAAGGATTTAAGATTGATAGGTTTTTGTCATATTCAGCTAATTGAGTCTTATTAAATGATATTTTTCTTTTTATATTTTTCTTTAAATTTAAATCTGTATTTGATATTTTATTATTAAGTTCTTTTAAGAATGAGCTAGGACTTTTTTGAAGAAGCCTAGAGGAAAGAAGTTTAATTGCTTGATTTTTCTTTGCGTAGTTTAAAGATATTTTTTGATTTAATCTAAGTTCAAAATTATCTAATTTTTGACTTTGCTCCCTTAATATCATTAGTGGATTCTTGATGCTTGATTTAAGGCCCTTCATAAATTGCTTTTTAGTTCTAAGAAGTTGCTCTATAGACTTTAAAAGAGCTAGATTCAGGTCATCAAGCTTATCTTGTATTTTAAAATAAAACTCTGAAACTAGCTCAGCCGCAGCCGTTGGTGTAGGGGTTCGCATATCAGACACAAAGTCACAAATTGTAAAATCTATTTCATGGCCAACTCCTGATATTGTTGGAATAGGATATGCAGCAATTTCTCTAGCTAAGTCCTCATTATTAAAACACCAAAGATCTTCAATAGATCCTCCGCCTCTGGCTATGATTACAACATCAATTTTACTGTCAGGGTTTTTTTCATTAAAAATAATAATTCTATTAAGTGCTTTTATTATAGTGCTTGGAGCATTATCTCCCTGAACAACAGCTGGACTTAAGCTGATCTGGGCTGATGGAGCCCTGCGTTCAATTGTAGTTAATATGTCCTGTAAAGCAGCTGTTGATTCAGAGGTAATGATCCCTATATGCTTGGGAGATTTAGGAATACCCTTTTTATTATTTAAATTAAACAATCCCTCTTCATCAAGTTTATTTTTCAACATTTCAAATTGCTGCATTAGATTTCCAGAGCCAGCTTGCTCAATAGACTTAACCATTAATTGATATCTTCCGGTTGCTGGATAAAGACTAACCTGTCCCTTAAGAATGCACTGATCTCCATTTTCAGGTGAAAAATTAAGTCTTGAGGCTTGCGAGCGCCACATCGCACAACCAATAGCCCCATCTTCATCTTTTAATGTGAAATAAATATGACCTGAGCTAGGTCTGGACATGTTAGATATTTCGCCTACTACAGCAATATTATTAAAGGTATTTTCTAATAAATATTTTGCAGATCTATTAAGCTCCCCAACGGAGATAATTTCTTTATCTTGTTCTACAATGTCTTCTTTCATATACAAAGTATAACTTCATGATTGAAAATTTTCAGCGTTCAAATTATTTTTTTATGCTTGCAGCTGGTGCAATGCTTATAGGTTTTGCGCCAATATTTGTTAAGTGGAGTGAGTTATCTTCCTCATCAATTCTATTTTATAGAATGCTCCTCACGCTACCCTTTCTGATAGTCTTTAATTTAGTTAAAAATAAAACTGTTTTTTTTAAAGTTAAAAGTAAAAAAACTATTCTCTATACAGCTATTGCATCTCTTGCATTTACATCTGATCTAATTCTTTGGCATCACAGCATGAATATAACATCAGTATCTAATGCAACAATAATAGTTAATTCTGCTCCTATTTTTGTTGCTATTTTATCTATTATAATTTTTAAAGAAGTTCCTAGTAGGGGATTTGCCTTGTCGTTCTTTATAACCTATCTGGGTATTACCGGGTTAATAATATTTTCTAGTAATTACTCTAATGGCAAGATATTAGGCGATGTCTTATGTCTTGTTGCAGCTTTTTTCTATGGGGTTTACTTGTTAATAATATCGAAACTTGGAAAAGAAACTGCATTAAATATTATTTTTTACACTACTTTATTTTGTTGTATTTTTTCAATCTTCCCAACTTTAATCGAAGAGGGCTCAAGAGTTCCCTCATCTAATTCTGAGTGGATTAATTTATTACTATTGGCTTTTCTATGTCAGTTTGGAGGTCAGTTTCTTATAACTATCGGCATAGCTAATATTTCTGCATCTGATGGTTCAATTGGTTTGCTAATGCAGCCATTAACAGCAACGATGCTAGCGGCAGTAATTTTCTCAGAAATCTTAAATATCACACAATTAGTATTTGTATCCATAACCTTGTTTGGAATTTATTTAGCAAGAATTAATCTCTCAAGAAAATAAAGTTTGATGTGAAATAGTCGTATTATTTTTATAAATAAAATAGTATTATTAGCCACCTTAATCATTGATAGTTAAAAAATATAACGTTTTTGGTTGATAAAGAAAGGGTGATTAGCTCAGTTTGGTAGAGCATCTCGTTTACACCGAGAGGGTCGGCAGTTCGAACCTGTCATCACCCACCATTTTTTTTGGTTGCACTTTTATCTAAAATAGATATTATTCAATCCAACGGTTTAGTGGTCTGGTAGTTAAACGGTTATAATTCCGCCCTGTCACGGCGGTGTTCGGGGTTCGATTCCCCGTCAGACCGCCACTTTATTATGAATATAGTTATCTTAATCCTTCTAATATTATGCTACTCATTGGTTTTGGGGATAATATTTGCTCAAGTTCTTCTAACAGCCCCAGTTGTCTTTAAGGTACTTGATGATCAAAATGCATCTAATTTTCTAAGAAAAATTTTTCCTAGATACTACTTGTTACTATTATTAATAACCTTAATAGCTTTACTGATTTCATATCTTTTCTTTTCAACAATAGATATTTATATTGCACTAATTGCTGTTTCTTTCTCTTTTCTTGGATACATAATTATTCCACTAACAAATATTGCTAAAGATAGGGGTTGGGATAGGCTTTTTAGATCACTTCATAGCCTTAGCATTTTTAACACTGTAATTATATTTGCAGCCTCAGTGATTGAGATAATTAGAGTGATTAATCAATAAATATAGGCCTAGACCTTGAATTTTAAAGATTAGATACTACAAATAACTTAACATAAGGGTATTAATATGGCTAAATCAAAAACTAAAGTATTTCAAACAGAAACCAAGCAGCTTCTAAAGCTAATGATTCATTCTTTATATTCTAATAAAGAAATATTTGTTCGTGAGCTTGTCTCTAATGCCTCAGATGCTATTGATAAATTAAGATTTAAAGCTGTTGAAGATAAATCATTGTCTGTTTTCAATAAAGATTTAAAAATAGATGTAAAAGTTATCAAAGAAGAAAATAAGATTATTATTTCTGATAATGGAATTGGAATGACTGAGTCTGAGGTTATAGAAAATATTGGAACTATAGCAAGATCAGGAACGGCCTCTTTTTTAGGCAACATAACTGGAGATGATAAAAAAGATTCAAACTTAATAGGTCAATTTGGGGTTGGATTTTATTCAGCATTTATGGTTGCTGATAAAGTTCAAGTCATTACTAAATCTGTTTTTGAAAATTCAGATAATGCCACTCTTTGGGAAAGTGACGGTGAGGAAAAATATAAACTTGAGCAAGTAACAAAAGAAACTAATGGCACAGATATAATTATTTTTTTGAATGAGGAAAATAAAGAATTTGCAGACGAGGGTAGGGTTAGATATTTACTAGAGAAATATTCCCAGTACATTAATTTCCCACTTAACTTAATCACTGAATCAAATGAATCTCACAGAATAAATGATGCAGATGCTTTATGGCTAAAGCCTAAAAGATCTATTAAAGATGAGGAGTATAAAGAATTTTACAAATTTATGAGCTATGACCAGGTAGATCCACTATTATGGGCTCACAATAAGGTTGAGGGAAAAAATGAGTACACTAATTTATTATATGTACCATCTAAACCACCCTTTGATTTATGGAACAGGGAATCTCCAAAAGGAATAAAGTTATATATACAAAGAGTCTTTATTATGGATGATGCATCTAACTTCCTACCTTTATATTTAAGGTTTGTAAGAGGTATTATTGATACAGGTGATTTACCATTAAATGTTTCCAGAGAAATACTCCAAGAACATCCCCTTGTGGACACAATTAAAAAAGGTGTTACTAAAAAAATATTAGAATCTTTAAAATCTTTAAAAGATTTATCATTGGATAAATATAAAGAGTTTTGGCTCGAGTATGGCTTGGTCTTAAAAGAAGGACCTGCTGAAGATTTTGAAAATAAAGAATTAATTTCTAGCTTATTGCTTTTCTCAACATCTCATAATGAGTCCATTGAAGCAGATCAAACTTTAGATGATTACATCGGTCGAATGGAAGAAGATCAGGATAAAATATATTATTGTGTTGCAGACACATATGAAGCTGCCGCTAACTCTCCTCATATCGAAGGATTGAAAGCCAAAGGAACAGAAATTCTTCTATTAACCGACAGGATTGATGAGTGGTTGATGGCTGGACTTAATGAGTTTAAAGGAAAGCAGTTAGTTAATGCTGCAAAAGAAAGCTCTGACAGTAAAGATTCTGAAAAAAAAGTCTCAGAAGCAGATCAAGGCCTAGTAGAAAAAATAAAAAAACATTTAGATGATAAGGTTTCTGATGTCTTGGTAAGTTCAAGACTAACAAACTCAGCAACCTGCTTAATTCTTCCTCAAAATGAACCAGGGGCTCAATTAAGAAAAATCCTCGAAGCATCTGGCCAGACATTAGGATCATCTCATCCTATTTTTGAAATTAATATAAAACATAAACTTCTAAAAAAATTAAAAGATTTAAAAGGTAAGCAATTTAATTCCTTTGTTGATTTTTTATATGACTATGCTGTCATTGCAGAGGGAGGCTCTCCCAAGGATCCATCTAAGTATCTAAGACAGCTTGATAAATATTTATCATAAACATGACTGCAAGTATTAAGGTAGCAGTATTAGGAGGAGGAAGTTTTGGTACCGTTCTGGCCAACATTGCTGCCTCAAATGGATATGAGGTATCTCTTTGGGTCAGAGATTCTGAACAGGCGCTTAGAATTAACTCTGAGGGCGCTAATTCAACCTATCATCCTGAGTTACAATTATCTTCAAATATATCTGCATCTGAGAAATTAGATGATGTCATGGATGGCTCATCATTAGTTTTCATTGCAACACCTAGCTTAATTTTTGAAACAATAATGGAACGAATCAATCCAATGATTGAAGAAGGCTCTTATATTGTCTCATGCACCAAAGGCATTAAATTAAATCCATTTAGATCAATGTCAGATATTATTTCTATGAATATAGATGCAAATATAAATCAAGTTGGCGTCCTAAGTGGCCCCAATCTTGCAAAAGAGATAGCTGATAAAAAGATAGCAGGAACTGTTATTGCTAGCTCCAGTGATGCATTACTTAGTCAGGTTAAAAAAGTTTTGTCGTCAGATACATTTAAAGTTTATTCTAGCAATGACATTCAGGGCGTGGAGTTGGCCGGGGCTTTAAAAAATATTTATGCAATTATCTGCGGAATTGCAGATTCATTAGATGTTGGTGAGAATGCAGTAGGCTTAATCTTAACCAGAAGCATGGCTGAAATGAGTAGATTTGCGGTAGCAAAAGGAGCTAACCCAATTACATTTCTTGGCCTTGCTGGAATGGGTGATTTAGTTGCAACTTGCACATCAGGATTATCAAGAAATTATCAACTAGGATCTAATTTAGGAAATGGCATGACACTTCAGGAAGCTAAAGATCAAGTTGGCCAAGTAGCAGAAGGCATTAGAACTTTAGATGTTATAAAAGAGGAATCAAAGGAGCTGGGCATAAGCATGCCACTTGTTGATTCTTTATATAATATTGTTTATAAGAATTATTTACCAAAAACATTAATTGATGATCTTATTAATAATTCGCATGAAGTTGATGTAGAATTTACATATTAGGAAAAAAAATTATGGAACATATAAACAAAGACGAAATTTTAAAAACCAGTAAATGGATTAGGTTTGTATTTATGTTTTTCTATGCTTTTGCAATTAATTTTGCATTATCTATATGTATTGGCCTATCTTTTGTTCAATTCCTTTTTGTTTTATTTACCTCTAAAGCAAATAATTCAATTAGCAATTTCAATTCTTATATAATTGAATTTTTTCATGATACCTTAGCATTTTTATTATTTGAAACTGATGATAAGCCTTTCCCTTTTAAGCCTGGTCACTCAGAAACTGAAGAAGATCAAGGAGATGAAGAGGGTGAAATAATAGAGGCTGAGCTAGATCCAATAGATGAAGCTACTTCCAAAGAAGAGCCTAAAGAATAAACTTATTTGTTAATTAATTTTTTTGCAGACTTCATAGTATGCAATATCAATGTATTTATAGTCATTGGCCCAACACCTCCTGGAACAGGCGTGTAAGCAGAGGAGATATTATCCATCTCTGATAAATCAATATCGCCGCATTTTTCAGGATGGAAGCCAGCATCGATAACTATCGCACCTTCTTTAATCCATTCGGTTTTTATAAACTTAGGTATTCCTACCGCACCAACAATTAAATCGGCTTGCTTAATTATAGAATCAATATCTTGTGTTCTCGAATGGCAAATAGTAACAGTAGCATTTAGATTTAATAACATCATTGCCATAGGCTTTCCTAAAATAGGACTTCTTCCAACAACAACAGCATTTTTGCCTTCTATTTTTAATTCATAATATTCTATTAATCTAATAATTCCAGCAGGAGTGCATGAGCCGTATGCATCTATCCCCATAGACATATTTCCAAAACCCAGGCATGTGACACCGTCAACGTCCTTTTCTATAGCTATTGAATCAAAACACTTCCTCTCGTCTATATGAGAAGGAGTGGGGTGTTGAAGGAGAATGCCGTGAACATTAACATCTAGATTTAAGTCTTCGATTGTTTTTAATAACTCTTCAGTTGTTGTTGTTTCTGGAAGTTCAACAGCTATAGACTCCATGCCAACTCGTTTGCATGTATTTCTTTTCATTTTTACATATGTTTCTGAAGCAGGGTCATGCCCAACTAATATCGTGGCCAATGTTGGAGTAATGCCAGCTTTAATAAGCTCAGAAACCTCTCTTTTAATGAATTCTTCTGAAAGAGTTGCTAATTTTTTACCGTCTAATATTTTTGCTGTCATGTAATTATTATCTCATTAATCAATATTAATTAATATTTATTCACATGAGCATTGCTTATTTTTTATATAAACTTTAATATTTGCATCCTCGGGGTATAGCGCAGTCTGGTAGCGCACTCGCTTTGGGAGCGAGTGGTCGTAGGTTCGAATCCTACTACCCCGACCATGCGCCTGTAGCTCAGCTGGATAGAGCAACGGATTTCTAATCCGTGGGTCAGGAGTTCGAATCTCTTCAGGCGCGCCACTTAACTTGAAATTTAAAATATTTCATTTTTAAATTTAAAATTTTTAATACTCATACCTAGTATTTCTTCAGCAAACTTTTCGGCCTCAATTATATCGTCAAGATTTTTATCAATTATTAAATTAAGTTGATCATCCCTTTGCTCTTTATTAAATTCATAAGTATCCGTTTTAGCATATGTATTTAATAAAGAATTAATATTAGATTTTTCAAAAATATTAAATTTACGTTTTAACTTCAAATGCTTGCCAATTTTATATGAAATTTTAGGATTATCTAAAAGTGTTTTAGAGTTAACTGCAACAATATTATTTTTATTACTACTTAGGTTAATGAATTTTTGAGCAAACGAACACCAATATAAAGTAGCTTGAATTGAAGTTTTGCTAATATCAATATTACTGTTATTTAAATTAAATAAATTTATTATTTTTTTATAATTAGCTCTTTGTGCAATCCATTCCCTTCTTTTCTCTTTTGAGCAAGAGGCTATATATTCTCTTAAGGGAGAGTAAAGATATACAGTTGGGACATCTTGTTGTTGAGTAATATCAATAAGATCAAATGCATAATCACTTGGTTTCCATAAAACCCTTTGATTTTTAGAAAATGATCTGTCATGAATTGCAAGAATAGTATTTGTAATATCTTTATCATCATCATTGTTCTCAAGGTGATGTCGTAAAGAATTTAATAGCGGGGGCTCTTTAAGTGATAGAACGTTAAAACTCTCCTCAAGCAATCTAGACAATAAAGTAGAGCAGCAAAAGCCATGATTGAAGATAACTGAAGATTTTTCTATATGGCTTTTATTTTTAAATAAATCGATCACACTTATAAGGTTTGCTGAGAATGATAGACTGCCTTTTAAAAACCCAGGCCCATTGCCTTCAGAGAGAATGAAGAAGCTTTCTCTATAATGTTTTTTTGTCATTAAAGCAAAATAAATTTTATTGTTATTGATCTCTACCTTATAAGGAAAAAGACTAGGAGATGTTTTAATATTCTTTAAAGCACTCTTAATGTTTCTATCTAATGATTTATCAATATCATTTATGTCACTTATATGAATATAATTCTTACTGTTACTTAGTATGCTCATGTAAAACCAATTTAACTTATTTTATTTATTTTGTAGATAAAAAATCTTATTATTTCAAATCTTAGTCGATTTTCTTGTAGTAATATGTGTATATGTTTTTAGTAGCAGCCTTGTATAAATTTTCAATAGTTGATAATCCATCATCAACTCAAGTTAATATTAAAAACAAGCTTAAAAAACTTTCAATTTACGGGACAATACTTGTGGGCAAGGAGGGGTTAAATGGAACCATCTCGGGTACTAAATTCAATGTTGAAGAAGCCCTTGATTTTATAAAAAGTCTTTCAAGTTTTTCTGATATTGATATCAAATACTCAGAATCAGAAGTTAATCCTTTTATAAGATTAAAAATAAAGCTAAAAGAAGAAATAGTTACGATCGGAGATAAAACGATTAATCCCGCTAATCAATCTGGAAAATATGTAAACCCTAAAGATTGGAATAAATTAATTACCTCAAAAGATATAATTCTTATAGATACAAGAAATGATTATGAATACTCTATTGGAAGTTTTAAAAACGCTATTAATCCTAAAACAATTAAATTTAGAGATTTTCCTGCTTGGGTAAAAGGTCAGAATTTTTCAGATGATGATAAAAAAAATAAAAAAGTTGCAATGTTTTGTACTGGGGGTATTAGGTGTGAAAAGGCATCTTCTTTGATGATACGTGATGGTTTTATGGATGTTAATCATCTCAAGGGCGGAGTTTTAAAATACTTTGAAACAGTTTCCAAAGAGAATTCATTATGGGATGGAGAATG
The DNA here is from genome assembly GCA_963926355.1 of uncultured SAR86 cluster bacterium. Classification (GTDB taxonomy): domain Bacteria; phylum Pseudomonadota; class Gammaproteobacteria; order Magnimaribacterales; family D2472; genus SCGC-AAA076-P13. The sequence continues at coordinate 29,240 of CAWUWW010000006.1, read as the reverse complement.
TTTTGTTTTTGATGACAGGGTTTCTGTTATGCATGATCTGTCAGTGGGTAGTTATGATATGTGTCATGGATGTAGAATGCCTATAACCGAAGATGATAAGCAATCTTCAAGCTATATCAAAGGTGTTGCTTGTCCAAAATGCTTTAATGAAAAAACAGAAGATCAAAAGACTAGGTATATGAGCAGGCAAAAGCAGGTCGACCTAGCAACTAAAAGAAATCAAAAACATATTGGACCAAAGGACGAGGCTAAAAAAAATAATTCTTAACAATGCATATCCTATATTCTTTTAAAAGATGCCCTTATGCCATGAGGGCAAGAATGGTACTTTACTTAACAAATATTCAATGCGAAATAAGAGAGGTAAGCCTAAGGAATAAACCTTCTGCCATGTTAGATATATCACCTAAGGGTACTGTTCCCGTTCTGCTTCTTGATAACGGCACTATTATTGAAGAAAGTCTTGATTTAATTGACTGGGCTTTAGAGCAAAGAAGAATATTTGATGGCAACCTATCAGATGATCAAGAGCTCTTTACTCAAAAAACCATAAAGTTATTTGATACAGATTTTAAATTTAACCTTGATAGGTACAAGTACTCAACAAGGTATGTTGATGTAAATGAAGAAGTGCATAAAAACACATGTTTAAAAATTCTGAGAGAACTGGATAAAAATTTAATTGGATCATTTTGGTTTTTTGGGGATGAGATAAATAAGCTTGATATCTCAATCCTCCCATTCATAAGGCAATTCAGACTGGCTAATATAAAATGGTTTGATGACCTTGATGATATAAAAAACATAAAAAATTGGTTAAATATATTTCTAAAAAGTGATCTTCTTAAATCTGTAATGGAGCCTTATGAGCCCTGGTTTGATCTAGATGAACCTATATACTTTCCTAAAGTCCTATAAAATCATATGACAAAGCTATTTTTTCTATAGCAACCTTATAGGCAGCAGTTCTAAAATCAGGTATTTTATTATTTTCTAAGTAAGCTTTTTTTACCTCTTGAAATCCGTCAATCATCATGTCATCAAGTCCAGATCTCACTAAGTCAATTTCATCAACCCCATTAATAAAATTGCTTTTATATTTTTCTGGCATAGTCTTGCCCGTCATAGTTTCTATCGCTTCAATTAAAGTAGTGTATCGAACTGCATTTTCTCTTTTTTCCAGTCTCCCAAATCTAATATGCCTAATATTTTTTACCCATTCAAAATAACTTACAGCTACTCCACCAGAGTTTGCAAGTATGTCTGGTATTATGAAAACATTCATTTTATTAAGAATTTTATTTGCTGCATAGCTTATAGGTCCATTAGCAGCTTCAATAATTAACTTAGCTCTAATTGAACCCGCATTTTTTTCAGTAATGACATTTTCTCTAGCAGCGGGTATCAATATGTCACACTCTTTTTTAAATAAAAGCGAACCATCTTTAATGAATTTAGCTTTAGTGTAATTTTTAAATGTTTTATGTTTTATAAAGAATTTTTTTGCATGCTCAACGTTAATACCGTTTTCATTAAAAATACCGCCGTTATATTCAGCTATGCCAATTAGTTTTACATTTTCATCTTCTGTTAAAAACTTAGATGCATGATAACCAACATTCCCAAGCCCTTGAACAATCATGGATTTATTTTTTAGATTTTCACTAAGTCCAAATTTTGATAAAAGATCTTTATTTTTATAAAACTCTCTAGCTATATATTGTATTCCTCGTCCAGTTGCTTCTTCTCTTCCAGGCAGCCCATTTTTATTGATTGGTTTACCTGTAACACAAGCGGCTGCATTTATGTCAGTTGATTTAAGTTTTCTATATTCATCTGCAATCCATGCCATTTCTCTAGAGGAAGTTCCGATGTCTGGTGCAGGAACATTCTGTGATGGGCTTATAAGATCTCTTTTAATTAACTCCTGAGCAAATCTTCTAGTTATCTTTTCAATTTCAAAATCTTCCCACTCATGAGGGTTAATTTTAAGCCCGCCTTTAGATCCACCAAAAGGTACATTAATTATTGCATTTTTGTAGGACATTAATGCAGCAAGGGCCTCTATTTCACTTACATTAGTTGCTAGATCAAACCTGATACCGCCTTTAGTTGGCTCCATGTGTTCAGAATGAACAGAGCGCCATCCTTCAAAGGTATATATATCCCCCCGAAGCCTAACCCCAAATCTAACTGTATAGGTTGAGTTGCAGGTCGTAATTTTATTTGCAAGACCTTTTGATATTGGTATAAATTTTATAGCTTGATTAACAAACCTGGTGGTGTCTTCTAGAAAGTTATTCATAATACCCCCTTCGATATATAAATACTTTGATGTTAAAACTATTAAATAAACAGAATTAATTTCATTAATCATAATATTAGCTTAATAAAAAATTAATAATAGTAATTTTTAATCTATAATGTCTCGTTTCGTGGCGGGCGTAGCTCAGTTGGTTAGAGCGCTGGATTGTGGCTCCGGAGGCCGTGGGTTCGAACCCCATCGCTCGCCCCATTTAAATTAGGAAATCATATGACCAGTAAGTTAAAAAAACTCAAGGATTTAGAAAGAAAATTAACAGTTTCAATTCCTGTAGATGAGTACAATTCAAAATTTGAATCCAAGATTAATAATATCAAAAAAGAAGCAAAGCTTGATGGCTTTAGAAAGGGCAAAGTCCCTAGCGATGTTCTAAAACAAAGATATGGAGCATCTATACACGGAGATGTTATTAATGAATTAATTCAAAATTCTTATCCTCCGGCATTAGCAGAAAATAATTTAAGACCAGCATCACCTCCAACGGTAGATCTAGAAAGTGAAGACCCTTTAAAGCCAATTTCTTACTCTGCAACTTTTGAAGTTTTTCCTGATATCAAGCCTAAGTTAAGCAGATGGACTAGTTACGAAGAGGTTTCAATCTTAATTGAAGATGATGACATTGATTTAGCTATCAAAGATATCGTTAAGAGATATGGCGAATGGAAGGATGTAAGTAGAAAGTCAAAAAAAGATGATCAGGTCATTTTAGACTTTACTGGAATGATAAATGGCGAAGAGTTTGAAGGAAATTCAGCTCTAGATTTTAAATTAGTTCTTGGTAGTAACTCAATGATACCAGGCTTTGAGGATTCTATTCTTGGAAAAGAACCATCCGAATTCTCTATTAAATCTACTTTTCCGGATGATTATTTTAAAAAAGATCTTGCAGGTATTGAGGCTGAATTTAAGATTAATTTAAAAACTGTTCAAGAATTAAAGCCTGCAAAAATAGACAAAGAGCTATTCACTAAATTAGAAATGGAAGTAAAAGATAAAGCTTCCTTTAAAAAAGAAATTACAAATAGAATGAAAAAAGAAGTGGCAATTCAGGAAAAAGATCTTACAAAAGAATCTATTTATGAGACTCTTTTAAAAACAAATACTATTTCAGTTCCAAAGGTTACTGTTAATGAACAGGCTGATTTAATGCGTAAAGATGCGTTAATGAGGATAGGTCATACCGAAGAAAATGCTGGCGATGACTTGTTTTCAAAAGATTCATTTATGGAAAATGCAGAAAAAAGAGTAAAGCTAGACCTGCTTTTTTCAGAATTAATTAAACATTTTGAAATAACAGTGACTAAAGAAAATGTTGATGATTATATAGAGAGAGAATCGACTAAATATAAAGATTCTGATCAATTTAAGAAATGGGTTGAAAGTCAGCCTCAACAATTAGATCAATTTAAAATGATAGTATTAGAGGAGCAACTAGTTGAAAAATTAGAAAATGCCCTTAAATCTAAAAGTAAGGTAATAAAATTTTCCGATCTTTCAAATAAATAGGTAGATATGAACGAGATACAATCAGCATTAATTCCGATGGTAATAGAGCAGACTCCAAGGGGGGAGAGGTCCTTTGATATTTACTCAAGGCTTCTCAAGGAAAGAGTTATATTCTTAACAGGACAGGTTGATGACTATATGTCAAACCTTGTAGTTGCACAGCTTTTATTCTTAGAGTCAGAAAATCCAGAAAAAGATATATCAATTTATATAAATTCACCGGGCGGAAGTATTTCAGCTGGACTTGCAATATACGATACCATGCAGTTCATATCTGCATCGATATCAACATTATGTATTGGTCAAGCAGCTAGTATGGGAGCAATTCTTTTAGCTGGAGGTGAAAAAGGAAAACGATTTGCACTTCCAAATTCTAGAATTATGATTCATCAACCTTTAGGTGGTTTCCAGGGCCAAGCCTCTGATTTTGAAATTCATGCAAAAGAAATTCTTCATATGAAAAAAGTTGTTAATGAAATACTTGCTAAACATACAGGTCAGACAATTAAGAAAATAGAAAAAGATACTGATAGAGATAATTTTTTAGATGCAGCCTCTGCTAAATCTTACGGCATAGTCGATAAAATACTCAATGAAAGAGGTCCAATTAATGGCAAGTAAAACTTCTTCAGATAAATTAAATTGCTCATTTTGTGGCAAGGTTCAAGACGAGGTTAAGAAATTAATAGCCGGTCCTAGTGTTTATATTTGTAATGAATGTGTTGATCTTTGTAACGATATTATAGAAGAAGAAATTAAGAGCGGTGAGGATGATAATCCATTAGAAGAACTTCCATCACCTTTGGAGATATTCAATAAACTTGATGAGTATGTAATTGGCCAAGAAAAAGCAAAGAAAGTTCTTTCAGTTGCTGTTTACAATCATTACAAGAGATTAAAAAAGAATACATCCAAGGATGCGGTCGAACTTCAAAAGAGTAATGTATTGCTTCTTGGTCCAACAGGAAGCGGTAAAACCTTATTAGCACAAACTTTAGCTAAAGTTTTAAATGTTCCTTTTGCTATAGCTGACGCAACCACTCTTACTGAAGCTGGCTATGTAGGTGAAGACGTGGAGAATATCATCCAAAAATTATTACAGAAATCTGACTATGACCCGGAAAGAGCTCAGCTTGGAATTGTTTATATTGATGAGATTGATAAGATTGCTAGAAAATCTGACAACCCTTCAATTACAAGAGATGTTTCAGGTGAAGGAGTTCAACAGGCACTATTAAAATTAATTGAAGGTACTGTTGCTTCAATACCACCTCAAGGTGGCAGAAAGCATCCACAACAAGAGTTTATCCAGGTAGATACGTCTAATATTCTTTTTATTTGCGGGGGAGCATTCTCAGGTTTAGATAAAGTTATTAGTTTAAGAAATAGTAATGTTGGAATAGGGTTTGGAGCAGAAGTCAGCTCAAAATCTAACGTTCTCCCTATTACGAGTAATATTGATGAATTAGAGCCAGATGATCTAGTTAAATATGGATTAATTCCAGAATTTGTTGGCCGACTTCCTGTTATATCGAGTCTTCATGAGCTTGACGAGCATGCATTAGTTAGAATTCTTAAAGAGCCTAAAAATGCATTAGTAAATCAATACAAACATCTTTTTGAAATTGATAATGTTGAGTTAACATTTAGAGATGAGGCCTTGGTAGAGATTGCTAAACAAGCTATTAAAAGAAAGACAGGAGCTAGAGGACTACGTTCAATAATGGAAGAGTTATTGATGGAAACAATGTTCGGACTTCCAAATAGCGACCTAGAGAAGGTTATTATTGATGAGAATACAGTCATATCTAGATCTGAACCAATTAGGCTTCTTAAAACAACTAGTAAAAAATCATCATCTGCCAATTGATATTTTCATAACAATCCCTATATTGGAGTTATGAAAGAAATTAAATCAGACCTCCCTTTAATTCCTCTGAGAGACGTTGTCGTTTTTCCTGGAATAGTAACTACTTTATTTGTAGGAAGGCCTAAATCAGTGCAAGCTCTTAATGCAGCAATGTCTTCTAATAAAAAGCTCGTTCTTGTAAGCCAGATAGACCCAGCAGTTGAAGACCCTTCATTTGCTGATATGAATAAAGGCGCCTCTATAAGCAACCTACTTCAGTTAATAAAACTACCAGACGGAACAATGAAGGTTCTAGTAGAAGGCTATAAGAGATGCTCCATTGAAAAAGTTTTAACCAAAGATAATTACTCAGTTGCACGAGTTACAACTATCGAAGATATTCCACTGAAAGAAGCTGATTCTTCAAATTTAGTTAGATTTATTAAAGCAAAGTTTGAAGATTACATCAGTATCACCAAAAGAATTCCTCCCGAAATAGTATCAACAGTTGACTCTCTTGATGACCTGTCTAGATTGATTGATTCGATATCAAGTCATTTACCAATTGATGCTGCAAAGAAGCAGGAGGTTTTAGAAATTGCAGATCTAAAAATTAGAGCTGAGAAATTATTAACTTTTATTGAATCCCAGCTTGATGTTGTTGATGTAGAAAAAAAAATAAGAGATCGTGTTAAAAAGCAGATGGAAAAATCTCAAAGAGAATATTATCTAAATGAGCAAATTAAAGCAGCTCAAAAAGAGCTAGGCGAGTTAGGTGATGAGGGAGATGAATTGGATGTTCTAGAAGAAAAAATAAATTCTTCAGGAATGCCGAAGGATGCCCTTAAAAAAGCAAAAAGCGAGCTATCTAAATTTAAACACATGTCCCCATCATCTGCAGAAGCATCTGTTGTTAGATCTTATCTTGATTGTATGATAGAAGTTCCGTGGAAAAAGAAATCTAAAATTAATTCAGACATCCAATCATCACTAGATATTTTAGAAGAAGATCATCACGGTCTTGAGGAAGTTAAAGAGAGAATTATTGAATATCTCGCAGTGCAAAAAAGAGTTAAATCAATGAAAGCACCTGTTATATGCTTGGTTGGTCCTCCCGGTGTCGGCAAGACATCACTTGGAGAGTCAATAGCTAGAGCAACAAATAGAAAATTTGTAAGAATGTCGCTTGGTGGTGTTAGAGATGAGTCAGAAATAAGAGGCCATAGAAGAACATATATTGGCTCTATGCCAGGAAAAATTATTCAAAAACTTTCTAAAATTGGTGTGAAAAATCCTTTATTTCTATTAGATGAGATAGATAAAATGGGAATGGATAGTAGAGGCGATCCGGCTTCAGCACTTCTTGAAGTTTTAGATCCTGAGCAAAATAATTCATTTAGCGATCATTACTTAGAAGTTGACTATGATCTTTCGGAGGTAATGTTTGTATGTACTGCTAATAGTTTGAATATTCCTACTCCTCTTCTAGACAGAATGGAGATAATAAGAATACCTGGCTATATAGAAGATGAAAAAACAAGCATAGCTAATAAATACCTTCTACCAAAACAGATAGAAAGAAATGGTTTGAAAGATGGAGAGATTAATTTTGATAAAGAAGTAATTCTCTCTTTAATAAGATATTACACAAGAGAGGCTGGTGTAAGAGGTCTGGAAAGGCAAATAGCAAAAATACTGCGTAAGGTAGTTAAGGATAGATTGCTAAACAAAAAAGCTACAGATGGACCAACTAAAATTACAAATAAAAATTTAGAAAAATTCTCTGGCATAAAGAAATTTAAATTTGGTATTGCAGAAAAAGATAATGCAATTGGTCAGGTAACTGGTTTGGCGTGGACCGAGGTTGGCGGCGAGCTATTAACAATAGAAGCATCTCACGTTGATGGTAAAGGTAGAATAATTAAAACAGGCTCGCTTGGTGATGTTATGCAAGAATCTATTCAAGCTGCGCTTACCGTGGTTAGGTCGAGAGCAAACTCTCTTGGAATAAAATCAAATTTTTATGAAAAATATGACGTTCATATTCATGTACCTGAAGGAGCCACTCCAAAGGATGGTCCTAGTGCCGGAGGTGCCATGGCTATTGCTCTTATATCAATCTTCACCGGAATACCTGTTAGAGCAGATACTGCAATGACAGGAGAGATAACCCTTAGAGGTCAGATATTAAAAATTGGCGGCTTGAAAGAAAAGCTTCTAGCAGCAAAAAGAGGCGGTATTAAAAACGTTATAATCCCCAAAGAAAATGAACCTGACTTAATAGAAATGCCTAAGCAAATTACTGAGTCTCTAAACATTATTCCAGTCGAATGGATTGATGAGGTAATATCCTCTGCCTTAATTAAGGAGCCTACACCTCTTTCAAAAATTACTAAGACGGCTAAAACGAAATCTTCTTCGGATAATCCATCAAAAAACGGAAACAAACAAACTCACTAAAAACCCTTTATTTACTTGACTTTTATCTACAAAAAGCGATTATAGAGGGGTATTTATACAACTAAAAATTACACAGAGGAGTGTTTAATATGAATAAATCAGATTTAATTGATGCGGTTGCGAGTAGTGCAGATCTTTCCAAGGCTTCAGCAGGAAGAGCTGTTGATGCTGTTTTAGGAGGTATCGGTGATACTTTAGGTAATGGTGATTCTGTATCACTTGTTGGTTTTGGAACTTTTAATGTAAGACATAGAGCTGCTAGAGAGGGAAGAAATCCTCAGACAGGCGCTTCAATGCACATTGCTGCTTCTAAAGTACCAGGATTTAAAGCCGGTAAAGGCCTTAAAGACAAGGTTAAAAACAGCTAAGCTTTTTAAACTTTAAAAGGGTGCATGTGCACCCTTTTTTTATTCTATAATATACATACTATGCTTGAATCACTAAGAAATTTTTTAACGGGCCCTAGACTATTTATCGTAATCGCATGCTGCGCATTGCCATTTGTTTTCCTTGGGACATCATCACTATCATCTGCTTTTGGAAGTTCTCTAGGAACTATCAACGGCGAAGACGTATCACAAACAGACTTTAATATTGCATCTAGCATTACAATTGATAGATACAAAAGTGCATTCGGAGATGCTGGGGAAGAATATTTTAATTCACTAGACGAAGCGACCCAAATGGATCAAATTAAACAACAGTTAATTGTTCAAAAGGTACTTTTATCAAAAGCTAGAAATATAGGGATGATAAATAATAATTCTAAAAAAGTTGCAAAGAAAAATATTATTAAAAATCCAGATTTTCAAGTTGATGGAATTTTTGATGAAGCGATCTATGAAGCTCAAGTTAACTCTAATGGACAAACTAAAGAAAGCTACATAGAGCTAATGACAAACTTAACTGCTGCAGACATCTTCAGATCTGCCATCTCTTCAATAAATTTTGCAACAAAAGAAGAGTCTCTTGACCTGGCAATGCTATCAGAGCAATCAATAAATGTAGATTTTGTTAAAATTAATTTTGATGCATTAAAGCAAACCATATCTAGCACTAATGAAGAGTTAAATGAGTATTACACTAACAATCAAGGTTTATTTTACTCAGAGGAAGAGAGATCATTCGATTATATCGTCCTAACATCAGATGACTATAAAGATAAAGTTTTAATCCCTGAGGGTTTTGTAGAAGATGCTTATGCTGAATATTTACTAAAAGCAAATGAAAGATCTCAAACAAGGATCTCACATATAATGATTGATAAAAGTAACCACTCCTCTTCAGAAGAAGCTTATAAGGTTGCTGAGGATGTAGAGTCTAGACTGGATAGCGGTGAAAATTTTGAAGAATTAGCATCTATTTTTAGTGATGATATTGTTTCAAGAGATGCCGGCGGCGATTTAGAATATTTTTCAGCTGATATTTTCCCTCCAGAGTTTGGTGAGGCAATTAAAGACCTTATTGTTGGAGATGCTAGCACCATAGTTGAACTTGATGACTCATTTCATTTAATAAAGGTTACAGAGATTAATGATGCAGAAATACTGCTATTGTCTGAGCTTGAAGATAAGATTATTTCAGATTTAGTTACTTCAGAATCCCTTGCATTAATGAACGATGATTTTGTAGAGTTGGAGAGTATGATTTCTTCTAATTCTTCGATTGGATTAATAGGCGAGACTTTAGCTCAAAATATTCTATCTAGTGATAACTCTACTGCAAATAATTTTAAATTTGATATTAATGATAAAAGAATTCGTGAGTATATATTTTCCTCCGATTCAGAAGTTGCTACTCCTCATGCTATAGAACTTGAGGATAGTTTTATTATTCTTTCTATTAATAATATTAAAGAATCAGCATTAATTAACTTTGATGAAGCTAAAAGAAGTGTTTCTCAATACCTATCTAGTATGAAGGCTATAGAAAAGAAAGCTCTTCTTATTGAAGAACTTAATTTGGCTAAATTAGATGGAACACTTGAATCTGTTGTCTCAGCTTATAATTTTATTGTTAAAGATAATTTTGTAGAGGTTAAAAGAGATTCTTCATTATTTCCTCCTGAAGTACTCTCGGAGCTATTTAAGCAATCTTCTGGTAACTCCGTATCTATAGATTCAAGCAATGGCGATATGTTTATAGTTGATATTTTAGAATTAAATCAACCAAGTGATGAATATATTTCAAAAGTATTAGATACCTATAAAGGTATTGCAGAGGAAAGAGCAACTCAAAATATGTCAATTATTATTAATGAAGACCTATTTGATAATGCTAGAGTAAATCTAAACAACTCAGTATTTTAATAATGAAACATCTATATTTAGCACTAACGGTTATTATTTTTATTTCTGGATGTTCTTCAAGTGTTAGCCCTGTTGATGATGGGTTGGAAAAAGGGATATTTCATATTGGTAATGGTGCAGAGCCTCAAGGACTGGACCCTCACATAGTTACCGGAGTTCCAGAGCATCATATCCTTATTTCTTTATGTGAGGGTTTAACAACCTCAAACCCAATGGGTGGCGAAAATCTTCCTGGAGTTGCTGAGTCATGGGATGTTAGTGAAGATGGAACTATATATACTTTTTATCTACAAAAAAATGGAAAGTGGTCTAATGGCGACCCTTTAACAGCAGATGACCTTGTATGGTCCTGGAAGAGAATACTAACAGCCTCACTTGGCTCTCAATACCCTGACATGCTTTACTATGTTAAAGGTGCTTATGAATACCACAGTGGCCTAACAAATGATTTTAAGGATGTTGGAATAGAAGCATTGGATGATTATACATTTAGAGTTCATCTTAAAAATCCAACACCATTCTTTTTAGGTCTTCTAAGTCATTACAGTACCTGGCCTGTTCACAAAGATACAGTCTTAAAGCATGGAGATATAGATGACAGGAACGGTCAATGGACAAGACCTGGAAACTTTGTCTGTAATGGCGCTTTTCAACTTAAATCATGGGAACTTAACAGTAAAATTGTTGTAACTAAAAGCCCAACTTACTGGGATGCAGATACCGTAAAGTTAAATGAAATACATTATCATGTAACTACCAATATTATGACTGAGGATAGAATGTTTAGATCTGGTCAAATTCACACAACCTATACATTGCCATCTAATAAATGTACTGCTTATATTGCAGATAAAAACCCTGCTTTAAAAATTGACCCTTATATGGGGACTTATTTTTATAGGCTTAATACAAAAGACCCAATCCTAAAAGATCCTTTAGTTCGAAGAGCTTTAGCTTTTTCGATCAACAGAGAGCAACTTGTTGACAAGGTAACAAAATGCGGCCAATTACCAGCTTACTCATTTACTCCTCCTGGAGCAGCAGGCTATGAACCTAATACTGAAATTTCTTTTGACCCAGAGTACGCTAAATCTTTGTTAAAAGAGGCTGGTTACGAGTCAACTGAAGATTTTCCTAAATTAGAGATATTGTTTAATACAAATGAAGACCATAGAAAAATTGCACTAGCTATTCAGCAAATGTGGCAACAAAACCTTGGGATAGATGTTCAATTAGTCAATCAAGATTGGAAGGTCTACCTTGCTAGAGAAATGATTGGTGATTATCAAGTTTCTAGAGCTGGATGGATAGGTGACTATGAAGATCCTAATACTTTCTTAGATTTACTTAGGCCTAATAGAGGGAATAACAAAACAGGTTGGGAAAATGCAGAATACGATAGCCTTGTGGAGCAAGCAAATACCTTACAAGACCAAGATTTGAGGTATGAACTCTTAAGTAAGGCAGAAAATATTTTAATAAATGAAATGCCTATAATACCTTTGTATACATATGTAAGGGCTTATCAATTATCCCCAGATGTTAAAGGTTTTTATCCTAATTACCTTGATCACCACCACCCTAAATACATCTACTTAGAAAGAGATTAGGCTTAGATGTTAAAAATCTTTTTTAAAAGGGTTCTAATGGCTGTGCCAGTTATATTAGCTGTAGCGACCATGACTTTTTTCTTAGTTAAATTAGCTCCTGGCGGCCCTTTTGATTCTGAAAAAGCAGTATCACCACAGGTTTTAAAAAATCTTAATGAAGTCTACAATCTGGACGCTTCCCAATGGGAGCAATATACAGATTACATGTCTGGTCTTTTGCAGGGTGATTTTGGACCATCTTTTAAGTACCCTGGTAGATCTGTAACAGAGATGATTGGCATTGGCCTTCCAATAACTTTTGAATTAGCTCTGTACGCTATTTTAATAGCAGTTATTATAGGAGTTCTTGCTGGTGTTCTTGCAGCACTAAAACGTAATACCCTTTTAGATTTTATACCAATGGCAATTGCCATGATCGGGATATGCGTACCTACATTTTTAATGGGCCCTCTTTTGGTTCTTATCTTTGGTATTCAACTTGAATGGTTACCTGTATCAGGTTGGGGGCAGTTAGCTGGGGATAAAATATTACCTTCAGTTACTCTTGGCTTTGCCTATGCAGCATACATAGCTAGGTTAAGTAGAGGGGGTATGTTAGAGGTATTAAATCAGGACTTTATAAGAACTGCTAGAGCAAAAGGACTTACTGAAATAATGGTAGTTACCAAACATGCGATGCAAGGGGGATTGATTCCCGTTGTATCCTTTCTAGGACCAGCTGTAGCTGGTTTACTTGCAGGATCATTCGTAGTTGAAACTATATTTCAAATACCAGGCCTAGGAAGGTTTTATGTAGAAGCTGCATTAAATAGAGATTACACAATGATTCTCGGTACAACAATATTTTTTTCCGCGATGATAGTTTTCTTTAATCTTTTATCTGATTTAGCTGCATTATGGCTAAACCCAAGATCTAGGGACGTGTAATGAGTAGCAATACATCACTTTGGTCTGATGCTATATACAGACTAACAAGAAATAGAGCAGCCATGATTGGAGGCTCAACTCTTATTTTACTAATTCTAGCTGCTGTTGCCGCTCCGTGGATTGCTCCCTATTCATATTCATATCAAGACTTAGATCTAGGTGCCTCTCCGCCATCAGTCGAGCATATTCTTGGAACTGATGTATTAGGTAGGGATCTTTTAAGTAGGATATTATATGGAGCAAGAGTATCTCTGCTTGTTGGTTTTGTTGCTACAGGTGTTGCTTTAGTGATTGGTGTTTCTTGGGGTATTGTTGCAGGATTTTTTGGTGGCAAGGTTGATTCTGTGATGATGCGAATAGTAGATATTTTATACGGTCTTCCTTTTATTATTTTTGTTATCCTTTTAATGGTAATTTTTGGAAGCAACTTATGGCTTTTATTCGGAGCTATTGGTGCGGTAGAGTGGTTGACCATGTCTAGAATTGTAAGAGGTCAAGTTATTGGATTAAAAAATCAAGAATTTGTTTTAGCAGCAAAAGCCATGGGTGTAAGTAATTTTTCGATGTTTAGAAGACACCTGCTTCCAAATATACTTGGCCCAATTGCAGTTTATGCAACATTAACAATTCCTCAAGTTATGTTATTGGAGAGCTTTCTTAGCTTTTTAGGACTAGGTATTCAGCCTCCAATGAGTAGTTGGGGAACATTGATTAAAGATGGCGTTGAATCAATGGAAGAATATAGTTGGTTATTGGTATACCCGGGTCTAACTTTCACCATTACCTTGTTTGCTCTGAATTTCTTTGGAGATGGGCTGAGAGATGCCTTAGATCCAAAAACAACTGATAGCTAAAAAGCGTTAATAGCTATTTTTATAATCTGTCCTGGCATTAGATCAGAGCCTTTAAATTCATTTATTTCTTTAATACTTTTTACGCTCACATCAAATAAATCAGATATTTTATAAAGGTTGTCACCTTGCTTGACCGAATAAAGAATAGTTCTTTTTTTTGATTCCATATTTCTATAAATATTTTTATTACCTATTGATAACTGCTGTCCAAGTTGAAGATAGGAAGATTTATTTATAGAATTCATTTTAACAAGGTCGCCAACTTCTATATTATATTTTTTTGCAATTTCCCAAAGCGTGTCTCCTTCAGAAACTATGTGCATTTCATAGGGTATAAAGTTATTAGTTTTTGTTTTACTTAATGGTATTAATAATGACTTTCCAATAGAAAGAACTTCACCGTTCATGTAATTAATTTGCTCTATGATTTCAACTTCAGTGTCGAACTTAATAGCAAGGTCCCAAAGATTATCTCCTCGCTCAATCGTATGAGATATCCAATTAATATTATTTTTATTGTCAAAAGGACTTTCAGGACTATTTAATAAATCAGCTTTTTCTATTGGAATATAAAAAATACTTTTATCTTTTGGTTCTGATGCCCATTTTGTATAACCAGCATTTAACTTATATATAAGTTCAGGCTTTATATCCAGATACTCACTAAGAGTTATAATTTCTACCTGTCCTGGTATTTCTATTTTTTTGACAACCGGTTCAATAGGAATGTCGGGTAGATCTATTCCATACTTCTCTGAATTAAAAATAAGCTCTTTTAAGGCAATATATTTAGGAATATAGTTTGAAGTTTGGTTTGATAGTTTTAGAGACCAAAAATCAGCATCTAAGCCTCTTCTTTTGTTCTTTTTTATCTGTCTATCTAAATATGTAGGGCCTGCATTGTAAGCAGCTAAGGCAAGATAAATATCTTGATCAAATCTCTCCAATAAATACTTAAAATAACCAACGGCTGCATGTGTTGATCTATATGGATCATGCCTATCTTCAGTCCACCAAGATTTATCTAAGTTAAACAGCTTTCCAGTTTTTGGCATGAATTGCCACAAACCTACTGCACCAGATTGTGAAATAGAGAAGGGGTCATAATTACTTTCAACAAAAGGTATCAATGCCAATTCAACAGGAAGGTTTGCAGCTTCTAATTCCTGGACAGCATAGTAAATAAAATAATAAGATTTATTCAAATACTCATTAAATGCATCAATATCACTTAAATGAGCATTCATATAAAAAAGGGTTTGGTCGTCTATATTATTGATTTTTTTTGATGAGGATTTTTCAATAATATATTCCCATATATTTGCAGCAACAACATCTTCAACCTTAATTTCATTAACGAAAGTTTCTTCATTTGCATAGACTGCAATTGATTCTATAGATTGGTCATCAATTGATACAGCCTGGTTAACTTGACAGCTACCCAATATCAATAAACTAAAGATTATTAAAAATTGTCTTTCCATTCTCTTATTGCTTTAAATATCTCAAGTTCATTCTTGTTTGTATTAAATTTATTATGAATATTTTCTTGAATATCTTTATTTTCGCATCTTAAAAATGGGTTAATGTGAAGTTCTACCCCAAGCGTCGAAGGAAGAGTTGGATGACCAAGGTTTATTAATCTAGTGACTTCATTATAACGTGATTTAAGGTTTTTATTACCATGATCAACCTCTAAGGCAAACTCAAGATTTGACTTCGTATACTCATGTCCGCAATAAATTTTTGTATTTTTGGGAAGTTTTTTTAATTTTACTAATGAGTCATACATCTGCTTGTGGGTTCCCTCAAAGACCCTTCCGCAACCCCCGCTGAACAAAGTATCGCCACAAAACAATATAGGATTCCCTTTATTAAAGGAATAAAAGGCAATGTGATCAAGTGTATGGCCCGGAATTTCCATAACCTCAAACTGCAAACCAATTATCTCAATAACATCCCCATCAACTACCTTTTTATTAATAGAAGTAATATTATTATTAGGCCCATAGACCTCCATGGGATTATTTTTAGTTAAATCATCTATCCCGCCTGTATGGTCAAAATGATGATGGGTTATAAGAATTCCGCTTAGGTTTATTTTTTTATTTGACAGGTAATCTAAAGTATTTTGAGATTCTCCTGGATCAATTACAATAGACCCTTCATTAGTTGTTACTAACCAAATATAATTATCGCTAAATGCCTTAATAGGTTCTATATTAATCATATGCAGATTTTAAGTTAATTTTATGAAAACAGTAAATATTTATACCGATGGCGCCTGCAGAGGAAACCCAGGAATAGGTGGTTGGGGAGCGCTTATTGAATATGGAGATGTAACAAAGGAATATTGTGGAGGCTTAAAAGAAACAACAAATAATCAAATGGAGCTTATGGCTGCAATAGAGGGCTTAAAAGCCTTGAAGGAGCCTTGCATAGTAAATCTAACTACCGACTCAAAGTATGTCATGCAGGGAATTACATCCTGGATTCAAAATTGGAAAAAAAATAACTGGAAGAACGCTGCAAAGAAGAGTGTAAAAAATAAAGACCTATGGGTTGAATTAGATAAATATTCTGAAAAACATGATGTAAGATGGCACTGGGTAAAAGGTCATTCAGGGCATAGACAAAATGAAATAGCTGACCAGTTAGCTAATAAAGGCATTGATAATCTTTAATTAAAATATGGCAAAAAAATATATCATTCTAGATACAGAGACTACCGGACTTGAAGTCCGTCAGGGACATCGAATAATTGAAATTGGAGCTGTCTTGTTAAATGATAGAAAAAAATCCGAAGAACATTTTCATACTTACTTAAATCCATCAAGACTTATAGATGCTGAAGCCTCAGAAGTTCATGGTATTTACAACAAGGATTTAGAAGACAAGCCTTCGTTTGATGAAATAGCTGAAGAGTTTTTAGAATTTGTAGAGGGCTCAACCCTTGTTATTCATAATGCTGCATTTGATGTTGGTTTTTTAAACAGTGAATTAAAAATGGCATCTTCTAAGTACCCTATGCTAGAAGAAATTTGTGAGATTGAAGATTCCTTAATGATAGCTAGAGATAAATTTCCTGGTCAAAGAAATTCTTTAGATGCCTTGGCAAATCGGTTTGAGGTATCTGGCTATGACAGAACTTTTCATGGAGCTTTGCTAGATGCAAATATACTAGCAGATGTCTACATATACCTAACAGGTGGGCAAAGTAAGTTTGAATTTATTTCAAACAATAATTCACAGTCTAAGAAGGAAGAGCTATCCCATAACACTCTTAATGCAGGCGACTATGAATTTACGTCGGTTAAAGTTAGTGCTAACGATCTAAAAGAACATGATATTAAACTTATAGACATGAAAGAAAGAAGTTCTGTCGAACCTATGTGGAGAAAAATATAGTGAAAAAGGTCGTTACAAGATTTGCACCTAGTCCAACTGGAACTTTACACATTGGTGGAGTGAGAACAGCTTTATTTAATTACGTCTACGCTAAAAAATATAATGGCTTATTTCTTGTAAGAATTGAAGATACTGACAGAGTTAGGTCAACCAAGGAGTTTGAAAAAAATATTCTAGATAGCCTTCATTCAATTGGCTTAAGTCCTGACCTTGAGCCAATAAATCAATCAGAAAGAAATGAAATTTACTCAGCTGCAGCTCAAAAAATAATTGACTCTAAGCAGGCTTACTATTGTGAATGCTCTATAGAAAGACTGGATAAGATGAGGTCTGATCAGCAGGCTAATGGTCAAAAACCTCAATATGATGGAAGGTGCAGAGATCTTAATTTAGATAAATCAGATAAAAGGGTTTTAAGACTCAAGACGCCATTAGAGGGAGAGATTGTAGTTAAAGATTTTGTGAGAGGTGATATCGTATTTAATAATTCTGAACTTGATGATTTAATTATTTTAAGAGGAGATGGCAGTCCAACTTACCACCTTTGTAATGTAGTTGATGATTATGAGCAAGGAGTTACAACAGTTATAAGAGGGGAGGACCATACAAGTAATACTCCAAGACAGATGCATATACAAAATGCCTTGGGTTATCCGGAGCTTGAATACGCTCATCTACCTCTTGTTCTGGGAGAGGATAAAAAGAGGCTTTCAAAAAGACACGCTGCAACAAGTCTGGAAGAATATCAGGATATTGGGTATCTTGACTCAGCAATTCTAAATACTCTTGCAAGACTGGGATGGTCTAAAGGAGATAGCGAGGTCTTTTATTTAGAAGATCTTATAAGAGACTTTGAAATATCTGAAGTTCAAAAATCGGGTGCTATTTTTGATATTACTAAGCTTGATTTTCTTAACTCTCAGCATATGGCAAATCTTTCATTGGAAGATTTTAAAAACTATCTAACACCTTTCATGATTAAGCATGATATTGAGATTAACACTCATCCTAAAATAGATTTACTTATTGAGTCAATGAGGTCATCAGGAACAACCTTTAGTAATGTGGCTGACAATCTAAAGTGCTACTTTTTAGATGTTGAGAGTTACAATGAAAATGCAATTAATAAATTCATAGGAGATTCTGATGAGGTACTTCAAGGTTTAAAATCTAGAATTGCAGATATTGCTGATTGGTCAGTGGAAGGCTTGGATAATCTTTTAGCAGACTATAGGGAAGAAAAAAATCTTAAGGTCCCCCAGGTAAATCAGCCTTTAAGAATAGCTCTTACCGGCTCTACCAATTCCCCATCCCTTGGTCTAACATTGTTTTTATTTGATCAGATAGAAGTTGTAAAAAGAATTAATGATCTAATGGGCCAGATTCATAAAGAAAGTTAAAAAATTTATCGCATTCACTTCTAATCACTTCTTTTTTTAATATAGCGTTAACCTCGTATTCAAAGTCTGTATTTTCAATCTTTGACACTCTTACTATCTCTAAGTCAGCTTTTTGAGAGGTATTGTCATCAAGTATAGAAATACCAATACCCTGAGTAATCATTGATAGGGCTGCTGAGTAGGAATCAGATTTAGCAAAGAAATTCATGTTTATATTATTTTGTAGAAAATAATTCATTATGCTCGATTCTGAATAAAGCGATAAGAGGTTGGTAATTTCTATGTAAGGAAATTCAGTTAAGTCATTTAGATCAACACTCTCATTAATTTTAAAAGACCTTGGAGATACTAAAACGTGCCTCCCTTTTTTAATAACAGCACTTCTAAGTTGATTTTGTTTAGGGGCATTAAAGCAGATAGTCATATCAATGTCAGGCTTATACCGGTTCTCAATAAGATCAATACTGTTTAAATTAATTAAATTAAATCTAGTATCTGGGTTCTTGATTAAATATTTTTTTATGACTCTTGGAACAACCGTCTCTGCTAGAGAGGGAGTCGTACCTATGTTTATGAAATCAACAGATCTTGATTTGAAGGTATTGGCAATGTAATTAAAGTTTTTTAACTGGCTATTAACAATTGAAGCATGTTCATACAAGTCATTTGCCTCTTCACTAGGAAATAATCGCTTACCTTTTCTGATAAAAAGCTTAAAACCCAGATTCTTCTCTATAACTGATAGTGTCTTACTTATTGATGGCTGTGAAATACCCAATCTTTCTGCCGCAACGGTCATAGAGTTGTTTCTATAAACTTCATAAAAAATTTCAATTTGTTTGGACGAAAGCATATTCTTAATATAACCCTTGGTTATGATTAGATTACAATAAATATGTATTTTTTGCTAGACAGTAAATTGTTAAACGTAATATACTCATAATAGACATTTAAAATAAGGGGACTTCATCATGTTTAAGAAATTAATTTTTATATTTCCATTGGTTATATCAACCTTCACTTTTGCTCAAGATGATTCTGCTTCTGCAGACGCTAGCGTTGAAGAGGTTATTACCGTTGGATCTCAGATAAAAGGGGCTAAAATTACTGGCGCCTTACCTGTAACCATTCTATCTGCTGATGATATCGAAGCTATAGCTACAAGCGACGGAGATGAATTAATCAACAACCTTGTTGAGCAAGGAATGAACTTCTTTAACGAGTCTGAGGAAATCTCTGGTGGCGTTAATGCTGCAAGGGGAGATGTCGGTGCATATAATTTAAGAAGTATGGGTGTTGGTAATACCTTAGTTCTTCTTAATGGAAGAAGAATGGTTAACAATGCTGGGTATCAAACTGAAAAAATTGGAGACGATTTTGTACCTACAATGACAGTTAATTCAAATCTAATTCCAACAAATGCTCTTTCAAGACTTGAAGTTTTAAAAGATGGAGCCTCTTCTATTTATGGAGCTGACGCTGTTGCTGGTGTAGTTAACAATGTTCTACAAACAAACTATGAAGGTCTTAGAGTTTCTGCAAAACTAAGTGGTTACGATCATTTTGCTGCAGAAGATACTGATCTTAAAATTAAATACGGTACTTTTCTAAATGATGGAAAAACTAATATTAATTTCTCCTTATCCCATAGAGACAGAGAAAAAATTGATTTAACGGAAGATGAGAAGTGGGCAAATCAGGATTACAGAAGACTTATCCCTGCTGACTCCCCATGGGCTGGAGATTCTTCGTTTAATAACCAATATACATACGGTATGCCTCAAATAGATTTTAGAGGTAAATTTGGTTGGACTGACAGCGCTGGTGAATCTCAGCTATTTCCAACAGGTTCAGCTGAATGTTCTAATTCTGGTGCGGTTGATACAGGAATGGGCTCATGCTTAGTCCCAGATACAAACTATTACTATTCACCTTCTGAGGCTGGAAGACAGTACAGAGGAGATATGGAAAGAACAAATCTATTTGTTTTTATAAATCATGAGATGGATAACGGCATGGAAATGTTTGCTGAAATTGGAAGATACGAATCCAACAGTCTTAAAAAAGATAACAATGGATCCTTTACAGCAGGAATAATCGACTTACCTGCAGACTACTATTGGTTCTCTCAATTACCAGATTCTACAGGAATTTCTGCCAACACTAGAGAGGTTCGTATTGATGGCTGGAGACCTGTCACAATGGGTAGGACTACAAGAGTAAACAAAGAAGACTATAGATATCTTCTTGGTCTTAGAGGTGTTACTGAGTCTAATTGGTCATGGGAATCAGCTGTGCTTTATTCAAAAGCTAAAGCTAATGATGTAACAAGTGGAAGGGTTTCTTTCCCTAAGTTTTTAGCATCAGTTAATGATTCATCATCTAATGCTTTTAATATTTTTGATCCAGACCCAGCTACTAATAATGCTGCTTCTATACTTCAGGATGTTTCTAGACAAGATACATCAATGTTAGCTTCTATAGATTACAAAATAAGTAACCCTGAGGTATTTGAATTACCTGCAGGCCCGGTAGGGATGTTAGTTGGTTTTGAATATAGAAAAGAGACATACGTAGATAATAGAGACCCTCTTTTAGATGGAACTATTAGATTAACAGGAGTTAGTACAACTAATACTTATCCATTCAGGGCAGCAACTATGGGGTCAAGTGCTACTGGAGACACATCTGGTGATAAGACAGTAAAATCTGCATTTGTTGAGTTCCAAGTTCCTATAACCGATAAGTTAAATGCTCAAATTGCAGCGCGTACAGAAGCATTTTCTGACTCTATATCAGCTACCGTTGGTAAGATTGCTTTGGGATATGATGCAACTGACTGGTTAAAGCTTAGAGCATCTACTTCAACAGCTTTTAGAGCTCCTAACTTAGTTCAAGTTAACCAAAAAGAGGTTGCTAGAACAGGAACAAGGAATGATATGTTGAATCAATATGTTCGTATAGAAAATGGTTTATCTGTTCCGACCTCTGGTGACTTGGACGGCAGTTATACTATCTTAAGATATGCTAGCGGAGCAAAAGAATTAAAACCTGAAGAATCAACGAATACTTCATGGGGCTTTGTTGTAACACCTCCAATGGTTGAGGGTTTAACAATTACTCTTGATACATGGTCTATAGAAAAAGAAAATACTATTGCTTTATTTGGTAGAAACAATCATGTTATTGCTGATCTATTAGCTAGAATTAGAGGCGGCTCAGATTGTACTGCTGGAAATCCTGCTGTAATTAGACTTGACGCTTCAAATCTAGATGCTGGAGAGCTTGCTTTATTTACCAATCTTGGTTTATGCCCTGTTGGAAAGGTTGACTATGTTGCAGATGAATACTTAAATCTTGCTACAAGAACAGTTGAGGGTACCGATTTAGCTATTTATTATGACTTTGAGACTAGCATTGGAGAGTTTTCAATAACTTTCGTTTCTACTATTACTGATAAATTCTATCAAACACCTACTGGTAATTTTAATGCCCTAGGCGCAGCTGTTGCTTCTGGTGAGCTTCCTGCTTATGCATCTCCAATAGGATTTGGTGATCTTAATGGAACTGATGCTGGCGCAGTTGAGCAAAAAGATAGACTGGCAGTTAGTTATAAAAGAGGTGATTACAGAGCATCATTATCTGCTCTAAGAATAGGTGAGCTTAAAGATTCAGGCGAACAATCTGCTGGATTTATGTACCTAATACCTTCTATGATGACAGCTGATCTATCATTATCTAAAGATATTAAAGTTGGCGATAATAAAGCTAGAGTTAAGTTTGTAGTTAAAAACATTGCAGATGAAAGAGCTCCATTAGCTGATGGCTACAATGGTTATTTCTCAGATATTCACTCAGATATGGGTAGAAATTATTACCTAGACTTAAGAGTAGATTTCTAAATCGAATAAACTAATTAAAAAAGGGGGTTTTATACTCCCTTTTTTTTAAGTTAATATAATCTCTTAGGGAACATTTATGCCAGCAATAAGAAAAAAAGGGTTTTGGGTAGGTTTAGTATTATTTTTTACAATACTTGTATTCCCATCCCCAGAGTTGTTAAGTCCAATTGGTTGGAAAGTTGCTGCAGTTGCAGTACTCATGGCAACATTTTGGGCGACTGAGGCTATACCTGTAGCTGTTACAGCATTATTCCCTTTGGCTTTATTTCCACTTCTTGGAGTTGCTAATTTTAAAGAATCAGCAATACCCTTTGCTAACCCAAATATATATTTATTTTTAGGCGGGTTTATTTTAGCTTTAGGTATCGAAAATTCAGGCCTTCACAAAAGAATGGCTTTAAGAATGATTATTTCAATAGGGACAAGCGGATCAAAATTAGTTGGTGGGTTTATGTTAGTTTCTGCATTAATAAGTATGTGGGTTATGAATACCTCTACAACTTTAATGCTTTTACCTATTGGCTTAGCTGTATGTACCGTTGTTAGCGACACGATTCCTAGCTTATCTGATAAAGAAAAAAAACATTTTGATATTGCATTGATGCTTGGCATCGCATATGCGGCTACTATCGGAGGCATGTCTACTTTGGTTGGAACGGCACCAAATATAGTTTTTAGTGCATTTATGCAAGAGACGTATGGAATAGAAATATCAATGATTGATTGGATGAGGTTGGGCGTTCCTGTCGCAATATGTATGATAATTGGAGCTTGGGTAGTTCTAACCAAGATAGTGTATCCAACGAACTTTATAGCATCCATAGAGACAAAAGCTCATCTTAAAGATATGTTGATAAAGCTAGGTCCTTTATCAAAGGACGAAGCCAAAGTATTAGTTATATTTATTTTAGCTGCTTCAGCTTGGATATTTAGAACATTGCTAGACAATTTTCAAATGCTGTCAGGTTTAACAGATGCTGGAATAGCAATAATTGCTGCTATATTATTATTTATGATACCTTCCTCTTCTCAACAAGGAGATCTCTTAAGTTGGGAAAAAACTAATAAGCTTCCATGGGGTTTATTATTATTATTTGGAGGCGGCCTCTCTCTAGCAGCTCAGATTAATTCCAGTGGATTGGGTGTTTGGATTGGAGGAGCTTTGGTGAGCTTGAGCTCAGTTCCCCCAATACTTCTTATAATGGCAGTAGCAACAATGATTATATTTTTAACTGAAATAACCAGTAATGTTGCAACCACAAGTACATTCTTACCAGTATTTGGAGCAGTGGCTGTAAGTATTGGGGTTCTTCCAGTGTCTCTTACTATCCCCGTTTGCTTGGCTGCAAGCTGCGCTTTTATGCTTCCAGTTGCAACGCCTCCCAATGCAATAGTTTATGGTTCTGGTAAATTTACTATTTCGCAAATGATGAAAGCAGGATTTATACTTAATATACTTGGTATATTTGTTGTCACATTCTTTGCTTTCTTCTTAGCCCCTACTATTTTTTAAATGAAACAATTATTTTATATAAGCCTTTTCTTTTTAGTTAGTTTAGAGGCCAGGGCACAACAAAGTTATATTGACTACGTTTCCCCATTTCATCCTGTTGAAAGTTCATCTGGAATGGTGGTTTCTCAAAATGAACTATCTTCCAAGATAGGGACAGAAATTTTAAATAAGGGTGGCAATGCAGTTGATGCTGCTGTTGCTGTAGGGTTTTCTCTAGCTATAACGTTACCAAGAGCTGGAAATCTTGGCGGTGGTGGCTTTATGCTTGTGTATATAAAGGAAAAGCAAGAGGTGTATTATATTGACTATAGAAGTTCATCACCTTTAAATTCTAATATTAAAGATCTTTTTAATACAAACCTTCCTGAAGATTACAAAAAAACAGACTTTAATAAATCTAGATTTGGATACAAGGCTTCAGCAATTCCCGGAACAGTTGCAGGACTTTTAGAGGCTCATAGAAATTTTGGTAAATTATCTCTTAAAGAGGTAATGGAGCCTGTTATTAGACAAGCCAAAAATGGAATTAGAGTCTCTTATGACTTAAATAAAGCAATTGAAAGTACGCCGCAACTTTATGAAGATATAGAATCTAGAAAAATTTATTTTAATAACGGCATCCCAATAGCTCAGAATAGCTTAATGAAAAGGCCTGATTTAGCAGAAACCCTTTCTCAAATATCTAATAATGGTCATAAGAGTTTTTATGATGGGCCTATTGCTAAAAAAATTGTTGATGCAATGAATGCCAATAATGGCTTTATGTCTTTAGAGGATTTCCAACAATACAAGGTTAACTCAGGAGCGCCAATATCTGTTTCTTATAGAGGAAATACTGTCTTTACAGCTGGCCCACCTTCAGGAGGCGGCGTGGTTCTTTTGACTGCTCTAAAAGTTCTTGAGAGTTATAAGTTTAAAAAAGCTGATAGTAACTCAGCAAGAACATACCATCTAATAGCTGAAGCATTAAGAAGAGGGCATAACAATAGGTCCCATGAAATTGGAGATCCCAATTTTTACAATGTTCCAATAGATTCACTGCTTTCAAAAGACCGCATTAAAGTTTTACAAAGTTCTATCAATTTTAAAAAAGCCACTACTAGCTCAAAAGTAAAACCATTTTCAGTTACTAGTGAAAGTAGAGATACTACTCATTACTCAATAATTGATAGTGAGGGTAACGCGGTGTCCAATACCTACACTCTAGGTTATTCGTTTGGCTCTGGTGTAACTATTCCAGGAACTGGCATATTATTAAATAATCAGATGAATAATTTTGCCTATAGATATGGAGATGATTCAGTTGAGGGAAGGGCTGCTAGTAGCGGTAATAAGTTTGCTCCTGGAAAAAGACCTATGAGCACCATGGCCCCTTCAATGGTTTTTAATTCTGAGGGCGACCTCACACTTGTTACAGGTTCACCTGGCGGGTCTTTTATTCCTGCGGCAATATTAAGAGTTATCTCAGGTGTTATTGATTTTGATTTAAACGTAGGCGAGGCAACTATGCTATCTAGGATTCATAAAGACTGGCCTTACTCAGGTCTTGATTATGAAACTACTCTTAGCTCAGATATTGTTAAGAAACTAGGTACCATTGGACATAAACCAGAAAAACAGAAAACACTTGGAAGCACTCAAAGCATTCACATCATTAACGGTATTAATTATGGTTATGCAGATCTTAGAAGGCCTGGCGCATCGGTATCAACTCAATCTAATTAATTAGCTCTGTAATTTAGTGGCGGCTCTCTATCTCCCAATAAAGCCTTATAGTCAAAATCATCACCTCTTTTTTCTTTTAACTCTTCCTTAGCTTTCATTATCAATGTTTTATCTTTATATATATCAATTGCTGTTGCGGCAATTGTTTTTGCAGCTAATTCAGCTCCTTTTAAACCAATTGATGTACCTCCTGAAGCAACTGCTTGCCAGGAATGGGACGCAGTTCCTGGAACCCAGGTTGCCGCTCTTAGGCCCGCAGTTGGAACGAGCCAGCTGACATCGCCAACATCTGTAGAACCATAGCCATGTGATGTTTTGTATTCTCTAACAAATTGTTGTGAGCCAATTTCCCTGTCTGGCTTAACGAAGGTTTGGTATATCTCTTTGGCATATTCGTTTTCTTTTTCGCTATAAGTAATTCCGCCAAAATCTAAAAGATTTTTATGTACTAATTTTTGAATGGTTTCATTTGGCAGTAAGGAATAGTTCCCATGCATTACTTCATAGGTCATATTAGTCTCAGTTCCAAAAGCAGCTCCCTCAGCTGTCTTTACTAATCTTGCAAATAAATCTTCAACAATATTCATTTCAGGATGTCTTACGTAGTAATAAACTTCAGCAAGATCAGGAACAACATTGGGAGCTAGCCCTCCTTTGGTAATCACATAGTGCATCCTAGATTCTTGAGGTATATGCTCTCTCATCATATTAGACATCATGTTCATTGCCTCAACACCATCAAGAGCTGACCTTCCAAGCTCAGGAGAACCTGCTGCATGAGCTGAAATTCCATTAAACGTAAACTTCGCTGATTTATTTGAATTAGAAGTTCTTGAGTTTGCTGAGTTGTTGTCGTCCGGGTGCCAATGAAGAACGATATCAACATCATCAAACAAACCTTCTCTAACCATGTAAACCTTTCCTGAGCCACCTTCTTCTGCTGGCGTTCCATAGAATCTTACCGTTCCTTCTACATTATTCTTAACCAGCCATTCTTTAATAGCCACACTAGCCCAAGCTGAAGCGGCTCCAAATAAGTGGTGCCCACATGCATGACCTCCGCCAGATGTATTATTTGCAATTTCTTTAAAAGGAGACGATGTTTGCGCTAAACCGGGAAGGGCGTCGAACTCACCAAGAATTCCTATCACAGGGCCGCCACTTCCATATTCAGCAGTAAAGGCTGTGGGTATACCGGCAACACCTCTTTTTATCTTAAAACCTTCTTTCTCCAGGGCATCTGCTAACAGTTCTGAACTTTGGTTTTCTTGATATCCAAGTTCCGCATGATCCCAAATCTTTAAAGCAATATCTTGAAATTGATTTTTATGATTCTCTATATTACTTTCAATAGGCGATGCGCTTATATTGTTTGTAAAAAGAAAAAATATTATGAAACTAAATATTTGTCCTTGAAGTGTATTTCTTTTCCTACCCATTCCTCTTCTCCCATATTATTAATAATACTTATATCTCTTGATATTAATACTTTTCTTTTGCCATTGGAATCAGTTATATAAATAACAGCTTTTGGTTTCTTATCTGCCTTGTCTATAAAAGTTGTATAACCAATAATAATTCCCTTACCCTCTATTAATTCAGATAAGGGTATTGGTATTTCTAATTTCTTTGCTTCTTCCGTAACGTCCTTTGAAATAAAATCTATGAGAGGGTTTTTAGCCCAAAGTGCGAAAGCTTGTTTTGTCATCATTCCAGAAACGCTAGTTACTAAACCAATTTTATTATTATCTTTTCTTATATCAGAAAGCATTTTGACTGTTGAATGAATCATGTAGTTATTAAGAGGCCCTCCTGCAAAAGACATTCCGCCCGTAACAGTTTTTATATCCTCTTCTTTTAAGCCAAGAGCCTTTGAGAACATTTGAACTGCACTAGGAAAGCAGCTATATAACTCAAAGGTATTAGCAGTCAAATTATTTTTCTTACAAAGATCTAATATAAAGTTAGCAGCTAGCTCTAATCCCAAGGGTTTAATTATATTTGGTCGTTGAATTGTAGCTATCATATGATTTGTTTCAGACGAGGCCAGAGGGTAGATTCTTTTTTCTATTGGGATATGTAATTCATCAGCTAGACTTTCATTACATAGGATCATTGCTGATGCTTGGTTTACATTCCAACTAGTGCAATGGTATTTATTATATGGACTTGCTTGAACTGGATTCTCTTTACTCGATGATGCTATATCGGTCCAACTTAATTTATTAGTCATCCAGCTATCAGGGTTCATTGATGCTATAGATGAAAATGTCTCATAGAGTCTGCCAATCTTTTCTTGATGTTCTTTTATACCTAAACCCAAACTTGCTCTTAATGCAGATTCAAGAATTGCATAATAACCAACTGCCATTAAACCTAATTCTTCTTTCTCTTCTTTAATATGTAATTCATTCTCAGCTTTTATATAATGATTAGGATTCTCAAGGAGCTCTGTTTCAATAAAGTCTTTACCTTCAATCAAGCCTCTAATTTTTTTAAACCTTGCCTCGCCACCCACTATGAGCGTTGCTTGAATTTCATTATTGATAATTTTAGTGCAAGCGTTATTTATTAGATTCTGTTGAAGAATTCCAATTTTTGTAACGCTAGTAATAACTGGTGAGATACCATTTTTTTCTGCTATCCATTTGCCTGGATCTCTATACTTCCAATAACCCTTGGGGATCTGTATCTCATCTATGTAGTTTGTAATATTAGGATTAGTTGAATCTTTAATAGCTAAGTTAGTAGCTTGATTCATAAGTAATAAAGCTTCATCTAATGTTTCAAAATTACCTTTTTGCTGAATTGAGCTTATTCCAATTACAACAGGTCTATTCATTAACGATATAGGTTAATCTTCAACCTCTTCATAAAGAGGCATTGCAGCTATATTAAAACCTGCATCAACATAAGTTATCTCACCTGTAATGCCACTTGCATAATCTGAGCAAAGAAAGGCTGCAACATTACCAACTTCTTCAGTAGTAACAGTTCTACCTAGCGGAGCTCTTGCGGAGTGTTGAGAAAGCATCTTTCTAAAATTCTTAACACCTGAGGCAGCTAGTGTTTTAATTGGTCCTGCTGATATAGCATTAACCCTAACATTATCAGAGCCCATTGATGCTGCAAGAAATCTAGTATTAGCTTCTAAGCTTGCTTTTGCTAAGCCCATCACATTGTAGTTAGGCATTGTTTGCATAGACCCTAAGTAAGTAAGGGTAAGCAGGGCAGAGCCATCATTTAAAAATGGCTTTGCTGCTTTTGCTAATGCTGTAAAGCTGTAGGAACTAATATCATGAGCAATTTTAAAACCCTCTCTAGTTGTCACATCAACAAAGTTGCCTTCAAGCTGATCAGCTGGAGCATAACCAATAGAGTGAACAAAGCCATCAAATTTATCCCAATGCTTATTTAGCTCAACAAAAGACTTGTCAATGGATTCATCTGATGA
>CAWUWW010000005.1:0-40134 GCA_963926355.1 uncultured SAR86 cluster bacterium | reverse complement strand
GTTATTATTCAAGCAGACAAGGCTTCAAAAACAGGTTTTTTAGTAGAGACTATGGATCAAGTAAGACTTGCAGGAGTTCAAAATGTTTCAATCGCTGCTTCGCAAGATTGATCTAAAAAATAAAAAAACTATCTCCATTTTTGGAGGAGTATTTAGTACTTTTTTTATTTTTTTAATTATCTACATAATAATTTTACCAAGTGGTGTTGGTTTTAACTCAGCTAAAGACTCCAGTGTGGTTGATTTTGTGAGACTGAGAAAAAATGATTTTCTTAATGAGAGGCAGAGAGCTTTACCTGATAAGCCGCCACCACCAAAAAAACCACCACCACCAAAGTTAGAAACACCAGATATTGTTCAACCGACTACAGCAAATCTTGATATAAAATTTCCTGATATCAAAACACCAGTAGATTTAAAGGGTGCCATGCTTAGTGGCTCCAACTCTGTTGCATCTAATAGCGCATTAATACCCCTAGTAAGAATAGCTCCTCGCTACCCAAGAGAAGCTTTAATCTCCGGTAAAACAGGCTTTGTTACTATTCAACTAACCGTTGATGAGGGTGGAAAGGTTATAGATGCAGTTATTACTGAATCTAGACCTCCTAGAGTCTTTGATCGAGCAGCTATCCAAGCAGTTTTAAGATGGAAATTTAAACCACGTGTTGTAGGCGGAGTAGCCGTTCAGCAAGTTGGTTCAACCACTATAGAATTTAACTTATGATTAAAAATTTATTTATTGTATTTATCTTTCTTTTCAGCACCACGATAAGTTCCCAGGAGGCTATTCAGCAGTGGGTCTATAACATGCTAGAAAGAGTTCAGTTAAATATCGACAAGGGAAATGTTGTAGATGCTGAAAAAACATATAAAAGATATGCAGAAGACTCATACTCTGACAGGTCCTATGATCATTTTGTAATTCTTAGAACCTATGCATATTTCCTTATTAGCCAGGATAGAAATGAAGAAGCCTTGGTTTATTTGAAGAAAGCAGATACAAAGAAAAGAATGCCTGATTATGATATTTTTATGCTTAAGTTTGTATTGGGACAGGTTTTGTATGTTAATGGTGAAAGAGACGAGGCTAAGAAATCATTCGTTGAGTGGGTTCAAATTGGAACGGATAATAATTTTGATTTAAGGCCAGAGGGCTATGCAACTCTCGCAACTATTTACGCGCAGGATTCAGAGTGGGATAATGCTTTAAAATATATAACTTTGGCATTAGAAAGTTCTTCCATATTTATGGAAAACTGGGCTCAACTTAAGTTTGCTATTCATACAGAAAAGAAACAATACATGCTTGCTTTGGAGGTTGCCCAGGATCTAGTTAGGGTTAAACCAAAAAATAAAGCTTATATTGAACAAATGGCTGCTATATACAATGTCATTAATTTTGAAGAAGAATCCCTTGCCTCATTAGAATTCAAATTACAGCAAAATCTTTTAACCAAATCCTCAGAATATATCAATTTAGCTAATTTTTATTTATATAAAAGACTGCCTATAGATTCCTCGAAAGTTGTTGAGAAAGGCCTGAAGTTAAATGTCTTAGAAAACAATATTAAGAATAATGAGCTCCTTAGCAACGCATATATTGTTGCTAAAGATTTTAAAAATGCTGTAAGGGCTTTAATAGATGTTACCAAATTATCAGATGATCCTAAATACGACTATAGAATCGGGCAAATTTATCTACAGAATTCTGAATATAGTGATGCAATTAAGTATTTAAAAATAGCTAGAGATAAGGGTTGGAAATCAAAACCTGGATCTTTAGAGCTGCTTATTGGAATTTGCTTTATAGAGCTTGATGATTTTGATAGTGCAAGGGTTGAACTTTCCAAAGCCTCAACTCTAGGTAAAGAGAAAGACGTTACCCCATGGCTAAGTTATATGGATTCCACAGAAAGCCTAAGAGCCGCATCTGCTAAATAATGAACTTTTTTATATCAATAGGGTCTATATAATTAACTTAAATACACTTACAACCCTACTCGTATATAATTTCTTCCAATGACTATTAAGACTACTCAACTTAAACGCTCCTTTGCCGTGGGATCAGAAACGGTTCATGCATTAAAGGGTATAGACTTAAACGTTGAAGCCGGAGAGTTTATATCCATAATGGGTCCATCTGGATCTGGTAAAACAACTCTTATGAACATCATTGGATGTTTGGATACACCCACAAGTGGGGAATATTACCTTAACAATCAATTAGTTAACGAATTAGATGAGGATTCATTAGCTCGAATCAGGAATAAAGAAATTGGGTTTGTATTTCAGTCATTTCATTTGCTAGCTAAAAATTCAGCGCTAGACAATGTATTGCTTCCTATGAAATATGCAGGTACAAGCATGCCTGAAGCAACTATTAGAGCTAAATTTGTATTAGATCAAGTTGGACTATCTGATAGAATTAACCATGGCCCGTCTGAGCTATCCGGCGGTCAACAGCAGAGAGTTGCAATAGCTAGAGCTTTGGTAAACAAACCAAGTATATTATTTGCAGATGAGCCAACGGGTAATTTAGATTCTAAAACAGGTAAGGATGTAATGAATTTATTTAAAGAACTAAATGAGCAAGGCCAAACAATAATACTAATTACCCACGAAGAAGATATTGCTAAGCAGTCAAAAAGAGTCATAACAATTAGAGATGGATTAATAGAAACGGATAAAAAAATATAACTATGAAAAATAATACAAAAAATTTATATAAAATACTTGGCATGATTGTTATTACAACGAGCCTTGTCTCTTGTGGTTCTGAATCAAAGTCTTCTAGTGAAACCCAATTTTATAAAAAGAAAGAAGTTAGTCCTGACAAGCTAGAGGTAAACATAGAGGCTTCAGGGGTTATTGAAGCAATCTCATCAGTTGAAATAAAATCAAAGGCATCTGGAGAGGTACTGTTTTTAGGAGCAGAGGTCGGAGATTATGTAAAAAAAGGTTCTATGCTTGGTCAAATTGATCAAAGAACGCCAAAAAATATCTTAGATCAAGCTAAATCAGATCTAGAGGCCTCAAAGGTTAGGCTTAAAAATTCTGAATCTCAGTCTGAGCGAGGTAAGGAGCTTCATGCTAAAGGTAGTATCTCCGATAAAGATTTTGAGGATATTCAAGAAAATTTCGCACAGGCAAAATCATCACTAGTAAGAACAGATGTTACATTTGAGAACGCTAAAATAGCTCTAGATGACACCATTGTTAGGTCCCCAATAGATGGCACTGTAATTTCTAGACCGGTAGAGGTTGGACAGGTTATTTCATCTCCTACATCAGCAGTAGGCGGGGGAACGATATTAATGACTATGGCAGATCTTTCAAAAGTTAGGGTTAGGGCCTTGGTCGATGAAATTGATGTTGGCAAAGTTGAAATAGGGCAATCGGTTTCTATCAAGGTATCCGCATATCGTAATAAAGAGTTTTTTGGCACTGTTTCAAAAATTGAGCCGAAAGCCAAAGTTGAACAAAATGTAACCACATTCCCAGTTTTAATTGATATTGATAATGGCGATAACCTTCTTCTCCTTGGGATGAATACAGACGTTGTAATTCAAATTCTTAATAAGAGTGTTTCTTTGAGCGCACCGACAATGTCTCTTAGAACAAGAAAGGATATATATTCAGCCGCAGCTCTTCTAGATATGAGCAAGGAAAAGGTTGATGCTTTTTTAATTAATAAAGTTAAGGGCGAGAGCTTTAATAAATTTATTGTTATTAAAGATTCTGGTAATGGTCCTAGCTTGACATGGGTTGAGATTGGACTATCCGATCTTGCAAATGTTGAAATTATTGATGGATTAAACCCTGGAGATGTGTTGTATATTTTGCCTAGTATGAGTTTAGTTAATTACCAAAAACGATTCAAGGAACGCGTTAGTGCATCCTTTAGTTTTGGAGCATAAGATAAACTAATGTTGATTTGGGAGTCTATATATTCTGCAATCTCATCAATTAGATCTAATGCTGTTAGATCTTTTTTGACATCTTTGGCAATTATTATTGGGACTGCTGCTGTTATAGCTGTAATTGGATTAGGGTCGAGTGCAAATAAGGCTTTAGAAGAAGACATTGATGATCTGGGAGGTAGAACTCTTAGCGTTCAGCCGAGTCAAAGAAGGAGCGGGGCTGTTGCTATAGGCGTCAATCCTTTGGTAATAAAAGATGCCGAAGCTTTAACTAGAAACCTAGAGCATAACTGGAAAATATCACCAACTATGTCAGGTTATAGACAGGTTAAATTTAATAATTCGAATATGAGGGGCAGGGTTGGAGGGTATCTTCCAATTCACTTTGAAGTTAGAGGTTACGACTTAGAACATGGAAGGTTATTTAACGAGAATGACAATCTTGGAAGAAGAAAAGTAATTGTTATTGGCTCCAAGGTTCCCAAGGAACTTAAAACGACTGTAAAAAACATCCTTAATAAAAATGTCATCCTTGGCGGTGTCACTTATGAGGTTGTGGGTATTTTAAAAGAAGAGGGCTCAACAGGATGGCAGAATCCTGATGAGGAGTTCTATATACCAATACTAACAGCTGCACAAAGAGTCTTTGGGACCGATCGACTTGATGGTATTAATGTTGGAATTTCAAATGAAGCTAATATTGATTATGTAATGATGACTATAGAGCAAATTCTTAGACAGAAACATAATATAGGCCCTGGACAAGATAATGATTTTAGAATTAATGACTATAGTCAATTTTCAGAATTACGAAACCAAGCAACAGGAATTTTTACAGCTCTTATAGCAGGTATAGCTGGAATAAGTTTAGTTGTTGGTGGAATTGGTGTTATGAATATAATGCTTGTTTCGGTAACTGAAAGAACTAGAGAAATTGGTTTAAGAAAAGCCCTTGGAGCTACACAGCGAGCAATCATGCTTCAGTTTATTGTTGAGGCCATGCTGCTTTGCCTTATAGGTGGTTTGATTGGGGTATTCTTAGGCACAAGCTTTCTCTTTCTTTTAGCCTCAATTTTTGATTGGCCATTTGCCATGCCTTTTAGCGCTATCATTGGTTCAATTACTTTTTCTGTTTTAGTTGGTCTATTTTTTGGAATTTGGCCGGCAAGGAGAGCGGCCAGATTAGATCCTGCAACGTCTTTAAGACATGAGTAAATCTTTATAAACTTTTAAAGTCTTATCCCCTTGACTGCTTAATGAGTATTCTTCATCTACATATCTGAATATAGAATCTTGATTCATAGTTTTATCATCTACATACAATGTTATCAATGCAGCAAGTGACTCTTGGTCATCCGGCTTAGCTAAGAGCTCATGAGGCAAAATATCACCCATATGACCCACCATTGTTGATATTACTGGAATTTTTAAGTGAAGAGCCTCTAAAGCTACCCTAGGGCCACCTTCATTACGAGAGGGTATGATTAATAGCGATGCATTTTTATAATAATCCAATAGCTTAGTTGAGGAGACCTCATCAATTATTGAAATTTTACTTTCCAATCCATTTGCCTTGATTAAGGCATCTAATGTATCTCGATCATTACCACTGCCTACTATGACGAGTGATTTATCTACGCCTTTCCAGCATTTTATAAGCAAGTCAAACCCTTTGACCTTTTCAAGTCTCCCAATAGCTAAAACGTACTGTTTATTATTTTCTATCATTTTTGGAAGAGAGGGAGACCACCAATTTTTAATTACAATAGAATCAGTATTTAATGATTCTTTTGCTTTATTGCTTACCGCAATTGCAATATCTGCCTTTTCATAAACTTTAGTATTTTTTTTAATACCATGGATTGTGCAAACATGATTGATCTTTATGAATTTCTTTATAAAGTTCACTGCCTTGGTAGTTTTACTTCCGTGAGTATGAATAATATCAGCATCAATTTTTTTAAGTTTAATTGCAAGTCTTAGCAGGCCAATTGGAGAGCGCCTATTAAAGTTACTTAGGCTTACAACGTTTTTAGTATTAAATTGGGATGCTATGGAATGATTGCATAATACAAAAACATCAGAGGTATTTTCCTGATAAATTGAAAGCTCATCTACATGCTGCTCAATGCCTGCAAATACATTACTTAATACTAGGTGGGCTATTTTCATTGTTGTAATTTTTGTAATACTTTATAGGCTACTTTTTCGACTTCTGCATGAACTTCATTGAACTTATTTTGAGTCTGAAGATTCATCTTCTTTAACCCGGGAGTTAAATCAGAGTACTCGATAAATCCTATCTGTTTATTTTTTACCAATTTATTTACTTGCTTAACTACTTTATTATTTTTATTTTTAGAATCCATATCAAAGATATATGTTTCGCCTTTTGAAGAGAGAGCTTCATAAACCATATTAACGCTATCTTGTGATATTAATTTTACGGAAGCTGATGATAGGGTGTCATCAAATGAAAAATTTAACTCTTTGTTATCATAAGAAACAATGACTGTTTTTTTATTTTTATCAGCTATCTTCTGTAACTTATCGTTCATCAGTTGACTGGTTCTTCTAGAGTTAAATATATACCAGGTCTTAGACGGATGTATTGATAGCATGTATTCAATTTGCTTTGATATATGAGCCTCATCGAATACATAATGTTTATTTATACCTCCTATAGCAACCATTCCTATATCAATGTTGGGGTCAACATGAGATACCTTGGCTAAAGAGCCCTCATAAAAAATTACGTTGCTTGTATTTTTAATTTTGTAAGAGTCATGAGAGGGTGCGCATATTAGATCAAATTTATTTTTTGAAATCGATGGAACTAGCACTGAAACTAAAAGAGGTTTTGATTGAGAGTCTTTTTTAAAACTTAGTACTTTCATATAAGTAGAATGCCCAGCCCCAATGACCATATCAAAATTATCCTTGTTTTCAAGACGCCTATTAAAAAAGCTTAAGATGAAATTTTTAACGCTAAAGGGCTGAATGATAAATTCTGATATTGTAATTTCTAAAGATTTTTTTAGTTCATCTAAAAGAATTTTAACCTGTTTTTCATGGCCAATTTTTCCATCTTTAATCCATAAAATATTCATAAATTATTATATCTTTAATGTTGACTCTATATTTAGGTAACACATAATGTTGCCATGTCTGACTACAAATCTATCTTTATATCTGATGTCCA
This sequence comes from uncultured SAR86 cluster bacterium, assembly GCA_963926355.1. Classification (GTDB taxonomy): domain Bacteria; phylum Pseudomonadota; class Gammaproteobacteria; order Magnimaribacterales; family D2472; genus SCGC-AAA076-P13. The sequence continues at coordinate 33,012 of CAWUWW010000005.1, read as the reverse complement.
TCTTGGCTCCAAAGGATGTCAGTCTAAATACCTATATAACTTTTTAAAATCTCACTCTTGTGAAAATTTATTTCTCGTTGGAGATATTATTGATTGCTGGCGCTTAAAGTCAAAGCTTTATTGGCCTCAAGAGCATAGCAATGTTTTAAGAAACATCCTATCAATGGCAAAAAAAGGCACTAAAGTTACCTATATAACTGGAAATCATGATGATTTTTTAAGGATATATCAACCCCTGGAGTTAGGAAATATAGAGTTAAAGGAAGAACATACATACACAACGCATCTGGGAAAAGAATTCTTGATCATTCATGGCGATCAATTTGATATCGTAACTAGGTTTGGGAAGAAGCTATCAATCTTGGGGGATAAAATTTACACCTTACTTTTGTCTTTGAATAAAGTTTTAAATTTCTTTAGATCAAGACTTGGTTATGGGTACTGGTCACTAGCGAAGTACTTAAAGGACGCTACAAAAAAAACAGTTAATAAAATGTCTGATTATGAAGATAGTATTTCAGATGAATGCAAAAGAAGAGGTTTTGACGGTATTATTTGTGGACATATACACAAGGCAGAGATTAGTTTAATTAATGGAATTGAATATCACAATTGTGGTGATTGGGTTGAGTCCATAACCGCATTGGTTGAAACAAACGATGGCATGTTTGAGTTAATTGATTGGGGATCCATTGAAAGAAAAAATACTAAACTTCTATCATCCTCTTAATTCCTTAGATGAATACGGATCTTCAGCAAACAGCAATAGCACTAATATCGCAATATGGAGATGAGGCAGTCACCATCGCAATGCTAAGGGCTGCAGAATATGCATCAGCTCTAAACGAGGGCGAGTGGGCGAGATGGGAGGCTATAATTAAAATTATAGAAACAATAAACTCCAACTCTACCAAGCACTAATCATTTATAATTAGTCGAATATGACAAAAGAATCTATTGAATCTGCTATTAAGAAAGCAATTAAAAAATCATACAACCCCGTCCATATTGATATTGTAAATGAAAGTTTTATGCATAACGTTCCAAAGGATTCTGAGTCGCACTTTAAACTACTAGTAGTAAGTAATTTTTTTAAAAATATGACCTTAATTCAGAGACATAAGCATATATATTCATCTTTAAGTGCAGTTATGAAAAATATTCATGCATTGTCAATTAATGCTTACGATATCGAAGAATTTAAGTTAAACCCCACTCCGCCATCATCCCCAGATTGCGCTAATAAAAAATAATGAAAAACTACATAAAAAAATATTGTGAAAATGTTATCAATTACCCACTGTTGGTTTTGCTTAGTGTCTTAACTATTGCAGTGATAGCGTCGCTTGGTATTTCTAATTTTAAACTTGATGCATCATCTGATGCTCTTGTTTTAGAGGGAGATAATTCACTTAAAATTTATAGAGAGACCGAGGAAGAATTTGGTGACTCTAATTTTCTATACGTTACATACGAACCAAATGGTGAGCTATTTTCCAAGGAATCACTTGATACGATCTTAAGTTTAGAAAAAGATTTAATATTAATTGATGGAGTAGATTCGGTTTTGTCTCTTATGGATGCTCCAATTTTCTTTCAGCCTAAAGTAGGGCTTACAGAAGTTTCTGATAATTTAAAGGACCTAACCTCGGAAGGTATTGATCTTGCACTAGCCAAAGAAGAGATTATCAATAACCCAATTTATAAAGACCTGATTATAAGTAAGGATGGCTCAATCACAGCTATGCAGGTATCCCTAAAAGCTAATGATGAATACAATTTATTGATGAGCGAGAGATATGATATCCAGGATTCTCTTAATTCAAGTGAACCAGAAATATCAAATAATAAAATTATATTAAGTGATCGCCTCGTTTTAGTTAATAAAAGAATTGGGGAGCTAAATGATAAAGAGGCTGCTCTTAATTCTTTAATGATAAGTAATATTAGAAGTGTTTTAGATAAATACAGAGATGGCGCTACATTGTACTTGGGTGGGTCAACGATGATTACATCCGATATGATGGACTATATAAAATCTGATCTTGTTCTTTTTGGAACTACCGTGGCTCTTATTTTTGCATTGATGCTTTATATATTTTTTGGAAATATATGGTTTGTTTTACTTCCAATTTCTAATGCCTTTTTAACTACATTCGTTACAGCCGGCTTCCTTGGTTATATGGATTGGAAGATCAGCGTTGTTTCATCAAACTTTATTGCGCTTTTGCTAATTCTAACCATTTCATTGTCTGTGCATGTGTTGGTAAAAATAAATGAGCTAAAAAATAAACCTGATGATTATACGGATGCATTAAAAGAATCATTTAATCAAATGTTTTTACCCTGTTTCTTTGCAGCAACCACAACTGCTGTAGCCTTCTTATCACTACTTCTAGGGGATTTAAAACCTGTCATTGAATTTGGTAAAATGATGGCTTTTGGTATATCTATAGCCTTTCTCTTTACTTTTTCTTTTTTACCAAGCGCAATTGCATTGATTGGATTTATTAAAACAAAAGACTATCTTTCCCTTCATAGGATAACTTCAAGCTTGCTAAGTTTCTCTAAAAATTACTCATCTTTTATTAATATATCTTTTGTAATTATTTTTGCAGTTTTATTATATGGCGCCTCGAAACTTGAAGTTGAAAATAGGTTTATTGACTACTTTGCTAAGGACACTGAAATACACAAAGGAATGCTTGAAATAGATTTAAACCTTGGCGGTACAGCTCCTTTGGATATTATTATCAATGAGCCTAAGTCAATCGAAGTTACTGACTTTATTGAGGATGATATATTCGACGATGATTTATTTGAAGATGATGACAGCAATGCCTCTGGCTATTGGTGGAATGCTCATTCATTAAGTCAATTAGAAGATATTCATGACTATCTTGAATCATTACCTGAAATTGGAAAGGTCTTGAGTGTTGCAAGTGGCATCAAGCTTGCTAGAGATATTAACGATGGGAAGGACCTTAATGATCTTGAGTTAGCTTTACTGAGATCAGTTCTCCCTGAAGATATTAGAGAAACTTTACTATATGCCTATATCAATGCAGATGATTCAGTTGTTAGAATTTCAGCAAGAGTTAACGAGTCTTCCAAGAATCTAAACAGGAAAGACCTTCTCGAGAAGATAGATTACGACCTTCAAAACAAATTTAATCTCAAAAAGGGTGATTATGAAATTACTGGCTTAGCAGTCCTTTATAATAATATGCTTCAGTCATTATTTAAATCTCAAATTGGTTCGTTATTAATCGTATTTTCAGTTATCGCATTAATGCTTCTGCTTATCTTTAAATCATTTAAGATTGTTCTTATAGGCTTAGTGCCTAATATTTTTGTAGCTTTTTCAGTACTGGGGCTGCTTGGATTATTCGGCATACCTTTAGATATTATGACCATTACGGTTGCAGCTATAAGTGTTGGGATGGCAGTTGATAATACAATCCATTATATTTATAGATATAAAAAAGAAATTAAAGCTACTAAATCTATTGATTTAGCTTTAACAAATGCACACACGACAACCGGTCGTGCTATTTTTTATACAGCAGCAACCATTGCCGCTGGGTTTTCTATTTTAGCTTTTTCTAACTTCTTTCCTACCAAGCTCTTTGGAATATTCACTGCAATTGCCATGCTTGTAGCTTTTAAAGTATCACTAACTTTATTGCCTAATTTATTGGTTAAATTTAAAGTTTTCCAATAGTATTACCTAATGGGTCCATTAAAAGGTATTAAAATAATTGAGTTTTCTGGTATTGGACCAGGCCCTTTTTGTGGGATGTTATTAGCAGACCTTGGAGCTGATGTTATTAGAATTAGCAGACCCGAACAAAAAGGTCAAAATAATAAATTTGATATTCATAATAGATCTAAGAGATCAATTGTCGCAGACTTAAAAAAACCAGAAACTATTACAGAAATTCTTAAACTGATATCTCAAGTTGATGGAATCTTTGAAGGATTCAGGCCTGGGGTCATGGAGAGATTGGGTCTTGGCCCTGAGACATGCTTTTCTATAAACCAATCTCTTGTTTATGGTCGAATGACAGGATGGGGTCAAGATGGTGATATGTCTTCTCAGGCAGGACATGACATCAATTATATTAGTTTAACAGGTGCTTTAAATTCAATTGGCAGGAAAGACTCTAACCCAGTACCTCCTTTAAATTTAATTGGAGATTATGGTGGGGGAGGAATGCATCTTGCAGTAGGGATGCTCTCTGCTCTTATTAGCTCTCTTAAAACTGGTAAGGGTCAAGTTGTTGACTCATCAATGGTTGACGGCAGTCTGGCGTTAATGAGCTTTTTTTATTCATTAAATGATATGGGCTTATGGGAGGATAAAAGAGAATCAAATCTACTAGATGGAGCGGCTCATTTTTATGATACTTACCAATGCAGTGATGGTAAGTTTATAGCCGTAGGATCTATAGAGCCTCAGTTCTATAAAATTCTATTAGAAAAACTTGATATCACAGATCCGAGATTTAACGATCAAATGAACAAGAAGCTTTGGCCAGAGTTTAAGAGGATTATCTCTTTAAAGGTTGTTTTAAAAACACGAGATGAGTGGTCAAATATATTTTCAGGATCTGATGCATGCGTAACACCAGTTCTTGATTTAGAAGAATCTAAAAATCATCATCATAATGTAAGTCGAGATGCATTCGTAGATATCGATGGCTTTAATCAACCAGCTCCATCGCCAAGGTTTTCTAATACACCTTTAAATATTAAGCATAATGCTTCTGAGATAGGCGTTGATATGGTTGAAGTTTGCGAAGAGTTCAATCTAAATAAAGATGTATTTATTTAAAAAAATCCATACTATTCTTATAAGTAATATCGATTAAATTATTTTTTGTAATACCCATTAATCCAGCAATTTCATTTGCAATATGCGGAAGGTATTGAGGTTCATTTCTATTTGTTTTGGGCTTATTTTCTAGATTTCTAGGTATTAGATATGGTGAATCTGTCTCAATCAACAATCTTTCACGCGGTATGTCTTTTATTGTTTTTCTTAGTTCAACATTTCTTCTTTCATCACACACCCAGCCAGTTAATCCAATATGAAAGCCTAGTTCTAAATAATCATCCAATGCTTTTTTAGTTCCTGTAAAACAATGGACAACACCCTTGTTAATATCATTTTTGTATTTTTTAATTATTTTTACAAAATCCTCATGCGCGTCTCTTTGATGAAGGTATAAGGGCTTGTTGAATTCTATTGCTAGTTTTATTTGCTCATCAAATGCAAATAATTGTTCTTCATATGTTGAAATATTTCTAAAAAAATCTAATCCAGTTTCACCAATCGCACTGGGGTTTAGTTCTTGTATAAGCGCCCTCATTTTTTTAATCTCATCATCATTTATTTCGCTCGCATGATGAGGGTGAGTTCCTAGTGTAAAAATACAATTAGATGTATATTTTTTATATATTTCTTGTATTTTCTTATGATCACCTAGTGATGCGGAAACAATTAAAAACTTTGAGACGTTGTTATTGATAGCTCTTTCTATTGTCTCATCTAGATCTTTATTGAATTGATCACTGGTAAAATTACAAGCTATATCAAATAGTTCATGCATGGGAGTTTGATAAATTTTAAATAATATCAATTATGAACTAAAATTAAAAAATCATGAATCAATATAATCAATTTCAAGAGGCTCTCAGATTGGATGTCTCTGGTAAATTAAAATTTTCACTATTACCTGATTCAAATTACTTTGTAGGAAATACTCCTCATGGTGGCTACCTGATGGCTATTATGCACAAAGCACTAGTATCATCTTTGCCCCATAGCTGTGCTATTAGCTCATCAGTTCAATACTTAGGTAGAATAGAAGAGAAAGAGATATTGCTTGATGTTGAAATTTTAAAAATATCCCGAGGTAGTTCTTCAGGTATTGTTAAGCTAATTCAGAATAATAAAATTTGCGCTATTTTTACAGGAACCTGTTCTGATTTTAAACATATGAAGGGTTTTGATGGACTTGCTACACCTCTACCAGAGATTTTTCATTCTTTAGATAAAGATAGTTACGTTGAAATGAACTTTGATAAAATATCTAAAGGTTTTACACCGTCTTTTATTAAACAACTTGAATGCAATGTTCATCCTGATCATGCTTGGTGGAATAGAGAGGGGAATGCTGATTTAGCAGCGGCAAGATGCTCAGCTTTTCTTAAGCTAGACGGAGGTATCCCTGATCAGTTTTGTCTATCTTTCTATTCTGATATCTTGCCCCCTGTTGTTTCTAATAAGTATGGTCCCCTAGGATGGATTCCTACTATTACGCTTACCACCCATATAAGACAAATGCCAACTACCGAAACTCTTTTTGCTGATTTCAAAGCAGCAGATATTCAAAAAGGGTATTTTGAGCAAGATTGTAATATTTGGGATTTAAATGCCAATTTAGTTGCTTCGAGTCGACAACTAACTAAAATACTAAAATCTGAAGAAAAACTAGCCAATTAATTTTACTAATAAGGATGTCGTATGAAATTTAAAGGAACTAAAAATTATATATCTACTGAAGATCTAAGCATGGCAGTTAATGCTGCTATGGCCTTAGAGAGACCTCTTTTAATCAAAGGAGAGCCAGGTACAGGGAAAACATTGCTTGCTATTGAGGTTGCGAAGTCTCTTAATATGGAATTAATAGAATGGCATATCAAATCTACAACAAAGGCATCTCAAGGGCTGTATGAATACGATGCTGTTACCAGGCTAAGAGATTCTCAGCTTGGAGAGGAGAGGGTTAAGGATATTGCAAATTACATTAAAAAAGGCAAGCTTTGGGATGCTTTCACGTCTGACAAACAAGTTGTTTTATTAATTGATGAAATTGATAAGGCAGATATAGAGTTTCCAAACGACCTCTTACAGGAAATTGATAGAATGGAGTTCTTTTGTTACGAGACAGGTGAAACAATTAAAGCAAAGCACAGGCCTTTAATCATCTTAACTTCTAATAATGAGAAGGAACTGCCAGATGCTTTTTTAAGAAGATGCTTCTTTCACTATATCCAATTCCCTGACAGAGTTACTATGAATAAGATAGTTGAAGTCCATTACCCAAAAATTAAAAAAACTCTAGTAAAAGAAGCTTTAGAAATATTTTTTGATTTAAGAAAAATTCCTGGCCTTAAGAAAAAACCATCAACTTCTGAATTGATTGATTGGTTGAAGCTATTATTATCTGATGATTTGCCTGATGAAATTCTAAAGAATAGCGATTCTTCAAAAGCAATTCCTCCTCTTTATGGCGCTTTGTTAAAGAATGAGCAAGATGTTCAACTTCTTGAAAGATTGGCATTTATGTCTAGAAGGGAATCAGCAAATAAATAAATGCTAATAAATTTATTTCAAACCGTTAGATCTGCTGGAGTCCCTTGTACTCTTAGGGAGCTATTAGATTTACTAGGCGCTCTTGAAAAGAATATGGTTTATGCAAATGTTGATGATTTCTATTATTTATCAAGAACAATTCTTGTAAAAGATGAAAAGCATTACGATAAATTTGATAAAGCTTTTGATATCTATTTTAAAGGTATTGAAAAACTAGAGGATGTATTTCAAGCATTAATTCCTGAAGATTGGCTAAGAAAGGCATTTGAAAAAGAGTTAGACCCAGAGGAGCTTAAAAAGATTAAGTCATTAGGCGGTTTGGAAAAACTTCTAGATGAATTCAAGAAAAGATTAGAAGAGCAGACTAAAAGACATGAAGGCGGCAATAAGTGGGTTGGCACAAATGGCACATCGCCTTTTGGTCATGGAGGTCAAAATCCTGAAGGAATAAGAGTAGGTGGCCCTGGTGGGCAAAAAACTGCTGTTAAGGTTTGGGAGCAGCGACAGTTTAGCAATCTAGATGATTCTATTATCATAGGCATAAGAGATATCAAGATGGCTTTAAGAAGGCTTAGAAAATTTGCTAGACAGGGCAATGAATTAGAGCTTGATATGGACAATACCATTAAAGCCACAGCTAAAAATGCAGGATTTTTAGATATTCATATGGTTCCTGAGCGATCCAATACAGTAAAAGTTCTTGTTCTCTTTGATGTAGGCGGCTCTATGGATCCATATATTAAGCTTTGCGAGGAGTTATTTTCTGCTATCAAAACTGAGTTTAAGCATTTAGAGTATTTTTACTTTCATAATTGTATTTATGAATCTGTTTGGAAGGATAATCTTAGAAGAACCCAGGAAAGAATCTTAGTTCAAGATATAATCAATAAATACTCTTCAGAGTATAAGGTTATCGTTATTGGTGATGCCACAATGGCTCCTTATGAAATTACTAATCCAGGTGGAAGCATAGAGCACTGGAACGATGAGCCTGGTCACGTGTGGATTAAAAGACTATCAGATCATTTTGATAATCTAGCATGGCTAAACCCAGTTCCTGATGATCACTGGGATTACACCTCATCCGTTTGTATACTTAGAGACTTATTTGAAAATAGGATGTATCCTCTAACCCTCAAAGGATTAGAAGAGGGAATGTCAGAGCTATCAAAATGAATACTAAATCAACAACTAGCAATGGATTGAAATGGGGCCCTTTTACATTAAGAATTCCTTTTATCCACTCTAAATTTAGAGCAGGAGAATTTCTTCAAGGTCTTGTTATTTCCGGCGCAACAGCATTTGCTGCAGTCCCAATAGGCATGGGATTGGGTCTAACTTTTGAAGAGGGCGTAGCCCTAAGTTTTATTGCTGGTACTTTAATAGCATCAGGACCAATTTTCTTTGGTGAGCCAATGGCCCCTGGGTGGGTAACTCCTGCAATACCTATCGTTATAGCTGCATTTGCAGCAAAAGGACAATTTAATGGCGTATATCAAGTTGAAACTTTCCAGTTTATGGCTGCCTTATGTATGGAATTTACCTTATTGCTTTTTATCCTCGGCATTACAGGCTGGGGTAAGAAATTAGTAGAAATAATTCCTAATGGCCTAAAAGCTGGAATTATATTAGGCGCAGCTTTAGCTGCTTTCTATCAAGTTTTTGTTACAGATATGGATAAGCTAATGCTTCAGCCAATATCAATGACAGTTGCTATAGGTCTTTGCGTTATAACTACATTTTCAGACCCATTTAAGGTTTTGGCTAAAAAAAATAATTTCTTTAAAAGGGTTGGCTCTCTTGGTCTATTACCCGGTTTTGTTTTAGCTGGTTTCCTTGCCTTTATATTTAATGAAGTTAGTTTTGACATTGAATGGGGTTTTAGGATTCCAGATGTGGCCTCTTTGTTTAGTAGAACCTCTCCTCTATCAATCGGGCTGCCAACTCTTGGAATGTTTGTTGAGGCAATTCCGCTTGTAATTATTGCTTACACCTTGCTTTTTGGTGATCTTATTACAGGTATTGAGGTTCTTAAAGATGGTCAAGCTAATAGACCTGATGAAATATTAGATATCAATTTAGATAGATCCCATCTTTCTGTGGCTGTTAGAAACTTCTTAGGATTGCTTGTTAATCCCTTTTTCCCAACTCAGGGAGCCTTATGGACAGGAGTTCATGTTGTCGTTGTTGAACGTTGGAAAAAAGGACATAAAGAAATGCCATCTATATTTGATGGTCTAAGTTCTTATTACTTGATGGGACTGCCTTTCTTATATGTAACTCTTCCGTTTATAACTTTAATGAAGCCTTTAATGCAAATGGCATTAACACTAACTCTTATTCTTACTGGTTTTGCATGTGCATATGTTGCCATGGCAATTCCAAAAAAGAATTCTGAAATGGCATCAGCACTTTTAATAGCAGTATTTATTACTTTCTTTAGTGCTTGGGTTGGCTTGTTGTTAGGTATTCTTTTAAGTGTATTTGTTGTCGGTTTTGAAAAAAATAAAATAAAGTAAAATACTATGTCATACGCTCTAGAGATCTCAGATCTCAAAAAAACTTATCCTGGTGGAACTCAAGCACTAAAAGGAATTTCTTTTTCTGTAGAAGAGGGAGACTTCTATGCATTATTAGGACCTAACGGAGCTGGAAAGTCATCTACGATTGGCATTATCGGATCATTGGTTACTAAAACTGCCGGCAAGGTAAAAATATTTGGGGTTGATGTTGATGAGGATATGGCCTTGGCTAAAACAATGCTGGGCGTTGTCTCACAAGAGATTAATTTTTCGGGCTTTGAAAAAGTTATCGATATAGTTGTAACTCAAGCCGGGTTTTACGGAATTCCTAAATCTATAGCACTGCCTAAAGTGGAGAGGATGCTAAAAAGACTGAGCTTATGGGATAAAAGAAACGATCAAGCAAGAACACTTTCTGGAGGCTATAAAAGGAGGGTGATGATTGCTAAAGCATTAATCCATGAACCAAAACTTTTAATTTTAGATGAACCAACAGCTGGTGTTGATATAGAGCTGAGAAGGGAGATGTGGACTTTCTTAAAAGAGATTAATGAAAATGGAACAACTATAATTCTTACCACCCACTACCTTGAAGAAGCTGAGCAGCTATGTAGAAATATTGGGATAATTGATGGTGGCTTGATTGTTGAAAATACGTCTATGAGAAAACTTCTTGGCAGGTTGAATGTTCAGGGGTTTGTTTTCGATTTAGAGTCTCCATTGGATAAAGTTCCTGAAATAGAAGGCTTCCCACTTAAGTTAGAAGATCCTTTAACTTTAGTAGTTGCAGTTAATAAGGAAAGGTCTATTAATGCATTATTTGCAGAACTTACCTCATTGAATATTAAAGTTAAGTCTATGAGAAATGAATCAAATAGATTAGAAGAATTATTTATCGAAATGGTTAAAAAATAGTATGAGCAATAATCGAAATATATCAGTAGCTTTATGGACCCTTACAGTTAAGGAGATAAGACGTTTTCTAAGAATATGGATACAAACATTAGTTCCACCAGCGGTAACTATGTCTCTATATTTTGTAATTTTTGGATCTCTTATTGGGCCAAGAATTGGAACCATGGATGGTTTTGATTATATTCAATTTATGATCCCGGGCTTAATAATGATGTCAGTAATTACCAATTCCTACGCTAATGTTGTTTCATCTTTTTATTCTGTTAAGTTTCAGAGGTCGATTGAGGAGCTATTAATTTCACCTATGCCTAATTGGACGATTCTTCTTGGATTCATTATGGGCGGAGTTTGTCGTGGCTGTCTTATTGGTTTTATTGTCTTTGGCGTTAGTTTATTGTTTTACCCTGAATTTACTGTAGTTAACCCTTTATTAACGTTGATGGTTCTTTTTTTAACATCTATTTTATTTTCATTGATGGGCTTTATTAATGCGGTATTTGCAGATAGTTTTGATGATATATCGGTTATTCCAACCTTTGTATTAACCCCACTAATTTATCTGGGCGGGGTTTTTTACTCTATTAATATTCTTCCAGATTTTTGGAGGGCTGTATCTATGGCCAATCCAATGCTTTATGTTGTAAATACTTTCAGGGCAGGCATGCTAGGGGTCAGCGATGTCTCAATACCTTTTGCACTGGGCATGATACTTGCCTTTATTGGCGTGTTAACGGGTTCTTGTTTATATCTTTTAAATAAAGGAACTGGCATTAGACAATGACAAGAAAGTTTCTTGGCAAGACTATAGATACAAAAGTTTCTGGTTATAAAGCACTTGATCCCATACAAAGAAAAGCCTCTAACAATTCTTACGGTGTTGATTTTTGGAATGCGTATGAATTTAATTATTTAGACCTAAACAAAATCCCAGTTCTCAAAGTTCTTCAAATTACAATACTATCTTCATCTAAGTTCACAGTTGAATCAAAGTCACTTAAGTTGTATTTAAATGCTTTTTATAAGAAATCATTCCAGTCTGAGGTAGACGTCCTCAATAAAATTAATAAAGATATAAGTAAATTAACTAAATCTGTTATCGAGGTAAAGTTTCTTAAAAAATTTAATCCCGAACCGGCTTCTCTCAATATAAATGTAACAAAAAAAATTAATACAAAAGCGTCTGATGTGATTAAATTTACTGGGTTTCGATCTATTTGTCCTGTTACAAGTCAGCCAGATTTTGCAAACATATACATAAAAGCTGAAGCGACTATTAATATTAGCTGGCTTCGAAGTTATTTAATTTCCTATAAAGATAAGGGCGACTTCCATGAGCAGTGTATTGAGAATATTTATAAGGATATCGCTCATAAGTACAATATTAAAAAGCTTGAGGTTTGCGGAAGATTTCTAAGACGAGGCGGTATAGATATAAACCCCATAAGATCAAGTCACAAAAAATTAACTTTTAGTAATTTTAGAGAGTTTAACCAATAGTTTTCTCTAGCCCTTTATAAATTGGCACACAAAAATTAAGATTCGTGTAAAATGCTTAACCTACAAAGGAGAGGTGTCTGAGTGGTTTAAGGTGACAGCTTGGAAAGTTGTTGTGGGGTAACCCACCGTAGGTTCGAATCCTATCCTCTCCGCCAACAACGCTAAATAAATTAGCAGTTGCAGATTTTAATATATTTGATATATATATATTTTAGTTTTATTATTAGTTATATTACTAACACAAATAATCAGTGAATATTATGTCAAAATCTTTTATAAGCGAAATAACTTCAGTACTAGAAATGCTTGAGAATCTTGAGAATGATTATAATTTAATTAGTTATAACCATACAGAGAAGCAAGTTTACTATTCTATAGCGGTAAATTTAAATAATAATAATTCATGTAATATTACAGATATTATTAACTCATCGAAACTCTCAAGATCGACGGTATATAAAGCGATTAAAAAGTTTGAAAATCATGGGCTCGTGGTTTTATCTCAGTCAGATAAAGATAAAAGAGAGTTTAATCTTGCCCTCATTAACATATAAATTATTAATTAATCCTATATAAACTAAATTATTAATGAAACATTTTTTAGCAGTTAGTGTTACAACCTATGTGTTCGCAATGTTTGTTCTTCTTGTTTGGTTGACTTTCACTTTCTCGGTTGCTGAAAATTCTATTATCGGCAGTTTAATTTACCTTCCTCATGGAGTTAGGGTTCTTTGTTATGTTTTTTTTGGCTATAGAGCCCTTCCAGCTTTATTTCTTGCAGAAGGAACTGCTTATTATTTAAAAAATATTCAATTAGTCGACATGGGTGAGCCAGCTCAAATGTATTTATGGTATCTGACTTCTTCATCAAGCCTTCTTGCAGTTGTTTTTGCTGTTGGGTTGATAAAGTGGTCTAGGACTAATACTAATTTCTCTCTGTATAAGCGTTTTAATTTTACTAATTATAGATTTATAGTTTTAGTAGTACTTATATCAGCAGGTTTTAATGCCGTAATGACTAACAGTTTAATAGAAATTCTTAACCCTGGTCTCAATGTCGATGCCCTAAGAGTATTAACGTATTTTATTGGAGATACTATTGGTTCAATAATAATGCTCTTTTATTTAATGATTGTTTTTAGGTTCCTTAAGTCTTCTAAATTTATTATTACTAATTAGTAGTTTACATACTGTACATATATACAGTATAATTAAATAATGAATACTTCCAATACAAATAATGTTGACCCTATTATTAAAAAACTCGATGAAGCAATAGATAAAACATCAGTAAAAAAGATGCTTGCTTTTCAATACTTTAATAATAATATGAATGAATTATCTATTTACTTAAATAGTTCTGAATCTTATTTTGACAATACTTTGAATCTTATGGAGCCGAAGGCTCAATTAGAGTTTAGATTTTAATTAAACTATTTTTTAATAAATAACTTTATTTAATAGTTAGTCTGTATATAATTTTAGTAGGTGTCTTGTTTAAGGGTTTTATAAGGGGATCCTTATACAAATTTATTTTTACCCTGTTCTAGGAGGTGATCATATTAATATTTATTTAATAAGAAGAGACAGAGGGTCTGCCTTTTGACAATTGGCAAGCTTTAGGTTTCTGACTAGATTCTATTTTCTAAATAAGATCTAGGTTTTTTACTAACCCCCAAATTTATTTTGGGGGTTTTTTTTATGAGCGAGATTTTATGGAATTAAGATATTGGGCCTTACTAACATTTCTAGGAGCTATCTGGGGCAGTGCCTTTATATTTACAAAAATAGGAACACCTGAATTTGGTCCTATAGCTTTAGTTAATTCAAGATTAATTATTGCTTCACTCATTTTTTTACCAATATTATTGCAACCTAAATATTTAAAACTTTTAAAACCAATATGGAAATATGTTGCTATATTATCCATTACAAATTGCGCTATTCCTTTTACATTGTTCTCGCTTGCAAGTTTGGAATCTAATTCAAATATGCTTGCAATATTAAATGCAACTACAGCTTTCAATACTATGATTATTGCTTTCTTTTGGTTGAATGAAAGCGTGTCTCCAAAACAAGTTATTGGTCTTATAATTGGTTTTGCAGGTGTTTTTATTCTCGTTAATCCAGAGTCATCATCCACAACATTGATTTCTAGTATCTACTGTCTATTAGGCTCTGCTTGTTATTCATTCTCTGGAGTATTTATACAAAAACACTCACATAAAACTAATAAATTGGTTTTGATAGGCTGGTCACTTGTTTTCAGTTCTGTATTAATGCTCCCAGTTACGATATTTAATCTGCCAACTTCAATGCCTTCATCTGAGGCTTTGTTCTCAGTTTTATGGCTTGGTGCTATTTCTACGGGTTTTGCATTTATCGGCTATGTAAGATTGATTGAGAAAATTGGTGCAGTGAGGACATCTATAGTTGCTTATTTTCTTCCTATATTTGGAATTCTATGGGGAAGAATATTCTTAGATGAACTTATTACTTTCAATATTTTAATTGGTTGTGGTATTGTTTTAATAGGTATATTTCTTGCGACATCAAATAAAAAACCTACCTCACAAATTACCAGAGAGACCATAAATGGCTAACAAAACTTTAGAATCACTTTTAATTGAAGCAAACGACCAAATTAAAAAGCTTTCATATGAAGAGACTGTAGAAATAATTCATAACTCCAAGCATGTCATTATTGATGTTAGGGAGGAGTCAGAGGTTAACTTTTCAGGCCTTATTAAAAATGCTGTAAATATCCCAAGAGGTGTCATAGAATTTAAGTTGAAACCTAACTCATTACAAAACCCAATTAATATAGATTCAGATACTACTATTTTAGTTTATTGTGCTGCTGGTTTTAGGTCAGCTCTTGCAGCTAAATCATTAGAAGATGCTGGATTTGATAATGTATTTAATATTGGCGGTTTTGCAGAATGGATTTCTAATGGTGGTGATCTTGAAGAGGTCGGCTAAAAACAAATAATGCTTTAGATTTTTTATATCATCAAAGATCTTTCAAAAATTATATGTAAATTTTATATATAAATTAATATATAACTGTCTATTTTTTATATATAAAAAAAGTATATTTTAAAAAACTAATTACGCATTAAGTCAAATAAGATTATTCAGTAAAATTCTATTAAGGGGGAATTACATTGAATATATTATTTAAACTAAACCGTTTTATTTTTTCATTATTACTACTTTCAGCTGTAACTGTAAATGCACAAGATTCATCTAATGAATCAGCAGACACGGTCGAAGATCTTGTAACTACTGCTCGAAGAAGAGCGGAATCTGTTTCAGATGTTCCTATTGCAATAAGTGCTTTCTCTGGTACTGATCTTGATGATCAAGGTATTGAGAACATGGAAGCTATTAATGAAGTGGTTTCAAATGTACTAATGGTTAAAGCAAATACCAACCAAAATGGTGTTGCTGTAGGTATTAGGGGGCTAGGAACCTCAAGAGGTTCGGTTCAATGGGATCAAAAAATATCTATTTATGTAGATGACGTATATATGATTAGACCTCAAGGATCATTATTTGATTTATTTGACGTAAAAGACCTTCAAGTACTAAAAGGTCCTCAAGGAACTTTATTTGGTAAGAACACAACGTCTGGAGCTATATTAGTTAATAACAACACGCCGGTTATGGAAGAGTTTCAAGCCACTGTTAGAACAACAATAGGCCAAAGAAACTTAAATGATGTTGCTGCTATGGTTAATTTGCCAATCACATCGAATACAGCCTTAAGGATTGTAAGTATTAATAAATCTCAAGATGGTTATATTGATAATCTAGACTCTATAGGAATGGATGGGGGCATGATTGATAATGAATCATTACGAGCTATGTTATCTATAGACGTTACAGATAATACAAATATCTTACTAAGTCATTCTACGTTTAATACAGATGGAACTCCTGTTTACCCAAACTGTGATGTTTACACTTCAGGAACTACTCTTGCAGGAAGTGCTGCTTTGGGTGGCTTTTCTGCTGGTTCAAAGCAAAGATCTTATGATGCCTGTAAAGAGACTGGTCATTACGAGTCTTATCATGATGGTTCTATGGAAAATGGATATTTAGATTTAGATAAGTCATCGTTAAAAATAACTTCTGATTTAGGTTTTGGACAATTAACAGTAATACATGCCAAAGCAGAACATAAAGATCAAGAGACTCCTTGGATGTTTGGTTTTCTTAAATCTGGTTTTGATAATATGGTCCAAGTTGGCCCTAGAACTTCCTCTACAGATGGAGAAACTTCTGAAGTTAGATTTAGCTCATCAGCTATGGATGACAGACTGCAATATACAGTAGGGTATTTTGAGTCTGATGTGGATGGTTATTCAAATATGAAAACTATCTATGGAGCTGGATTTAAAGCCTCTTCTACTCTTATTCCTGCTGGTTACGGAGCAGTTAGTGGACTTCCGATTAATATTGCAGATATTGCTGCATTAGCTGTAACTCAACTTGGTAATGTTGATGAGACTTATGCAACAACTAATGTTTCAGAAGCTATGTTTGCTGAGGCTACCTATGCAATTTCTGATCAACTGAATCTAACATTGGGTTATAGATCTTCAGAGGACACAAAAGGCATTGATATTAATGCAAAAGTTCCTGCTGGGGGAATGAGTGCTAACGGTACATATTTAGCAGTTGGACTTGGAGGAATAAGCCCATTACTACTTCCATTAGCAGGATATGCGGCTTATATGCAGCCTGGTATGGATGCTTGGGCAATTGACTTGGCAACAGGAAGCGCTAAATACCAAGCTTCAAAGTGTGATCCTGTATATGGAACTTTCTCAAATCCTATGGTGGGTGGAGATGGATATTGTAGGGTTAAAAGAACTTATAAAAATGATTCAATGAGAGCTATTCTTGATTACAGTTTTGATAATGGCAATATGGTATATATGAGTTTTAGTGAAGGTTATATGCCTGGTAACTCTAATGACTCACTCACCGCTTCAGGTGTTGTTGCATTGCCTGAAGAACTTACTGAAGTTTTTGAAATAGGAACTAAGTCTTCGTTTTTAGATGGGAAGTTAAATGTTAATGCTGCATATTTTAATCAAGATTTCTTGAATAAATCAATAGCAGTTGGTGCAACAACTTCTTCCGGTGTTCCGACTATTAATACAGTTATTCAGCCAGTTGTTGAGATGTCAGGTTATGAAATGGATTTAAGTTATAACTTATCTGATTCTATTACCTTAAGTGCATTCTTAGGTCATGTTGAAGGAGATGATGAAGGTGTTCTTGAATATAACGTTGCTGGAGCTGGAGACACTTATGGCTTCACTGTAAAGCATGATGGATCAATTGCTGGATTGCCAACTTCAACAGTGTTTAGATCATATACTGCAGGCGAAGATATTATGACTTCTGATACTACAAATGGTGCTGGAACCGCAGGTGACATTGCTGCTATTCCTACCTATTCAGGACTTCTTGCTAATGGCGGTAATGGTCATGTAACTATTCCTGAATACACTTTATATAACCTAAATATTAATATGATGGTTACTGATAAAGTTAAGGTTGCTTTGTATATTGAAAACTTAACAGACGAAGAGCATTCAGTATCTGCATTTAACCAAGCTTCCATTGGGTCAATAGCTTTCTTTAATGGTCCTCCAAGAACAGCTGGAATATCATTTACAGTTGATCTGTAGAGGTTAGTAGAATTATGAAACCCCTCTTTTTGAGGGGTTTTTTTTATTTATTAATTGGTGCGCCCGGGAAGATTCGAACTCCCGACCCCTTGGTTCGAAGCCAAGTACTCTATCCAACTGAGCTACAGGCGCTAGATTTTTATAGCACCATTATAAACGAATTAAAAAAATGTAAGCTCAACTTACTACTTTTTACTTTACAAAATCTTATCCAAACCTACAATTCAAATATGAAATATAACTCCATTAGATTTGCCATTCTTATAACTATCTTTTCTACCTCGATTTATGCTGAAGTTAAATCAAAAGTTATATATAAAATTCAGGCTATGTCTGAAACACCCCAGATTATCACCAAGGGAGATGCTGCTGATGATCCTGCAATATGGCTTAATACAATCAACCCTTTAAATACTTTAATATTTGGTACCGATAAGAGAAGTGGGATATATACCTATGACTTAAAATCTAACGAGATTGATTACAGTAAAATAGGACTAATAAACAATATTGACGTTAGGTCTATGGACGTAACCAACGATGACAATGAGGATATTGGTTCTTATTCATTTCTATTTGCCTCCAATAGAACTTCAAATACCTTGGATGTCTGGTTTTTTTCAGATAAAGAAACAAATGATAAAATTGACAAAGGTGTATTCAAGCTTCCTTTAACACCCAGTGTTAGTGCAAGAACTAATATGATCGTATACGGGGTATGCGGAGGATTAGACCCTTATCATGGCCTTATAGCTTTTATAACTGAAGATGAGGGATCTCAAGTTCAAATGTGGAGATATACAGCTTTAGGACTTTCTTTGGTAGCAACTTTTGATAATGGAAATGCAGTTCAATCAGAGGGTTGTGTTTATGATGATCAGAACAGGACATTACTTATCTCAGAAGAGCAAGACAGAGGTATTTTAAGGGCCTACAAAATAGATAATAATCTGGATTTCTTAAACCCAACAGTTATTGATACCAGAGACGGTTACATCGTTGGTGATCCTGAGGGGATTTCAATATATAAAACTTCTGACATTGAAGGTTACATAGTTCTTTCTTCGCAGGGCGACAATACTATTAATATCTATAATAGGCAGTTGCCTTATGACTACCTTGGCTCTTTTGAGATTGAAAAAACAGATTTAATTGATGGTGTCTCAGACACAGATGGGGTTGACTCTATTAATTTTAACTTTAATGCCAATTTACCAAATGGTTTGCTAGTAGTTCAGGATGGTTGGAATGATTTAACAGGAACTCCAGAGAGACAGAACTTTAAATATATTTCTTTTAAGCAAATTATAGATAAATTGAATCCATAGCACTTAAAAACCTTATTTAAACCTAGTGCTTTTAGACATAAGTTAAGCCACTTAAATATTATTTATACCAAGTTGTAACATCTTCATTTCTGCAATCTATTAATACAGATATAAATTTTAAATTTAAACAAAGCATATGATAAGATTAAATTTATTGTAAATTAGGGAAATCAATGAAATATAACAAGCTTTTAAAACGTATCTTATTAATAATTCCAGTAGTGTATTTACTGACTCTAGCTTTAATATATTTTGATGTTTATGACAAGAGACCAGTTCTGAGTTTGTTTAAAAAAACTCAATCAGACTCAGCTCTTCAGTTAGTAGATTTTTCTGTTGATAAGCCAATATCTACAAAAATCATAGCCGCTCCTAATAAAGATAGAAATGCATATTTTGGCGATGTTCATGTTCATACTAAATATTCATTTGATGCTTATGTATTTGGTGTAACAGCATCACCTGATGATGCTTACAATTATGCAAAAGGAAAGGGAATTCAACATCCTCTAGGTTATGAAATGAAGCTCCAAGAGCCTTTAGATTTTTATTCAGTTACTGATCATGGTTTTTATATGGGAATGATTCAAGCTTACGCAGATACCACAACGGATATATCAAAAAATGATTTTGCTAAACCATTTCATAACCTAAACAGACCAGAAAACCTAACTGTTGATTCTGCTGGTGAGAGATCTGCTATATTCAGTTCAGTTCTAGGTCAGGCTATTCTCAATCCTCAGCCTTGGTGGCACCCTAGTGTTCTGAAGGCTTGGTTTACAAGGAATACTCAACTTGCTTTAAAATCTTTTGATTACACTGTTCATAAATCTGCATGGGCTGATGTTGCACGATCAGCTAATGAGCACAATGATCCTGGAACTTTTACAACCTTCATCGGTTATGAATTTACAACATCAACTGACACAGAGGGCGGAAATCTTCATAGAAATGTCATTTTTAATTCATCTATAGCTCCAATAAGACCATGGACTAGAATTGATTCATTAAATCCTGAGGATTTATGGACTTGGCAAGATGGCTTAAGAGATAAAGGGATTGATACAATTTCCATGCCTCATAATAGCAACGGCTCAAACGGTCAGATGTTTGAGATGGAAACCTTTAAAGGAGGCGCTATTAATAAAGCCTATGCAGAAAAAAGAATGAGAAATGAACCTGTTGTTGAAATTACACAAGTTAAAGGAACCTCCGAAACTCATCCACTTTTATCACCAGACGACGAGTGGGCAGATTTTGAAATTATGGATAAAAGAGTAGGCAGTAGACCGCCAACTTACAGCAGGCCTTCAGGTGGTTATGTCAGAGAAGCATACCTTAATGGGCTAACTCTTGAATTTAGTAATCAAGGAAATCCATATAAATTTGGTTTAATTGGCTCTAGTGATACGCACACCGGAGCAGGTTCTTATGATGAATCAAATTATTGGTCAAAAGTTGGTCTTCTTGATGGGTCCAGTGAAAATAGAGGCAGTGCTCCCTTGTCTGAAGGTAATAAGGAGAGAATGGACAACTACATGAAAGCTTTCAATCAACCTGTTAGTACAGTTAAGTTTGATGAGGGTGAGTATGCAAATACTGGGTTTACACAATGGGGAGCCTCTGGGCTTGCTGTGGCATGGGCTGAAGAAAATACAAGAGATTCAATTTTTGCAGCTTTCAAGAGAAAAGAAACATTTGCAACTACAGGCACAAGGATTGCGGTTAGATTTTTTGCTGGTTATGACCTAGCCTCTATTGATTTGTCTTCAGATGCCCTTATAAGCCAAGCTTATGAGAAGGGAGTGACAATGGGAGCTGATCTATTGAATGACAATAACCAAGCCCCAGATTTTCTTGTATGGGCTCAAAAAGATAAAAACGGAGCACCTTTGCAGAGAGTTCAGATTATTAAAGGTTGGATAGATAGTAATAGCGGAACACCTCATGAAAAAGTTTATGATGCAGCTTGCTCAGATGGCCTTTCAGTTGATCCTCTTACTAACAGATGTCCTGATAACGGAGCAAAAGTTAGCATAACTGATTGCTCAATATCACAAGGCGTTGGCTCGTCTGAACTAAAAACTATATGGAATGATCCAGAGTTTGACCCATCTATAAAATCCTTTTATTACGTAAGAGTTCTTGAGAATCCAACATGTAGATGGTCTACATGGGATGCTATTAAAGCAGGACATAAGCCAAGAGAGGATTTACATGAAACACTTCAAGAAAGAGCATGGTCATCCCCTATATGGTACATACCAGCCATAAGTGATATTACAGTTATGCCTCTAGGTGGAACTATCTCGTTGGGTGATAGCTAGTATAATAAATATTTAAAGTAGCTTTAAATTGAAATTTAAAATATTTATATTTTTTCTAATTGGTTTATTTATCTATATCATTGATATAGGGTTTAATTCTGATCAAAATTCAAAGGACATTTTTATTTCTGATCAGGAAATCACTAGCCTTATAAGCGCATGGAAATCACAAGTTGGACGAAGTCCAACTGATGACGAGATTAGTAGAATAATTACCAACTTAATTGAAGAGGAAATATTATATAGAGAGGCTCTTCTTTTGGGATTGGATAAGGAAGATAGAATAATTAAACGAAGACTGGCTCAAAAAATATCTTTTTTAAAACAGGAGTCATTAGTTGATAAGCCATCAAACAATGATCTTATTGGTTTTTATAATGCCAATAAGGATAAGTATTATATTCAGCCAACATTCACCTTTAAGCATTATTTCTTTTCAGCAGAAAGCAATTCTGGAGAAAGGTCTCAAGCAGCCTACAAAAAGATACTAAATAATGATCAAGATATAAAATCTGATCCATTTTTTTTAGGTAAGAGTTTTAGTGAAAGTAGCTTAGATGAGATATCAGGAAATTTTGGAAGACAATTTAGTTTAAATTTCAATGAGGTTATTTTAAATAAATGGCTTGGGCCTTTTAAATCATCCTTTGGAGATCATATTATTTTTATTATGGATGCCAGGGCTGGTTATTACCCCCCAATTGCTCAAGTTTTAGGTAAAGTTGAGGTTGATTTAGTTGCATATGAAAAGGAAGAGGCAGTTAGTAACTATATAAATAAAATAAAATCTGAATATAAGGTAATCATAAATCCAAACTTAAAGTTTGATGAGTAGGTTAGCTTCTTTCGTTATATTAATTAGTATTTTATTACCTTCCTCTTTGTCGGCTCATGAATTTAATCCAGCTCATCTTCTTATCAATGAGATTGATGATATTTCGCATGAATATTCTGCCCAGTGGATGTATCCCAAGAAAAATATTGGCCAAAGAGGAAGGGTTTTATTTCCAAGCTCTTGTATAAGAAAAAATGATCCTCTTTTTTATCAAAGCAAGTATGTAGTTGAAAATATTACATTAAATTGTGAGTCTTCGATTAAGGGAAACTTTATTGAGATATTAGACTTAAGTGTTTTAACTGATTCCCTAGTAACTATTAATTACATCAATGGTCAGGTGTTTGAAGGGCTTGTCAACTTAAGAAATTCTAAGTTACTAGTACCAAATAAAACAAGTTTATTGGGAAGAGGGTACTTCCAGTTAGGGTTAGTACACTTATATTCAGGCCTAGATCATATTTTATTTTTACTTGGACTTCTTCTTCTTGTGAGTGGATTTCTAAATGTTATTAAAACAGTCACTGCATTTACTATAGCTCATACCATCACATTAGCCCTTTCTGTTACAGGGCTAATCTACATACCTCAATCAACAATTGAAATATTAATTGCTATCACTATTATCTATCTAGCTATAGAAATTAGTCAGAATAAGCTTTATAAATCTACTCCCTGGCTCATTGCTTTTGGCTTCGGGTTACTTCATGGGTTTGGATTTGCATCTGCACTGACTGATATAGGCTTCAGTGATGGTAACCTTTTTTATTCATTACTATTTTTTAATATTGGAATAGAGCTAGCTCAAATAGGGGTGATTTTAATATTCTCACTTTGTATCTATGTAATGAAAATAAGCTCATTTAAGTTTAATTATTCTTTAGCTATCTCTTATCTGCTTGGGGGCGCGGGTTTCTACTGGGTATTAGATAGAGGTATTAGTATGATTTTCTAATACAATATTTGGCATAAAAAACTCAATCATAATATTTGATTTAAATAATAAAAAAGCTATCATCTCAACACTTAACTACCATTTGAAATGAAAAATTTTTCAAAAAAAAATATTCTTCTCTGTGTTACAGGTGGTATTGCCGCATATAAATCTGCTGAAATAATTCGCTTATTTAAAAAAGAAGGTGCTGATGTCAGGGCTATAATGACTGAATCAGCTAAAGAGTTTATTACTCCCTTAACACTTCAGGCAGTTTCTGGAAATCAAATTCATGACTCTCTTTTAGATGAAAATGCAGAAGCTGCAATGGGTCATATTGAGCTAGCTAAGTGGGCTGATATTATTTTAATAGCTCCTTGTACTGCAGAGTCTTTATCAAAAATAACACATGGACGGGCTGATGATATCATGGGGGCTGTTATTCTTGCCTCTAAAGCCCCTGTATTCATTGCTCCAGCTATGAATATGAGTATGTGGTCTGATTTATCGACCCAAGATAACTGTAAGGTGCTTTCATCTAGGGGTATTAATTTTATTGGCCCCGCCGACGGTGAGCAGGCATGTGGTGATATCGGTCCAGGAAGAATGGTCGAGCCAGATCTTATATTAGATTTAATAGCCTCTTCTATCAAAAATGGACCTCTATCTGGAAAGACGGTAACAGTAACGGCTGGGCCGACAAGAGAGCAGATAGACCCTGTTAGATTTATATCCAATAACAGTTCAGGAAAGATGGGCTATGCAATAGCCGATGCTTGCTATGAAGCAGGTGCTCAAGTTAACTTAATTAGTGGCCCTGTTAACTTGGAGGCAGATAGGTCTCATAACTTAATTAAAGTTAATACGGCCGACGAAATGCTCAATAGTGTCTCTAACCACATCAAAGATTCAGATATTTTTATATCATGCGCTGCTGTTTCTGATTACAAACCTCTGGAGTATTCATCAACTAAAATTAAAAAAGAAGGAGTGGATGATTTGCATATTAATCTTGAGAAAAATAAAGATATTTTAAGTTATGTATCAGAACACTTTCCTGATACATACATTGTTGGCTTCGCTGCTGAAACTAACAATGTAGATTCTAATGCAAGAGCTAAATTACTTTCTAAAGATTTAAATATGATTATTTCTAATGATGTCTCTGATAGGACAATTGGCTTTGATGTTGATGAGAATGAGGTTAACGTAATAACTAAAAATACTAGTATTTTATTAAAGAAGGATAAAAAAATACGCATAGCTCGTGAGATAATAGCTCTTATTGCCAAGGAATTTAATTCGTAAAATGTCACTACATTTAGATAAAAAATCAGTAACTCTATCTACCTTAAGGAAAATGAAAAAAGATGGTGAAAAGTTCACCTGTCTAACGTCTTACGACTCAACCATCACAACTAAAATATGCGAAGCGGGTGTTGATGTTATTCTGGTGGGAGATAGCCTGGGAATGGTTATTCAGGGACATGACAGTACTTTGCCCGTAACCATGGATCAGCTTATATATCATCTTGAATGTGTCGTTAGAGGAAATACCACTTCTCATATAATGGCTGACATGCCCTTTATGAGCTATGCAACCGATGATCTTGGTTTTGAAAATGCCACTAGATTAATGCAGGCAGGTGCTAATTCTATAAAAATAGAAGGAGGAGAGTGGATATCTAATATGGCTTCCATGCTTGCTGATAGAGGAATACCTATTTGTGCGCATATGGGGTTAACACCTCAATCTATCAATAGAATAGGTGGAAACTTTGTTCAGGGCAGAGATACTACTAAACATGATTTAATAATTAACGAAGCCAAGGCATTGGAAAAAGCAGGTGCTGCAATGCTTCTTCTTGAGTGCGTTCCTGACGCATTAGCTTCTGAAATTACTTCTGAATTAAAAATTCCAGTCATAGGAATAGGAGCCGGCCCATCAACTGACGGTCAGGTTATGGTTGTTCATGATTTATTGGGAATATCTTGTTTGGAAAAGCCTCCTAAATTTGTCAAAAATTTTTTAGACGAATCTAATTCAATTCAGGATGCAATAGCTAACTACGTTAAGGCAGTAAAGGAGGGAACCTTTCCCTCAGTTGACCATACATTCTTTTAAAAATTGGAAATAATAAAATCTGAAAATGATCTAATTGATTATAGAAATCAATTTAGAAATCTTTCCTTCATCCCAACAATGGGAAATCTTCATAAAGGACACCTATCCTTGCTATTAAAAGCACAAGAATATAAAGATCCCACGATTGTTTCTATTTACGTTAACCCACTTCAGTTTAATGACTCATCCGACTTCATTACTTATCCTAAAACTCTTGATCTAGACATTTCTTTATTAGCTAAAAATGGCTGTGATTGTTTATTTATTCCTGATCAATCTATTCTTGAAGATATTAATCAAATTAAAGCTCCAAAAAAAAGTATTGAACTTTGTGGAAGAAATAGACCAGGCCATTTTGATGGCGTATTGACGATTGTAAATAGACTATTTGAATTGGTTAAACCAACTAGAGCTATTTTTGGAATGAAAGATTATCAGCAATTAGCTTTGATCAAGGATTTTGTATATGAGGGTAAACTTCCAATAACGGTTATTGGAGCTCCCACATTAAGAGATTTAAATGGACTGGCGTTATCCTCAAGAAATACCCATTTGTCTAATGACGAAAAATTAATTGCATCTTTGTTATTTAAGACCCTTCAAGATCTTGCAGGCATTCATATTATTACTGACAAACTTATAAATAATAAGATAGATGAATTATCTGCATCAGGGTTTGAGGTTGATTATCTAAAGTGCTGTAATGCAGATACTTTAAAAGAATCATCCAATTATTCTGAAAGACCTCTGTTAATTGCTATTGCGGCTAAAATTAAGAATATAAGACTAATAGATAATATTTTAGTTATTTAGTACTTAGGTTTGAAATCTTTTTTTAATTACTTATAATTCGCGTCATCATGCTAAAGACACTTCTAACATCTAAACTTCACAGAATTAATGTAACTCAAGTTGAGCTACATTACGAAGGCTCTTGCGCCGTTGATCAGGACTTTTTAGATGCTGCGGGCATGCAAGAGTATGAGAAGGTGCATGTTTATAACATTACAAATGGTGAAAGATTTTCTACTTATTTAATCTTAGCTGAATCAGGGTCTAAAACCTTATCAGTAAACGGAGCGGCAGCTCATAAAGTATCAATTAATGATGTTGTTATTATTTGTACTTATGGAGAGTTCAATGAAGCAGAGTCCTCTGAGCATAAGCCAGTTTTAGTTTATTTTGATAAGGGTAATAATATTACGGATATTAAAAATTCTATTCCACAGCAAAAAAGTTAATAATTGATGATATTAAATCTAATTTCTTAAGAGATTTTGAATTAACTAGAAATCTTCTTGCTAAGGATTAAATAAATAACCATTGACCATGAGAGAGCTTGTCTGTACTCTTCCGGCAAAGAACAACTAAGGATTAAATGAATTTTGATGATCTAAAATTATCAGACCAAATTTTAAGATCATTAAAAGATCAAAAATACGATAAACCAACCCCAATTCAGGCTGAGGTCATCCCTGCAATTTTAAATAACAGCGATGTTATGGCTGCAGCGCAGACTGGTACAGGTAAAACAGCAGCTTTTGTTCTTCCAATATTAAATAAACTCTCAGATCCTAAGAATGACTATAAAGGTCATCAACTAAGAGCTTTAATAATAACTCCAACAAGAGAATTAGCAGCTCAGGTTAACGAAAATGTTAATACCTACAGTAAATATCTAGGAATTCGATCTACAGCAGTGTACGGCGGAGCTAGAATTCATAATCAACAATTAAAATTACGAAAAGGAGTTGACGTTTTAGTTGCTACTCCAGGAAGGTTATTAGATCTTTACAATCAGAAATCAGTAAATTTTAAAAATATTGAAATCTTAGTTCTTGATGAGGCCGATCAGATGTTAGATATGGGCTTTATTCATGACATTAAAAAAATAATAGGACTTCTTCCTGAAAGAAGACAGAATTTAATGTTCACTGCTACTTTCTCTAATTCTTTTAGGTCTTTGGCAAAGGAATTGTCAAAGCATGCTATCGAGATATCAGTAACCTCAGATGGTGAAACGGGGGCTAATATAGAGCATTATGTTCATCCCGTTGATAAATCAAGAAAGGCTGAGTTATTAATTGAGCTTATAGAAACAGAAGGCTGGTCTCAGGCATTAGTTTTTACTAGAACTAAGCATGGCGCTGATAGACTTCAAAAGCAACTTGATAAGGTGGGTATTAAAGCCCAAGCTATTCATGGTAATAAAACACAAAATAATCGAATGAAGGCACTCGAGGCCTTTAAAAATAATAAAATTAAAATTCTTGTAGCTACTGATGTTGCTGCACGTGGTATTGATATAAAAAAAATGTCTCAAGTAATAAACTTTGATGTTCCGACAGTTGCAAAAGATTATATCCATAGAATAGGAAGAACGGGAAGAGGGGGAGACGAAGGAAAGGCAATAACTCTAGTCAGCTCTGATGAATTCCGTTTACTTAAAGATATAGAAAAACTATTAAATCAAACCTTACCTCGATATGAGGTCGCTGGCTTTGAACCAATTGAAGTTGTTCCTTCTGGAGAAAAAAAGAAAAAGAAAAATTTTAATTCTAAGGCTGGATTCAACCATAGAACAAGAACTAAAAATAGAAAAGGTTAATATTTTTCTATAAAATATTTCCATGTCTCAATCGGTTAACTCATACGATGTTATTGTCTTAGGTGCAGGTGCTGCTGGCCTCTTCTGTGCAATTACTGCAGCTAAAAGAAATAAAAAAGTTTTAGTCATAGAAAAGTCAAATAAAGTTGGAAAAAAAATTCTTATGTCAGGCGGTGGAAAATGTAATTTCACTAATCATTTTGTCAAGCCCGATAATTTTATTTCAAAAAATGAGCACTTCTGCAAATCTGCACTAAGCAGTTATACCCCTCAAGATTTTATTGAATTAGTAGATTCATATGATGTTGAGCATGATACTAAAAAACGTAATCAGTTATTTTGTGTAAATTCTGCTAAAGACATAGTTCAAATATTGTTAAATGAATGTGATTTATACAATGTAGATATTATAAAAAATACTAATGCATCAAATATTCTTTTTAATAAAAAGGAAAGCATTTATTCAGTTTCAACAATTCATGATAATGCTGATGATCGGGCTTCTGCAAAATATCAGTCCTCTTCTTTAGTCGTAGCTACTGGAGCGTTATCAATTCCAACACTTGGCGGTAGTGGCTTTGGTTATGATTTAGCAAAACAATTTAATTTATCTGTCACGTCTCTGAGAGCAGGATTGGTGCCTTTTATATTTACTGATTATATGAGTGGTGTCTGCGAGAGACTCTCTGGAGTTTCGCATGGAATACGAATTTCTTGCAATACCCAAACCTTTGAAGAAGATATCCTTTTTACCCACAGAGGACTAAGCGGTCCAGCAGTATTGCAAATTTCTAGTTATTGGAAAGAAGGCGATGATATAGCCATAAATTTATTACCCTCCAATGATGCGTATTTACTTATCACAGAGGCAAAACTAGAAAGTCCAAAACTATTACTAAGGACATTCCTTAATACTTATATGTCAAAGGCTCTTGTTATCGAACTTGAATCATTATTATGGGATAGCTTGTCAGACAAGCCCTTGGCAGAATGGTCTAAATTAGACATTAGCTCAGTTGCAAGTGACTTAAATAATTGGAAATTGAAGCCATCTTCAACTGAGGGATACAGGACAGCAGAAGTAACGCTTGGAGGAGTTGACGTCCATCAAATTAGCTCAAAAACAATGGAGGTAGCAAATCAACCAGGTTTGTTCTTCATAGGAGAGGTTCTTGATGTAACAGGCCATCTTGGTGGTTTTAACTTTCAATGGGCCTGGGCTTCAGGTTATAGCGCCGGTTTAAATGCTTAATTAGCTAACCATTAATTGCTTTACATTTTTCATTTGATACACTGGCTTTTTTTTAAACTCTTATAATGCTTTCTTTTAATAATTTAGAACTAGTTCTCGGTGGAAAGACTCTATTTGATGACGTTTCATTTATGATCCATCACCATCAAAAAGTGGGTCTTGTTGGCGCTAATGGAACAGGTAAAACAAGCCTGTTTAAAATTATTAAAGGCGAACTTGAAATAGATCAAAGTTGTATCAATTTTCCTAGCTCTCTTAGAATTTCATATCTAGCTCAGGAAGTTCCATCTTCTGACGAGGTAGCTCTTGATTATGTCTTATCAGGAGACTTTAGATTAATAGAGATTCAAGAAGAGATAGCAAGAGCTGAGAAAGAGGAGA
The DNA here is from genome assembly GCA_963926355.1 of uncultured SAR86 cluster bacterium. Taxonomy (GTDB): domain Bacteria; phylum Pseudomonadota; class Gammaproteobacteria; order Magnimaribacterales; family D2472; genus SCGC-AAA076-P13. The sequence continues at coordinate 3,196 of CAWUWW010000005.1, read as the reverse complement.
AATTTGAACTCCTGGGTGATCTATATGAAAATTATTCATCCTTAGGTGGCTATACAGCCCAATCTAAAGCAGAGAAGCTTATGAGTGGTTTGGGTTTTAAAAATGATGATTTTACCAAATCACTAAAAGATTTTTCTGGTGGCTGGAGGGTAAGATTGAATTTAGCCAAGACTTTAATGCAGCCATCTGACTTAATGTTGCTAGACGAGCCCACCAATCACCTAGACTTAGATGCCATTTTATGGCTCTCTGATTGGATTAAGTCATTTCCAGGAGCTTTATTATTAATCTCTCACGATAGAGAGTTCTTAGATGACTGCGTAACTTCTATCGCACATCTTCATAGACAGTCAATTGAGCTTTATACAGGAAACTATTCTCAATTTGAAATTATTAGAGCTGAGCGTATGGCAGAAATTGAGGGTAATTTTATTAAGCAACAAAAAGAAGTTGCTCATATGCAGAGCTTTATAAATAGATTTAAAGCAAAAGCAACAAAAGCTAGGCAGGCGCAGAGTAGGGTAAAGGCTCTTGAAAAAATGGAATTAATTGCACCTGCTCATATTGATTCTCCGTTTAGCTTTACCATTCCTGAAACAGAAAAAATATCCAATCCTTTGGTCTCTTTAAACACCTCAAATCTTGGTTACAAAGAGATTATTCTATCTAATATTAATATGTCAATCAGCCCCGGTGATCGTATAGGCTTACTTGGTCCAAATGGTGCTGGTAAATCAACATTAATAAAATCATTAGTAGGAAGCATCCCTTTAATTGATGGAGAACGACTAGCTGGTAATAATTTTAAGGTAGGCTATTTCTCTCAGCATCAGGTTGATGATCTTGATTTATCTATCTCTGCATTCACCCATATCTATAAACTTGATGAAACAAAAGCTGAAAAACAAATAAGGACATATTTAGGCGGGTTTAATTTTAAAGGAGATAAGGTCAAAGAACCTATAGATTTATTCTCTGGTGGCGAAAAGGCAAGACTAGCGTTTGCGATTATTGCTTACCAAAAACCTAATATTTTGTTAATGGACGAACCTACCAATCACTTAGATATGGATATGCGTCATGCTTTAACTATGGCTCTTCAGTCATTTAAAGGAGCTATCCTTTTAATTTCACATGACAGACATCTTCTAAGCAGCTCTGTTGATACCTTCTACCTTGTTGATAATAAGACAGTCGATGTTTTTGATGGCGACCTCGACGACTACAAGGACTATATATTAAAGCCAAATATTGTAAAAATTGATAATAAAAAAATAAAAGTTAAAGATACAACTAAGATTGACACAACTTCAACAATTAAAAACTTAAAATCCTCTATTAGCTCCCTAGAAAAAAGGATAAGTAGATTAAATGGTAAGTTAGATGAAACAAATTTAAGACTTGCAGAGCCTGATATTTATGATGTCGACAGAAGAGATGACATGCAAGATCTTGTTAGAAATCAATCTGAGCTTTCTGATGAGCTTGAAGTGGCAGAAAAGGAATGGATGGAGAAAGTAACAGAAATGGACGCAATTAAATAGTAAAAAATGGCGCGCCCGGAGAGATTCGAACTCCCGACCCCTTGGTTCGTAGCCAAGTACTCTATCCAGCTGAGCTACGGGCGCTAATAAAAAAGTAACTGACACCTAATGATTAAACGAGATGCTTGATACTATAACTTTCTAGCTTCTTCAGGAAGCATTACTGGAATACCATCCTTAATTGGGTAAGCCAGGGCAGCTTCTTCAGATATTAATTCATTGTTTTCTTTGTCGTATTTCAAAGAACTCTTCGAAATAGGGCATATTAATATATCTAGTAATTTATGATCTAAAGTTGTCATTTTTTAATTAAATTAGGATTTCTATAGATTATATATTATTGTAAGGATCTGAGAGCTACCCAATATATAAATGGACCATTTAAATTTAATAGCATTAAAGAAATTCCCTTTAATTGTGCCCGGTGATAACCTTAATGAAATAATTCTTAAGTCTATATCTGTCAATAATTTATTACTTGAAGATGGGGATATTTTAATTATTGCTCAAAAAATAATTTCAAAAGCTGAAAATAGATACATAAATCTTGATGATGTCATTCCTTCTCAAAGTGCTATTGATTTAGGTGAGGAGCTCAATAGAAACCCTGCATTTATTCAATTGATCCTTAATGAATCAAAATCAATAATTAGTACAGAAAAAAACGTCATTATTGTCGAGCATAATCTAGGTTTTATTCATATCAATGCTGGCATTGATAGGTCTAATATTCCTCAGGATAAAAATTTAGTCTTACTTTTACCGATAGACCCATCAAGCAGCGCTGAAATTATTCAATCTTTTATATCTAAATCATTAAATATAAATATCTCAGTGGTCATAACTGACTCTATGTCTAGGCCCTATAGATCTGGAGTAACCAATTTCGCCCTAGCTAGTGCAAATATTCAGAGCTTAATAGATTTAAAAGGTGAAAGCGATATTTATGGCAACACATTAAAAAGCACTGAAATAGCAATAGCAGATGAGCTTGCAGCTGCTGCTGGTCTTTTAATGGGACAGGGAGATGAATTAAAGCCAGTTATTATCATGAAGGGTTTTTCAAAATCATCCTATGATATAAATGATGCGCTAGACCTTACTGTAGATGAGAAGAATGATCTATATAGATAATTTGTCTTTACGCTTTATAATAATTTAATGAAATTAAGCATTAATCTCAATAAAATAGCGCTTTTAAGAAATGCAAGAGGTGAGGGCAATCCTTCACTTGAAGATTTTGCTAATAGGTCAATTGATTTAGGTGTCTCAGGTTTAACACTTCACCCAAGACCAGATCATAGGCATGCTACTAGTGATGATGTCGTCTCGTTATCAAAGCTCTGCAAGAATAAAAAAGTTGAATTTAATATTGAAGGCAATCCTTTTTCTATGCCTGCGGAGCCTTTCAAAGGTTTTGTTAATCTTGTCAAAGAATGTCAGCCAGATCAAATAACACTAGTACCTGATTTGCCTAATCAGATAACTTCAGACCATGGATGGGAGCCCGGTGACCATGATAATAAACTTAAAGAAATTATCTATGAGCTAAAAGCTATATCACCAAAATCTCGAGTTAGTCTTTTTGTAGATAGCACTAAAAATGGTGAAGCAAATTTAGAAGCAGTCGATTATGCTGCTTTAATGGGAGC
>CAWUWW010000004.1:0-95505 GCA_963926355.1 uncultured SAR86 cluster bacterium | reverse complement strand
ATCTTTTTCTACAGACAGTATTCCAAGCCAAGAAGCCTGTAATGATGGGTTATGCCTAACAGCTCTTAAGTATGATTTAAGAGATTTACCAGGATCGGTATTTATAAAGTTATGGCCAAATTCCTGAAATGCCCTACCGTAGGTTGGTTCGATTTGAATTAACTTATCCAGGCATAGTAGAGCCTCATTTTGTTTATTTAAGTACCTGTATAGTACTGATTTTAGGTAGTAATAGTCTTTTTTGGATATCTCTAAAGATTTTGATTCAATGTATTTTAAAGCACCCCTAAAATCCTTATCTACCATCAAAGATTCAGTTTTTTTTAGTATTGTTTCAGATTTATTCATTTATCAAAATTAATGTTATAGAAATAAAAAAGGCCAGTAAACCTGGCCTTTTAATAATTCTTTATAATTAGAACCTATATGAAGCTCTCATTCCAATATTTCTAGGGCGATTTGTTGTTATTCTAGGAATATCGTCCTGATCGTTAAAGTATAATTGAGCCCTTTCATCAGTTAGGTTTCTAGCAAAAAACTCTATCTGAGTATTATTTACTTCAAAACCATATGCAAGATCTACTGTTCTATAAGCACTTTGATTATAACGCTTATCTTTTTCAAGAGAGCTGTATGAATCAGATGCTGATTTTATTGCAAGCTGAGTATAAGCCGGTAGTCCGTTAAGTTCAGAATCTTTTCTTATTCTAACATTCCACTGAAAGTCAGGTGAAAGTGGTAATGCACTTCCAACAGGAGCAATCTCAACAATCTGAGCTTTAATTCTTGTTACCTCAGTGCTGTTATAAGACATTGCACTTGAAACAGTTATATCATCTGTTGGGTACCATAGAATATCAGCCTCAAGACCGCTAACATCTGCATCAGCAGCATTTTCAACAAAAGTTAATATCGAAACGTTTGCAGGATCAAATCTTGAAACCTGAATATCAGTCCATTCAATATTGTAATAACTTGCATTAAGTCTCATAGCGCCATCTAGTAACAATGTTTTTACACCAAATTCAGTGTTAACAACGTCATCAGTTTCATATGTTAATGGAACAGTTGGGAATGCAGGATTTTTTGATGCTAATAAGCCACCTCTATTAAATCCACCAGGTCTGTAACCCTCTGATCTTGTAAAGTAATACAAAGTGTCCGCATCTGGCTTATAGCTAGCTGTGAACTTTGTTATTTGATCCGAAAGGTTTAAAGGCGCAGTTCCATGTGGCTCAGCATCATAATTTCTTCCATTAGAAACATTAGATCCTCTATAACCAAATTTTGATTGGCCTCTGAAATCTACATCCAGGTCATACTTCCTTACACCAACTAATAAATCTAATTTATCGTTAACAGGGAAAGTTAATTCACCAAAGAATGATGTTTGCTCTTCAGTTCTTAAGATATCATTAAAGAATCTATACTGAGATGGTCTTGCATTGGGATTTCCAGCCCAGGCACCTGGGATTGGAGTATTGTCTATGTAGCCTCCGTAAGTACCATTATTAGCAGCAACAGATAATGTTCCTAAATAACCGTAGTCATTTTGTGTCATAAGCTCACTTTCGTCCATAAAGACTCCAGCAGTGTAAGAAAAAGGTAGATCACTGAACTCGTTACTGGAAACTCTAAATTCGTGAGTTGTTCTTTGATTTTCATCAAATAGCTCAACTTGAACTGTTGCAGATCCACAAACTGTATAGTCATAAGCATTACATACATAGTATGGCAACCAGGCACCAACATTAGCATAACCACTATAGTCGACCGTTTGATCAGCTGTTCTTTCAAGCAATGAACCTGTGTATATAGCATCTAAAGAGCCCATTCTGCCTTCTAGTGTTATAGATGTTTGGTTAAATGAATCCTCAAGCTTATCTTCGATAAACCTGCTAACCTTTAAATCACCAATTGCCGGATCATAATCAAAAACACCATCAGCTGTTATATCTTGATCAACATGAGTGACTAATAAGTCCCAGTCTTCGTTAATTGTGTAAGCTGAAGATAGTCTAAAGCCTTTATATGAAGAGTCATTGAAATCATCTTCAACTAAAGCAGTATTTTTATCTTCTTGAAAAGTTGCAGTTGAATTAAAGCTTCCTCTTCCTTTTCCGCTCCATGTTCCTTCGACATTATCTATATACCCACCTGACTTAGTCTGGTAAACAACACCTCTAACAGCCCAGCTTTCGCTAATAGGCACATTTAAAAAACCATCAAAAGCATAACTACGTGAACCATTCTTAGTATCAAAAAGTGATGTATTAAAGCCGCCTTCTTGAACATCAAATTTTGGTTTATTAGTAATAAGTCTTACTGTTCCTGCTTGTGAGCTAGCTCCAAACAAGGTTCCTTGAGGGCCTGCAAGCACTTCAATTCTTTCCATGTCTGCAACATAAACGTCTAAATTTCTTCCAGGTACTTGAATTGGTTGTTCATCTAAATACAAAGCTACATTGGGTGATGAACCCTGAGCTGCGGATAAAAACACATTAACTGGGTCAACTGCCATTCCACGTATGTAGATTGTTGATTGTCCAGGACCTCTTCCACCAGAGGTAACGTTTGGTAAATACTCAATGTATTCATCAAAGTTAGAAACATTCATTTCTTTTAATGTTTCTTCTGTAAGAGCCGTTACTGTTACCGGTATATCACTGGCATTTTCTTTTTTCTTAGTTGCTGAAACCACAACCTCTTCGATCTGTCTCTCTTGTCCATCAACCGCCTGAGGAATAATAGCTGCTACTGAGCCTAGTATTCCTAAAGAGATATGATTTTTAATTTTACTCAACTGTTCTTTCGTTCTGCTCAAATTTAACATAGCTTCCTATAAGTTAATTAGTATAAATTGCAGAAAAAACAAGATTTGAATCGCCCCAGTAACAATTAAATGCCCGGAGAAATTTAGCCATGTTTATAGACCAGCAATTTCTTTAAATCGGTCTTAAATACAGCTTAACAAGTAGAATATATAATTGCAAATTAACTAACCCATGGGTATGTGTATTAAATTATTCATTCAGCATTAGTCATTTGTGGATAATTTAAATTTAATATGTTTCACTAATTGGCATATATATATTTTTAATTTATGAAAAACTTAAATAAATCGCGGTTTTTAATATCAGTTTTTTTAATTCTATTGATTACTGCTGGCGTCTCACTTAACTCATCTGTATCGGCAGACCTCTTTTCTAGTATTCAAAGTTTTTTATCAAAATACCTTGGTTGGTTAATTATCTTACTGGCTAATTCATTCTTGTTTATATCGATTGCTCTCGTTTTTACAAAATTTAAACACATTAGATTAGGTGGCCCTGATGCTATTGCTACCTATAGTTATTCTAATTGGATAGCTATGCTTTTTAGTGCAGGCCTTGGAATTGGTCTTCTCTTTTATGGCGTTGCGGAGCCCATAATGCATTTGAACTCCTATCCAGGCATGATTGATGGAGATATCTCATATAATGCGAATAAAGCAATAACTCTTACTAACTTACACTGGGGTCTTCATGGCTGGGCTGTTTATACCGTCTTAGGTCTTTGCTTTGCCTATTCTTCTTATAATAAAAATATGCCTTTTAGAGTAAGCTCTCTTTTAGGTGAGTCAGTAACTAACAATAAATTTCTAGCTATTTCGATTGATGTGATAGCTATATTGACAACTGTTTTTGGAATTGCGACATCACTAGGACTCGGAGCAACGCAAATTAGCGCTGGTTTAAATCATATATTTGGTATTAGCCAAACACCTTTAAACGAACTATTAATAGTTGTATTAATAACAATGCTTGGCTTGATAAGCGTCTCATTAGGGCTTGATTCTGGAATTAAAAAACTTTCTCAATTAAATATGATTATAGCTATAGGGCTTTTATTGGCAGTATTCTTACTTGGGCCAACAGTTTTTATATTAAATGCCTTAATTCAAAACCTTGGATCTTATATAAATAACTTATTTGAATCTGCTTCATGGACAGAGGTTTATAGCGACTCTTCGTGGCAAGATGGATGGACTTTATTTTACTACTCATGGTGGTTTGCTTGGGCGCCATTTGTTTCTTTATTTATAGCTAGGATTTCTTATGGGAGAACTATTAAGGAATTTATTATTGGCGTTCTTTTTGTACCTTCAATAATTGTATTTTTATGGATGGGAATATTTGGTAATGCTGCTATTTATCAAGTTATAAATAACTCAAGTGATATCAATCAAACAGTTTTAGATAATATGCCTATTGCATTATTCACTTTATTTGACGTCTACCCTTTGTCACAACCTCTTTCCGTTATATCACTATTATTAATTGTGACTTTCTTTGTAACCTCATCGGACTCAGGCTCTCTTGTTGCATCAATGCTTTCATCAAAAAAACAAATTGGTATCAATGATGACTCCCCTCTTATATCAAGAGTTACATGGGCAATTCTATTAGGTGTTGTAGCTGCAATGCTTATGTTTGCTGGTGGGTTAACTGCTCTTCAAACATCTGTCGTAATTACAGGAGTACCTTTTGCAATAATAATTGCATTTGCGTTTGTAGAGTTTTATAGATCTCTAAAAGAAGAAACTAAAAGTTAATCTAGCTCTTTATCAATATTTTCTAGTTCCTCTGGGTCCATCTCATCCTCGTAGATATATTTATCTTCTATCTTAGATTTGCCAAACCTCTTCGCAACTATTAATGCGAACACAACCAAAATAGCTATTAAACCTACTTGATAAATCATAATTTATTCCTTTATTCAATTAAGTAACTTATCCTATCTTAACCTATAAATTAAATTGCTAAATATATGGATGCTATAGACAACTTATTATTAAGAAACTCAGCTAGGGAGTTATCAGAACCTCATCCTACGTCTGAGCAAATGAGTATTGCTTACAAGGCAGCTCTTAGGGCGCCTGATCACGCTTGGTTAAGGCCTAGTAGTTTTATAGAAGTTACAGGTAATGGATTGTCGAAATTATCGAATATATTTGAACGTTACTCTCATTCACTTCCAGGCATAAGTGATGAAATTAAAAATAAATACAAGAAAGCTCCTTTTAGGGCTCCTATGATTATTGTTATTGTTAATACAATAAAAGATCACCCTAAAGTTCCGCCAATAGAGCAAAAACTATCAACGGCTGCTGCGGCACAAAATATAATGCTTGCTTTAAATGCAATGAATTATGGCGTGATTTGGAGAACAGGAAAATTTGCCTTCAATATAGATATACAAACTGAACTGGGGCTAAATAAGAATCAGGAGATATTGGGCTATTTATATGTAGGAACTTCAATAGGCAATAATAAAAAAATTCCTGATATTGATATCAATAAGTATGTATCAAAACTATAAGAATACTATTTGAATTTATAAATAAATGCCGAGGTAAATGCAATGGTTGAGAAAATAATCTCAGCCACTATAGATGAAGTTGTTATTGGAGCCTCAAAAGCAAAATTTGCATATATGCTTATTAGAACCATTAATGAAAATATCAAACCAGCTGAAAATATCCATTGGTACTGTTTAGAGATAAGGGATAGAAAGCACATGATAGAAGTGCCAAGAAACATAGCCGTAAAATCTCTTATTTGAGTATTCCTTCCCTCGCCTTCAAGAAAAACCATATTAAGAGAGTTAGCTGACTCTTCTGGAGATAAAAGCCATCTAATAGCTATAATCGCTAAAACTAATCCGAGTATAAAAGATAAAATATTTGCAGTTTTCATAAGTTTATTTTAATCGTACCATTGATGGGCTCATGGATAATACTACCATCTATATAGCTAACATTATGACAATTAGTAGCCGTCTTAAAACTTATAGAATATTTAGGACTATCATCAACCAAATGTAGGGCTGCATATCCCTCTATAGCTAAACAAGAGTTCAAGTCTCCGTCTTTTAAAATCTTTTCTACATAAGGTATTCTTTCAGGCTCTTCGTCATAATGAGGGCAGCAGGTACCATTTACAAAGCCCATGCATTTTATTGTTCCTTGATGCTCAGCCCATGAATCAGTTATGCCCTTATCAAACCAACAAATTGCTCCGGCACTAACTCCACTCATGATAATGCCTTTATCGTAAGCTTCTTTAAGTATTAAATCTAAACCCCAGTCTCGCCATACAGCGAGCATACTTTTTGTATTACCGCCTCCAACATAAATAATATCTTGATCTAGGATAAAAGACCTGAGATCAAACGTTCTTTTGAAGAGGTTGATATGTGATGTATTGCAGCCAAGAGAATTAAATGCTTTATAAAAATTATCTATATAGCCCTGATCATCGCCTGTAGCTGTTGGAATAAAACATATTTTTGGATTCAACTGCGGGCATTGCTTGATAATATATTTCTCAATCAAGAGATCGCCAATAGATCTTCCAAAACCACCGCCACCTATGGCTATTACTTGCCTCATAGAGAATCAACAAGTTCTCTAATTTTCTTTATGTGGTCTGTTGATGTTCTGCAACATCCTCCTAGGACATAGACACCATCTTCAATCCATTTTTTTGCAAAATCACCGTATTCATCTGAGTTGATAAATTGTGAATGTTGGTGATGGTATTCATCTGAATCATTAACAAAGCCATCTAATGGGTTGTATTTAAATACAGAGGAGTTTGCATAAACGCCAAAATTAGTATTTTTAGCCTTTAACTTAAGAATAGCTTTTGAGGCTTCATCTGCATGAACACAGTTCACTAACTGACAATTGACACCTAAGTTGCTTCCAGCAATGATTGCATCCTCAAGAAGCTCTGTACTAGGGAGGCGGCTTGCGTTACCCTTATTTCCTCTTGTAGTCCAGCTTAACCAAGTTTCTTTAGAAAACTCTTTAGCTATAGAGGCAGCAGTAGTTCCTTCGTAAATAGAAGCCATAGTTTCACAAATTATAATATCTGTGTTGCCTTTATAAATAGCTCCAAGTGTTGAATAAAATTCATCAAGCTGGTCTTGATTGCCGCTTAAGTCTGGCCTGAATGTAACATGTATTGGAGGAAAGCAGCCTGCAATTTTTGTCTCAGCGCCCGTCATATCAACAGCTTTTTGACATAACTCTAGTGATTTTTTAGCGAGATCTGAATATAAGGGAGCTGTTGGCTCTCTTTTCAAAAGCTCTGGAGTTGCCTGATAGTTAGAGGTAGTAATAACATCTGCTCCTGCTTCAATATTATCAATATGAATTTGAAGTATCAGATCAGGGTTATGTATTAAACAGTAAGCAGACCAGATTGAAGTTTTAAAACTGGGAAGAAACTCTCCTCTATTTTCAATTTCTGTTCCCAGGGCTGAGTCTAATACTAATGGTTTCATAATTATTTCCTATGATATATATTTTGTAAGTTTAATCAAAGTCTTCCATGCCAAGAGTTTCAGCAAGTGGCTGAAGCCATTCTCTATAATTTTCCCATTGCTTCATACCGGACCTGTAAATAGGCTGTCTAACCTGCTCAGAACTTGGCGTCCTAACAGTTCTTTTATTTTTATAGAATTCCAAACAGCCATCTTCAAAGTCAAGATTGCAAAATTTTAGAAGTTGTCTTATTTCATTTTCAGTATTATTAATCATATTTTCATATATAACTCTATGAACTTTACCTGGCAGTACTTTATCCCAATGCCTCATAATAGTTAAATAGTCTAAATAGTAATTTCCAATTCTTTCAAAGCCATAAGTAAAACCCTGGCCTGAGCCAAATAACTGTTTATAACAACTAAAAGAACAATCCATTGGATTTCTTCTTGCATCAATAATCTTTGCATTTGGAAGGATTAATTGAATCAAGCCAATATGAGAAAAATTATTAGGCATTTTATCAATAAAATATGGCTTGTCTGTAATTCTTTGATCTAAGGTATTGTTTAAATAAGACGAGCCCATAATTTCAAAATCTTTTTTATCAATATTTAAAATTTCAGATGGATATTCTGACCTACTTTTTGCATTTTTTTTATTTGCAATCTTTCTTGAAAGTGCAATTATATTTTGCAATTCAGTAGTGCCTTCAACAAGTGAATGTGAGGATAAAATCTGCTCTATTAACGTAGATCCTGATCTAGGAAGTCCAACTATAAAAATAGGGTCAGTATTTTTATCACCAACACCTTTATATTTATCAAAAAAATCTTTAGTAAAAAAATCCATGAGTTCATTACATTCAGATCTAAAATCCTTATAACGCCACGGCACTTGCTTCCCTTTAACACTATTGCCTTTTATGTAGGCAGCTATAGAATGTTTAAAATTCTTTCTATCTTCTTCAGCCTTTCCTAGAGCAAAAAGCAAGTGGTAGTAATCATCAATTAGACAGTCCTTATTTATTAAAAGTAAATTGATATTATTTATATCAGCATCTTCAAATTTGTATGTCTTTAGATTTGCCAAACTCCAATAAGCTTCTCCATAACCATAGTTCAAAGAAATTGCTTTTTTGTAAGCAATTATAGCCTCATCAACCCTGCCTACAGCTCTTAAGGTATGCCCATAACTAAGATGCAGTTGATTGTGATTTGGAAAATTCCTATTAATATCTTCAAATAGAACTAAGGCATCTTCATGATTATTTGCCAGAGCTAAATTAACAGCCTTTAAGGTTAGGTAATGTAAATTCTTGGAATCTTTTTCTAGCAATATATTAATTTGCCTTAAAGACTCGAAAGGAAGCTGTCTTTTGTATAAAAGATTTGCGTAGCTAAGTCTCGCAAGATCAAAATCAGGAGCAAGGTCTAAAGCTCTTGTTAATAAGTAACCAGCATCTTTGTATGCTCTAAATCTAATGCCTATATCAGCAAGTAACTTCATAGCATTAACATCTAAAGGGTTATCTATTAGATGCTCTCTAAGAATTGGCTCAGCCTTCTTAAGTTTATTTGCAGCAATAAGTTGAGCGGCATCTAGGAGTTTTTGGGGATGACTCTTGTTCATATTTTAGGCGTATAAAAAAAGGCTGTATTACAAATAATACAGCCTCTCGTTAAAAAATATAACTTCTAGTTAAATTTCCAAGAATACTTTAATCCAATAGTTCTAGGCCTATTGATAGTTACTAATTCTATTTCGTCCTCATTATTAATGTAAAGATCGGCCTTTTCATTAAAAATGTTATCAATAAAAAACTGTACAGACGAATTTTCATTTACAGGTTTAAGATAATAATAATTAGCAATTGCATAAGAATTTTGCATTTTACGATCGTCATAAAAAAGATCATTCCACATCTCATCTACGAAGGCATAGTTGAACTGCATTGAATCACCGTTATCTCGGTCATAGTTAAGATTAAAGTTATATTTGCTATCAGGAGTGAAAGGCAAGTCCTGACCGTTTCTAGCTTCTATTGCTCCTCTAAGAACATAGTCTGCTTTCAACACAGCTTCATTCGTAGATGCGGATAATCCTAATGATAAATTATCATTAACCAAATACTTTAAATCAATCTCACTACCAGTACTCTTAGCCTTACCTATGTTATCAACAAGACCAAGCAAGGAAATTGATGAATCAAACCAGCCTAACTGAATGTCATCCCAATCCATTGAATAAATAGCCGCATTTAATCTTCCTCTACCATCAGCAAAAGTTGTCTTGAAACCCAATTCTTTATTTGTAAGGAAATCGGCTTCATAAGTAGCTCCAAGTTGTGTTGTTCTATTGGCACCACCTGGTCTATATCCTTCTGAGAGAGTTGCATATAGCAAAGTATCTTCGCTAAGGTCGTAAGCGACGTTAATCTTAGTAATGCCATCTTTGCCGTTGTATACAGAATTAACATTGTCAGGTCTTGTTGCACTTCCGTATATAGATGTAGGCCACCATATAGTCCCAACAAAGCCTGTTAAAGTAGTTTCATTATCAAATCTTCTATGACCAAGTGTAAGTTCAGTTTTGTCATTTAGCTGATAATATAACTCACCAAAGAATGCAGATTCTTCTTCTGAACGAAGCTGATCGGTTTGGAAATATAGGTCGGTAGTTGTAGGCACTGCAGCATCAGGACTTATTGGCGGAACGTGCCATTGAGAATTAAATTTAGTTTCATTTTCACTATAAAAAGCACCAATAATCCAATTAAGCTTTGAGTCATTATTTGAAGCAAGTCTTATCTCATGTGTATCAAAATTTTGCGTAGTATCATTTTCAAACTGAATGCTTGGATCAACACAGGCTCCAAAATAAGATGTGTAGCATGTATAGTAGCCTTCAACATAGCCATCAACTGAATAATGAGAATAATCACTTAATACTTCGAAATCTCTCTCAAGACTTGAGGTGGTAAAAGTTAGGTCTGCAAAACCAAGATCTCCGGTTAATGTTCCAGAAAATCTTGTCCAATCATCATCTTGAGAATCTTCAAAGAATCTACCAACGTTATAATTTCCAAGCCTTGTAGGCTCGTGATCCCAAACGCCATCACTTTCTAGTGTTTGACCAATAACTGAAGCGTCAAGAGTCCAATTTTCATTTAAATTTACTCTAAGAGCAGCTCTATAACCAGATTTTACTGAATCATTAAAATCATCTTGGATATAAGCTGTATTATTTCTAGTTATTCCACTGACTGGATAGGTTATTGAGTCAGCAACAGAATCAATATAACCACCATCTCTATCGTTATAACCAACTATACGAATTGCGGCATTATCGCTAAGGGGGATATTTACAAAAGCCTCAACCATTCCACTTCTGGATCCAGCTTTAGTACTTTCTAAACTTACATTAAATCCTGAATCAAATTCAGAATCTGGCTTGTTTGTAATAATTTTTAAATTTCCTGCTTGTGATGCTGCTCCGTATAGCGTTCCTTGAGGACCTGATAAAGCTTCAATTCTTTCAATATCATAAACATGAACATCAAGGTTATCCCCGATCATAGTTACAGGCGATTCATCAAAATAAATTGCTACTGCAGGTCCTTGAAGCGATTGATTAGAATTGCCTCCATCAGAAATTCCTCTCATGAATATTTGACCCATACCAGGTCTTCTTTGAACAGCTGAAACAGAGGGAAGTTGAAGAACATAGTCTGAAAAATCTTTTATATTAAGATTATTTAACTCTTCACTTGAAAGAGTATTTACACTAATTGGAACATCTTGAAGATTCTCTGATTTTTTTTGCGCCGTTACAACAACCTCTTCTATCTGTAGATCACTTTGTGCTAAAGTCGAAGGTACTATTAAAAAAGATGAAGCTAAAATCGTAGCTTTAGTCGATTTAGAAACAGCCTTGTGTATTTTTTCGAAGTGGAATATGTCCATGAATAACCCCTATAAAATTAAATATATTAAAAATATATACTAAAAAATAAAATTAGTATATTAATTTTTTACATATTTTAGAAGAGTCATGTGTTTTGGAAATTACCTTATTATTATATGAAATTACGTTATTTTTATATAATTTATGTTCCGCCCAAACGTTGAATAGTTTTGTATTTGGATTTCCATTTTTAATAAATTCAATCCAGTGGTCTTGGATTATTTTAGTTATCTCAATATCAACCGCTGATGTCGGAAGCCACTCATCATGTGTGTTAAATATATATGGAAGTTCTGCTCCATGATAAGCCCCCATCTCTTTAGATTTTTGACCATCTCTCACCCTATCAAAGGAATACACCCATACTTTATTTTTATTTTTTTTAACAATGGAGTCAGCAATAAAAAAAGAAGGGCATGCATAATTTCTAGATGAAAGAAGCATATCTAACTTTGCTTTTTCATTGTAAGTTTCAGGTAGCATTTCTTCAATTGACTCAATGGAGTCATAAAAGCCCAAATTAAGTCTTTCTTTGTAAAAATCTGATAAAGAGAAATGATCACCTAAATACATAAATTCTTCATTAGCATTTGAGCCAATTATCATGTCCACATTATGGAAGTTCCCTTTTTTAAATGATTCTTTTATAGGCTCTATAATTGAGTAATTATCAACTACTGAGTAATATCCCGTTGATCCATAAATATTTTCAGATATTTCTAGAATATCCTTAGGATCTATTTGCCTTAATTTATTAATACTTTTTCTGTCATTACCATGGCCTAGTAATTCTTGAGATAGCTTATTTGAAAGTATTTTTGGTAACTCGTAATCAATAGTATTTTCTGCGATTGTCCATCCTCCGCTTTGATGAATCGCCTTATTAAATAAATTTTTACTAAGTGGTGAAACTATTAAATGCTCAATATTTGTAGCTCCAGATGACTCGCCAGAGATTGTTATATTATTGGGATCGCCTCCCAGCAAAGATATATTATTTTTAATCCATTTAAGAGATTGGATAATATCCAATAAAGCAAAGTTAGATTTATCAAGTTCCGGATTAGAGTAGAAACCAAAAATGCCCAGTCGATACGAGATAGTTATCACTATTGCACCATTTTGAGCTAATTTTTCTCCTTCGTAGTTTGGCTCGAAGGACCAGCCTGCTCTGTTTGACCCGCCGTGAATAAATACAAGAACGGGAAGATTTTTTATCTTTATATTATTTGGCTTCCAGATATTCAAATATAAACAATCTTCACTTATAGCTGGAAATTTAATATAGTCAGGATTGCCTCCAAAACCTTTAGCTACTTCTTTATACCAGTTAGAAATTCTTGGGCCTTGCATGCAAGCAGCAGGATAGTTAAAAGCATTATATGATTTAGCCTCATATATCTTATCTTGGGGCTCTTGCCATCTTAGCTCGTTAACTGGAGGACTTGCATAAGGAACCCCTAAATATGACTCTACTAATCCATCATTAGAATATATACCATTTATTTTTACATCATCAATCATGAAGTAAGGCACTTCATTAGATGTTAGAGAGTTTGATGATATAAAGATAAAATAAAGTATTGTTTTTTTAAAGTTAGCCATCCAACTAATCTTAATCCAATAATCTAAGTAATTAAATAAATATTTTTATTGTTAAGTGGAATGAAGCCATAAATAATATCCTGGCTTTAGAAATGAAATCTACTGATTATTTTTTAAAATAGAGTGAAATTTTAAAAGCCTTTGCTTCCATGAATTAGTAAGAACTCTAAATTCATTAGGTTTAACAATAAACTCCTGAAAAATTAAATCTCTATCAACCATTAAAATAACAACTTGCTGTATATCTGTTCCAAACATTACGTTATGTGCGTTTGCATATGCACAGCATTGAAGAAAGTAATCCTCTATCCATTCACGTCTCTTAATTTTTTTAGCAGTTTTAAAATCTATGATAGACGGTATTCCATTTATCTCACCGATACAATCAGCTGTCCCTGCATACAGATTATCAAGAATCAAACCAACCTCTAGACCCCACACCTCCGTAATGGCTCCAAGACCATCACTAATAAATTTTTCAGTAATTTTTTTAGCAATAATATTATTTTGATCATTTGTAAAAAGATCCCATTCCTTTTCATTTAAAAAATTTTCAAGGGCCTCATGAACCATACTTCCTATATCTGTACTTTGCTTGACTACCCTATCAGCCTCTTCTTCTCCAACCCTTAATCGCCACTGATTAATAGAATCTGACTTTGTAGACGTCTTGCCTAAGACGGTCGTAACGCTAGGAACCGGATGATTTTTTGAATCTAGATAAAATCTTCCCAGCTCTTGGTCAATTCTTGTTAGATCGGGGTAGTTATATTTATTTTTTATCATATTAATTATAAGGTCGATTTATCTAATGCTCTATATTATGATTTAAGGCAAATCTATCTATTTATATGCTTAATATCAAAATAAACCCAACATGGAATAAAACTGTAATAGCTATAACTATTTTACTTTTAGTTGGATTATCATCATATGTAATTAACAATCCAAAGGGAAGCGCTGAATCTTTAGCTTTTATTTATTCATATTTCTCTTCGACCTTTGAGTCAATTTTTTTATACATTGGTTTTCTAATATTGGTAGTTCTATTAATGGTTGCAATATCGCCTGCTGGAGGGTTTAAGGTAACGCTACCAAATAAAACTACATATTCATTTATTTCCTGGGGGGCAATGTTATTTGCGACCGGGATGGGTGCAGCTTTACTTTATTGGTCAACTATAGAATGGATTTATTATTTTAATAACCCCTTGGAGGGCGTTGCTAGAGAAAGTGAGTTAAATCTATTGAATGCAAGAACTTATCCAATTTTTCATTGGGCATTTACAGGATGGGCCATCTACTGTCTTCCAGCTGTAGCATTTGCCTTTGCTTTGACTCTGAAACCTGAATCACCACTAACCTTCTCCGGCATACTGCTAACTAAAAAAAATGGACCAATAGCTGTACTTCTTGATCTTCTATTTATTGGTGCTATTTTATCAGGAGCTGGTGTTGGTCTTGGACTTTCATTTCCTTTAATATCAGCAGTTTTCTCAAAGGTACTGTCAGTTGAAAAGAATTTTGCATTAGATATAACTACCTTGTTTATATGTCTTGGAATTTTTGGAACAAGTGTTTATTTAGGTATAGAAAAAGGTATTAAAAAGTTAAGTAATTTAAATATTATCCTAGTAATAATATTTTTGACTACAATTTTATTTCTAGGTCCAACGCAATATATCATTAGCAATTCAATAAACACTATTGGCAATGTGGCAGTTAATTTTCTTGATATGAGCTTAACGTCAGGTACAAAATATAGTTTAGATTGGACAGTCTTTTATTGGGCTTGGTACCTAGCCCTTGCTCCAGTAGTGGGAACTTTTATTATTAACATTTCTAATAATAAAACTATTAGGCAAATAATTTTAGGGACAATAATCATTGGTACGGTTGGGTGCATACTTCATATATCAATTCTAACAAATCTATCTATATTTTTTTATGAAAATAATATTTTAAACTCTCCAGAAATCATTGCTAATAATATAATGCAACCAGAGTCATTGATTATTGAAACTATCTCGAGTCTCAATTATGGCAATATTTTATTAGTAATGTTTGGTATTATTTCTATAATTTTTTTATGCACTACTTATGATTCATCATCATATATTTTAGCAAGTGCATCAATGAACAATTCTAGTATTGAATCCTCAAAAAGCTTAAGAATTATTTTTGCAATTCTTCTAGTAGTGCAGCCCTCTTTAATAATGTTTCTAGGTGGAACTGAGTCTTTTAAATGGATTTTAGTAATATTTTCTATACCATTACTTTTTATTAACATTTTATTGCTAATCTCTATACTTAATAATGCATATAAATCTATCCGAACATAAAGCTCATATTTTTAACGTTAATGAGATAGGCATCTCTAAGAAATCTATTATTTTCATTCCTGGTGCAGGAATGGATCATAGAACCATTTCAATGCTTAATTTAAGCAACTTAGAGGATTTCTATAACATTATTTCTGTCGATTTGCCCGGACATGGCTTCACAACAGGACCGTTGCTTAAATCAATTGAGAGTTATTCATTATTTTGTGATGAGCTAATAGAAAAGCTCAAGCTAAATGATTTAACATTTATTGGTCATAGTATGGGCGGTTTAGTGGTCTTGGATCTTTTAACAAAGCATAAAGGTAGTTCTGGAATATTGATGAATACAGCCTATCCATTAATTGTTGGTGAACAACTTCTTGATCACGCCAAAGGTAATTTAGATCAAGCTTGTGAATTCCTAACAAAGTACGGAATTTATAATCTTCCTCAATATAAGATTAAAACTTTAGGATTTGGCTCAATGGGGTCAGGGTCATATAGAAAATCAAAAGGAGTCATACAATCGCCATACGGAACTAAATATATAATAGATGATCCTGAAAGAGAAATTAAACTGTACCCTCTAAAAAGATTATTTAATCAAAGTCAAAAAGAAATACTTTCAATAGATTTAAAGGCCTGCAGCTCATTCAAAATGAAAGAGAAATTAATAGACGGGTTAAATAATATAAAACTTATTTATGGTGATAAAGATAAGCTTGCAAGGTTTAATCCTGATAATGAACTGTTAAACAACCTAGATATTACTTCAGATGTAATCATTCTAGATGAAACAGGTCATTTTCCTTTTTTTGAAAGGCCTGAGTTAACAGCATCAACTTTAAATAAATTATTATTGGATTGTTAAAGCTTTATATATTTTTAATAAGAAAGTCTCTAAGTATTTTGTAAGCCTGATCTTTTTTAAGACCGCTAAACACCTCATGTCTTTCATTCTCAATAAGATGGTAGTTTATATTATCAAATAATTTTAGAAGGAAGTTGTATAGGTCCTTAACGCCCTTACCATTATTACTTACTGGGTCTAGCGAGCCTGATATTAGAACTATTGGAAGTTTATGATTTGAATTCTTATAACTTGCTTTATTAAAAACTTTTAATAACCCATAGGAAAGATCATTCCACAATCCATTTGTAACTTTAAAACCACATAAAGGATCATTTATATATTCCTGAACGTTATTAGGATCTGAAGATATCCAATCACTAGCAGTTTTCTGAGGTTTAATTTTATTATTGTATGTACCTATGGTTATAAAATCTAAAAAGTTACTTACCGAATGACTGCCAAATAATTTGAGCAGGAGAAGGATTAATATTCTTTGAACTCTAATAAGTAAATTAGGTAATTTTGTTGATCCAGTTATTATCAATCCTTTAAGAGGTAGTGGATCCATAATTGAATTGAGGCCTATCCAAGATCCCATACTATGAGCAATTAAGTAATGATTTATGTTTGGGTATTTAACATGGGTATCTAAAATCAAAGAGGATAAATCATTAGAAACCTTATCCCAGCCATTAGTATCAGAGAAAAAACCCTGAGTTTTTCCTTTTTTAATCCAACTGCCATGACCCCTATGATCAATTGATATAACGTGGTATCCATCTAAATTTAGCTTATCAATAAGCCATCTATATCGCCCTATATGCTCAGCCATACCATGACTTATGTAAATAATACCTTTTGGATTATTTTGAGAAGTTAGAAACTCATGCAAAGCGGAATCCTGATTAGTTATATTTGAAGTCATAATTTATAATATATCAAATTTAAAATTTATACATATTATGCATAACATTTCTATAGCTGGAACTGGGCTCTGGCATCCTAAAGATATTATTACGAACGATGAGCTTGTCGAATCATACAATACCTATGTAGCTGATTTTAATATTGCCAATAAGACTCAAATTGAAAATGGTGAACTTGAAGAGATGCAGCTATCGTCATCTGAATTTATAGAAAAAGCATCTGGAATTAAAACAAGATATGTTATTGATAAGGCAGGTATTCTTGATACAAATAGAATGATGCCTTATGTTAGAAATGAGGATAAAGACTCCTTATCCCTTCATGCTGAAATAGGATTAATTGCTGCTAAAAAAGCCATGGACCAAGCTGGTATATCTGTCGGCGATATAGATGCAATAATTGTAGGCACATCGCATGCGCCTAGAAACTATCCTGCTATAGCTATAGAGATTCAAAATGAGCTTGGTGTTAATGGGTATGCTTATGACATACTTGTTGGATGCTCATCAACCACCTTTGCTATTAATAATGCATATAGCGATATAGCTTCAGGGCTTGCAAATACGATATTGGTTATAAATCCTGAAATTTCAACTCCGTTTGTTAATTTTACCCAGAGAGATAAACATTTTATTTTCGGTGATGCTTGTGCAGCAACTATTGTTCAAAAAAATGCTAGCTCTAAAAAAAGTTTTAAGATAATTGACAGAAAACTTCATACCCAATTCTCCAATAATATTCGAAGTGATTTTGGATATTTATTAAGATCTGCAGAGAATCAAAAACCAATGGACGAGCTTTTATTTAATCAAAATGGAAGAGGCGTATTTAAAGACGTATGCCCTCTTGTTGCATCTTTAATTTCTGAGCAGCTTTCAACTAATAATATCTTACCTGAAGATATATCTAAGTTCTGGCTGCACCAAGCCAACGGAAAAATGATTAGATTGATTGCTTCAAAGGTCCTAGGTAGGGATGATTTTGATCAAAGCATAATTCCAATGCCAATAGAGAAATATGGCAATCTTGCTTCAGTTGGTTCTCTTGTTGCATTTAATTTAAACAATGACTTAGAGCCTGGAGAGAAAGGAGTAATATGCTCTTTTGGAGCTGGTTATTCTATATGTTCGTTATTGGTAGAAAAAAACTAGATTTAAGTTACATATAAAAATTTAAAACAATTATAATTACAATATTATGGGTGAATACGACGCAGTTTGGGTTTTTTTAATTTCAACAATTTTTGTTAGTTTTTATATTTTTATAGAAGCTAGGCCTAAAGGATCAACACTTCTTTCTGATATTAAATTAACTGTATTAAGGTTTTTTAGAAAAAGATAAGTTTTGTTTTTTAACAAAAAAATAGCAGTATTTCCAATAGTCCTTCTCGCACTATTTTTAGGCGGTCTGGCATCTTCGAATACAGCAACCGATCAATGGTATCAAAGTCTTATAAAATCAGACCTTAACCCCCCTGGTTATGTGTTTGGTATTGTCTGGCCCATTCTTTATGTCCTCATGTCAATATCAGCATTTAGAACATTTGAAATAACTAAAAATACTTTTTTAGCTCAGCTTTTTTTTAATACTATTTGGTCTTGGTTATTTTTTAGCTTTCATATGCCTTTGCTTGCACTGTTAAATATATGGTTCTTAATATTCTTAAATATTAAGTTACTGATTCAAATGATTAATCTTGATAAGCTTTCAGGTATTATCTATATACCTTATGTCGTATGGTTATTTTTTGCATCCTACCTAAATTTATTTATTGTTATAAATAACTAGATAAAACATCCAACAACAAGCCCTGTCATGCAAGATGCAAGGGTTGCGCCAATGAGAGCTTTAAACGAAACATCAATAAGATCACCTTTTCTTTCTGGCGCCATAGCCCCAATTCCAGAAACTAAAATACCAACAGATGAAAAGTTAGCAAAACCACAAAGGCCATATAGAGTAATTAATTTAGATCTGTCAGAAAGCAGGCCTTCCTCGAGATTGGCCATAGCGCCATAGGCAACAAACTCATTCAGAGTAGTTTTTATTCCCAGCAACTCTCCTGAGATAATAGCTTCATTCCAAGGAATGCCCATAAGCCAAGCTATGGGCGCAAAAACATACCCAAGAATACCTTCAATAGAAATGTCTAAGCCGATCTGATTTCCAATTAAACCAAGAAAAGAATTAGCAAAATATACTAAAGCTATAAAAACTATAAGAATGGCTCCAATACTTATAGCAATACTAGTTCCATCTGAGGTTCCTCTTGTTATAGCATCCATTGTACTTTTGTATATCTTAGGAGTTCTACTTCCCTCAAAATCCGTTACCTCATTTGAGGGTATCATTATATTTGCATACATTATGGCTGCAGGAACAGATAGTACAGAGGCAGTTATAAAATGTTGAATTAGATTTATATCTCCAAACTGAACTTGAAGAATTGTTATTAAAGCAATCATTACGGAGCCGGCAACAGTTGCCATCCCTGTTGTCATGAGTATGAGGAGCTCCTTATTTGAGAGCTTGTCCAGATAAGGTCTTATTAGCAGAGGAGCTTCAACCTGACCTAAGAAGACATTAGCTGCCGCACCAAGACCGATTGGACCACCAATATTGAATAGCTTTTGACAGACTTTGGAAAGTATATTTACGATAAAAGGAAGAACGCCCCAATACCACATCATCGCAGACAGGCATGACAAAACAATAATATAAGGAAGTATTCCAAATGCAAAAGTTGACAACAAGCCAGGGTAACCCTCAGTTATAGGACCCGGGTAACCAAAAAGAAATTGGGCGCCTCTCTGAGTTCCCTCTTGAAGAACAGTAACACCATCTGCTAAGTACTCAAATGCAGTTGTTATAAGAGGTAGTTTAATTAAAATTAATCCAAGAATAATCTGAGCAAGTATTCCATAAAATATATATTTAAAATTTATTAATTTATAGTTATCAGAGAAGGGTATTGCGATAGCTATAAGACCGAGAAAGCCAACTCCTATTTGGAGAATGTTAAGTATTGTCATGGTTTAGTATAGCTTAATAGCTTTGAGCCTTTCATTTAAAAAATCATCTGCGAGAATGCCCTTATCATCTTTATTAAAGACAGACTTAAGAACAACACTTGGTGATGGGTGAAGGAAAAAAGGAATGCTGTACCTAGGTTTTGAAATTTCACCCTCATACTGCATAACCCTATGCGTAGTGCTTTTTAATTTCTTATCTGTAACAAGCTGCATCATATCTCCAATATTACAGACTATGGAATGAGAGCTTGGTTTTACTTTAATCCAAATACCGTCTTTATTAAGTACTTCCAGCCCTCCCTCTTCTGCACCAACCAATAAAGTAATTAAATTTATGTCCTCATGTGCCCTTGCCCTATGAGGATTCAATGACCCATCAACAGGAGGATAGTAAATAGACCTTAACAGAGAGTTGCCTTTTTCTATCCATGGAAAAAAATAGTCCTTATCTAAGCCTATAGAAAGGGCTATTACGGACATGATTCTAATTCCTATAGCGTGAAGTTCACTGTAAAGATCGTCAAAATTGTCATTAAAGTCCGATACTTCATTTATTTTAATGTTTCCCGGTATTCCTGTGTCATAGGAAGAGTTGATAATGGGTCCGTGATGCCAGAATTCTTTTTGATCAGCAATTTTTTCACCAACAGCAGTTTCAATACCAGGGGGAGTAAAACCTCTGGCTCCCTTTGAGCTTTGACTGTTATATTTAAGCTTGATATTACTCTCTAGATTAAAAAAATCTTTTGAAGATTTGTAACACCTATCAAGCAAGTTTTTAGATAGTCCGTGCTCAGTTATAGAGAAAAAGCCGTGGCCAGCAAGTGCACTGTTAAGAAGTTTGATAGCCTCAGCGTCGCCCTTCTCAATATCTTTGAATGATAGTTCTGGTATTAATAAATTCATACTTTAATTCTAGCAAAAAAAAAGGCAGATAAACTGCCTTTTTTTATAATATTCTATTTTAGAACTTGTAAACAAATCCTAATTGCATTCTATATCTAGAAGCATAGCTATCTAGCCTTGCATCACTAACATTAGTTCCGGTATAAATAATTCTACCTTGAGAGTCTAAACCGTCAGAAGTAACAATTCCGTAACTACCATAGCTTCTATACTCACTGTGACCTTTTTTATCATCTAATAAATTTAGAACATTTAGAACGTCAAAGTACAGAACTAACTTATGGTTAAGGACTGAAGGAATTTCTTGAGCTATTCTAAGATCTAAGTTTCTTGTCCAAGCAACTTTACCTGTATTAGCAGCAACATGAGATCCTGGAGTTCCAACGCCTTTTAGAGCATTAATTATATCTGCTTCAGTTGTACCTGAATAAACAACATTAGGATCGTTTACAGTTGGAACGTATACCAATGTACTAGCATCGTCATAACCATCATCAAAGCCATCCATTATGTAAGAGAATCTTTTTCCTGAATAAGCTTTGTAGAACAATGAAAATGAAGTTGGAGCGCCAGGAATCCAATTAGCAGTATAGTTTAAACCTGCAACTATTCTGTCCTCAACAGCCCATGGTGTATTACCAACCTGGACATTCATGAGGTCAGTTCTAGGCATATAAGATAGGTTTGATGAAAGCTGAGATGAAGTGCCAATCCAACCAGATTGTGCATCCAGTCCAGTATAACTAGCAAACACATCAACTCCATTGTCAAAAGTTTTATCCATTGAAATAGTGAATGACTCTGAAGATGTTCCTTCTGCATTAGTTATGTAATTTGCATACTTAGAATCATAGGTTTTTACGCCTGTTAAACCAGCTTGATCTACTGTTGCCGAGGCATCTGAGAAACCAATTCCATCTTCTGAATCATCTTTATTAAAAGCTAATTTGACGTTATAGCCATTTGCTGTAGCTAATAATAGCTCTAGATTTAGTTTCCATGTAGAAGGAGTTTCATAATTAGGATCTATTCCTTCAGATGAACTTGTACTCGCAAACTCAGAATAAGGGAAGTCGTTATAAATAGTTTCAGGTGCTCTGAAACAAGTTCTATCTCTTCCGTCAGCAGAAGCTACAAAGCTTGAGTCTGTTGAAGCAGGACATGGAGAATAGTCTCTTGAGCCGTATTGAACTACACCAGAGTTAGCAAATGGACTTGCTATCCAAACATTAGGAACTCTTCCTGCAAATAAACCGTAACCACCTCGTATCTCTGCAGAAACAATTTTATCAAACTTAGAAAAGTATAGGTCAGTAGCATCCAGCTGAAAGCCAAATCTAGGTTGAACAATGCTTGATTTTGCTGGAGTATCATTTCTAAACCCAAGCAAACCAGAACCATAAGCGTTGTAAACAGGACCGCTGTCCATTTCAAAGCTATCATACCTAAGACCATAGTTAACTGTTAATACATCAGAAACAAAATATTTATCTTGGACATAAAGAGTTTCAAAAGTTCCGCTATATCCAGATGTTGCATAGTAAGGATCGCCTGTTGCAGATTTATTAAACCTGAAGAAGCTAGGAGTACCTGATAAGTAATTATCAACACCCTCGAACTGGTATGCACCGTTTTCTCTAGATATAAATAGATTGCCAAGAGTCTTATCAATAGAATCATAACCAACTGTTATTTCATGGTCACCCATAGAGTAAACAGCTTTTAAGTTAAGGATTTCATCTGAAGCCCAGCCCTCATTAGCACTTCTATATTTGTCTGGTCCTAAGAATATATTTTCATAAGAACCACCGGGTGTATATGAGCCATCAGCAGCATCAATTTTAATTCTAACCTCAGGGAAATCTTCTCCACCAAGTGCATCTTGATCATTCGCCCATTCCACTTCTGAGTATTTAACTTGAACATATAAGTTATCAGCGATATCTCCATAGTAAGCATAGGTATCTTTCTCGGTAGTTGCTGGGTAATTATAATAATGCGAGCTGTATCTTATATCGTAGTTATAAGGATTAACGGCATTATCTTGTGAGTAACTGTAGACGTATTCAAGTCTATGATTTTCGTTTATGTAGTAATCGAGTTTATATAGCTCTTTTTCAGCTATTTCAGCTGGAGGAGTAAAGTCTGTAGTACCAGGATCATAACCGTATAAAGCTTTTGTTTGGGCTGCTATTTCTGTGATTAATGCATCAGTAGCAAACTTATATGTGTAAGTGTCAGAAGGTGAGATAGACTCAAACTCTTCAACAGATGCAAAGAAGAATAACTTATCTTTAATAATTGGTCCGCCAATAACAAAGCCTTGAGTGGTATCTTCAAATACGCCTACTTTTCGTCCATTAAGCTTACCTACATCGTCTTGATCAGTATTGTAGTAGTAAACAGATCCTGTAAATTCGTTAGTACCAGACTTAGTAACAGCGTTAATACTTGCACCAGTAAAGTTTCCTTTAGAAACATCAAATGGGCTAATATCAACTTGGATCTGCTCTATAGTTTCTATACTTATAGGGTTTCTAACAGAAGGGAAACCATTGGCATTAAGACCCAGTTGGTCATTTTGCTCGATACCATCAACTGTGAAGTTGTTATATCTATTATTAGTACCAGAAACTGAAATAGTTGCATTTCTTGAAGTTCCTTCAACAAATATTCTAGAATCTTTTTTTACATAGTCTGAGATAGATCTTTCAATACTTGGGATATTTTCAATGTCTTGAGCTGTAACAGCTAAAGAAGTTTGAACTGATGAGGATTTAGTTCCAGTCACAACAACATCGTCCATAGCACCAATTAAACCTAAAACAACAGATACTTTTGCAGTTTCAGAAACAGAAAGAAATACATCTTCTAATGATTCTGGAGCATAGCCTGATTTAGTAATAGTAATTTTATAAGGCCCACCGGGTCTTAAATTACCAACTGAAAAAACACCGTTTACGTCTGATGATGTTGTTTTCGTTATTCCTGTAGGAATATGTGTCACTTCAACAGATGCAGATCCAACGTTAGATTCACCTCTTAAAGATGATGTCGTATCATTTGATGCGAAAGTATTTACAGAAAATAGTGAGATTAAGAAGAACCCTGCAAGAAGGAACCTATTATTATTATTAAACATGAATTATCCTCATAAAAGTTTATGTAAATATTATGAACTTTTTAAATGAATAAACAAGAATTAAATCAATGATTTTTGTATCTATTGTGTGATTTTTTTGTTACAGACTGATCTTTAGGCTATCAAAGTATGGTTTAAGAGCAATTGGAAGGGTTATTTCATCTCCTCCTTCATACCTATTTTCTATTAAAGCAACCAAAGTTCTTCCCACAGCTAGCGCTGATCCGTTAATAGTATGGGCAAGATGCTTTGACCCACCTTTTGAAATCTTGATATTTGACCTTCTTGCTTGAAAATCACTAAAATTTGAACATGATGAAATTTCTCTGTATTTATTTTGACTAGGTATCCAGACTTCTATGTCATATGTTTTGCATGATGAGAATCCAAGGTCCCCCGTGCAAAGCTCTATAACTTGATATGGCAATTCCAGAAGATCTAATATTTCTCTAGCATTTTTAAGCAAGCCCTCAAGTGCATCTAGAGAGTTCTCAGAATCCACAACCTGGACTAGTTCAATTTTTTCAAATTGATGCTGCCTAATAAGACCCTTTGTATCCCTTCCATAGCTTCCTGCCTCTGATCTAAAGCATGGAGTATGAGAGGTAAGTTTAATTGGGATATCTTTATCGGAGACTACTACGTCTCTGTAAATATTAGTTAATGGGACCTCAGCTGTTGGAATAAGATACAAACTATCAGATGCCTTAAAAAGATCTTCTTCAAATTTTGGTAACTGCCCCGTACCTGTCAATGAATCAACATTAGCCATAAATGGAACATAGTGTTCTTTGTAACCATTCTTAATTGCCACATCAAGCATAAAGCTTATAAGCGCTCTTTGAAGTTTAGCCATATCTCCTTTTAGAACAACAAATCTTGAGCCAGCAAGTTTTGAGGCAAGGTCTGTATCAATGTCTGATGCTATCTCCAAATGATCAAGCGTGTTGGTAGAGGTTATATCTCCAGAAACCTCTATAACTTTATTTTCTGTCTCATCCCTACCTAAGGGGACATCTTTATTAGGAATATTTGGAATATTGTAGAGAAAATCATTTAATTGACTTTGAATTAGTTGCAATGCCTCATCTTTGACCTTGAGGTCAGAATTAATAGTATCTATACGAATTTTTAGATCAACAGTATCGCCACCCTGGGATTTTAATTTTCCATAATCACCAGAAAGATTTTTTCTCTGTGATTGAAGGTGTTCTGTATCTACTTGTAGTAACTTTCTTTTATCATCAAGATCAACAAACAGCTCAACATCTAACTCAAAACCTCTTGAACTAAGCGCACTTGCAACGCCTTCAATATCTTCTCTAAGTTGTTTAATATCAATCATTTTATTGTTTAGAAATTAAGGTTCCAATATAGGTAGCTGCTACCGTGAGTATTATAGTTAGCATTATATATGATGCTGCACTAATAACATTAGTATTAATCATCAGCACTGTCTGATGCGTAAAGGCAGACATGGTAGTAAAAGATCCTAGAAAACCAATAATAAAAAAATAATATGAAGTATCTTTAATTGGCATGGAATTACCTATATATAGCCCAATAAAAAAACAACCAATAACATTAACTGCCAAAGTGCCTAAAGGATAATCTAAAGGGATAAACCTTAAAGAAAGCTCGCTCAGAAGATATCTAGATATGGCACCCAGTCCCCCGCCTATTCCTATAAATAGAATACCCATTAAATTGCTGCCTTAAAATCAACCAAGTTAGTAATATTCATATTATCTTTGAATTTTATAAAAAAACTATCACTATCTTTTATTTCTATATAAATCTCTCTATCTAATTTATCAACAATCTTAAAAGAGTTAGTAGAAATATCTACAATATTAGTAATATTTAAATCAATGCCTTTTTTAATGATGTCAATAAAGATTTTGTTATCAATATCTTTGAAGGAAAGTACTCTTGTTTGATCGAAGTCAAAGTCATATATTTCAATATTTGAATCATTAATAATATATCTTTCTTTATAGGGATTATCGATATTAATCACTAGAGATATTTCACTTCTAACAATATTACCGCTAGATAGTTCTGACTTACCCGTTTCAATGTTAAGTGTTTTTTGTGTAAATATTAAATTCTTAGCAATTAAACTATTAAAGTCTTCAACAGCTGAGCTGGCGAATATATCAAGAGATATTATTGATAATAAGAACAGGAATATTAACTTCAATTTAATTTCTTTTTGGAACAAGGACTTCCCTAGATCCATTTGAGCTCATTTCAGAAATTAACCCAGCCTCTTCCATTGTCTCAATCAATCTTGCAGCTCTGTTATAGCCAATCCTTAATTTTCTTTGCACTGCTGAGATTGAAGCTCGTCTAGACTCTAATACAAAATTTACAGCTTCGTCATAAAGCTCATCATCATCCTCTGAAGATGAGGAGGTTTCTGAACCTGACCAACCGGCTATAGGGCCTGTTTCTTGTGATGAGGAAACAATTTCATCAACATAATTTGGCTCAGCTCTATTCCTCCAGTCACTAGCCACTCTGTGAACCTCATCGTCTCCAACAAAAGCACCATGTACACGAATTGGAACCCCTACTCCTGGAGGTAAATAGAGCATATCGCCCGAGCCTAATAGCTGCTCAGCTCCACCTTGATCAAGTATGGTTCTAGAGTCAATTTTAGTTGAAACTTGAAAGCCTATTCTAGTAGGAATATTTGCTTTAATTAATCCTGTTATTACATCAACTGAAGGTCTTTGGGTTGCCAGAATTAAATGAATCCCAGCGGCTCTAGCTTTTGCTGATATCCTTGCGATCAGGTGTTCAACTTTCTTACCAACCAACATCATCATGTCGGCAAATTCATCAACCACCACAACTATTGAAGGAAGTTTTTCTAAATACTCCTCATCTTCTGGATTTGTTGGGTCTATTATTTGCCTTCCATTAGCTGCCGCATCTGCTATTTTCTTATTAAAGCCAGCTAAGTTTTTAACGCCCATTGAGGCCATGATTTTATATCTTCTATCCATCTCAACAACACACCACCTAAGTGCATTAGATGCGTCAGTCATATCCACTATAACGGGTGTTAGAAGGTGGGGAATTCCATCATAGACAGAAAGCTCCAACATTTTTGGGTCTATCAATATCAACCTTACGTCTTCAGGACCTGATTTAAATAGAAGACTAAGCAACATAGCATTAACTCCCACAGACTTACCGGAGCCTGTGGTTCCAGCAACAAGTAAATGTGGCATTTTTGCAAGATCAACAACTACAGCATTTCCAGAAATATCATGCCCTAAAGCAAGAGTTAAGCTTGAAGGTGAATTCTTGAATGCTTGTGAAGATAAAATTTCAGTCAGCCTAACCATTTTACGATTTGTGTTAGGTATCTCAATACCAACGTAAGACTTACCCTCAATGACCTCGACAACCCTTACGCTGCTTACAGAAAGTGATCTGGCAATATCCTGAGCAATACCTGTTATTTTACTTGCTTTTGTTCCAGGGGCAGGTTGAATTTCAAACCTAGTAACAACAGGGCCAGGTATTACTGATTCTACGCTAGCATCAATACCGAATTCCTCTAACTTCATTTCTAGAAGCGAGGCTATTTCATTTAACTCTTCCTCAGTAAGTGAAGATCCATCATCCAATGCCCTATCCAAGAGTTCAGTACTTGGCATTTTTGTTTTTGTTTGAGGTAAGGCGCTCTTCGAAAAAGATATTTCAACTTCTTTTAAGACAGTATCACTGGTATTTGGAAGGTCGAGCTGAGTAACTTCCTCAGGCAATGACTTATTAGAGAAGGATTCCTTTTCTATGATCTTTGTTTTAAAAGATTCTTTAACAACCTTAGATTGCTTCAAAGAATCTTTTTTTAATTTTTGAGATTCTTTAAATTCAGTAATTTTATTTGAAAGAGAGTTCAATATAGATTTTATAAAATCTATTAATTTTTGTGACGCCCTCTTAGAAGCAGAAAGAGTTAAATTAAAAATTTTAAGAATTAAAGCGCCAAGTACCTCTAATCTCTTTATCCAAGAAAAATTAAATGAAAGAGATGCGGCAGGAATAAGAAAGATAACAAGAAATATTAAACTACCTATAAATCCAATAATATTTGAAAGGTTTGTAAAAATAAGTTTACCTAAAGATCCACCTGCATTATTTTCAAAATAATATTCAAGAACTGCACAAAAACTAACTAATAAAATAAAGGAGCTTAGAAGCCTGACAATGGTTTTGGTTTTAGATGCATAAATATCTTTAAAAAAAATAGTTTGAAGAGCCCAAACACAACCAATGACCAATAAAAGAAAAGAACCAAGGCCTATTAGAGTAAATAAAAAATCAGATATATTTGCTCCCAGAGGCCCTCCTAAATTATTTATAAGAACAGATGAGGATTTATTAAAAAAAGCTGGATCGGTAGGATCGTATGAAACTAAAGTAATAAAAATATATAACGAGAAAGCAATAAGAAAAAAACTAAAGAAATTTAATAGGGTATTTTTGATGTATAGAGATTTCATAGCTAAATTTTACTATATATATAAAATATTAAATAATTAATTAACAATGTCACTAATACTGTGATCATAAGATTAAAATAAATAACATTTATGGTGAATTATAAGTTGAATCAAATATAATTTATTTTATTATTCAACTATAATCTTGCACATGTCCACTACTCATAAAAAATTAATCATACTAGGCTCAGGTCCTGCTGGATATTCGGCGAGTATTTATGCCGCTAGAGCTGGTCTTAATCCAATAATTATTGCTGGATCTCAAGAAGGTGGTCAACTTACAACCACTACTGATGTTGAAAACTGGCCTGGTGATAGCGATGGTCTTCAAGGTCCTGATTTAATGGATAGAATGAAAAAGCATGCTCAGCAGTTCGATGTGGAAATTATTAACGACCATATCAATAAAGTTGATTTATCAAACAGGCCCTTCACATTAACTGGATCAAACAACTATACATGTGATTCTTTGATAATATCAACAGGTGCAAGCGCAATGTATCTAGGGATTCCTTCGGAACAAGAGTTTCTTGGAAAAGGGGTTTCAGCATGTGCTACATGCGATGGTTTCTTCTATAAAGATCAAGAGGTTATTGTTGTCGGCGGAGGTAATACTGCGGTTGAAGAAGCATTATATTTATCAAGAATATGCTCAAAAGTTTACCTTGTTCATAGAAGAGATGAATTGCGAGCAGAAAAAATACTTCAAGATAGAATTTTTAAAGAAGAAAAAAATGGGAAGATTGAAGTTCTTTGGAACAGTCATCTTGTGGAGGTTTTAGGTGACAATATGGGCGTTAACGGAGCTCTGATTAATCAAGACGGTGAAGATAAAAAAATTGATGTCATGGGGGTATTTATCGCTATTGGGCATAAGCCAAACACAGATATATTCGAAGGCCAATTAGATATGGATCATGGATATATACAAATTAAATCTGGAACAAAAGGATCGGTAACTGCAACTTCAATAGATGGTGTTTTTGCAGCAGGCGATGTCTCGGATCAAATATACAGACAAGCTGTCACATCAGCTGGTTTTGGTTGTATGGCAGCGCTGGATGCTGAAAAGTTTCTATCTGAATAAAAATAGTAATAATTAAGAGATAAAATAATGAAATATAAAGCTTATTTAGTAGAAGAAAGTGATGGAGTATTTAAAGGCTCAGTCAAAGAGTTAGATAAGCCTGAAATTGAAGAAGGTAAAGTTATTATTAAAGTTCACTACTCGTCACTTAACTATAAAGATGCATTGGCAGCGACTGGAGTTAAAGGGGTCGTTAGATCATACCCATTTGTTCCAGGAATTGATGTGGCTGGAGAGATACTAGAATCAACAGATAATAATTTTTCTAAAGGGGATTTGGTAGTTGCTACTGGTTATAAGATAGGAATGGCTGAATTTGGAGGCTTTGGAGAGATAGTTCACCTCAACTCTAATTGGGTTGTAAAACTTCCAGATGGTCTTTCACTTAATGAAGCTATGAATATAGGGACGGCTGGAATAACTGCAGCTGCATCTGTAAAGAAAATTATAGATTCAGGGATTTCAAAACAACTTCCTGTTCTTGTATCAGGTGCTTCGGGTGGAGTTGGGTCTGTTGCTGTGAATCTACTATCAAACCTTGGATACGAAGTTCATGCCATAACTGGAAAGCCAGAACAGGATAAAATCTTAAAAAATATGGGGGCCACTCAAATTATAGATAGAAAAGAGTTCATGGCTGATCCTGTAAAAGCACTTGATAAAGCTGCTTATGGAGGCGGGGTTGATACAGTTGGCGGTGATATATTGTCAAAAATGCTATCAATGATTGCAAACGAAGGTGCGGTTTCTTGTTGTGGTAATGTTGCTGGTATGAAATTTACCTCATCTGTTTTCCCTTTTATATTGAGAGGAGTTTCATTAATAGGAATTGACTCAGCTGAATCTCCATTAGAATTTAAGAAAGAGCTATGGAATCTTCTAGCAAATGATTGGTTGCTTAATTTAGAAAAATACTCAAAGCTAATTTCTTTAGAAGATATTGATAAAGAGATTGATAAAATACTTAACGGACAGCAAATTGGAAGAGTTGTCATAAAACACGGAGTTTAATTATGAATGATGATGAATCTAAAAAATACTATGAATCTGAGGAAGCTAATCAAGATAGCAAATCAGATGCAAACGTAATATTAATCCTAATAGTTATTGGCGTTATTGCCATGACTTACTGGGCATCTATTCAGTAAAACTTATAGTTACTTGGCTCCCATTCTCATCGCTGAATCTAATCTAATAGTTTCTCCATTAAGATAAGTATTATTAATAATATGTTCAGCCAGTTGAGCAAACTCCTTAACGTTCCCAAATCTGTGAGGGAACTGAGTAGCCTCTAGAAGCGTCTCTTTACTTTCATCTGCAGCAAGGCTCATTAAAGGGGTATCGAATATTCCTGGAGCAATTGTACATACTCTAATGTTATGTCTAGCAAGATCTCTTGCAGCTGTTAAGGTTAACCCAATAACACCAGCCTTTGATGCGCTATAAGCTGCTTGACCAATCTGACCTTCATAACCAGCAATTGAAGCAGTATTTATAATTACGCCTCTTTCGTCCTTTTCATCAGGTTCATTTTTATCAATCAATTCAGCCCCTAATCGCATTACATTAAAAGTACCAACAAGATTTAAATCAATTATAAATTTAAATATATCTAATGGATGGGGTCCTTTTCTTCCTAAAATTCTAGCTCCATAACCAGTGCCTGCACAATTAACAACAAAGTTAAGTTTTCCAAAAGTTTCTTTTATTCCTGTTATTGCATTTTGAACAGATTCTTCTTCCATGACATTTGTATTGAAGTAGGAAACATTTTCTTCACCTAAAAGGTCAACAACCTCTTTAGCCTTATCGTCGTTGATATCCAATATGGCAACCTTAGCTCCATTCTTAACAAAATGTTCAACAGCACCCCTTCCCAATCCAGAGGCACCACCGGTAACCAAAGCAACATTATTATTTAAGTCCATTATTAGAATTCCATAAATTTAATTTCTTAAATTATATATCTATATATATAGATAATCATAAAAATCATAATTGGCACGACAATTGCATTATGTATAAGTGAACTTAATCTATTTTTATAAATAAAAGGAGAAAAAATGAAAAAGTTATTTTTAATGTTGGGTGTTTTAATTTCACTGCCTTCGTTCGCTGGTGTAAGTGCAAACGTAAGTTTCGCTTCTGACTACATATGGAGAGGAATGACTCAAACTGATGGACCTGCAATGTCAGGTGGTTTTGATTATGAAGATGAGAGCGGATTTTATGCTGGGATTTGGGGTTCAAATGTGAACTTTAATGACGGAGCAGGTAGTGAGTTAGATTACTATTTTGGTTATGGTTTTGAAGTTGGTGGAATTGGTGTGGATTTAGGGTATGTAGCTTTTGACTATCCTGAAAATGCAACAGGTCTAGATTTTGAAGAAGTGGTAGTTGCTTTAAGTTATGCAGACTTAGGTCTAACATTTGCTTTAGGTCAAGATTCTGCTCCTGACTATACAGAAATCTCATATGCTTTTGGAGCTATTGGTGTTTCATACGGTGAATATGATAATTATGGCGATAACTTCGGTATTTCTTATGGATTTACATGTGGTTCATTTGACTGTGGTTTATCTTATTCAGACTTTTCTGATGGTGGATATGGTGCAGATGAAGATGCACTTGTATTCTCAATATCAGCAAGTCTATAAAGGTCACTGTTAAATAACAATGAAACTTGTTACAGCAATAATCAAGCCATTTAAGCTTCAAGAAGTTAGAGAAGCTTTAGTGGCTGCTGGTATCGAAGGTCTTACTATCTCAGAAGTAAAGGGATATGGAAGACAAAAAGGACATACAGAAATGTACAGAGGATCTGAATATTCTGTAGACACATTACCAAAAATTAAACTTGAAATCTTGGTTGGTGACGACCAAGTTTCCCTTGTCACTGAAACTCTTATAGTTACGGCGCAGACAGGAAAAATTGGTGATGGAAAAATATTTATAACATCTGTTGACGACGTCATCAGAATCAGAACTGGTGAGACCGGTTCTGAGGCAATATAAGGAGAATAAAAAATGGAAGAAACTAATTTTGCATTAGATACTTTTTACGCAGTAATGTCTGGCGCGCTAGTAATGTTTATGGCAGCTGGATTTACCATGCTTGAAGCAGGACTTGTTCAAAAAAAGGATGTCTCTGAGATTGTTACTAAGAACTTAGGGCTATATTCAATTGCATGTATCATGTATTTGGTATGTGGCTTTGTTGTTATGTACCCTGCTGGAACTATCATTGACGGTATTTTGCCGGCCTTTGGAACTTCAGTTGGACTTTCTACAGCGTTACCATTAGATGAAATTGGAATGGCTTATGGAATGGATTACTCACAACAGGCTGATTTCTTTTTCCAAGTTGTTTTTGTAGCTACAGCAATGTCTATAGTTTCAGGAGCAGTAGCTGGAAGAATGAAATTATTACCATTCTTTGCATTCGCAGTTGTTTTAACAGCTGTTATCTACCCTATCCAAGGATATTGGAATTGGGGCGGTGGATGGTTAAGTTCAGGTGGTTACTCTGACTATGCTGGATCAGGAACAGTTCATCTATGTGGTGCAGCTGCTGCCCTAGCAGTTGTTCTAGTTCTTGGACCTAGAAAAGGTAAATACACTGCTAACGGTATATCAGTACCTATGCCTGGATCAAACATCCCAATGGCCGCTTTAGGTGTATGGATTCTTTGGTTAGGCTGGTTTGGTTTTAATGGTGGTTCTGAGCTAATTATTAGCAATGAAGCATCAGCAATTGCTGTGAGTCAGGTATTCCTAAATACTAATATGGCTGCTTCAGGCGGTGTTGTTGCTGCGTTAATCTTAAGTCTAATCAAGACTGGAAAGATGGACGTAACAATGGCTATGAATGGTGCTATAGCTGGTTTAGTAGCAATTACAGCTGGACCTAGTGCTCCAAGTGCTGGAGCCGCAGTGCTAATTGGTATGGCTGGTGGTGCTTTAGTTTATTTCTCTATCTTATTCTTTGATAGAACTCTTAAGCTAGATGATCCAGTTGGTGCTATTTCTGCTCATGGAATCGTTGGTATTTTAGGTGTAATGGTCGTTCCATTAACTAATGCTGATGCTTCATTCATGTGGCAGTTAATTGGTGTTATTGCTATTGCTGGATTTACATTTATTGCTAGTTTAGTGACGATTATTGTAATCAATAGAGTCTCTCCAATAAGAGCAACAGATGAAGAGCAAGATATTGGATTAGATATTTCTGAAATAGGCGTCGAAGCTTATCCAGAATTTAAATAAATTTATTGGTTAGGTTCCCCCCTATATTTCCTAATCTATAAACCATTAAAGAGAGTTGTTATTCTAAATAACAGCTCTCTTTTCTTTTATGCACATTCACAGTGCGCTTTTATCTCAAACAAACTTTAAACTACTATTAATGTAGCTTTTTTATTGGCATCTATATTGCATGTATATAGTAAATATACATATTTTTTTAGGGGATACCATGTTTAAAAAAGGATTAATTTTATTTTTATGTCTACTTATAGCGCCTTTAGGCTATGGGGAAGAATTGAATTCAGGTGATACTGCATGGATACTCACATCAACCGCACTAGTATTATTCATGACGCTTCCTGGTTTAGCTTTGTTCTATGGAGGACTTGTAAGATCTAAAAATGTCTTATCTGTTCTTATGCAATGCTTTGCAATAGCATGCTTAATATCAGTCTGTTGGGTTGTTTATGGTTATAGTTTAGCTTTCAAGGGAGACGGGTTAATAATAGGAGACTTTAGCGCACTATTCTTAAACGGTGTTGAGAGAGACTCAATAAGCGGAACACTTCCTGAAACTGTATTCATAACATTCCAAATGACTTTTGCTATTATCACCCCTGCTCTTGTTGTAGGGGCATTTGCAGAAAGAATGAAATTTGGGTCAATGTGTTTATTCTCAGTACTTTGGTTTACCTTTGTTTATCTGCCTGCATGTCATATGGTTTGGGGTGGTGGATATCTTGCAAATATAGGTGTCATAGATTTTGCTGGCGGCCTTGTAGTTCACGCAACATGTGGAATTGGAGCTCTTATTGCCGCGCTATATCTAGGTCAAAGAAAAGGCTTTATGCAAACACCAATGCCACCTCATAACAGAACAATGGTTATGATCGGAGCGTCTATGCTTTGGGTTGGTTGGTTTGGTTTCAACGCTGGAAGTGCAGTTGCTGCTGATGGGTCAGCCGGAATGGCAATGCTAGTTACTCACATAAGTGCTGCTACTGGGGCAATAACATGGATGGCAATTGAGTGGGTCAAATCAGGCAAAGCTACAATAATAGGAATAGCAACAGGAATGGTTGCTGGATTAGCAACTATTACGCCAGCATCAGGAACTGTTGGACCTGCTGGGGCATTATTAATAGGGTTTATGGCTGGAATAGTCTGCTTTTACGCAACCCAATTGGTAAAGTCGTATTTTAAAATTGATGACTCGCTTGATGTATTTCCTGTACACGGTGTTGGCGGAATATTAGGAATTATTATGTTATGTTTTGTAGGAAATCCTGAGGGCTTCCTAGGATCTGGGGCTGCAGGAATATCAGAAGATGGAGCTATAGCACAATTAATGATTCAATTAGAAGGTGTTTTAATTATATGCGCATGGACTGCTATAACTACTTATTTAATTCTTAAAGCTATTAATATTTTTATAGACATAAGAGTTTCTTCTGAAGACGAAGAGGAAGGTCTAGATATTAGAGAGCATAACGAGCAAGGCTATAACTTATAAGGTTGGGTTACTATATTGAGTTAAGAAAAAAGGCTGCATGTCATCTTTCATGGCATGCATTCGGTCTTTTAGATATCTAACAGAATTATTAATTTCCTCTTCTGTAAAATTATTATCTGGGCTTATTATCCCTTGAATACGGCATGATGCAATATTTGTTGAATGCAGTTTATATAACGACTTTATCTCAGAGGTGATAATGGTAGAAATTTCATCATAATTACAATTATTAAATTGTAGAGGCTGCCCTACTGAAAGATGAACGTTACCTTTTTGACCTATTATTCCATCAGCTATACTTTTTAAATCCTCCTTCTCATCTTTTACATACTCATTATTGCAAGATAGTGAATATAACTCATTGGCCTTTAAAAGATCATTTGGGTCTTTTTCATAAGATATAGATACTGGAACTATGGATAATAAATTGAAATAATCAGATTCCGTTGTTTCTTTTCGACCATTTAAATGGATCATTTTTAACACAGAAGGATCTGTGTAATCTATACCATCTTTTGATCTTCCTTGTTTTTGAGCAATCCAGATTGAATTATTCTTTTCGATCAAAGAGTTATGAATAAACTCTGAAGCAAGATGAAGACTCTTGTATATATCCTTTTTTGACTTATCACTTCTATCAATAATAAAGCTCTTATTCAGCCTCATGAGGTCTGAGGCCCACCTTTCATTCATTAAATTATTACCGACTGCATTATTTGTAGTTTTAAAACCATTTTCATGGAGTGAAAAATTTAATAATGCAGAATCTAAGGTGATGTCTCTATGATTTGATATAAAAAGATATGATGAGTCAGCTTTTATATTATCAAGTCCGCTAACTGAAAAATTATTTATAGATTTTTCTATAACTCCTGAGACCAAAACTTTAAAAAAATCTTGGTAAGATTTAATTGAATTAATATTTTTAATTTTATTTTTTAATAAAAAGGAGATCATACTTGATGCAAATGGGAGTTTTTTTATAACCTGATACCCACCAAAAGATAGAACAGCATTTATAACATTTGGATCTACTGCCAAACTTTTTAAAACATCATTTACCTCATTATCATAGTAAGGTCTTATGGAATCAAACTTGCTCACAAAATTATAAATATGAAATTAACGTATATTTATTTTACCTCAATAATGTATACAATAACGACACATGAAAAGATATCTAGATTATTCAGGACTAGCTGTTCTTGCCCATAGAGGTGGCTCTATTGAGTCTTATGAGAACACCCTTCACTCATTTGAATACTCAAAATCTATTGGCTGTAAGTACATTGAAACAGATGTACAGATATCATCTGATGGTATTCCTTATATATTTCATGATGAATCTCTAAAGAGAATTCTTGGTGATGATATTATCTTTAGTTCATTGAGTAGTCAGGATATTGATAGCATAAAGATATTTGACACACATTCAATTCCAAAGCTTGAAGACGCCCTCACTCAGTTTCCAGATCTTTTTTTTCAGATTGATGTAAAAACAGATGAGGTCGCAATACCTGCCCTTAATATAATTACTAAACTTAATGCAGAAGATAGAGTTTGTATTGCTAGCTTTAATAGTGAAAGACTTGAAAGAATTAGAAATATTAATTCAAATATATGTATATCAATGGGTCCTAAAGAGATCTTAAGATTATTGCTCGCAAGCTTTGGTTTATATAAGAAACCCATACAAGGCGACTGTCTTCAGATTCCTATATATCAATATGGTCTTAAGTTGGTCACTAAAAGGTTTGTGAATTTTGCTCATAGCAGGGGTCTTAAAATAATAGTTTGGACCATTAACGATAACAAGACATTTAAAAAGCTGATTGATTTAAATGTTGACGGGATAATCACTGACAAACCAAAACTACTTATCGAAGCGCTTAATAGTTAATTTTTAATTACAAATTTTAGTAAAATCTTTTTCGCAATTATGTAGATTGGAATAATAAAACAACTTGTAATAATAATTTCTACTGGGGTTGAGAAGTCCATCAAACTCCTAATAAAAGGGGCTAGTATAAATCCGGTAATTGCACCTAAAATACTATAAAAAATTATTGACTCTTTGCTAAGAAGTTTCATTATCAACTCTGGTTAAAAGCAAGCCACCAAGAATAAATAGGATAGCTATTGGCACAAGGGCAATTTTTACATCACCATATATAGCTAATAAGGTCCCAACCATAAGAGGACCAAGGATAGCTCCAGCCCTCCCAAGAACATTGTATAGACCAAAAAACTCACCCGCTTTGTCATTGGGTATTAATTTTCCAAACAAGCCTCTTGAGCTACCCTGAATGCCACCCTGCACGCTGCCTACCCATGCAGCAAGAATATAGAATTCAAAAGCTGATGTAAGAGTTGTGCTAAATGCAATTATGAATACATATGAAATAATTGTTATATAGAGAACAGGTTTATCTCCATAACGATCTGCAACAATTCCCCATAATAGAGTTGCAGGAAATGCAACAAATTGAACTAATATTAATGCTGGAATAACATCGGTCGCTTTAAGGCCAACATTAAGTGCAAAATCAGCTGCCAGATAAATTACAGTATGAGCGCCATCAATAAATAAGAAAAAAGCCAATAGAAATATGGAGGCATTTTTATATTTTGATATTGATCTGATGGTATTAATAATATTTTTGAATGCATCTTTTACTAAAGAGGTTTTGCTATAAGGTATTATTTTTTCTGAAAAGTTTTTCTTTATTGGAAGCATGAATGCAAACCACCAAACTGAAACCATTAAAAATGAAATTTTAATTGCATCTTCAGATGAGCTTAAACCAATCTTTTCCCAAAATAAAAACATTAAAGCATTGATAAGAAAGAGGAAGCCTCCCCCTAAATAACCCCATGCATATCCTTGATTGGAAATTATTGATAATTTATCTTGGGTTGTAATCTTAGTTAATATTTTGTCATACGGAATCTGGCTAACTGAAAAACAATAATTGGCAATAGCAAAAAATACTAGAGCATATAACCAGGATCCATAATCTAGAACTGAGAGTAAAGAAACAAAAAATGCTCCAACAATAGTGAATAGTACAAGTGATTTCTTTGTAGAGTTATTAATATCTGTAATAGCTCCAATCATAGGAGCGGTAAATAAAACCATGGCATTGCAAATTGCTAAAGCCCATGTTTTATAAACAGTTGCCTCTGCCATATCAAGATCACCTGCCCAATATTGGAGGTAAAAAACAGGAAAAAAACCAGCAACTACGGTTGTAGCAAAAGCTGAATTTCCAACATCGTAAGCAATCCATGACTTTACTGTTTTATT
This sequence comes from uncultured SAR86 cluster bacterium, assembly GCA_963926355.1. Lineage (GTDB taxonomy): Bacteria > Pseudomonadota > Gammaproteobacteria > Magnimaribacterales > D2472 > SCGC-AAA076-P13. The sequence continues at coordinate 56,763 of CAWUWW010000004.1, read as the reverse complement.
AAAAATATTTGATGGGTTATCCAATTGACAGTAATCTAAATTAATTGATTACTTATTCTATATTAAAAATAAGCTTGAAAATGCTTTATTTTTTGGTATATTTTTTAAAGGGAGGAGAAATTATGGATGATAGTTCAACAATAAAGCAAGGTGCTTACTTTGTTATAAGTATAGGTTTTGTGGTGTTCTTGCTTGGTCTTGGAGCTTATATATTTTATTAGCCAGGAGGCCATTGCAAAGAGCGGCCTGAAAGTAGATGCAGGTGAAGGTGAAAAACACTTTGACCTGCTTTAGCGCCGTTATTAACAATAATTCTAAAAGTATCATCAAGCTGCAATTCTTTAGCAACTTTATTGGCAACCAGCATTAAGTGACCTAAAAGGTCCCTATCATCTTCAGTAGAATCTGATAGTTTTGGTATAACTTTTTTTGGAATTATTAAAAGATGAACTGGAGCTTGAGGCTGAATATCATTTATAACAATTGACATATCATCCTCATAGATAATATCAGATGGAATATCTCTATTAATTATCTTCTCAAATAATGTTTCTGACATTTATTAGAAAGCTTTAAAAAATCTAAAACCTATATAAAAAATTGCCGCTGTCATTAAAAGAGCAAGCAATATAATTAAAAGATCGCGTAAAGTTTGCAGAAGCTTGCCTTGTTTTTTAACTTTAACTAATTGCAATAAGAGATAAAGCAAAGCAATAGAGCTAACAACCAAAATAAATATATTTAACATACTAAATTATCCAAAAAATGTTCCCAAACTAGTTACTAGAAAACCTAATGCTATACCCCAACAAATACATGCGATAACATCAGCAATATAAAATCTTACAGTTTTTAGATCAGAAATTCCAAGTAAAAATGGAACTACCGGTCTTAAGGCTGGAATAAATCTCCCAAAAAGCACGGTAAATGGACCTGTTTTATCTAAAAATTTTTGCGCCCTAGTGATGGTTTTTTGTCTTTTAACTAAAGGTTTTGATGTTAGTAGCTGAGGTCCAATTGTTTTACCGCAAAGAAAACTTCCCATATCGCCAAAATGTGCGCCAATAATAGCAAGGGGAACAATCGTAAATATAGACATTAGCTCAGCGTTATAAACAAAGATGCATATTGAAAATAAAATAGCGCTGGACATGATAATTCCAGACATGAAAAATGCCTCTATAAAAGCAAATAAAAGAATTACGAGCCACACATGCTCAGCATTCGTATTTATATAAAGTTCAATTCTTTCAAACATCAGAATTAGTTAGTTAGTCTATTGTTTATATTTTACTTTATTTATATGCTTAACTGATGGTTTCACAATACTATTAAAACTAGGCAGTTATGATTGAAAAATTTTACATCCATGTAAACGATAAAGAGATTGATGATCTAAAGCAAAGAATAAGACTTACAAGGTGGCCAGATGAAATTAATAATAAAACATGGTCGCATGGAACCAGTCTTAATTTTCTAAAAGATCTCTCGGAGTATTGGCTAGATGAATTCAATTGGAGGTATCACGAAGAAAAGCTAAACGAAGTTGGGAGCTATAAATTTACATCAGCCTCTGGATTAAAAATACATTACCTTCACTCAAAATCAGACAAAGAAGGTGCAGTTCCATTAATGATGACTCATGGATGGCCTGGGAGTATTCAAGAGTTTTTAAAAATTATACCGGCGTTACGAAAGCAATCAAAAGTACCCTTAGATATAATATGCCCTTCACTTCCAGGGTTTGGGTTTTCAGACAAGCCGAAAGAAACTGGGATGAATTCAGAGAGTATTGCAAAAATACAGCACGAGCTTATGACAGCCCTTAGTTACAATAAATATATTGTGCAAGGAGGTGATTGGGGATCTACCGTTAGTAAATGGATGGCAGAACTATACCCAGATAACTGCATAGGGATACATTTAAATCTAGTCATAGCATTCCCTCCAGGAGGAAAAAACCCTATGGAGGGAGTGACCTCAATGGAATTAAAAATGCTAGAAAATTATGAAAAATATAAAACACAGGGCTTTGGGTATTATGAAATTCAAAAAACAAAACCACAGACTGTAGGGTATGGATTAAATGACTCTCCAATAGGTCTAGCTGCTTGGATATCTGAAAAATTTTATGGATGGTTTGAGGGTAGTGATAATAAATTAGTAGTAACTAATGATGAGGTTTTAAGTGTTATTTCTCTTTACTGGTTCACACAATCAATCACTTCTTCAGCTAGGCTATATAAAGAGAATGGTGATTTTGGATTTTCTTTTAATAGCATTTCACAGCCAATGGCTGGAGCTATTTTTAAAAGAGATATCATGCTTCCGCCTCGCGTCTGGGCAGAAAATATTTATAACATTGTTCAGTGGAATGAATACGATGGAGGTCACTTTGCAGCCTTTGAAAAACCAGAAGTTCTGGCAAAAGATATAATAAGTTTTATTGAGAAACTAGAGATATAATTTATTTAGTAGGTCTTTTAAACATAAGTACTAAAAATACCTACCAAAGGATGCGTGCAATTATTCTTTTGTATTGTTTTTTATAAAGTCTTTAATAAATAATCTAATTTCTCTTGATGCATTGCTATCAAGGTCTTCGCATATATTTATAAATTCTTTTTTTGTATCAGCATTAATTTTTATTAATAGCTGAGAGTCTTTTTTATTCATATTGTTACAACGCTGTGTCTAACTAGTTATATTTATGTTAATACTAAGTATTTACATAATATAAATAGGGTATATATGTTTTAATTACTTTGTATTTAATATGTACTAATTTAACTATTCAATGAAACTTTTTAATCAATATTATGTGAATTTATGTATCGCTTTTGCAACAAATAAATCTCGAATTAGTAAGCTAAGCATCCTAATTAGCGTCTTATTTTTTAGCGGCCTTTCAAGCGCTGAAAGCTCTATTTATGGCAAGTTAAATATGGACTTGGCTGCAATAAAACAAAACTCAAAAATAAAAAATGAAACTATCAATAATGCATCAAGAATTGGCTTTAAGTCTTCATTAAAACTATCAGATACTTTAGAGTTCTCCTTTCAAATTGAAAATGAAATTGACCCTACTGACGGTAAGGCCGATGGAGATAAGGTACTAAAGCAAAGAAATACTTTTATTGGTTTATCAGGAAATTTTGGGAATTTTTTTATAGGAACGCATGATACAGCTTTTAAAGAAGCTCAATTAAAAATTGATTTATTTAATGATACTAGCTCAGATATTAAGAAACTATTTCATGGCGAAAGCAGAATGAATGATCTCGTTGGCTATACAACCCCTAAATTTTTTAAAGACTTTACAATTACTGTTAATAAGATCGGGCAATCTGATATTTCCTATCAATCAATTTCATTTGATTACTCTGGTAAGATTGTAAAATCTTCATTTGCAATAGACTCAGGTGCTAAGGGTTATGACAGCAAACGGGTCTCTTTATTAATTCCCATAAACAAAACAACCATAGGATTTATGTTCCAGAATTCAAAACATATTAATTCAAATAAAAATGATAGCGGGCATTTAGTAAGTCTTGATCATAAGTTGTCTAGTAAAGGTTCTTTGAAGATTCAAAATAGTGTTTCTGATATGAAAATTGAAGGAGGAAGGCAAAAATCAATTGGCTATAACTATAAGATAAATAATGTGATGAAGGTTTTTACAACCCTATCGAAGTTAAATAAAGACCTGGAAAATTCAGATATAGGTATTTTTTCAATTGGTTTTGAGTTTAATTTTTAATATGAATTTAAAATTTTTTTAGTTTCTTAATTTACTTTTCTGAACATTTGTCCATAATTAATACATGGAGCACTTAGCAAAACAAAACCGCAGCAGAGAGAGAATTAATACTATCATCAATACAGCTAACGAAATATTGTTAGAGCATGGTGTGGAGGCCATAACGGTAGCGAATATTGCTAAATATTCAGGCCTAAAGAGAACATCAACTTATAAGTTTTTTCCTACCCCTGATTCGCTAAAGGCTATGATGATTTCTCGATATCTTGATGATTGCCTTGGTGAATTTATAGATAGTTCTAATAATATTTCAACAGACCAGTCATCTGTCGTTGTTATGAAGTGTGTTGAAATTCTTTATAATTTTTTTCAAAGATCTAAGGGCGCCCAAATACTTATACTATCAAATAGCTTGGTAACACCGGTACCCTCAAACTCCTTACATCAGCTCTCTCGTCAAATTCAATCACTTGTTGAGTCAAACATCAATCTTCCGGAAATGTTTAATAGGGATGGTGTCTTTAGGGTGTTCACTCAGATAATACTCTCTATTCTTGCTTTAAATGCCAAGGAGAGCGGGGAGCTAAACGAAGTTGGAAAAATTGAGGCTCACAGAGCTGCTCATGCGTATCTATTAAATTGGATAAACCAAAGTTCCTAGTAGCTCCTAAACCCCAAATACAAATCTAAGCAAGACGTAGAACAAGATAGTGAACGTTGCTCCAGCTGGTATTGTTACCACCCAAGACAATACAATTCTTCCAATTGATTTTAGATCAAGATGCTCTACACCTTTAGCCAAGCCAACTCCAATAACAGCTCCAACTAGGGTGTGGGTTGTAGAAATTGGAAAGCCTATATATGTAGCAGCAACAACAGTAGTTGCGGCAGCCATTTCAGCAGAAAAACCTAAACTTGGAGTTAACTGTGTAATTTTACTTCCAACTGTTTTAATTACCCTTCCGCCCAGCATTGCCAAACCGAAGACTATCCCTATTCCACCTAATAATAGCACCCATGGACTAACTGTAGCCTTAGAGCCAATCTCGCCTTCTGTAGCGACGCTAATAATTGCAGATACAGGTCCAATAGCATTAGCGACGTCATTTGAGCCATGAGCAAAAGCCATAGCTGAAGCGGTAACCAGCATAAGTATTGCAAATGCTGATTCCACACCATGTTCTCTTATTTTCTCTTTATTAATATTTAATAATACTGATGTAAGGATAGCTACTAGAATACCAAAAACTCCGGTAGCAATAAGAATCTCACTATCAGATAAAGGCAAGCCAACATGTTTTAAGCCTTTTCTTGCTGTAACCAGACCGATGATTATTGCTACAAAAAAGCTATACATAGGAATTAATGAAACAGCAGCTTGAGCTGGATCTCTTCTATCAAGGATTAATTTTTTTGCACTTAAGAATATAAAGAAAGCCATGGTCCCGGAGATAGCTGGCGAAACAACCCAACTAGCTGCAATAATTCCAACCTTGCCCCAGGAAACTGCCTGAAAACCCATTGAAATGATAACAAATCCAACTATAGCACCTACAATAGAATGTGTTGTTGAAACAGGCCACCCTTTATTGCTAGCTATGAATAACCAAGTACCAGCTGCTAGAAGCGCAGATAGCATGCCAATAATAAATATATCTTGATTGTCTGCATAAAGACCTGGGTCAACAATACCTTTCCTAATAGTATTGGTAACCTCTCCACCAGCTAAGTAGGCTCCAAGAAACTCAAATATCGCTGCAATGAATATTGCTTGTTTTAGGGTAATTGCCTTACTACCAACCGAGGTTCCCATTGCATTGGCTACGTCATTGGCACCTATTCCAAATGCCATAAAAAAGCCTGCAAATGCTGCTATAATAAGAATTAAAGTTGGGTCAAGAAATAAAGTTTCCATAATTAATTAAGGTATATAGTTTATATATACAAATTAGAACTTCATCTTGTGACATTTATGTGAAGATACTCATACTTTTAAGTGAATTAGCACTTTATTAAAACAAACTCTGATATAAATACTTTATGTTAATTGCATTAGACCAAACTGAATATAAAAGACTTGATGCTAAAGCCTATGCGTTGGAAAAAAGACGCTTACAGATAGAGTTATTAAAACTCCAGGAAGATGTTATAAAAAATAATAGAAGAATTTGTATTGTTTTTGAGGGACGAGATACAGCTGGAAAAAGTTCAGCAATTAAGTTCTTTTCAGAATATCTTAGGCCTAATAACTTCAAATACGTTCAATTAGGTATACCTTCAAAGTGGGAATCATCTCATTGGTTTCAAAGGTGGGCTAAAGTACTCCCAAATGTTGGCGAGATATCATTCTTAGATAGGTCCTGGTACACCAGAGCTATAACCGAACCTATAATGGGCTATTGTACTGAAAACCAGTACAGAACATTTATGAAAAGAGTCACTGGTTGGGAAGATGCACATATAGACGAAGGTGTAGAGATGACTAAATTTTACTTTTCGCTATCTAGGGATCAGCAAACAAGAAGAATGAAAGCTAGAAAAAATTCTCAACTTAAGTATTGGAAGTTATCAGAAAATGATGAAAAAATTGTTACTAAATGGGATGCTTTTACTCTTTATAAAAAGCAAATGTTTGATAAAACAGCATCTGATAAATCTCCTTGGGTTTCAATAAACTCCGATAATAAAATGATAGGAAGATTAGCAGCTTTAAGATACTTACTAAACAAAACTGAATACGAAAATAAAAAAATTCTTAAGCCTGCTAAATGGTCGCATGGATTATCTAACTATGGGGCCACCATAGAGGGTGTTAAATTTGATAACCTATCCTACGAACAATTTATGATTATTACTAAATATAGCGACGACATATGAAGATAGCATCTATTGATATAGGCACAAATGCTGTCAAATCAAAAGTTTTTGAAACAACCCCTACTTCTATAGATTTTTTAGAAGGAATTAGATCGCCTATAAGACTAGGAACGGAAGTTTTTAATAATGGATTTCTGTCAAACAAGAAGCTTGATGAACTTACAAAAACATTAAAAAAATATCAAAAAAACTTCGCCTCAAATAAAATAAAAATGTATGAAATAGTCGCTACTAGCGCATTTAGGGATACTCAGAATTCTGAAAAAGCAAGAAGGTATATTGAAAATAAAATAGAGCACCCCATCAGGATTATTTCAGGTCTTGAGGAAGCAAAGCTTATAAGATTTCACCCAAAAGCCCAGTCTGGATCAAATAAAGCCTATGTTGATGTTGGTGGTGGCAGTACAGAGTTATATATCCATCAAGACGGTAAACATATAATTCAATCATTTCAACTTGGAGCTATTAGAGGAATGCTTGGAAAAGAGGATGCTAAAGAATGGAAAAGACTAGAAGAGTGGCTTAAAAAACAATCTAAAATTAGTAATCTTGTTGGGCTCGGGGGAAGTATTAGATCATTTTTAAATATCCATGATTCTAAAAAAATGAGTAATTTAGACTTTATTCAAAAATCATCTGATCTAAGCAGCCTGAGCCTAGACGATAAAATTTTGAACTACAAACTAGAAAATGACAGAGCTGATGTTATAGATCATGCTCTAAAGATATATCTTAAAATTATTGCAGGCCTTGGTATAAAAAATATTAAAGCTACCAAATGGGGTATTTCAGACTCAATTGCAGTTAAGACATTTCACGAACTCTACTCTAAGAAAATTTCAATATATAAAAACTAATTTAATATAAGTTCGAATTCTATTTTATCTTGGGACTGAGTGTAAATAATTTTACCAAGTTTCATACTATTGTTGTTGGCAATATCTTCAGAAAAGCTAACAGCGTCTTTTAAATTAGTCGTATTGAATTTAATAGTCACTAACGAATCATCATTTGAAATATCAATATTTGAAATAGCAGATAATAAATTTTTCTTTTTAAGAAGGGTTTCAAGGCTTTCATTTGTAATATACCCAAAAATTGTCGGGCGCTCTAAGGCAAGAGCTTTTAAATGAACGTATTCATAATTAGACTTTGCTTTATTAAGGTTTTTAACAGAGGTTGAGTATTTGTTTAAAAAAGAGTTAATTCCAAAAATAATTGACATGGATAAAATAAGCCCAAGAGCAATGAATATAAGCCTTCTTTCACGAGTCTCAAGATTAGTGAGGAAATTATTCATTATCAAACCTCAAGAGTATTTCGCCATCTACAAAACCATTTTGAAAATCAACATCGGAGTTTACTATTGTTATCCCAAATTTAGATGATGCGCCTTGAATCAACCTATACTGCAACTCTGGCATTGACTCTATGGTTATGGTGGCAATAGATCTATTAATATCAATAGAAGACCTTGAAAGGTATTTTGAGCCTAAATTGTAGAAAAGGTCTAAGTTTGGAAGTTTTGTTTTTGTATTGAGGTTATCTGGAATATCTTTTAATAATTGATCAATTTGAGATTTAGGTGAAACAACTTTTTTAATATCTTTATTAATCGTTTTAAATATATCAAAGGTGGCTGAGCTATAAACTTTTGCGTTTTTCTCATTTTGATATATTAGGAAATTGGGAGCTGAGATCAAAATAATCAATGAAATGGCGCATACTATAATTTGAGATCTTGAAAAGGAAAGCTTCTTTATAAGCAAATTAAGTGATATTTTTAATTTAAAAAAATTAGGGAGTTGCATTAGATCAGACTCTGATAGCTTTAAAAAAGAAAAAGGAGAGCTAGATATTTCAAACCTCTTATTTAAATCATCATTCAAACTACTAACTGTTGGATGAAAGTCAGGCTTATTATTAGTAATAATATCTAAATACTGGTTTAAAAAATCTTCTTCTACCCCAAAACCAGTTCCATCTGAATAAGAGAATAAATACTTTAAACCAATCTGCGAAATGATATCTATATCTCTTATGTGGCTTACAGAATACTCTGGAACTAGATAAATAGATCCATTTAAACTACTTAAAGAAGTATTGATATCTAATAAAGTTTTTTTATTTATAGCAAAAGCATTGTCTTCATGGAATAGGTACTCATTATCAGAAACCTGACCAACAATTTTTGAGTCTATTTCAGATATAAAATTTGCTAGATTAACTTGAGTAGACAGTTCTTTATTTTGAATAAATATATAAGATGTTATCAAGCTTGAAGGTATTAAAAAAATTAATTTATCCTCATCATCAAGAACTCCGATTTCGCTAACATCCTTAATAGAGCGAACAAACTCCCTACCTTCATCAAAAGTATAAAGGTTAATTAATTCCATAAAATCATCTAAAGGGTGTGCAATATATAAGCTCATTTAAATACCATTATAAATTCTTGAAATAATATAGCTATTCTTATTATTACCGTAATAGATTTTACTAATTGACTCTGAGTTAAAATCTTCGTAGCTGATGGATGTAATTAAATTAAATGACTTGGAAGAATAATTTATTACTCCGTTTGCTGGGCCAAGCTCATAGGAAGGGAATAACTTTGATAACTCAACCTGACTCCTAACACCCTCCTCTGGAATATTCATGATGATATATTCTGCATCGCTGAGTTGAAGGTCGGTAAATAACGAAGCAAGCAGGTATGAATCTTCTAAATTTAAGGTATTAATATTAAGTGTAAAATCTTTACTTTCAGGAATTGCGCAAAAATCATCATTAAAGATATTCCAGCCTATCGCCCTTATTGCTGGGAGGCTTTTTAACTCTTCAACTGAATAAAATAATCTCTTTCCAGAATATTCTTTAGGTGTATTGAGAGGTCCGGAATAATAATAATCTTCTAAACCGTATGCTCTTGGGTCTGAGTCAAGATCAATCCAGTCTATTATTTGATCTATTGCCTCATCAACTAAGCTATTATCAATTTCCCTGAGCTCCATAAGCCTCCGAAAAGCTAGGATTGATTTTTTATTTGGAACAAAATTAGATTCTGTCTTTAGCACCATAGCATTAACATTAAAGCAACTTGATCTATCAACTATCTGACCAAAAATCCTTCCCTTATCAGTCTCAAAAGTAAAATTATTTAGGAATAGTGAATTCTGTTTATTATGAAAATTACTATTAAATCTCAGCTCTTGATTTATTTTCTTAAGAGCTAATGATTCAATATTTCTGAAAAAGTTCAATGAATTTGTTTGAAACTCTAGATAAGAGGCTCTTTTCAAAGAAATTAAATAATTATTTCCCATTATTACAGCAACAGATGAAAGTAAAAGAACAATCAATAAGACTGATATTAGGACAACGCCTTTAGTCTTGGTTTGCATATGAAATATTTGGTTCAACTAGCCATGAATACACTCTATTGTTAATTAAGAACTCTAGTTTTATTAAAGTTGGAATCTTTCTTGCCGTTATAGAACTGACAGGCCAAGAGCTATACCATTTATTTTCATACATAAAGGTAAAATTTAGATTCTCAAGGCTCTCAAGCATTACAGATTCGACATAATCATTTTGATCGTAAGGGTTTGATGAGTAATATTGTCTTCTAAATAGCACATCTTTTTCTAAAATATATTCGACTCTTTTAATTGGGGAGACTTCATTTGAAAGAGACTTAACTCTTGTATTAAACATTATTGCTTCAGAGTTTTCGTATGAAATAAATGTACCGTAGAGAGTATTTCCAAAGAAATCTCTGGATGGAATATTAACTATCTGCCTTATATCTCTTCTTAATATACTTGAGGAAAGGTTTAGCTCCTTTATAGAGTTGAGATGTTTGGTGGTATTCCTCTCAGTATCCAAAGAGGACTGAAGTATGTTCGAAGAAATAACTGCAATAATTGAAAGAATAATCAGTGAGACTAAAACTTCAATAATAGTGAACCCCTTTTTATTCATTTACTATGTATCCATTAATTTTATATACATAGTCCTTGGAGTCTTTAGCTTTAATAAGAATTTGATACTCTAGAAAATCTTTTGTAATACCATCATTGAAAGACTCTTCCCATATCCATGTCTTTCCTCCCATATCCATAGAGCCACTCCTCAAGCCTGGCTGGTTAGGCTTTTCTAAGGTGTGAATAAGAGCAATTCTATTGTTAGCCACTTCTTTAGAGAGATAGTGATCCTCAAGCTTATAAATAGACCCACTTGTAGATAGAATTAGATTGTATATAGCCACAACAGATGTACTTAAAATAACAAGGGCAACAACAACCTCTATAAGGCTAAAGCCTTTATTTTTAGTAGCTAATAATTTCAATTTGGACTTTTCCATTGGAGTTTATTGTAATTTCTTGCGCATATTCATTAAAATATATATTTATAACTCCTCCAGAGTTTTCTCCTGATGGATAAAATATTAATAAGGGCGTGTCCAGGGAGTCTTCATCAAGCTCTAAAAAAGAACCATCAAATGATTTAAATGTTTTTCTGTAATTAGAGAGTTCATTCCAGTGAGATGGATGAGGGTCATCTAATTTATTAGATAGCTTGTTATTAATATCTAAATAATAAGAAAAGTCATCTCTATTATTGGCATGCCAGCCAATAATATTTCCAGTAATAATGCTCTCTTCTGTGAGATGGTTAAATGTTTGGGTAAATGATGCGCTCTGTTTTGATGTTGAAGTAACTGCACTAAAATTTAAAACCACGAGAGAAGTTGCAATACCTATTACTACCAGAACAACCAGAACCTCTATCAGAGTAAATCCTTTTGAAGGTTTATTGCATCCAGTTGCCAATATCTGTGTCCTCACCTGATCCACCCTCCATGCCATCGGCACCAAGAGTGTATAAATCAAATTTTTTAGATTTTCTTGGGGGATATTCATAAATATATTCCCTACCCCAAGGATCCAACGGCAATGAAGAGATGTAGCCATCTTCAGGGAATAAGAAAGGATTTTTTAGTCCTGAATGAGCTGTTATTAGAGCATCTAATCCCTCAGAAGTTAAAGGGTAGGAGAGTTCATTAAATTTATAAATCTCTAAGGCTTTACCTGTCTGGGCCATGTCTGCTTTTATTTTTTCTAAATTAGCTCTTTGGAATACAGGCGCCACATTAACAACAACAATAGTTGCTAGTATGCCCAGTATGACTAAAACCGCCATGAGTTCTATTAGAGTAAAACCTTTCTTATATTTATTCATAATTTATCCTAAAGATAATGTATTCATCTGCATTATAGGTATAAGTATAGCCAGAACAATGAGCATAATAAAACCACCCATAAAAACAATAACCAAGGGCTCTAAAAGAGCCAAGAATACAGATCGTTTTGATTCAATTTCATTTTTTAAAAAATGAGATACCTTATGGAACATTTTTATTAGATTTCCAGACTTATAGCCGCTTGAGATGAGCTGGATAAATATATCTGGAAAAATATTAGCTTGATTCAAAGTGTATATAAAGTCCTTCCCTTCCATAACATCACTTTTAGCATCTAGAATTAACTTTGATAGATATCTGTTATTAAATATTCTTGATGACTCTTCTAGAGCAATATCTAGATTTGTACCTGACTCAAGAAGTAATGCCATAGTACTAGAAAATCTTTCTATTTCAGATGTAAGAATAAAATTACCCATAAGAGGCAATGAAAGAATTTTACTGTGAGCAATAATATGCTTTTCTGGGTCTTTAATGAATTGCTTATAGAGATAAGAAAGACCAAAAAATATAAATAAAAGAATAGCTATAATTATCATTATATTATTAGAAAGAGCTAGGAGAGCTTTTGTAATGAAAGGAAGTTCAGCGCCTGCTTTAATGAACTGGCCAATGACCTGAGGAAGAACAAAAGCTAGAAGAGCTATAATAACAATTACTGAGAAACCAATTAAGATAAATGGATATGCCAAGGCTGATACAACCTTCTGCCTTATAGACGCACTTTCCTCTAAGTAGTCTGCTAATTTATCAAAAATTACATCCAAGTTACCAGATGAATCACCCGCTGAAACTAAAGACGTATAGGTATCTGAAAAAACTCCTGGATACTTTTTCATAGATAGTCCAAGTCGCTTTCCTTGAATAATATCCTCTCTTAGATTGTAGAGAATATGAACTAAGTTCTTGTTACTAGACTGATCTGCGGTTATTTTTATGGCATCCATAATAGATGTATTTGCTTCTAGCAAGGTTGCTAACTGCCTAGTCATTATTACAATATCTTTATTTTTAACCTTTGAAAGATAGGAAAGGTTCCCCTTTGTTTCTTGAACAGATATGGGAGTTAAATTAAGGTCTTTAATTAATTTTCTAGCTTCTCTTTCTGATTGAGCACTTAAGACCCCTTTTTTTTTGATGCCAGTTATGTCTATCGCTATGTAACTATATGCCGACATCTTCCTGGAGGTTTCCAACCCTAATTAGCTCATCGCAAGATGTAATACCTGATATTAAAAGGTCTCTAGATGCTTGGTCTATTGATTGGTTATCTTTAAAGACATACTCTGAGATAACATTTTCAGATTCATGATTGTGGATCATTTCTTTTAATTTTTTATCGACCTGAATACATTCAGCTATTGCAATTCTTCCCTGGTACCCAGTATTTGAGCACTCATTACAACCTTTTGAATTCCATATTCCAATACCGGGATCTAAATTAAATAAATTAACTGCTTGGCTAGAAGCAACTTCTTCATATTTACACCCCTTACAGAGTCTTCTAACTAACCTTTGTGAAATAATCGTACGAAGACTTGAAGCAAGAAGAAAGGATTCAATTCCCATATCTCTAAGCCTTGTAATAGCCGCTATGGCGCTATTGGTATGAACTGTAGAAAGAACTAAATGGCCAGTTAAACTTGCCTGAATACCAATCTGTGCTGTTTCCACATCTCTCATTTCACCGACCATAACTACATCTGGATCTTGTCTCAAAATAGCCCTAAGGCCTTTTGCAAAAGTATAACCAGTTTTAGTATTTACTTGAGTTTGCCCTATTCCATTTAGAGTATATTCAATAGGATCCTCTACAGTGAGGATATTTTGAGAAGAGTCACTTAAGAATCTTAGACCTGCGTAAAGTGTAGTTGTTTTTCCAGAACCAGTCGGACCTGTAAAAAGTATTATGCCTTCTGGATTTTTTAGAGATGACTTGTAATTAGATAATATTTTTGAAGGTAAGCCCAGGTCTTCTATATTTATCTGAGCTGATTGTTTATCGAGAAGTCTTAAAACAACCCTTTCTCCGTAAGATGAAGGAAGGGTTGAAACCCTGACATCAATACTTTTATCTCCTAATGATAGCGAGACTCTTCCGTCTTGAGGGAGTCGTCTTTCAGAAATATCTAACCCTGATATAATTTTTATTCTAGAGATAAGGACTGAAGAAATCTTACTATCTTGACTCAAAATCTCTTTTAAAATTCCATCAACTCGAAATCTAACTACTAATTTTTTTTCATAAGGTTCAAAATGGATGTCTGATGCTCTGCTTTTTATAGCCTGACTAATAATTCCATTAATTAATTTTATTATTGGCGTGTCATTACTGCCACTTAAAAGATCTTCTGTAGCAGCTATACTTCCAGCAAATGTTTGAAGATCAAATTCATCTGATAGCTCTTCTGAGATATTAGATGAACCGCTATCAATAGAAAAACTATTAGTAAGAAGTTCATTAAAATCATCTGAATTACAAAGAATAAAAGTAAAATTTGATTTAAGGTATCTTTGAATTTCGTGATATAGATCTGATGTTAATTTATTTGGAGATATCACCTCATACCCAGAAGAGCTATCAAATGAAGCAATTACCTCATTCTCTCTTACAAAGTCGTATGGAAAAATATCAGAAATATTTTTGATATCAACTACTTCAGGCATCGTATTGCTAGTCTTTAGATTTTGTTAAATCTATTGGCTGAGTTGACTCTCCTGTTAACATTTGTCGAGCTTTAATATAGTTATATTTATCCTCTGACAAAGTAATAGATGCATCTGAGTCAATCAATATAGTTGGTTTTAAAAAAACCATAAGATTTCTTTGAACTACAGTTGATGATGAGGACTGAAATAACCTTCCTAGCAATGGAATAGAACCAAGAATAGGTACCTTTGATACTGTTTCTTGGGTATCCTCGTCAACCAATCCGCCTAAAACTATTATCTGATTATTATCCACAAGAGCTGTAGTTTCTATTGCTCTTTTATTTGTGATCAAGTCTATTCCGCTAGTCATTACACCGGCAACACCTGATACTTCAATTTTAATCTTAAGAACAACAGAGCTACCCTCATTAATCTGAGGGGTTACTTCTAATTTAATACCAACCTCTTGCCTTGAAGTAGTTCTGAAAGGGTTAGCATTACTACTACCCAAGCTCTCTCCTGTCGTTATAGGAATTTCTTGGCCGATAATAGAAGTTGCTAGCTCATTATCCATGGCAAGCAAAGATGGTGTTGATAGAATATTAGAATTTGTATCCTGGGCTATGGCATTAATAATACCAACAAAATTATCGGCTCCAGTTAAATCACCAAAAGCTGCAACTAAACCCTGAGTATTTAATAGCGCTGATGTTGCTGTTGTTGATAGAGATATATTTGTCTCATCCGATACCGCTCCTAGAGTTGCTAATAGATCAGGCCCAGCTCCGTTGAATCTTGTAATTCCTATAGGAACACCATTATTGTCGGATCCTGTGAATACAGTCTCAATACCAAGATTCTTCGCTGCTGTTTCAGAAAGCTCAACGATAATAGCCTCTACGAGAACTTGTGCACGTCTAATATCAAGTTTAGATATAATATTTCTTATTGTTGATTGATTAGCTTCAGCCGATGAGATAATCAATGAATTAGTTTTTTCATGATGAGCTATTACAGTTTTGACTCCATCTGAATCGGGAACAAACCCTGATGAGATAGAGCTTAATATAGCAGCAACATCAGCTGCCTTCGCGTACTTAAGATAAACAACATCAATAGAGTCATTAGACGTAATATCCTGATCTAAGGATTCAAGAGTAGATTTGATATTAGAAGTAATAAATTCATTAGCCGACACGATAACTGAGTTTGATGGGCTAAAAGGAATAGCTATAAATTTATTAATAGTTGGATTATTTTGAGCCTTCAGTTTGTCCAAAATCCTTACAGCCTCTACAGATGACAGATTTTTTAGCTTAATAATTGAAATTTTTGCTGAGTTATTTTTGTCTAAATCATCTATGAGATTTTTTATTCTTTTAACATTGCTAGCCCTATCAACCAGGAGAATTGAGTTTATTGAAGGTATGCTTGAAAGGTGTGACTGTCTTCCAGTAATAGGCTTGATCATGGGAAGAACTTCTTCTGTTGATCTATTTATCAAAGGTATAACAGTAGTTTGAAAATCGCCAGATGCTAAAGAGGTAATATTTAAATCTCTTGTAGCCTCATTCTCAGGAACAATTCTTACAAAACCACTTTCAGATATTGCACTAAAGCCATTAACTTGAATTGTTCTTAGATAAACATCCCAAACTTGAAGTCTATTAAGATTAGCATTCGAATAGATAGTAATTTTTCCTTTAACCCTAGGATCTAAAATAATTGTTTTCTTAGAGAATTGTGCAATATCTTGAGTAACTTTCTTAATATCAACATCTTCATAATTTAAGATAAATGAATCCTGTGCAAGTGAAAAGTTAACCGTTGCTAAAAAAATTAACGTTAATATTTTATGGCCTAAAGATTTCATATTATTTACCTATAATATTATTAATTTTATACACATTTTTACCATTTCGAAACACTGCTTCATTTTGAGTAACTTCTATAAGTTCGTATATCTCTTCAAGTCTCTCACCTAGAGCGACCACATACTCTTTATTGCCCTTCTTGACTATCACTGATGAGTCAGTCTCTCCTGCTCTAATGCCAATAAGTTTATAGTTAAAATCCTCTGTGACTGCGGTGTCAGAGTAAACTTTAGAATCCTCGCTAAAAGAACTCAGCATATCTATATCCTTTAAATCAATAGGATTAATTTTTTTAATATCTGGTTTATTTATAATCGAATAACTAGATAGAATTAATAAAAAAACTGATGGCGTAATTACAAGCATCAATAGAAATTTCTTTGTATTCTTAAAATTTAACATAAAAAATATGAGCTACATTGTAGCTCATATTATTAATTTATCTTGTATCTCAAGTTTTGACAAATGGAAGATTAAAATTTAGTCATCTTAGAAGCTAAATTTAAAACCAAATGATGCGGATCTTCCTAATTTATATTGATCATATATTACAGATGATGCCATAGATGCAAAATACCCTTCGTCCAATAAGTTCCTTAATTCAACTGAAAGTTTGAGTATTGCGAAGTCATATGGAATTTCCTTAGAGTAAACAAAATCTACAAGCAATGGAGGTTCTTCAATTACATCAGGAAGGACATCAATACCTCTGGCCCTCACCCTATCACTAACATAGTTAATAATAAGAGTTCCCTGAGAACCAGTTTGGAGATCATCCCACCCAACTTGTAAGTTACTGATTATGTCAGACTGACCCTGAAGCCTTGTATCTCTTCCATTGGTAAATAATGAAGAAGCACTTACTGCACGCCCTTGACTATTTGTATAAGTATCATTTATGCCATATACCACTTCCGACTCAGTTGATGTAATGTTAATTTTAAACATGAATTCTTTACTTTGAGTCCAACGAGATTCTGGCAATAGATCTTCGAATATTTTTTCATACTCAATTTCAAAACCTGTAAGCTCAGCGCCCGGAACATTTTGATATGAAGTAACGATTAAATCACCTGACTCATTAACCACTTCTTCAATTGGCTTCGATATATCTTTATAAAAGAACCCAGCTGTTAAGAATTGATTAAATCCCCAGTAGTATTCGACTCTTAAATCAATATTATCTAACTCTGAATTTTCTAAATATAAGGAGCCTGCAATAACCCTGTCAGTATCAACATCAATAAATAATGTTGGGGACAGTTCTCTAAATGTAGGTCTTGCAATTGTTTTAGATAATCCTAATCTTACTTGAAGATTTTCATCAAAGTCTGGAAGATATGTGAGTGTAAATGAAGGTAATGTATAGTTTTTATCAATTGTTTTCTCTATATTAAGATCAACAGGTTTAAATACATCATAGGTATTAACCTCCTGCAGCCCACTCTCAGACCTAACGCCGGCAGTTAATCTAAAGTTTTCATTTAGATATGCGTCAACACTTAGGTATGCAGCATTAGATTCTAGCAAACCTTGGTACCCAGCCGGTGAGGATGCAGCAGTATTCTCTATAAGAATTAATCTAGAAGGATCAAAGTTCTTATCCTCAAATAAATAATCAACCCTATTATCAAGCCCATCCAAGGGAATAGGACCTCCTTCAGCTAGAAATCTAAAGCTTCGCACCTCAGCCTCTCTATTATTTTCCGTATAATCTGAGCCAATTTTAACAATAATTTCAGTACCATCGATATTCAAAGGAGCTGTTAAATCAAAGCCTATATTTTCGTTAGTATCTTTAACATAACTAAACTGAGTTTGGTTTCTTCCAGTGTTAACGTCATATCTCCAAAAACCTCTATCATCAGTATCTTCATAAAATACCGCTCTTTCATAAGGAGCATTTCTTGAGGCTTCGCCAGAAGTTAATCTAATATCTAGCTCATAGTCATTTATGAATTGGTATGAATAATTAATTTGATGATTGGTTAGCTCTCTTTCAAAAAATTCTGTAAAGTCTTCTCTGACATTGCCTGAATCACTTGAGTCATAGCCTTGGAGAACTCTAGCTTTTTTTGATCCTTTGTGAATAAACATACCCGTATATTTAATCTCATATGTATCTGCCTCTACACCCAATACTGACATTAAATAAGATGTTACGTCATTAGAGGTACTTCTAAATGTTTTATTATTTGAAATAATAATATTAGAAGTTCCATCCCCTTGGGCCTGAAGTGTTCCGGTTTGACGAATACCCTCTTGAGCATCCCAAGAACTTCTCATTCCAGCAGTTGCCATAAAACCAAAGGTTGCGCTGTCATCTCCAAGAATTTCATCAATACCTATATCAAACTCATCTCCATAAGTAATATTAAACGATGAATCTAAAGGTATTTCACCCTCTTGAATAACCCATAGTTTAGAGTTCTCGAACTCTCTACCCGCATTAGATAATTCATAAGTCTGAAAATTGGACCTATCAAGTTTTAAGCCATTATTAATAGCAGATTGTACAAAATTAGGAATATCTCTAGTGCCATCATCATAACCAAGGTCATCATGTCCTCCGCCATCATAAAGAAGGCCATCTTTTAAATTAGTTACATCATTTAATGCAGAAGAAAATGATATATCTAAGATTCTTTCAGTAGGAATACTTTTTGTTTCAATCTCAATAACACCTCCACCAAACTCTGCAGGCATGTCAGCTGAATATGTTTTTTGTATTACTGCTGATTGAATCATTTGAGTGGGAAATAAATCCAAAGGTACAACCCTTTTTAGAGGCTCTGGGCTAGGTAGATTAGATCCATTTAAGGTTGCTGCTGAGTATCTTTCACCAAGACCTCTTACATAGACGTACTTTCCTCTAACAAGGCTTAAGCCAGTCAGCCTTGTTAGAGCTATTGCGATATTATCATCACCTGTTCTTTCTATCTCTGAAGAATCAAGTATTGCTGATATTTCTGATGTATCTCTTTTTTGATCTGGGATAAAAGATCCGCTTACCACAACCTCTTCAATCTCTTGCGCCATTGTTAAAGGGGCTATTAGTATCAAGCTAATCGCAACTTTTAGAATCTGGAACTTTGATTTCATATTTATTCTTCTCATTAATCTCTCCAATAAAAAATTTATATATTAATAGCGCTTATTGGACTTCTATAGTTCCTGAAAGTGTCCAGTTTTTATACCAAGTATCTGTTACTCCACTTACCGCTCCAATATATGAAGTGGTATCAAAAAAGTTATCAGAATTGTATGACTCTGGAATAGATGTAACACTTGCAGATGCTTCAGATGAGCCATTGATAACACCACTTAATGTGTTTGAATAAGTTCCTCCTCCTGAGTTATTGCCGTATAAGTTATTTGAACCAGCTTTAACAATTGCTTCAACCTCAGCGACAGTTGCATTTCCATCAGTCTTAATAAAACCATTACATTCCATTGCAATAGAATTCATTGAGAAAGTTGGAGTAACTGCACCAGATTTAACTGTTTCGTTAAATGTAGTTTCAATACAGTTAGTAGATTTACCTGAAACTGAACTGTTAACGATGGCCACGCCATTGTAATACTGACCTGATACACCTTCTTTTAGTTTAAAGATATCATCATGTCCTTTACTAATAAAAGTAAAATTAGAGACAATTGGGTTAGATCTTGGTTCTGTAAGATAACCAACTGCACTGTCACTATTTACGTTGTCTGATTCAACTATATGATCGCCTGTACTATTAGATTGTTGAACAATTACATACTGTAATCTGCCTACATAACCCCAATCAATATCTAGGTTATCGTCACCTGCACCAGTACAGACTAAATGCTTGACATCAACAGTTCCACCAAAGAACTCAACACAGTCATCTGCATTATTATGAACTTGAACATAATCAACAGTTGTTCCTGATCCTACACCTCCAAATGTTATTCCATTTAACTCATTACCTGGAAATACCTCATAACCGGCATATTGAATTCTTAAATATTTAATAGAACCGCTATTGTCTGTTGGGACCTCTCCGCCCATCATGTCGCCAGCAGACCCTTCAACCTCTTTTTCACAAGGATCAACTCTTACACCAGCGATTGTTGCTGAGCCAGCACTAGAGAATGAGCATTTATTAATAGGAGCCCTTCCTAGGATTACTAATCCACCCCATAAACCTCTAGTACTAACAATATCAGCATCGCCTAGTAAGTCCTGCTTACCAGTCATGACTATAGGAGCAGAAGAAGTTCCAATTGCATTAAGTTTTGAGCCTCTCTTGATAACTAGGTAATCATTTCCAGATTCACCAAATAGTGTTACGCCTGGCTCTATAGTTAAAGTTGCTGAAGAACCGCCTGTTGCTGTTCCTGATGCGCCTATATCATTACCAACAGAAACTTTTCCATCAATTTTATAATAGTTGCCTGTAACAAGAGTCATGTCAGAAGTAATACTACCCTGAAGGCTGCATACCTTTCTTCCAAGTAAAACTTCAGAATCTAATGTTCCAGCAGGGCATTCAGGATCTGTAAATAAGCCAAGAGTCCAACCAGCAGCCCAATTATTTTCTAAGTCTGAGCCAGGAGAGAAAGCTCCAATGTAGTCTGTAGCTGAAAAGAATGTATTAACAGTATAGTTGCCATCATCATAACCTGGGCAAAGTTCAGTTGTTGTTCCAATATCATGAGTTCCAACTGCGCACATAGCGTCAATGTTACTAATATTAAATGCTGAAGTGACCGATTCTTCTGTGTCACCTAAGAAGTAGCCTGAAACCAATGAATTAGTTCCTGATACTAGATCTGTAGACCTTTGAACTATAGATGATTCAAGCTCTGCGTCGGTGTGTGATGTATCTGACGCATAAGGTGTAGTATCACCAGCTGAGTCAAAAAATACTGAATGATGTTGAACTTTAGGTGTAATGGCTCCATCTTGAATCGTTTCAAGATTTGTTGATTCAAAAATATCTTGTTGATTTGCATTGACAATAATTCCATTAATATAAACACCTGATACGCCCTCTTTGTATTTCATCGGCTCATCGGCACCTTGTGCCAAGAAGGTAAAGTTTGCTACCATAGGTCTTGATCTTGGCTCTGTTAGGTATCCAACATCTGCATCAGCATTGGTATTATCAGACTCAACTACATGATCACTAACATCAGAGCTTTGCTTTACGATAACGTATTGCATTTTTCCCTGGTAACCCCAGTCAATATCTAAATTATCATCACCGGCATTGGTACAAACTAAATGTTTAATATTCACAGTTCCGCCAAAAAATTCTACACAATCATCTTGGTTATTGTGAACTTGAACATAATCAACTACCGTTCCTGAACCAACAGCACCAAATGTAATGCCATTTAACTCATTGCCTGGAAAAATTTCATAGCCAGCATATTCAACTCTTACGAAGTTTAATTTTCCGGAATTATCGGCTATATCTGTTCCGCCCATTAATGCATCAGATCCTTCTACAACCTTTTCACAATCTGAGGTGCCCCTGACATCGTTTGAACATTTATTGATTGGAGCCTTACCAAGAATAACAATGCCGCCCCAAAGACCTCTTTCAAATTCTCCAACGGTTCCTTCTATAGCTGTATTATGGGTAAATCTTATTGGCTTGGAACGCGTGCCATTTGCAAATATCTTAGATCCTCTATTTACTACTATATAGTCATTAGATGTTTTTCCCAAAAGAACAACACCGGCAGGAATGGTTATTGTTCCAGTAAGGCCATCATCAATACCAACATCAACTTTGCCTAGCATTCTGTACATTACATCGTCAGTAAGAGTTAAATCGCCTGTAATGGGGCCAGTAATTGCACAAACAGTGTTACCTGCAACAGGAGACCCGTTGGAGATAAATGAGGACTCTGGACATGTTCCTGAAAGAACAGAGCTACTAGTTCCACCAGTGCCACCGCCTCCTGTTGGATCAGAAAGAGATCCCATCTCACCTGGTGAAACAATAGATGTGTCTCCACCGCCGCTACAAGATATAAGTATAAAAGCTGTAAAAATGTAAAGTGAATTCTTTAGTGTTTTAGCAAACATAATAAATCTCCCTCCAAGGAAATGTTTATGAAAGCTATTAGATAGTTAGGATGTTAATTTATTAAGTATGTAAGGTTACTAATAAACACAATATTGTGAATAAAAGTAGCTATATTGTTACGGTTTTATGACAATTGAATAATTGTATATATGTCAAATATATTAGGTATATATTAATTAAGACCAGATATCTTTATAACCTTATTCAGTCTGCCGGACTTCATAATTACATGAAGTTTTTTGAAAAATATTTTTATCATATTGATTCCTTAATTTATTACATCTATGAAACATAAATGTGACATCTTTGTGACATAATAATGGATATAGTTAGCTATGTAAAGAAAAAATAACTAATTAATAGGAAGAGTGAACCAAAAAATAGAGCCAGAACAATCTTTAGATTCAACACCAACCTCACCATTTAGGCTATTGGTAAGATTTTTAACAATAGCAAGACCAAGACCGCTCCCTTTATTATCCGAGGCTCTAGCTGATGCTGTTCTGTAGAATCTATCGAAGATATGCTCCTGATCTTCATCTGCAACGCCCACGCCGGTATCGGAAACCGAAACCCTTACATGCTGATGATCTCTAATTGTTGATATTTCTATGGTTGAGCCCTTCTCAGAATATTTAAAAGCATTGTCGACTAGGTTATTCATGATTCGTTCCAATGCCTGAGGATCTGCTTTTACAAAATTATAATCACTTGGTTTAAAAATAATATCAATTTCCTTTTTCTTTGTAAGGCTTTTCATTGAAATTATAAAATCATTCATAAAGATAATAAGATCAATTTTTTTAATATTTAATTTAAGATCCCCGTATTCAATTCTAGAAAGATCAATTAAATCAGCAACCATTACCGAAAGCCTTTCTGAGTTATGAAGAATTGCTTTTGCAAAGGTCTTTGCATCCTTCTTATTATCAAGAGCACCGTCAAGCAAAGTTTCTGAATTTGCCCTAATAACACTTACAGGTGTTCTTAATTCATGTGATAGATTTGATATGAAGTCCCTTCTCATTGAGTTTAGTTGTCTTAGCTGAGTTATGTCATGAACAACTAAGATATAGTCCCCAGTAGTTTTTGAGGCATTCATTGATCCTAGAACCCACCTTGTTGTCTTATCCTCTAGTGCAATTTCAAACTCTATGTCAGCTCTTTTTTTATTATCAACTCTTTTAAAAAGGTAATTAAGAGCTGGAATTTTTAAGTTTTTAATATTTTTATTAGCTAGCTTTTTAATATTTAAAATAATAGATGTTTGTTCATTTGAAAATACCACCTCACCGTCATTATTCGTAACAAGTATGCCTTCACCAAGGTCATCTAAAACCTGTCCGAATTGATCTCTCTGCTTTGCAATCATTTTTATTTGACTCTTTAGGTCTTCTGATATTTGAGAAATTGATCTAGCCACAGTTCCAAACTCATCGCCCCTTTGGGTAGGTAATGCCTTCAAGTCTCCTTTTTTATTCTCTCCCTCAGCAATGGTTGTGGCAACATCTGCTAAATCTTTTATATTTGAGTATAAAAAATTTGCCGCAACCGCACTGGCAATCATAGATACTATAAAAACCACAACAAATAGAAGTATTAATGAAAGACCCAGTGAATCAGTGGCATTATCAAGATAGGTCAAGGGAACTGCTATTCTTATTATATTTGGCTCTATCTCTTGATTGTCACGAATAGCAAAATATAAAAGATCTTGATTTAGGGTATCACTATATCTAGAAGACCAACCTGTTCCATTATCAATGGCCTCTTTAACCTCTTTTCTTGAAATATGATTATCAACTAATTTAATTTGATCAACATTTAACTCAGAATCGCCGATCACTTCTCCATTATTCTTTATAAAAGTAACTCTAGAGTTAGAAGCCTTACCAAGATCATCAGCGCTATGATCAGCCTCTGTTGTTGTTTTAAATTTGTTTATGTTATCTACAGAAGAAACTAATAAATTAGCTTGTTTTTCGAGCTCATTAACGATTTGAAATTTGAAAGCGGTTGATAAATCTCTTTCAGCCACAACGTAAGCAATAGATATGCTAACGGTAAGTAAAGAGAAAACAATAAAGAATATTCGGGATCTTATTCCCATTTAATTACTCAGGTGTTCTTGAAAATTTATAACCAACGCCTCTAATTGTCTGAACATACTTACCCATTGTTCCTAGTTTTTCTCTAAGTCTTTTAATGTGTGTATCTACAGTTCTTGTAGTTACGTCGGAGCTGTAACCCCATACGTCAGATAAAAGTTGGTCTCTGGACTGAACTCTTCCACGTCTATCAACAAGCTGCCTTAATAGTCTAAACTCAAGAGCAGTTAGTGTGACTTGTTCGCTATTTACAAACACCTCATGCGAATCAACATCAATAGTAAGATCCCCAAATTGACGCTCAACCTCTACAAGGTGGGCCTTGGGCGAATCGCCTCTTTTTAAAACTGCCTTAATTCGCAAGATCAGTTCTCTTACGCTAAAAGGCTTAGTTACATAATCATCAGCTCCTAGCTCAAAACCAACAACCTTATCAACCTCGTCATCCTTGGCTGTTAAGATGATTATAGGAGTAGAGCTTAAATCTTTATTGCCTTTAATTTCTCGACATAAATCTAGACCAGATCCGTCTGGGAGCATTAAATCAAGAAGTATCATAGAGAAAGATGATGCATCAATGGCAGCCCTAGCATCTCCTAGAGATCCAGCGCATACAACATCAAAACCATCTTTTCTAAGATTGTATTCAAGGGTAGTCCGAATATCTGGCTCATCCTCTATTACAAGTATTTTGTTTTTCATATTTACTTTTTAGTTTTATCAAACATTTATACGCTATTTTAATTATTTATAAAGCAAAAAAATTATAACTACTGATTATTTTCTGTAAATAATTTTCTTAAAGCAGGTTTATCAAATTTTCCAGATGCTATCTTAGGTAATTCTACTTTAGAGAATTCTATGACTAATGGTATTTTAAAAGCTGCAAGCTTATCAGATAAAAATAATTTTAACTCATCTGCGCTCACCCTCATGCCTGGTTTTAAGTATATGGAAGTGCATAAAATTTCTCCTAATCTTTCGTCAGGTATTCCAAACACACAAGCTTCCAATATATCTGAATGCTCATAAATAGCACCCTCGACTTCTATGCAGGCAATATTTTCGCCACCTCTAATTACCATATCTTTAACTCTATCAACAATATATAAGAAAGGACCGTCGAACTTCCCAAGATCTCCACTTCTAAACCAGCCGTCTTCATTAACACACTCAGCAGTTGCTTTAGAGTTTTTCCAATAACAAACCATATTAGCTGAAGATTTAATAGCTATCTCGCCAAGTTCTCCATCCTTAACGTCATCCCAGTTTTCATCTATGACTCTGATATCAGTTAGAGGTGGTACAACCCTTCCTGCTGAAGAGGGATGATTTTTATACTCACTACCGTGACCTAAAGTTCCTAAGGCATTAGTTTCTGAAAGTCCGTAACCAATTGAAGGCCCTCCTTCGAATTCTGCATCTAGCTGCTTTACATGTTCAGCTGGCCGTGGACCGCCTCCAGCTCCAAGCGTTTTTAGGCTCGATAGATCATAATTTAATCTATCAGGATGATTTAGAAGTTCCCAACTTTGAGTTGGAACACCCGTTATATCTGAAATTGTTTCATCTTGGATTAATCTTAGCGCCTCACCTGCATCCCATTTTTTCATCATAACTACCTTTCTTCCTACAAGAATAGACATCAATAGAGCTGCATGACTTCCGGTAACATGAAATAAAGGAACACAAAGAAGAATTGCTAAATCTGGACCTAAGGGAACCCTATTAGATTCTTCAATAATTGCTATTTCACCCACTACAGTTGAATAACAGGCCCAGCTAAACATGGTAGCAATAATACCCTTTTGAGATGATAGAACTCCCTTAGGCTTTCCCGTAGAACCTGAGGTGTAATAAATTGTTGCATTATCATTCCTTTGGATGTCAACTTCTAGAAATGTCTTGTCATGGCCATCTATAAAATCAGTAAAAGAAGTAAATAAATTATCTGGTGTATAACTAGTTATGATCTTCTGAACATTTGGAATTGATTCCAATCCTTGAAGCCTCTTTTTATCTGCAAAAATTAACTTAGCATCTGAGTGTTCTAGCCCATAAATAACTTCTGCCGGAACCCACCACGAATTAAGTGGAACGCAAACTGCCCCAATTCCTATGATACCTAGATATGCAAAAACAAACTCTGGGTTGTTTTGCATGCATATAGCAACCCTGTCACCCTTAGATATACCTGCAGAGGTAAGTGCATTTCCAACTTGAGCGCTTTTTTCAAAAACCTCTTTATATGTGTACCTCTCATCTTCGTAAATAAGCCAGTCTTTTTCTTGATGAAGTAGTCCAAAATCTAGAAAACCTCTTAGACTATCAGGGAAATGGGCATATTCTCTATAGACAATGCCTTGCTCATTAACAATTTCTTTAGTCTCAAACGTCTGTCCTGGTGCTGTTATTTTTTCTAGGATTTTATTAAAAAGATCTGACATATTGGGTCTCTAAATTTATGATAGATATTTTACTATTAGACACGTTATTATAGCCAAACAATTTTAAAAAAAAATTACACTAAAAATCAATGCTAAATACAAAAGTTCTTCATTTTGCTAATATTTGGGAAAATGTTTCAGATATTATTCCGGATAGTATTGCCGTAATATCAGGAAATAAAACAAAAACTTGGAAAGAGTATGAGGATACATCGGCAAGAATAGCCTCTTTCCTTCACGATCAAGGTATAAAAGAAAACTCGAAGGTTGGTTTATATCTTCATAACGGTAATGAATATTTAGAAGCTCAATTTGGTGCTTTTAAAATAATGGGGGTTCCTGTTAATGTTAATTATAGATATGAGGCCAATGAATTAATCTACCTCCTTGATAACTCAGATTCAGAAGCAGTTTTTTTTCAGGGTTGTTATGCAGATCAAATAAAGTTAATTGCCAAGGACCTCCCAAAAATAAAAACTTGGATTCAAGTTGAAGATGGAAAAAGTGACCTGGTGAGCTTTGCTCATAGCTATAATAAAATTATATCCAACTCCTCAGCCATGCCTCGTATAGAAAGAAGTGAGGATAGTATTCTTATGGTATATACAGGCGGAACAACAGGTATGCCTAAAGGTGTTATGTATACTCATGGGAGCTTTGTGGTATCAATTTATGGAGGATTGAAAGCCCAAGGTTATGAAGTTCCAGATGTAAGGAACAGAGATAATCTTGATTTACTTAAGCCAATAATTTTAAAAATGAGTGAGAGTAACTCCTTAACTAGATGCTTAATTGCATGTCCTTTAATGCATGGTACAGGTATGTTTCTTGGCGGTTTCATGACTCACGCCCTAGGCGGCAGTATTATTACAGTGCCTAACGTAGGACTAGACTCGGCCTTATTGCTAAGTCAGGTTGAATCTACAAAAGCAACAAGCATGGTTATAGTTGGTGATGCATTTGCAAAGCCATTACTAGCCGAGCTTGATGATGCAAAAAATAAAAACAATCCTTATAATATTTCAAGTTTAAGAATTTTAATTTCTAGTGGTGTTATTTGGAGTGCTGAAATTAAAGCCTCATTACTAAACCATCATGACATGATACTTTTTGATTCCATGGGCTCAAGTGAAGGAGGAATGGGCTCCTCAATTTCCTCGAGGGAAAAATCAGTAAAAACTGCTAAATTTAAAATAAATAGTGACTCTATTGTTCTTGGGGATGATGGAAATTTAGTAGAGCCAGGTTCAGGCCAGCGAGGGTTGGTAGGTACAAGCAGTTTAGTTCCAGTTGGTTACTATAAAGACCCAGAGAAATCAGCTGCAACATTTAGAGAATTTAACGGAATTAGATACAGCTTTCCAGGTGACTATGCAATGGTTGAAAGTGATGGAAGTATTAGCTTGCTGGGAAGAGGAAGTAATTGCATTAACTCGGCTGGTGAAAAGATTTATGCAGAAGAGGTTGAAGAAGCAATCAAACTAAATGAAGCTGTTTATGATTGTTTGGTGGTCGGAATAAAGGATGATAAATTTGGTCAAAAGGTAGTAGCGGTAGTATCCTTACTTAGCAATACTATAATAAATCAAGCTGATTTAATTGAAAGCACTAGAGGTTATATCTCAGGATATAAACTGCCAAAAGTAATAATATTTGTTGAAAAGATACGCAGAGCACCTAATGGAAAAGCTGATTACAAATGGGCTAATGGAGTGGCTAATCAAAAATGATGAAAAATAAAAGAATCTTATTTACAACGGCAATAATTTTTTTAAGTATTTTAGCTAAAGATATTAATGCTCAAAGCTTTCAAGCTATTGGAACAGTTGACCCTAAAAAATACATTTCTTCACAAAAGGTTATAGCTGAAGGAAAGAATGGAATGGTAACTACCCAGCATTTTATAGCAACAAAAGTTGGCGAAGATATTCTGAGCAAAGGTGGAAATGCATATGATGCTGCCGTTGCAATAGGTTTTTCATTGGCAGTTGTTCTTCCAAGAGCAGGAAATATAGGTGGTGGTGGGTTTATGGTTATTCATGACTCTGATACTAACAAGGCTTATTCAATAGATTATCGTGAAAAAGCACCAATCAACTCGACAAATGATATGTACCTTAAAAAAGATGGTTCATTCAACACTCAAAGCCTTTCAACCTTTGGTCATCTTGCTAGCGGGGTTCCTGGGACAGTTGCTGGATTATGGGAAGTTCATCAAAAATTTGGTTCATTGCCTTGGAGCGATTTATTAGAACATGCAATAGATTTAGCTGAGAATGGATTCAGAATAACGCCATATATGTCTGATATACTCATAAAATATAATAAGAAACTTTCTGTATTCCCTTCAACAAAATCTATTTTTCAAAATCAGCACCCTAATTTTGAGGGAGAGATTTTAATTCAAAAAGATTTAAGTAAAACACTCCAGTTAATTGCTCTAAATGGAAGAGATGGATTTTACAAAGGATTTGTAGCCAATAAAATTAATGATTCCATGGCATTGAATGGAGGGCTGATTACGAATGAGGATTTAGAAAATTATAATCCTGTTTGGAGACAGCCTCTTATATCAACTTATAGAGGGAATGAGATCATCACTATGGGTCCTCCTTCATCTGGAGGTGTTCATATAATTCAGATGTTAAATATTTTAGAGCAGTATGATTTAAAAAAACTTACTCATAATTCCTTTGAATATATTAGTTTATTAACCGAGGTTATGAAGTATGCATATGCAGATAGATCAAAATATCTAGGTGATCCAGATTTTTTTAAAGTGCCTGTTTTATCGATAACAAGTAAAGCCTATGCAAAAAAAATAAACTCCAATATATCAATTGGTATCTCAACACCCTCTTCAGAGATTTTGCCCGGGGCTAATTTAGATAATGAAAGTTTTGAAACAACTCATTATTCGGTAGTAGATAGTGAGGGTAATGTTGTTTCTTCCACATACACTCTAAACTCCTCGTTTGGCTCAGGGGTTGTTATAGAGGGAACGGGTATTTTAATGAATAATGAAATGGATGATTTTGCAGCAGCTCCTGGAATACCTAATCAGTTTGGTCTTCTTGGCTCTGAGGCAAATGAAATTTTACCTGGAAAAAGACCTCTGAGTTCAATGACGCCAACTATAGTTATGAAAAATGACGAGCTATTTTTTACAACAGGCAGTCCTGGTGGAGCAAGAATAATTTCAGCAGTTCTTCAATCAATACTCAATATAATTGATTTCGACATGGATTTAGAGCAAGCAACAGTTGCAAAAAGAATACATCACCAATGGCAGCCTGATTTATTGCAAATTGAGTCATCTATAGATTCAGCAATCAAAGAAAAGCTTCTTGATGCAAGGTATGATATAAAAATTATTACGCCGGCAACCTGCCTTCAAACAATAATGTTTAAAGATAATATTTTCTATGGCTATGGTGACTATAGAAGGCCCGACGCCTTTGCATCTGGAGAGATATATGATTGATAAGTTAATGATAATAGGTGCCTACGCAATTCCAGCTCTAGGTCTTTTATTTCTTTGTTTTTGGATAACTAGAAAAAAATAAATTGATTGGGTTTTTTGAGATAGGTACTATAAATATTTTTCAATCAGGGGGATCTGCCCTTACCCTATTCCTTGTATCTATTTTTTTTCTTTCAATGGGCAGTTTTTCGTCGCTATTAATTTACAGACTTGGTTTAAAAGAAACCGACAATGATAAATCAATAAACCTTTTCTTACCCAGGTCTCACTGCCCTAGATGCAAGAAACAAATCTCATTACTTAATCTAATTCCAATCCTTGGATTTATTAAACAGCTTGGTAAATGTAATGAATGCAATAAGCCCATATCTTTGATGTATCTATTTAATGAGTTAATTCATCTCCTTACAGGACTACTAATTATCTATTTTTTACAGATATCACTTCTATCCTTAACTGTGTATGTGTTATTTTTTATTCTTTATATTCTATTTATTTTAGATATTAAATTTTTTTATTTACCCCTTGGCCTGAATTACTGTTTAAGTGGAATAGGTATTATTTCAAATGGCTTATTTGGTTTTTTTGTTGGTGATTTAAGTACTCATATTTCAAGTCATTTATGGCTTTCATTACTTGGGTGCTTTACTGGGTTTGTAAGTTTATGGGTTGTAAATTTTATTTATAAACTAATAAACAAAAGAGATGGAATTGGTGGAGGTGATTTTATATTATTTGCTGGTATAGGCTCTATAACTGGGCCTTTTTCTCTCGCTCCAATACTATTTCTAGGCTCCATAAGTGCACTTTTAATTATTACAGGTAATCTAAAAAAGTACTCTAGAGAAGTGCCGCTTGGATCTGGGCTAATACTAGGATTCATTTTTTATATTTTATTAAAATATTTTGAACTTTTAGGTAATATCTTAGTCATATAAGTAAGACCTTTTGAATGCTATCCTCAAATTCATATCCCCTGGGTCTTAAAAAGCAGGTCCTTGACCTGCTTTTTTTTGGAAAAAATATGTTATAAATATATATATTAACTAAGTTAGGTAAATTATGAAAAAAATAACACTCTCGGTTTTAACAACTTTATTTATTATTTCATGCTCCCAATCAATTGTTAAAGAAACTCCTAAACCATCCGTTGTCGAGTATGTTTGGCATTCAGCTGGACCAGATTTTAATTCAGAAAACCTTGCTAAATTAATCAATGAATGGAATCAAATTATTACCGACTCGGGAATGGTAATGGATGGAGCAAACATCCTAACCCCAACAGTTGCAAATGATAATTATGATTTTATCTGGGTTATGAAATGGCCTTCTATGTCAGCAAGAGATGCTGGATGGAAGTATTGGATGTCAAATATGTCTGATAAATGGGAGGAATCCATTGATGGAATTATGAGCTTTGATCCAGCAAATGTATTTGCTTTTGAAATTGCCGAGGTCTCCCCTCCAAAGATTGATAATAACTCTGGCGCTTTCTCAAATAGATTTCATTTTTGCAGCTACAATGAAGGTCATGATGAAGAGTCATTTAAGACTTTTAAATCAAATGTAGGTTCGACTGTATGGAGTGACACATATTGGAATGTTCTCCTAAACCCAACATTTGAACTTGATCCAAAACCAGATTTTGTATGGTTAGACCTATGGTTAGACGATCAAGATAAAAATATGGCGTTAGGGAAATTCATGGTAAGTGAAAATGCAAGTGATTATGTTGAAATGTTCACCTGCAATACAAATGACTTTAATGGAACTGTTATTAGGTAGTTCGTGGAGCGGGTAGAGAGGATCGAACTCTCATCAAAAGGTTGGAAACCTCTTATAATAGCCATTATACGATACCCGCGCAGAAAAGATTATAAATAAAAAGGAAGCAATTAGCTTCCTTTTTTTATATCTTTAATAAAAAAATTGTCTTTAGCGCTTAATAAAATCATACCATCTCACTATAGAGCCTGAATACATTCTTGGGTTCTCACAAATAAATGTTTTATTTACCTCGTTATCCCCTGGGGAACCTAGGATATTTTCATCATAATCTTTAGTACCCCTTCCCCATTCCTCCCAGGTAGGACTGTTGAATGAAAGAATAAAATCATAAGGCTCTAACTTAGCAGGGGTTCCATATTTTATTTCTATAATTCTTGAGCTAACCTTTATACCTCTTGAGTGAGATGATGACATACTTTGGAGAACCACCTTATAAGCATCTTCCAGTGTCTTGTTGCTAAGTAGTTTGCAATCTCTATAGGAGACAGGATATGTTGGGTTCATTTCATCTAATGTGTAATTAGATTGGATTAGGAACTGTTGTGCTGAGAAAGATTCATTGCATGAGGCTGGGAAAGATCTGCGGAGTTCTTTTGCCTCCTCACCACCCCAATTATCGTTACCAATTCCAAATTGAATGGAGTTGCTTGAATGGCCAACCCAAATAAAATCATGCTCATCAGATGGTGAGACATATCTAGGATATAAAATTGCTGCATCATAGCCAGTAACATCAGACTCATCCATAAACTTATTCCAATTGCTTTTGTAGATATCTAAGTCTTCTAATGTTTTTCCAGAATCTAATTTGCACGAAAAATATTCCGACCAAATAGGCTCAGAAGTTTTTGCCTCAAGCGAGTTGTGTGATGTAAGTATAAGGAAAATAGAAACAAAAATACGCATTTAGTGGCCCGTGGTTATGTGTTTTATTAAGTAGAAAAATACAAGGGTAATATACAGGATTTATATAAAAATGAATGGTCGAAAGTATAAATATATTTAGATTTTTAAATTAATTTATAAGATTTGTAAGATTTTGAATCTATACACGAAGAATTACTGTTAAATTCATTTTGTATTTCAATGGAATCCTTAAGATCAATCCAGTCATCTGAGAGATTTTTTTTAAAATTATCTCCAAAGAATGAGTTGATCCAAATAAAATTTCCGTCAGAATTTACATTATCAATATAAGACAATGAGTATGAAATGCCGAGTAAATTGATTTGCTCTAGAAATCTTTCAATTGAAATTTTGAAGGTCCCAAAATTATAACCTTCATTATATTTACATCTCAAAATTTCAACAAAAACATAATCTAAAATAGGTTGATTGTTTTTAGCAACAATGTCAAAACCCTTCATTTGATATATAGAAAAAGTGCATGATGCAATATTACTAAATTTCTTACTCTTTAGCGCTTCTACGAAATTAGATACTACCTGGGGATTGCTATTAGATCTCACGCTAATAATAAAATTCTTAATAGTGTCTATATTGTCTGGAAATAAAACTGAGGCGTTTAAAGTCTCGCCATTTACCTCGCCCTTATTATAATCACCTATAAATGATGAAAAAAAAGATTCTAAGTTTATTAAAGAATAGTTTGTATTAATTGAGCAATCAAAAAAATCTTGATTGTAGGTAAACTCTGGTTGAATGAGGGAACTTAGTGATCTATTTGGCTCAGTATTTGAATTTCCACAAGAGAAAATAGTAAAAATAGAAATTAATATAAAAATATTTTTAAGTATTATCGTTTGCATACAACCAATGATACTATTGTAAAGTGAAATCTTACTACCCCTTTTCTTTATTACTTTTTCTTATAACGTTAAGTAATAGTGCTTATTCAGAAACTTATAGCATTGCTTTTGGGTCATGTATTAATCAAGACTTACCCCAACCTATATGGTCTGCTATAGAAAAAGATAACATTGATGGGTTTATATTCCTTGGTGATAATGTCTACGGAGATGATACTTCGGGTAATTTAATAAAATTACGCTCAGCCTACTCAAAACAAAAGTTACAATTTCCATCCTGGCTAAGCAATAAGGATATTTTTACAATATGGGACGATCATGACTACGGTGAAAATGATGGCGGGGGTTCTTATATAAATAAAAAGGAGTCTCAGGATATTTTTTTAGATTTTTGGGATATACCGCAGAATGATCAGAGAAACCACCAAGAGGGGATATATTATGATAAAGAGATTGTCGTCGATGGTTTAAAAGTTCACTTTATTGGACTAGATACTAGATATTTTAGATCTGAAATTAAAGGCAAAAAGCTTTCATACCAAAATAATATCGATGAAGACGCGGGGATCCTAGGAATGGATCAATGGAATTGGTTAAATAAAACCATAAGCAGAGATGCTGACCTTGTTATCATAATGACATCCATTCAACTTCTTGCAACTAATCATAGGTTTGAGAAATGGTCGCTATTTCCAAATGACAGAAAAAAAATGCTTGATCTTATAAATAACCTGGATGCAACAACAATTGTTATTTCAGGTGATAGACACAGAGCTGGAATTTATAAATATGGCGACATATTTGAAGTAACCTCATCGTCAATCAATGTCCCTAGCTCAAGAAAAAGTTCATCTGAAACTGATCTACTTCTTATGGGAGATATGTATACAAGTGAAAACTACGGCTTTATATTAATTGACGGGGTTCAGAAAAAAGTTAGCATTGGTCTTAAAGACATCAAAGGCAATGTTATTAATAAAAAAATTGTTCTAATTAAATAATATCTTAATAATCTTTAGTTCATAGCGACGACTTTATTCCTATGAACAGCTTCACACTGGCTTTTGTATAGATTCACAAGATTTTTATTATTTAAACCCTCTAAATAATCAACCTTAAGACCGCATGTCAGAGAACTATCAATCAGCCCTGTATTAGAGTGCTGAATGTAGTCGCTGTACAAACCAAGCAATACGACATTGTGATGCTCCTTGGGTACATTTTTACTAATTAATACTCTACCCCTATCAGCAGATACATAACAACCAATGGATTGTTTAGGGCAAAAATTACCAACCATAGCTGAGTCATACTCTGCATTTATATATACAGCATTAAGGTTAAGTTGATCCTGAGCTGCATTAAAAATATCTTTATCAGCTATTGAGTGTAGTGAAAATAATGAAATAAATGAGATCATTGCTATTTTTTTAACTAAATTATTAATATTCATATGTTTATCCTTTTTTATTATTTAATGTTACATAACAGTGACATTATATATTTATATGTTACAAAACTGTGACAAATGTGTCAATAAAAAAATAGGAATCTATCAATAATTAGTATGAAATATATAAAAAATGATGATAGTAGCAGTATGATATATGAATATGAATTCACTAGGCCTAATATTTCCAGATCAGCTTTATATAGATAACCCTGTTCTAGAATCCATAAAAGATGATGATGAATTGTTGCTATATGAGCCAATGGATACATTTTACCAACTCCCCCATCACAAACATAAATTAATTTTTTTAATAAGCTCGCTACGTCATTTTAAAGAAAAAATTATTCATAAAAACCTTCTCCATAGAAAAATTACACAAAATCTATCAGAGAATCTTGAACAGTATCTTTGCTCTATTTATACAAAGACTCCTTTCTCAAGGCTAGTAGTATCAAAGCCTTCTGATTTTAAAACCCTTAAAGATCTTATGTATTTTTGTCAGTCGAATAATGTTGAGCTTGATGTTCTTGAGGATAAAAAATTTATAACCTCAGGTAAAGATTTTATTAACTGGTCAGCAGATAAAAAATCTCTTGTACAAGAGTACTACTACAGGTACCTAAGAAAAAAATTTAATGTTCTTATGACAGATGATGGAAAGCCAACGGGCAATAAATGGAATCTTGATAAAGAAAATAGGTTGGGAATGTCAAAATTAAGTATTGATATACCAGAACGAGACAAAAATCTCAATGATCCCATAACAATAGATGTGATGATTGAAGTTGAAAAAATATTTTCCTCATCTTATGGCTCTATAGATAATTTTCAATGGGCGGTAACACATGATGCGGCCTGGAAGATCTATCAAGATTTTATCTCCACCCTACTGCCTAATTTTGGAAATTTTCAGGATGCTATAAATAAAGAAAATACCTTTATGTTTCATTCGCTAATCTCCCCATACTTAAATGCAGGTCTTTTAAATCCCCTCGAGTGCATTAGAGAGGCGGAAAATGCATATCATGAATCAAATGGAAAGATACCTTTGAATTCCATTGAGGGGTTTATAAGGCAGCTGCTTGGCTGGAGGGAGTTTATAATGGGTGTCTATTGGGCAAATATGCCAAGATATAAGGATTTAAATTTTTGGTCTCATGAAAGAAGACTTGCAGATAGTTGGTATTGTGGGGAAACGGGTATAACGCCACTTGATGATGCAATAAAAGAGTCAATTGAATTTGGATATACTCACCACATAAATCGATTAATGGTAATTTCAAATTTAATGAATCTATCTAATGTAGACCCTAATTGTATATATAAGTGGTTTATGGAGATGTATGTAGATTCTTCTGACTGGGTTATGGTTCCGAATGTTTATGGAATGGGGACATATGCCGACGGAGGTATTTTTTCAACAAAACCATATATATGTGGATCTAGTTATATCTTAAGAATGTCAAACTATAAAAAAGATGAATGGTGTGATGTTGTTGATGGTCTTTACTGGAGATTTATTGAAAAAAATATTAATTTCTTTAAGTCTAATCACAGGCTATCACTTATGCCCAAGGCTCTAGATAGGCTAAGTATAGAAAGAAAAGAGATAATTTTTGGGAAAGCTGAAGAGTTTATTAGAACTCATACCTACTAAAGCTTTACATCCATAACATCTACTAGGAGAATTTTTGCTGCAACTGGGGTCATTTTAGTATTTGAGTGCGCTACATCTTTAATCGAATGGAAGCCCCACCTAAAAGGAATATTATTTTGCTCACCGGCAAGAATCAAGCTATTAAAGTAGTTGCTAGCTCTTTCTAATCTATTCTTGCCCTGCCTCATAGCACCCTTTGAACTGTTAACATCTAGGAGTTCTGTATCAGAGCCGCCAATTAACAAGCTAGTCTTATTAGACATGAACCAACGGATTCTTTTACTTGAGATGTTAACTGGGCTTTCTTTAATGCCATATGGAAAATTATTACCATCGAGAAATGTATACCAGCCAGCATTTGCAATAACTACATCTGAGATTCTATAGTCATTACTTAAAAGCATATACCTATGTATAAATTGAGCCCCCGCTGAATGACCATACATTTTGTATGTATCTATATTTAAAGAAAATTTATTTTTAAAAAAATTAAAAAATAAAGAAATAGAGTCATTAAGATAGTCATCGGAATCTTTATTTATTTTTCCAGAGGAATTTGCAACTTGAAGTAAAGCAAAGGACTTGTAGCTCTCTTTAGTAAATAAAGGGGCAATAATAATAATATTTTTATTCTTAACTAAAGGAATCCATTTCTGAAGATAGCTTCTAGCTGTTCTAGAGTTACCATGGATAACAAATAAAATCTTTGTATCTTTATCTATTATTTGAGGTTCAAGATAAAATAACTCAACATCAGGCTTATCCCAAAATGCAAATGTTGTTTGCTTAATCTCAGTAGAGTATGAGTAATTTGAAAATAAGATTAAAAAAATAAATGTACAAAATTGCAACTTCTTCATTCCATTATTCTATCAATGAAAAGTATTTATTAGGGTAAAATGCTCGAATTAAACATAATATTATTAAATAATAATGGATAGCAGATCTCAACTTATTCGTAAAATTCACGAATCAAAATATAAGATTACTTTTGTATCTAGTGGCGGTGGGACTAATGCAATATCCTCTCTCCTAAAAGTTCCTGGGGCAAGTAATACAATTTTAGAGTCTTATATACCTTACTCAAAAAGATCTATGGATCTATTTCTTAATAAAAAGCCTGATCACTACTGTTCTCTTGATACATGCCTAAGCATGGCAGCCAATGCTTATAAAAAATGCATGGATATAGACAAGGAATGTAAGAAAAAGTATCTTATAGGCGTTTCAGTTACTGCTAGTTTAGCTACAACCTATGCCAAAATAGGAGATCATAAATTTTATATAACCATTCAGACAGAATCTCTCACAAAATCTTTGGAGTGCATCCTAATTAAGGGCTCTAGAACAAGAGAGGAAGAGGAAGAGTTGATAACAGAATATGTATTATGCCTTTTATCTGAATGCTGCGGTCTAAAAAAAGAATTGCCTAATCATAAAGAACAAATTGTAATTACTACAGTAAAGGCAGAAAAATCTTGGAAAAAACTTCTAAATAATGAAGTAAATTTCATTTCAAACAATAGAGAAACTCCGGAGCTAATATTCCCAGGCTCGTTTAACCCTCTTCATGATGGGCATATGAAAATGAGAGAGCTTGCTGAAAAGAAAACAGGAATGAGAGCTACATTTGAAATATGTGCAAGAAATGCTGACAAGCCCCCTCTTACATTTTATGAAATTAAAAGAACCTTGGATCAATTTACTGATAATGATAGCTGGGTTATGACCTCTGCAGGAAGATTTAGCGAGAAGGCAGAGATGTTTCCTAATAGTGTATTTATAATTGGTGCTGATACTCTTGTAAGAGTTTTTGATGAAAAGTTTTATACCAGCAAAAAAGATATGCTAGATCACATAGAGAGATTTAATGATCACAATATAAATTTCTTAGTTTTTGGAAGAAAGGTTAATAAAAAATTTATATCACTCCGAGATATAGTAATCCCAGAAATCATCAGAGATAGGTGTACGGGGTTCGAAGAAGCAAGCTTCAGGGATGATAT
This sequence comes from uncultured SAR86 cluster bacterium, assembly GCA_963926355.1. GTDB lineage: Bacteria > Pseudomonadota > Gammaproteobacteria > Magnimaribacterales > D2472 > SCGC-AAA076-P13. The sequence goes on along the minus strand of CAWUWW010000004.1, from coordinate 17,551 downwards.
ATCCTCAACTAAGTTGAGGTTAGAGATATAAGTTCTTAGTTATGAGGCGGAAGCTTTGCTTCAACAAACCACTCATGAACTCTTTTAGCAGGATTAAACTTTTTAAGCCTCATCTTTTTATTTTCTATAGTGAACTTTCTAGTCTTAACAGCCGTGTAGTGATAAGTATGACTATCTCTAGTCTCGCCCTCAGGAATTAAATATACTTTTGTTTGTTTTTTATCTGCCATAGTGGTGCGAATTATACACAAAAAATTAGAAATGAGAATAATATAAAATTAACTTTTTCTTTTAATACCTCTTGTTTTAATAATCCTAAGCGTTATTTTTAATTAATAACTCATCTTTGATCTCTTTAGCTCTTTTTTCATCTATGTCGTAATCCCACATTACATAAATAGCTAGCGATGTTCCAAGTATTGGAATAAAGGTATAGAAGAATCTCAACCCTGTTAAAGCACCCTCAGGCTGAGTGGCTGAATCAGGAGCAAAGCCTACATACCACATTATAAGTCCTGCAAATAAGCCAGCAAGAGCGGTGCCAAGTTTAACCATCCACCAGTAGATAGCTCCAAAAGTACCCTCTTTTCTTGGTAAACCATTTTGCAATTCCTCATAGTCGCAAACATCTGCCGTCATACTCATCATGATAGTAAATAGGCCGCCAATACCAAATGAAAAAAATGGCAAAGCATATAAGAACATATAAGGCTTTCCTGGGATAAATAAGAACCAAAATAATATATATCCAATAATAGATATAGATTGAGTAACAATAAAAGTTTGTTTTTTTCCAAATTTTTGAGCCATTTTTGAAACAACAGGTATAACTAATAAAGTTGTTATGAGAGCGCCTATACTCCCATGAAGTGTTGGCCAAATTCCAGCTGAAGATGCATCTCCAGAGAATAAATAATGAACAATTATGAAGAATGAAAAAGCTGCTATTGTTTGAAAAGAATTAAATACAAGAAAGGTTGCCAGGCATAGCTTTCTAAATGGAATATTTTTGTATGCATCTTTAAATATATTCAGAATATTTGAAAAACTAGCGCCAATATTTTTTCTAGTGAGTGGAACAAGGTGATCATCATTAATCGTGGACCTGCTTTTAATAAATAAAGCTGGAGTGATGGCAAAAATAGTACATGCAATTCCTATATAGATTGATAACTCTCTTGTACCAGAGGCAGGATCTGTAAATATATTTGGGTCATAAATTATTACCCAAATCCATGGAGCGATAATCCACGCAAACTGTCCGATAAACTGAGATACCGCCATGATCTTTGTTCTTTCATGAAAGTCCTCGCTCATCTCATACCCCATAGCAACAAAAGGTATGCCAAATATTGTTATTCCTAGATAGAAACCTAAAGAACATAAAAGAAAATACCAAAAATTAAAAACTATTCCATTTTCAATATAAAGTTGCCACATCAAAATAAAGGATATGCCTGTAATAATTGCTCCTAAAAAAACATACTGCCTTCTTTTGCCATACTTAGACCTGGTATTATCAGAAATAAAGCCCATTATTGGATCCGTAATGGCATCAAAAAATCTAGGAATAAAAGCTATCACCCCATAAAGCAATGGGCTAAATCCAAGGTTTTGTATTAAAACAACAATAAAAATTCCAAGAGAGGCTGGAAACATTTGGTTACCAAGCATGCCTATTCCAAATGCAATTTTTTGCATTGTTCCAACACTATTATTTTCTTTATGACTTGATGTGTTCATATTCGTCCGCGTTAAGTTTATTTAGTCTCATCTAACAAAAAATTATTAAATTTATCTTTAACAACATCAAATGTTAGTTTCTTATTTCTATCGATATCAACTATACCCCAATACTCTTCATTTGCAGTTCCGTCATATGGAACACCTGAGCTCATTGGAGCCCATCCTCCTGTATCCTGCTTATGAGGATTGCCAGCCTTCCACCAACCATCATGAAATTCAAAAAGAACTAATCCTAAATTGGTATTAGAATTTGATAGAATTTTTTCAAGTATTACTGAATTGGCATGAGCTTGGGCTTTCTCACTTATTCCTTTTTTAAAGCCATCCCTTTCTATAGTCATAAAACTATCTGCCCCAACTTCTGAAAAGTACATTGGCTTTGTGCTCAGCTGCAACCATTCTTCTATAAAACTCTCCGGCTTGTCCCACCTATAGATATTGAAACCCCAGATATCAATATTTGATATTAATGACATCGCCAGCTCATCTGGGATTTCTCCATGAGATGTTGAAACCGGATGGCTTGAATCAATCTCATGAATTAAATCAGCCGCATTGTTTAAACTTTTATACCAAATACTTATATCTCCCTCAAACCATTGAGGGTTGAAGTTATATTCATTGCCTAGCTCCCATATAAGAATAGCAGGATGGTCTTTATATTTTTTGACATAGTTTATAAAGCTTCCTGATTTAATATCATAAAAACCATTTTGGTTATAACCGAAGCTGATGATTACCTTTATGCCTGCATTATTTATTGTATTAAGGATCTTTTCACTATCTATTGGTCTATAGACTCTTATAGTGTTAATTCCAGCTTCAACCATAAGAATTAAATCCTTATCAAGATTTTTAAAACTTCTCTGGTCTCCTGATTTACCTTTAGACACTGGATGATAAGCAATACCTTTTATATAAAAGGCCTCATTATTAACTTGAAGTCTATTATCAATAACCCTCACTTCTCCAAGGACAGGCTTTGAAAAACATAAAAAAATTATTAAAAAAATAAAGCTAATTTTTTTTATATTCATTTAAGCATCTCAGGGATTTTTAATATCTTTGATTAAAAGTTCTTTATCGCCTTCATATGTTTTAGTAATTTTACCATTGCCTCTTTGAAGTCCATTAAACAATTCAGCATCAACGCTATCCCACATCAAGTATTTTGCTTTTCCCTCTTCAGTAAATAAACCAAAATGGTTTTCTGAACCACTTATATTTGCGAAGTCTTTCCATGGCTCATCAAATGCTGAAAAATAAAAACATGAAATTTGTAACTCTTCACACAAGTCATTCATATGATTAAAGTATAAATATTGTTTATATTCATCAGCAGCTCTTGTTCCTTCGGGTCCATAAAAACTATTATCAATACTTGCCCATCCAGTTTCACCAATATGCACTTGCTTATTAACACCAATGGAGTCGAGGAACTTTCTAACACTAAGGAATTGGGATTTTGAATATTCTTTTGATTTAAGCATTAACTCTTCAGCTTTAGCTATTTCTGTTAATGCCTCGTTGCTATGATTCCAAAAACTTGGGTTGTAATGGGTGTCATGAAATGAATATGTGTGCATTGAAATATAATCAACTGCGTTGATAAGGTTTATAAGATCTTCCGTATGATAAACATCATCTCCTCCTCCCCAAGCTGCAAAATTATCTGAGCTTGTAATCCATGTGTCTTTTGGTAGTTTATTTTTTTTCTTTAAATTTTGTAAATAATTTACCCAATTTAAAATAATGTCAGGCGTTACAAAATACCCTGAAGCCCAATGAACCATTGCTTCATTACCTACAGCAATGATTTTTACTATGTCTGGATAAAGATTTGTAAGTCTTATTGCTTCGAAAACTTCGAATGAATTGAATTCTTCGTCTTCAATGTTATGGATAACATTATCTGTATTTGGATTAGCCGCAGTAATCCAAGCACCCAACATTACATACATTTCAAAATTTTTATCTAATAACTTTAGTTCTCTTATAACTTCTAAAGTATTTTTAGCAAGGCTTAAATGCACGTCATATGTGCGTATAACTCTAAAACCAGCTGCATGAAGTATTAATATATCTTCTTTAATTTGATCTTTTGTAGGCTCTATATCTCTAGTTCTCTCTCTATATCCTCCATAAGATATTGCAGGATAATTAGGATTACCTAGTATTTCTTTAGCTGATTTATTCATGACTTCTCCCTGCTCTATTTTATTACACCCTGGTAATATTAAGCAGAAAGTTAATATTAATATTAATCTCATAGTACTTTTAATATTACAAATACTGACCATTAGTTTATAAACTTATTGAGACCAGGGCTTCGATCCTATTAATTGCATTGTCTCGCTTGAATATACTTATACTTAATTCTTGATTAAGAGAACTCCCCTCAAGTTCAAGAGTTTTACCACTATTATAGAAAATCATAATTTTTTTAGTATCTGACAATTTATAAATTACTGGGACTTGGCATACGGTAAATCCTAATGAATTTTTAAGAAGGTTGATTGAAGATATCTCATTATTAAGATTAATAAAATTAAAAGCTGTCTCGCTCTCGACAAACTCTTCCTGTCTTAAAATAGATGGATTAAAAGAAATTTCTCCACATACAACTGATAAACCAAGCTCACCAAACCTACTTAATACATCCTCTTTTACCTGTCCTGTCATACCTGGTTGCTGAACTCCCTTGCCTCCTGGTGTATGAGAATATGGATCAGTTGGGAATGCTCCATATAATTCTGGTGACTTATTAACCCCTATACCTTCATTAATTTCAAAATAGTGGTCGAGAAGACCACCTATCACAGAGTGTTCTTCGTTAGATTTTACAGCCTCAGTTACAACCTCGAAAGTTGATAAAAGAAGTTTTGATACCATATGCCAGTATATTGAACCAAGTCCCTCATAGCCAAAGAACGTTCCCGACCTTCCTGTAAATGATTTATGGTCAAAAATTTCTTCAAATATAGCTAATACTAAATCGTACTCTTCTTCTACAAGGTCATTAAATGAATCTGGAAGGAGGTCAAGCTGGCCCTTTAGTGAGTTTGCATTATTAAAACTTCCATTGAAGTGAAAGCCGCCATTTAAATCTTGAGCAATTATTTTTTTGTTATTTTCACTCGCTAACTTAGATAATAATTTAGAGCTTTCAATTTTATTTTTTTCAATATTATTCTTATCTAAAAACCCTGGTAAATCTTTGTTTGGGTAAAGTATGTAACTATATTGATCTTCTCTAAAGAGTTTGCTATTTTTTAGAGAATCCAAAACATTTAAACTTTCTTTAGCTGACAGGTGTCCTGAGCTTAAGATAGCTACTTGACCCTCTAGCATCTCGGGAAGATGGGATATGGATACTGAATTGCTATTAACTGACATTAGGTTATACGCATGGTAAAGACCGTCAGGTCTCTTATTAGCATTAATGGAATGTTCTATAAATTTAATTGAAGCATCTAAAAATCCTATAATCTCTGCTTTAGTTAATAATGCTTTCTTACCTGAGAAGCTATTTTTATATATAGATTGTCTAAATACGCTTGAGGACTCGCCAAGAAAATTCATAACATTTAACCTATTTTCATCAGATATACTCCCTTCTAATAAAAATAGATTCTTATTAAGCGCATCACTCATAGAAAGTAATAGGTTTTTTTGCTCAATTGATACTGATATTTTTTCAGAGTTATAGCCATTAAGAATATTTATAAAGAAATGTAAGAATCTTCTAAGGTGGTATAAGGTAACCATAGAAACGCCATTTCCAACTAGGGCATTATTTGCATCATTCCATTCAGGCCTCTGGGTATTCATCCAAATACCAGCCTCAGGAATTAAATTAGCTACCTTCGCAAGAACTGTTGCAAGTATCTTTTCAATAAAATTAACTTTTATAGTGCCATTAGTTGCGTCTAGTAAAAGAGCTCCGTCAGAACCTATGGACTCTCTCTTGTTATTTATATCTCTTTCACTATCGCCATCAAAATCAATAGTATTTTTTGGGTCGTTAAGAAGATCTTTGTATGGCTTGATCTTATAAGGCACATTTGCATAGACAAAAATCTCATCTTCAAAATATTTATTAATTTTTTCTGGATAATAATCTTCCATAAATTCTAAGAATTTAAGTAAATATATAATCTGATGATCTCCCCAGTATCCAATATAAGACCAAGGATTATCTTGCTCTAGTGATTCCCAATCAAAGCCGTCCTTGGTAACCCTGTAGGGGTTATATCCATCAAAAGTTGTAGCATTTAGGAATTTAAAAATCATTCCGTCTATAAACTCTGGGTAAGAATGAACCAATGCCTCCCAGTTTTGAAAAATATCTCTCCAGTTACCCTGATAATCTAAAATTTTTGATCCATCAACCTCACTTCTAGTATTTATAGAAAACTTATTCCAAGGTCTACTAGGATCGCCATGCCTTCTACTAAATCTTAAAGGAAGGTACTCATAGCATAATCTTTGAAAATCTTTATCTGCATCTTTATCAGCGATATTCCTCAAATAATCTAAATCAAACTCCAGTGGAAGATCTCTTAGAAGATATTTTTTGGTATGAAATAATTCCTTATTCCCATTTGATAGATATTTAGTAAAGTCAGCTTTCTCAATTTGATAATTATTATCAAAAATACCTCCCCTCATAATATTAAATAATGTATTTGAGAAATGACGAATATTCCTTCGACTATCTGAGGTTGTTTGCATGCCATCAGAAGAACCTGCAAGCTTAAATAGCTCATTAGATCCATTTTGGATATCTAATTTTATGTCGCTAATTAAAGACTTATTAGAATTGATATTCTCAGCAAGAGAGATTATCTCTGCAGAAGATTTATTAACATCAGTTCCGATGTGCCAAATAGAGCTTTCTTGAGCATCAAGAGAGATATCAGTTACTATGAAATATGCACCTTTTTCAGCTTTTACATCAAGCTCTTCAATTAAACTCTTCCCGCTCCTGAATTTGTTTATCTGCTTTGATGATAGTAATTTTTTTGAGTCTACTAAGCCTGAAGACCATGCAATATTAGCTTTTAATGCCTCACTTGGCTCTGCCCTATCAACAATAATTGCACTTAAAGAGTAAATCCCAATCCCACTTTGCACATCTAATTCATTTCTTTTATATGCATCAACAAGGTTACTTGTGCTATTTTGAAGTTCTTCTTCAACACCCCAGGGTAGTATGTTTTGAATGCCATCAAGCAGCCTTACATCAACCTTATTAGCTCCAATATTTCTAATAGTAGACTCTCTTACAAAGCCAAATAAATCACTTATGCTCCATTGATAAGAGAATTCAATATCAAGATCATTATTAACTTCTTCAAAAATTATTTTATTGCCGGTAAAGTTTTTATATAGATTTCTAGTAATATTATAGCTACCTTCATTTTTAGAAGAAAAAGGCTCCCAAAGAGAACTTATACCATCTTTCTGGATATGAAATATTGTCTTACTTCCAGTAACTTCCTGAGCTTCTGTTATTTTGTCATCTGTGTAATAGGGAAATAAAGCGTTATTACTATCCTTTCTTCCAGCAGATAAAGATCCATTACTAGAAATAAAGAGCCAATGATTGAAGGGACTTACAATACTCATGAAGAATGGCCTCATTGAGTTAACATTTTGAATCTTATAAAAATTCTCATCTCCTATGAGGACCTCGACTCCACTCACGCTCTTATCAGATAAGTCAAATGGTGTTTTACCAATATATATATCATTTATATTTTTCATAAAGCTATTTTAATTTTCCTGATTAAGGTTTTCTTTAATATTGAAGTAGTTTAAATTTCCTATCAAGCATGCATGCTCCCTATTAATTAATCCAATGGGAATCATTTCAAGTAAATCTCTATGCACTCCTTTTTTATTTCCCATAAAGTGCTGGATAAATTTATCCTTATCCATTAGCTCGGTAATAGTTCTCATCAGACTACCTGCAACGTAAACTCCATTGCCGGCAATAAACGTTAATGCCATGTCGGACATAACTTCTGCGAGAGATTTTGTAAATCCGTCAATTACGGATTTTGCTGCATCGTCATTTTGTATATAGAGGTCGATTACTTGCTCAGATTTTATTCTTTTTCCTGTTTTATTTTCATATATTTTAGAAATGGCTGAACCAGATACAACACTTTCAAGTGTAATAAAGCTATTCTCGTCTATTAAGTTATAGTTTTTAATAAGGCTCTTAGTGAGTCCTGTTGTATTACCAATCTCAGTTGGTAATACATGCTCATTATTAAGTAAAAGAGCCGCACCAAGACCTGTTCCTGGGCCAATAAAAAAACTATTCTTATTAAAAGTCTTTCCATTTTTAATTATCTCAATCTCGCTCTCTTCCATATTGGCTAAGCTATAGCCAATAGACTCCCAATCATTTAAAAGATAGCAAGAATTTAAATTAAAATTAGCTTTAAGCCCCTCTTCACTTATAACAAGATCCCTATTAGTCATTGAGATTGATCCACTTACCTTTGGTCCCGCAACTGATATTATTAGACTGTCTACATCTTCATTTTTTAACAACTCACCTATTAGTAATTCAAACTGCTCCATAGAGTCTAAGGATATTTTTTTTGAATTAGAGATATTTTTTGCGCCCTTATATGCATATGCATACCTTAGGTTTGTACCTCCGACGTCAACTAGTAATAATTTATTCATAATCTTGGGAGTAAATTTTGCAAGAATTATATCCTTGATTGTTAATATATTTAATCGAATGGATGTCAATATTCCAATTTCCCTTAGTTTGAAGTTGTGCTCTTGTAGTAATGGCAGATAATTCAAAATCTTGACTATCAAAACATTTAAGGGGAATATTTATTAACTGCCATTTATTTAAATTAGTATCAGAAAAATTTTCTGAAATTGTAAATCCTTTAAAACAAGTATTGCCATATAAGTTGATTTGATTATCATTTTTATTACATGCAAAGTTTAAATACATACTATCTTTAGATAAATTTTTTGCTCTCATTATTATTTGAATACTGCCCTCAGACATATAGGAGATGTCTTCTGCTGTGCCGCTTGATATATTCCATGTTTTATTAATATTCTTATTTCCAAAATTAAGGTTTTTAGCATCATCTTGTTTTTTAAAATCAAATTTTGAAAGGTTAATTTTAGACTTTAGGTCTGAAAAGATATCAGTACTTACTCCTTCATATATCTCCTTTTCTTTTGATAAGTCATAGTAAGAAACTACCTCATGATATGAAGGGTATGCAGAGCCAAGAAATACGGTTATCTCATTGGGATTTGAGGTCTTATCTTCGGTCATAATTATACCCATATAGGTATTATCTTGATAGTTAAGGCCGTATCCAAATTTAAATAATGGATCGTATAATTTATCACCGAAATTTAATCTAACTTGAGATGACAGTTTTGGCCATGAGAAGGATAACTTTCCTTTAAAATCAAAATTTATTAAGTCATTGCTATCAGTAAAAATAACATCCGATATTCCCTCAACAGCTGAACCTGGAAGCCATAGCTGAACGAAAGCATCAGATAGATTAAGCTCTTGATTGATAATCAAAGGCCTGCCTGATAGAAAAAGAGAAGCAGAAGGTATATTTTCGTTCTTAATATCCTTCATATAACTTATAAAACTCTTGTTAGGGTTGATATAAAATAATGATTTTCTATCCCCATCACCCTCTGCGTATGGATCTTCGCCATATACAAATATAACTAAGTCTGGCTTTTTGATATATGAAGAATCATCTGAATACTCAACGGTACTTCCAATAGTCTCTGCTCTTGATTTTAAAGATTCAAATATGCTCATGGTATCTGGAAAGTCTTTGTTTAAATTGTCTCTTCCTTGCCATGATATTGTCCAGCCACCCATTTGATATTTAATTTGCCTAGCTGCATTCCCTATAACTAAAATATGCTTATTTGATTTTATTGGTAATGTGTTTGAGTTATTTTTTAATAACACTATTGACTCTCTTACCGCCTGTCTTGCAACCTTTATATGCTGCTCTGAGCCTATAAAATTATATGGATATTCATGAGGTTTTCTTTCATCAAATAGTCCCAATAAATGTTTAACTTTAAGAATATTTTTGACAGCGTCATCCAGCCTTTCTTTAGGGATTACTCCAGATTTAACCTGTGCAAGAGTATTTTTATACAACACTTTCCAATCATCTGGTGCCATAAAGATATCAACACCGGCATTAAATGACTCAGGACAGCTTTCTTTTGAACATTCTGGTATTTGACTGTGTCCATTCCAGTCACCAACTACAAGGCCTTTAAAGCCCATCTGGTCTCTTAAAATATTTGAAAGAAGGTATTTATTTCCGTGCATTTTAGTGCCATTCCATGAATTAAAGCTAGCCATAACAGTCTGAATACAAGAGTTTATTGCACTGTAATAGGGTGTACCATGAATATTTTTTAAATCCTCTTCGGGTAGTATTGTATTACCTTGATCAACTCCATCTTGTGTTCCGCCATCGCCTAAGAAATGCTTTGCTGTTGCAAGTACATGGTTACTATCAAGAAACTCATCACCCTCTCCTTGCAAGCCAAGTATCATAGCCTCTCCCAATTTTGCTACGAGTTTCGGATTTTCAGAGTAACCTTCGTAAGTTCTTCCCCACAAGTCATTTTGAGGAACTGCGATTGTAGGGGCAAAGGTCCAAGGTATTCCTGTAGACAGTAATTCTTTAGCAACAACACTACCTATAGTCTTTATTAAACGAGGATTCATTGTCGAACCTAGCCCTATATTGTGAGGGAATATAGTTGCCCCTATAACATTATTGTGACCGTGTACTGCATCAGTACCCCATATAATAGGAATTAAAGTACCATCAACAACAGGAGATGCCTCATAAAAATCTTTACTTAGCCTCTTCCAATCACTAACAGAGCTATTTTTATTCTTATTAGGAAATTTTCCTCCGCCATTTAAAAATGTGCCGAGGTGATACTCCGTGGCTTCTTCAGGCGATACCTCGTCAATATCAGGCATTATTATTTGTCCAACCTTCTGTTCTACGGTCATTTTATTAATTATCTTATCTATAAAATCTGGTACTTCATAGGACTTACATGAATTGACATTAGACCAATCTACCTCAGATAACTTAGTAAAATCGACTGAATCAGAATTAGAATTAAAACCACAAGAGCTGACTAATAAGACTGAAATTAATAAAATATGATTATTCATAATAAAAATTTGAAATGTTTAGTTTTTACCAAAAAACTCCATATATTAAAACAAGAACAGTAATAACTATTAATGAGTTTATATTGAAAGATTTTGATGTAGAAAAATCGATTCCCTTTAAATCAATTGCTTTTTCTTGATCTGTATAGCCTTGAAGCAATGATGTTAAATAGCAACCAAAGCCTGACATAAAGAATACGATTCCCATTCTATGGATATATGATAATTCTGGTAAAGCAGCACTTATTAATATCGAGAGAACTAGGGATAATATTGCAGCTACCATAACTGACAATGTTGTAGCTTTCTTCCAAAAAAGAGCAACTAAGAAGATGACTAAAATCCCAGGAGTGAATAGCCCTGTAAAGTTTTGTATATATTGAAATATAGAATCAAAATTACCCAGTAATGGCTTTGCAATTATTACAGCAACGATTAGAGATATTACAACTGCATTTCTTCCAATACTTATTAACTTTGATTCAGATACAGTATTTTTTGAAAATGATCTATAAATATCCATGGTAAAAATAGTGCTTATACTATTTGTCATAGATGCTAGAGACGAAACAATTGCTGCTATTAAAGCTGCAAAAGTAAGGCCTAGCAAACCATTAGGTAGTAAAGACATCATCGTTGGGTATGCTTGATCAGATTTTTCTAAAACTGGAAAAAGTATTGCTGCACATATTCCTGGAAGAACAATAACCAAAGGCATAAGAAGCTTTAGGTATGCAGCAAACATGACACCTTTTTGAGCTTCTTTTATAGATTTAGCCCCTAATGCTCTTTGAGTTATATATTGATTAAAGCCCCAGTATGCAAAATGTCCTATCCAGACTCCTGCACCAATTAAAATCCATACACCTGGTAAATTATTATACGAAGGATTGTCCGAGGAGAGAATCATATCGAATTTCTCGGGTATGGCTGTATAGACAACAGCTAATCCTTCAAAAATACCTTGATCGCCTGATATTTTATTAAGAGCTATATAAGAGACGGCTAGCCCTCCAAAAATTAAAAGAACAACTTGAACGATATCTGTCATAGCAACTGCCCTCAATCCACCAGACAGAGAATAAGCCAATGACAAGAGAGCTAATACAATCATGCCATTCATCAGAGATAATCCGGTAAGAGTATTGATTGCCAGTGATCCTAGCCATAGGACTGTAGTTAAGTTAATGAATACATATACGGTAAGCCAGAAAAATGACAATACTAGGCTGACACGCTTATCGAATCTTTGCTCGAGGAATTGAGGCATTGTGTAGATTTTCTTTTCTAAGAATAATGGTAAAAAGAATTTAGCCATTACTATAAGAGCTATTGCGGCTGTTAATTCCCAAACAGCTATTGCCATTCCAACAACAAAACCTTGACCTGACATCCCAATAATTTGCTCTGCAGAAATATTAGCGGCGATTAGTGAGGCTCCTATAGCCCACCAAGGAAGAGATCTTCCGGCAAGAAAGTAATCCTCAGCACTCCTTTCTTTACCTGAATTTGTTCTTGATACGTATGTGGCCAAGCTGATAATACCAATACAATATATTCCAACAATAACCCAATCTAAAGTATTAAACATAACGTCTTCCCTTTATTTAAAATTTAAATGATTTTTATTATAGTTTTTATTTCTTCTAAATTATTACTAATTTCTTGCCATGATTTAGATCTAATTAATGATTCAGGCATTGCGGAGGATGCTCCTGCGGCGACAACATTATCTAAGTTGAGATAGTTTGCAATATTCTTACTGGTAATGCCTCCGGTTGGGATGAATGTTATGTCTGAAAATACTGATTTAAATGCATTTAACCTATCAACTCCACCAGATAATTCAGCCGGAAAAAATTTTAAAGTTTTATGGCCTGCCTCACTTGCTGCCATAACCTCACTTGCAGTTTGAACTCCCGGAATTAGAGTTAGTCCACTTTCCAAAGCATACTCAGAAAGTTTAAGTGAGAAGCCTGGAGTAATAGCAAATGATGCCCCTGCCTCGATAGCAAGGTCAATTTGATCTTTTGATCTTATAGTTCCAATGCCTAGAGAGATATTAGAATAATTTTTAAACTCTTTGAGTACATCAATAACTTTTTTATCTCTTAACGTTACTTCGATAAGCGGCAGATCAGCTTTGGTTAAGCAATTGCAGATATTTTCTACCTCTTCTTCAGTAACTAAAGTACCTAAAGGAATTATCTTATGTTTCTTAATTATATCTAGTATGTTCATTAAAATATTGAAGCTCCTGTTTCAACCGAACCAACGCTATCTCTAAATGATTTAAATAACTCCCTGCCCACACCACTTGATTGGTCGTCAAATTTAGCCGGAGTCCTTTTATTTAAAATACTTTCCTCAACCATAAGATTAAATACTCCATTGGTGATATCAATTTTTCCAATATCGCCATCTTCAATTAAAGCTAGTAACCCGCCTAATTTAGCTTCCGGGGTTACATGGATAACTGCAGGTACACTCCCTGAAGCTCCTGACATTCTTCCATCTGTAATTATTGCAATCTTATATCCTTTTGACTGAAGAACATTTAATGGTGATGTTAGTTTGTGCAATTCAGGCATACCATTGGCCGATGGTCCCTGACCTCTTACAACAACAATGCAGTCTTTGTTCAGATCTCCAGTACCGAATGCACTAAGAACAGCTTCTTGACTATTAAAAACTGATACCGGAGCAATAATTTCTGATTCTGGCTGACTTAATGAAGAAGTTTTAATAATGCCTTTTCCAATATTTCCATTCATCAATTTCAATCCTCCTGTTGAATTAAAAGGATTAAAGCTATCTCGAATAATGCTTTGATCTAAAATTTTTGCAGGATGTTCCCAGGCTAACTTATTATTTTTAATTTCTATCTTATTTCTGTATATCTCTAAGTTATCTCCCAAAAGAGTTTTAACATCAGAGAAAAGATATCCTCCATCTAGTAGTGAGCCTATAAAAGCTGCAACACCTCCTGCGTTATGAAATTCATTTACATCTGCAGATCCGTTAGGGTAGACGCTAGTTATCGTTGGTATAACAGCTGATAGCTCATCAAGGTCTTCTAGAGTTATTTTAAAACCTCCGGCTTCAGCCATAGCTATTAAATGAATTGCAAGATTAGTTGAGCCGCCACTAGCAATTAGGCCAACTATTCCATTAACCCAGCTTTTCACATCAAGCATTTCACCCATCTTGAATCCCTGTTTACTTAAATTCAATACAGATTCAACGGTGGCTTCAATAATCATCTGCCTTTCAGGGGAATCAGGCGGTACGAATGATGAACTGGGGAGTTGAAGGCCCATAACCTCCATTATTAATTGGTTTGTATTAGCTGTTCCATAAAATGTACATGTCCCAGAAGTATGATATGCCGCTTGCTCAGAACTAATTAAAGTAGATCTATCAACTTCACCGTTGGCATATTTTTTTCTTGTGTTTGATTTTTCAGTATTTGATATGCCCGAAGGCATTGGTCCTGCTGGGATAAATCCAATTGGCATATGGCCAAAACTCAATGCTCCAATCACCAAACCTGGAACAATTTTATCGCAAACTCCAAGACAGATACCTGCATCAAAAACATTATGCGAAAATCCAACTGCTGTAGATAAGGCAATAACATCTCTACTAAATAGAGATAGTTCCATTCCTGGTTCACCCTGTGTAATACCATCACACATTGCAGGGACGCCGCCTGCAACTCGAGCAATTGCATTTCTTTTTGAAGCTGATTCTTTAATAACGTCAGGGTAGTCCTTAAGAGGAGCATGAGCTGAAAGCATGTCGTTGTATGCAGATATAATTCCTATAACCTGAGCGCCTTCTGCTGCTTCTCCTTGCTGAGTTTTGTCGCATGAAGCAAAAGCATGAGCTATGTTGCTGCAGCCCATATTACCTCTGGCAGACTTACTATGATCATAAGATAAATTAATTTTATTTAAATAATCAGATCGAGATTTTTTGCTTCTTAATTCAATTCGATTCTGTATCTCTATAATTTTTGAGTGCATATTCATATTATTTTTTACTACCATTTTTCCAAGACCTGTAATCTCTCTTAAGCAATAAATCTGAATTAGACGGCCCCCATCCCCCTGAAATATAGTCCTCCATTGGAACATTTTCTGAAGCCCATAAGTTAATGATATTATCAACCCAAGTCCAAGATGCCTCAATCTCATCCCTTCTTACAAAGAGTGCAGGGTTTCCTTTTATCACATCCAAAAGAAGTCTTTCATAGCAGTCTTGATTGCCTATCTCGTGATAATCATGTAGATTTAAATCAAGAGGTAGTTCTTCTAAATTAAAGCCTGTGACATCAGGTTCTTTTGTATTTAATTTAAGTACAATTCCCTCATCAGGGTGAATTCTTAAAACTAATTGGTTTGGTTCTATTGATGATTCGCTTGAAAAAATATTATGAGGAACGCTTTTATACCTCACAACAATCTCAGATGATTTAGATTTCATTCTTTTACCAGTTCTTAGGTAAAAAGGAACTCCTGACCATCTCCAATTATTAATTGATGCTTTGAGTGATACAAAAGTCTCTGTATTCTTCTTCGAGTCAACTCCATCCTCATCAACATATGCGCAAGCTGCCTTACCTTGTGACATGCCATCGATATATTGAGCTCTTACAGAGTTGGTAATTATTGTATCTTTGTCAAAAGGGGCTAAAGATTTTAGAACTTTTAACTTTTCATCCCTTACAGATTCAGAATTAATAGAGACAGGTGGTTCCATAGCTATAAGGCATAGAATTTGAAGTAGGTGATTTTGAACCATATCTCTCAGAGCACCAGTTTCATCGTAGTAACCCCCCCTTCCTTCCACGCCCAAGTCTTCAGCTACTGTTATCTGAATATGATCAATAGCTGCATTGGACCAACTTTGTTCAAAAATTGTATTAGCAAATCTCAGAGCTAATAAATTTTGAACAGCTTCCTTGCCTAAGTAATGATCAATTCTATAAATTTGATTTTCTAAAAATCCATCAGCCAAGGAATCATTAATCTCATTAGCTGTTTTAAGATCAGAGCCAATAGGCTTTTCAACAACTATTCTTGAATTATCATTAATTAAGTTACCAGATTTTAAGTTTTTCGAGATAACTTTATATAAACTTGGCGGTGTTGCTAAATAATAAATAATCGGTCTATCTTGTGGGATTTCACCAAATTTTTCCCAATCTGAATCTGAATTAATATCTAACTTCTTATAACCAAGCCTCATTGAAAACCTTGTCCAAGCCTCCCCGCTAGGATCAAAGCCATTAAAGTGATTTGATAGAGATTCTTTTACCATAGATACATATTCATCTAATGACATGTCTTTTGAACCAATCCCAATTATTTGACTCTCATGATCAATTGATGAAAGTGTTTCTTGTCTAAAAATTGCTGGAAGTAACTTCCTCTTAGAAAGGTCGCCAGTTCCTCCAAAAAGATAAATTGTAAATGTGTTAAGACTCATTAAAAGATTCCTTTAAAAATTCTATTCTATTAAGTTGATTTGAAAACTCAGTGATAAACTTGGCAGCGTAAGCTCCATTTACAACCCTGTGGTCATAAGACAGGGAAACAGGCATTTTTTTTGTAGATATAACCTTTTCATCAACTAGAGATAGGCTGTCAAAAGTTTTTGATAAGCCGAGTATTCCTACTTCTGGAGGGTTAATTATAGGAGTAAAGTACTTTCCGCCTACTCCACTAAGTGAGGAGATTGTAAATGTAGCACCTTTTAACTGATCAACTTTCAGCTTTCTATTTTTAGCAAGTTTTGCAAGGTTATAAACTTCGTCAGATATTTGTAGAATAGATTTTTTATCTGCATCCTTGATATTTGGAACTATGAGTCCATCAGGGGTGTCTACTGCAATACCTATGTTGAAATAATTTTTTTGAACTAAACTATCCAGCGATGAAGTTAGAGAGGTATTCATTGTTGGGAATAGCTTAATTGTCTCAACGGTTGCTTTTATAATAAATGCTAAAGGCGAAACCTTTGCCTTGTATTCAATATTAAGTGCGGATCTTAGTAATAATAAGTCAGTAATATTAGCATCATCATGCTGGGTAACATGCGGGATATTAATCCATGATGTATGTAGATTTTTACTAGCTGTTTTTTGAAATTTAGATAACTTTTCAATTTTAACATCACCCCATTTAGAGTAATCAATATCTGGTTGAGATGGCTGAAATCCTACCTGATCTTTATTGCTTAATCTATATGAAACAAATGCATGGAGGTCTTCTTTTAAGATTCTTTCTTTTGGACCTGATCCCTTTACTTCTTTAAGATTTATACCAAATTCTCTGGCTAGTTTTCTTACTGCCGGTCCTGAATGTATAGATGAATTATTATGACCTATAGATGCAGGCGCAATAGAAGCTGCTGTTGTTTTAATTACCTCTTTTGTAGCTAGTGTTTCCGAAGGAGATACTTCTAAAGACTCATTATCTTTTGCAGGTCTGCTGGAAGCAACCTCAATCTCAACAAAAGGTAGGCCTTGCTTAACCATATCTCCAACTGCAATATGAA
>CAWUWW010000003.1:0-116969 GCA_963926355.1 uncultured SAR86 cluster bacterium | reverse complement strand
ATCTAAAACCATCAAGACGCCGAAAAGTATCCAAAGTGCTGTGTAGATTTTATATTTATTCATCTCTAGTTTTTTAATCTGCTTAATAAAAAATTCCATTATTATCTCCTGTTAATTCTCTGTTCGAACTTACTCGACAGTAACTGACTTAGCTAAGTTTCTTGGTTGGTCGATATCTGTTCCTCTTAAAAGAGCAACTTCATAAGAAAGTATTTGCAGGGCGATGTTATAAACAATTGGTGTTAGTAAGAAGTCACACTTAGGCATATGTATTAACTTGCCTGATTTAACATCCATGTTCACCGAAGGGTCTGCAAAGACATAAAGGGTTCCACCTCTTGCTTTAACTTCCTCAAGATTGGAGATTAATTTTTCAGCAACCTCACTTTCAGGTGCTAATGCTATGACTGGCATATTTTCATCTATTAAAGCCAAAGGCCCGTGCTTTAACTCTCCTGCTGGATAAGCTTCGGCATGGATGTAAGATATCTCTTTAAGTTTTAGTGCGCCTTCTTTGGCTATTGGGTAAAAAATACCTCTTCCTAAGAAAAGGGCATTATCTTTACTAGCAATACTGGGGGCTATGTCTGCAACCTGATCTTTTAATAGTAATGCTTCTGAAATTGTTTCCGGCAACAGTCTTAGTCCTGCGATAACTCTTGCTCTAAGTAGCGGGTTTAGGTCTCTGCTCTTAGCCAAGGAAAGTGCTAGCAACATAAGGCCTGCTAGTTGAGTGGTGAAGGCTTTAGTTGAGGCAACACCTATCTCAGGGCCGGCATTGGTGAATAATACAAAGTCGGATTCTCTGGCAAGTGAGCTTGTAGGAACGTTACAAATAGCTAAAGAGGCTAGGTAATTTTTTTCTTTTGCGTAATTTAAAGCGGCTAAAGTATCGGCTGTTTCGCCTGACTGTGAAATAGTTATTAGCAAAGAGTCTTCGTCTACATGCGGGTTTCTATATCTATACTCACTGGCATAATCTATCTGACAAGGAAGTTCAGCAATAGATGAAAGCCAGTTTGCTGCAACTCTTCCTGCATGAAGGCTTGTTCCACAAGCAACAATCTGAATTCGTTTAACTTTAGCAAAAACATCACTGGAGCCGAGACCAAAAATATTATCTAAAACATCCTCTCCGCCAATTCTTCCATCAATAGTATTGGATACCGCTTCAGGCTGTTCGTATATTTCTTTTTCCATGTAATGCCTATAGTCACCCTTGGAGGTTGCTTGGCTTGAAATATCTATATGGGTTATTTCTCTAGTAACTTCTGATTTAGATCCATCAAATATTGTGTATCCTTCAGCTGAAATTTGAGCGACATCGCCGTCTTCTAAAAAAACAAAATCGTTGGTAAGTTGTGCAATGGCTAGTGGATCAGAGGCTGCAAATATCTCATCGGTTCCAATGCCTATTAGCAGTGGAGATTTATTTCTTGCCACAACTAGGTTTTTGTTATCTTTGATATCTATAGCTGCTATTGCGTATGCGCCTTCTAACTTTTCTTTAGCTAAATACATAGCATCTACCATGCTGTTGTTCTGTTTTAAATAGCAGTCGAGAAGGTGAGCTATTAGTTCTGAGTCTGTTTGAGAGGTAAAGTCATAGCCATCCTTAATTAATGAATCTCTAAGGTCTACGTAATTTTCTATAATCCCGTTATGAACAATATAAACAGAGTCCTTTGATTGGTGGGGATGAGCATTAGCCTCTGATGGCTCTCCATGAGTAGCCCATCTTGTGTGAGCTATGCCTAGTTTACTTTTAGGCTTTTCATCAACCATTTTGTCTTCGAGAAGCTTTACTTTTCCAAGGGTCCTTAGGTGAGCAATAGTCGTGTCTTGGTGCAGAGCTATTCCAGCAGAGTCATAGCCTCTGTATTCCATCTTATGAAGGCCTTGAACTAAAAGTTTTCCAACATTTCGCGTTGAAGCAGCAGCTATAATTCCACACATAGTTAATCCTTTTTCTTAGACCAGTTTTCTTTATTTTCTTGTTTTGCTCTTCCCAAACCTAGCGCATTATCAGGTATATCTTTTGTAATAACTGATCCGGCAGCAACTGTTACTTCTGAGCCAACAGTTACAGGAGCTACTAAAGAGGTATTACTTCCGATAAAGCTATTATCTCCTATAGATGTTTTATGTTTATTTGTGCCATCATAATTACACGTAATAGTCCCAGCTCCGATATTTGTTCCCTTGCCAACAACCGTGTCACCCAGGTAAGTAAAATGGTTTGCCTTTGAGCCTTCTCCTAGTATTGTGTTTTTGGTTTCTACAAAATTTCCTACCTTAGCTGAATTGTCTATTTGACTGCCCTCTCGCAATCTTGCGTAAGGTCCGATAACACAGTTATTTCCTATTTTAGCTCCGTCAATATGAGAAAAGGCTTCTATTTTTGTGTTGCTTCCAATGCTTGTATTCTTAATGATCGAGTTAGGGCCAATTGATACATTGTCTCCAAGAACAATATCCCCCTCGAGAATAACATTTATATCGATAGAGCAATCTTTTCCGCATTCAATATTACCTCTTACATCAAGCCTTGATGCGTCAGTGATAGTAATTCCTTTGTTAAATAAGTCTTCTGCTTTCATTGATCTATAAGTAGTCTCTAGTTGTTCGAGTTCCTGTTTGCTGTTTGCGCCTTTAACTTCATCATTAGAAGCTTTGTATGTGTTAATTCTAATACCTTTTTCATTAATTATAGAAACTAAATCTGTTAAGTAAAATTCTCCGGCTGCATTACTGTTGGTTATTTTAGAAAGGCCCTCTTCGAGCAAGGCTTTTGAGCCACAGAGAACTCCTGTAAAAATCTCCTTTATTTGTCTTTCCTCGTCCGTTGCATCCTTTTCTTCTACTATCTCAAGAGCCTCATTCTTATCATTTGTCCTTACCCTTCCATAACCAAAAGGGTTATCAAGGACAGTTGTTAAAATGGACAGGCCTGTATCAGAGCTTGCTATTAACTTTTGTAAAGTTTCTTTTTTGATAAGTGGGACATCTCCGTACAAAACTAAGACCTTTGAACTGTCATGGACTTTATCAAGTCCGCATCTAACGGCGTCGCCTGTTCCTATTGGTTTGGGTTGAAGGCTTGATGTTATGTTTAGGTTATAGTTATTTGATTCTTTTATTACCGACTCTTTATCAAAGCCTACAACCAGGGTTATATCTGAACTTACAGCCCCTGCTGTATAACAGATCTTTTCGAGCATAGATGTTCCACCAATCTTCTGCAAAACTTTGGCTTTATTAGATTTCATTCTTGAGCCGTGGCCGGCTGCAAGTATTATGGTATGTACGCTCACAATATTTTTAAAGGTAAATGAATACCTTACTGGTTTTTGCGTAGTTTTTGAATAGTTTTTAGTCTTGCCACAGCTTCGGCCAATTGGGCTGATGCTTTTGCATAGTCTAAAGTAGCGTCTTTATTGGCAAGATCTTGCTCTGCTGCTTCTTTAGCTTTAATTGCTTCTGACTCATCTAGGCTGTCTGCTCTTTCGGCTGTATCTGATAGCACGGTTACTAGATCGGGCTGGATTTCTATAAATCCTCCTGAACAATAAAAAGTCTCTTCTTCTGAACCGTTTTTAACTCTCACCGGTCCTGGAGCTAATCCTGTTAGAAGAGGTGTATGTCCAGGGGCAATACCAAGCTCACCAAGTGATCCTGTAGCGAAAACCATAGTAGCTTCACCGGAATAAATTTCCTCACTAGAGGACACTATACTGATCTTAATAGTACTCATACTTATAGAGTTTTAGCCTTTTCTACTGCCTCTTCAATGGTTCCAACCATATAGAAGGCTTGTTCTGGAAGGTGGTCGTAATCCCCTGCTAGCAAACCTTTGAATGCTTTAATAGTATCTTCAAGTGATACATATTTACCTGGTGTTCCTGTAAATATTTCAGCAACAAAGAATGGTTGTGATAAGAATTTCTGAGCTTTACGAGCTCTTGCAACCAACCCTTTATCTTCTTCTGATAACTCATCCATTCCGAGAATAGCGATGATATCTTTAAGTTCATTATATCTTTGTAATATTTTTTGAACTCCCTGGGCTACTGCGTAATGCTCTTCACCAACCACAAAAGGATCTAGCTGTCTGCTTGTAGAATCCAAAGGATCTACAGCAGGATAAATACCTAATTCTGATATCTGTCTTGATAGAACAACTGTTGCATCCAAATGAGCAAAAGTAGTTGCTGGAGATGGGTCTGTTAAATCATCAGCTGGAACATAAACAGCCTGGATCGAAGTAATTGATCCTGACTTGGTTGATGTGATTCTTTCTTGAAGCGCGCCCATTTCTTCAGCTAGCGTTGGCTGGTATCCAACTGCTGAAGGCATTCTTCCTAAAAGGGCTGATACTTCAACACCGGCTAATGTATAACGGTAGATATTATCAATGAATAAAAGAACATCTTTTCCATCATCCCTAAATTTCTCAGCCATTGTAAGACCTGTTAAGGCCACTCTTAATCTATTTCCTGGAGGCTCATTCATTTGGCCGTAAACCATGGCAACTTTTGACATTTCTGGGTTCTCTACGTTTACAACTCCAGACTCCTGCATTTCGTAATAAAAATCATTACCTTCTCTGGTTCTTTCTCCAACTCCGGTGAAAACAGAAAGTCCTGAATGCTGTAAAGCGATATTGTTAATTAGCTCCATCATGTTAACTGTCTTGCCAACACCCGCTCCTCCGAATAGTCCAACTTTTCCACCTTTAGCAAATGGACACATTAGATCGATAACTTTAATACCGGTTTCTAAGAGCTCATTAGATGAAGATTGATCTGTGTAACTAGGGGGCTTTCTGTGAATTGGCATTCTTTCTTGTTCGCCTATAGGTCCTTTTTCGTCTATAGGGTTCCCTAGAACATCCATAATTCTTCCCAATGTTTTCTCTCCAACGGGAACTGATATGGGTGCGTTTGTTCTTGAAACAACTAAGCCTCTTTTAAGACCCTCGGTTACTCCCATGGCAATTGTTCTAACAATACCGTCGCCTAATTGCTGTTGAACTTCAAGGGTTGTTCCATTCTCGTCAATCAATAAAGCTTCATATATCTTTGGAATATTATCTTTGTCAAATTCGACATCGATAACCGCTCCAATAATCTGTGTAACTAATCCGTTGCTCATAATTTTCTCCTTAAACTGCTGCTGCGCCGCCAACTATCTCAGAAAGTTCCTGAGTAATAGCCGCTTGTCTTACGTTGTTATATAAAAGTTCTAATTCTTTAATCAAATCACCTGCATTATCCGTTGCACTTTTCATGGCAATCATTTTTGCCGCTTGTTCACAGGCATTATTTTCTACCACTGCCTGATAAACCAAGGACTCTATGTACCTGGTTAGCAAGCCATCTAAAAGTTCTTTTGCTTCTGGTTCATAAATATAGTCCCAGTGAGTTGAGATTAACTCATCTTGTTCAGCTGGAGCTAATGGGATTAACTGCTGAACGCCTGGCTTTTGCGTCATAGTATTTATAAAACTATTTGAGCATAGATAAACTTGATCAATATCCCCGTTCTTGTGCATATCTAGAGCAACTTTCGTTAGCCCAATAAGATCATCTGGGTTTGGTTTATCACCAAGCTTGTCTGCAACAGCTACAACCTGACCGCCAACGCCCTTAAAGAATGAAGCTGCTTTTGTTCCAACTAAAGCAAAGCATGATTCTATGCCCTCTTTATTTAATTCAGCTGATTTATTTATTACCTGTCTAAATAAATTAGTGTTTAAGCCACCACATAAGCCTTTATCCGATGAGATAACAATAAAACAAGCTTTTTTAGGAGTTCTTTCTTGGTAAAAGGGATGTGGATACTCTGAGCTAGCGGATGCTATGTGGGTTATTACATCTTTAATTTTTAAAGAATAAGGCCTTCCTTCAAGCATGCTGTCTTGAGTTTTTTTCATCTTACTCGCAGCAACCATCTCCATAGCTGAAGTAATCTTTTGCGTGCCCTTAATGCTCGCAATCTGCTTTCTTACTTCTTTAGTGTTAGCCATTTCTTTTATAAATTAAAAAGTTTGTGTTTTCTTAAAGTCTTCAACAAGGGCTGTGAATTGACCTTCAATGTCTTCATTCCAATCGCCTGTTGTATTAATTTGTTGCTCTAACTCAGCTTTCTCTGAAGTTAGGTAGCCGTGCAAGGCTTCTTCAAAGGCTAAGATTTTATCAACTTCAACGTCACCCATATACCCTCTGTCAGCAGCAAACAAGCTTAATGCCTGTTGCGCAACACTCATAGGAGCATATTGTTTCTGTTTTAAAAGCTCAGTAAATGCCTTACCGTTTGCAAGCTGCAATTTAGTAGCGTCGTCTAAATCAGAGGCAAACTGTGAGAATGCTGCTAATTCACGATATTGAGCTAAAGCAGTTCTTACGCCACCGGCTAATTTTTTCATTATCTTAGTTTGCGCAGCCCCGCCAACCCTGGACACTGAAAGACCTGGGTTAATAGCAGGCCTGATACCTGAATTAAATAATTCTGTTTCTAGATAAATCTGCCCATCTGTAATTGAAATTACGTTGGTTGGAACGAATGCTGATACGTCCCCGGCTAATGTTTCAATAATAGGAAGAGCTGTTAAAGAACCTGTTTTTCCTTTTACTTTTCCGCCGGTAGCTTTTTCAACATATTCAGCATTGACTCTGGCTGCTCTTTCCAAAAGTCTTGAGTGAAGATAGAAAACATCTCCAGGATAAGCTTCCCTTCCAGGAGGCCTTTTTAATAGTAAAGAAACCTGTCTATATGCAACAGCTTGTTTTGAAAGATCGTCATATACGATTAAGGCGTCTTCACCTTTATCTCTGAAATACTCTCCCATTGAGCATCCTGAATAAGCTGATAAATATTGCATGGGAGCTGGGTCTGCAGCTGTAGCTGAAACAACAATCGTATGCTCCATAGCTCCATATTCTTCTAATTTTCTAACAACATTGGCTACGGTAGACTGTTTTTGCCCTATAGCAACATATATACATTTAACGCCTGTGCCTTTTTGGTTAATGATTGCATCAATAGCAACAGCTGTTTTACCTGTTTGTCTATCTCCGATAATAAGTTCTCTTTGTCCTCTTCCAATTGGCACCATGGCATCAACAGCCTTTAATCCAATTTGGACTGGCTGATCAACTGATTGACGAGCAATAACCCCAGGAGCAACAACTTCAACAGGGGCCATTCTTTCTGCTTTTATTTCACCCTTGCCGTCAATTGGAACACCTAAAGTATTAACCACTCTTCCAAGTAAAGCCTCGCCAACAGGTACTTCTAAAACCTTTCCTGTACAAACAACTTTTTGTCCTTCGACAAGGTCTAAATAATCACCTAGAACAACGGCACCAACTGAATCTTGCTCTAAGTTAAGAGCCATTCCTTTTGTACCATTCTCAAACTCTATTATCTCTCCATACATAACATCACCCATGCCATGTATTCTTACAATTCCGTCAGAAACACTGACGATAATGCCTTCATTTTTTCTTTCTGCTGAAAGATCAAGACCAGCGATTTTTTCTTTTAATACGCTGGAAATTTCTGATGGGTTTAATTGACTCATTTTTTCACCTTAAAAATTTAATTGGTTTACAAGCTTATTAACCTTTCCCCTAATGGAAAGATCTAGTGTTTCATCGCCTACCTTTATAGATAAACCGCCCATTAACTTTGGGTCTTCTGAAAAATGTATATTCGCATCGTCGCCGTATGAGGATCTAAGTTTTTTCTCAATACCCTCTCTGGCTTCGTCACTAGGAGTTTTTGCCACAAACACCTCAATAGAATTCTGTTCTTTATGTCTTTGGAGCAGCTCTTGATAAATAGAATAAATTGGCTGAAGGAGATTTAGTCTCTTATTTTCTGCCAAGATAGAAAGAAGTCTTTTAGATATGTCTGTAATGCTCTCATCAAACAGATTAACCAATATATCAACAAGTTGCTGTCTGGATAGGGTTGGGTTTTCGATAGTATTAGTTACCTCCACCGACTCAGAAGCAATAGCCATGATTTTTAATTCATTAGCCATCTCTTCTAATTTCTCAATCTCAAGAGCAGATGCAAACAAGGCTTTTGCATAAGGTCTTGCTAGTGGAGTTAACTCAATCATTATCTATAGCTCCTCTGCTGCCTTTTTAAGAATAGCGTCATGCTTTTCTGGAGATATTTCATCGCCTAGAATTTTTTGAGTTGTATCAATAATAATCTCGGACATTTGCTGTCTTAACTCTTCCTTGGCTTTGTTGGTTTCATTTTCAATGGTTGTAGATGCTGAGGTCATTATTTTCTCTGCTTCTGCTTCTGCTTTAGATGATGCATCTCCCACAATTTGAGATGCTCTTGCATTAGCTTTTTCAAGAATTCCAGCTGCCTCTGTTTTTGCTTGATTCAGTTCTTTATCAAAGGCTAATTTTGCCTCTTCCAATGAATCATCTGCTTTTTTTGCCGCTTCCAAACCATCCGAGATTCTTTTTTCTCTCTCTTCCATAATTGAGATGATTGGAGGCCATACGTATTTCCAGCATATAGCTACAAACACTACAAAAACTAGTGCCTGGGCAATCAGGGTGGCGTTAATATTCATGTTTTTTTATATAGCAAAAAGCATGTACATACCAAGACCAACACCGATCATTGGTACAGCATCAACAAGACCCATAACAATAAAAAACTGAGTTCTAAGTAATGGTATTAATTCAGGCTGTCTTGCAACACCTTCGATGTACTTACTTCCTAAAACACCCACTCCAATAGCAGCTCCAACGGCTCCAAGTCCAACGATTACCGCTGCGGCTAATATATTTAAATCTTCCATATCACTCTCCTTTCAAGTTAATCAGATCTATTAATGATCTTCTGTTTCGTGCGCCATTGCTAAATAAACAATAGTTAACACCATAAAAATAAACGACTGTAGGGCTAATATCAAAATATGAAATAGTGCCCATAATAAATGCAAACCAAAACCCATCATACCAATTGCAAAAGAGCTAAAGAATAACATTAGTGCAATAAGAATAAATATCATCTCTCCAGCATATAGATTTCCAAAAAGTCTTAGGCCTAGAGATATTGGTTTAGCTATAAAGTTAACCATTTCTAAAAGAAAGTTAACTGGTATTAAGTATTTTCCAAAAGGGTGAAGTGTTAGTTCGGCTACAAAGTTTTTAAACCCTTTAACTGTAATGCTGTAATAAATAATTAAAATAAAAACACCAAGGGCCATTCCCAATGTAATGTTGGGGTCTGTTGTTGGAACAACCTTAAAGTACTCTAGTCCAGCTGCTTTGGCTAGTTCTGGTAGGAAATCTACTGGTACCAGATCCATTAAATTCATTAAAAATACCCAAACCATAATAGTTAGTGCTAAAGGGCCTATTAGAGGATTTTTAGCTGAGGTGAATATACTCTGAACGTTATCATTAACAAACTCTACACACATCTCTACAAAGTTTTGTAGCCCTGTTGGTGTATCCGTATTTTTTGCAATAGCAAATCTAAAGACTGTAATAAAAACCATTCCGAGAAAAATTGACCAACCTATGGAATCTACATGAAGAGCCCAAAAACCCATATCGGCTGCTTGACTAGAACCATGGGCAAAGGTCCATGTATCTGCAGGGACAACCTTAGGAAGATCCCAAACATAGCTTTCTGTGTTACAAGTCCAAACCTCTGATTCGTATGGGAGTCTACCAAGGGTAAGGTTTGTAAGATGATGTTGGATATAACCAGTAACTGTTAATTCTGGTTCACGACAGGCAGCTCCAACTATATGCTCTACTCCGTATGTTGATGCCATTATGCTGTCACCATTTTTGAAGTAGGTTTAAAGAAAAGGTTCAACACAATAAAAAATGTCATCGCGTAAAAATAGATCTCTGGAAAATTA
Organism: uncultured SAR86 cluster bacterium; assembly: GCA_963926355.1. Classification (GTDB taxonomy): domain Bacteria; phylum Pseudomonadota; class Gammaproteobacteria; order Magnimaribacterales; family D2472; genus SCGC-AAA076-P13. The sequence goes on along the minus strand of CAWUWW010000003.1, from coordinate 107,056 downwards.
GAAATAGTTACTACCAGAAATGCTGAAAAAAGAACCCATTTAGCTGACCAGTTATAGGATATATAAACAGACTCATTATTAATTTTATTTCCAAGAAGGTAGGTAAAATAAAGCGCTGAAGTGTATGCTGAAATAATCATAAAAAGGCTTATATCAATATAAATACTTACTGGGATAGTAATAATCGCTGATATATTCTTTAAATTTTTTAAAGGATTCAAGTTTTAAATTTTCTTTATGAACTAGTTGGCGGGAATTATAGAAATATATCACCTTAGAAACAAGGTGTTTGATGATTAATTTTAAGATTTATTTAGTTAGTTTATTAGTTTTGAAATAATATTTTCTAGTTCATCTGAAGTGCTGTACGAAATGGATACTTTTCCTGATTTTTTGGTCTTTGCTTCAATTTCTATTTTATGCCCAAAACCCTCTGACATTTCTTGTTCTATGTTTAAAAGGTCTGTGTCTTTGGTTTTTTTTAATAGCGCCTTGTTGTTGCTTTTTTTATTTGAGAGATTGCTTAAATCTTTAACTGTGAGTTTGTTTTTTATAATATTTTGTGCTGCTGCTTCAGCCTCTGAGGGGTTAAGTGATGCCAGGAGTTTTGCATGGCCTTTTTCAATTTGCCCAGAAGACAGAAGATCTAAAACTTTTGCAGGTAAAGATAGTAATCTTATAGAGTTTGCAATAGTACTTCTCGCTTTGCCGGTAGATTTTGCAACATCATCTTGGGTAAGCCCAAACTCTCTTTTCAATCTATCGTAACCACGGGCTTCCTCAACTGCGTTAAGGTCTTCTCTTTGAAGGTTCTCTATCAAAGCTGACTCAAGAGCATCTTGGTCTTTTTTTTGATCAACCAAACAGGGTATTGTTTTTAACCCAGCTTTTTTTGAAGCCCTTAGTCTTCTTTCGCCAGCTATAACTTCATATTTATTTAATCCGAGCTCTCTTACCAGAATGGGGGAGATGATGCCGTGCATCTGAATAGAATTTGTTAGCTCTTCTAGCTTAGTTTCATCAAAATTTGCTCTGGGTTGAAACCTTCCTGGGTTAATATTATCAACATCTATATCCTTTACAGTTCGTTGATTAGAGCTGCTGCTTCCTAAAAGTGCGTCTAGGCCTCTGTTAAGAATTTTATTATCTTCAGACATATTCTACCTTCCTTATTAACTCTCCCGCTAAAGCGAGATAGGCTTTTGCCCCGTATGAATTTGGCATATATTTTACCCCTGAAACACCGTGACTTGGAGCTTCAGCTAGTTTTATATTTCTTGGGATGAGGGTATTGAATACGAGATGGGAGAAGTGCTCTTCAAGTTCATTTGAGACCTCTCTGGCAAGATTGTTTCTCATGTCGACCATAGTTCTAACTATTCCCAACACCCTGTTTGAAGATAGATTTTTATCTGATAGGGTTTGGATTGTGTTCATTAGGCCAGTTACTCCTTCGAGCGAGTAGTACTCACACTGGAGTGGTATTAATGTTCCAGATGCTGCAAACAGGGCTTCAATCGTTAATTGGTTAAGTGTTGGGGGGGTGTCAATTATTGTGTAGTCATAAGTTTTTTCTAAATTTTTTAATTCTTGTGTTAGAAAGCCTTGTCTGTTCTCTGCCCTGATACTAACCTCTAGTGCTATTAGGTCTTGTCCTCCAGGGAGGACGTCATATCCGTCTGATGATTTATATATACATTCTTGTATAGTTGTTTTATCAAAAAAAAGATTAGCGAGGGTATTTGTTTCACCCTTAGTGATGCCTGCAGCAGTTGAGGCGTTGCCTTGGGGGTCAAGGTCAATAAGTAAAACCTTTCTTTTTGTTCCAGCAAGACTTGCTGCTAAATTTACCGCTGTTGTGGTTTTACCCACTCCGCCTTTTTGGTTGGCTATTGCTAGTATTTTATTCATTAATTTTTATCTCGACTAGATGCCTTTCATGTTTTGTATTTTGTATTTTGATTATTTCATATTTATATTTATTTGTGTCTAAGGATTCTAGTTCTTCTGTTATCTTCTCCTCTCTGCCTTTTAAAAGGATATATCTTCCCCCTATCTCAAGGTTTTTTTTAGAAAGGTTTAATGTATTCTCTGTTGAAGAAAAGGCCCTAGATGTTATTAGGTTATAGGCTCCTATTTTGTTATTTGGTTTGATGTTTATGTTTAGTGTTTTTGCATTTAACAACCCTAGTTTGTGAATTGTTTTATTTAGAAAGTAGCATTTTTTTTGGCTTTTTTCTAACAAATGAATCTCGCAGTTAGGTCGAAGAATGGCAATTAACAGTCCTGGAAAGCCTCCGCCAGAACCCATGTCTAGTATTTTTTCATTGTCTTTTATTTTTTCTATGAGCGGCATGCAGTCTAATATATCTTTTTCAAAAACCTCTTCTGCCAACTCCCTCACAAATATATTGTGGGATTTATTGAACTCTATTGCATCTACAACAAACTCTTTTATTTTACCAACCTCTTCTTTAGATTGTTTTGGGAGACTGTTTTCTATTTTCTCTTCTAGTTCTTTATGCATGTGTTTTTTGCATCTCTTCTTTTTTTAACATTACTAGAATTAAGTTTATTGCTGCTGGTGTTACCCCTTCTATTTTGGAAGCAGAACCTATTGTTTCTGGTTTTGCTTTTAGTAATTTTTCAACCACCTCGTTTGATAGTCCGCTTAGGTTTTTATAGTTAAAGTCTTTAGGTATTTTTTTGTGGTTTTGTTTTTTGTTTTTATGTATCTCTCTAAGTTGCTTTTCAATATAGCCCTTATACTTTATTTCAACAGCCGCTCTTTTTAAGTGTTTTTTGTTTTCTTTTGTGGTTTTAAGTATTGTATCTATTTCGATATCTGGTCTTGTGAGGATTGTTGCTATGCTTTTTTTCTCGTTAAGTTTTATTACCTCTTTTTTGTTATTTAAAAACTCTTTTACTTTTGTTTTTTCTAGCGTGTTAATAATAAATTCTTTGTATTCCTCTTCTTCCTTGTTGAAAGTTGTCAGCCTTTGATCTTCCACAAGGTTAACTTTATGGGCTTTTCTTAAAAGTCTTTGCTCGGCGTTGCTTTGAGATAAAAGAAGTCTGTACTCAGCTCTGCTTGTAAACATCCTATACGGCTCTGTTATTCCGTGGGTTGTTAAGTCGTCTATCATGACCCCTATATAGGCCTCGCTCCTGTCCAGAACAAACTCTTCTTCTTTTTTTACAGAAAGGGCTGCGTTAACTCCAGCCATTAAGCCTTGAGCCGCGGCCTCTTCATACCCGGTTGTTCCGTTTATTTGTCCAGCTAAATAAAAGTCTTTAAAAAAATGAGTTTCGAGTGTTTGATGTAAGGACCTTGGGTCAATAAAGTCGTACTCTACGGCGTACCCATACTCTTCTATTATTGAGTCTTCCATGCCGCTTATGGATAAAATAAATTCTTTCTGAATCTCTTTTGGCAGGCTTGTTGATATGCCGTTTGGGTAAACAAGGTCTTTACTTATTCCCTCTGGTTCTATGAATATTTGGTGGCTGTCTTTATCTTTAAATTTAAATATTTTGTCTTCTATTGAGGGGCAGTACCTTGGGCCTATGCCTGTTATGTTTCCTGAATACATTGCTGATAAGTGAATGTTTTCTTCAATTATTTTATGGGTGTTGGCGTCCGTTCTTGTTATAAAGCAAGAGAGTTGTTTTTGATGTTTTTTAACCCTTCCTGTTAAAGACATCCAAGGGGTTGGTGTGTCGCCCGGCTGCTCTTCCATAACAGAGGTGTTGAGGCTTGTTAGTTTAATTCTTGCAGGCGTTCCTGTTTTCAGCCTTCCCATTGGCAGTTTTAAATCGTAAAGTTTTTTTGACAGAGGTATTGACGAGCTATCTCCTACGCGCCCTCCTTTTACGGACTCTTGGCCTGTATACATAACGCCGTTTAAAAAGGTGCCTGTTGTTAAGATTGTCTTGTTGGCTAAAATTTTACCTGTTTTGGTTACAACCCCTTTTACAGAATTTTTCTCTAGAACGACATCAATAACCTCGTCTTCAAAAATATCTATATTTGTTTCTTTTAATAGTTTTTGTATTCCTTTTTTATAAAGCTCTCTGTCACATTGAACCCTTAGGGCTTGAACGGCATATCCCTTTCTTGTGTTTAGTGTTCTGTATTGTATGCCTGACATGTCTGTGGCTATAGGCATTATTCCACCCATTGCGTCGATCTCTCTAACAATATGCGACTTTCCTAATCCTCCTATTGCAGGGTTGCATGACATTTGACCAATTTTTTTTGCATCAAAGGTTACCAGGGCGCATTTTAAGCCTGAGCGAAAAACAGCGTGAGCTGCCTCAACCCCAGCATGGCCCCCGCCCACAACAACCACATCATAATTTTCCATATACTTATTAAAACCAATAATATCTATATTATATACTTATTGTTATTTCTATTAGAGAGGCTGTTTTCTGTTAACAACTCTATAAAACCTATAAAAAACAACCATCTCAGAGATGTATAAAGCATGTTTAAGCATACCCACACACCAACACCTAAACTGCGAACAAGCTGTTGATAAAAAAAGGGGGGTAAAAAGCACCACAGATTATCAACAGGTTAACTACTTACCAATACAAAAAGTACTAAAAATATCACCCAACAAATCATCGGAACTTTTAAAACCAACAACCTCATCCAAACAAGACCTAGCTATTTTTAAATCTTCTGCAGCAAGCTCCAACACCTCCGCCTTTCTTAATTTGTCCAACGCCGCCCTTAGGTTTAAAACAGACTCCTCAAAAAGATTTATATGCCTCTGTCTCACTAGAAAAGTAGAATCACTATTATTCTCTTCAGCAAAAACCCCTTTAAGCCTTTCCTTAAAGAGCTCAAAGCCCTCACCTGTTTTTGCGGAAAGACAACAATCAAAACCAGAAGAATCAACCAAACCCAAGTCAACTTTATTTAATAAACTAATATATATCTTACTTTTTGAAATTTTTTCAAAATAATCCATAACAACACTATCTTTTTTTTCAAAAACACCAACAACAACATCAACGTTTTTAATCTCATCCACAGCAAGGGCAATACCCCTTGCCTCAATTAGATCATCTGTATCTCTTAACCCAGCAGAGTCAAAAATAGAAAAACTTAAATCATTATAAAAAACCTCAGACTCAATCAAATCCCTTGTTGTTCCCGGGACGTTAGAAACCAAAGCCCTCTCAAAACCCAAAAGCCTATTAAAAACAGACGACTTCCCTGAATTAACAGGCCCAACAAAAAGGACCTTATTTTTAACCAACCGGTTTTTTTTATTAAGACAACCCCCTGTAAAAAGATCAAACCTGGTAATTAAATTAACCAAGTCATTAAAAAGAGAACCATCTAAAAATTCTTGGCCTTCATCAGAAAAATCTATTTCACCCTCAACCCTCACTCTTATGAAATCTATCTCTTCTGCAAAAGCAATAACAGCTTTTGAAAAATCCCCAGAAAGAGACCTGGACGACAGGTAGACATCCTCAACCGCTGAGCTATCTATAACATCAACAACAGCCTCAGCCTCATTTAAGCTTAACTTACCATTCAAAAAAGCCCTTTTAGTAAACTCTCCCGGAGGCGCCTCATCAAAACCAAGGCTTTTAAAAAGATCTACAAACAAAGACATAACACCCAAGCCCCCATGAGCATAAACCTCAAAAGAATCCTCCCCTGTATAACTTTCAGGCCCTTTAAAAGAAATCACCCCGACAGTGTCTAAAAGTCTTTTATTAAAATAAACAGGCCTAACCTCAAAAACCCTATGACCTTCTAAGGGTTTTTCAATAAGATCATTTAAGGATTCTAAACAACCTTTTCCCGAAACCCTAAAAACACAAATAGCAGACTTTGCAGCCGGAGTAGCTAATGCAAAAACTACAGACATAAATTAAAACTATGAGCCATCAACATTAGCACCATGTTTTTTATAAACAAGCCTTTGTTGAATTAAGGAAACCCCACTATTAATGACCGAGTAAAGGGCGAGCGCAGAAGGCATAACAAAAAAGAAACCAGAAAAAATTACAGGCATATACTTTATTACCTGAGCCTGGGTTTGATCTTGCATTGCTGGTTGAGGGTTAAGTCTTTGCGTAAGAACCATCACCATTCCAAAAAGTATAGGCAGTATGAAAAGCGGGTCCGGTACTGAAAGATCGGTAAGCCAAAAACCAAGAGATGCGTGCCTCAGCTCCACCATTTCCCTTAATGCAAAGAAGAAGCCTATAAAAAAAGGCATCTGAGCAAGCATTGGCAGGCAGCCACCCACTGGGTTTGCATTATGTTTTTTATATAAAGCCATCGTCTCTGTTCCGAGCTTCTGTCTATCGTTTTTATATCTTTCTTGGAGCTCCTTCATCTCTGGTGCCACTTTTCTCATACCAGCCATAGAGGCATAACCTTTAGCAGTGACAGGCCACAGCAGGAGCTTTAAAAGGATTGTAAAAATAACAATTGAAAGGCCCCAACTACCAACAATTCCATTAATTAAATCTAAAATTAAAACCATTGGCTGTGAGATAAACCAGAACCAACCCATATCTATTGATAGCTCTAAGTTTTCAGCCCTGGTTTCAAGATCTTTTCTAATCTTAGGGCCAATAAAAAGTCTATGCGTGTGCTCATAAACAAGGTTTTGCGTTTCAGGTTTTTCAACGGTATAACCCATGCTATAAATACCCGCATTTGCCGGTTGAGCAATATAATTATATATAACACCCTCTGACCCCAACAGTGCGGCAAAAAAATATTTTTCTATAAAGGCTATCCAACCTGACCTTGAAAGTTCAGAAATAGGCTCATCTAAAGACCTTAGCCTGGTAGTTTCATATGCATCTTTCTCAGTGCTAATAGCAACACCTTCATATGAACTGCTATTCATAAAACCACCGTCAGCCATATTTGTTTTTAAATCTAATGATCTTCCACCTGTTCGATATAGTGATGCAAAGGCCTTGCCATTAACCCCATTTATAGATGAGTCCGTAACAGATAGTTCATATGTCTCAGGAAGAAATGATATTTTTTTTCTTATTCCAACTTCTTTATCAAGAAGAATTACAAAATTGTCAGAGTATGAATCTAATTCATAGTTTAAATTTTGACCCGTGAAACCACTTTTAAAATAATACTTAAACAAACTAGAATCATCAGATCCAAAAACCCTCGAGCCCAATGCGCTGTCGCTATTCTCAACCTTATATTTTTTTAATCTAGCCTCTACTATTGCCCCAGTCTTAACAGCCACTCTTATTTTCAAAAGATCATTCTCTATACTTATATAATTACCATCATCAGAAACAGTTGGTAGGGACTTTTCATACTCAACCTCAGACATATGCGTTGCTGTTGAAAGGGCTCTGGTCTCAGACGTCCATGCATAAAACAGACCCATTAATAAAAATACAATTAAGCCAATATAAATTTTTCTGATATTCATTTGATAGGGTTTTGTTACAAGTTATGAGATTTTACAGCGTTAACCATTTCAACAGAAGCTTCTGAGTATTTTAATTTAGAAAAAGGAGGATAAACAAAAACAAGAAAACACCCCTGTTCAACCTTTAGATTATAAATCCTAAATATTTCTTTGATACGTCTTTTAATTTTATTTCTAGAAACCGCTAACTTAAAATTTTTCTTTGATATGGATATTCTTAATGATTCTTTATCGTCTTCTAAAAAGAAAATTCTACAATTTTTAGACGAATGGAAGTGTTTTGGAAGCCTTGATAGCACCAAGTTCTATACAGTTAAAGCCTTACGCCCTTTTTTTCTTCTGCTAGACAATATAGCTCTACCAGCCTTGGTAGCCATTCTAGCTCTAAAGCCATGAGTTCTGTTTCTCTTAAGAGTGCTAGGTTGAAATGTTCTTTTCATAATATACTGTCCAAAAAATAGTGGGGCATTATAGCCCAATAATTTATACATTTCACATAATTTAGCAAAAACAAACAAATAATTTATATCAACAAGTTATCCACAGAAAATTCATGGTGTTATCCTGTAGATATCTTGTTAGTTTTTTAATAGACTAGGTATTCATAAATGAGGAGAATGGATTGGAATTTTGGAATAAATGCTCAGAGAAGCTTGAAAATAAACTAACGCAGGATGATTTTAACACCTGGATCAGGCCATTAAAAGCGAATTTAAATGAAAATATATTAGAACTTGTGGCTCCAAATGACTTCATTCTAAATTATGTAGAAGCAAACCTATCTTCTGAAATTAATGAAATGGTTAAGCATATGTCTAAAAAAGACATAAGTCTTGTTTTTAAAACCCATACAAAAGAAACATTTGTCGATAAATATAAAAAAGGCAGCGAGTCTGGTCAATCTAAGTTAGTAGAGTCTTATATTTTTGATAATTTTGTAGAAGGCAAGTCAAATCATATTGCTCTTGCGGCATCTAAACAAGTGGCCTCGAATCCAAAAGGAGACTACAACCCTTTGTTTATATACGGCGGTGTTGGTTTGGGCAAAACCCACTTAATGCACGCTGTCGGCAATGAAATTCGCAAGAACGACCCAAGTAAGAGAATAGTCTACGTTCATTCAGAAAAGTTTGTATCAGATATGGTTAAAGCCCTTCAATTAGGCGCAATGAATGAATTTAAGTCATTCTATAGAAATGCAGACGCTTTATTAATAGATGATATTCAGTTTTTTGCTGGAAAAGAGCAATCCCAAGAAGAGTTTTTTCATACATTTAACGCGCTTTTAGACAGAAATAATCAAATGATTCTTACCTGTGATAGGTATCCCAAAGAAATAGACGGGTTAGAGGATAGGTTAAAATCTAGACTAGGATGGGGTCTGCCAGTGGTAATAGATCCGCCAGAGCTAGAAACAAGAGCAGCGGTTCTTTTAAAGAAAGCCACATCTATGGGTGTTGAGCTTCCAGAGGATTGTGCTATTTACATAGCCCAAAGAATAAGGTCTAACATAAGAGAATTAGAGGGCGCACTTAAAAGAGTTGTTGCCAACTCTCGCTTTACAAATCAACCCGTTAACTTAACCTTAGTCAAAGAGGCATTAAAAGATCTTTTTGTAATATCAGCAAAAATGGTAAGTATTGAAAATATTCAAAAAACAGTTGCAGAATACTACAACATTAAACTTTCCGATCTTTTGTCTAAGAGAAGAAGCAGGTCAATTACCAGGCCGAGACAGCTTGCCATGGCCCTTACTAAAGAATTAACAAACCACAGCCTTCCTGAGATCGGAGAAGCTTTTAATGGCAGAGACCACACAACAGTTCTACATGCTTGCAAAAAAATAGCCGAATTAAGAAAAGAGAACCCATCTCAAGAAGAAGACTACAGAAACCTCAATAGAGCACTAACAAACTAATTATGGATTTTTATATATCAAAAGAGGAGATTGTAAAATCCCTGACCTCAACCCTTGGAGTTGTTGAAAAAAGACAAACCCTCCCAATTCTAGCAAATGTTTTATTTGAAGTAGATGAGTCATCCCTAAGACTTACAGCGACCGATCTGGAATCAGAGATATCAACAATATCAACAATATCAAACTTTAAAAGTGGTGGAAGGGTTACAGCACCTGCAAAAAAACTTAGTGAGCTGTGTAGGCTTTTTTCAGATATGTCAGAAGTCCATTTTTTCTTAGATGGAGACAACCTAAGAATTGAAACAGACTCAGGTAAATATAACCTAGCAACACTTCCAAGTGAAGACTTCCCAGTCTTTGAAAAAGAAGAGAAATCTAGCGCAATAAACATAACTCCCCAAAATCTAAAATCTTTAATTAGCAAGACCGCATTTGCTATGGGTAACCAAGATTGGAGGCATTACCTAAATGGTTTATATCTTTCAATAGAGGATACGCAGATTACTAGTGTTGCAACAGACGCCCATCGCCTTGCGCTTGCTTCACTGGGCCTTAATGAAGGTGTCACAGAGCAAATAACAGGGATTGTCCCAAGAAAATCTATCAATGAAATAGGAAAACTTGTCGGAGACGAAAAAGAAAATATTCTTCTCCACCTGGGCGCCAACTCAATAACAGTTAATGTTTCAGGAACAACTTTTTCAAGCAAGTTAATAGAGGGCAAGTTCCCAGATTATGAGCAAGTCATCCCGTCCGGAGAAAGCTCAACACTAACAATTAATAAAAAAAGTCTAGCAGAAAGCCTAAGCAGAGTTAGCGTGCTCTCAAGTGAAAAATATAGAGGAATAAGAATAATAACTTCAGATAATAAAATTAATATTTCAGCCAACAATCCTGAAAAAGAACAGGCAGAAGAAAGTGTTGAATGCGTCTATTCTGGTGAGGCTATGGACATAGCTTTTAACGTTAATTATCTTCAAGAAATAATTTCATCAATTGAAAATGATAATGTTGAGATACATTTTTTTGGCTCAGATAAAAGCTGTTTAATAACAAATCCTGCTTCTGATTGCTTTAAGTATGTCGTAATGCCTTTGCTTATCTAAGAATGGCCTTTAAAGAATTAACACTTAATAATTTTAGGTGTTTTAAATCAATAAAAATAAACCTATCACCTGGCATTAATTTTTTTTACGGTAAAAACGGCTCTGGTAAAACCTCTTTACTTGAGGCAATTCATCTTTGCTCAAGTGGTAAGTCTTTTAAAAGCTCAAATCTTCAATCTTTAATTGCTCAGGGCGAAGATTCTTTCTCTCTTAGAAGCTACGATGTTGATAAAGGATACATCCTCTCCATAACGAAAGAAAAAAACAAATCTATCTCAGTCCTAATAAATAATACCAAGGCAACCTCTAGTAGGCTTATAAGAGAGTTTCCATCAACAGCAATACATAACAATACATTTTCATTTGCCGATGCCTCACCTGACTTTAGGAGAAAAATCTTAGATAGAGCTCTTTTTGTTTCTGATAAAAGCTTTCTTGAAAACTGGTTTGCTTATTATCGGTGCTTGAAGCAAAGAAACAGCCTTATTAAATCTGGTTCTATCTCAAATATTGAGCCTTGGGATATAAAAATTTCAGAGGAGGGCGTAAAGCTCGACCTTAAAAGAGAAATCTTTTTCCAAGCAACCCTAAATGAATTAAAGATTCTTATTAAAGAAATTAATCATTCAGCATCCATAAAATTTTTAAATGACATCGTGATTGATTTTTTTCCAGGCTGGGATAAGTCATCAGACCTTTTAACTACCATGACCAATAACAGGTTTAAAGATCTCAAAAGAAGATCAACAACAGAAGGTCCACACAAGGCAGACATTAGATTTCTTATTGGAGACGCAGATGCGAGACAAATTCTTTCAAGAGGAGAGCAAAAATTATTTTCAATACTATGGTGCTGTTCTCAGCATGAGGTTCTTAGAAAACAACATAATATAAACGCTACTTTAATAATAGATGACATTAAATCTGAGCTTGATAGTAATACATTTGATATCTTTTTAGAGCTTCTCAATACGTTAAATAATCAAATTATTTTTTCCTGTATAGATGATCATTTTAGTAGTAAAATAGAGGATAGTTTTAGAGAGTTTAAAAAGTTCCACGTGGAACAATTAAGATAAAAAAATATGCCAAAAAAAGTAGAAGAAGCAACGTATGATTCATCTAACATCCAAGTTTTAAAAGGGTTAGAGGCGGTTAAAAAGAGACCGGGAATGTACATAGGCGACACAGATGACGGCTCTGGTCTGCATCATATGGTATTTGAGGTCTTAGATAACTGTATAGACGAGGCAATGGCAGGGCATTGCTCAGATATAAATGTAATAGTAAATAAAGATGGCTCTGTAACAGTTAAAGATAACGGCAGGGGCGTTCCAGTAGATGTCCATAAAGACGAGGGTATTTCAGCAGCAGAGCTAATTCTGACAACACTTCATTCAGGCGGTAAGTTTGATGACAATAGTTACAAAGTATCAGGCGGCCTTCATGGAGTTGGCGTTTCGGTTGTTAATGCATTATCAGATAGATTAATTTTAAAAGTTTGCAGAGATGGAGGAGAGTACTTCCAAGAGTATAAATATGGCGCACCGCTGGCTAAATTAAAAAAAGTTGGGGCCTCGAAGGAGACAGGAACAGAAATAACATTCTATCCTTCCAGCACCACATTTTCATCAGTAACTTTTGAAATAAGTAGAATTCATAAAAGAATACAAGAGCTTTCATTTCTCAACGCAGGCGTCTCAATAAATGTAGAAGATGAAAGAACAGGAAAATCTAAAAAGTTTAAAAATAGCGGCGGCCTTTCTAGCTATGTAACATACCTCAAAGGTACCAAAAAACATGTAACAGAAATATTTGAATGCACAGGAACAGAAAACGATGTTGGTGTTGAAATAGCGCTTCAATGGACAGACTCATATACAGAAAATGTATTGGTATACACAAACAACATTCCTCAAAAAGATGGCGGAACTCACCTGGCCGGGTTTAGAGGAAGTTTAACAAGAGTCTTAAAGGCTTTTATTAAAAGAGAAAATGCAAAAAAAGCTCCATCAGACCTTCTGGGAGAAGATGTTAGAGAAGGTATAGTTGCAATTATCTCTGTTAAAGTTCCAGACCCTAAGTTCTCTTCACAAACAAAAGAAAAATTAGTTTCATCAGAGGTTGAGAGTGTTGTAAGTTCAGTATTTAGCAAGCACTTTAATGATTACCTTCTAGAAAGTCCAAAAGATGCAGCTGGTATTTACGCAAAAGTTGCCGAGGCAGCGCTAGCAAGAGAGGCGGCAAGAAAAGCAAGAGAAATGACCAGAAGAAAAGGAGTTCTTGAAATAGCCGGTTTGCCAGGCAAGTTAGCAGACTGCCAAGAAAAAGATCCAGCCCTTTCCGAAATATATATAGTTGAGGGAGACTCTGCTGGAGGCTCAGCAAAACAGGGACGAAATAGAAAGAACCAGGCAATCCTCCCGTTGAAGGGAAAAATTATCAATGTTGAAAAAGCAAGAATAGATAAAGTCTTAGGTTCCCAAGAGGTGGGTACTTTAATTAAAGCCCTTGGTTGTGGAATTGGAAAAGATGAATTTAATATTGATAAACTCAGATACCATAGAATTATTATCATGACCGATGCGGATGTCGACGGCTCTCATATCAGGACTCTTCTATTAACATTCTTCTACAGACAAATGTTCGAGATCGTTGATAGGGGCCATATTTATATAGCCCTTCCTCCATTGTATAAAATTACAAAAGGAAAAGATTTTGTTTATGCTTCAGACGAAGAGCAAAAAGAAGCTGCGGTAAAAGAGTATTCTAAAAATGGAACCAGAGGACTAGAAGTTCAGAGATATAAAGGGCTGGGCGAAATGAACCCTGAGCAATTATGGGATACCACTATGGATCCTGTAGAAAGAAGAATGCAGCAAGTTAACATCAATGATGTACAAGATGCCAATCATGCATTTGAAATGCTCATGGGAGATGATGTTGAGCCTAGAAGGGCATTTATAGATGAAAATGCCTTGACGGTTACCGATCTAGATATTTAATAAATTTCTTTATAGTTATCTGACACCCATTTATAGGCTTTATTTGTTAGTTTTTTCGCGTCAGTTCCACTTAATGGCTCACCAATTCTTATTGTAATTTCACCGCTTTGTTTTATAAATTCTTTATTTCGCCAAAATAAGCCAGAGTTATGGCATATAGGCACAATCGGAACATTGTTTTTTATAGAAAGAACACCGCAGCTATTAGAAAATGGTTGAACGCCCTTTTCAGGCTTTATACGAGTTCCTTCTGGAAATAATATAATAGAAAAACCAGACCTAATCTTATAACCGCCATCTACAATAACTTTTTTAAGACTACTCAGTTTATTTGATCTATTCAAGGATATTGGGTTCATACAATACACAGCCCATCCAAAGAAAGGTATAAATAATATCTCTTTTTTAATAACACTTGATGAAGGAATCATTAAGGTCTGTAAAAATAATGACTCCCATTGACCCTGATGATTCGAGACTAGTATGCAAGGGCTTTTGGGTAAATTTTCAAGACCCTCAACCTTCCAACTAACTCTACAAAAAAATTTGAGAAGAAAAAGCTCGAATAAAATTAACTTAGATGCATAGTGCTGAAGATTTTTTGTAGATAAAAAAGGGTATAACAGAAGTATGGACAATGTAATAAGAATAAGAGCTGGGTAGAAAGCTACATTAAAGGCAGCACTCCTTAGAAATTTCATTTATTAGACATTCATAGCCTTAATCAAATATTCAGGAATTAACTCTAAGCTTATTCTTTCTTGTTTCATTGAGTCCCTATCCCTTATAGTCGCAGATCTATCTTCAAGTGTATCAAAGTCTATTGTTATGCAAAGAGGCGTCCCAATTTCATCATGTCTCCTATAGCTTTTACCTATATTCCCTGAATTTTCTAAGACAACCCTTCCTAGATTTAGTTTTTGAAGAGATTTTTTGAGCTCAGAAGCTGTTTTAACAAGATCTGCATTATTTTTCTTTAAAGGTATTACAGCAGCTTTAATAGGTGCTAAATGTGGCTTTAGATGCAATACAGTTCTTTCTTTTCCGCCTTCTAGTTCTTGTACTTCATAAGATTCATTTAAAATTGCCAAGATGCCCCTATCAACCCCAGCGGAAGGCTCTATTACATATGGAACCACCCATTTTTTTGTATCTATATCTTGAATTGCTAACTTTGAGTTAGAAGCATTATTAGGCATAACATCTGCAGAAATATCTAAGTCCCCTTGATTTTTAGTATGAGAGCCTAAATCAAAATCTGTTCTATTGGCAATACCCTCAAGCTCTTCTACCCCATGGGGAAATTTATACATAATATCAACAGTTCTCTTTGAGTAATGGGCTAACTCATCAGCAGGAACCTCATACAACTCAAGACTGCTCTCTGGAACTCCCTGAGCTTCCCACCAATTTACCCTGCTTTCAACCCATGTGTTATGCCACTCTTCATCTGTACCAGGAGTAACAAAAAACTCTAACTCCATTTGCTCAAACTCTCTAACTCTAAAGATAAAATTTCTGGGAGTTATCTCATTTCTAAATGCTTTTCCAATTTGCACAATTCCAAAAGGGAGTGATTTAGAGGTTGAGTCAACAACATTCTTAAAGTTAGTAAATATTTGTTGAGCAGTTTCAGGCCTAAGGTAAGCAAAAGACTTACCATCATCAATTGGTCCAACACTAGTTTTAAACATTAGGTTAAATGGTCTTGGTTCGGTTAGGTCGCTAGATTTACAGGCTGGGCACTTAGTATCTTCAAGTAGATCCGCTCTCCATCTTGCTTGACAGGACTTACAATCAACCATTGGGTCTGAGAATGTATCTTCATGACCTGAATGCTTTAAAATAAGAGGATTTGTTAATATTGCGGCATCTAGCCCTTCAATATTATCATTTTCGTAGACCATAGAGCTCCACCATGCCCTTTTAAGATTATTTTTTAACTCTACGCCTAGTGGGCCATAGTCATACATGCCCTGAAGTCCTCCGTAGATTTCACCAGATTGAAAGATAAAACCTCTTCTTTTACAAAGCGCAACAAGCTCATCCATCGTTTTAGCTGTCAATTTTATCTCCCTTTTAATTTAAGTAGACAAATGTCCGCTTATTAAATATTTAGTTCTTAAATATTAGGTTATTGCATTAAATATTAATTAACCTATATTAATAAAATCTATGAAGATTATATAACAATCAAAGAATAAGTAATCAGAATGAAAGTTTTATTTTATTTAATATCAATTCCATCAAGCTCATTAATCAGGAGCTTAGTTAAGTTTTATTGCTTGCTTGGATTTTATAAAAGATCTTCAATGTTTAAGGTTACCCTAATAAACATAAAGATAGCTTATCCACTTCTTACAATTAAAGAGCAAAATGCTCTTGCCAAGTCTAGTTTTGTTGAAAGCCTGACAGGTGCCGTGGAGACATTTAGAAGCTGGTCAAGAAGGTCACATACCGCCCATAATAAAATCTTTAGAATTACAAACCAATTCCTGATAACACAAAATATATTAAATAATAATGGTTTGATCATAGTTGCTGTTCACAGCAGAAGCGTCGATTTACTTTTGAAGTGGATCAACGCTAAAACAAACACAACAACGCTGTACAAAAAAATAAATAATAAAATTTTAGATTCTTTTGTTAGAAGTCAAAGAGAGGCAGATGGCAATAAAGTTTTTGAAACTTCAATCTCAGGGGTAAGACAAATATACAAAGCGTTAATTGCAAATCAAGTAGTGTGCCTGGCAGCAGACCAAGTCCCACAGGACGGCATGGGGGAGTATATAAAATTATTTAATAGAGATTCATATACCACAACACTAGTTCCATCACTTGCTTTAAAAACAAAGAAACCTGTGATCTATGTAAGCCTCAACCTTAATCTAAATAAAAATCTAGAAGTAACTATAATAGACAGTAATAAAGATATATATATTGATAGTAAGCACCAACTATCTATGAACAAGGACATAGAAAAACTTATTAATATAAGTCCCTCTGATTATTCATGGGAATACAAAAGATTTAAAAAACCGCCAATCGGAACCAAGAATCCTTATCTAGGTATCTAGTTATTTATCCCAAAAAATGGGAGTAAATAATACAAGCAAAGTAAATATTTCTAACCTTCCAAGAATCATAGCAAAGGCTAATATACTTTTTCCAAACGGGGTAACTGTTCCATATGTTTGAGATACATCGCCAAGACCAGGACCCAAATTATTTAGACAAGCGCCAATTGCTGAAAAGGCTGATTCAAAATCTAGACCAGTGACAAGAAGGGCTAAAAGCAAGATTACAAATGATATTACATATATAGAAAAGAAGCCCCAAACAGATGAGGCGACACCCTCTTCTACAGTTTTAGATCCAATTTTTAAAGAGAAAACGCCATTTGGATGAACAAGTTTCATAAGATTAATATAAGCATAATTAATCATAATCAACACACGCCAGGACTTAATACCACCACCAACTGATCCAGAGCAAGCTCCGATAAAAGCTCCTAACAGGAATAAGAAGCCAATGGAAATCGGCCAATCGGCAGAATCACTTATAGAGAAACCGGTAGTAGTTACTATTGAAACAGAATGAAATAAAAGCTCTCTAATGGAGATATCGCTAGATTTCGAGAACAAGTTTATAATAAGAGAAACTAAAAATATTATTATTAATATAGATATAAAAAAACGTAGCTCAGGATCAGCAAAGTATTTAAGCGGTTTTCGCATATAAATAGCAAAATAATGAAGCGCGAAACTAAGCGCCGAAAGTACCATAAATAAAATACATACAGTCTCGATAAATCCACTATTAAAGTAGCCAATGCTTTGGTCGTGCGTTGAAAAACCTCCAATGGACACAGTACTTAAACTGTGGGAGATAGCGTCAAAACCAGACATGCCGCCAATATAGTATAAAAGAGCACATAAAACAGTTAGTCCAAAATATATAGCCCAAAGAGCTTGCGCTGTTTCTTTCATCCTGGGAGTTAATTTTTGATCATTCATTGCGCCAGGTATTTCAGCCTTATATAACTGACCCCCTCCAATGCCAAGCAACGGCATAACAGCTATTGCTAAAACAATTAAACCCATTCCCCCCATCCACTGCAGCAGCTGTCTGTAAAATAGAAGTGACTGTGGTAGATCATCAAGACCAGAAATAACAGTAGCCCCTGTTGTTGTAATACCAGACATCGATTCAAAAAAAGCATCAACAAATGACATTCCACTTAAGGCAAAAGGAATCGAGCCAGCTACAGCTAGGATTAGCCAAAAGAAAGTAACAATAATAAATCCATCTTTTTTACCAAGCTCATCATTTTTACCCTTAGAGGCAAGCCACCCAAAAAAACCAAGCCCAAATACTATACAAAAGGTAATTATAAAAATCATCAATGCAGAATCTTTAAAAATTATAGATACTGCGATAGGAAGCGCAAAAGAGGCACTAAAAAACATCACCAAGATGCTAAATAGATTAATTATTGCTTTTAAGTTCATTAATTTGATTTAAATAGCTTCTCTACTTCACTCACAGCCTTTTTATCTGCTAGAAAGATTATTAAATGATCATTTAGGCAGAGTTCAACGGCAGAACTAGGCATTATAACCTCACCATGCCTAACAATAGCGGCAATACAAGCCCCGCCAGGTAGCGGTATATCTTTAATTGATTTGTCAAAAAGCTTAGAGGTGTATTCATTTGCATGAACTATTCCTTCAATTGCCTCAGCTCCAGCTTCCATTTTCAGCATTACATCTTGAGCAACATCGCTCTCTCTAAGATCTTGGAGAACCGATGATACCGTTAGTCTATACGGAGCTATATAGATATCTATGAATCCAGGCACAAGGCCAAGATAAGAGGGGTTATTTAAAACAATCATTGTTTTTTTAGCACCCATCTTCTTTGCTAACAATGAAGACATGACATTTGTCTCATCATCATCAGTTAATGCGCAGAACATATCGATATTTGATATATTCTCACTCTTTAATAATTCTTCATCAGTTGCAGAACCATTTAGAACAATAGTCTTTTCAAGTTCTTTTGATAAAAACTTACATTTATCTATATTAGATTCTATTAATTTAACTTTATACGTCTTTTCAAGGTCTCTTGCTAAAGAATAACCTACTCTTCCACCCCCAACTATCATAATTCTTGAATATGCATCTTCGTGGTCTCTAAACTCATCAATAATCGAACCTATGTTATCTGAAGATGAGATAAAGTAGACTTCATCATTTTCTTTAATGATGGTATCCCCATCTGGAATGAAAGGCCTACCTTTTCTATATATTGATGGGATGTAGGCATCGACATCTGGCATGTCATCTTTAATACTTTTTAACTCTCTTCCAACAAGCTTTCCTTTTTTCTTTGCTTTAACGGAAACTAATTTCACTTTATCACCAGCAAAGTGCTCGATTTGATCTGCACCGGGGTTATTTATAAGTTCCTTAAGATGAGATGTAACTTCATTTTCTGGACATATGGGAATATCAATTATGCCTTCACCAAAAACCTCATAATGCTCTAAATAAGAAGTGTCCTTAAATCTACATATTGTTTTTTTAACGTTAAACATTTTTTTGGCAATCTGGCAGGCGATAATATTAACCTCATCATTTGAGGTTACAGCTATTACTATAGTGTCCTCATCAGCACCAGCTCTCATTATTGAATTTGGTTTTGCTGCATGACCCTCAATAGTCATTATGTCTAGTCTTTCCTCTAGGGCAGAAAGTTTTGATTTATCTTCATCAACTATTGAAACTTGATAGTCACTATTTGATAAATTTCTAGCAAGACTTCCCCCAACTTTCCCGGCACCTAAAATTACTATTTTCATAAAGAGTAAATTAAACCTCTTTTAATGTAATTAAAAGCTTCTTGAGTAAATAAAATAATTATACGAAAAACTCTCTGTAAGCATTGAAAGCATCAATAGAGTTGATAATATTTTTATTAGGCATCTGTAAGTAAGTAATCACTATAGTTTCAGAGCATGTTTTGAAGTAAATACCAGTCTTATCAAACCTAACTATTGTACCTGGCATCCCTGATAAATTTTCATGAAATATGTCCATGGTATGTATTTTAATGATTGTATCCTTATGTACAAAAGCCAAGCCAGGCCACTCAGAATAAGCTCTGTACTTATTAACAATAACATCTGCATTTTCTGTAAAATTAACTATAGAGTCAGATTTTTTTATCTTAGAGCAATAGGTTGCATTTAAATTATCCTGCTCATTTAATAAAAATTGATTAGAAAATATTAATGAGAGAACATTGTCTATATTTTTTATAGCAAGATCACAAAGATCATTTTCTAAAGAAGTCTTGTTGTGTGCATCAGATATATGTAAAGTAAAAATTTTTATAATTCTTCCTTCGTCCAACCCTTCACTCATTTCCATGAAGGTAACGCCTGATAAATCATCTCCATTTAATAGAGAGGTTTGGATTGGAGAAGCTCCTCTATAAGATGGCAAGATCGAGTAATGAATATTAACTGGTATTTTATTTGAAGCTTCAAGCAACCAGTTGGGGATTATTTTCCCATAAGCAGCAACTATTAGAAAATCAAAATTAATATCTTTAATACTTTTTTTGAAGATAGGGTCATCTAGGTTGGAAGGCTTGAAAAGTGGAAAGTCATATTGTTTAGATATCATAGATACATTTGATTCAAGGATTTTATTTCCTCTTCTCTGAGGCTTGTCAGGCTGAGTTATTACCCCTTTAATTTTATAAGCCGGATGGCTTATAAGGTATTCAAGTATTTTACCAGAGGGTTCTGGCGTACCTGCAAATAAAATATTCATAAAATCTTCTAAAATACCTCTATAATCTTTTAAATTCTGTTAAATATCTATTTAGATAGTTTTTTTCTTATCCTATCTCTTTTAATGGGGCTTATATAGTCAACCATCAACTTTCCTTCTAGATGATCAATTTCATGTTGTATGCAGATGGTTAAGAGTCCACTAGGCTCCATATTATGGTGATTTCCCTGTAAGTCCTGCCATGAAAGCTCTATTTTATCTGGGCGAGTTATAGTCTCATTAAAACCTGGCACTGATAAACACCCTTCTTCGAATGAATCAAGACTATGCTTATCAATGATTTTATACTCAGGATTAACAAAAAACATTGGCTCATTGCGGTCTTCACTTAGATCCATTGCGATTAATCTTATATGCCTATCTACCTGTGAGGCCGCTAAACCAATACCATTTTCTTTATACATAAGCTTGAGCATAGCTTTGGCAAGCATTTCAAGACTTTTGTCAAATTTTGTAACCCTTTTTGCTACAGTTCTAAGGCGTGGATCTGGAAATTTTAAGATTGTTAATTTTTCGTCATTCATTTATTGGAAATCTGCATAAATATATTATAATTCACTCATTATAATCCACATTCACATATACAATAAATAAATTATGACAAATCAAAAAATAGATGTAGCAATAATAATGGGCTCTGACTCGGATCTTCCCATTGTAGAGGCATGTTTCTCCGTTCTTGACTCTTTTGGCGTTAAATATACAAAAAATGTGATGTCAGCGCACAGAACCCCTCATGAGGTTATGGAATTGATTAAACTATCTGAGGCTAATGGTTGCAAAATATTTATTGCAGCTGCTGGAATGGCTGCTCATTTAGCAGGAGCAGTTGCAGCTCACTCTATTCGACCAGTGATTGGAATTCCAATTGAATCAGGCGGAATGGGCGGAATGGATTCATTACTATCTACAGTGATGATGCCTCCAGGAGTTCCGGTTGCAACAGTTGCAGTTGGCAAAAGCGGCGCTAAAAATAGCGCAATTTTAGCCGTCCAAATACTGGCAACATCTAACGAAGAGTTTGCACAAAAACTTCATGATTACAAAAATAATATGAGGGAAGAAGTTCTTAAAAAAGATAAGGCTCTTAACTCATAATTGCAAACAAAATCTTTAGATATTTCCTCATCAATTGAGTGGCTATCTTGCGGTAAAATTCTTGCTCACCCAACAGAGGGGGTTTGGGGTTTGGGGTGTAATGCTTTAAATAAAAATAGCTTTACCAAAATTTATAATTTAAAAAAAAGAACACAAAATAAAAGTTTTATTTTATTGATTCCTTCAATAGATAGTTTTAAAAAATACCTTAAAACTTTATCCATTGAAGACACTGTCTTCCTTAAAAAAATCTGGCCAGGGCACACAACAATATTAATTGAATATAACGAGAATCTACCTAGCCACTTGCATAATGATAGCGGCAAGATTGCTTTAAGAGTAAGTAATCACTTACCTACAAAACAACTTATAGAAGGGTTTGATGGATTTATGATATCTACCTCTGCCAATATCTCAGGCCAGAAAAATTTATTAAACCCTAAGCAAATAATGGATACCTTTGATGATACAGATCTGGCATATTATGATGCTCTATTGGGCAATAATAAAAAGCCTTCAACAATTATTGATTTAGAATCTAAGAAAGTCATTAGAGAATAATATGATCAAAGATTTAGAAAATATTTTTACGACTAGTCATGCAAAAATCATGGATGTCTTTATGTCTTTAGAGAAATCTAAAACATCAATCATTACATCTGATAAATGGAAAAGAAGCGAAGGCGGAGGCGGTCATACTTTTGTAATTCAGGATGGAGATTTTTTTGATAATTGTGCTGTAAATTTCTCATCTATATCAGGTAATAAACTCCCAAAAGCCGCTCTTGGAAAATTAATATCAGAGCCATCAAAGCATGGGTATCGAGCAATGGGCGTCTCGGTAATTGCACATCCTAAAAACCCCTTTATTCCAACTAGTCATATGAATATAAGATTATTCTGTTTAATGGGTGGCAATAACACTATAAAAAAATGGTGGATCGGAGGTGGATATGATCTAACGCCTTATCTACCTATTAAAGAAGACTGTGTTAAATGGCATAACGAGGCAAAAGAAACACTAGATTCATATAATAAAGGTTTTTATAAGAAATTTTCTAAGAATTGCAATGAGTATTTTTATATACCCCATAGAAAAGAGAGAAGGGGAATTGGAGGGCTCTTTTTTGATAATCTATCCAACATGAGCATTGAAAAAAGTACAGACATGCTTTCAGATATAGCCAATACCTACCTAGAATCATACCAATCCATTATTAATAGAAGAAAATCTACTAAATTTGATAAAAAGCAAAAAGAATTTCAGCTACTAAGAAGGGGAAGGTACGCTGAGTTTAATCTAATTTATGATAGAGGTACTTCTTTTGGCCTTCAATCCAATGGAAGAATAGAGTCTATATTAGCCTCGCTACCAAAAGATGTTAAATGGTCATATAAAAAAGATAAGAATTACATCAAGATGGAAAAAGAAGCTCTTAAATATATAAACAAGGATTGGAATGTCTAATAAATTTAAACTCGGCGTGGCCGGAAGTCCCATTGAGCATTCTTTGTCTCCTTTCATTCATTCACGTTTTGCAAAGCAAGAAAAGATTAACCTAAGCTACATGCCGTTCAAGGTAGAGCCCAATAATTTTAATAGCTTTGTTGCTGATTTTTTTGCCGATCCTTTGGCAAGAGGGTTAAATATAACACTACCCTTGAAGAATCTTGCTGCAGGAATCCCTGGCAATATATCAAAGGAAGCAAAGCACCTCCAAGCAGTCAATACCATAATTAAGATAGATAATATTCTGTCTCTTGAGTCTACAGATGGAATTGGTTTTATGGAGGATCTTAGATCAAAGAATATAAGTATCTCAGGCAAGAATATCTTGATATTAGGTGCTGGCGCAGCTGTGCAAAGTATTTTATATAAACTGGTAATGGATAGGCCAAGCACAATTTCTATTTTAAATAGGTCCCAAGAAAAAGCAGAGACTTTAGTAAATAAATATAATGAACATGTAAAGATAGGATCGAATCTAAAAGAAGATATCTATTATGATCTTGTTATTAATGGAAGTTCGGCTGGCTTGACCGGAGAATTTATAGCTCCTGAAGGAATAAAGTTTTCTAGATTAGTTTGCTTCTATGATCTAAATTACTCGCTTGAATCCACGCCTTTTTGCAGTTGGGCTATAGAATATTCCCCTCAAGTGTTTGACGGTATTGGAATGCTTATATACCAGGCTGCGCAATCTTTTAAACTTTGGTTTGGGAAGATCCCATCAACAGAAAATATTTTTAAAGATATTAAAAATTTAAACGGATGAAAAAGCTAGTTCAGTTTATTGCAGGCGCTGTATGCCCCTCTTGCAAAGCTCAAGACACCATTGCAATTAACTCAGATGACGATGAAATATATTGTGCGAAGTGTAATTTTTTTGAAAAAAGACCTAAGGCAGTTAGCCAAAAAAACAATGCAATTAAGGCTTTAAATATACAAGATTTTTCAAGTCCAAAAACTAGTAAATAACGCAACAAAAAGATATCATACGCAGCAAATTAATTACTAAATTTTTTTGTTTGTACTATATAAATAGCTTATAATAGTTTATATGCTAAATTTATTTTATTCAGCACTTCCATAGGGTAAAAATATGTCACTAAAATCTTTAAAGAATTTTCCAAATAAACTAATTTTTATATTTATTCTTTTTACAAATTCAGTCCAAGCTGACTGGTTTGCCTTAAATATGACAAGAGGTGTTACTGATATAAGTAATGAAGTGTTTGAATTGCATATGCTTATATTTTGGATTTGTGTTGCCATCGGAGTAGTCGTCTTTTCAGTAATGTTCTATTCAATGTATGCACATACTAAAAAGAAAAATCCAGTAGCTGCCACTTTTCATGAGAATACAAAGGTAGAGATTGCTTGGACAATTATTCCTTTTCTTATCTTAATAGCCATGGCTATCCCAGCATCAAAAACATTGGTAAACATTTACGATGATGAGGCCGGAGATATTAATATACAAGTTACAGGATACCAGTGGAAATGGCAGTATAGATACCTAGAAGATGACATTAGTTTTTTTGCAAATCCAGCTACTGATTTAGATGAGATTTACAATTTAGTTCCTAAGGGCGAAAATTATCTGCAAGAAGTTGATGAGATGGTTTTAATTCCTGTAGGCAAAAAAATAAGATTTCTAATTACTGCTAATGACGTTATACATTCATGGTGGATGCCTGCATTTGCAATTAAGCAAGACGCAATTCCAGGGTTTGTAAATACAGCATGGACGATAGTAGACAAGCCAGGTATTTACCGTGGTAAATGTACAGAGCTTTGTGGAAAGAATCATGGATTTATGCCCATAGTGGTCAAGGTTGTAGAGCAGGCCGAGTACGATGAATGGGTTGGAGAAAAAAAAGAAGCAGCTTTTAAAATGGCAGAATTAACAACTAAAGACTGGAGTGTCGAAGAGTTAGTTGCTAGAGGTGAAGATGTTTATGCACTTAATTGTGTTGCCTGTCATCAAACTGCAGGGCAAGGAATACCGGGAATCTTCCCGGCACTTGCCGGAAGTGACATTGCTCTAAATAACAAAGCAAGACATATCGAAATATTAATGGAAGGAGTTCAAGGAGCGGCCATGAACTCATTTGATTACCTTTCAGAGGTTGAGCTTGCAGCTGTAATTACTTACACAAGACAGGCCTGGGGAAATGCTAAAAGCGGAGACGGTGAAATAGTAATACCTAAAGATATCGTAGATTATAAAGAACCAAAGATTTAATAGCAGAAAGGAAAGACAATTATGAGCTCAGCAGTAGAAAATCACCACGAAGATCACCATCATGGCCCAGCAAAGGGACTAACAAGATGGTTATATACAACAAACCATAAAGACATAGGTACTTTATATTTATGGTTTAGTTTTGCAATGTTCCTAATCGGCGGAGCTATGGCAATGGTTATTAGGGCTGAGTTATTTCAGCCAGGCATGCAAATAATAGAACCAGAATTCTATAATCAGATGATCACTCTTCATGGGTTGATAATGATTTTTGGTGGGGTTATGCCAGCCTTTGTAGGTCTTGCAAACTGGTTAGTTCCGATGATGATAGGCGCCCCAGATATGGCACTTCCAAGGATGAATAATCTAAGTTTCTGGATACTACCCTTTGCATTTTTTATACTCCTTTCTTCATTATTTATGGAAGGCGGAGCACCAAATTTTGGATGGACATTTTACGCGCCACTTTCAACTACTTATGCACCTCCAAGTGTTACCTTTTTTATTTTCTCAGTTCATATTATGGGAGCCTCGTCTATTATGGGAGCTATTAATATTGTTGTAACTATCATGAACATGAGAGCGCCAGGCGTTGGTCTTATGAAAATGCCTTTATTTGTTTGGTCTTGGTTAATAACTGCATATCTGCTTATTGCGGTTATGCCTGTTTTAGCTGGAGCTGTAACAATGATGTTAATGGACATACATTTTGGCACAAGTTTCTTTAATGCAGCTGGCGGCGGCGACCCAGTTCTTTTTCAACATATTTTTTGGTTCTTTGGTCATCCAGAGGTCTACATTATGATTCTTCCAGCATTTGGAATTGTTTCTCATATTATAGAAACATTTTCTAGAAAGCAGCTCTTTGGCTATGCTTCAATGGTCTGGGCCATGCTTTCAATTGCAATCCTTTCCTTTGTTGTCTGGGCGCATCATATGTTTACAGTAGGGCTTCCCCTTGCAGCAGAATTATTCTTTATGTGGGCAACAATGTTAATCGCTGTTCCAACTGGAGTTAAGGTATTTAATTGGATAGCAACTATGTTTAGAGGCTCAATAACATTTGAAACACCAATGTTGTTTGCTATCGCCTTTGTAGTTTTATTTACTATGGGTGGTTTTTCAGGACTAATGTTAGCAATAACACCTGCAGACTTTCAATATCATGATACATATTTTGTAGTTGCTCATTTTCACTATGTTCTTGTCCCTGGAGCCATTTTCTCAATTATGGCTGCAGTATATTATTGGATACCTAAATGGACTGGAAATATGTACGACGAAAGACTTGGGAAGCTTCACTTCTGGCTTTCTTTCATTGGGGTAAACGTTACTTTCTTCCCACAGCATTTTATTGGATTAGCTGGGATGCCTAGAAGGGTTCCTGATTACGCTCTTCAATTTGCAGATTGGAATATGGTATCAAGCGTAGGAGCTTTCCTATTTGGGCTATCTCAAGTATTCTTTTTGTTTATTGTCATAAAAACAGTAATGGGTGGCAAAAAAGCTACTGCTCAGGTTTGGGAAGGAGCAAGAGGTCTAGAATGGACTGTTGCATCACCTGCTCCGTATCACACATTTACGACTCCTCCAAAAATAGATTAATGAACGAAGGAGCTAAAAAAACCCTAAAAAGACTGCTTATTGCAGTCCCTTTAATGTTTGCATTTGGGTTTGCTCTTGTGCCTCTATATGATGTTTTTTGTGAAGTTACTGGGATAAATGGAAAGGTTTTTCAATCTAAAAATGTTGACAAATTAGTTATAGAAGACGGCAGGCCAATAGGACTGCAATTCATCTCAACTAACAATGAAAATATGCCTTGGGTGTTTAAGCCCTCTGAAGAAGTTATGACAATTTCTACTGGAAAATACTATACAGCTACATTTTATGTAAAAAATACAACGAATAAAAAAATGACTGCACAAGCAGTTCCTAGTGTCGCACCTTCAAACGCTGCAGCTCATCTTAAAAAATTAGAATGTTTCTGTTTTGAGCAGCAAGTATTAATGCCAGGAGAAGAGGCGCTTCTCCCAGTTAAATTACTTGTCTCTAACGACCTACCTAAGAATATAAAAAATATAACTTTGTCATACACAATTTTTGATATTACAGAATACGAAGATGCTTCAATGGCGAATAACGAAATGAATCACGAAAACATGGATAATCACGGCGGACAATACTAAAATATTATGAGCACACAAAACTATTACGTACCTGATCAAAGTAGGTTTCCTATTTTTATTGCTTTCTCACTTTTTCTATTGGTTATGGGTGCTTCAAGCACTATTAATAACTTAGGAAATGCTGAAAGTAACTCTGTTTATATCCTCTACATAGGCTTTGCTTGCTTATTCACAACTTTATTTTTCTGGTTCAGACAGGTTATAAAAGAACATCTGGAAGGACTGGACAGCAATCAGTTAAAAACATCTTATGTTTATGGCATGGCATGGTTTATTTTTTCAGAAGTTATGTTTTTTGCTGCTTTCTTTGGAGCTCTGTTTTACGTAAGAACTTTTGCTGTGCCATGGCTGGCCGGTGAAGGTGAAAAAGGTGTTGGAGTCGCGGCTATAGAGCTATGGAAGGGCTTTGAATCAACATGGCCTGTTATCTCTACCCCAGATCAAGGCGTATCTTATGAATTAGCAGACAAAAGTATGGCCTGGCCTGGTTGGGGCCATGCATTAGAATGGCTTCCAATGTGGAACACCATTGTTCTCTTAAGCTCTAGTGTCACAGTGCATTTTGCCCATCTAGGCTTAAAAAATGGAAATAGAAAGAAATTCAATTTATTCTTAGGAATTACTGTTTCATTAGCACTTATATTTGTAGGGCTTCAAGCAGCCGAATATTACGAAGCTTATGCTCATTATGGCTTGACGCTAAATTCTGGTATTTACGGATCTACTTTCTTTATGCTGACTGGCTTCCATGGATTCCATGTGATGATGGGCGGTATTATGCTCGCGATAATGTTAGCTAGATCGCTTTTTGCAGGGCATTTTGAGGACCATGATCATTTTGGATTTGAAGCAGCATCATGGTACTGGCATTTTGTTGATGTTGTTTGGGTAATGCTTTTCTTATTTGTTTATATACTTTAGTTAAGAACCGTCCCAAGGGACGCTATTACCAAGTTCACCGGTCATAAGGCCGATCACAATTAAGATAATTAGTATTACAGCTAATGCAACCCTAATACCGAGGCTATAAGTTGTTCTTTTGCTATCTTTCTTCCCTTGATCAATAAGCAGAAAAACAAGACCGCTAGCAAGTGATATTATTATTAGAAATACATCAATGTATATAAGAGTTTTTATCATTGAACAATTTTAGGGTATGCATGGATTTATAGATATGAAAATAAGTAAATTTAGACCAGGAAAGCAAATTAGTATATTTTTTATATTTTTTGCCACCCTTTTTTTTCTTTTAGGCCTTTGGCAAATAGAAAGAGGCCAAGCTAAAGCGAGGTTAATTGCAGATTTTAATAGCAATCTAAATCAAGATCCTTCATATCTTTCAGGCACCTCTAAAAAGTGGGACAGAGTATTTGTGGATGGAATCTGGGATGAATCAAAGCAGATATTAGTAGACAACAGTATTAATAGAGGGGTTGCTGGTTTCAAGGTCTTGACTCCTCTTAAAATTAAAAATGAAGATAGGGCAATATTAGTAGATAGAGGATGGGTTGCTCAAAATATTTTTAGAAATGAATTACCAGATATTGACGTTCAAAAAAATGAACTTTCAGTTAGCGGCATCCTTGAAAATCCAGAGCTTGGGTTCGTCCTGTCTGATAACTTAGTTACGTCAACCTGGCCAAAAATCTCGCAAACAAAACACCTAAATGTAGTTAGTAAAGAATATAATATGGACCTAGAGCCTTTTATTTTAGTTGCTGACCCAGTTCTAAAAGATAGCCTGGAATACATAAAAATTATTCCTACTAATATGCTGCCTTCAAAACATTATGGTTATTCAGCCCAATGGTTCACGATGTTTTTGGTTTTATGTTTAATGTATATCTGGTTAGGATTCAAAAAAAATGAAGAATAAAATTTTTCTTGCAATAATATTATTAACTCCTATTTTAGTAGTTACTTTCTCTTCCTTGTACTTTACCTCTGGGATGTCGCCAGAGGGCACTAAGAATAACGGGGTCTTTTTTAAGAGCTATTTTAATTTTGATCAGTTTAAGGGCAATGAAAAAAAAGCCTTACTTGAGTTTGAAGATGGGAAATGGGTTATGGGAGTCTATATAACGAATCCCGATAAGTCGTCAGAATCCTTATATCTTATGAGGCAGTTAAATGTTGCCCTAAATAGGGATATATACAGAGTTAAAAGAGTCGCATTTTATTCAAATGAGCTAATTAAGGATGATGTTCAAAATCTTATAGCTGAGTACGAAAGAACAGAATTAATCAAGGACAGCAATAGCGTTCTGCTTAATGTACTTCAAAAAAATTCTAAAATTGATATGAATAATGAAAATCCAATTTTTATTATTGATCCATATGGAAGAGCTGTTATGTACTTTGAGCCCAACATAGACCCTAAAAAGATATTAAAAGACCTTAAGGTATTAATTTAATGATTAATATTAGGAATTTATCATTCTTTGCAATATGTCTCGCTTTTGTTGTTATTGCACTTGGTGCTTGGACTAGGCTTGTAGATGCCGGCTTGGGGTGCCCTGATTGGCCTGGATGTTATGGCTTCATCGTTTTTCCTACAAGTGAAATGGACATAGTCGTAGCTGAAAGTAGATTTCCTACCTTCCCATATGACATTAATAAGGCTATTCCAGAAGTTGTTCACAGGTACTTTGCAGCAACGCTTGGATTCGTAGCAATCATCATGGTTTATCTATCTTTTAAGCAAAACGAAAATAAATCTATAAGAAGATGGTCTATTGGTCTGTTAGCATTTATTTGCTGCCAGGGACTGTTTGGCTATTTAACTGTTAGTCTAAAACTCTTACCAATAATAGTTACAGGCCATCTCTTTGGTGGCTTCACAACATTAATATTATTCTTATATATATTCTTAATGTCCGGTAATTTTAAAAGCTTAGAGGTTATGCGAATACCTAATTTAAAAGGCATTGCCACACTCGCATTTATAATTTTAGTGATTCAAATATTTCTTGGGGTTTGGACAAGTACAAATTATGCGTCTTTGGCTTGTGCAGACTTCCCCACATGTCAGGGTACATATTTTCCTGAAATGGATTTTAAAAATGGCTTTAATATGGCTCAAGAAGTGGGGCCAAATTATTTATATGGCTTATTGGATAATCCAGCAAGAGTTGCAATTCATTACTCGCATAGAGTTACTGCAATATTGGTAACAATAGTTTTTATAATTTTAATGTCTAAACTTTGGTTTTCAGCCGCGGCACCTTTAGCATCTACTCTTGGAATTCTTCTTTTAACTCAAATCACCTTAGGCATTATAAACGTCGTATATGTACTTCCTTTGTACATTGCTATTGCCCATAATTTAATTGCGGCAACACTTTTAGCAACCATGTTTATGGTTAATTATTTGGCATGGAAAAAGTGAAACTTTTAAAAAGTTATTACATCCTATGTAAGCCTAATGTTGTCTATATGATGCTGATATGTGCCTTAGTTGGTATGCTTCTAGCAGAGGACTCAGTTAGCTCGATAAGTAACATAATTATCTCTTTACTGGGCATAGCATTGTGCTCAGGATCTGCTGCAGCTATAAATCAAGTTGTTGACAGGAAGTCAGATGCATCAATGACCAGAACCGACCAAAGACCTCTTCCTCAAGGGGAGTTAAGCCCATTTCATGCATCATGTTTTTCTTTTGTTATTGGCCTGGTGGGAGCGCTTATTTTATATCTATTTGTTAACACTTTAACAATGCTGCTTACACTAGCATCCCTAATCGGTTACGCTTTTATTTATACGATCTATCTAAAAAGAGCCACTCCTCAGAATATTGTTATAGGCGGGCTTGCTGGTGCCGCGCCCCCTCTTTTAGGGTGGGCAGCGATTAGCAACACTATTGACCCTTTCGCTCTTCTCTTGGTCTTAATAATTTTTGTATGGACACCGCCTCATTTTTGGGCCTTAGCAATATATAGAAGGGATGAATACGCAAAGGAATCAATTCCAATGCTTCCGGTCACACATGGAGTTGCCTTCACAAAATTGCAGATAGTTCTTTATACAATCATTCTATTTATAGTAAGCATACTTCCTTATATTGTTTTAATGTCAGGAGCTATATATTTGATATCGGCAGTCATCCTGAGTTCAATATTTATGTATTACTCAATAAGGCTTTATTTAAGCGATGATGATTCCTATGCAATGAGGACATTTAACTTCTCAATATATTATATATTCTTAATATTCGTAGCTCTGCTATGTGATCACTATCTCATTCAATGAACGCTATAAATAGAAATCTTATTTTAATCGCTCTATTTATTATTATTGTAATGAGCTTATTTATAAGCAAACTCACCACTCCAAGAGTACTAAATAACAATGAGCTTTTGGTAAACGGACTATTTTTATTTGAGAAGCCTAAGCAGATATCTGATTTTGAATTCTTTTCTTCTAATAATTCTTCTTTTACAAAATCTAACTTAATTGGAAAATGGACGTTAATGTATTTTGGGTTTAGCAGATGCCCAGATGAATGCCCTACAACAATGTATCAACTATCAAAGTTAATTAAGGTATTAAAAGAAAAGAACTACCAATTAGACAATAAGCAGTGGGTTCTTGTTTCCATAGACCCAGAAAGAGATAGCCCTGAGATTATAGATACCTACGCCAAAGGTTTCGATGAGGATTTTATGGGAGTTTCTAATACAAGGCCTATGTTGTTGAGCTTGGCAACTCAATTATCTGTAAATAATGTTATGCCTAGCAATAGCCATGGCATGGAGCATAAACATTTAGATAGTCATGCTAATAACATTATTTTACTGAATCCAGATGGAGATTTTGCAGGGATCTTTAGACCGCCATTCGACATCTCAAGACTTTCCCTAACCTACCAATCTATTACCCAGGACTAGATATTAATTATAACTTTGCCTTTAGCTTTTCTATTTGCAAGATGAGCAATAGCATCTGCAGAGTTATCTAAAGAAAATTTATCAGTTGCCTTGGGATTAATCTTTCCCTGAGAATACAAACTAAACAGCTCATCAAAATTATTTTTATTTTCATCAGCAAACATGGCTGCCCAGGCTCCCCAGAAAACTCCTACAATTTGGCATCCTTTTAACAACGTTAAATTTAGAGGCATTTTTGGAATCTGGTCAGCGCCAGCAGCAAAGCCAATAACTAGATATCTTCCTTCCCACGCAATAGATCTAAGGCAAGGTTCGGCATAGCTTCCTCCTACTGGATCATAGATTACATTTGGACCTAGGCCACCAGTAAGCTCTTTAATTTTAGTAGAAAGTGCTTTTTGCTGATCTCTATCTAGGTTACCCGAAGGGTATACAAAGCCTTCATCTGCTCCATTTGCTAGGCATATATCTATTTTTTCTTGGGTTGATGCAGCGGCAATAACTTTTGCGCCCATCGCCTTGCCAAGTTGAATAGTTGCAAGACCAACTCCACCAGATGCTCCAAGAACAAGCAATGTTTCGCCTGGCTGTATGTTACCTCTTTGCTTTAATGCATGAAGAGAAGTTCCGTATGTAACTGATAAGGCAGCTGCTATTTCATAATCCATGTCGTCAGGTATAGGCCTAAGAGTTGAAACATGTGTTAATACTTTTTCAGCGATCGCTCCAACCATGGTTGCAGCGAATACCTTGTCACCAACCTTATAGTCAGTAACGCCTTCACCAACTTCAATAATAATACCCGCTGACTCTCCACCAGGAGTAAATGGCATAGGAGGCTGAAACTGATATAAGCCTTGTATCATTAAAACATCTGGAAAATTAACACTTGCTGATTTAACTTCAATAATTACATGCTCGGGAATTACTATTGGGTCTTCTACCTCACAAACTTGGAGTTTCTCCGGTCCGCCTAATTCTATGCATTGTAAAGCTTTCATAATCTATTCTACCTATAATTGAGAGTTATATGAATTCATGAATTCATCTATATTATCGAGACTAGCCTCTTTTTGAATTTTATCAAATTTTAGCAAAGATATCTCAGCCTCTTCTTTAAAGCTCTTAGTCTCTATATTTTTATGAGATCTAAGAATATTAGAGTTTTGTTGAGCTTTCTCTAATCCTAGGTCGTGAAATGGCTTATCTGCATTAAACGTATTTACCCTATCTTTAATATCTAAAACAACATCAACATACCTGGTATCATCCATGGCTTCAGCTAAGGACATTAAATCTTTTACGATATCTCTGTGTGCTTCAAATATTCCGGTTTTTTTATTATTGAGGATAATAGTTGTCTCAAGCAGCCTGCCATATTTGATGGTAGTAGTATCATTATTTTCGATAATAGATTTCTCTTTATCATCCATCATAGGACTCGGCCTAATAAAGCAATATAGTAAAATCAAATCAAGTAACAGTATTTTATCTTTTGATATGCCTGCTACATCATCTGGGTCCAAATCAATGCCCCTAATTTCTACATATTTAATACCTTCTTTTTTTAACAATTCATAGGGCCTTTGACCACTCAACCCAGCTCTTTTTGGTCTTATGCAGTCATAAAGCTCATTCTCAATCTGAAGAATGCCATTGGATATTTGTTGAAAATTTCCGTCACTATCCTTTAAACCAATCGCATCAAATTCTGGGTATGGCTCAGAGATGGCTAATCTTAACTCTTCCAAAAACTCATCCAAATCATTATATTTTATATCTAAATTCTTCTGAGCTTTGCTTTGATATCCTATATCACTCATTCTTAATGAAGTGGCACCTTCTTTAAATAAGTCTGAGCTATTTAAAAGATCTAAATCATTATCTCTGCCGCTAACAAATGATTTATCGACCACTGAGGAGTGACCAAACTCAGACAGAACAAACCAAAATAGCCTTTTAAAATTTCTTATCAATCCGAGATATGCATTATTAATATCTCCTTGATCATTGGATTTCGCAATTTTTGAAAGAGAGCTATCCGATAGTGAAAAATTATAATGAATTCCAGAAACACATTGCATAGTTTTTCCATATCTAAGGGCAAGCCCTTTTCTGTATATGTGCTTAAGTTTGCCCATGTTTGTATCTGAGTATGTTGCTATATTTATTTTGGATGAATCAATAATTTTGGGGGGCATCGAGAATGGCCAGAGTAACTCATCATCTTCTAAGCTGTTAGCAATAAAAACATGAAGACCTAATAAATACTCATAAAGTTCATCTACATCAGTAAAAACAGGAGTAACCATTTCAACAAGCGATTCAGCAAAGTCAGTTGTAATAGAGGGGTTAGTAAAAGACGCCCCTAAGGAAGAAGGATGAGCTTTTTCAGATATAAAGCCATCTTTAGTAACTCTTAAAGATTCTTTCTCTATGCCTCTTTCTATGCCTAGCGATGAAAAGAAATTTTCTTCTTTAAGTTTTTGTAACTGACTGTGGAAATCCAAATTTCTCCCTATAGGTTGGGTCCTGCGGAAACTATATCAGCTTTTACATCAAATTTTTCAAAATTATTTTTGAACTTAGTTACAAGCTCCTCTAGATAGTTTTGATACTCTTCTTGGCTTTCCCATGTTTTTACAGGGTTGAGAAGATCTTGCTCAACACCCTCCACAGAAACAGGGACTTCAAGGTTTAATCCTGGTATATGTTGAGTTTCAATATCATTAAGTTCGCCATTTTGAATTGCGTTAACAATTCTTCTTGTAGTAGGAATACTAAATCTTGTTCCAGTTCCGTATGGACCACCAGTCCACCCAGTATTAACTAAAAATACTTTTGATCCAAAGTCTTCAATTCTTTTCATTAATAAGTCTGCATAAACTCCTGCTGGCCTTGGAAAAAAAGGAGCTCCGAAACATGTAGAGAAAGTTGATTCAATCGAGGAGCTTGATCCCATCTCAGTTGAGCCAACTTTAGCCGTATAGCCACTTAAGAAATGGTAGGCAGCAGCTTCCTTTGAAAGAATCGATACAGGGGGGATAAGTCCAGTAAGGTCACACGTTAAAAAAATTACAGTTTCAGGCTCTCCTGCTGCATTTTTCTCTATAGCACCTTCAATATGTGTTCTTGGATAACAGCATCTGCCATTCTCAGATAAAGATGTATTTGTATAATCGGGAACGCCGGATTCATCAAGAAAAACATTTTCAATCACGCTGCCGTGCTTGATAGCTTTAAATATAACGGGTTCATTCTTTTCTGATAGGTCAATGGTCTTAGCATAGCAACCACCCTCAAAATTAAATACAGATCCTTTATCCCAGCCATGCTCGTCATCACCTATAAGTGAACAGCTTGGGTCTGCAGATAAGGTTGTTTTACCTGTTCCAGATAGCCCAAAGAATAATGCCACCTTGCCTTCTGCATTTACATTGGCTGAACAGTGCATTGGAAGCACGTCTTTGGCTGGTAGCAAGAAATTCTGAGCTGAAAACATAGATTTCTTCATTTCCCCTGCGTACTTCATTCCAGCAAGCAAGACTTTTCTTTCAGCAAAATTAATTATCACACAACCTTCAGAATTAGTTCCATCTTCAGCAGGGTCACATTTGAAATTTGCAGCACTTAAAATTTCCCATTCCTGTTTGATTGAGGGATTAAACTCTGCAGGAACAACAAATATCAATCTAGCAAACAAGCCATGCCATGCAGTTTCAGTAGTAACTTTAACAGGTAGGTAATGTTCGTCATGAGATCCAACGTGAACCTTTGAGACATATCTATTTTTTTCAGATATGTATGACTCAACCTTACCCCAGAGTTTATCAAATTTATTAGCATCAAAAGGCTTGTTAACAGAACCCCAATCTATGAGATCAGAAGTTCCGGGCTCTTGAACTATGAATCTATCATTAGGACTTCTCCCAGTTCTTTCGCCAGTATTCGCTGAAAAAGCTCCGTTGCTTGCAATAACACCTTCACCGTTTTCAACAGCTTTTCGTATTAATTCTTCACTTGAAAATTCAAAGGCTTGGAAATTTTGATTTTGGTTATTCATATTTATTTAAAGCCAGTTATTTTAAAAATTTATAATGCATTATATAAAATATTAATACTTTTTAGGTAAATAATTTACATAACTATGTAGTAGATTAAAATATTTTAGCTTAAAAAAGTCAAGAATCACCCCATAGACTATAAGAACAGTACTCTAAGAGCTATTTTTATGTAGTTTTATTACAAAAATATTCTTATTTTCCCTTAAGAAGCTTAGCTATTGAAGTTACTAAGAAAATAATAAAGAAAATTAATCCCCATTCAGCAAAGTTAAAGATAAATCTCCAATTTTCTGCAGCACATGTTGGGCCACCCTTGTATGCATTTAAAATGCCACCAATTAAACCGAAGTATTCTATTTGAGTTTCCAAAGGCATTCCGCAACCCATGGCAAGATTGGCAATTTCTTCTGGGCTAAGATTTTGAAGATAGACTTGTTTGCTGGTAACGGCTATTCCAGCAAGAGAAGAGAGAACAATAAAAATTTTATTTAATCTAAAAAGCTTCTTTGTAAACATTCCCAAGATTGAAATAATAGCAATTGCACCAAAAGCATATCTGGACATTATGCACATAGGACAAGCCTCTAAGTTAAGAAGATTGTCCATTAAGATAGCCAATAAGATAATCAAAATTGCGCCTAAAGAGGACGCTATTTCAAAATAGTTTTGATAAACTGTTTTAATAAAGTTAATAGGATGTCTAATCATGTCTTTGGGTTATTTTCTTTATATAGTATACAAAAAAGCCATGTCATAATACACAAGCATAAACATACACAAAACAATGAAAGATAGAATTTTTATAATTGACGGCTCGTCTTATCTATACAGGGCATATCATGCCATGCCGCCACTCACAACATCAGACGGCAGACCAACTGGTGCTATAAAAGGCGTAACTAATATGTTGATGACACTCAAAAAAGATAGCGAGGGCTCACCAATCATTGTAACCTTTGATGCAAAAGGAAAGACATTTAGAAACGATATATATGAGTCTTATAAGGCCAATAGACCTCCAATGCCTGACGATTTGCGAGAGCAATTAGTGCCCCTTAAAAATGTATGCAGAGCTATAGGATTCCCTTTAATAGAGATTGAGGGAGTTGAGGCAGATGATGTGATTGCAACATTAGTAAGAATTGC
This sequence comes from uncultured SAR86 cluster bacterium, assembly GCA_963926355.1. Lineage (GTDB taxonomy): Bacteria > Pseudomonadota > Gammaproteobacteria > Magnimaribacterales > D2472 > SCGC-AAA076-P13. The sequence goes on along the minus strand of CAWUWW010000003.1, from coordinate 69,578 downwards.
AAAAGAAAATAATTTTAAAAGTGTAATCTCATCATTAGATAAAGATTTAATGCAGTTAGTTGAGGACCCGTCTGCAAAAATGATGAATACAATGACTCATCAAATCTTTGATGAGGAGAAAGTCTTCGAAAAATTTGGTGTAAAGCCAAATCAGATAAGAGACATGCTAGCACTTACAGGTGATACATCTGATAACATCCCAGGGGTGCCAAAAGTTGGACAAAAAACAGCAGCAAAATGGCTTAATGAATTTAAAGATCTAGAGGGGATTAAATCTAACGCCGGCTCAATAAAGGGAGTTGTAGGAGAAAACTTAAGGAATTCATTAGATAGTCTAGATAGAAATGTTGAATTAGTTTCACTTAAAAATGACGTTGAAATTGGCGTAACGTTTGAAAGTCTTTTGAAGCTTGATGGAAATCAAGAAAGGCTAGATGAGCTTTTTGCAGATTTAGAGTTTAAGAAACCTAAAAAGAAACCTGCTAACAAAGAAGATAAAAAAGCCCCTGAATCTCTAGAAAGTATACTTGAGGTTAGCCCTCCTAAACCCAAGGGCATTTATAAGACAATTCTTAGCAAGAAAGATTTAGAAGAATGGGCAAATAGACTAGACACTTGTAAGGTATTCGCAATAGACACAGAGACAGACTCACTTGACACAGTATCTGCAAATTTAGTTGGAATATCTTTATCAGATAAAGAGGGCGATGGTTGTTATATTCCACTTAGGCATGATTATGAAGGATGTCCTATTCAAATAAACCTTGAAACCCTAGTAGATATTATTGGGTCTGCAATAGAAAGAAATAAACATAAAGCAATAGGGCAAAATCTTAAATTTGACATACCAATTTTAGCCAGACATGGGATAGTTCTTGATGTATTCCATGCTGATACCATGCTAATGTCATACGTAATTAATAGCACAGCAACAAGACATGGGATGGATAAGTTGGCTGAGTATTATTTAAATTACTCGACTGTTAAATATACAGACGTAACAGGTACAGCATCTAAACAAATTAATTTTTCAGCTGTTGAAATAGAGATCGCTTCAAATTATGCTGCCGAAGATGCAGATATCACATTAAGATTATTTAATAAGTTAGATAGCCTCTTAAAAGATAAACCAGCGCAAATAAAACTTCTTAAAGATATTGAATATCCACTAGTTCATGTTCTCTCTAAGATAGAGCAAAATGGCGCAAAGATAGATAAAAATAAACTTTCAGAACACTCTAAGGAATTATCAGAAAAGATAGCAAAGCTTTCAATTCAGGCTTTTGCAATAGCTGGCGAGGAATTTAATTTAGACTCCCCAAAACAATTACTAGAAGTTTTGTATGAAAAATTAAAACTTCCTATCTTAAAGAAAACACCAAAAGGTCAACCTTCTACAAATGAAGAGACCCTTCAAAGACTCTCCGAAGAATATGAGCTACCAAGAATAATTTTACAATACAGAACACTAGCTAAATTAAAATCTACTTATACCGATAGCCTAATAAAGATAGAAAATCCTAAAACAGGAAGAATTCATACCTCATACCAACAAGCGGTAACCTCAACGGGAAGGCTTTCATCAACCGAGCCAAATCTCCAAAATATTCCAATCAAGACAGCTGAGGGAAGAAGAATAAGAGAGGCATTTGTGCCTGAGAAAGGGAATGTTTTGATATCTGCTGACTATTCCCAGATTGAGCTAAGAATCATGGCCCATCTATCAAAAGATAAAAATTTAACACATGCATTTAACAATAATTTGGATATTCATTCTGCAACTGCCGCTGAGGTTTTTGGGGTAAGCCTTGAGGATGTCACTGTAGATCATAGAAGAAGCGCAAAAGCCATTAACTTTGGTTTAATGTATGGAATGTCAGCTTTTGGCTTAACCCGTCAACTCGATATTACCAGAGCAGAGGCTCAAAAATATCTGGATACATACTTTGAAAGATATACCGGGGTTAAAGACTATATAGCCAATACCAAAGCCCAGGCAAAAGAAGACATGTATGTTGAAACTATAATGGGAAGAAGACTTTATTTAAATGAAATCAATGCTGCAAATGGACTAAGAAGACAGGCGGCTGAAAGAGCAGCAATTAACGCTCCTCTTCAGGGATCTGCTGCTGATATTATCAAGAAAGCTATGATTGATATTCAAGGATTTCTTGAAAATGAAATGCCAGATGTTAAAATGATTATGCAGGTTCACGATGAGTTAATTTTTGAAGCACCTGAGAAAAATGCAGAAGAAATTTTATCAACCATGAAAGGCATGATGGAAAAAGCTGTAAAGCTTGATATTCCTTTAATTGCCGATGCGGCTATAGGGGATAATTGGAATGAAGCACATTAAAATCTGGATAACTTTATTATTAATCAACTTTTCTTTAATTATTCAAGGTGACACAAACCCAATTCTCATCAGTTATTTTGGAAAAGTTTTTGAAGACGAAAAGAGTAAATTTCTACAATGTGTTGCATCAGAGAACCTAATTCCTGAGGATCAAATTTATACAGATTGTAAAATATCAGAGCTAGCAGAGGATTCGGCTTACATATTGCATTCAAAGAAAAGACTAGTTTCTTCAGATTTACTTGATGAATTCAAAAGATATGAAAATAAAAAAAAACCTTTACTTCAATATCCCAGAAGAATGCAGCAAAAAGGAGAAATGGGGTATGTAGTTATTAAGTTGGATATAAACCAGTTTGGCGCTACAGAAAATCATAAAATTCAAGAAAGCTTGTGTGGAAATTTATACAATCCACAAGAAGAGCTTAAACCTTGCCAAGATTTTAATAAAAGCTCATTGCAGGCTGCAACACAACTAAAATATTTACCTACTCTGTATAAAAAAATCCCAATAAACCATAAGGGTGTTCTGCATAGATTTGGATTTCTGATGGAAGAAGAGGAAACTATTCAAATAACCAAAGGGGCCAGGTCCTATAGCAAGCTACTTTACGCTATGAAAAAAAATGACCTTAAAACCGCTTTAATTATTGCAAATAAAAATATTGAAAAGGATAGCTATTTTATTTTTCAAAAAGCCGTCATTAAGTTTTCTCAAAAAAATTATACTGAAAGCCTAGAGTTGCTAGAAAAATTTCAATCAAGTGCAATTAATCAAGGCAAGGAGATTAACGAACAATACTATGTTACAAGCTTCAGCATGCAAGTAGATTCATTATTTAACTTGGGTAGATATCAAGAAATAATCGATTTAGAAAAAAATTACAAAATATATTCATCCGATAGGCAAAAATATAAAAATTTGCTATCAATGACAAATTTCTACATGGGTGCTGCCTATATAAATACTGGCAATATACCTAAAGGAGCATATTATATGACCCTAGCTAGCAGGAATGCGGTATCCAAAGGTCAGTCTGATTACTTTGATTCATTTATAGATCAAATATCTAGTTACTTATAGACCCAGACCATTTAGTTGGTACGTAATTCATCTCTTCTGGAGGAAGAATTTTAATTCCATGCATTTTTCTAAGGTCAGATATCTTCATAGATAAATATTGTTCGGGCACTTTAAATGGCCATTTCTTTTGCATTTTAAAAGCTCTATAAATTACCTTTCTTTTAATTGCGCCGACCTTCCAATAAAGCTTTATAAAACCAATGACACCGAGTTCCTTGAAAAGTCTTTTATTCAGATCTTTCAGCTCAGGAAGCTTGTTGTAACCTAGTAAATATTTCCATTTAAACGAACAGCCCCAAAGCACCCAAGAATCGAGGACAGCCTCATGTTCTAGGCTTATATCTAAGCCAAAAATAACATGTGTGCAGTCATGGTCTCTAAGCAAGGTCCCTGATTGAGGATTGTCTTTAAAAACCTCTTTAGATTTGGGAAATGAATTGTAATAGCACTCTAGACCTTCAGCTATAGTTAGGCCGCAGTCCTGTTTTTGATATTCAAGCATCAACAGAATTCCAATATAGCCCTTGTTAACTTGTCAAAGCCCACAATATCTTTAGAAGAAACAGCAATAGCTTCACAATCCTGCATTTGTCTATTAACTGCAGCAACTGCTTTGGCTTTTTGATTGTTTGATAGCTTGTCACTTTTTGTTAGTACGGGGATAAAAGCGACGTCTGAATTATTACATAAATCAATTAAATCTCTGTCACTATCTTTAAGTGGGTGTCTTATATCCATAAAAATAACTACAGCCTTAAAGGATTGCCTCTTTGCAAAATATTCTTCCAAAAGAGGAGCCCAGTCCTTCCTTTTATAAAAGCTTGATTTAGCAAATCCGTAACCAGGCAAATCAACAAATTTTAAAGTTTCATTAACTCTAAAATAATTTATCTCAGTTGTTCTTCCTGGAGTCTTGCTTATTCTTGCAAGTTTAGGGTTTTCAGTAAGTGCATTTAGAGCGCTAGATTTACCAGCATTAGATCTTCCAGCCAATAATATTTCCACACCTTCGTCTTCGGGAAGATTTTTGAACTTGGTCACACCAAGCATAAATTCGGATTCTTTAAAAAGGTTTTTCATTTAAACGTTTATATCATACCAACCTATGTTTATAATACACATCACTTAGACATACTTAATTAAAAAACATATGAAATTATTTCTAGTATTCATTACATCTTTCACTTTAATATTTAATATTAATGCTGTTGAAAATTCATCCCATGCAGAGGATATGCCTCATGGTTTTAAATCAGGGAATGTAGATAAAGGAAGTGAGCTTGTTGCATCATGTGCAGCATGTCATGGAAGTGATGGAAACAGCATGAATTCAGACTGGCCAAAGCTAGCAGGTCAGAATCAAAGATATATTTATGAGCAACTTCAATACTTTAAAGATGGAGAAAGAAATAACGTCTTAATGATGGCAGTTATCCCGTATCTTCAATCCTTAAAAGATGATGATTTACTTGATATTGCTGCTTTTTATTCTTCAAAAAAATCAACAGTTGGTAAGGCTAAAGATGACGAAGAGCTTCTTGCTCTTGGTGCAAGCTTATACAGATCAGGCGATATGAAAAAAGCTATTCCCGCATGTACTGCTTGCCATTCAGTATATGGAGATGGCAACAGTCTAGCAGGCTTCCCATCATTAGCAGGTCAGCAAGTTGGCTATCTTGTCTCCACACTTAAAGAATATAGGTCTAAGGAAAGAAACGCAGGCGAGCAAGCGCTTGTAATGCAATCAATTGCTCAGAATTTAAGCGATGAAGAGATTGATGCTCTTGCAAACTACATGCACGGACTATACAAATGAAAATATATTTAACAAACTTTTCTAAATTGCTTTTATTGGCTGTCTTTGCAGTATCAATAAACGCAGAATATAAACTAGGGAAAGATTATCGATTGGTTGATAACCCTCTTCCAGTTAAAAGAGATGGAATAGTAGAGGTAACTGAATCTTTTTGGTATGGCTGTGCTCATTGCTATTCTTTTGAGCCAGCAATCAATTCATGGGAATCTAAGCAATCAGACGACACTAAATTAACAAAAATGCCAATAACATGGGGACCAATTCACCAACTTCATGCAGCATTATTTTTTACTATAGAGGCATTAAAGTTAGATGCATCAACTCACTCAGCAGTTTTTGTAACTATTCACAAGGAAGGTAATTTCCTTCAAAGCCCAAAAGCTATTCAAGATTTCTTATCTAAATTTGGAGTTGCTCCCGAAGTAACAGCTCAATATCTAGAGTCCTTTACAGTTAAACAAAAAGTTAACAGAGGCATTAAATATGCAAGGCAGCTTAAGATTTCATCCGTGCCAATGATTGTAGTTGATGGCACATATATAGTTGAATCAAAGGGAAGCTTTAGCGACATGTTGAAGGTTGTCGATCATCTAGTTGAATTACAAAGACCAAACTCTTAGGAAAAAAATGAAAAATAAATACTACCTATATATTTTACCTTTATGCGTACTCTTTCTATTTAATGGGAAGAAGTATGATGATTCAGTCATAGAGAGACTTAGTCTTCAAGTTAATATTTGTGTAGAAGGTCAAGATTGTGGTACTTCTGCATCAACTGCTCAGGCTTCATCAGGATCGGCTTCAGGAGCTACTAAGTTATATGCTGGATGTATTGCATGTCACGGAGCTAAAGGAGAGGGAGGTATTGGCCCATCTTTTAAAGGATCAAAAAGTGAATATATAGCCGCTGCACTAACCCAGTACAAGAACAAGGAAGAAAGAGGTCCGCAAAGTGCCTTGATGTATGCTCAAGCCGCAGCTCTGTCAGAGAAAGATATTAAAGAGCTTTCAAAATATATAGTTACTTTATAAGTCTTTTTCTAGGTCTGTAATTCTTTTCTCTAGATTGTCTGTAATTTTTTTCAAGCGTTCGTACTTTTCTTTTTTTACATAACCACTTTTTTCAATAATTATATCTATCTCAGGCCCAACTTTTTCTTCTATAGCTTTAAAAATATCTAACGGAATTAGTTTACTAACCGCGCCAATTTCCTTTTTTAGTATTTTTAAAACAGCTTTAGTAACTTCACTTTGATCCATTTTTTATTCTCTCTATTGCATCTATGCATGTATCCCAACTGCTAAACTCTAGTGGCTTATCAAACTCTTGATACCATTCGGCATTTTTATTATTAAACCATAAAGCATTAATTCCAAGCCTATTAGCGCCAAAGATATCATTAACCTGGTGATCTCCAATATGAATAACTTGATCAAAAGAGATATCTTTTTCATAGCTTTCTAATGCTTTATAGAAATGCCCTTCATCAGGCTTATTTCCTTGCACGTCCGAGGAATGTATAGAAAATTTAAAATATTTTCCTATTTCATATTTATAGATATCAGCATTACCATTAGTTAATATACCTAAAGAATATTCTTTAGATAATTTTTTAATAGCATCAAAAACGCCATCATAGAAAGATACTTCATGTCTTTTATCTATAAAAATTTTGTAGGCCTCTTCGATTATTTTCTCTCTTTTTAAATCATCTTTAATAATATTTTTTAACTTAGCTCTATACATCTCTTTTCTAAGGAGGCTAATATCCCACTCCAGTGAAGGAGTCTTAGTAATTAAGACTTTTCTATAGTCTAGAAGATCTCTCATGGAACCCCATTCAATACTACCAACCTTTTTTTCAAGCCAGTTTCTTGTTTCCATTTCAGCCTTAATAATAACAGTCTCTATATCCCAAAAAGTATCATCAAGATCAAAGGTTATCAATTTAATATTATTCATTTTTTTTTGCTCTAGGATGGGCATTATCGTAAATCTTTACTAAGTGTTGGTAATCTAATTTGGTATAAATTTGGGTTGTTGAAAGTGAGCTATGACCTAATAGCTCCTGAATTGTTCTAAGGTCACCACTTGACTCAAGCATATGAGTTGCAAAGCTATGACGAAGCATATGAGGGTGTATTGGTGGGAGTCCTTGTTTAGTTGCCAATCGTTTTAATCTAAGCTGAATGCTTCTTACAGAAAGCCTAGTGCCCTTTAGGTTTATAAAAAGAGCTGTTGATTCTTCAGAATACTTAGATCTTTCATGAATCCAATTTTTAATAGCATTTATTGCATACCTTCCAAGAGGTACAATCCTTGTCTTTGAGCCCTTACCTAAAATTCTTAGGAATGACATTTCTTCTTCAAAATGATCTAGATCAACCCCGGCTGTTTCTGATACTCTCAGACCTGATGAGTACATGAGCTCAACAATGGCCAGGTCTCTAATCTCAAGAGAACCATCTGGTTTAAAATTAAGCAATTGCTCAACGCTTTCAGGAGAAAGAACTTCAGGCAGATAGCTTGGTGTTTTGGGTGCTTTTACAAGCTCAAAAGGGGAGCCTGTAACTCTATGATTCTTTTTTAGGAATCTAAAAAACCCCTTTCCAGAGGATAAATGTCTTTGAATACTTCTAGGATTAATATCTAAAGAATAAAGGCTACCAATCCATCCAGAGCATATCTCATCATTTATATCTTCATAGTCAGCAATGCCTATAGAATGAAAATATTTAACCAGTTTATCAAGGTCTCTTTTGTAAGAAGAGCTTGTATTGGTAGAGAGATTTTTAATCTCAGAAATATAATCGATGTAAAGTTTTACATCCTTTGAGATAAAATAGTCGCTAGACATCAAACGATGAAAATTTCTTTTCTAAAATATCCCTAATGTATTCTATGAAAGTAGTATCTTCATCTCCAAGATATCTAGTACGCTCATAGCTTCCTAATTTCAGCAAACCAATGTCTTTATGCCCAGCTATTACTGCTACGGCAATAGATGCAACCTTGTTATCACCGAAGAGAAGTTCCATTTTTTCGTTAGAATAAGACCCGCAATAAATTGCTCCTTTATGAAAGGACATTCCTGTATTACTTTCTAGCTGATCCATTTTTTCGTTTTCAATAAAATCAAGGATACAGCTATCAACACCAAAGTTTTTTATAAAATCATCTTGAACATTGCTTATAACCTCTTCTTTAGAGGAGGATCCCAATATTGAAAGAGTCAAATTTTTTGATTTATTAAATAAATCTTCGTTAAGTGAAGCTGTCTTTATAAATGAAGAAAGCAGGTCCATAAGATCTTTCTGCTCATCTCTTAATTTCATAATCTGACGCTCTAATAAAGAAGATGCAGAGCTTGATGAGTGTCTAAATTTAAGTTCTCCAACAAGAGATTCCCTTGATTCAAAAAAATTAATATTGTCTAAAAGAAATAACTCAACGTCTTTTGGATCTAGTTTTTTAGTCATTAATATCTCCTGAGAATATATGAGCTGAAGGTCCCGTCATTAAAATGCCATTTTTTGACTTAGAAAATTTTATCTCGCCACCCGAAGATCTAACAGTCACTTTATTTATCTTACTATTAAGATATAAGGAGGCAACTGATGCAGACGCTGAACCACAGGAAAGCGTCTCCCCAACACCATTCTCATATGTTCTTATTTCGATCAGTTCTTTAGTATGCTTAAAGATTGATAAATTAATATTATGCGGCCTAATTATTTTTTTTAATTTTGAATACAATGCATCTAAATCTTCATTCTTAATGCTTCTTTTTTTAAGACACAAATGCTTGTTCCCAGCGTCTACTATAAAAAATGCCTCATTTTTTAGAGACTTTTGAAGTGATGAATAGAGCTTTGTATCAGTATTTACTAATGGCATATCAAAAGATGCTTGAATGCTTTTTCCAGCGGGCTTGCAGATTATTATTTTTTTATTAGTTTCAAGAACTAAAGATCTTTTAGCAGCAAAACTATGCTTCCAAATATAAGCCACAGCACACCTTATACCATTCAGGCACATGTCTGCCTCACCACCATCTGCATTGTAAAATTTGATCATAAAATCTGAATTTTCTTTAATAGGGAGGCCTATTAAGATTAATTGATCAAAGCCTATCCCAGTCTGTCTATCAGCATTTTTTTTTATAAATTTCATCGACGGTATAAAATCTTGCTCAATAGAATTCATAACAATAAAATCATTACCATTCCCATGCATCTTATCAAAACTAATCATCTAGGCTTATCTCAGATTGAACAAGGTCATCGAAATTCTCCCTTTTTCTTATTAGTTTGAATTCGCTTCCATCTACAAGAATCTCAGCAGATTTTGGTCTAGAATTATAATTTGAAGACATAACAAACCCATATGCTCCAGCTGATTTTATTGCTAACACGTCATCCTCTTTTGCAGGAATACTTATATTTCTTGCTAAGAAATCAGAAGATTCACAAATTGGACCAACAATATTCCATACTTTAGCTTCTTGAGTACTATCTTTTTCTAGATTCCATACATCATGCTCAGCTTTGTATAGAGCGGGCCTTAAAAGGTCATTCATTGCGGCATCAACTATTAAAAATTCATCTTTGATGTACTCAACCTTAGTAAGAAGAACCCCCGCATTGGCAGATATACTTCTTCCTGGCTCTATAATAATTCTTTCTTTTCTTTCGGATAATTCATTTTCAAGACAAGCAACTAATTCACTGGGAGACGGTGGTGTCTCTCCGTTGTAAGGAACCCCGAGGCCTCCGCCTAGGTCTAGAAAATCAAGCTCAATACCCATCTCAAGAAGCATATCAGCCAGTTCAATGGTTTTGCGTGCAGCAGCCTTATAACTGTCTAGTCCAAGAATTTGAGATCCAATGTGACAAGCAACGCCAACATTTTTTAAATTTTTAGAGCTAGAGATATAACTGCTTAGTTCTAAAATATCCTCTATTGAGGAGATCCCGAACTTGTCTCCCTTTCTGCCTGTTGTGATGTAATCATGGCCTCCTGAATCTACATCAGGATTGAATCTAATTGATATGGGAGCAACTCTATCCAAGTCTTTAGCAACTCTCTCAATTCTGTAAAGCTCAGAGGGCGACTCAATATTAAAAGATAAGACATTATTTTTAATTCCTGAGGCTATTTCTTCTTTAGTTTTCCCAACACCAGAAAATATTATTTTTTTAGGATCAGCTCCTGCTAGTAAAACTCTATGTAATTCTCCGCCTGAGACAATATCAAAGCCACACCCTCTATCTTTAAGTATTTTTAGAATAGAAATATTACTTAATGATTTGACAGCAAAGCAAACTAAATTGTTACTAGATGAGAACGACTTTAAATAAGCATCCGCATGCCTTTCAAGAGTCTTTTTTGAATATACATAAGCAGGAGTATTAAAAGCGTCTGATATGAGTGAAAGATCTACATCTTCACAAAATAACTTTCCATCTTTATAGTTAAAAAAATCCATTTACACGATATGGGTTATTGAATTAATAATAGGACCTTTTACTCCGCATCCAACTAGAGATGCAGTAGCAAATATACAAACAATGATTCGGACTATTTTCATAATGCATATTATGAGCAATAAAGCTCATAATTGCACAATGTTTGGCTAATATTTGTAGGCGTCTTCTTTGAAAGGGCCTTCTTGAGGAACATTAATATATTCTGCTTGTTCTTGAGTAAGTTGAGTTATAACCCCTCCAAAACCTGCAACCATTAATGCAGCTACCTCTTCATCTAGTTTTTTAGGTAAAACCTCTACAGTAATCATCTCAGCTTTTGTATCAGCATCATTGATATTAGCAAACCCTTGTTTGTATAAATGAATTTGAGCAAGTACTTGGTTAGCAAACGAACCATCCATAATTCTACTTGGATGTCCTGTGGCATTTCCTAGGTTTACTAGTCTTCCCTCAGACAAAAGAATAAGATAGTTTTTACTCGAAAGATTGGGAGTTCCTTCTGGTTTAGTATCTCTAAAAATTCTATGAACTTGAGGTTTAATCTCATCCCAATAGAAGGCATCTCTCATAAATGCAGTGTCAATTTCATTGTCAAAATGGCCAATATTACAGACCACGGCAGCATTTTTAAGTGTATTCAACATGGCTGAATCACAAACATTCACATTTCCAGTTGTTGTAACCACTAAATCAGTTGTTCCCATGACCTGCATATCAATATCAGCTTCTTTTCTGGTTACAACTCCATTTTTATAACAGGACACAACAGCAAAACCATCCATGCATGCTTGCATTGCACATATTGGATCAGATTCTACTACGCTAACTATCATGCCTTCTTGAGCGAGACTAGCAGCAGATCCCTTGCCAACATCTCCATACCCAATCACCAAGCCTCTTTTGCCTGACAGGAGCATGTCAGTACCTCTTTTAAGGGCATCATTAAGACTGTGCCTGCATCCGTACTTATTATCATTTTTTGCTTTCGTTACAGAGTCATTAACATTAATAGCAGGTATTTTTAATTCACCCTTTAAAAGCATATCTTTTAATCTATGAATGCCAGTTGTAGTTTCTTCAGATACACCATGAATAGTCTCTAGCATCTCTGGAAATTTTTCATGAACCATTGCAGTAAGATCACTACCATCATCAAGGATCATATTTGCATCCCATGGAGTTCCATCTTTTAAAATAGTTTGCTCAATACACCATACAAATTCTTCTTCAGTCTCGCCCTTCCATGCAAAAGTTGGAATTCCAACAGCGGCCATTGCTGCAGCCGCGTGGTCTTGTGTTGAAAAAATATTACATGATGACCATCTTAATTCAGCACCAAGATCAATTAGGGTTTCCATTAGAACTGCTGTTTGAATTGTCATATGAATACAGCCCATAATTTTAGCTCCAGCTAAAGGCTGTTCAGCTCTATACTTATCTCTTAAGGCCATAAGTGCAGGCATTTCATTTTCAGCAAGAGATATCTCTCTTCTACCAAACTCAGCAAGAGACATATCAGCTACTTTATAATCATTTTCCATTTTTTTTCCTAAGTTTATTTTTATTGTGAGATATCTGAAACTTTATCAGTTTTTTCCCAAGTAAGATCAATATCAGTTCTTCCAAAGTGTCCATATGCAGCAGTTGGAAGGTATATAGGCCTCTTAAGATCTAGCATATTGATAAGATTTTTAGGCCTAAGATCAAAGTGCTCTTCAACTATTTTTTCAATAGCAGTTTTTGAGATTTTTTCGCTATTAAAAGTATTAACATTTATGGATGTTGGTGTTGCAACACCAATTGCATAGGATACTTGAATTTCACAATAGTCTGCTAGCCCTGCTGCAACAATATTCTTTGCTACATATCTACACGCGTAAGCTGCAGATCTATCTACTTTTGAAGGGTCTTTGCCAGAAAAAGCACCGCCGCCATGGCGCGCCATACCTCCATAAGTATCAACAATAATTTTTCTTCCAGTAAGCCCGCAATCACCAACTGGACCACCTATAACGAACTTCCCAGTTGGATTTATATAGATCTTGGTTGAATCTAAAATCCATTCCTCAGGGACTATTGGCTTGATAATTTTATCCATTATTTCAGCTTTTATTTCTTCTTGAGACACATCTTCGTCATGCTGTGTTGAAAGAACTACTGCAGAAAGGCCTTCAATTGTTTTGCCATCATCGGAATATATAACACTAACTTGGCTTTTTGCATCTGGTCTGAGCCATGAAATTTCACCACTCTTCATAGCATCAGCCTGTCTCTTAACAAGCTTGTGTGATAAGTCTATAGGCAGGGGCATTAAAGATTTAGTCTCTTTACAGGCATAACCAAACATAAGACCTTGATCTCCAGCTCCTTGTTCTAAATCCTCACCCTCACCTTCATTAACCCCTTGAGCAATATCAGGAGACTGTTGAAAAACAAGGTTCGTAAACTCACACGTATCGCCATTAAATCCATATTCATCAGTGTTATAGCCAATATCATTAATTGTTTTTCTTACAATTGGCTCTAAATCTGGATTACCTAGAGATGTTATCTCCCCGGCAATAAAGACCATATTATTTTTAATCATTGTTTCACAAGCCACTCTGCTATTTGGATCTTCTGCTAAATATGCATCAAGAACGGCATCAGATACTTGGTCACAGACTTTGTCAGGATGACCTCCAGAAACTGATTCAGATGTAAATATATAACTCATTCTCTCTCCTAGAATTTTTATGTAAGTAATTTAAAATATTTATTTTTTAGCAGTTTAAATGTATGCAAAAAATTAGAAAATCACATTTATGGCATTTTATATTATATTAACCTTTAATACACCTATATTTATGATGATTAAAATATTATTATTATCTATTCAAACCAAGCAAATCCAAGGAAAAAAAATTGAATAACTCAGATCAAACAAATGCTTTAAGGTTTCTCTCAGTAGATGGTGTTCAAAAAGCTAATTCTGGACATCCTGGAATGCCTATGGGAATGGCAGATATTGCCACTGCTTTATGGAAAACTCATTTAAATCACAACCCGTCTAATCCACATTGGTTTAATAGAGATAGATTTGTCTTGTCTAACGGACATGGCTCTATGCTTTTATATAGCTTGTTACATTTAACGGGCTACGATATCTCCATAGATGATTTAAAAAACTTTAGACAACTTAAATCTAAAACACCCGGCCATCCAGAGTTTGACCTGGATCATGGCATAGAAACAACTACTGGGCCTTTGGGTCAAGGTATTGCTAATGCGGTTGGCATGGCTATTTCTGAGAAGATGCTTGCTGCAGAGTTTAATTCACCAAATCTTAAGCCAATAGATCACTATACATATACCTTCTTAGGAGATGGGTGCTTAATGGAAGGCATATCCCACGAAGCTTGCTCATTTGCTGGAACCCATCAGCTTGGAAAATTAATTTGTTTTTATGACCAGAATGGAATTTCAATTGATGGAGAGATTGAGAATTGGTTTACAGACGATACAGTAAAAAGGTTTGATAGTTATGGCTGGCAAACAATATGTGTAGATGGTCATAATGCAGATGCTATAAGTGCTGCTATTGAGTTGGCAAAAGAAGAAAACAAAATGCCTACCATGATTTTTTGTAAAACAACCATAGGGTTTGGATCTCCAAATAAGTCCGGGACCTCTGATGTACATGGCTCTCCCTTGGGCGACGAAGAGATATTAAAAACAAGAGAACTTCTTGGCTGGACACATGTACCCTTTGATATTCCAGATGCTGTTTATGAATCTTGGAATGCAGTTTCAGATGGTGAAAGCAAAAACAAGGAATGGGATTCTGTTATGACTTTGCTAAAAGCAGAAGATTTAGAAAAGTATACAGAATTAACAAGAAGAATATCCGGTAATTTACCAGAAGATTTCTCAAAAAAATATACTGAATTCCTTGAGCATTGCGACAAAGAGAATGCATCAATGGCAACAAGAAAAGCCTCTCAAGTTTGCTTAGATTTCTTTGTAAAAGAAATACCAGAACTTGTCGGAGGTTCTGCTGATTTAACTCCTTCAAATAATACTTTTTCAAAATCAAGTACTACATTCTCAAATGAAAACCCTACTGGTAATCATATTAACTATGGCGTGAGAGAGTTTGGGATGTCAGCCATTATGAATGGAATGGTTCTGCATGGTGGAATCAAGCCTTATGGGGCTACATTTTTAGTATTTACTGATTATGCAAGAAATGCTATCAGGCTTTCTGCTCTTATGGGAATACCAAATATTTTTGTATACACTCATGACTCAATAGCTCTTGGTGAAGATGGTCCAACCCATCAGCCTGTAGAGCATCTGGTTACCTTGAGATCAACACCTAATCTTAATAATTGGAGGCCTGCAGATTTAGTTGAGACAGCTGTTGCTTGGGAGAATGCGGTTACTTCAACTAAAACACCTACATGTTTAATTTTTAGCAGACAAAACACATCTCCAATAACAAGAAATGCTAACCAGATTTCCGATATTAAAAAAGGCGGATATCTTGTTAAAGAAAATTCAGATGCTCAGATAACCTTGATGGCCTCTGGAAGTGAATTGCAGATGATGCTAGATGCTTCGGAAGATCTTGATAAACAA
The DNA here is from genome assembly GCA_963926355.1 of uncultured SAR86 cluster bacterium. Classification (GTDB taxonomy): domain Bacteria; phylum Pseudomonadota; class Gammaproteobacteria; order Magnimaribacterales; family D2472; genus SCGC-AAA076-P13. Next base: position 54,209 of record CAWUWW010000003.1, on the reverse strand, counting down.
GGCATTGCCTCTAATGTCATATCTATGCCTTGCTTAGATATTTTCTTGTCTAGTTCCGAAGAATACCAATCCTCAATAATAAAAAAAGATCTTCCAATATTGGTTGCAGAGTTAGCACACCCAAACTCTTGGTATAAATTATTAAATAAAACTGACAAGGTTTTAGGTATAGAGACTTTTGGTGAATCGGCACCTGCTAATATTTTGCTAGACCATTTTGGCTTTACTACTGAAAATGTTATTGAAATGGCAAAATCATTATTAGATGAATAATCTTTTTGATCTAAATCTAAAAGATAAAAATCTTGCTATTAGAGTTGATATGAACGTGCCCATTAAAGATGGCGTTGTTTATGACAATTCTAGAATATTAGCATCGATGCCAACTATCAATCATGCTTTAGAGCAAGGCGCTAAAATTCTTTTAGTCTCCCATCTAGGAAGGCCTAAAGAAGGTATATTTGATGAAAAATTATCTTTAAGGCCGGTTGTAGAATCACTGATGAATATTGCTCAAGAAGAGGTAGAACTAATAAGTAATCTGAATGACTCATCCATATTTAATAGCAAAGCAAGAATACAGGTTCTTGAAAATATAAGATTTTTTGATGGAGAGCGATCAAACAGTGATCCATTAGGAAAGCTTCTTGGCTCCATATGTGATATTTATGTTTTTGATGCTTTTGGTACTTCACACCGTGAACATGCCTCTACACATTCTGCAATTAAGCATTCAAAAATAGCTTGTGCCGGAATTTTACTGCAGCAAGAAATTGCTTCTTTAACTAAAGCTTTAAATGAGTATGAAAATCCTTATACAGCTATTATAGGCGGCTCAAAAGTATCAACAAAACTTGAGCTTATAAAAAATATTAACACCAAGGCGGGTCATATAATTGTTGGGGGTGGCATTGCCAATACTTTCATAAAAGCTGCTGGTCATGAGGTAGGAATTTCTTTATATGAGGAATCCATGCTAAATATAGCTAAAGATCTTCTAGATGGAGGTAAGATAATTTTGCCAGAAAGCGTTATTACTTCGACTACTTTTGAAGGCAGTCAGATAGAAGAAAAAAAAATTAATGAAGTAGCAAAAAATGAAATGATTTTAGATCAACCTCTTACTGACCAAATGTTAAATGTAATTAATTCTTCAAAAACTATATTATGGAATGGCCCTCTGGGCGTGTTCGAAAATTCGCTATTTGAAAAAGGCACTAAAGAACTTTCAATAGCAATCGCACAATCAAAAGCTTTTTCTATCGCAGGAGGCGGCGAAACTATCTCCGCTATTAATAAATTTATCAATTCAGATGATGTATCATATTGCTCGACAGGCGGAGGAGCTTTTTTAGAGTTCATGGAGGGCAAAGACTTGCCTTCAATAACCGCCTTAAAGTTAAAGAATTAGAGAGGAGAAAAAATGTCATTAAATAGTTTAGAAGAAATAGCATCCTATATAGTTTCCGATGGTAAGGGTATTCTTGCTGCAGATGAGAGTAATCCAACTTGCACGAAAAGGTTTAATACTATTGGAGTTGAATCAACAGAAGAAAGCAGAAGAGATTATAGAGAGATGCTTTTTACATCAGGTGCATTACAAGACAATATTGGAGGGGTAATTCTTTTTGATGAAACGATAAGGCAGCATGCAAAAGATGGAACTTCCTTAGTAGAGATTATGAATTCTCATGGAGCATTACCAGGAATAAAAGTAGATAAAGGACTTCAGCCTATTGGAGAATCAGAAGAAACAGTTACGGTCGGCTTAGACGGCTTGGATGAAAGACTTAAAGAGTATTTCGAACTAGGAGCTAAATTTACTAAATGGAGAGCTGTTATAAAAATAGGCAATAATATGCCCACTGATCATTGTATTGATGCCAACATGAAAGCCTTGGCTGATTATGCAAAGATTGTTCAAGACAATGGCATGGTTCCAATGGTTGAGCCCGAAGTTTTAATGGAAGGAAGTCATTCTATTGATGACTGCTTCGAAGTAACAGATAGATCTTTAAAATCTTTATTTCATCATTTAAATAAAAATGAAGTAAATATAAAAGGGACTATATTAAAACCTAATATGGTTACGGCAGGAGCAACTTGCTCTCACCAAGCAAGTATAAATGAGGTAGCTCAAAGAACTTTAGATTGTCTAAAGGCAAATGTTCCATCGGAACTCCCAGCAATAACTTTCCTATCAGGCGGGCAATCAGAGCTTCTGGCTACTGCCCACTTAGATGCTATGAATAAAATTGGTGGCTTTAACTGGAAGTTAAGTTTTTCATACGGAAGAGCGCTTCAAGCGCCAACCCTTAAAGCTTGGATGGGAAAACCAGAGAATGTGTTTATTGCCCAAGACGCCCTATCTCACAGAGCTAAGATGAATAAATTGGCAGCGCTAGGACAATGGAATGAGGGGTTAGAGGATTAATATGAAAAATATTTCTGTTTTCTGTGGAGCTCACTCAGGTAAAAATCCAATTTTTGCTGAAGAAGCAAAAAAAATGGGAGAGCTGATTGCCCAAAAAGGAATTAATGTTGTTTTTGGTGGTGGCAATGTCGGGTTGATGGGTATTGTTTCTGCTGCTGCCATGGATAATGGGGTAGAGGTTATTGCGATATCTTTAAAGTCACTGATTGAACTTGAATTAGTTAACCCAAAGGTAAAAGAACTTATTATTACCGATACGCTTCTTGATAGAAAAGATATTTTCATGGAAAGGTCCGATGCTTTTATAGTACTTTCTGGAGGCATAGGCTCCCTGGACGAGCTTGCTGAAATAATGGCGAGTAACCAGTTAGGTTTAATAAATAAACCAATAGGACTCTTAAACACCGCTGGATACTATGACCACCTGATTGCCTGGATGCAAAAAGCAGTTGAGGAAGGATTTATATCTGAGGCAAACTTTAATAATTTAATCATTTCTGATTCTTGTGAAGATTTGCTTGAAAGGATTGTTAATAACACAAGGCCATCTGATAGTGATTGGACTAATAGGTTGGGACTTTAATCTAGTTTTTCTTTGAAACTACAAGGCCAACTTCAAATAATAACCACATTGGTATAGCTAGAAAAAGTTGAGAGAAGATATCAGGTGGTGTCAAAAGCATTCCAATAACAAAGAACAGAATAATTAAATAAGGCCTAGCCTTAATTAAGGATTCTTTTTTTACGATACCTGTTCTTATAAGAAGGAAGGTCGCTACTGGAATTTCAAATGCTATTCCAAATGCAAAAATAAGCTTAATTACAAAACTTAGATACTGGTTGATATCTGTCATTACCTGAATAGATTCAGGAGCAACCCCAATAAAAAATGTAAATATTATTGGAAGAACTACAAGGTATGCAAAAGCCACGCCTGCTGAAAATAAGAAAATAGTCGAAATCATTAATGGTGCTACAAATGACTTTTCATTTTTATAAAGCCCTGGAGATATAAACATCCATAGCTCGTAAAAGAGATAAGGCATAGTTAGTAATAATGCAGAAAAAAGAACTAGTTTTAGCGGTGCCATAAAAGGCGATGTTACTTGAGTGGCAATCATAGAGCTGCCAGCTGGCAAGATATCTAGAAGTGGAGACGCTATAAAGGCATATATCTCAGATGCAAAAGGAATCCCAGCAACTGAAAGAATACCTAGGCATATTAGTATTCTAATAAGTCTGGTTCGAAGCTCTAGAAGGTGACTTGAAATAGATTCTTTATTCATCTTCTTTAGATTCTCCTGAAAGATCTAACTCTTCCATTCGCATCTCATTAAATACGTCTTTCTTAATTTCATCAGTACCAATCTCTATTTCAATATCTTTTTGAAAATTAGAAATTTGTCTTTGAATTTTTTTATAATATTTTAGCCAAGTTTTTATGAGCTCAGGAAGTCTGGTCGGACCAACAATGATGAGTCCTAGGATAAGGATAACCGCAATTTCTAGAAAGCCTATTTGAAACAATTGTTATTCGTCTTTTTCTTTTTCTTCGTCTTTCACAGCTTTTTTAAAACCCTTAAGACTTGCTCCAAGATCAGAGCCTAAAGATTTTAATTTACCGCTTCCAAAAATTAAAAGAACTACGACTAAAATTATTAGTAGTTGCCATACACTTATTCCACCAAAGCCCATATGAATCTCCTATGAAAGTATTACAAAGATACCCCATATAATAATTATACCAATTCCAAAGAACCATAGGATGTATTTTTGTTTTTGTAGCTGCATTTCCATCTTGTGGAGCTTTTCGTCATTTGATTTTCTATTATTTGAATAGCCCTTAAGCTCGTCAAGAGCCTCGTATATAAAGCCAGGCATCTCCGATGCTTTAAGGAAAAGATCTTCTTTATTTTCAATAATAAAATCTTTAAGTTTAAGTGGGCTAAATTGCTCTTTAAGCCAGTTATCAAGGTAAGGCTCAGCTATGCCCCAGAAGTTTAATTCAGGGTAAATCTGTCTGCCCATACCCTCAATATGAATTAATGTTTTTTGAAGAAGCACTAAAGATGGCTGAAGGGATAGGCCATATGGTCGAGTGCTTTGAAAAAGATATAAGAGTAATTTACCAAATTCAATTTCAGACAAGGGCTTTTCAAAAATAGGCTCGCAACAAGCTCTTAAAGTATTTTCAAGTTCATTAATATTGGTATCAGTATTAACCCATCCAGAGCCTATAAATAACTGAGCTAAAGATTTATATTTTTGTTTCAGAACTGCTTGAAGCATTCTTGCTAGCATGTACCTTTCTTCATTTGATAAAGAGCCAGTTATTGCGCAGTCAATTGCTATATAGCCTGGGGTTTCAGGGTGTTTTTTAGATACAAAAATATTACCAGGGTGCATATCGGCATGAAAGAAGTTATCTCTAAAGACTTGGTTAAGAAATATCATGACCCCATTTTCAGCAAGCCTTTGCTTATTGATCCCATGCTTTTCTATTTGTTCAATATCTGTACAAGGTATGCCATCTATTCTTTCAAGAACCATTACTTTATTAGTTGTCATTTCCCAAAATACTTCTGGTATGTATAGCTCTTCAGAATTGGCAAAGTTTTTTCTAGTAAGATTCGTATTCGCTGCTTCAAGCTTTAAATCTAATTCTCTAAGGATGGTGCTTTCGTAATCCCTGACAACTTCAAGTGGTTTTAGTCTATGACTTTGGGAGTAAACATAGGTACAAAATTTTGCTGCTGCTTTAAGAAGTCTCAAGTTTTTCCTAACTTCTTTTTCTATATTAGGCCTTAGTACTTTAATAACTACCTCGCGACCATTTTTTAGTTTTGCAGAATGAACTTGAGCAAGAGAAGCTGCTGCAAGGGGCTTATCATTAAAGTCATCAAAAAGATCCTCTATAGATTCTCCAAGCTCTTTTTCAACAATTTTTCTTAAAGTGGAAACAGGGAATGGTTTGCAGCTGTCCGTAAGCCCTTGTAAATTTTTTGCTGTTTCAATATCTAGAATATCTGTGCGAGTAGAAAGTAACTGACCAAATTTTATAAAAATAGGCCCTAGAGATTCTAGAAAATGAGCTAAATTTCTACCATCTGAATTTCTAAAGATACCAAATCTCAATCCTAAAAAGGACATTTTAAGACCCTGGTAAATAAGAACGACTATATTCATAAGCTATTTATAGCCTCTAATCTATCAACTCTTATTGCAAGGTCTCTTAATTTAGCTTGAAGAGGATTCCCATGATTTAAATCACTTCTTTCTTTAGTAAATAATTTTTCTTTAACTAGATGAGCCGTAACGGCAGGAATATTCCCAAAATATTTATCAACTAGAAAGATAAAATTAACATCAGCTTTTATTATAATATTCATCATAACCATCGCTAGTTCAACATCTCCTGATAACATGCTCCTTTTTAGTTTCTTTGTAAAAATAAGTTGAAAAATCTCAGCAATATTAGTTTGTATTTCAAAATCTGATGAAATTGACTCTTTAAAAGAAATCTTTTTATATTCTTTATTAAGCTGAATATAGATTTTTTTATGCCCCTTTATTTCTAAAGAAAAACTAATTGGGTAAATACTATAAAGTGAGCTTTTTGAATTAGGGGAGGCCTCTTCAATATCATTCAAAAAATTAGATAAAGCCTCTTTAAGATTATTTTCCATATGCAACATGAATAGCCACGATACCATTAAGCAAATTATAAAATTTACATTTTTTGAATCCAGCCTCAATAACCATTTCTTGAAGACCTTCTTGGTTGGGGTGCATCCTAATAGACTCTGCTAGGTATTTATAACTCTCTGAGTCATTGGCCAACATCGCCCCTAGTTTTGGCAGGATATTAAATGAATACCAGTCATAAACTTTTGAAAATAATGGATTGATAGGTTTTGAAAATTCTAAAATAAGCAATCTACCATCATCTTTAAGACATCTTTTCATCTCTTTGAGACCTTTATCTTTATTAGTAAAATTTCTTAAACCAAAGCCTATCGTAATTAAATTAAAAGTATTATCTGCAAAGGGAATTGTTTCCCCGCTTAATTGGCAAAAGTGGGTATTGGAAGAAAAGCCCTCATTTATAGCCCTATTTCTACCTTCAGTTAACATATCCATATTAATATCTGACATATAGATTTCGGTACTAGGGTATTCTTTGGCAATTAACTTGGCGATATCTCCCGTTCCACTCGCAATATCAAGAACAATATCATTGTCAGAAACCCCAGCTAGTTCAACAAGAATTTTTTTCCACAACCTGTGCATCCCCATAGACATAGCATCATTCATAATGTCGTAGTTGCCAGCTACTGAGCTAAAGACCTTGCCAACATGCTCGCTCTTATCTTTTTCATCTACTTCTGTGAATCCAAAATGAGTTTTTTTATTCATCTTCTTCTCTATCTCTAAATTTTATGAAATTATTGTATCTGCTTTCGTTTATTTCTCCATTCATTAGTTTACCAATCACATGACAGCCTTCATTATTAATGTGATTGCAATCGTTAAATTTACACTGTCTTGAAAATTCATAAATTTCTGAGAAACCTTTAATAATTTCCTTATCACCCCATCCTGTTATATATAAATCTCTAACACCAGGCGAATCAATAATTTTTGTATCATTATCAATTTCATAAAGTGTAGAAATCGAAGTAGTGTGCACACCTTGATTATTAGAGAGGACATTTGTTTTAATATCCTTTCCAGTAAGTGATGTGGTAAGGGTTGACTTTCCAGCTCCAGAATTCCCTACAAAAACAACACACTTACCTTTTAAATAACTAGAAACCTGGTCTAAGTTTTGGCTAGTCTTTGCTGAAATCTCCATATAATCAATATTCAAATTTTTATAAATTTCTAATTTAGCTAGATATTGCTCATCTTGTACTAAGTCAATTTTATTATTAATAATAAATGGTGTGATATTTGATAGATTGGCAGTTAGAACCCATTTATCAATAAAGTCAGCACTTGTTTTGGGTTCCTGGGTAACAAGGATTCCTACATGGGTAACGTTTGCCGCAACAACCTTAGATTTTAAGACTTCTTTTTTCTCCAGAATAGAAAATCTTTGTTCTCTTGAAAGAATTAATCCTTTTATTTTTTTACTATCCTGAATAATTTCAATATTTACAATATCCCCTACCACAACATCTTTTATGGCAATACAGATAATATCTGCCTCTTTGGTTCGCACCAAGCAGCTATTAGAGTAGAATTCTATTACCAAACCAGTTTGAAATTTTTCCATATAAAGCACAAAATACACTAAAGGAAGGAATATAAAAAGTTATGAAGAGCCAACAATCAAGACAAAACTTAATTTGGATAGATTTAGAGATGACGGGATTAGATCCTGAAAAAGAAAGAATCATCGAAATAGCGACTTTAATTACCGATTCTCAATTAAATATTTTAGCCGAAGGTCCAAATATTATTGTTAGTCAGCCCAAATCTCTTCTTGAGGGAATGGATGACTGGAATCAAAACCAACATGGATCTTCTGGGCTAATTGATTCTGTAAACAAGAGCGCAGTAACAGAGCAAATGGCTGAAATTGAAACTCTTGAATTTATATCAAAATATGTAGGCCACAATCAATCACCTATGTGCGGTAATACAGTTTCCCATGATAGGCGTTTTTTAATTAAGTATATGCCCCGTCTAGAATCTTATTTTAATTATAGGCATATAGATGTTTCTTCATTTAAAGAAGTTGCTGTTAGGTGGATGAATGAGGCTCAAGTCTACGAGAAGCAAGGATCTCATAGGGCTATGGGAGATATTAAGGATTCAGTAGGCGAACTTAAATTCTACAAAAAGTTATTTTTACCAGAAGGGTAATTAGTCTGAGTTATTTATAGGGTGAATATTTACAGGGAAAGGGCTAACTTGGCCTTTATTTTCTTTTATCTTTGCCTCGCCAGATTCCCGCACTTCATCTATTCTTATTATTGAATTAATAGGAATATAGCTTCTTTCAACTTTTGCAAATTCATTTTTAAGTTTTTCAGCAGCAGGGTCAACAACTAGCTGTTTATCTTTGTTAAATATATAATCCTCAACTTCAATAAAACCGTACATGTCACTTTGATATATTTGATTAGCAAAAACCTCATAGATTTCACCAAGCTGCATAAAAATTATCTTGTAAACGCTCTTTATTTTCATAATACTTAATTATATGGGAACAAAACTTTATATTAAAACTTACGGATGTCAAATGAACGAGTATGACTCCGAAAAGACAGTTGATATACTTAAAGAGAAAAGAGGCGTAGAGGTAACAAATAATATAGAAGATGCAGATATCATCCTATTAAATACATGCTCAATAAGAGATAAAGCTGAAGCAAAGGTATTCTCAGAGCTTGGTAGGCTAAACAAACTTAAGAAAAAAAACCCAAATCTGAAAATAGGAGTTGGAGGCTGTGTTGCAACACAAGAAGGGCTTAATATTAAAAAAAGAGCACCTTATGTGGACTTAATATACGGACCGCAAACTCTTCATAGAGTTTCAGATCTCTTGGACATAGACCAAAGCAAGGGCATAAAGGCAATAGATATTACTTTTCCAATAGAAGAAAAGTTTGATTCACTGCCCTCTCCAACCTCAGCAGGACCTTCAAGTTTTGTCGCTATAATGGAAGGATGTTCTAAATATTGCTCTTTTTGCGTTGTTCCATATACCAGAGGAGATGAGGTAAGTAGAAAGCCTGATCAGATTTTTGATGAGGTAGCCAGGTTGGCCGAGCAAGGTGTTTCAGAAATTACATTTATTGGCCAGAATGTTAATTCTTACAAGATGCCTTATAAAGATAGAATTCTAAGACTTTCAGACCTTATAGAAATAATTAGTCATATAGACGGAGTAGAGCGAATTAGGTTCACGACATCTCACCCTCTTGACATGACCGATGATCTTATTGATGTTTATCAATATGTTCCCCAGCTTGTTAGTCAGCTCCATCTCCCCGTTCAATCTGGGTCTAATAAAATTTTAGAAAAGATGAAAAGAAATTATACGGTTGATGTTTTTACTGACGCACTTGAGAGAATTAGATCTCATAGACCAGATCTCAGGGTATCATCTGATTTTATAGTAGGGTTTCCAGGCGAGACAGAAAAAGACTTCAATGAAACCATGGACTTAGTAAATCAAATTAAATTTGATTCATCTTATAGCTTTATATACTCTAAAAGACCTGGCACCCCCGCATCAAAACTAGAAGATAGCACTCCTACGGCTGAAAAAAAAGAAAGACTTAATATTCTTCAAGCACAATTAAACAAGCATCATAAAGAGCATAGTATGAGCATGATAGGCTCTATACAAAGATGTTTAGTGACAGGTCTATCAAAGAAAAGCGCTCATCAGCTCCAAGCAAGAACAGAATGTAATAGAGTTGTTAATTTTGACTTCCAAAACATTGGTTTTATAGGTAAATTAGTAGATATAAGTATTGATGAGACTTTTTCTTATTCATTACTAGGCACATTGCATAACTCAATAGGACAAAATTAACTTTTAATGCAAGAAACACAAACCGCTCTTAAAAATATTTCTTTAAAACCATCAAGCGCTGACAGAATTGCGATTTTTGTGGGCGAACTTAATGGAAATCTAAAGCTCATTGAAAAAACATTCTCAGTAAAAGTATTTCACAAAGGTAATCAAATTAATATTACAGGCAGCAACCAAAATATTAAACATGCCTCAGACGCTATTTTAGATTTATATAATTTAACAAAAAAAAATATTGAGCTCACCAAAGAAGCAGTGCATTTAACCATTCAATCTCATTTAAATTTAAGCCTTGCAAGGCACACCAAGGAAGATATTCAAAAAACTGAAATAACAATACAAACACCAAAAAAAATTATTAGAGCAAGAGGTAAGAATCAGCAAGATTACATGAGAAGAATTTCAAAATATGAATTAAATTTTGGAATTGGCCCCGCTGGAACTGGAAAGACTTATATAGCTGTTGCAGCCGCAGTGGACGCATTGTTGACTGATAAGGTTCAAAGAATAATTTTAATTAGACCTGCTGTTGAGGCTGGGGAGAAGCTAGGCTTCCTTCCAGGTGACATGTCACAAAAAGTAGACCCATATTTGAGGCCTTTATACGATGCTTTGTATGAAATGGTAGGGGCTGATAGGGTAAGTAAGTTAATTGAAAAAGAGGCCATTGAAGTGGCGCCTTTGGCATACTTAAGAGGAAGAACCTTAAATAATTCATTTATTATTATGGATGAAAGCCAAAATACAACAGTTGACCAGATGAAAATGGTTTTAACTAGGATGGGCTTCGGATCCTACGCCGTAATTAACGGGGATCTTACGCAAACAGACTTACCAAAACACATCACATCAGGGTTAGACCATGTCATGCAAGTCCTAGAGGAAACGAAGGGAATAGGCTTTACTGAATTCTCATCTAAAGATGTTGTCAGGCACCCATTAGTAAGAAAAATAATAGATGCCTACATAGCGTTTGAAGAAAAAATAGCCAAGTGAATTTAGTAATCTCTTTTCAGGACGGGTTTTCAATAAATAACAGTCTTTTAATAAAACTTGAAGATACAACTCAACTTATATTTACTGAAGAGGGAGTAAAGGAAAGCTCTATTAATTTAAGAATTCTAGGCAACACAGAAATGCAGGAACTGAATAAGCAATTTAGAGATAAAGATAAAACAACCAATGTGCTATCTTTCGTCAATAATGATATCTCTCTAGAGAAAACTAAAAATATTGGAGATATAGCAATTAGTTATGACTTTGTTTTGAATGAAGCTAAAGTAGAGAAGAAAACTTTTGAAGACCACCTAATTCACATGCTGGCGCATGGTGTATATCATATATTAGGTTATGATCACCAAGATGAAGCCTCAGCTAGCATTATGGAAGCTAAAGAAATAAGCACGCTAGGTAAATTACATATTAACAACCCATACAATTGAGAAATGAATAAAAAAGCAGATAACGAAGATAGTCACCCCCCGTCGGGAATTTTAACCAAAGTAAAGAAATATTTTAGAAATCCATTTTTTATAAAAACTCAATCTGTATCTGAAATAACAGATTTTTTAAAAGATGCAGTTGATCTAAATATTATCGATAAAGAAGCTGAGTCAATAGCCAACAAAGCAATCAGACTTGGCAAAACAACAATTAAAGAAATAATGGTACCAAAGGTAGATATGGTGACTATAAGCATAGAGGAGAAGACCAGCGTTATTATAGACAGGATTATTGAATCAGGTCATTCAAGGTATCCTGTTTTAGGAGATGAAAGGGATGAAGTTAAAGGAATTCTTCTTGCAAAAGATATTCTTCCAAAGATAGTAGAGGGAAATAATAATTTTAATTTACTGGAAATGCTTAGAGAGCCAAATATTGTCCCAGAAACAAAAAAAGCAGATTCATTGTTAGAGGAATTTAAAAAAGATAAATCTCATTTGGCAGTTGTTATAGATGAATACGGATCAATATCAGGCTTAGTTACTATTGAGGATATTTTAGAAGAGCTAGTAGGTGAGATTGAGGATGAGCATGATGTCGACGAGGAAGAAATAATTAAAATCTCTGAAGGCGTTTATTCCGCTGATGCCAAAGTTGAGATTGAAGAATTTATTGAGTTCTTTGAATTGAAACTTGATCCAATGGGCATAGATGCTGAAACTCTTGGGGGATTTATTATTAGCCAATTTGGGATACTTCCAAGCGTAGGAGATAAAGTTAAAGTCGAGGACTTAAATATTGAAGTCACTCATGCAGATAAGAGAAAAATCGACAAGGTCTCGATAACCAAAACTTAATGAAAATAAAGAGGTATTTAGTCCCATTTATTTTTGGGTTAATTGGTATACTTTCGTTTGCGCCCTTCTCTATTAAGCCGCTAATTTTTCTATCCTATGCCTATCTTATTAATGGGTTATTAAAGAATAATAAAGAATCTATAATAAAATTAATTTGCTGGTCTTTTGGTCACTGGGGATTTGGAATGTCCTGGTTAATAGTAAGCGTTTACTATTACGGAAATACCCATATATTATTAGCTTTAGTAATATTTATATTATTAATTGCAATTCTTACATTGGTATTTTCTGCTCCATTATTACTATTAAAAATAAAGTTATTTAATAATATAAAGTATGCAAATTTCTATACTATTTTATATGTAGGCAGCATGTTCATACTAAATGAATGGTCTATGTATTTTTTATTAAATGGAGTTCCTTGGTTGATACCTGGAGTCATATTTTTAGATACAATTAGTCAATCCCTCTTTCGTATTTTAGGAGTTGCTGGAGGGTCATATATTATTTATTTATTGGCAGCTATTCTGGGATTGTCATGGAAAAAAAATAAAATAATTTCAGTAGTTGTATTGGCTGTTATTTTAATATTATTAATACCCAGATCTGAAGAAGAGATAGACAAAAACAACCTGTTAAATATTTCCATAGTCCAGCCCTCTACTAACCCGTTCCTAAAATATGAAAACAACTACAAAGATAAAATTGAAGAAAATCTTTTAAGGCTTAGTAAGGAAATTAATACTGAAACAGATTTAGTAATTTTCCCTGAAGCTGAGCTACCTTATGCATATGAAAGTATTGAGTTTTCTTTGTTTAAAGAGAGGCTCATAAATTCAAAAACTATTATTACAGGATCATGGCATTTTGAAGGCAGTAATTTATTTAATTCAATGGTCAATCTTGATACGGGCCAGATATATAACAAACAACATTTAGTTCCATTTGGCGAATATATTCCATTTATTCCATCTTTACGTGGACTGATATCTTTCTTTGACATGCCAATGTCCAATGTAAGTCATGGGGCTAACAATCAAGGAACTATGAATTTTACTAATAACGATCAAGCTTTTACTATTTCCCCCTTAATTTGTTATGACATAGCTTTTGGCAATACCGTAAGAAAAAGTAACAAAAGTTCTAATTTTATTATTAATATCAGCAATGATACCTGGTTTGGAAATTCTATTGGACCCTACCATCACCTGGATATAGCACGAGTTAGAGCCATAGAGAATAATAAGTGGCTAATTCGAGCAACTAATGACGGTTTTTCTGCTGTTATATCCAATAAAGGGGTAATTGTTGATAAAATGGAGAAAGGTATATCTGGAGTTATGAATAGCAGAATAAGTACACGTTATACAGCACCAACTGCATATTCATCAGGAGGTTACTTTATTCCCTACGTATTGGCTTTAATATTAACGTTTCTATCAGCTATAATAAATTTATGCATCAAAAGACCTTCCTCGCATTAATTCTCACTATTTCATTAAATCTTTTCTCTTCAGAGGTTATTCTAGAGATAGACGTATCTGAGCAAAGACTTTATGTGATATTAGATAACTCTGTTATATCAAGTTACCCAATTTCATCTTCTGAGTATGGGGAGGGAAGCATTGTAAATTCATTCAAAACCCCTCTAGGAAATCATGTAATTAAAGAAATGATTGGCGAAGGCGCTAAAATCAATACTATATTTAAATCAAGAATAAATACCTCTCGACAGGCAGATATTATCAAGGATCTAGCTGACTTGGAGGATGATTACGTAACTTCAAGGATTATGTGGCTTGATGGAGCTGATCTAGGCATTAATAAAGGGAAGGGGATAGACTCCTTTAGCAGGTATATTTATATTCATGGAACCCATGAAGAGGGCTTAATAGGTCTTAAAGCCTCTCATGGGTGTATAAGAATGTTTAATTCAGATGTTATAGAGCTTTATAGTGTCGTAAAAAAAGGGACAAAAGTTTTAATAAAAACTTAGGCCCCCTTTTTTATATAGATTCTTTAGAAATTATTAGCTACAGAAGACTTCCCAAAGCTTAATCTTTCTTTTCTGCCTTCCAAAGATGGTGCATCAGTTAGTTTTTTACCACTTTCTGCTAATTCAATTAGTAATTTACTTGCATTAAAAACATCACTACCAGTAAGTTCCTTGTATTTAGCTAGTTTTTCTAATACAACATCAAGACCCATGGCATTGGCATGGTGCATTGGGCCACCTCTCCAAATAGGGAAGCCATAACCATTAATATAAACAACATCTATATCAGCAGCCCTTTGAGCCACTCCTTCAGATAAAATATCAGCACCTTCATTAATTAAAGCAAGAGTACATCTATCTACAATTTCTTGATCTGATATATCCCTTCTAGTGAATCCATTTTCAGATGATATTCTTTCATACGTTGATTCATTTTCCGGAGCAGGGTTTGGAGCCCTAGAGCCCTCAGAATAATTATAGTAACCTTTCTGATTTTTTTGACCGAACCTATCTTGGTCACATAGCTCATCACCAATTTTTGCATGCAATGGTGATTCCATCCCCCCAAGCTTTCTTGCTCTCCATCCTAAGTCAAGACCAACTAAATCCATCATTCTAAATGGACCCATATTTAAGCCAAAAGATTCCATTGCTTGGTCTACTTGATGGGGCAGAGCGCCCTCAAGAAGAAGCATATTTGCTTGTGCCGTATAACCAAATAACATCCTGTTTCCAATAAATCCAGGAGCATTTAAAGAAACTACCGCCGCCTTTTTAAGTTTCTTACTAACCGACATTACAGTTGCTAATGTTTCATTAGAAGTTTGAGACCCTCTGACAACTTCAAGTAATTTCATTATATTAGCTGGGCTAAAAAAGTGAGTACCCACTACCATCTCAGGTCTTCTTGTTGCATTAGCTATTGAATCTATATCAAGACCAGAAGTATTACTCGCAAGAATTGCGCCTGGCTTAACAGCCTCATCAAGAGATTTAAAAATCTTTGTTTTTAAATCAAGATTTTCATAAACAGCCTCTATGACAATGTCGCAATCATGAACGTCATTATAGTCAAGACTAGAAGTCACTAACGCGAAAACAAAATTCTTTTGTTCAGCAGTCATTCTTCCTCTATCAACCATAAATTGATAATTTTTTTCTATAACTGAGATTCCTCTTTTGAGATTATCAGCATCTTGATCAATTATATGAACGGGTATACCAGCATTAGCAAAACACATTGCTATTCCTCCGCCCATAGTTCCCGAACCAATAATACCTGCCTTTTTGATATCCATAATGGGTGTATCTTTTGGCACATCTGAAACTTTAGATGCAGCTCTTTCTCCAAAGAAAATATGAATCATAGCTTCGCGTTGGGGATGGACTAAGCACTCTAGAAAATATTCAGCCTCTTTCTTCAAGCCCTCATCAAAATCATCAAGATTAATGGCAGCTTCTACACATTTAATGATTTGACCTGGAGCAAATTGCCCTTTTCTTGATTTTGCAGTCATTGCTTGAGCTTCAACTAGAATATTATCATTACCTCTGGCTTCAATAATTTTATCATTAAGGTCTCTAACTAATGGGTGGGAATCTGAACTAACAGCCTTTTCTTTAATAAATTTAATTGAATCTTCAACTACATTATCTGACAAAGAGTCAACAATACCCAAAGAAAGGGCTTTCTTAGCTGTTACATGAGATCCAGAGAGCATTATTTTCAATGCTTCTGAAGGCCCTACAAGTCTTGGCAATCTCTGAGTTCCCCCAGCTCCAGGCAAAAGGCCTAAATTTACTTCTGGTAAGCCTACAAATGCTTGATTTGAAGCAATTCTATAGTTGCAGCATAAAGCAGTCTCTAGACCGCCTCCTAAGGCAAGCCCATTAATAGCAGCTACTACTGGTTTTGAACAGTATTCTAATTTTTTAAATACCTCATGAAGCCCGTGACCTTCACCAGAACCGCCAAACTCCGAAATATCAGCTCCTGCTATAAAAGCACGCCCATTTCCAGTAAGAACAACGCCTACTACAGAGCTATCAGCTTCAGCCTTTGCAATGCCTTCATATAAGCCAGCTCTAACACCATCACTTAAGGGGTTTACAGGTGGGTTGTCAACGGTTAATAGAGCAACTCCATCCCTTACTTCATATAAAACTGTACCTTTCAATTGAAACTCCTAATTTTTTTTAGAAGTGAATTATACACATAAGATTATTTTAGTTAATAGCGATTATCCAGAAGGGGGGGGATTCTAATATTTTTATTCTTTTTATCATTTATATTGATAATTAGTTATAAGTATATATAATAATGCTATCGGCACTCCTCTCCCCCTATAAGAATTTGTCGATATTCTTAAATTATATGGAGGGTTTTATATCCTCCATTTTTAATAAAAAGGTTTTTTATGAAAAATTATAGAGATTCTATGGAAATAATAGCCCTTCTAGGCATTTTTATTTTTTCACTTGTTGCTATTACTCCAATTACATAGGGCATGTAAGGTTGTTTATCCTATATAATGGGTATATGAAAAAATTACTTCTTATACTTTGCTTTACCCCGTTCTATTCATCAGCCTGTTCAGATCTTCTTGACACCGAGATGAGGATTTTAGATTCTGCTGAAACTAAAAACTTATGCGAATATGAAGGCAAGGCAATGTTAGTTGTTAATGTTGCTAGTAGATGCGGCTATACATACCAATATGAAGAGCTACAGAACCTATATAAGAAATATGAAGATCAAGATTTTGTAGTAATTGGGGTCCCTTCAAGAGATTTTCTTAAACAAGAGCTAGCTGATGAGGGTGATGTTAAAGAATTTTGTTCAACAGAATATGGCGTGACATTCCCAATGTTTGCAACTACAAAGGTAAGAGGCAAAAAAGCACATCCTTTCTATAAAAAACTAAGAAAAGAATCTGGAGTTCAGCCATCATGGAACTTCAATAAGTACCTAATTTCTAAAGATGGCAGCATTGTTTCAACATACGGAAAAGATGTTGAGCCTAATGCCCCTGAGTTAATTGCAGATATTGAAAAACTTTTATAGGGTTACTTAGACACCAAAACAACACTTGGTTTATTAAAAGCAAATATACCGTTATCAACCACCCCTGGTATGTTGTTAAGCAATCCTTCTAGCTCTTTGGGATCTGATATATCAATCCCTTTAATATCAAGAATTTGATTTCCTTGATCTGTAACAAATCCAGATCTATATTCAGGGACTCCTCCCATAGAAACTATCTTTCTAGCAACCAGGCTTCTGCTTTCTGGGATTACCTCAACAGGTAGAGGGAAAGCTCCAAGTTTTGAGACCATTTTTGAATCATCAACTATGCATATAAATTCTTTTGCAGCCGAGGCTACTATCTTTTCTCTTGTATGAGCTCCACCTCCGCCTTTGATTAGCTCTTTATCGGGAGCAACCTCATCAGCGCCGTCAATATAAAAAGCTATTTCACTAACATCATTCAAGTTAAATACCTCTATGCCATTCTCATTTAGCAGCCTTGATGAAGCTTCAGAACTTGAAACCGCACCAGCAAAATTATTTTTTAAATCTTTCAGCTCCTCAATAAAAAAATTCACAGTTGAGCCTGTACCTATGCCAAGAATCATTTCAGGATGTAATTTATCTTTAATATAATCTATTGCTTGCTTAGCAACATTTATCTTTGAGCCACTCATGGAGTTATAATACTTGAAAATAATAATAGTTATATAAATTGAGATTAAAAATAAAAAAAACTGGTACTTTTAAGCATTCTAAAAAATACCTAGAACTAATCAATAATACATCTGTTTATGACGTAGCAATAAATACGCCTATTACTTTTGCACCTAATATTTCCTCGAAAGAAAATAATAAGATTTTTCTTAAACGTGAAGACCTTCAACCCGTCTTCTCTTTCAAAAATAGAGGCGCTTACAACAAGATAGTTAATTTAACAAAATTACAAAAAGATAAAGGCGTTATAGCTGCTTCTGCCGGAAATCATGCTCAGGGAGTTGCTAGTGCATGTAAGAAATTAAAGATTACATGTTTAATAGTCATGCCGGTCACGACGCCTGAAATAAAAATAAAAGCTGTAAAAAGGTTTGGTGCAAAAATAATTTTGCATGGAGATAATTATGATCAAGCTGTTAAAGAGGCCTTAAGCCTGTCAAAGAAAAAGAAATTAGCCTTCGTACATCCTTTTGATGACCCGTTAACTATTGCGGGCCAAGGAACGATTGGTAAAGAAATTTTAGAAGATAGCAATAATTTTGATGTAGTTTTTGTTCCTGTTGGAGGAGGGGGCATTCTAGCTGGAGTTTCTGCATGGATTGCTCAGAACTCAAAAAAAGTAAAAGTTATAGGCGTGGAAGTTGAAGATTCTGCCTGTTTTATGGAGGCTGTTAAAGCAAATAAAAGAGTAACTCTAAAAGAGGTTGGCCTTTTTGCTGATGGAGTTGCTGTTGCTCAAATCGGAAAAAATAATTTTGATGTAGCTAGAGAATGTGTTGATGAGGTTATTACAGTAAGCGTAGATGAGGTATGCGCAGCTGTTAAAGACATCTTTGAAGATACAAGAGTGCTTTCCGAGCCTGCGGGTGCGTTAGCTTTAGCCGGATTAAAAGTCTATTCAAAGAAAGTAAAAAATAAATCCTTGATTGCAGTTAGTTCTGGTGCGAATGTTAATTTTCAGCGTATGAGCTTTATTGTTGACAGATCTGAGCTTGGTGAAAATAGGGAAAAAATACTAAGTATTAAAATTCCAGAAAAAGCCGGTAGCTTTTTAATTCTATGCAGAATGTTTTCTAATGCGCAGATCACAGAATTTAATTATAGAAAATCTAATTTAAAAGATGCATTTGTATTGGTGGGGATAAGGACTAAAACAGAAAAATCTTTTAATATGCTTAAACAAAAATTAAAGAAATCAGAATTTACTTTCACTGATTTTACAAGAAATGAGATTTCAAATGATCATTTGAGGCATATGGTTGGAGGAAGAAGTAATAATGAATTGGGAGCAGGTAATAACGAAAGAATTTTTAGGGGCGAATTTCCTGAAAAGCCCCGAGCATTGCTTACATTTTTAGAGAACTTTGGTAGTAAAAGAAATATCTCACTTTTCCATTATAGAAATCTTGGGTCAGCATTTGCAAAAATATTAATTGGTATTGAGGATCAAGAAAAAGATAAGTCTAAGCTGATAAAGCATTTAGATAAATCTGGAACAACTTTTACAGAAGAGACTTCAAATAAGGCTTACAAAGATTTCCTTAAATAGCTATTTAGTATTTTAGTCTGAATTTGATAGAAAATAGCTCATCACTAGGATCTTCCCAAGGCCTCTTAAAGATTTCCGAAGTATCTCTGTCATTATCTTCATCGTAGTCCTGTCCGCCTTTTGAATAAACTAAATATAGATAGGATAGCGGCGCTATTTCATACTTATACCTTAATTGAAATGAGGCAACTCCATTTGTAAAACTTTTAATTTCTTGCGAGCCTTGAGAGAGATAGCCATTCGTATTTGATACAAGACTTCTTGGGTTGTCGCCATGAAGCGCTACAAACTGACTCTTTAGTCTAATCTCATGCTTATCTCCCTTGATCCAGTTGAGATCAATAGAGATAGTTTTTTGAGATAAATCAAATGTTGCTAGATTATTATTATCAATCCAGTTAAGCCATTCACCTTCTTCTTTAATTCTAAATTGAGTATTAATTCTTAGATAGTCATTAGGAAAAATAGAGCCAGCAATCTTGATAAAACTTTTCCTATAACCCTTAGAATCCCAGTCATCATATTTATCACCACTATCAAAACCTACTCTCCAATCATAAGTCCAGAATTTATAATTCTTGGCTTCATAATCTGCACCAACACCCATTATTTTTTGTACTTTTACAAAGGGATAAATTTTATCTTTTCTAGTAATAGTAGTATTTTTTCCAGAAGACCCATAAAAAAAGAATATTTGTAAAGATGAAGTATCTTTAAACTCTATAAAATTCTTTTGATATATTGATATAGGATTTGAATTCCCGTAAGTATCAGAGTCATAATTCACATCAATTCCCGAGTCTATTGATTTGAAAGGTGATGATTCATGGAAATCTACCTTTTTAGATTGTGTCATAAAGCCTATATGAAACCAGTCCCTTCTTTGGAGATACCCAAAATCATTTAATTCAAAATCATCTTCAAAATAAAGAATACTTCCTGCCATGCCTGATAATTTAGTTGGTTGATATAAAAACTGCGATCTAAAACCTAAGCCTGATTTATTTTCTTTCTTTGATGAAAGCAGATCATTGTAAATAGAGAGCTTGTCAGATTTAATATTAATATAATCAAAAACATTTACTGTACTTTTTGAATTAGAGAAACTATCAACAACATGGGTCGTCATATAGCCGTATGTTTTATTTTCTTTTTTAGTCCTTCCCCTCAAAGCATAATATTCCCTACCTAAGGAAAATGCCTCGTCCGCTTCTTTTGCCGTAAAAAAACCAAACTCATTATTATTTTTTTTCTGGGTATACCTCAAGGCAAAATCGATGTCTGAATAATTTTTTTGTGAGTCTTCGCAGGCAGTTCTGTTATCTTCTGAAGAGCAGTCATAGCTTGGGGCAGAGCCAATTCTTCTGGTATTAATCACCGAATACCTGTTGTAATTACTTACATTAAATAAAGATTGGTTTTCTGTAAAAAAAGCCCTTCGTTCAGAATAGAATGTCTCTTCTGCAGAAAAATTAATTACAACATCATCGCTTTCAGCCTGACCAAAATCTGGATTGATTGCCAAGTTAACTTGACTGCCATCGCCCTTGCTGTAAAAAATTTCAGCCCCAATCTTGCTTTCTTCTATATCGGTTACCGTATTGCTGTTCAAGGAGAGGTATGGAAAAAAGTCTAATTTGGCTTTGGTAAAACTATCCAATTCCAGAGGATCTAATTCCTGAAAATAATTAGCTTGGCCTTGCATTGTACCTGCGCTACTTATCCAAGATTGATCTTTGGCAATGAACCTAAGAGCTGTATAGTTTATTGTTCTTTTCTTCCCAGAGGGCTGATTCATTAAAACAACATCCCATGGGAGGTAAAACTCAGAAACCCAATACCCATCGTATTTTTTAGTTTTAGCTATCCAATCCCCATCCCAGTCTCTTTTGAAATCACCAGCTTGTAATTTAATTGCATCAAACAATGATCCTCCTAGCGAGACTACAAAAATATAAGCTTTAGAGCCATCGCCATCAAAATCTATATTTATTGAGTTTGACTCTGCAATCAAACTTAAGTCATCTCTCATGGTCCGTCCAGATAACATAGAGTCAGTCTCTTGATAATTTTTAAAACCTACATAAATACCATCTTTATTAGAAAATATAAGTGTTGTAGTTTGTTCTTTAGATTCCTTAAGGGTGTATGGCCTAACTTCATAAAACTGATTAATGGAATGTGCATCTTGCCATTCAGGCTCATTTAAATTGCCATCAATCAATATTGCTTCAGAGGCCAAGGAAATTGAGAATATAAGAAAAATAAATGGAGAGAATTTTTTCATGAGCGCTATGATAGTTTAAATAACTCTTCAACAGAACAGTCAAGAGTTCTAGCAATCTTTAATGCAAGAACTGTCGAAGGAACATAAATTCCATTTTCGATCGCATTGATACTTTTTCTAGAAACCTCAGCACTCTTAGAAAGCTCTTGCTGAGTTAAGCCTGCAGATTTTCTTAGCTCTTCAAGATTGTTTAAAAGATTTATGTGATGCTTTCCCACCTATCATTTCTCTTCATATTTTTCGACTGCATTAGTAAGCTCTTCCCCAGTATTTGGATAAAGATATCCTGCAATAATGGAGCCAGTACCAATTGCAGCAACTAAAAGACCAACACCCTGAGGGACGCTTAGCATCATCTTGCAACCAAGGAGAAACAAGCCAATTCCAATAAATACAGTAATCACCCCATTTCTTCTATAATCAATTGGATCTTTTCTCTCACTAAGCTCTTCTAATAAACCTCTAATATCAGATGGATTTTCAATATTTTTAGCGATTTCAACCATCGCATCATATTTATTTTTTTCACTTTTAGTATTAAAAAAGAAAATAACACCAATAAGTAAAACCGGCATCAAAACCGCTACATATCCAATTCCCATCGCTAATACACTTTCCATAATTACTCCTTTTGAAAAAAATGTAACGCAAACTTATCATCTTATTTATGAGAAGTAAAGGTTACATATCGAATAAAAATTATCTTAGTTATTAATCATAATAAATTACACGTTTTTCAGAAATAACAATGTCATACATTAGGTCATGCGCTTCACCAAATTCTTCATCATGTATTTGAAAATCGTATCCCAGTCCAACCACCAAAGGCTTTTTATTTATTGTTTTAAATGACCCCAGAGCTCTATCAAAATACCCTGAGCCATAACCAAGCCGGCATCCTTGAGAATCAACACCGATAAAGGGAATAAACATTACATCAAATAAAAGAGGGTCCAAATACTTATCATTAACTACTTCAGCAATACCATAAGTATTTTTTATTACTAAAGATGAATCTTCAATTTGATTGAATTTAATAGTTTTTGTGTCAATAACTTTTGGTAGATAGAGATTTTTAGAATATTTTTTAAGTTCGCTTGTAACTAAATCTAATGAGATTTCATTCCTAAAGGGTGAGTATAGAAGAACTGTATTCTTTGACTTAAGATTGATTTCCTTTATAACTGATAGCTGAATAAGTCTGCTTGTCTTAATTTTATATTCAATGGATAAAGACTGGCCCTTCTCAAATAGGGTTTTTCGTATTTTATTTTTCACCATAAATTATGCCGAGGCTAACAAACCAAATCACCGCCATGTGCCATACCTGAACCGAAAGGTCAGGTGGCGAATTTCATATCAAATCAGGCTTCCCTAATTAGGTACTGCACAACAATGATAGAGGAATATCACCTATTTTATATTATCGGTTCAAATTTTATAAACACATTAGCGAATGAACCAGAATGTAATAAAATTATAGAATAGTTGTATTACAAGTGGAAGTTTATTTTTCTAAAATAGATTCTATTTTGCTTATTAAGGGCAATAAGTCACCAAAATCTGATGATGCAGATAAAGTTGGGTTTGATAAAACTTTATTTGCAAGACTCAATCCAACAATTACAAGAGCATTATTTTTATCGCTAATAGCATCAAGTTCATTGTTAAGAAAATTTGCTGCCTCAATGAGCTGATTCTTTTCTTCAGCTGGACACGAAAGAGTTAGGTCTCTTCCAAAGATTCTTAGAGATAGTGTTTCCATTTCAGTCATCAGATGCCTTTGAGGTCAATAATTCTATTTGATTTTTTAGCTCAGTAATTTCTTTGCTTTGAATAATTTTATTTTTCTTCCAATCTCTTTCTCTTCCAACATAAGAGTTAATAATACCTTTTTGCTCATCAAAGCGATTTATTAAAAGATCTATCTTCTCTTTAAGAATATCTATATTTAAACTAGTGTTATCTGACATCCTATAAGTTTAATTGCACATCAATCAATTGGAAAGTTTCTTTAATAAAAGAGTAAAATAAACTATGGATAAAAATATATATAAAAATCGAAGAAATTCTTTAAAAAACAAACTGCCGAAGAATTCTGCATTAATTATTCCTGGAGCAGACCTCCAATATAGAAATGCAGATTCATCTTATGCGCTTAGGCAAGAAAGCAGTTTTTATTACTTATCAGGCTTTTCTGAGCCTGCCTCAGTCATGGTGTTATTAAATACCGGTGAAAAAATAGAATCCTTAATTTTTGTTCCAGAAAAGGATAAGCTTAAAGAAATATGGGATGGATATAGAGCTGGACCTGAGGGCGCTATAGATGACTTCCTTTTTGATCAGGCTTTTGAAAATAATAAAATTAATGAGCTTATGCCTGAAGTCCTTCGGGGGCTAGAGAAAGTTTTTTATCCCATTGGTAAAAAAAGTGGTTTTGACCAAATGGTTATTGATTGGACTTGTGCAGCTAACTCTAAAGATAGACACAGTAAGTCCATAGATATTATAGATGGCTCTTCTCTGATTGGTAATATGAGGCTCATCAAAGATGAGCATGAAATTAATATTATGAAGAAGGCCTGTGAAATATCTGCTGAAGCCTATATTGATGTAATGAAATCTATTAAGCCCGGTGATAATGAGCAGGGCGTGGAGGCATTATTTCTATATGAATTTGCTAAAAGAGGCGGCCGTTTCCCAGCTTACACGCCAATAGTTGCTGGAGGTGAAAGTGCCTGCGTTCTCCACTACATTGAAAATGATAAAGACTTAAAAGGGTCAGATCTTATTCTAGTAGACGCTGGTTGTGAGTATCAAATGTATGCCTCAGATATAACTAGAACATTCCCAGTTGGTGGCAAGTTCTCAAAAGAGCAATTAGATATTTACAATATAGTTTTAAAAGCAAACCTTGCAGCGATAGATGCCGTTAAAACAGGCACTAGCATTATGGAGCCTCAGATAATCTCTGAAAAAGTTATAACTGAAGGGCTGGTAGAGCTGGGCATTCTTTCCGGTGACGTTGATACGCTTCACAAAGAAGGTGCTTTCAAAATTTTTTATATGCACAAGATAGGACATTGGCTGGGCATGGATGTGCATGATGTTGGAGATTATATGGAAGAGGGTGACTATATAAAATTTAAACCCGGAATGGTCACAACTATTGAGCCTGGTATATATATTAGTAGTTCAATGGATGTAGACGATAAATGGAAGGGTATAGGCATAAGAATAGAGGATGATATATTGGTAACTGAGTCCGGTAATCTTAATTTAACAGCTAAAGTTCCATCAAATCCTCAAGAGATAGAAGCTTTAATGGCATAAATTTATGAATGCTCCGATAACTATTTCTGGCGGCGGAATTATAGGTAATTATATTTCCCTAAGATTAAAAAAGAGCAATATAGAATCTCTTATCATAGAGAAATCAGAAGACCCACAGACCCTCCCAGAGGGCATAAGAACACTAACCCTAAATAATCACTCAATGGCAATGCTAAATGCTGTAGGCCTAAGCATAGACGCTGCAACTGTTGATAGAATTGAAGTCTTAGATGGCGAGGGCACAGGAAATATTCATTTCTCATGCGAAGACATAGATGAAGAGAACCTATCCCATGTTGTGCTATTTAATGATTTAAGAAATGAACTACTTTCTATGTGTAGAGATGAAACTATTTTTAGCAATGAAATTCAATCAATACAAAACTTAAACAGCGAGTCAGATCCTGAGGTTATTTTAAAAGATGGCATAAGCATCAAAACAAAAGTCGTTGCTGGATGCGATGGAAGAAATTCTAATGTTGCCAAAATTGTATCTTTACCAAATCGTTACAGCGAATACATGCAAACAGCTTTAACGTTTGTAGTGGATGTAAAAGGCGCAGATAAGAAGACTGCTTATCAAGTTTTTTCTGAGCGAGGAATATTTGCTCTCATGCCAATGCCAAAAAAAGATTCGATTAAAAATAGATATACCGTTGTCTGGTCTATACAAAATTCTGAATTAAATGATCAGGGAGCTATGGAATATATCAAAGATAATTTATCTTATTTTGAATCAAAACTTAAGGTAAATCTTACTCTCGAATCAGAGATATTACAGTTTGGATTATCAAATCATCATTTCGAAAATTATATTAGCGGTCCAGTTGTCCTGATTGGTGATGCTGCTCACTCCATTCACCCGCTGGCAGGCCAAGGAATTAATATAGGCCTTGCAGACGCTGATATTTTTTGTGAAGAAATTATAAAAGCTTATAAAAAAGGTATTTCAATAAATGAGAAGACAGTATTAAAAAGATATGAAATAAGAAGAAAGGGAATAAATTTATTAATGCTCAAATCTATGGATTTCTTTATTAATATTTTTAATAGTCAAAATCTTTATCTAAGACTTTTGAGGAATTGGGGCTTGAATTCAGTTAATAAGACGAAGTTCATCAAGGCATTTTTTATTAAACATGCCTCGGGATTTAATAGAATTTAAATTAAACTTTTTGGCCTTTAGCTCTTATTTCTTTAAGAACTTCGCTAATACCCTTTTTATCTATGATTCTCATGCCTTTAGCAGAAACCTTTAGATTTACAAACCTATTTTCTGATTCAACCCAGAATTTGTGCGTGTGCAGGTTAGGAAAAAACTTTCGTTTTGTTCTGTTATTGGCGTGAGAAACATTGTTCCCAGACTGTGGTATCTTACCTGTTACTTGACATATTTTACTCATAGTCCCGCGATTTTATAGAACCCTGCCCGACTTATCAACACTATTATGAAACAAATTTTTTTACTTAGGCATGCTAAGTCAGATTGGAACAATCTTAGCCAGCAAGATTTTGATAGACCCCTAGCAAAAAGAGGCATTGAAGACGCTAATTTACTATCTCAATATATCAAGGAAAAGCATTATTTAATAAGCAGGGTTTTTTGCAGTAGTGCGGAGAGAGCAAAGCAAACCTTTGATATTTGCTCGGATGGCTTTAATTTTAAAATAGAGAATGCAACCTATTTAGAAGACCTATATTTTGGCGAGTGTGACCAAATCATAAATCTAATTCAATGCCAGGCTGAATCCCTGTCGTCAATTTTAATCGTTGGCCATAATCCAACCTTGCATCTTTTATTGGAAAAATTAACCAAGAAAACCATTAAAAAATTTTCAACATGTTCTTTGGCAGAAATTAATATAGAAAATTCATGGAAAGACTTATCTTTAAAAAAATGTAAGTTAAAATCATTTATTAAACCTAGGGAGCTTAAATCTTGAAAGATATAAAAATTAAAATTATTAATCCTTTAATGGGATCTTCAATTCCCTTGCCTGAATATGAGACCCCTGGCTCAGCTGGACTAGATCTTAGGGCATGCATAGCCGATAGAATAGTGCTTAAGGCAGGCGTATCCCAATTAATACCTATAGGGTTTGCAATGTATCTAGAAGACCAAGAGCTGGCAGCTCTAGTAATTCCTAGATCAGGACTAGGATCAAAGCATGGGATTGTTTTAGGTAACTTAGTAGGCTTGATTGATTCAGACTATCAGGGGGAGCTTATGGTTCCAGCCTGGAATAGATCTAGTAATGATTTTGAGATTTGCCCTGGGGACAGAATAGCTCAAATGATTATTGTTCCTGTTGTTCAGGCTAAATTTAATATAGTAGATGAGTTTGATAAAACTCAAAGAGGGGAAAAGGGCTTTGGAAGTTCCGGTATAAATTGATTAATTTATTTCTTTTTACCGAATCTTTCTTCAAATTTTTGAACTCTTCCGCCTGTGTCAATAATTTTTTGCTTTCCAGTATAGAAAGGGTGACATGCTGAACATATATCTAAAGACAAATCTTCAGTCATGGTACTCATCACAGTGAAGTTGTTTCCACAACTACAAGTAGTTTTAGTTTCAGAATATTGAGGATGTATATCTTTTTTCATAATAAAATCAAAATTTGGGTGAGAACTATAACAAAAAAACCCTTCTTTACAATGAAAAAATGAATATTTTTTACTATGATGTAGCTGTCTCAATACCCTTAAGGCAATGCTTTACTTATAAATTCAACACAAAAATAAAAAAAGGAACCAGAGTTGCTATCCCTTTTGGAAAAAGAGTATTAGTTGGAGTGATCATAAGGAATATTCAAAAACCTGATGCATTGGAGAGCAAAGGCACTATAAAAAGCATCTTAAATGTTCAAGACAGTGAGCCGATCTTTGAAAAATCTTTATTTAATTCAATATTATGGGCATCAGAATATTACCAACATCCAATAGGGGAAGTTTTTAATACTTTCATTCCAACTGAATTAAGAAAGGTAGATAAAAAAACTATTGAGTCTATTGGTGATCATTCAGACTATATAATTAAAGAATCAGACAAGAAGTTTGAATTAACACCCGAGCAAGAAAATGCAGTAAAAAAACTTTCTAAAGTTAAAACTTTTTTACCATCTCTTCTTTATGGTGTAACTGGTTCTGGAAAAACTGAAGTTTATCTTAGGCTGGCTGAGCAGTGCATTAAAGAAAAAAAATCTGTGCTCATCCTCGTTCCAGAAATTAATCTAACCCCTCAACTATTCTCAAGATTTGAGGATAGGTTTACAGGAGAGATAGGCTTATATCATTCAAGACAGACATCAGTTCGAAGATTAAAAACTTGGCTTAAAGCAAAGTTTGGGGAAATAAAAATTATTATTGGAACTAGATCATCTGTACTAATGCCCCTAAAGAATATTGGATTGATAATTATAGATGAAGAGCACGATCAATCTTTTAGACAGTCTGAGGGTTTTAAATTCTCCGCAAGAGACCTTGCAATCAAAAGATCACAGCTTGAAAATATTCCAATTATTCTAGGCTCTGCAACGCCATCTTTGCAGACATTAAAGCTGGTTAGAGAGAAAAAATTTACGCAAGTGGATATATTGAGCAGAGTAGATGGAAGAAAGCCCCCAAAGCTAATAACTTTAGATATAAATAACAGTCCCTTAACCGGAGGCATGGCTTTAGAAACTATAGATGCAATAGAGGCAACAATTAAAAAGGGAAATCAGGTTTTAGTCTTTATCAATAGAAGAGGCTTTGCCCCTCTCTTTGAGTGTGGTGCTTGTGGATGGGTCGCTGATTGTCATGCATGCGACACAAATCTAGTCTTTCATCAGTCTAGAAATAGGTTGATTTGTCACAGGTGCGAGTCAGCATATAAAGTTACATCTAATTGTCCAAAATGCGCATCTAGAGAGCTTCATATGCATGGAGCTGGGACCGAAAGGGTTGAAGAAGTTCTTGAAAGCATATTTGAAGATACTCCTATCATTAGGGTAGACCAAGATTCAACAAAAAGAGTAGGTGCCATGGAGGCAATAGTTAAAAAAATTCACTCTTCTAATTCTGCAATACTTGTTGGGACCCAGATGTTGGCCAAAGGGCATGATTTTCCAAAAGTAACTCTTAGTGTAATTTTAAATGCCGA
Source organism: uncultured SAR86 cluster bacterium (assembly GCA_963926355.1). Classification (GTDB taxonomy): domain Bacteria; phylum Pseudomonadota; class Gammaproteobacteria; order Magnimaribacterales; family D2472; genus SCGC-AAA076-P13. Next base: position 24,869 of record CAWUWW010000003.1, on the reverse strand, counting down.
CAACGGATTAATCAGTCCAGAAATTAATGCTCTTGAAAAAATATCACAACTACTCATTCAAGTCTCTGGAAGAGCAGGAAGAAATAACAATCTTGCAAAAGTTATTATTCAAACTAGATATCCAGATGATATTAATTTGAATGAGATTAAAACTGGCGATTATTTAAACTTTGCATCTCAATGCCTGGATAAGAATTTTAAAATAAACCATCCGCCATATTCTAGTATTTGCTTGCTCAGATGCTCATCTCCAACTCAAAAAAGCAATTCAATTTTTCTAGAAAAGGCTGTCAAGACTCTAGCCAACAAACCAAATGTTAGCGCAATAGGGCCTTTACCTTCCTTGGTATCAAAAGCAAAAGGAAATTACAGACATCATATTTATATACAAACATCTAAAAAAGCTTTTCTTAATAAGGTTTTAAAATTTTTAGTTGTTGAATTTAAGAAATGGCCAGAATCTAAAAAAGTAAAATGGTCATTTGATATAGACCCTATAGATATAAATTAAATATATAACTTTAGTAATTGACCTGGATAGATTGGCTTATTTTTTAAATTATTCGTATTGCTGATGACCTCAACAGTAACACCGAATCTAATAGCTATTTCCGATAAAACATCGCCCTTTTGAATTTCATAAACCACATGGTCAGGCATGCTCTCCATGAAAGTATTTGGCTTTGGTTTCTCTTTAAAGTAATTGTGAATACCAAGAAAAATTGATCTAGATATCATTCTTCTTCCAGCTTTCCCTTTCAGCCTTTTTGCGTCATCTGGGTTAGATATAAAGCCAGATTCCACAAGGATGGATGGTATATCAATTGATTTTAGAACCCTAAAATCAGCATATTCAACCTGTTTCTTGTGAATCTTTGTAAATGGGTCTCTTTTTAATTGTTCTAAAACTTTATCTCCAAGAATTTTACTATTTTTTATTTTAGCTTCATAAACAAGTTGATAGAGAGTTCTTGCAGCGTCTTCATCAAAATCAGCTACATCTAATTTACCAATTTTTGATTTTACAGATGGGTTGTTCCTAAGCTCTTCTTTGGAAAGATTTTTAGCTGTAATGCTTGAGGCCTCTTCAGACCAAATAAAAACAGAGGCCCCTTTAACTGCCTCTAACCTAAAAGCATCAGCATGAATTGAAACAAATATATCAGCCCCAACTTTTCGAGCATCTTGATATCTATCATTTAGATCTACAAAAGTATCGTTTTTTCTTATCATCACCGGCCTATAGCCTTTGGTATCTCTTAAAGTTCTTTCAAGTTCTCTCGCTATCAATAAGGTTATATCTTTTTCTAAAATATTATTTTTTCCTACTGCTCCTGGGTCCTTGCCCCCATGCCCAGCATCTATTGCGACAATAATATCTCTAATATTTTTCTCTATGTTTCTATCTTTCTTGATTTCTAAGTTAACGAGTACCCCATCTTTTGTTTGAACCTGCCATGGTTTTTTCCAGTAAACGGATTCGTATAGGTCGACAACTATTGTCGAAACGTCTCCTTCCATTGATGCTCTTACTTTTTTAATTGGATAGTTATATGGCTCATCTATAATATTTTTTAATTCTGATTGATTAACTTCAATAACAATTCTAGAAGGATTATTTAGCGCGTATGAATTTAGATAAGAGACTTTGTCTAATTTAAAGGTAATCCTGATGCTATTATCGCCTACGTCTTTTATTTCTTTAAGTGCTAACTCATTACCATCAACGGAAGATACCAGTAATAAGCCTATTAAAAATTTACGTATAATCTTCATTCCATTCCTTAAAATTATTATTGTTTGAAATAATGGATATTTCCCTTCCATCTGCAATATGCTTAAAGATAATTTTTAAATCATATTCTCTTTTAATCTGAAGTCTTTCTGGCCATTCAATAATTATAATTTTTTTAGAATCAACAGACCTTTCTAAATCAAAGATATCAATATCTTGGGCTTCATTTGTTCTATATAAATCTATATGAAGGAATAGCAAACCCTTTAATTCATATTCCTCGCAAAGTGTATATGTGGGACTTTTTACAATATCTTGCCAGCCACTATTTTGGATAATAGATCTTGTAAGAAATGTTTTACCTGCGCCCAGGTCCCCTTGGAGGTGAATTTCTATAGAATTATTTTTACTGGCAATTATTTTTTTAGCAATATCCCTTCCAAGATTATTGGTTGCATCATCATTTTGTAAGATTATTTTTGTCATAAAGTTATTCTTTAATAAAATAACCCAATCGGTCTGAATGAAAAGATCCTAGGTAGATTTTTTTGCTAATTGGGACTGCAATAGTTGGGAGCCCAAAAACAGTTTTATTAAAAGAGAACTTATTTTTTAATTCTAGAGTCTCTCTATCAAGCTCATGAACTGAGAATGGAAGAGAGCAAGCAGGCCTATTCATGCAATCACCAGCATCATTTACTTGAAAGTCTAATGAAGTTATCCAAACAGAGTTATTCTCAATATATATATTATCAGGAGACTGAATAAAGTAATTCGACCTCTCGGAATTACTCTCTAGATCAAAAATTGAAATTTGATCTCCTTGGTTGTAACTTATGTAAAGCAGATCTGCATCTTCATCTAACACTATTCCATTGGGACCACTGCCATCTGTATTAGGAACTTTTTTAAAATCTCCATCTTCCCAAATTACAACGTGTCCAGAATTACTCTTAAATAAAGAATTCATCAACCATTGACCCATGGTTATATCTCTTTCATACATATGTGAAGCATAAAAACTTCCATCAGCCTTTAGACCAATATCATTAAAATATAACTCTTGAGGAACTTTAATACAGCCCTTCCACACAAGATCCCAGGACTCAATATTTTTAGATAACTCAAACATTTCTACCGATTCACTGGGGAAGTGATTTATAACACCTACTTGATATCTGCCGTCATCTCTTTGGACTATATCAATCCCATGAGGGCCATAGGCTTCGGTTTTACCTCTAGAGCAAGACGCCTGACCCCATATATTTTTATCCATAATTATTTTTGGAATAATTTTTTGATTATTGCTAAGGTCCAAGAGAGCAAAGGAGCCAGAAGCTGTCTCACCGTATGGCCCTATACCCCCAAACTCAGAGATAAATAAAAATTTTTCATCCGGGGTAAGCGCAATATCCTCTGGGTTTTGGAATCCACAAATTACTGTCATACTTTCATCTGACTCACACTTACTAATATCTTTTTGAGGCCCAAGGTAATCATTAGAGACAATTAAAAAAGCTAAATAAATAAATATTAATGAAATACTTATAGCAAATTTATAATAGTTTTTTAGAAAAAGAGGGATAATTTTTTTTATTTTTTCGAAATAAAATATTACAACCAAGCCTCTTATGACCAACATTACACCAAGAATAAAAGTTACTAGCTTCCATGTAGTTTCAAACCACATAGAATCTTTTGCTGATACAGCTATGCAGAAAATTCCGATAACAAAAGTAATGATGCCTAGAATCTTGAGTTCACTTGCCCTCATAATTCTGTCAGATACCAAAATCATCAAGGGCTTAATTAAGATAATTAGCGCTAAAAAAAGAAAAAAGAAAAAATAGAAATAGTTCATATTGCAGGTACTAGAATAAACGTTTTTTTATTATAGCAACTATCTCTAATGGTTTATCCAGAGGTACATGATGAGCGGCATCAGGAACCCCAATAAAGTCCATGCTATGAGAGTAAGTATTAATTATATGATCAAGAATTTTTCCAGAAGTTAATAAGCTTTCTTCACCATGAACAAATAAAGCAGGGCAGGTAAAAGAGAATTTGTAGCCAAATAATCTTTCAAGAGCTTTGAACATCAGGTCATCAAATCTCCATCTCCACCCTTCAGAAGTTTCTTTGACGGAGTGTTCCGCTATATATCTCATAAACCAATGATTAGTACAATCTTGTTTAGGCATTAATCTGAATCTGTTTAAGATGGCTATCTTGTCAGGGTAGTACTTAATCATTCTTAATGGCCCGCCACCGCCAGTACCACTTTCATAGTCGTAACCAGGAGGCCTTATAAACGTATCAATAAGTATCAAGCTGGTAATTAAATCTTTGTTCTCTGAGGCAACATACCCAGCAACTTGTCCGCCTAATGAGTGCCCAACAAGATATATATTCTCGAAGCCTTGCTCAGCTTGCTCCTTTTCAATAATACTAACAATAGCATCACCAAAATCTTTAATGCTGTATTTTTCTCTAAACTCTGACTCCCCCATACCCGGAAGGTCTACTGCTATAACATTTGATTTTTGAGTTAACTGAGGCGCTATGGGATCCCACCATTTCTTATGAGCCCCAGTCCCATGAATAAGAAGAATTAAATTTTTATTACTCTCTTCAGAATTCCATTTGGAATAGGAAATATTACCTAATATATTTTCTAAAATATGACCACTAGGCAATATGCCTATAGCTTCTTTGAACCAAGAGGGAGCATTAATAATATCGTCTTGAAGATTGTTAGTTATTTCCATAAACAGTATTCTAAGGCATATCAAATATATATATGAAAAAAATTAATCTCATACCAGCTGCAACCGTATTAGTTCTAAGAGATACAAATAAATGCATGGAAGTTTTTCTTGTTAAGAGATCTAAAAGGCCTCCTTTTGGTAATCTATATGTTTTCCCTGGAGGAAAAATCGATCAAGATGACTCTAAAAAAAATATCGCAGATTTATGTGAAGGGTTGGATGATGTGCAAGCTTCGGCGAGTCTTGGAATAAGCTCAGGAGGATTGGCTTACTGGGTTGCTTGTGTAAGAGAATGTTTTGAAGAAGTCGGTATTCTTTTAGCTAAAAAAAGAGATGGAAGCCTTTTAGATTTAAACGGTGTTGAAAAAGAAAAATACACAAGCTACAGAGAAATGCTTCTAAAAAATGAAATTAGCCTTTATCAAATATGTGAAACAGAAGGACTTATCTTAACTACGGATAACTTAGCTCCATTCTCTCATTGGATTACTCCGGAAATAGAAGAAAGAAGGTTTGATACAAGGTTTTTTATAGCATGCCTTCCAGATAACCAGACAGGGGAGCATGACGGCAGCGAATTAACCGATAGTTTATGGATTAATCCAAAAGAAGCGCTTAAAAAAGCATTTAATGGAGATATCCAAATGATTATGCCAACTATTAAAAATCTTCAGCAATGTGAGAATTATAATTCTGCCTCTAAGCTTTTAGAAGATCAAAAAAAACTTACAAGCGAAGATATACCGGCAATACTACCTAAATTTTTTAAGAAAGATGGTAACTGGGTTGGCCTATTGCCTGATGACCCAGACTACAAAAACCATTAATATAACTTTATGGACATGGACCTTTTAAATAAAATAACAGCTCCCAACCCAGGTGTGTTTACTGGCGGTGGAACTAATGCCTATTTGATTGGAAAAAAAGACCTTACTTTAGTTGATCCTGGGCCAGCTATTGAAGAGCATATCGACAATATAATAAAAATTGCAGACGGAAAAATTAAAAGGATTTTAGTAACCCATACTCATAAAGACCATTCTCCTGCAGCACTCCCAATTTCTAAAATTCTTAATGTTCCGATGTATGGGAGACTTGTTGATGGCAAATCACCTTGGGAGGATGAAACTTTTATCCCGGATATTGTTATGAGCGACGGCGACACCATAGAAACAAGCGAATATTCTATTGAAGCTATTCACACTCCTGGCCATGCCTCAAATCATTTATGTTTTTTAATTCCAGAAATTAATTGCCTATTAACAGGTGATCATATTATGGAGGGATCAACAGTTGTTATTGCTCCACCGGATGGGGATATGACCAAATATATTTCATCCCTTGAAAAACTTTTTAATTATAAGATTGATGCGTTTGCTCCAGGCCATGGAAGCTATATGCATGAGCCTGAAAAGACAATTCAAGCAATTATCAGACATAGACTGACAAGAGAAGGTAAGGTTTTAAGGAAGCTTGAGGAGGCAGGAAGTTCTGACTTAGACCAGCTAGTGAGGCTTGTTTATGATGATGTTTCAGAGATGCTATACCCAATAGCTAAATTCAGTTTGCAAGCTCACTTAATAAAGCTAATTGAAGAAAAAAAAGTAACTCTAGTTACTGATAAATACAAGACTATTTAAGCTTCTTTACTTGGGTCCCATAAAACTAAATTCTTAGTCTTAAGTCTGTTCATAACTAATTTATATCTTGATTGTTCTTCACGCCATTCTTTTAACCAGTTTTCACCATCTCTCTCGGCATCTACAAAAATTGCGTTCGTAAAGGCTAGTGGAATTACTACTGCTGCGTGAACCAATATACTTGTAAGAATATTATATCCAAGAAACCCTAACCAAAAGATTGCAATCACTCCAAAAGTTATACTCCAAATAGTAAATAACACCAACATAAAGTAAGTTTGTAGACTTGGATCTGGTATATATTTTAATGGGTTGTATTTCACGTTCATTACAACTCTCCACTTGTCTACTATGGACATTACTACTCGTCTAAATATATTTGGTTTTTCCATAATCTATTTTACCTTGGTGAAATTGTTTATTTTCTCAAATCTAATTATATCTAATTATCTATTTTCTTAACCCATTTTTCAGGATTCTGAGACTTGAAAGCAACTTTTTCTGCAACTTTTTGGTTAGCAGTAACAACTTTTTCAAACTCTCTTTTTCGAATTTCCATTCCCTTTTTTTTATTTTTTGCCTTTAATATTAAAGCAATTTCCTCATTAGCAACAGCTAGATCAATACACTCATTTTGACTTCGCTGTTCTTTTGTCATTCTTGATGAAGAGTCTTCACTCAAATATGGATGCCCAGGTTGAATCATTTGCATACATTTCATCATTGCAGCGCCATAGTTAGCGGTATTAGTTTCAGGCATTTTTTCATTTTCCAGGCCTATAGATGAGCATCCGACTGTTCCCAGTAAAAGAAAACTAGTTAAAAGTGTCTTCATAGAGTTTGTTTATTCTGAATTAGAGACTCTACAACAGAAGGATCGGCCAATGTTGTCGTATCACCAAGATTAGTTAAATCACCTTCGGCAATTTTTCTTAAAATCCTTCTCATTATTTTTCCAGATCGAGTTTTTGGCAGACCTGGGGCATTTTGAATTAGTTCAGGTCTAGCTATTGATCCTATTTCTTTCGAAACAAATTGTTTAAGCTCATTATTGAGTTCGTCATTAAACTCTTCTCCAACCATAAGAGTTACAAAGGCATAAATAGCCTGTCCTTTTATAGGATGATCAAAACCAACAACAGCAGCTTCCGCTACTTTAGTATGCAGAACAAGCGCGCTTTCAATTTCGGCAGTTCCAAGTCTATGACCTGACACATTAAGAACATCATCGACTCTTCCTGTTATCCAGTAATAGCCATCATCATCTCTTCGGGCGCCATCCCCTGTAAAGTAGATATCTGGATACATAGAAAAATAAGTATCGATCATTCTTTTGTGATCACCATAGATGCTTCTGATCTGACTGGGCCATGACTTCTCAATAACTAAATTACCAGAGCTTGGGCCATCAAGTGTTTTACCTGTTTCATCGTATAGAGCTGGCTTAACTCCAAAGAATGGAAGGGTTGCTGAGCCAGGTTTTGTAGGCGTAATACCAGCTATTGGTGATATTAATACCGAGCCTGTTTCTGTCTGCCACCAAGTATCAATAATATCGCACTTAGATTGACCCACTACACGATAATACCAATCCCAAGCTTCTGGGTTTATTGGCTCTCCAACGGTTCCTAAAACCCGTAGAGAGTTTCTTTCTGTCTTAAGTACAGGTTCATCGCCTTGCGCCATTAATGCTCTAATGGCAGTCGGTGCTGTGTAAAATATACTAATGTCATATTTGTCGCATATCTCCCAACATCTAGAAGAGGTTGGATAAGTCGGTATCCCCTCGAACATGAGAGTTGTGGCTCCATTAGATAGAGGGCCGTATAGGATATATGTATGCCCAGTTATCCACCCAACATCAGCAGTGCACCAGTATTTATCTTCGGGTTTAATTCCAAATAGGTACTTGAAGCTCATATGGGCTCCCAGCAGATATCCAGCAGTTGAATGCAAGACCCCCTTTGGTTTTCCAGTTGAGCCTGAGGTATAAAGAATAAATAAAGGGTCTTCAGCATCCATGGGCTCAACTTCACAAGTAATAGCGATGTCTTTAGATGCTTCTTCATACCAGATATCTCTAGATGAATCCCATGAAATATCTCCACCAGTTCTTTTGATAACTAGGGTAGTTTTAACATCTGGACAGCCTTCTAAGGCCTTGTCTACATTTAATTTTAGAGGAATTTTTTTCCCGCCACGAAGCCCTTCATCAGCAGTAATAACAATTCTACAGTCAGCATCAAGAATTCTATCTTTTAAAGATTCTGGAGAAAAGCCACCAAATACCACAGAATGAACAGCTCCAATTCTTGTACAGGCAAGCATTGCAAATGCCACTTCCACTATCATAGGCATATAAATACAGACCCTAGCCCCTTTTACAACACCAAGACTCTTAAGGGTATTAGAGAATTTACAGACTTCATCATGAAGCTCTTGGTATGTAAGTTCCCTTGTATCATCTGGGTCATCTCCCTCCCAAATCAAAGCAGTTTTATCAGCTTGATTTTCAAGATGTCTGTCAATGCAATTGAAACTTACATTAGTTTTTCCACCTTCAAACCATTTTGCATTTGAAAAGTCATCATTATGAACTTGATTGAAATCTTCCATCCAATCTAAATCATTCCTTGCAAGATCCCCGAAAAACTTTGAAGGATTTGCAATGGATTGGTTATATAAATCTTTATATTCATCCATATCTTTAATGTATGGGTTGCTAGAATGTGACTGAGGGTTGTAAATCTCTTTAGTCATTTTTTGGCTCTAAATAATTGAAGGCTGAGGATTGATAAAATTCTTACCCTTGGGGTTGGACATTATCTTTGTTACTAAAGACTCATAATCATTTTCGTTAAATTCCAAGTCGATATCTGCAGCATTTATTATTAAAAGAGGCGCAGAGTCATAGTCTAAGAAAAATCTAGAATAAGCATCGTTTAATCTTTCTAGATAATCTAAGGTCAGATATTGCTCATTAATATTTCCTCTTTTGGTAATCCTGTCTTTAAGGACATCAATAGGTGCTTGAAGGTATATAACTAAATCTGGAGTAGGTGCATCTAAAGTTAAATGGTTGTACACCTTGTCATACAGATCCATTTCTTCATTGGACAGCGTAACTTCGGCAAACAGCCTATCCTTTTCTATTAAGAAATCAGCGACCCTGACTGTCTCAAAAAGACTTCTTTGTTTTAAGTCCTGAATTTGTTGCATCCTTTGAAAAAGGAAAAAAAGCTGTGTTGCTAAGGCAGATTGACTGGGGTTTCTGTAAAAATTTTTAAGAAAAGGGTTTTCTGATGGCTGTTCAAGAAATGCATCATAGTTAAATGTTTCAGCAATCTTATTTGCAAGTGTAGTTTTCCCAACACCAATTGGACCTTCAATTGCAATGTATTTTGGAAGTGCTTCTTCTTTAATAGCTGGCTTCATTTTTAATGATAAAAGTTTTTCTAATAGATTATCTTAACTCGTTATAGAAGCCAAATATTTTTGCTGATTCAGCATCATCTTTTTCATTCATATTTGAAATAATTGACCCTCTAAGAGAGTCGTCATCTTTTTGAAAATCAGTCCACCATTTTCCTAATCCACCTTTATCTGCAGCAGCTCTTTCTCGAACGAGAAGAAAATCATAAGCCGCTCTAAACCTTGGATGTCTTAAAGTTTTATATGGCTGACTACCAATTCTGCTATGAAGCTTTAACTGCAAAACCCAAATATCTTTTATGTAACTATTAAATTTTCTAGGTATAGCGGTTAATTTTTGCTGATCTCTTAATACATCATCCATCGATCTAAAAAATTTCCTAATATTAACTTCCCCATTTCTAGTACATTTACCCAACAAGGTCGGCCATAAAAGAGCTGCCATGAGGAATCCTGGAGTTGTAGATTGCTCATTCTTAATTCTTTCATCAGTATTTCGAAGAGCCTGCACCATGACATTATTAGCAAAATCACTTTTATTTGGGTCTGAGATAAGTAGGTATTTGTTTAGATTAAAGGAATTCAATTTAACAAAATTTTTCTCACCCATTCCGCCAAGATAAATTTTACAAAACTCATCAAAGAGTCTAGCATTTGAAATATCTGACAAAAGATGACCCTTGTCATAGATTGCCTCTTTAATAGCATTGTCTATCTTGAAGTCTAGTTTATTACTGAACCTTATAGCCCTTAAGCACCTAACTGGATCTTCTTCAAACCTTCTTTGAGGGTCCCCAATAGAAACTATAATCTTTTTATGAATATGCTTTAGGCCGCCATTATTGTCTTCAATTTTTTTTGTAATTGGGCAATAGTAGAGGGCATTTATTGTGAAATCTCTTCTATGACAGTCTTGCTCAAGAGTTCCCCAAATATTATCTCTAAGAATCTTTCCGGATGAGTTTGTGATGAGATTTTCACCATCAACTTTCTTAGTGTCCCCAGATCTAAAGGTTGCAACTTCAAGTAATTCAGATCTATTGAATACATGAACTAGCTTAAATCTTTTTCCAATAATTCTAGAGGCTTTAAAGACTTTTCTAACCTGTTCAGGAGTTGCGCTCGTGGCAATATCAAAATCTTTGGGCACAATATTTGTTAGAGCATCTCTAACACAACCACCTACTAAGTAGGCTTGAAAATTATTTTTTTGTAGGTCTTCTACAACAGATATGGCGAACTTGCTTATTTTTTTATTATCTAGCACATGGAACCATGAGGGTTATTTACAAACACTACCCATTTAGCTGTTTTTCTTTTATCTCGTCAAGTGTTTTACAATGAATGCAATGAGTGGCGGTGGGCCTAGCTTCTAATCTCTTAACACCAATTTCATCACCGCAAGAGTCACACCAACCATAATCATCTTGCTTCACTTTTTCAATTGAAACACCTATTTTGTTGATAAGTTTTCTTTCTCTGTCTCTAGTTCTAAGCTCAAAAGCAAACTCTTCTTCTTGAGATGCTCTATCCATAGGATCTGCATAGGTCTCACCTTTTGTTTTAAGATGATCAAAAGTTTTTTGCATTTCATCAGTTAAATGCTCTCTCCATAGAAGTAAAACAGCTACGAAATGTTTTTTCATAGCAACACTCATATACTTCTCACCTTTTTTTGACTTATAAGCAGCTATTTTTGATTTATTATTTGCAATAGTTGCTACTTTTTTTGGTGCAACTTTCTTTGCTGGAGTCTTCTTTGTAGTCACTGTTTTGTTTGGTACCATTATTTTTTAAATAAAGTAAATTTATGGGTTGAGAAAATATCAGAAACTAGAGAAATTAGCTAGTATTTTTGTAATTTAGTTAGAACTTCTGCGTATCCATTTGGTGACAATCTTGGTCCAAAGGTCTCAACAACCTTAGAGGAAGCATAATTGCTAAATTTAGCACATTCTTCAAAAGAATGGCCTTGGATATATGCATGCATAAAAGAACCAGCAAACATATCGCCAGCTCCATTGGTATCTATTGGTGTAATTTTTTCAGCAGGGCAGCGATGCTCTTGACCACCATCTATTATCACACTTCCATCTTCTCCAATCGTAATTGCGGTCATATAAGGTTTATTCTTGTATGTCTCAATTGCGCTAGAAAGGTTACTCTCGCCGGAAAATGCAATAGCTTCATCATCATTGCAAAAAACCATATCTATGCCATACGATTCAATTAACTCAAACTTATCCTTAAACCCATGAACTATTCCAGCGTCTGATAGAGAAAGAGCTTTTAGTACATCCTTATCTTTTAGGTGTTCTAAAACAGATATTACGGCATTAAAATTTTCATCACTTGTCACCATATAGCCTTCAATATAAAAAATTTTTGAATTTTCTACTACACCGTAATCTATGTCAGACGCACCTAAATAAGCGCTAACGCCAAGCATACTAATCATGGTTCTTTTTGCATCAGGCGTAACAAGAATTAAGCACTTGCCTGTAGGCATATCAGTATTTTCTTTACTTACACCTATATGCTCAACCCCGGCAGACCTAAGACTATTTAGATAATTTTTACCGTCTTCATCACTTGCCACTCTGCAAACATGATGACATTTAGACCCATAATTAGATGCTGCAACTAGCGAGTTAGTAGCAGAGCCTCCGCAATCAGAAACTGATTCAGACCCCATTTCAATTAATTTTTCTATTATAGGATTCTGCTCTTCAGCAGATGCCAGAGTCATTGAATTAGGCTCCATTCCTATGCCAGACAAAAACTCATGACTAACTTTGTATTGAGTATCAACTAATGCATTTCCGAGAGCGCTTATGTCATATTTCATATTAAATACCTTTGCTAATAATTTTTTTGATTATGGTTAGTGTTTTTTCAATTTCTACATCTTTATGCATTGAAGAAATAAATCCTGCCTCATACTTAGAAGGGGCAAAGTAAATACCGTTTCCTATACATGCAGTTAAAAATTTTATAAAAATCTCATCATTTGTTTTTGATACATCATCTATATTTGTTGGAAGCTTATCAGTAAAGAAAAAGCCGAACATTCCACCAATTTGATTTGAAGAAAATGGAATTCCAGCAGAGTCCATAATATTTTGCATTTCAGAAAGAAGATTAGCTGCCCTAGATTCTAGAGCTTTATAGGGGTTCTCATCCATAACTAGATTCAAAAGCGCAGAGCCTGCAGCCATCGCTAGAGGATTTCCAGATAAGGTTCCTGCTTGATAGACCGGGCCAAGAGGTGCAAGTTGATCCATTATTTCTTTTTTGCCTCCAAATGCACCAACAGGAAGCCCACCACCTATTACCTTTCCCAAGGTTGTAAGGTCGGGGGTGATATCAAATATTTTTTGAGCCCCTCCAAGTGAGACCCTAAAGCCACTCATTACCTCGTCAAAAATTAGTAGAGAATTATTTGCAGTTGTAACCTCTCGTAAAAGTTTAAGAAATTCTATATCCCCTGGAACAAACCCCATATTTCCGGCAATAGGCTCAACTATTACAGCAGCAAGATCGTCTTTAACGGTTTCAAATACTTTTAAAAACTCCTCTTTATTATTAAAAGGGCAACTTAGAGTATGTTTTGCAAGATCTTTAGGAATACCAGGAGAATCAGGCAAGCCAAAAGTTAATACACCTGAACCAGCTTTAATTAAAAGAGAGTCTACATGGCCGTGATAGCAGCCATCAAATTTTATTATTTTGTCTCTATTTGTAAACCCTCTAGCAAGCCTTATGGAACTCATAGTTGCCTCAGTTCCAGAATTTACCATTCTAATTTTTTCTATAGAAGGGACACATTTTTTTATTAATACAGCTACATCCGACTCTATTCCGGTAGGAGCGCCATAGCTTGTACCTAATTCAGCCTGTTTTTTAATTGCATCAACTATTTTTGGGTGAGAGTGACCCATAATCATAGGACCCCAAGATCCAATATAATCTATGTATTCATTTCCATCTGCATCATATAAATATGCGCCACTAGCTTTCTCAAAAAATATAGGATTGCCACCAATATTTTTAAATGCCCTTACTGGAGAATTTACGCCACCGGGCATCAAAAGCTGAGCTTTTTCAAAAAGTTTTATGGATTTATCTATTTTATTCAATGTTTTAAAAAATAAAGTGTTCTAATTAAAATTTTCATGATGATAAACTATTTTTATTATGATTTTAATTTTTTAGCAAAGCTTTCGACTTTTTTCCAATCAGTAAACTCATATGTTTCATTTATATCGGTTGGACCTTTTGTCATCCACATGATGAAGCGAATCATTTGCTTGTCTACAAACTTATACTGTGGATAGTCAATTTTTCCAGCAAAAACGTCCAGGTTTTTTGGAGCCCAATTAGATAATTGAAGAAATTTCTGCATATAGGGGTTTGTATCAGGTGTATTTTTTTCAGGTTTTCTTGCCACTACATTGACACTAAAAAAAGCATTTTTTTTATTATTCAAGATATCAAGGTTATCCTTGATGAATTGATAAACTTCAGGTTTGTGCTTTCCGTATCTAATGCTTGCCCCAATAACTATAGTTTCAAATTCATTTAAGCTTAATGTTTTAGCCTCTTTAATAGAAACAACTTTAGAATTTTCAAGAACTTCGCCTATTTTTTTAGATATAGAGATGGTTTGACCATCTGTAGTTGAGTATATAATTAGATTATGCAATTCATTGCTCCGTGTATAAGTAAAAAAATATAAGTAGCCCCGAAGACTTAAAACAAGGCTGCAATTATATTTTATATTGTTATCAATAATAATTCAGATGAAACAATGTTAATGCATTTGTAGTATATTTAATTTAAATATTTTTTATAATCGGAACCATGATTAATATAAAAACAAATCAAAATATTAGAATTAAGAAGGCGGGTTAAGCATGACAGTCCAATCAGTTTCCTTGACAGAGAATGCCTTGAGTAGAATACATTCTGTAATGGAGCATGAAGATGCTTTAAATTTTAGGGTCTATGTTACAGGCGGGGGTTGCTCAGGCTTTAGTTACGGTTTTAAATTTGATAAAGAAGTAGCTTTTGATGATGACGTTATAGACTTTAATGAGTTTACTCTCTTGGTAGATTCAATGTCATATCCATATTTATATGGGTCAACAGTTGATTATGTTGAAGACCTCTCAGGGGCAAAATTTGTGATCAACAACCCTAATGCAAAAACAACCTGTGGATGTGGAGAGTCTTTTACGGTTTAGATCTAGCAACCGATCCTAAAAGGCCTTTAGTATATTTCTTAGCACCTAGTTGTATCGAAGATGCTTTCTTATTTACTCGTTTAAAGCCAAGCCAAGCAAAGGCCATTGACTCTATTGCTTGAGAGTCAAAACCAAGCTCTTCCGACAGTAAAAGTTCATTTTTATGGTGAGCTCTAATTCTATTAATAAGATTCGTATTTTTAGAGCCACCACCACAAACTATAATCTGAGAATCTGAATGTTTATTTTTAGAAATGGCATCCGATATTGATTTTGCAGTAAATTCTGACAATGTTGCTAAAACATCTTCATCGGTATGCTTGAGAAGTTCTTTAGATATAAACTGAAAATTAAATAATTCTTTTCCAGTCGATTTTGGCGAGGATAATGTAAAAAATTTATTGCTTAAAAGTTTCTTTAGCTCTTTATTTATTACTTTCCCTTTTGAGGCTCTGGCACCATTTTTATCAAAACTAACGCCAAGCTTTGATGCGCAATAAGCATCCATCAAGGCATTTCCAGGACCTGAATCAGTGCCCCATGGCTGAGATTTTTTTGATAGATAGGTGTAGTTAGCGATCCCGCCTATATTCAAAATTATTCTAGGTTTATTTTTTTTATAAAATATTTTTTCATGGAATTCAGGAACTAAAGGCGCACCTTGGCCGCCAAATGCAATATGCATATTTCTGAAATCGTAGGCTACAGGAATCCCAGTTCTTGCAGCTATAATATTAGGATCCCCTAACTGCATTGAGAAAGAAGTATTTCCTTGAATTTCATGCCTAACCGTTTGGCCCGAAATGGCAATGCATTTTATTTTAGATGTGTTTATTTTACTTTTAGTAATGCCGGTAGCAATGGCTTTTAAAAAAGCTAACCCTAGTTCTTTATTTAACTTCCCTAAGTCAGAAAGTGTGGTGTTATTGGAGCTTATTTGATTTGCTATTTTTACCCTTAAGGACTTGGGTAATTTATAAGAATAAAAAAATTCTAGGTTTATACTTCCATCAACACTAATAAACGAAACATCAATAGCATCATGGCTTGTTCCGCTCATAGCCCCTATATATATTGATTTATTCACTTTCATACGACGAAAGCCTATTAAAGCTCTCTAACATTAATTTATTTTCTTCTATCAGTGTATCAAAACTTGGTTTTAATTTTTTTGTAACAGGTTCTGCAGAAGGAAGTCTTACTTTTATAGGATCTGTTCTTGTATCACCTATTTTAAATTCATAATGCAGGTGAGGGCCTGTAGCAAGGCCGGTACTGCCAACAAAGCCTATAGTGTCCCCTTGACGAACCTTTTTACCGTTATTTATATTTTTTGCAAACTTTTCTAGATGGCAATATCTCGTTGTGTAGTCATTAGAGTGCTTAATAACAATTTCATTGCCGCATCCATTTCTCTTGCCGGCAAAAGAAATAGTTCCATCTCCTGTAGATCTAACTGGAGAACCTCTTTTAGCTGCATAATCTACGCCATTATGAGCTCTTATTTTATGCAATACAGGATGCATTCTATTGGGATTAAAGTGCGAGCTAATATAGGCAAAGTCTAAAGGCGCCTTAAGGAATGCTTTTTGCATATTATTACCCTGGGAATCAAAATATTCCTTCTTGCCATTTTCGCTGTAAAACCTATTAGCAAAATAAGTATTTTTATTATTGATAAATTTTGCAAATACAATATCGCCATTTTCTACCTGTTCGCCATCTGAATAAGGAGTTTCATAGATAACATAGAATTTATCTCCCTCTCTAATGTCAAATATAAAATCAACATCCCATCCAAAGATATAAGCAAAATCCATTATTACGCTATCGGGTATATGTGACTCAAGAGCTGCTTCATAGAATGAAGTTCCAATAACGCCCTTTTTAAACGAGCTTATTAGCTCAACATTTTTTTTAACTTTCTTTATAGATATGTCATTAGAGATTGTAATAAGCAGAGAGTTTAATTTATCTTTCATTATCTCAATGCTGGTTAACTTATCCCCCATATAGCTAAAGCGCATCTCATCGCCTGGCTTAATCTTTGTTAGAAGGTTTTGGGAGTCTAGTCTAAATATTTTGTAGGCAGTATTTAACGAGACATTAAAATTCTCAAAAATAACCGAAAGACTTTCTCCGTCTTTGACTTGATGAATAGCATTTATAGGAGTCTCTGAAAGCTGGGCTATGAATTCTTCGCTAACTTGTATTTCCTCAACTGGCAGCGCCTGATAGGTTTTTACGTCAGCATAGAGGAGTAAAATTAATACAATTGAAGATATAAAAGTAACTAGAACTAATCTTTTTGGAATTCTCTTAAACCCAATCATATGTCTTTTTGAATATTTAATAGCTCAGCATTACCACCAAATGCTACTGAGTTTTTTGAAATTACCTTTTCATCCATAAACTGCAATAGGTAGTTTGGTCCTCCAGCCTTGTAACCGCTTCCAGATAGACCCCTTCCTCCGAAAGGCTGAGAGCCGACAACAGCACCAACCATATCTCGATTAATGTAAATATTTCCTACATTACATCTCTGACTAAAAAGATCTGCCCTTGATTCAATTCTTGTATGAATCCCCATAGTAAGACCAAAGCCACTCTCATTAATATTATCTATAAGGACATTGATTTTCTTTGAAGAAAATTTTAGAACATGAAGAATGGGGCCAAATTGCTCTTCTTCTATATTAGATAATTTATCTATTTCAATTAAAGTTGGAGTTATGTGTTTATTATAAGTTGTATCTGAAGATTGATATACCTGCATATCTTTCTCTTTACAGTTTTCAATATATGCAAATAATTTGTTAAAAGAAACATCATTAATAATTGGGCCAATATCTGTATCAAGGTCTTGAGGATTGCCAATTTTTAGTTCCTTCATACTTCCTTTGAGCATAATCAAAAGATCTTCATAAATATCATCTTGAATGCATAAGACCCTAAGAGCAGAACATCTTTGCCCTGAACTATCAAAGGCTGATCTAATAATATCATCAGTTGCTTGTTCTAAAAGAGCGCTTGAATCAACCACCATTACATTAACGCCTCCGGTTTCTGCAATTAACGGGATAATCTCTTTATGATTAATATTTAAATTTGATTGAATTTTTTTTGCTGTATTTAGGGAACCTGTAAAAGCTACTCCCTTAATAGATTTAATATTAGAAAGAGCATCTCCATATATCCCATCTCCTAGTATGAGCTCCAAGATGTCGATAGGTACTCCATGTTCATGAAATTTCTTAGTTACCAGATATCCTAGAATGGATGTGTGCTCGGATGGCTTTACAGTCACTCTATTTCCACAAGCAAGGGCTGCACTTATTTGCCCTATAAGTATTGCAACAGGAAAATTCCAAGGACTAATGCAAAGAAAATGACCTTTTCCAGAGTATGACAAGGTATTAATTTCACCCGTAGGGCCATCAAGAATAGGATCCCTATTATGAATCTTTATAATTTCTTCAGAATAATATCTTAGAAAATCAACAGCCTCTCTTATTTCATCCACCGCATTATGAATAGTTTTTCCAGCCTCGTGCATCAAAAAATAGATCAATTCATATGGATTATTTTCAATATCATCAGCAATTGATTTTAGGGTGTCCGATCTCCCCCCTACATTTTCTAACAACCATTCCTTAGATAGATTTTTACCAAGACAGTTAGCAATATCAGAAACATTATCCAAAACAACGGAACCGATTATTGAATCATCTGCTATAGAGACTATGTTATTTATAGTGGTATTTTTTGAATTTCTACCTAAGTAAATTGAAGTGGCATGAATTTTTTTATCTTTAAATACCCTCAACTCTTTATTTAGCTTTTCAATCTCATGTGCTTGAGTTAGATCTAAGCCCTTTGAGTTCTTTCTGTTTGTAAAAATATTTTTTGGCAATGGTATATCTTTCCTTTCTTCTTTTATTTTATCGTGAGGGCCTCTTGCCAGTGAGCTTGAATCAGTTTTAGGATCTAGGAGCCTATTAATAAATGAGCTATTGGCACCATTCTCAAGCAATCTTCTTACTAAATAAGGCAGGAGGTCTTTATATTTTCCAATGGGAGCGTATATAGAAACTTTTTTATCATGCTGCAAAATATCTTTTGAGCATTTATAGAGTAATTCCCCCATCCCGAACAATCTTTGGAATTCATAATCCTTATTTTTCCCTAAATGACAGATGGCTGAAATGGTATGAGCGTTATGGGTAGCAAATTTTGGGTAGATAGATTCTATTTCAAATATTCTTTTTGCGCATGCAAGGTATGAAAGATCAGTTAAAGATTTTTTAGTAAAAACTGGGTAGTCTTCATAGCCTGAGATTTGAGCATGCTTTATTTCATAGTCCCAATAGGCACCTTTAACAAGTCTAAGATGCATTAGAGCTCTGTTCTTTAATAAATCCTCTAGCCAGTTAATAACATCTATCGATCTTTTACCGTAAGCTTGCAGGGCAATCCCAAATCCAGACCAGTCTTTTATCTTCTCTGAATATGCTATTTTTTTTATTATCTCTAGACTTATATCAAGTCGGTCTTGCTCTTCAGCATCAATAGTTATATCCACATTTTTTTCTTTGGCATATTCTACTAATGAAATTAATCTTGGTATTAATGTTAGCTCTATTTCACGCAATTTAAGCATCTCATACCTAGGGTATAGGGCCGATATTTTTATTGAAACGCCATTGGATCTATTCTTTATAAGGTTGATTTTACCAACCTCGTCAATTGCATTTTTATAAGATAAATAATATGACTCTGCCTGGTCAGAGTTTCTAGCCGCCTCACCAAGCATGTCAAATGAGTAAACTTCGCTCTCAATATCTTTGATTTTAGCAATATCGTCAAAATCTCTTCCCATAACAAACTCTTGGCTGAGTATATGCATTGCTGCAAGGACAGCATTTCTTATAGGAAACTCTCCAGACTTAGAGATTAAAGAACTTAAAAACTTATTTGGGCTTTTGGTCCATTCCGCCGGTGTAGCAACTACTTTGCCCGCTAATAACAATCCCCATGTTGAAGCATTAACAAAAAGACTATCGGCTTTGTTAAGGTGATCTATCCACCTTCCTTCTGAGAGTTTTTCAGAAATAATAAGATCTCTTGTTTTTTTATCTGGGATTCTTAGAACCGATTCCGCTAGACACATTAAGCCAACGCCCTCATTGTTATCTAAGCCATACTCACTTAGAAAAGCATCCAGCATAGTTCTATCTTTTTTATTGGCTCTACATGCATCTATTATCTGCTTTGCATTATTGGAAATGGTATCAGTATTTAAAAAAACTGAATCTTCTAAAAGCTTTGGAACAATTAATGATTCGGCTGTAAATTTATTATCTGAAAAAAACATAACAGTTATTTTAATCTTATGGCACTAAGTAGCAACTTTCTGATTTTATTAATCAGTTAAAAACACTATGATAGTAGTATGAAAGAAGCCTTGGCAATTATTAAACGTGGGACAGATGAAGTTCTTACAGAATCTGATTTAAAAAAGAAATTAGAATCCGGGAAGCAGTTGGTTGTAAAAGCAGGATTTGATCCTACGGCACCAGACCTTCATCTTGGCCATACAGTGCTGTTAAATAAGTTAAGACATTTTCAAGATCTTGGTCATAAAGTAATTTTTCTTATAGGTGATTTTACGGGTCAAATTGGAGATCCCTCAGGAAAGAATAAAACCAGACCTACTTTGAGCTCCGAAGAGCTAGTAGCAAATGCAAAAACATATGAAAAACAAGTTTTTAAAATTTTAAAGAAAGAGCTTACCGAGGTTAGATTTAATTCAGAATGGTGCAATAAACTTGGGGCTGATGGTCTTATTAAGTTAGCTTCAAAATATAATGTTGCCAGGATGTTAGAGCGTGATGATTTTAATAAGCGTTATAACGCCAACCAAAGCATAGCTATTCATGAGTTTTTATACCCCTTAGTTCAGGGTTATGACTCAGTAGCATTAGAGGCAGATGTCGAGTGTGGCGGTACAGACCAAAAATTTAATTTATTAGTTGGAAGAGAGCTCCAAAGGGCATTCGATCAAGAGCCCCAAGTCGTTCTAACCGTTCCTATATTAGAAGGATTAGATGGCATCAATAAAATGTCCAAATCCCTTAATAACTATATTGCTATTGATGATGAGCCCAACGAAATGTTTGGCAAGATTATGTCTATCTCAGATACGCTTATGTGGAGATGGTTTGAGCTTTTAAGTTTCATGCCGGAGAAAGAGATAAAGAGTCTAAAAAAACAAATGGAAGGGGGTGCAAACCCACGAGACATTAAATTTCTTTTAGCAGAAGAATTGGTGGATAGATTTCATTCAGAGGGAGAGGGGGGTAAATGCAAAGAAGCTTTTTTACAAAGATTTCAAAAAGGACAAATGCCAGAAGATATCCCATCTTTAACAATTAAAATTGATGGCGATACTATCGCATTACCAAATTTACTCAAAAATACAGAAATGGTTTCAAGTACATCAGAGGCTATGAGGTTAATTAAGCAAGGCGGTGTAAAGATAGATTCTGTAAAAGTTGATGATCCAAAATTAGAAATCCAGAAAAGCTCTGATGCCATCTACCAAGTAGGCAAAAGAAAGTTTCTACAAATAAAAACGATTTAATGAAAAAAATATTACAATTCTCTCTTTTATTAATACTAGTAGGCTGTAACCAAGATAGCCCTAACGTACAACAGATAGGCAATATGAAATTTTTTATTGAAAACGGATCTCAAGAGGGTGTTAATCAAGTAGAGCAAGGACTCCAATACTCAATTATAAAAAGCGGAGATGAATTAACTGAATCACCTGATCTTAATAATGTAATCACAGCTCATTTTCACGGAACTCTAACCGATGGAACTGTTTTTTGGAGCTCGGTTGATATGAATGAGCCATTAACCGTTCAGCTCTCAGGATTAATCGTTGGGTGTCAAAAAATTATTTCTATGATGAAAGTAGGCGATAAATGGAGAGCCTATATTGACTCAAGCATGGCTTACGGAGATGAGGGCAGGCCAGGCATACCACCAAACTCTATCTTAATTTTTGATATTGAATTATTAGATATTGAATAGAATTAACTACCCGCTATAACTGATAAAGCATACCCATAAATTTCAGCTATCTGATTAATTTGTTTATCTCTTGGAGTTCCTGCTCCATGCCCAGCTCTATCCTCAATTCTTATTAGAACGGGATTATTGCAGCCTTGATATTCTTGAAGCTTGGCAGCAAATTTAAATGAATGAGAGGGTACAACTCTGTCATCACGACTTGCTGTTGTTATAAGTGTTGTTGGGTAGCATTGATCTTTTTTAATATTATGCAGTGGTGAAAATGAAAGAAGATTTTCAAATTCATCTTTTTTATCTGGCGAGCCGTAATCACTCTCCCATGCCCAGCCTATGGTAAATTTATGAAACCTAAGCATATCTAAAACACCCACTTGAGGGATAGCAACTTTAAATAGCTCTGGATTTTGTAGCATGGTTGCTCCAACCAATAAGCCGCCGTTAGACCTTCCATCTATAGCAGTTGATTCTGGAGACCCAATTTTTGTATTGTGAAGAAATTTAGCAGCATAGGAAAAATCATCAAATACATTTTGTTTATTAAATAGCATCCCGCTCTCATGCCATGCATCTCCATATTCACCACCACCTCTTAAATTAGCAACAGCAACCACTCCGCCTTGGTTCATCCAGGCTGTGTAACCCTTACTAAAACCAGGAAGTATAGAAATGTTAAAACCTCCATATCCATAAAGAAGCACAGGAGTATCTTCATTTATTATTAAAGATTTTTTATGGTTAATATGAATTGGTATTTGAGTTCCATCCTTTGATTCATAGAATGTAAACTCTGATACGTATGTATTTGAATCGTATCCTTCCAAATCCTCTTTCCAAAATAACTCCTGTGAGAGGTCTGTTAAGTCAATTTTATATATCTCTCTGGGTGTAATAAAGTTTGTAAAGGAGAAATAGGTAGATGTATCTTTCAGACTGCCATAAAAACCACTAATAGTTCCTCTTTCACGAGTAGCTAATTTATTTTTATACTCTCCTTCAAGTGAAAAAAACTGAACTTCTGAAAATGTATCAACTAAATAAGTGATAGCGATAGAGTCATTAATAAGATTAACGCTTCTTATGGGATTATCAGTTTGAGAGATAACATCATTCCAAATAAAAGAGCCATTTTTTATTTCTAGTGAAGCAACTTTGCCATTGATAGCCCCTTCAGTTGTATAGAACCAAAATATATTGTCTTTGTTTCCCAAGAACTCATAAGTTCCTATTAGCTCATCAATTAACGGGATAAAAGCCTCTCCTGGTTCAAGTTGAACATAGAGCCTATTTCGCTCATCAGTCCCCTCTGATATGGAAAGAAATTTTATTTTAGAATCTTCAACAACAGTAATGCCCCAACCCCATCGTGGCTCATTAGAATTTTCATAAATAATAAGATCTTGTGATTGTTCAGTGCCTATCTTGTGAAACATAAGCTCAGGACTAGCATTGAGCTCTTTTAAAAGCTCATCTTTTGGCTCTTCATACTTTTGATAGTAAAAACCAGAATCATCATTCTCCCATGTTGCATTGGAGAATTTTGCCCATTCAATATTATCTTCAAGCACTTCACCTGAACTTATATCAAGAACCCTCCAGGACCTCCAGTCTGATCCACCGTCAGAAATAGAGTAAGCCAATAACTCTGCGTTATTACTTACGCTTATTCCACCCAGTGAGATAGTTCCATCTTTGGATAGATTGTTAGGATCTAATAAGACCCTTTCCTTGCAGTCATCACAATCTTTGACCATTAACTTGCTTTGCTGCCATGAACCATCATTAAAAGAATAAAAAGTTTTTTCCTTAACTTTATAAGGAGTGCTTATAGATTCATTCCCCCATATCTTTTTTAAATCCTTAGCTATAGATTTCTGAAATTTATTTTTATCTATAAATTGATTAGTAAAGGCATTTTGTCTCTTAACCCAGTCCTCAGATTCTTCACTTGTAAAATCTTCTAGCCATCTATAAGAATCTTCAATTTCATAGCCATGAACATTTTCAGTAAATTCTACTTTCTTTGATTCAGGGTAATCCATATTTTGTATTTGAGGTGAGCAGCTAGTAGCTATAATAATAAAAGCTATTAACAATAAAGGACTTAATTTTTTTTTATGCATAGATTCCATAATACTTTACAATCATTCAATGAATCAATTTAAACATGCTTGGGTTTTTGCACTTAACAACTGGCAATTTTTTCTTCTACTTGTAGCTCCTGTAATGACAGTTGAGGTAGCTACGGCTTATCTTATTTCTCCTATGCAGAATGTTACTCAGCCAGAAGATCTCTTAATTTTTATTAAGGACAATACTGCCGTAATCGGGACTGTCGGAATTTTAGGAATGATTTTGAGTATGTCTTTTATCGGAGGTTTATATGTTGCCTATGATGCGAAAGAAAATAACGTTGATATTGAACCCTTGTCTGCTTTATCTATGGGACTTAAAAAATTCTTCCCTATACTTGGAGCCTACCTTTTATGCTCAATAGCTGTATTTTTTAGTGCCTTACTTTTAATTCTTCCTGCCTTTTATATAGCTGGAAGACTTTCGTTATTTCCTTCTTTAATAATGCTGGAGAATAAAGGAATCAACGATTCTTTAAAACTATCATGGGAAATGACAGATGAACATGGCGGAATATTATTTGGACTAACCTTATTATTTTTTCTTATAACCTTGTTAGCCGCGTCTATAGTTCAATCACTTTTAGCTTTTGGTCTGGCCCAGTTTATAGCCTTAGGCTTCGTTGAATATATTATTGCGATCCCTTGGGGCTATATTTATTACAGTTTATATAAGTCTTTAAAAAGCCAATCATAAATAAGAATACCCATACCTCTTTTATCTTTTTAATTTAGGCTGTAAAATGCCTTTCAGTTGAAATACGGGTCTGTAGCTCAGCTTGGTTAGAGCGCACCCCTGATAAGGGTGAGGTCGGTGGTTC
>CAWUWW010000002.1:0-14622 GCA_963926355.1 uncultured SAR86 cluster bacterium | reverse complement strand
TAGCTCCACCATTCTCTTATAACTAAAAAATTAAGAAAATTAGTTATTGTTTTTTTTCATATTATTATATAAGATTCTCAGATCGTAATTTGGTCCTATTGCCGCGATTTAAAATAATGAGCTAAAACGGAGAAAATATTTTCACCCAGGGATTTAATTTTTAACATAGGAGTTCTTATGAGACTTTTTGTGAACGCGCGTTATTTAATTGTGCCTTTTTCATCCCTGGTAACAATTTTTGGAATCTTTCAAGGAAATGTATTTTCTTGGATAGGAGTAATTTTATTTGGTATTTATACACTCATAGATACTGTAACTAGGGATATACACCTTAGAGCTGAAAAAGATACTAATGGAAATTCATTTGGTATAAAAGAATTCCAATATGTGGTTATGTACATCATGTTGCCAGTATTTATTCTGCTTCAAGTTGCTTTGGCAATAAGGCTATATCAATTTACCTCAGGATCAACAATAGAAGAGTTAATATTTCTAGGAATTGCCTATGAGTCCGGGATTAGTTTCTTAAACTTAATAGGAGCAACGCTATCAACTGGGTTGTGGGCTGGACTGGGGATAATATATGGACATGAACTTTCACATAATAAGAAAGAAGGTTTTTTTGTTTCAAGATTAATTATGGCACTGAGTGGTGCCTCTCATTTCACATATGCACATGTTTACAATCATCATTTAGATTTAGGACATGAAGATGATCCTGCAACAGCCCCAAGAGGTAGAAATGTTTATCTGCATACATGGTTGTCTCATGCTGGACAGTCAAAATACTCTTACGATCTTGAAAAAAATAAGTTAACGAAACAAGGTAAATCAGTTTTAAGTTTCCATAATAAATGGATTATTGGTTATCTATATAGCTTGCCTTCAATTTTTTTATTTATATGGTCAGGGGGATTGCTGGGCTTAGTTGCATTAATAGGAGTTTGGAGTATTTCAAACTTTTTACTAGAAGCTTTAAATTTTATGGGCCATTACGGATTAATTAGAAAATCAGGAACTCCTGTAGGGCACAGGCATTCTTGGGATAATGACAATGTATTTACTAGTTGGTTTTTTATTGAAATAGGAAGGCAGGGAGATCATCATGTAAGGGGAGAGACTTATTTTTGGGAGCTTGACGATGTTGGCGCACCAAATTATGGAATAGGATATTTTTCTTTATTTGTTTTGACTTTAATACCTGCTCTATTTAGATCTTATGTTAAAAATCTTTTAGAAGACTGGGACAGCAATCATGCAACTGAAGATGAGGTAGAAGTTTCTAACAAGTTTAAAGCGTTGGGAATTCTAAGTTAATAAATATGTTTAATTTATTTAATAAGCCTAAAGATAGACAAGCTTTAATTAACCCTCACGCAGAGCATACAATTTTAATAATTAATAGAGGAAATACTTTATTAAATTCAGCTCTAAATGCAGGTATTGATTGGCCTTATAAATGTAAAGTTGGCAGTTGCGGTACCTGTAAATGTAAAGTTTTATCAGGTGGTATAAAAGCTCAAATTGATTTTGGATATGTATTAAGTCCAGATGAGATAAATGAGGGCTATGTTCTGGCTTGCCAATCCGAGCTTAAATCAGATATAGAAGTAGAAATTAATTTAAACAAATAACAAAGAGAAAAAAATGAAAAATTTTAAAGCATTTACAATTATGTCCCTGTGGACATTAACAATCGGTATTATTTTATATCGTATCGAAGCCCACCTGCACTTTAGAGAAATCTTATGGGCACTAAGTTTATCCTTAATCTTATTAGTAACTCATATGGTTAATATGATTATATATTTCAAAATTGCCGGCAATGATCCTTACAAATGGTTTAAAAACTAAAGTGCTAAATATAGTTAATATTTATTGGAATTATTATGAATATAGAAGATAGGGTTAAGAAAATTGTTAGCCATCAATTTAGTAAATCTCTTAATCTAATAGAAAATAATTCATCATTTATTGATGACCTAGGCGGCGATTCGCTTGATACAGTAGAACTAGTTATGGCTATAGAAGAAGAGTTTGACCTTGAAATAATCGATGATGATGCTGTAAAGATATTAACGGTTAGGCAGGCCGTTGAATATATAAAGACCAATACTTTAGTATTTTAAATAATATGTTACTCAACAATAATATCTAACATAGTTAAATTCCGAGCTTTATGATGACTAATAAACAAAGTCATGATTTAATCATTGTATCTAGGGAGTTAATTGGTTTAATTTTTTGACCAATTGCCCCATATACAATAAGGAGATATAAATAATGTTTAATCATGTAATGTTGGGAGCTACTGATATCGAGGCATCAAAGAAGTTTTATGATGCGACCTTAGGTGT
This sequence comes from uncultured SAR86 cluster bacterium, assembly GCA_963926355.1. GTDB lineage: Bacteria > Pseudomonadota > Gammaproteobacteria > Magnimaribacterales > D2472 > SCGC-AAA076-P13. The sequence continues at coordinate 12,265 of CAWUWW010000002.1, read as the reverse complement.
TTTAGGAGCCAAGCCTGGATTTAAGCACATAGGTCATGGCGGAGTTGTTAGATATATGTATTTTTTAGACGGCGGTACTTTCTTAATAACTGAACCATTAGATGGTAATAATGCATCTCATGGTAATGGTGCAACTATCGGATTTAAGGCAAAAGATACAGAAACTATAGATGAGTGGCACAAGGTAGGCGAGCAAAATGGTGGAGTTACATGTGAAGACCCTCCTGGAGTTAGAGATGGCGGTGGAATGAAGGCCTATTTGGGATACCTAAAAGATCCATCAGGTAATAAAATTTGCACAATGCATAATATAAAAGCTTAAAAATATTTAAACTTTTATACTCCTTGTGGGTAATCTAAATATTAAAGACTATCGAGCCTTAGAAACAACAGCTCAATAGTCTTTAGTTTAAGGTTTTATAATTCCAGCCTTTATCTCAAGATGCTTAATTATCAATCCAGCAATATCTTTCTTACTTACTTTCTCAATACCTTGAAGACCTGGGGAGCTATTGACCTCTAGAACTTTAGGCCCTGTATCCGTTCTAATAATATCAACACCTGCAAAACTTAAACCAAGTGCTTCAGTTGCTTGAATCGATACTTTTCTTTCTTCTTTGGTTATTATTATTTTTTTGGCAGTGCCTCCTGCATGAAGATTGGCTCTAAAATCTTCATCTCCAGCAGTCCTCATCATGGATGCAACAACCTTATTTCCTATAACCAAGCATCTGATATCGCTTCCACTTGCCTCTTTAACAAATTCTTGAACTATAAATGGAGCATTAAGTTTTTGGAATGCGCTTATTACGCCCGCGGCTGCTTTTCTAGACTCTGCTAAAAGAACACCTTTCCCTTGAGTGCTCTCAAGTAACTTTAATACCAAAGGAGCTCCACTCGCTAGGTCTATCAAGCTCTCTGTATCATGAGGAGAGTTTGCAAAGGCTGTGTTTGGCATAGGTATTCTGTGACTTACAAGCGTTTGATGTGCTGCTAGCTTATCTCGAGATAAGCCAATCGAAGAGGACGAGTTTAGACAGTAGGTACCCATGGCCTGGAATTGCCTAACCACTGCCATGCCATAAAAGGTAATGGAACTTCCTATTCTTGGGATAATCGCATCGTAATGAGGAAGTGCTTCACCTTCATAGTGAACCTCAGGTTTATGACTTTGAATATTTAAATAACACCGTCTTGTATTTATTAGTTCGCATACATGATCTCTTGCCTCAGCTGCCTCAACGAGTCTTTTTGTTGAATAGTTATTTGGCTCTAAGGTTAGAATAGCTATTCTTAAACTTCTTCTTGCGGGCACTTGTTTTTTTATATTTTTATATAAATCGTAGGACAAAAGCCCTTGCTCAAAACTTTTTTCAGGCTGAACAGTGAAGCCATCTAAGGCGCTTCTTCCTAAAATCATTTTATATTTCATATTCTCTCTATTAGTGAGAGTAATTTCTATTTTCTTTTTTACATCCCCTATAACTAACTCAGTTTCTATTACATATCTAAGTTCAGATATGCCATTGGAAGAGGTGACCGTTCTAACATCAGAAACATTTGCAGAGCAATATATAGCAAATTGATTGTTATCCTCAATAGGATTAATCCCGAACCTTACCTTGGGCCTAGTTTTTGATCCAAATGGTTGTATATTAAAAGCATGCAATGCAGAAGTTGCCGCGCCAGTATCTGTTTTAGATACAAGTGAAGGTAACCCTAGTTCGGGTAAGCTCACCCATTCTTCCCAGCCTACATTTAGATTCATTTGTTGTCCTGCATAATTAATTAATATTATAATGAGATTATATATGGCACATTCACATAACCACAACCACAACCATCATTCACCAGAGGATAGTGATTTTACTTTAATGGTGGCAGTTACTATTAACTCTTTACTAACAGTTTTTCAGGTTATTGGTGGAATATTATCAGGGAGTCTTTCATTAATAGCTGATGCTCTTCACAACTTAAGTGATGCGGCGTCACTGGGTATTGCAATTATTGCTAGAAAGATAAGTAGAAGACCTGCTGACAATTCAAAAACATTTGGTTATAAAAGAGCTGAAGTTATAGCGGCTCTTATAAATTTAGTAATACTAGTTGTTATAAGTTTTTACCTCTTATACGAAGCTACATGGAGGTTCTTTGAGCCTGTAGAAATTTCTGGGTGGATTATTGTTATCGTTGCAGGTATTGCGTTAATAGTAGATTTTATTACTGCATTGATTACATTTAGTTTATCAAAAAATAATATGAACATGCGTGCAGCTTTTCTTCATAACTTGTCTGATGCCATGGCATCTCTGGCAGTTATTGTTGCAGGTGTATTAATCATTCTTTATCAATGGTATTGGGTAGACACTCTATTAACTGGAATGCTTGCTTTATTTATTTTATATCAAGCTTTTGCGATGCTTCCTAGAGTAATTCACCTTCTAATGGAGGGCGTACCTGATGATATAGATTTAGAAGCTATTAAAATAACTCTATCAAAAATTGATTTCGTTGAAGATGTTCATCATATGCATATTTGGTCTTTAGATGAATCAACGATAGCTTTAGAGGCACATGTCGTGGTGGGCCTAAAAGATTTTAATGAAATGGAAAATACTAAAAGAATTATCAAAAAAAGTTTACTAGATAATTATGGAATTTCTCATTCAACTCTAGAGTTTGAACATGAGATGATGTGCTAGCTTGACTTGATATGAATACTCCAATTTATTATGTTGATGCCTTTACTGATTCTCTATTTTCAGGGAATCCTGCTGCTGTTATCTTTTCAGACATAAACGATCCATTATTAATGCAGTTAATTGCATCTGAAAATAACTTATCAGAAACAGTATTTATAAGATCAGAGAATAACAAATATTTTATTAGATGGTTTTCTCCATCTTGTGAGATTGATTTATGCGGTCATGCAACATTAGCAGCTGCATTTATCTATTTTAATTACATAGAGCCAGAGGCTTTAGAGTTTGAAGTCCATTCATTGAAAAATGGAGCATTAAAAGTTACACAAAAAGCAGACTATTTATTTCTAAACTTCCCAAAAGATAATATTCAAAAGGACGATAAATATAAGGATATTATTTCAAATATTCTCGGAAGTGTTGAACCAATTGAAATATTTAAAGGCAGGGATGATCTTTTAGTCATTCTTGATAATGAACTAGACATAGTGAACTTAAAGCCAGACTTTAACTTACTTAAAGAAATCCCACTTAGGGGAATGATAGTTACAGCGCCAAGTAGTGAGTTTGATTTTGTTTCTAGATGCTTTTTTCCTTTGACAGGTGTTAATGAAGACCCAGTTACAGGCTCAGCTCATACAACATTAATACCATACTGGTCAAAAAGACTTAATAAGAAAAAGCTTAGAGCAAAACAAGTATCTAAAAGGGGTGGCTTGCTAAGTTGTGAGGATGCTAGTGATAGAGTTTATATAGGAGGTAAAGCAGTCTTGTATATGAAGGGACATATAAACCTTCCTTAATCTATATTTTTATAATCTGCTTGCCAAAATTCTTACCCGTTAATACATCTCTAAGAGCTTGCGGTGCATTTTCAAAACCTTCTGTAATAGTTTCTCTGTAATGCAATTTATCTTCTGAAATTAGATTGCATAACTTATCTGTTATGTCCCTCCATTCATTCATCCATTCAGTGTTAACAAAAAATCTATGTTTAGGTTTTGGATCAAGCGCCCCTAGGACATCAAAAGGAGTTTCAACACTGAACATATCCTCAGCATTATATTGAGATATGAATCCACATATAGGAACACGTGCGCCGGTATTTAAAAGAGGGGCAACAGCTTTAGTGACATCGCCACCAACATTTTCGAAATAAATATCAATACCTTTAGGGCATGCATTTTTAAGGTCATCCATTAAATTGCCGGCTTTGTAATCAATACAGTCATCGAATCCTAAAACATCTTTCACATAAGAGCATTTTTCATTCCCGCCAGCTATTCCAACAACATGACATCCTTGTAATTTTGCTAATTGACCAACAACCGTTCCCACAGCACCAGAGGCAGCAGATACTACAACCGTTTCTCCTGATAAAGGCTTACCTACTTTATTAAGACCAAAATACGCAGTTCTTCCTGGCATCCCAACTGTACCCAGATAACATGATAAAGGTATATCTAAATTAGTAACCTTGAAAAGAGAAGGCTCTGTGTCTTTTACTTTTACATGTGTTTGCCATCCTTTATGAGCGCAGACTTTATCGCCTATTTGGTATAAATTTGAATTACTTTCGACAACTATCCCAACAGTCTCTCCAGTCATAGGATCGCCAAGTTTTGCGGGAGCAGCATAGGATGCAGAATCATTCATTCTTCCTCTCATGTAGGGATCAATCGAAAGGTATTTAACCTCAATTAAAATTTCATTTTTATCAAGCGAGGTTATGACTTCTTTATTTATTTTCCAGCAGTTATCCTCAGGCATGCCTTTAGGTCTTTTATCTAATAACCACTGTGTATTTGTATATTCCATATTTAAATTATTTATTAATTGATCTGTTGTAGATGGTAGTTGTATTTATATATATTTGAAACTAAATTAATTTAGTAAGTTTTCTAAAATGCTTCCTGCAAACTACTTTATATATATCATTACCACCAATTTTAATTTTAGATCCTTCTGTAAGAACATTGCCAAGTGAGTCTAGTCTAACAACCATGGTTGCCTTTCGGGCGCATGTTGAGCAAATTGTTTTTAATTCAATTAAGTTATCTGCCAGTCCAAGAAGCGCAGAACTACCTTCAAATAACTCACCTCTAAAATCCGTTCTAATTCCATAGCACATGACTGGGAAGTTCATATTGTCAGCTATTTTTCCAAGTTGTTGAACTTGTAGTTTTGTTAGGAATTGAGATTCATCAACAAGTATGCAGCTTAGCTTCGGCGTCTTATTCTTATTAACATATGTTAAAAAATTAAATTCACCATTAAAAATAATAGCTTCAGCCTCCAAGCCTATGCGTGAAACAATCTTCCCATTTGAAGTTGCTTCAATTTCTTTTGGCAAAAAAATCATAGTTTCTAAATCAGTCTCTAGGTAATTATGATTTGACTGAAGTAAAGAGGTAGATTTACCTGCGTTCATTGTTGAGTAAAAAAAATGAAGTTTTGCCATTATCTTTTTAAATTAGAGTTTATTGAGTAATAATAGTTCATGATTGTTTTTCAAGAAAGGGGTATTACGCATCTTGATCTCCACGGTGAGAGACATGCTGATGTTTCAGATATGATTCTTGATTTTATTTACCAATACCAATATGAAATACCTTTAATAATAATATGTGGAAATAGTGTTCGAATGATCACGATTGTTTCTGATATATTAAACAAAGACTCTATTACCTTTTCCTCTCCCAGGTTTGGTATTATTAGAGTGGAGAGAATATAACTTATGAACATCCCAGATATCCTACTTTTTGATAATCAATTATCAGAAGAAGAAATTATTATTCAAAAATCTGCAAGAGATTATTGCCAATCTGAGTTGATGCCAAGAATTTTACTTGATAATAGAAATGAAATTTTTGATAAAAATATTTATAAAGAGATGGGAAGTTTAGGATTCCTTGGCGCTCCTATTGAGGGTTATGGTTGTGCAGGAGTTAGTTATGTTTCTTATGGCTTGATAGCCAGAGAGATTGAAAGAGTTGACTCTAGTTACAGGTCAGCATTTAGTGTGCAAACATCTTTAGCTATGCATGCTATTCATAAATTTGGAACAGAAGATCAAAAGAACTTTTATTTACCTGAAATGGCAAAGGGTAACCTGGTTGGCTGTTTTGGCTTAACTGAGCCTGATGCAGGTTCTGACCCTGGATCAATGAAGACAGTATCTAAAAAAGTAGAGGGCGGCTATATCTTAAACGGCTCTAAGACTTGGATTACCAACTCACCTATTGCAGATGTTTTAATAATATGGGCCAAAGATGAGCAGGGTATATTAAGAGGGTTTATAGTTGATAGGGGTGCTAAAGGACTGGAGACTCCTAAGATTGAGGGTAAATTCTCCTTAAGAGCTTCAATCACCGGTCAAATATTTTTAGATGAAGTTTTCGTATCTGAGGATAAGTTATTACCAGAAGTTCAGAGTTTTAAAGGTCCCTTCTCTTGTTTAAACATGGCAAGGTATGGAATAGCTTGGGGTTCAATGGGGGCTGCTGAGTTCTGCTGGAATGCATCCTTGGAATACTCTTTAAATCGAATACAGTTCGGCAAACCTCTTGCTGCAAAGCAATTAATACAAATGAAATTAGCAGATATGCAAACAGAGATTGCGCTTGGGCTTCAAAGTGCCTTAAGAGTTGGGAGACTTATAGATGATAATAAGATGAAACCGGAAATGATTTCATTGATTAAAAGAAACAATTGCCAGAAAGGATTAGATATTGCTAGAGAGTCTAGAGATATCCATGGTGGAAATGGTATTAGCGATGAATATCATGTGATAAGACATTGTATGAACTTGGAAGCTGTTAATACCTACGAAGGAACGCATGACGTGCATTCCTTAATTTTAGGCCAAAAACAAACCAATATAGCTAGCTTTTAATCTAAGTGTTTGGCTAAGAATTTCTCATAAGCTTTGTAAAGCTCTAGTCTTGCAGTTTCTTTTCTAAATCCGTGACCTTCATCTCCTTTAATAATATATTCATGCTCAACATTATATTTTTTTAATTCATTAACCATATCTACTGTTTCTTGGAACCTTACGTTAGGGTCTCGCCTCCCAGTTATTATTAATACAGGGTCTGTAATATTTTCAACAAAAAACATTGGACTATTGTCATAAAGATTTTTATAGTCTTTAGGAAGGTCAGGGTCGCCTTTCTCAATCCATTCCATTTGTTGTCCGATTTCACTCCACTGAAGGCCTCTTAAATCTTTACTAGTTAAGTCATAAAGCCCTACATAACTAATAATGCATTTAAACATCCCAGGCATTTTTGTTGCAGCATGCATTGCTGCATAGCCACCGTAACTTGCTCCTGAGAAACATACCTTATCCATATCAACGTAGCCCATGTCTCGGGCCCAGAATAGCGCATCATATTTATCTGTTTGCATTGTTTTCCCCATTTCATGGTTTGCAAGAATCATCTCTTTTCTTCCATGGCCTGTTGAGCCTCTATAGTTGGCTTGAATAACGCCGTAACCTCTTGATGCATAAAATTGAACCTCTGGGCTATATCCAATATAGTCTCTAGCATTTGGGCCCCCATGAGGGTGTAAAATAAATGGGATTTTTGAGCCTTCTTTGTAATCAGCAGGCAGGGTTATATATCCATGAAGCTTAAGACCATCTCTAGCTGTATATGTAAATGGTTCTGTTTTAGCTAATTTGTAGTCTTTTATCCACGGAGCATAGGAGTTAATTAAAGCCAAGCTTCCTTTTGAAGTATCAAACAAATACAGAGAACCAGGATCCATTTCATTTGATGAGCTCAATAGAAACTTTGTTAAGTCTTCAGACCAATCCCTTAGACGGATCTCGTAACCAGGAAAAGCACCCTCTAAAGATTTTTGAACTGATGCAAAATGATTGTTAAAAAAAATATTATTTGTTCTTTCACCTTCATATGAAAAACCATACAAATCAGATCCATCAGGCTCGAACCATAAACTCATACTGTTCTCGCCTTGAAGAGGACTAGATATATCAAAATCTGGATCGTGATATATCATTTCTGTATATTGTTTAGTCTCCATATCAAATCCCCATAAGGCATTTGTATCTGTTTCATTTAGAATTGAACCATCTTGTTGGACAGCCTGACCAACGCCTAATATCGTTTTATTATCTATATCAAACTCTAAAGGTGAGAAACATGCCTCTTGATGTCTACAACTAATTAGTTTTTCATAACTACCATCTTGATTGTATTCATAGAAATTACGAACTAAGCCCATATCCTCACCCTCGTCTACATAGGTGCTGAAGCCTCTAGCAACTCCATCCCAATCAACTGTCCATCCCCCAAAGCCTTCATTGTCAATTAAAGGAACTCTTGCGACCAACTCCAGTTGTTTAGTTTTTAAGTCAAGCCAGAACAAGTCCCTAAAAATTCTATAGTTACTATTTCTATTAACACTAATCATTATTTTGTTCGGATATTTTGGGTATGTTGCATAAAGTGCTGGATAGGTAAGCCCTGGTTTATTTTTGAACTGCTTCGCTTTTATCAAAAGAGTGGTATTTTTACCATCCCTGTCTATTGTATAAAGACTGGCTGAATCTAAACTACTTCGTCCATCTCTAGAAACTAGTAAAGTTTTTTCATTAAGCCAAGCAAAACTGCTCACAGCAGATCCAGGTGTTGTGCCTGATATTATCTTAGGCTCCATAGTACTTAAGTCTGTTATCACTAAAACCATATCCGTCTTAGCAGACTCCTGATCAGTTTCATCTTTTATATCGCAAACATTCTTATCAACTGAAATCATAGCTGCAAGAAAATTACCCGAAGGGGATAGTTGTGTGTTGCCACCTTGGCCATAACAAACAAGCTTTTCAATTGGAATCATTTGATCATGACCATCTGCATATAAGGATGGGGATAGGTAGCTAAAGATAAATATGAAATTTAATGTAAACAGGTTTTTTAATACTTTTGGCATTTTTTACTTACTTGAATTTATTGAACTATTAAATATATATTCCAATAAATAAATGTCAAGTTTCCTTTACTTGAAATTAAAAATTAATAGTTTCACAAAAATAGGGTTATTACCTTTGCATAATTAAAAACTTCAAAGTATTTACAATAAATCTTCATAGGGGTATATTTCATGTAGCTGAATATGTTCATAGGGGATTATTTCAATGAAATGTAACCCTAGTCATAACTCACTATAAAAATAATTAAACATTTAATAAAGGGGATTTATTATGTTAAACAAGAATTTATTACTATTAACGGGCTTTTTATCATTCGGTATATTGTTTGCTGACAACCCAGGTGAAGTCGTTTCTTCATCCGACGTTGCTCAAACTTCTACTGATACTGTTGCAGCATCTACCGAAGAAGTTGTTGCAGAAACACAAGTTGCTTCGAGCAGCTCTTCTTCATCAGATGATGATGTTCAAGAGCTTGGAAGAGTTAGTGTTACAGGTTCTAGAATTAAAAGAACTGATATTGAGGGAGCCACTCCTTTAATAACTATTACAAGATCAGATATTGAAGCTCAAGGTTTCCAAACTGTATATGATGCGGTAAGCAACCTGACTCAAAACACTGGTAGTGTTAATGGTGAAAATTTCCAAGCTGGTTTTAATGGATCTTTACAGTCTATTAATTTAAGAGACTTTGGACCTGGAAGAACTCTTGTTCTTGTTAACGGTAAAAGAACAGCTGATTATCCATTTCCTTATAACGGAGAGTCTGCATCTTTTAACTATGCAGCAATCCCTTTAGCAGCTGTTGATAGAATTGAAATATTAACCTCAGGAGCATCTTCGATTTATGGTTCAGATGCTGTAGCCGGGGTTGTTAATATTATTCTTGTTGATGGATTAGAAGATAAATCTTTAAGAGTTCAAGCAGGTGGTGGTATTGGATCCGGAACTGGTGGAGAATCTATTAATATTGAATTTGCTGGTGGTGGCTTCACTGATAAGCTTTCATATACTTATGCACTTGAATTTCGTGATGAACAACCAATACCTATTCAAAGTAGAAGTGAGCATGACTCATTTTTAGATAGCAGTAGAGCAGTACCTATACCATCAAGAGGTCTTTTAATTAGAGATTCAATTTACTATGGACTTCATTTACACCCAGGCGGAGATACTCTTGGAACTTTAGTTGACTTTAGTACTGGACAAGATTTTGCTGGAACTTGTGAGGGTGCTGACCCGGGTTATAGTTTAGCTACTCAAGAACAACATACTGCATATGTCCCAACATACTACGGTTCATACTGTGGATTTGACTCGAGCTCTAACGGTACATTAACAAATTCAAGACAAAGAGCTTCAGTATATCTATCAGGAACTTATGAGCTTACTGATAAAATTGAAGTATATGCAAAAATAATGCATCTTCAAACTGATACAGAAGGCACTTTAGATAACTTATTTACTCCCTTTGCTTGGGTCGCAGGACCTCAGCAATATGGTGGTGCTTATACGCAAAACCATGTAGTTCCAGTAGGTCAACCAAATGCAGGCGCTACTGCAGCAATGATGGATTTTAGAATTCAAAAAATATTTTCTAATGCAGTCAGAGGAACTAGTTACGAAGAAGAAACATCAACAATAGATATTGGTTTACGTGGCATACTTTCCAATGGTTTTGAGTGGGATGTCTCATATACAGACAATGTATATGACGTTGTATCTACAGGAAGAAATTTCTTAGCATCAAAGTTATACGATAAAATACACAATATAGGTGGAGTAGATGGAGCTGGTAACCAATGTGTACTAGATTCAGCAGATTTACTCGATGGAGATCTTTCAAATGGAGAGGTTACTGATTATTCAACTAGTATTTCAAACTACTATGGATCTTCTGGTGTTTATGATTATGCTGCTTATTATAATCAACCAAATTGCTATAACTGGGACTGGTACCTAAATGCTCAATCAACTGAAGAAATTGAATCATTAAGAGTTCCTAACGTTGAGCCTGCAGACGCATTCTCAGAACTTTTCCAGGCTACTATTACTGGTGAATTAATGCAATTACCATATGGTCCTCTTGCTTTTGCTGCTGTAGTTGAGCATCAAACTAAAGGTTATGACGTTCAACTTAGTCAGGCCAATAAAGATGGTTTACTTTGGGGTATTGGTGGAGTTGATGGCGGCGGTGAAAGAGACAGAACAGCTTTCGGTGTTGAACTCTCTATTCCAGTAACTGAAAAATTATCAGTTAACCTGTCAACAAGACAGGATGAGTATGATAGCTCTAAAGTTAATGTTGATAGAAGAACAATGGGAGCGTCTTTCGAGTGGAGACCTAGTGATTCATTCTTAATGAGAGGATCATGGTCAGAATCATTCAAAGCTCCTGATCTACCTTACTCATTTGTAGGCGAAAGAAGATATTACACAAGCGAATATGATTATTGGCAGTGTTATAACTCAGAGCCAGAGGTATTTGGTGAGACTGGTGTAGGTTGTACTACTACGGGTGCATATTCAATTATCAATATCGACGGTGTTACAACAGGTAACCTTAATCTAAAAGAAGAAGAGGGAGACTCTTTCTCAATGGGATTTGTTTGGGAGCCAGTTGATAGACTTGCATTTACTTTAGATGCATTTCATATCAAACTTGGCGATATTGTTTCAACTAAAAGCACTAATGCAATTGTACGTGACGAAGCAGTTTGTCGAGCTAGAGCAGCTGGCGCAACATTATCTGGTTTCGTTGACTACCCTGGTTCATATTGTGCTCAGGTTTTAGCTAGCATTGTTAGAGGCGGTAAAGACTTTAATTCTGAAACAACTGCTAATCTTTTAGCAGAAGGCTCTATTAGTAAAATCTATGAAACTCCTGTGAATATTGCTGGTCAAGAATTCTTAGGGGTTGATACATCAGTTTCATATAGCTGGGTAACAGACGCAGCTGGTGATTTCTATGTATCAGTTGATAGCACTAATCAGATTGATCTTAAGTATGCTGAGGACATTGGCGATCCTTTGGTAAGCTATATGAATAGTTCATATATACCAAGATCAAGACAATCGATTCAATTTGGTTGGTCTAGAGGAGACTGGCGTGCTAGCACTTCTACTTTAAGAGTAGGGCACATGGAAGGTCTTGACGGCAGTACTGTTAGCCCGTATTTTGATACTAACGTATCCGTCGGTTATTCCATAACACAGGAATCATCTGTTTCTTTACAAGTAACAAATATATTTGATGCAATTCCTGATACTGATGTTTCTTATGACCAAGGTAGTTCTTTCTATCCTTATGGTTTTAATACATTTCAGTATCCTAGATTTGGACCACAAGTCTTCCTTAATTATTCATTAAGATTCTAGGAATTTATTAACATAAAAAGGAGGCATTAGCCTCCTTTTTCTTTTAAAATAGCTTTTATGAAATATATATACTTACCCTTGGTGATTTCTATCTCTATGCTTCCCTCTCCGTTAGTAGCTCAGGAAGTTGAGGTTGATAAAAATTTAGTTAAAGAATCGATATTGGTATCTACTAAAAGTATTGAGAAGTCGGGACTGACTCAGGATCAGATTATAAATCTTGATG
>CAWUWW010000001.1:0-318043 GCA_963926355.1 uncultured SAR86 cluster bacterium | reverse complement strand
CAGGTCTTCCTGCTGCTATCCAATCGTTAGTACAATCTCTAGCTGCTGCAACGTTATCTCCGTATGCAGGGTTAGTTATTCCATTTACACTTCCTGTTGTACTTGAGCTTCCAACAAAGTCTGATATTTCTTTATAGAAATAGTTAGCTGCTATATAACTTCCTTCTGCGTAGTAGTTTTCATAAGCTAAATCATAATTATTAGATTTTAATGACTGAAGGTCTGGGTTTCCGCCTGAAGCTGTAGGATTCCAGAAATCAGCATTGCCATATGAAAGCTGAGATCTTTTATCTTGAAGGCTTGGTCTTGCGATAGTCTTACTTGCAGAGAATCTTAAAACTTCATTATCACTTAGAGCGTATGACATAGCTATACTTGGAAGCACGTCTTCAGTTGAACCGCCTCTAGGAGCATCAATGATGCCGCCTGAAGCTAGGAACTGAACTCCGCTTATAAAGTCTAGTCTAATTGTATCTGGTCTTGCCTCTAAACTTGTTGCCACAGTACTAGACTCTTCGTATCTAACACCAGCAATAATGTTTAATGGTTTTCCAAGGTACTCAGTTTCCATCTTAACTTGAATAAAAGCAGAGTCTAAATCTTCAGCTATTCTTTCGTTTGAATCGTTAGCTCCTGCATCGGCGCTTCCACCAGCTGATATGAATGCTGCAACTGCTGCCTCTTTATCAACGTCAAAATAGTATGATGTTCCTAGAGGAGTACCAAATGCATCCATGAATCCGTCAAGGCTAGTTGATGAAAATAGAGAATCAGCGAACTGATCTGCAGTTGGGCCATTTAGTCCAGAAGTGTTAACAGCTCTAGTATCTGAGAATCTACTAGTTGTTTGGGAAACTCCAAAATCAACAGAGGTAACAATACCACCGTTTAAATTAGTCCATTCAGCTGATAGTTGCATTTGATCCATTTCATTTAGCTTGTATGCATCGTGAGATGTAAGGGATCCAATGTAATAGTCTGAAGCATTAAAAGTTTGATCATAAGAGAAGCTATTAATACCAGTAGCTCCACCATTAGTGTGAGTTACGTTTGCTCTTTTAGCAGTTCCGATTGCCATTTCATTCGGCAACTCTGAACCACTCTTAGAAGCCATAGAATCATGGAAATCAAAATTAACAACTAGTGAGTCACTAACTGTAAATTCATGATTAATACCAAAAGATCTATTAGCGTTCTGGGTATCACCATATATTAACTGATGGTCATAAGCTCTGTTACCAACAACAACATCTGTGTAGGCTCCGTGAGAGTTTATAGTTCCGCCGACAGTATCCCAGCCACCAAGCCAAGATCCAAACATCATTCCTTTAGAACTAAAATCAACACCAGAATAAGTGTAATCAAGGGTAGTTACATTTCTTTCGTTGGTTTGAAGTTGGAAAGTTAACTGAGCGTTCTTTCTTAATCTATCATTATCTTTAATTTGATAAGCAGTTGGTTCTTGATAAAAAGTAACTCCGTCTGTTCTTGAGTTATTATCAGTAACATTAGTTTGAGTAGCAGTTCTGTTATAGCCTTCTATTGCTGCCATTCTTGATGGTATTAACCAGTTAGACTCTCTAGTTCCTTCTTCTCTGTTGTTTCTTTCTTGATGAGAACCAGAAAAAGCAAAACCCCAATGTCCGCCATTAATTGCATATAACATTGATACTTCAGGAGTCTGGTCTTGAGTACTGGTTGAATCATTTACTGATCCGACACTTAATGAGAACTTAGATCCATCGATACTTAGAGGCTTAGTTGTTACCATGTTAATGGTTGATCCAATACCACCTGAAGGTAATGAGTTATTTGTAGATTTGTAAAGTTCTACTGATGATATACCCGGTGAAGCGATATCACCAAAATTGAATGATCTACCGCCACCCCATTGTCCTGGAACAGTAGGCATCTGACGACCATTAAGAGTAACTAAGTTCAGCTCAGGACCGAAACCCCTAACTGCAACCCCTTCTCCCTCAACGTTACTTCTGTCAATTGCAACACCAGCTACTCTAGCAAGAGATTCGGCTAAGTTTCCATCTGGAAATTTACCAAAATCTTCAGCAGTAATAGCTTCCATTACTCCTACATTGTTACGCTTGATTTCAATAGCATCTTTTAAACTAGATTTAATACCAGTGGTAACTACTTCTTCAATAACCTCTTCTTCAATGGCATCTTGAGCTATTACAAACGTAGATAGTGGCAAAATTACCATAAGTGATAATAAAAATTTATTCATTGTTTTCCCCTTTTTTTAGTAATGAAGCTACTTAAAAATAACTTCAAACGTGATTTAACAATACTGAACCGAATAAGTCAATTGATATATAAAGATAAAAATTTATGTAAATAGTTTACATAAAAAATAAAAGAGAAAAAGTGTGTATTTTTGAGAAAATATACAAAAATTCATTCCCTGTTATGCAGGGAATGAATTTTGTAATTTGTATATTATAAGACTAAGTGATTACTTATCTTGAATCTTCACGAGGCTTAGATTCGTTAACTACTAACTTTCTACCCTCGATGTCTGAATCATTAAGAGCTTGAATAGCTCCTTCAGCTCCGTCACTCATTTCAACAAAACCAAAACCTCTAGAACGATTAGTCATTCTATCAGTGATAATTTTAGCTGAAGTAACAGTTCCGTGTTCAGCAAAAAGATTTTCTAGGTCTTGGTCGCTCATGCCCCAAGATAGGTTTCCAACATATATATTCATAATATCCATTTAATAAAAAAAAACCATCTTACATCAAAAAAACTAATTAAAACACTAATTTTTTAATCTTTAAGAAATTCAACAGCCTCTTCTCCAAATTCAGACCACCACTCCAATCCCATTAAATGAATTTTTTCAATATTTAATTCGGAGTCATCATCTAAAATTTTGTTAATCTTTCCTATTGGCGAATTAATTCTTAAGTAGTTTTTACCCAAGGTATCTTTTGCAAGAGTGTCATGAATTTCCGCATCTAGCATCATTGCCATTAGGTCATTTCTTAACCAGCCTACGCCACCCCACAATCCAGCGTCTTCTCCGCTTATCTTCTGCTTATTAAGTCCTGCTCCTATGCTAAGAATTTTTATGTCATCTGTTTGAAAGAATTTTTTTGCATGAGAAGCTCCAACCAATACAGGGTTATTTGTAACAACACCGCCGTCTATCATCCAAGATCCACCTTGAGTCTTGTAAGGCGGGAAATACATTGGAGCTGCGCTTGATGATGAAACGGCATCAATAAAAGTGATCTCTGGAGTTTCAAAGCTACTATGGATAACATGAGTTCTTTTTTCTATATCGTAACAAAGTGTAACCAGTGGCTTGGAGGATTCTGATAGCAACTTATCAGCAAATATTTCATTTAAAACGCCTACCCTTCCCTTATTCTCATATCTTGGTCTTGCTTGAATAAGTGAGGCCTTGTCCCAGAAAAAAGAACTTTTCATAATCTTATCTAAGTAGTCTTTAGACCAGTATTTTTTAACTTCATCAGCACTCAGCCCATTGCATGCAAAACATGCTGCATTAAAAGATCCTGCGCTTGTTCCAATAAACATATCAAAGGTATCAAATACCTTTATGCCTGTTTCTGTTTCAAGCTTTCTAAGAAAGACCAACCCAGCTATTGCACGGACACCGCCGCCGTCAAAAGAAATAACTTTTTTCTTATTGGGTTGTTTAAAAAAATTGATTAATTTTTTCATAAAATTATTGTAAGCACTAACGAAGCATTTAGATATAAAAAAAGGCCTGTAAAAGGCCTTTTTTTACAATAGATTAAATACTAACTTTTAACGCCTGAGACAGCATCTGTATTAGTTGTTTCTTTGGTTACATTCTTTAATAAAGTACAGCTTCCTTTTGAAGTATCGACAGTAAAAGCAACACAAGATGATCTTGAAGTGCAAAGTGTCTGACAAGCTTCAGCCGTTCTATATTTTTTTGAAGTTTTTACAGTAGCAATTTTTCCTGAAAGGGAAATATCAGCCTTAGGTGTAAAGTTCATGTCAGCAGCAAAAGCTGGTAGTGCTGTAGCAAGAATTATTAGTAGTATATTTTTCATTTAAAACCTCTTTTTTATGGGGGGGGTATTATTACAATGTTTACAGTGCAAACATTAATTGATTCACATAATACACATTAATGTATGCGGTGTAAACATAAAAAGTATGTAGATTGTGAGTGTATTAAAAAATGCCTTACTCTAGTAATTTTAAGCCAAGTAAGTCACGTGCCTCAAAGATACTTCCAGCATTGACGGCCTTAATAAAGCCAGCATCGTTGAGTATTTTTGTAGCCTTTCCGGACCTATTGCCGCTCTGGCAATAAAGGTAGATATCTTGATCCTTTGAGATGCTCTCTGTTAGCTTTAAAATATCTTGCCATTCTATATGCTGTGCGCCCTCAAGGTGGCCTGAATCCCATTCATTTTGAGTACGGACGTCAATCACAAGAGCGTCTGCGGCTGATAATGAAAATATTGAAAACATAGTGACTAATAATAAAGGTAGATTCACCCTAACTCCATTCTTTTAAAATTATATCTGAAGCCTTCTCACCAATCATGATTGTAGGGGCATTTGTATTACCGCCGACAAGAGTTGGCATAATAGATGCATCCACAACTCTCAAACCTTTCATCTTGTAAACTTTTAAATTACTGTCAACAACTGCCATATCATCGCTACCCATCTTGCAGGTTCCTACAGGATGATAAACCGTATCTGCTTCCTCTCGAATAGCCTGCTCAATATCTGCATCGTCGCTTAAATCAACAGGTCTTTGAACGTTCTTGCTGGTATATTTTGAAAAAGGTTCTTTGTTTAATATCTTCATCATTTTTTTGTATCCCTCTACCATATCTTTTACGTCATCCGGGTGGGATAAGAACTTTGGGTCAATCTTCGGATCAGCCATTGGGTCTGATGATTCTAATGTGACCTCACCTTTAGATTTAGGCCTTAGCAAGCAAGCATGACAGCTTAGGCCATGTCCCCATAAAGACTGTCTTCCATGATCTACAACTAAAGCAGGAGCAAAATGTAACTGAATGTCAGGAATTTCTAGATCGCCTCTAGATCGAATAAAACCACCTGCCTCGGCAACAGTAGACGTAAATAGTCCTGTTTTAGTAAAAATATATTTAAGTATTTCAAAGGGGTAAACAAAAAGTATAGATCTTAAGGAGAACCCAATAAGACTTAGTGAGTTATATCTATGTACTGAAAGATAATCTATATGATCCTGAAGATTTTTACCAACTCCAGGGAGGTCGATTTTATGCTCTATACCATGTTTAGTTATCTCATCAGCTGGGCCAATGCCTGATCTTAATAAAATTTGAGGTGAGCCGAATGCTCCCGATGAAAGCAGAACCTCTTTAGTTGCATTGATTGTTATTTCATTGCCCTCGCTATCAATACAATCAACTCCGGTAGCCCTTCCGTTCTCTGTATTAATTTTATTTATATGGGTTTCAGTGAGGATTGTAAGATTTTCTCTGTCCATGGCCGGGACTAGATATGCCTTAGCTGCACTGCATCTCTTTCCATTCTTTTGGGTGGTTTGGTAATAACCAATGCCTTCTTGGCTATCTCCATTAAAGTCATCGTTATAACCAAAAATTGACGCTCCTGTTTCTACAAAATCATCTGTCGGTGTGTTTTTATGATTAATTTTTGAAACATTTAAAGGGCCATTTTGACCGTGGTACTCGTTGTTATGAACCTCGTTGTGCTCTGCTCGCTTGAAGTAAGGAAGAACCTCATCGTAAGACCATCCATCATTTCCCAGCTCAGACCAGTGATCGTAATCCCACTTATGGCCTCTGATATAAAGCATTGCGTTTATAGAGCTAGATCCTCCGAGGGTCTTTCCTCTTGGCTGATATCCCCTTCTGTGCTCTTCAACTTCATTTTGAAACTCATGGGTGCCGCCTGCTGAATCAACAACCGAGGTCTTGGGCTCAAGGACGGTAACTTTTGCAAATTCCTTTTGAGGGACTGTGTTGTAGTTCCAATTAACCTTACTCTCAGAGCCGAAGAAAGCAAAACCTATCGGTACGTGTATTCTTATGTCCTTATCTTCTGGTCCTGCCTCTATAAGACAGACATTAAAATCTGGATTAGAACTTAACCTGTTCGCCAATACACAACCGGCCGAACCTGCTCCCAAAATTACAAAATCATAAGCTTTCATTTATAGATACCCCATTTCACTATACTAATTAGTTTATGATTTAGTTTGATGGCTGTAAACTTAATTCAAGATAAATTAAAAATGGCATTTTTTATATGAGTTTGTTTAATATATTTATTATCTTCTGGGTACTTGTTGCTGCAATGACCTTTATCTATCTATTTTTTGTCAGTGCTCCCTACGGGAGGCATATTCGAAGTGGCTGGGGCGTAAATATCTCTGCTCGATTGGGATGGGTTTTAATGGAATCTCCCTGTGTTGTTTTAATGATAGCTTTTGGGTTAATTGTAAGAAATGATTTAGAGTTGGTTCATCTCGTATTCCTAACAATCTGGCTCACCCATTACATACATAGAAGCTTTATCTATCCTTTTGTTATAGATATGAGTAATCCTAAGATGCCCTTGAGCATAGCAATGTCTGCATTCTTTTTTAATATAGTGAATGTAAGTATCCAGGCTTTTGGCATATTCTACTTTACCCAACACCCCCAAGATTGGCTATTAAGTAATACCTTTGCACTTGGCCTCTGTTTATTTGTTGTAGGTATGTTCATCAACATAAGGTCGGATTACATTATGGTTAATCTAAGAAAGGAGAAGGGTCCTGGCTATCATCTGCCCAATACATTTCTTTTTAAATACATTGATTCCCCAAACTACTTTGGAGAAATAATTGAATGGATGGGATGGGCGATTCTAACTTGGAGTATTTCTGGAGCAGTATTTCTTGCCTGGACTATCGCCAACCTTTTTCCCAGAGCTATAGCCCACCATAAATGGTACAAAGAAAAGTTTGAAAACTATCCAAAAAATAGGAAGGCCATTATCCCAGGGCTAGTTTAAATTAACTTGTATTCCTTTAATTGCTTTGCGGCCTCTAAGATAGAATCTTCAGCAGAGATAGGGTCCCAGCCAAGAACTTCTTTTGCCTTATTGGTGTGACACATTCTTTTTTTACCTGCCATTTTTGATATGGTAACCATGTCGCTCTTGAAGATTGCTATTATTTTTAGAAGCCAGTTAGGCATATTTTTCTCAGGAGCCTTGTACCCGCCTTTGTTTAGGACGTTGGCAATCTCATGCATCCACATTTCTTTTTCCGATAGAATAAATCTTTCTCCATTTGACTGATCGCTTTGCATGGATAATAAATGGGCTTTAGCAACATCTCGAACATCGACAACACCAATATGAATCTTAACTAGAGCAGGCATCTCTCCATTTAGCATTCTCAAAATCATTGAATTAGATACCCCAATATCATTGGAAAGAGATGGTCCCAGAACCGCGGTAGGGTTTATAACGCTTAATTCAAAACTAACATTATTATTTTTTACATAGTCCCATGCTGCTTTTTCTGCAAGGGTTTTACTTTTTGCGTAGAAGGACATCTTGCTATTAGTAGTATCTGACCAATGAGATTCATCAAAACTCTCAGTACCATCGAATGTATCTCCAACGGCGGCAAAAGATGATGTTAGTACTACTTTTTTAATGTTATGTTTTTGTGCAAATTTTAGTGCTCTGGTTGCTCCCTCAACAGCTGGCTTAACAAAAAATTCTTCAGGTTCGTTGCTGAGTACAAAAGGTGAAGCTACATGAAGAAGATAATCGCAACCCTCTATGGCATCATCCCAGCCATCGTCACTGAGAAGATCAAGTTTAACTAATGTTAAATTTTCTATCGAGGTATTGTGTTTTTTTAGAGACTCTTCAACCTCCTTGCTTCTATCAAGAGATCTAAGACTTCCGTTAACTTGATAGCCTTGATCGAGAAGTTGCTGAATGCAATGAAGGCCTATGAAGCCAGTTGCACCTGTGACTAAAACTTTTTCCATTGCTACCCTTTTTTATGTATATTTTATAAATAGTAATGCATATAAAAATATTTAACTATCTGCTTAGTAAGCTATTTGCTATTTAATTTTTGCTAGGTTAATTTACAAGTCTTAATTCAATGACTATAAAGAAGATATGCAAATACTGACTTACTTTTTAATTGTATGGTTCACGGTCCATGCTGTCGAGTGTATTTATTTTAGAAAAACCATAGCTAGCTCACCCCATGGTATATTTGCTGGAACAATACTTACGTTATTATTTGGGTATATTTATTTGAGAAGAATTAAAGACTAGACTTCCCAAAGAGTTTCTGGGTTTTTCATTGTCTTGATTTCTAAAACGTTCCCGCTTGGATCTTCTACAAAGAATGTCTCCTGCTCTCTTGGGTCATCTATAAACCTTCTATAGGGATCATCAAGAAATCCCTTTTCGCTATTAGAAACTGCTTCTTTAATATTCATGTAAACATCTTCATCAAGATGAACTCCAAAATGAGGAACACAGACAGCGCCCATGTCGACATGATGTCTTTCTTTATCTGAAACCTCATTAGCCTCATGAAGGGTTAATTCATTTCCCCAGAAATTAACGTCTTGCCATTTACCTTCTTCAAAGTTACCGGCTACACATCCCAATAGGTCGCAATAAAAAGTCTTTGCTTTTTCAATGCTGGTTACAGGAATTGCTAAATGAAATCTATTTGACATAGTCTTTTTGGGAAATAATTAAAATTTATGAGATTATTATAGTTTAATAAAAATAAAAAGTTAGGTCTCTTTAAAAAATAATAGGTCTTAAATTTAAAAACCCAGCTTAGGCTGGGTCCTTATTGATAGAATTAAAATTACTCGCCCCACATTCCTGCGAATTCAAATGCCACTGCGACTTCATCTCCAGCCACCCAAGCGTCGTGACCTGGATTAATGGAATATGCATCTCCAGCAGTGTAGCTAACCTCAGAACCGTCATCGTGCTTGCAGCAGATAGTTCCTGAAATAATTACCCCAAGATGTCCTGCTTGGCAGCTATCTGTTCCAACAACCGGCTTGACATTCTCTGACCATCTCCATCCTGGCTGAAGGGTAAGTTTTACTACCCTTTGACCGCCAACGCTTACCGCTTCTATGTGCGCATTATCAAAGGCATCATTTACCTCATCAGCGTTACTAAAACTTTTCACTTCTATTGAGCTCATTGCCTACTCCTTAATATTAAATAGTTTTAATTCTCTCATTGAAGAAAGAATAACTCAAATAATTGTCTAATTTTTAGAGGGCTATCTTGATGCACTCAACCGAAAGCAAGGTCAATCCTAGGTAGGTTGTTAGCATGCCAGATATTCTCAAGAAGGGATTGCTGTCAAAGAAGGCAAAGCATAGCGCATGTGCCACTCTGCCATAAGTAAAAATACAACAGACAGTCAATAGGTATGAATATGTAGTTGACGAGGCTAGCTCAACGACCAGCAATAAAATAAAAAACAAAGGAACATACTCAGAGAAATTTCCATGAGCTCTAACATTTCGATTGAGTCTTTCTTCTGAGATCTCGTCCTCCATTTTAAAGAATATCTTCATAACAGGACTTCCTCTCATGAAGCCTATTCTCATAGCAAGAAATAGGTAGAAGAAAGTAAAGAAAGCCAAAAATTCAGGTAGTAGTAAAAATTCCATAAGCTAAAATACCTTTTTGATCTATAAGACTTTATTGCCTTATATTTTAATAGTACTTAAGAAGATAATACTGCTGTATTAGTTTGTCAAAATAAAAAAAATATTAAAGAACATTAAGAAGAGATTAATAAACTATATAAGCCCCAGAGCTCTTCCGGCATAGCCGAGAACAAAACTAGAGATTGCCAAAATTACTATAGCTCTTGTGTTTATATTCATAACTGATTGCCTAGTTAGTAATTTTATAAGTACTCATCAAATAAGTCTTTGAATTCAGTTTCCAGAGTTTTGTACTCCTCGTGGAGTTTAAAATAATCCTTATCCTGGCTGTACTTAGTTCGGTATTTCTCAAAAATATCATCCATCATTAGGCACATAGCAGTCCAGTCCTTGTTGCTATCTTCGAGATGGTACTCTCCAAAAATAAATTCCACATCTGCCTTGGTATTTTCTTTTCTCTCTTCGAGATCAATAATAATATCCTCGTAGATGTCTGAGGCCTCGTCGAGTAGTTCTTGAATATAGTCAACGTACTTCTCTCTACTCTCCTCTTTAAAATTTTCAAAATTAATTATTGATGCCATGAGAAGAATTATAAATAAAAAACCGAACTAGGTATTTCTTTATTTTTAGATTTTTAAAATATTTTTTCTTTTTAAGAAGATTTCCTCTGGCTCCCATAATTCATTAGGCTTATCTCTGCTTGAAACTTCCTTTGAATAACCAATAAAAAATATTACCCTGCCTTTTCTATCTTTTTTTGAATCTCCGAAGGACCAATTAGTTTTTTTCATTGCCATTTTTATGTAAAGTAGACTTTACATAATATATCAATTAAGATTAATAGCGAATAAGTAATTAGGAGAAATTTGTGAACTCATCAAATGAAGTATTTTTAGGTCAAAAGAAATTAATTGCTAGATTTAATTTAGATACCCGAGAGGCAGTTTGGAGTAAAGATTCAGATAATACTCCAACAATCATTACAACTTGTGGAGAGAATATACTGGTTCAAAGTGTTAACGCCTGGGGTACAAAGCATAGCCACCAGCTATTGAATGCTCAAACAGGTGATGTGATTTGGACAACAGATAAAATTAAAGGATGGGTAACTCCTCAGTATCACAAAGGCAACATTTTTTTTATTAACTCAAAAAATCTTGTATCTAAGTTGTGCGGAGATACAGGCGAGATACTTTTTGAAACTAAATTTAAAAAATGGTATGAGCATGGTTTTTTGTTGACGATTGCCAAAGATAAAATCTATCTACTGTCTAAGAAAAAATCATTTCTTGTTGAGGTTAATTCTGGTGAATGTATTGAGATAAGACAATTGGCTAACTTCATAAAAAATCCCTTGACGGCTGCATGTGGAAATGGGGTTGATCAAATGGCCTTATTTTCTGTTCTAGCTGCAACTACCTCCTCAGGAGATGCAGGAACGGCCAGTTATGCCGGTGGCGGTGGCGGTGGAGAGTAAAATTTCTGCTATTATATTTTTTAATAATAAATAAAAATAGAACAATATGAAATATAGAAATCTTGGCAGATCCGGTCTCAAAGTATCAGAACTATCATTCGGCTCTTGGGTAACGTTTAACAAGCAGGTTGACCCGAACCTGGCTGAAAAAATGTTTGGCACCTGTCTGGATGCAGGTATTAATTTTTTTGACAATGCTGAGGGTTACGAAAGAGGCTTATCAGAGATAGTCATGGGAAAGGCATTAAAGGCTCTTGATAAATCAAGGGACTCTTATTGCGTATCTTCTAAAGTGTTTTTTGGATCGCATGAAAGCCCACTTCCAACTCAAATGGGGCTAAGCAGAAAACATGTCACAGAGGCATGTGAACAAGCTCTTAAAAGACTTCAGGTTGATTACCTTGATCTTTATTTCTGCCACAGAGCTGATCCTGAAACACCTATTGGTGAAACAGTTTGGGCAATGCACAACTTAATAACCCAGGGGAAGATTCTCTACTGGGGAACGTCTGAGTGGTCTGCGGCTGAAATCGAAGAAGCCTACGAGTTTGCAAATGATAATAACCTCACTCCCCCAACCATGGAGCAGCCTCAGTACAACCTTCTGGACAGAGAAAGGTTTGAGATTGAATACGCGCCTATATTTGAAAAGTATGGAATGGGAACAACTACCTGGTCTCCCCTTGCCTCTGGGTCACTAACAGGCAAATATCTGAACGGAGTTCCTGAAGGATCTAGAGCATCACTTGAAGGATATGAATGGCTTAAGAAGCACATGATTGAATCGGACAGAGCAAAAGAAAGAATGCAGAAGGTTGCCTTATTGATGCCAATAGCAGAAGACGTCGGAGCTAGCCTTTCTAATCTATCAATAGCCTGGTGCCTTCAAAACCGCAACGTATCTACTGTTATTTTAGGTGCCTCAAAACTTGAGCAGCTAGAAGAGAACCTTAAATCTCTAGATGCCATACCCCTGCTTACCGATGAGGTGTTAGGAAGAATCAACGGCGCATTAAAATAAATCAGATGGGGTTTCATTTCTCTGAGCTAATTAAAGACCAGTCACTAATCCTAATCCCATTTTAATTGCTAGTGATATGATGAGGCATGACTGGAAACCAAATTAATAACCCTCTGCACGGGGTCACGCTGCAGGTCCTTCTTACTAGTCTGGTTGACTATCATGGGTGGGAGGGCCTGGCAAAGCACATTGATATCAACTGTTTTAAGAGCAACCCCTCTATCAAATCATCATTAAAGTTTCTTAGACAAACCCCCTGGGCAAGAGAAAGGGTTGAGAGTCTTTATCTGTCTACCTTCTAGATAATCTAAAGAAAAGGTTTCTAGCCAACAATCTAAATCAGAGCAAGGCAACGGCTGTCATATTTTGTTATTATTTAATTATGTCAAAAAGAATTTTCTACCCTCTCCTTTTATTACTGCTTCCCTTAATTGGAAGTGCTTTGTCTGATGATGTTAACTGGAGCCTGTTTGATTTTTTTCTTATGGGCGGAATGCTCCTGCTAATGAGTACAAGTATTCATCTTATTATTTCGAAGGAAATATCCTCAAAGAATAAAGCTTTGCTAGTTGGAATATCGGTTTTGATATTCCTGTTGATCTGGGCAGAGCTGGCAGTTGGTATTTTCGGAAACCCTTTTGCTGGAAGGTAAAGATACACTTATAAACAATGAAATACTTCAGCCTATCAAGGATATAAATATAAAACAAAAGGGCTATCAAATTTAAAGGGGCATACATTACAATTATAGAATTAATATCTAATATTTACATAACGCTTAAAGGTAGTTACATATGTTAAAAGTCTTTCTTTACGATGGAGATAAGCTTTCAGTTGGCGGGGAAGAGCTTATTAATTTACCCTTAGACAATAACTCCTCCATTTGGGTTGATATTGAAGCTGAGCCAGTCGAAATAGAAGAGGTTATTTTTAAACAATTTGCCTCTCATCCCCTTACCATTAAAGATGCTCGTCGTTTACGCCATCCTCCTAAAACTGAACATTTCGAAGATCAATCATTTGTCTTGATGCGTGAGCTTAGCTCGAATGATAGTGACCTTGCTTTTGCCTCAGAACAGGTTGCTTTTTTTATTGGAGATAATTTTTTAATAACGCGTCATGATAATAATTCAAAAGCTATATCTCAATGGCATGAAAATCCCAGGCTTGAGAAAACCATAAAACAAGGAGCCATGGTTTTATTTTCATCAATTGCTAACGATATGGGATTGCACTATATAGACCTATTATTAAATTTTGAGCCAACCCTATCAGATTATGAGGAAAGGCTTATCAGCTCACCAGATGATGAAATACTTCGTAATCTGATTAATCACAAAACTTCTCTTCGCAAATTAAAACGACTGCATAGCTATCACGATAGAGTTTTCACACAACTGCTAGTTCACCTTAAAGAGGAAGGAGGCAAGCATAAAGAGGCCATGCATTCTGTTATTGATGTCTCTGAAAAGTTTGAGCGCCTCAACAGCTTATCCGGACTGTATTACGATGTGGCCGGCGACCTGATTGACGGCCATATTTCATTAACTTCTCACAAGCTTAATGAGACTATGAAAATTCTTACCGTGGTTACTTCTATTTTTGTACCCTTAGGATTTTTAGCTGGGGTCTATGGAATGAACTTTGATAACATGCCGGAGCTTCACAACCCTTATGCGTATTTTATTTTAATTGGGGTAATGGCTCTAGTTGCATTGTGTCTTCTTAGCTACTTTAAGAAAAATAAATGGCTATGATCGTCTCATAACTTTTAGATTAAATAATACTTTCCCATGCATTTCTCATAAATGCTAAGATAAATTACCAAGCATTCCGTAATATCTCCTACAAACCTTACTCTATATAAAATGAAGACAGACAAATGGAATATTTCACTCATCGCAATGACGATTATTATCTCATTAAGCATCAGCTCCTATGTGTTAATCAATCCTGAATTATCTGCAATGCAGCTCAATTCCCTTTATCAGCTGGCTGCAAAATTTTTTGAAAGTGCCTTTCAATATGGAAGCTTATTATTAGTAGCATTCTTATTAATGTTTGCTTTATCCAAAAAAGGTGCCATCACAATAAAGTTAAAGGCAAAAGATGAATACCCCTTCTTCACTTGGATCATGATGCTCTTTGCAGCCGGGATGGGTGCTTCAATCATGTTCTGGTCACCCATAGAGTGGGCTTATTATTTAAATGAGCCTCCCTTTGGACTAGAAAATTTTTCTCAAGAACACTTTGCATTCGCAAGAACCTACTCTAATTTTCATTGGGGTCTTACTGGGTGGGCAATTTTTTGCCTGCCCGCTCTTGCATTTGCAATCAGTTTAAATAAAAATCCTGATAGCAAGTTAACATTCAGTGGGATCTTTTTTCATCAGACTCAATCTAACTTACTTAGGTTATTTGGGTGGCTTCTAGATCTTATCTTTATCCTCAGCATAATTTCTGGAGCAGGCATTGCCATAGGGCTATCCTTCCCTTTAATTGCACAAATCTTTTCTTCGGTTTTAAGCATTGAGGCAACTCCATGGTTTGAGGGAGCAATTTTATTGCTGTGTCTTGCAATCTTCACCACCAGTGTAGCGCTTGGTTTAAACAAGGGTATTAAAAGACTCAGCCAAGTAAACATTTTTTTAATTGTAAATCTTTTAATATTTGTTTTAGTCTTTGGTCCCACCCAACAAATTTTTCATTATTCGCTGGAGTCATTAGGAATACTTGTTACATATTTTATACGAATGAGCACCTACACAGGCGATAGCTTCGTACAAAACTGGACTGTCTTCTACTGGGCATGGTGGATGGCTTTGGCTCCTTTTGTCGGTGCATTTATTGTTAATATTTCGAACGGGAAAACGCTTAGACAACTAATCCTTGGAACAATTTTTATAGGCGCTATTGGATGCATGCTTCACTTTATGATTCTGGGCAACTATTCATTTATCCTTTATGAAAATAACATCCTTGATATTCCTCAGCTAATTGGTAATGGGGAATCCAATCAAGCGATTATACAAATTCTTGAAACATTGCCAGGTGGAAATCTTCCTCTTATTCTCTATGGAATAGTGATGATTATTTTCCTATGCACCACCTATGATTCATGTGTTTATGTTTTAGCTTCCTCTTCAATGAAATCAATGAGTCATTCACCTGATGTATTTATAAGAATTATTTTTGCGCTCATCTTGGTTATTCAGCCTGCGTTATTTCTAGTGGTCGATGGGCTGGAGGTAACAAAAAATATCTTATTACTTTGCTCTATCCCCCTGCTTGGAATATTTTTAGCAATGATGATTTACTCAGTTAAACATGCATCGGCAGATAAATAATTTAAAAATATATTTTCATAATTTTGAGTTGATAGTTGATTAGATTAAACCTATATAACTTAATGCCATCTCACTTTTGTACCTGAATCTGTTTGAGGGAGATGAGTTAGATTGAGTTAAATTTTGTGATGTCAGTTCATTAGAAATCCTTTAAACTAGCTACATGACTAAAAAAATACCCAGCGTCTTAGTTACGGCTGGCGCCTCAGGAATTGGTCTTGTCATTGCCAAAGCTTTTTTGGCGGCTGGAGCTCGGGTGCATATTTGTGATATTTCATCTCAAGCGATCGCAAAGCTAGCCCTTGAGATTCCAGCAATAACATCAACCTTGGCAGATATATCAGACATTGATCAAGTCGATCAAGTTTTTGAAGATTTAAACCGCTTGCATGGAGCACTTGATGTTTTAATAAATAATTTAGGGGTATCAGGGCCCACAGCTTTGGTTGAAAATATTGATTCTGCTGATTGGGATCAGACAATAAACATTAATCTTAATAGCATCTTTTATGTTACTCGCAAAGCAGTTCCACTGTTAAAAGAATCCAAAGGAGTAATGATTAATATGGCTTCAAATGCAGCATTATTTGGTTGCCCTCTGAGATCACCTTACGTTGCCTCAAAATGGGCTATTATTGGGTTGACTAAAACTTGGGCTATGGAAATGGGGCCTTTTGGAGTTCGTGTTAATGCTATTTGTCCAGGCAGCGTGCATGGACCTCGTATTGACAGTGTGATTATTAAAGATGCTAAAGAACGAAATGTTTCAACAGAATCAATTCGTGATGTATATCAAAGACAAAATTCTATGCGTGTCTTTATTGAGGCGGAGGATATTGCTCAGACGGTTATTTTTTTATGCTCAGATTCTGCTAAACATATTTCAGGTCAGGCAATTCCTATCGATGGCCACACTGAAGGACTATCAAACTGGCTGTAAGAAATAATTATTAAACACATTTATATTTTAGGAGATTGTTATGAAAGCGACCTGGTTTAATTCATTTGGGTCAGCCAAAGATGTGATACAAATTGGCACTCAACCAAAGCCTAGTGCGAACCATGGAGAAGTGTTAATTAAACTATCTACCAGTGGCGTGAACCCTTCGGATGTGAAAAAAAGAGCTGGGGCATTTTCCAATCTTCTTGATAATGGTTTGGTCATTCCTCACAGCGATGGAGCTGGTGTTATCGAATCCGTAGGTGAAGGAGTCGACATTAATCGTGTTGGCGAGCGAGTTTGGGTGTATCAGGCTCAATATGGGCGCTTGCTGGGCACAGCTGCTGAATATATTGCTTTAGATTCTACTCGAGCAGTTAAGTTGCCAGATAATACTGATTTTCATGTTGGCGCTTGCCTAGGCATTCCCGTGATGACGGCACATAGGTGTGTTTTTTCAGATGGCGATATTGTTAATCAAACGGTATTAGTTACTGGTGGTGCTGGTAGGGTCGGTTATTACGCCATACAGTGGGCAAAAATAGCAGGGGCCAAGGTAATTGCCACAGCTAGCAATCCTGAGGATCGCGCACTCTGCTTAAGTCTAGGGGCAAGTGCAGTGGTCAATCACCGAGATTCAAACTGGTCAAAGCAAGTATTAGAGGCTACGGGCGGCGAAAAAATTAATCGAGTTATTGATGTGGAATTTGGCATGAATTTGCCTGAGGTTCTTGAATGCATTGCCACTAATGGAGTCATTGCAACCTATTCATCAACAGTTGTAAAGGAGCCCCAACTCCCATTTATCCGCATGATGTTTATGGACATAACCCTTCGAATGGTAATTGTATATGCCATGCCAGAATCAGCTAAACTCCAGGCCATTCATGATATCAACAAAGCATTAGAACAAGAAAAGCTCCAACATAGAATTGCTCATATCGTTCCTCTAGAAAGAGTTGCAGAATCTCACCAACTTATTGAGAAGGGTGGTTTTGGGGGATGTGTTATCGTCAAGATAGATGATCATTCAGCTTAACATCCGCCACTGCCAGTAGTTGAACAACCAACAATCCCAAATAGAAGTAATGGAGCTAGGAGTTTTTTCATCCTTCAATAATGCCATAACCATTTGTCAAAATAAAATACATTGTTTAGGATGGGTAATTAAATTCAGATATAAATTTTTCACCGTTTGTGGAAAGTTTTACAAGTTTTCTTCTTCCATCTTTAGGGTCTTTTGTAATTAAAATAAAATCCTTTGAACTAATCTGATTTATTATCTTTTTAAGCTTTGTATTGGAAATCTTTAAAAGCAATTTAATATCATCCATACAGATTAAAGAACTTTTTTGTAATTCCTGCATCAAGATTAAAGCACCCATGTCCAAGGAATCGGATGTCTTATTAGTGTATATATCTATTAAATTTTCATTAGTCAAAATGTATGTTTTAATTTTATTTATATAAATAGTACCAAAAAATAGATATAAAAGTACTTTTAATACCGTACTTTTAATATGGTACTTTTAAGTAGGCGTTATAAGCAATCATTACTCTGTATCTGTGTGATATTAAATATCTATATACATCTAAAGGTAAATACTATGAATACAAAAAACTTAACCCTTCTGACACTTTCAGTAATTGTCATATCATCATGCGCTACAAGAGCAAGTGGAGTTGCTCCTATGTCTGTTAGCTCATCAGAATATACAAGCCTTACATGCGAAGAGACAACAACACTATTAAGTCAAAAAAGAAGCGACCTAACAACTCTTTCGGAAGCTCAAGATAAAGCTGCCAGACAAGATTCATGGGGAGTCTTTTTGTTTGCTGTGCCAATTTCAAAAATTACTGGTGCTGCAGTTGAAGGTGATTTAGCTCAAGTAAAAGGTGAGGTGATAGCTATTGAAAGAGCTTTGCCAATGAACTGTAAAAACAAAGAGTAACTAATATCAAAAGACTGGGCAGTTAAAATGCTGCCCTTCATAAGAAGGCAATCTATGAAAAAACCATCCACCCCGATGGTACTCCTGCCCACCCCTATGGAAATAGAAATATGAAAAAGGTACAAATTAGGTACAAATAAAATGAAATGTAGGTACTTTATTTAGTTAAACATGTGGGTACAAAGCGGTAGCAATGTAGGTACATTTTTTTCTTAAAGGCATAAAAAAGCCCACTAATGTAGGCTTCTTAGAAAGATGGTATCCCGTAGGGGAGTCGAACCCCTGTTGCCGAGATGAAAACCCGGTGTCCTAGGCCTCTAGACGAACGGGACTAGATGCGAAGCGTATTATATGGAATCAAAACCAATTAGCAAAGAGATAAAACTATTTAATTTTCTTATTTATCGCTGAGAGGAAGCCTCTCATAAAACTGGTCTCCATTTCATCGGGATGAAGTCTGGTAAACATGCGCTTAATTCTGGAAATAATCTTCTTTGGCCTGTCTTTACGAATAACATCTATGCTGACCGCAGTTTCAATAAAGTGATCAATAAGCATTTGCAGGTTCTCTGAATCTACTTCCGGATAATCCTGCCACTCTCTTGATTCTGTATTAGTAGATGCCTTGAGAATTTCATAGGCCACTATCTGCGCTGACATAGCTAAGTTTAAAACTGGGTACTCAGGATTCGCTGGTATTTCAATATGAGTGTTTGCTAATTGGAGTTCTTCGTTTGTTAACCCTCTGTCCTCTCTGCCAAACAAAATAGATATCTCTTTATCGCTATGAATTTGATCACAGATTATTGAGGCGCCCTCCTCTGCGTTTACTGTTGGCCATTGGATTGTTCTATTCCTCGACGAGGTTGCATAAACAAAGGTGCTATCTTTTATAGCCTCTTCTATTGAACTATAAACGGTTGCGTTTGCCAGGACATCCTCAGCATTTCCTGAAAGAGCTTCAGCCTCAGGCGAAGGATATTTTCTAGGGTTTACCAATGAAAGTCTTGAAAGACCCATAGTTTTCATGGCTCGAGCAACAGAGCCTATGTTTCCTGGATGAGAGGTTTCGATCAAAACAATGTTTATTAAATTACTTTTCAAACTCATGGCACTATTATCTCCATTTCCATTACAATAGCGACATGTCTATACCAGCTTTATTAAATGTAAACCAACTCGCGGCCAGAAAAGGTGCTAACGAGCTTGAGTTTGCTGTGAAGAAAGTTCACAGTCTTGATGTCTCCAAGGGCGGTCCAGAGGGTTATCTTGAGGCAATAATACGAAGAGTTGAAGAGATGGTTATCGAGGAAATAAGACGGTTCTACCCTGAAGATAATTTTCTAGGTTCAATGACTGGCGAAGAAATAAATAACTCAAATATAACTTGGGTTCTCAAAGCAATTGACGGAGAGGTCAATTTCATAAACGGATATCCTCACTTTGCACTATCCCTTTGCTCACTTATAGATAAAGTACCTACGACAGCTGTAATTATTGATCCGATAAGAAGAGAGGAGTTTTCAGCATCTAGAGGATCTGGTGGCGACCTTAACAACGGTAAAATAAGAGTGAGTAAACAGAACGGTTTGAAAGATTCTATTCTTGCCTACTCAACGACTAAAGAAGCTCCTAAAGAATACAACTATGACTTCAACCAAACATACAAAGAGTTAGCAAACCAAGATCTTGCTATAAGAAACTCTGGGTCCATTGCTCTTGATCTAGCTTATATTTCTACAGGAAGGCTTGATGGTATGTGGGCTCACGGCGTTAAGCTTTGGGATGTTGCTGCAGGCTTGTTGATTGCTCAGGAATCTGGTGCTTTGATAAGTAACTTTAACGGCGACCCTAAATACCTAGAGAGTGACCATTTCGTATGTTCTACACCTAAGGTATATAAATCTATCTTAAAATCTGTAAAACCTTACTTTAAAGACTAAGGAAGTTCATCAAGATCAGCGCCTTCTGGCTCTGGAATCGCTAAATCCTCTTGGGTAAGAGTTAATGACATTAGCATGTTAGCCACGACATAGATGGAAGAATAGGTACCAACAAGGACGCCTAGTATCAAGGCTAAACTAAAGCCTTTGATCATCTCCCCACCAAATATAAATAGAGCAAATAGAACCAATAAAGTAGTTAATGAAGTAACTACGGTTCTTCCTAGGGTCTGGTTGAGTGAAAGGTCTATCATTTCCTCAGGCTCCATAACTCTTTCTGTTCTGAAGTTTTCTCTTATCCTATCTGAAACAACAATGGTGTCGTTCAGTGAATAGCCAATAACAGCTAGGAGAGCTGCTAAAACTGTTAGGTCAAAATCCCAAGCAAAGATAGAAAATAGGCCAAGAATAATAACAACATCATGACCCAGTGCCACTACCGCACCTAAGGCAAACTTGTACTGAAATCTAAAGGCTACGTAAAATAAAATCATAAAAAGGGCTACAAGCATTCCAAGACCGCCTTGGTCTCTGAGCTCGGCACCAACCTGAGGGCCAACAAACTCAACTCTTTTAAGTTCGCCTTTAAAGCCTTCGGCTTCAAGGATTTTAAAAATATTGTCGCCGATAGAACTATTTCCGTTTTGATCTGCAACCTTAATAAGAACGTCAAGATTGGATCCAAAGTTAACAACCTGTGAATCATCGTAACCATTGTCTATTAAAGTATTTCTAATAACCTCAAGATTTACAGGAGTTTCATAGCTAACCTCAACCAAGGTACCGCCACTGAAGTCCAAGCCAAGGCTAAGGCCTCTAAATCCAAGAGAGAGAACCGATATAGTAAAAATAGCAATGGATGCAATAGCAGCCATTCTTCGGTATTTCATGAACTGGAATCTAATATCCATTATATTTTTAATTCCTTAATATTTTTGTTTCCATAAACTATATTAACCATAGCTCTCGTACATACAATCGCAGTAAACATTGAAGTTACTATTCCAATCGATAGTGTTATGGCAAAACCTTTAATAGGTCCTGTCCCAATAACATAAAGAACTAACGCGGCTATTAAAGTAGTTATGTTGGCGTCAAAGATAGTAACAAAGGCTCTAGAGAATCCATCATGTATTGCAGTTTGAGGATCCTTGTCTTTGAGTTCTTCTCGGATACGAGAGAATATAAGCACATTAGCATCAACTGCCATACCAACCGTTAAAACAATACCGGCTATACCAGGCAGTGTAAGCGTAGCTCCAAGGAGCGACATAATTCCAGTGATAAGTATCAGGTTAAGGAATAGAGATACATTTGCTGCTAGTCCGAATACCTTGTAGTAAAAGGCCATAAAAAGAACAACCAATGCAAAACCAATCATGATTGATCTCATGCCCATTTCTATATTTTCTTTTCCAAGGCTTGGCCCCACTGTTCTTTCTTCAACAAATTTCATCGGAGCTGCAAGTGCTCCTGCTCTCAAGAAAAGTGCCAATTCACTGGCCTCTTGAGGATTGCCAACACCTGTAATTCTAAAGCTTGTTCCAAGAACCGCTTGTATCGTGGCAAGACTTATAATATTTTTTTCAATGTAACTTGTTTGTTCAATAATATTTTTTCCATTCTCATCAACCACAAGCTCTGATTTACTTTTTTGCTCAACAAATAACACAGCCAGTTTCCTTCCAATGTTTCCAGAAGTAGCTTTTTGCATAGCCCTACCGCCCTGCATGTCTAAGGTAATATTAACTTGTGAAAAGCCGCTTTCATCGAAGCCGGTGTTTGCGTTTGTGACTCTATCTCCAGAAACAACAACAGCTCTTTCTAAAAAGGCAGTAGTGTATTCGTTATCTTTAAAGTTAAATTCTTCTTTCCTCAAAGGAGAGGTTCTTGAATTAGCTTCCAACCTAAATTCTAGATTGGCTGTTTTACCTATAATTTTTTTCGCTGCCGTTGGATCTTGAACTCCCGGAAGTTCAACAACAATTCTATTAGATCCTTGTCTTTGAACTATTGGCTCAGAGACTCCGAGCTCATTAACTCGGTTTCTTAAAGTTGTTAAATTTTGTCCTACTGCGTAATCTCTTATTTCTCTCAAGGCGATATCTGAATACTCAACAACGATCTTATTAGAGCTTGGCTTTTCAGTAATGATGTACTGATTTCCTGTTATTCCAGGATTATCCGTTCTGTATTGTTTTAATGCTTTGTTGTAACTCTCTTTATCTTTAAATTCAAAATGTAAAGCCAGGTCTTCGATGGATGAGTTGGCAAATTTTATTCTGTCTTCCTTGAATGTTTTTCTGTAAGTATCAAGCAATAGCTCAAGCCTTCCTTGCTCGGCAGTATCAATATCAACCTCTAATAAAAAATGAACTCCGCCTGATAAATCAAGGCCCAGCCTGACAGGCCTTCCGCCCAAACTCTTTAACCAGTCAGGAGTTGTTGGCTCTAAATTTAGAGCAATAATCACCTTGTCTAAAAGTTTATTCTGTAAAATAGTTTTTGCATTAAGTTGCTGATCTAGGGTAGAAAATTGTATAACTATCTTGTTATCTCTTAGGAATAAACTATCAAAACTTGAATTAGTTTCCGTTAAAGTGTCCTCTAGCTGATTCAGTAATAACTGATCGGCTGACTTGCCAGAATCCGTATAAGCAACCTGAATAGATGGCTGCGTAGGATAGAGATTTGGAAGTGCGTAAGTGAACCCTAGTACCAATACTACAAATATTATAATGAATTGGGATAGGGAGAACTTATTCACAATAGTCTACTTAATTGAGTCGATTGTGCCCTTAGGCAGAATGTTTGCTATTGCAGATTTTTGAAGTTTTATAGTAACGTTATTGCCGATTTCAACAGAAACATAAAGGCCTTTAATATCTGTAACTTTTCCTAAAATACCATTTGCTGCAATTACCTCAGACCCTGTCTCTAGATTAGAAAGCATGTCTACGATTGTTGCGTTCCTTTTATTCTGAGGTCTTATGATCATAAAGTACATAAGAACAAAAAAGAAACCAACAAATATAAGCGGTGATAGTAGTGAAGGTTGTGCTGCGTCCATAATTAATTCCTAAATAGGCCCATCGGGCATTTCTAAATTTCGCTTATTATAGAAGTCTTTTAGGAAGTTCGCGAATTTATTATCCTCAATTGAGGTTCTAATTTCCCTCATTAGCGATTGGTAGTAATAAATATTGTGATAGCTTGATAAAATACTGCCCAGCATCTCATTGGTTTTATGAAGGTGGTTTAAATAAGCCCTGCTGTAATCTGTACATACCTTACAGTCGCAGTTTTCATCGACCGGCTCATCGCTCATCTTATGCGGAGCATTTCTTATATTCACAACACCGGTAGAGGTTATTAACTGGCCGTTCCTGGCGTTCCTGGTTGGTAGAACACAGTCGAACATATCAATGCCGTATCTTACCGCCTCAACAATGTCCTCTGGCTTACCTACACCCATAAGATACCTTGGTTTGTCTTTCGGTAACTTATCGGCCATATAAGAAAGTATCCTTGTTTTTTCTTCCTTGGACTCACCAACACTAAGGCCGCCCAAGGCAATACCATCAAAGCCTATGTCCATAAGAGCATTTAAAGATTGCTTTCTTAAATCCTCATGCATGCCGCCTTGAACAATACCAAAGAGTGCTGAATCTGACTTGTGCGCTTCCTTGCATCGCTTGGCCCATCGCATGGAAAGTTCCATAGATATCTTTGCCTGCTCGTGAGTCGATGGATAGTCGGTGCACTCATCGAAGGCCATAACAATATCCGAACCTAAGTTCTCTTGTATTTGTATAGAGTCCTCTGGGGTCATAAAGATCTTTCTGCCATCGTAGGGAGAGCTAAACTTAACTCCTTCCTCACTAATCTTTACAAGATCACCTAAACTCCAAACCTGGAAGCCACCTGAATCAGTAAGAATAGGTCTGTCCCAGTTTGAGAACTTATGTAGTCCGCCTAAATCACGAACCACTTCATCTCCTGGTCTGAGCATTAGATGATAGGTATTACCTAAAATAATCTCTGCGCCGGTTGATTTTACATCTTCAACAGTCAAGCCCTTAACCGTTCCGTTAGTGCCCACAGGCATGAATGCTGGTGTTTGGATATTCCCTCTAGGAAATTCTAACTCCGCCCTTCTGGCAAATTCGGATTGGTTGTGTAAATTAAATTTCATGTTTTTCTAGTAGCATGGCGTCGCCGTATGACAGGAATCTATATTTGTCATCGACTGCTGTTGTGTATATATGCTTCATATTGTCGTAGCCAATGAATGCAGATACAAGCATTAATAAAGACGATTGGGGTAAATGGAAGTTGGTAATCAATCTATCGACTGCTTTGAACTTATAACCTGGATAAATAAAGAGCTTGGTATAGCCGCTATATCCCTTCTTGCTCTCATCCATGAATGCTGTCTCCAATGCCCTTGTAGCAGTAGTGCCAACGGCAAATACTTTCTTGCCCGCAGCCTTGGTTGCATTAACCATGTCCACAACCTCGGGACTAACCTCCAAGTACTCACTATGAATATCGTGATCTTCTATGTTGTCTACCTTAACAGGCTGAAAGGTTCCAGCTCCCACACTTAAATTCACCCTTGCCATATTCACGCCTATCTTTTTAATGGCATCTAATAGCTCATCATCGAAATGCAGTCCTGCCGTTGGAGCTGCGACTGAGTCTTGTAGTTTTTTATCTTCATAAACCGTTGCGTACCTATCTTTATCTAGATCCTCATCGGGTCTTTTAATATAAGGGGGTAATGGAACATGCCCTATTGCATTAAAAACCTCTAATGGCGGTCTATCGAATTGGAGAATAAAAAAGTTGTCCTGCCTATCAATACACTCAACCCTGTAAGAATCTAAAATAATAATAGCCCCTATCTTGGGACTCCTGCCGGAGCGCATTTGAACCAAGGCCTTGTTATCCTCCATGACCCTTTCAAGCATGACCTCAACAGAGCCGCCTGATTCCTTGTTGCCATAGATTCTAGCGGGAATAACAGAGGTATTATTTATCACCAGCAAGTCACCCTCCTCAAAGTAATCAACGACATCTTTAAAGGATCTATGTTCTATTTTATCTGAATGAACTAATAATCTACTAGAGCTTCTATCATCTAAAGGATAGTTAGCTATGAGCTCTTCTGGTAGGTGGTAATTAAAATCTGATGTTTTCATGAGAAGCTGATTTTAAATTAGATAATACTTAGCTACAATGCCCAACATGCCCCATTGGCGGAACTGGTAGACGCGCGCGATTCAAAATCGCGTTCCTTCGGGAGTGCCTGTTCGATTCAGGCATGGGGCACCATAACTACTTTTTTAGTTGTTAAAGTTAGTAGCAACCTTATAATCTCCTTTGTGAAAGCTATCAATACATTTAACTCAAGCCAAAGATTGGTAATTAAGATTGGCTCTTCTCTGTTGACGAACTCTAAAGGCGGGGTTAATAAGTCTGTCTTGAAGAATGTAGTGGCTGATATTGTTTGGCTTCTAAATAAAAAGAAGGACGTTGTTGTTGTTTCCTCAGGGGCCATTGCTCTTGGTAGAGGAAAATTAAAACTTACGTCAGAACTTACATTAAATGAATCTCAGGCCGTTGCCGCTACAGGTCAGATTGAGCTGATGGCAGCATGGCAGTCAGAGTTTAAGAAACACAAACTTCAGGTTGCCCAAATTTTATTATCGCCCTCCGATGCGGAGAATAAAAAATCATCTAAGAATGCAATAGCCACTATAGAGAATCTTTTAACATTTGGGTGTGTGCCAATTATTAACGAAAACGATACAACCTCGACCGACGAGATAAAGTTTGGTGATAACGATATTCTCGCTGCCAAAATTTCTAAGCTTGTAAGTGCTGATCACTTAATCCTGCTGTCCAACATTGATGGTCTTTACAGCGAGCCTCCAAAAAATCAAAAAAAGGATATTCTGATAACCGAAGTTAAAACCATAACCAAGAAGATTGAAGCTATGGCAGGAACAGCATCCTTACTTGGAAAAGGCGGAATGGTATCAAAGATTAAAGCGGCTGAGATATGCATGAAAGCTAAATGCAACGTTATTATTACCTCAGGATTAAAGAAGGACCCTATCAAAAATCTTGCAAGAACAACAACCAAAGCAACAAGGTTTATAGCTAAGTCATGAGCGCAGTAGAAGAAACAATGAATCAAATTGGCATCCAGGCCAAAGAAGCATCCAAGGAGCTTGCCAGAACTTCTAGCTCAAAGAAAAATGAAGCCCTGTTAGCTATGGCAAAAAATATTTTAGACCATGAAGAATCTATTATTAATGCCAATATAAAGGATATTGAGAATGCAAAGGCTAAAGGACTGTCTGATTCTTTTTTAGATAGACTTGAGTTAAACAGTGAGCGAATTAAGGCTATTGCGAAAACCCTAAAAGATATTGCATCATTCAATGATCCGGTTGGAAGAGTTCTTGCAAGCTGGGCAAGACCTAACGGACTTCAAATATCCAGGGTCTCAACGCCGCTTGGGGTCATTGGAATAATTTATGAGAGCAGGCCAAACGTAACAGCCGATGCAGGTGCTCTGTGTCTTAAGTCTGGAAATGCTTCGGTATTAAGAGGCGGCTCTGACAGCCTTAACTCTAGCCTAGCAATCCATAAGTGCTTAGCTGCAGGTCTTAAAGAAGCTGGTATTTCTGAGCATGCTATCCAGATAGTTGATGATACTGACAGAGAGGCGGTCAAGTTAATGCTTCAAGGTATTAATAAATCTATAGATGTCATAATTCCACGAGGCGGCAAGAGCCTTGTAGCTGAAGTTGAAAAAGAAGCAAAGGTTCCTGTCTTTGGTCACCTAGAAGGTATTTGCCATATCTATGTAGATAGTAAAGCAGATGAGGAAAAGTCTATTAATGTTTGCATCAATGCAAAAATGAGAAGGCCTGGCATATGCGGTGCTGTAGAGACAATTCTTGTTCATAGAGATATAGCTGACTCATTCATACCCTTGATAGTTGACGCCCTCTCCACTCAGGCATGTGAGGTGCGCGGCTGTAAAATATCACAATCATTATCAGATCAGGTTCTGCCCGCTACCGAAGAAGACTGGAGCACTGAATACCTTCTTCCGATCGTAAGCATTAAGGTTGTAGAATCTACTGAAGATGCTGTAAGCCATATTGAGCAATATTCTACAGGCCATACCGAGTCCATCATGACTGAGAATCTAAATACAGCTTCTTACTTTCAAAAAACTATCGATAGCGCCATTGTCATGCACAATACATCAACCCAGTTTGCTGACGGCGGTGAGTTCGGGCTGGGCGGTGAGATTGGCATTGCAACCGGCAAGTTTCATGCAAGGGGCCCTGTGGGAATAGAGCAACTAACAAGCTTCAAGTATCTCGTAAACGGGAACGGCCATACAAGAGCTTGATAGTTAAGGTTTTTTGTTAAACCTGATTAAGTTCTTAGCTAGTTTTTTTGAAAACCTTTTAAAGATTTTTAACGATTTTACTAAATTATTACTCTCCTCCTCTTCGGCCAGCGAGTAACCATCCCAGTAGGTAATTTTATAGGTATTACCTATCTCACTTATCTCTATAGAGGCAGCGTCTGAGTTTGATTCATCTTCGTGCTGAATGATGACGGAGATGTCATTGAGGATAATGGATGTATTGGGTATGTCGGAGAATATAGACTTAAATAGATTCTCTATCTTGAAGTGGCTACTTTTTATATTTGTGTTGATCATAGGAGTGGTGCCTACCTACCTGGCCGAACTCTCTAAGACCAACATGTTTAGTCTTTCTTCCGCTAGCCCGTTTCCTCCAAAGCGTATAGCTATTCTTCTTAAGGTTGTCACGCATAAGGTCTTCTACTTGGTTCTGATTAAGGCCGTAGGTTGCTTCAATGGCATCGAAGGGAGTTCTATCCTCCCATGCCATCTCAATAATTCTAGATATATCTGATTCTTCGAGACTAATAATATTTAAACAAGTTAACCCTTTAACTTATTTACCTCAGCCTCTAACTCAGCAATTCTTCTTTTTAAGGGCTCAAGCTCATCCATTTTAACAAAGCCTGATTCTTTTAAAAATTTTTCAAGAGCTGGCTTCATCATTTTTTCCATGTTCTTGGCATCTTTCATCATAGTGAATGGGTTCATGTGACTATATCCTTAAAATTATTTATGGTTTAACCAAACTTATGACCGGCAGTCTTAACTAGCCCGCCGTCAGATGTGATCGTTTCTCCAACAGTGTAAGCACCTGCTCTAGAGCACAAGAATATTGCAAGTCCGGCCATGTCCTCTGGCGTACCGACTCTGCCTCTTGGGTTTGCAGATGCGATCCCTGAGTAGTCCGAGTTAACCGCAGAGCCAAGCATGGCGCTAGGGTATGGGCCAGGGGCTATTGCATTAACCAGAATATCTTCCTTAACTAATTTATTAGCAAGGACTCTTGTTAGGTGATGAACGGCTGCCTTAGATGTACTATAAGAATAAGTTTCAAAACCTGGTACGTTAAGTCCGTCAATAGAACCTATATTAATAATCCTTGAAGGATCTTCGTTGGTTGCATTTGTTTTTAGAAGTGATTTTAGTTTTTGAGTTAAAAAGAAAATACTTTTCACATTAAGATCCATTACCTTATCCCAACCTGTTTCTGAAAAGTCTTCAAGAGGCTCTCCCCAGGCAGCACCAGCATTATTAATTAGAAAGTCTATGCCCTCTTCTTTTTCTGCTATTTGTTGAGCAAAATATTCTATTCCTTCCATGGAACTTAGATCACAAGGAATGGCTATACATTCTCCGCCATACTTTTCACTTAACTCTTGAGCTTTTTGAATTAAAGGAAGTTCTTTTCTTGCAGAAATATAAACCTTTGCTCCGTTCGCTAAAAAGCCTGCAGTGATCATTTCACCTATGCCTCTAGATCCGCCAGTTACTATTGCTACCTTTCCTTTAACGCTAAATAAATTATTAATTTCCATTTTTAAGATTCCTGTGTATTTTTTTGTCTATTATATATTGTATCTTTTATAACTGAACAAATTATATATATAGCTTTTTATACAATGTAGAATAGGTTATGTTTCTTTCGTTATTTGGCTTAATAATTTCTTTAGCTGTTCTGGTATGGGGAGCAGATAAGTTTATTGAAAGCTCTTCCTTGGTTGCAAAAAAACTAGGGCTGAGTGAACTAACTATAGGCCTGACCATTGTTGCACTTGGAACCTCTGCCCCAGAAATTTTTGTTGGCATATCTTCAGTCTTAAATGGTACTGAGGCTATAGCCATGGGTACTGTTATTGGCTCTAACATATCAAATATAGCTCTAATATTTGGTGTTTCCTGTATAGGAATAAGCTTAGTGCCTTCAAAAACTTCAGTCATTCAATTTCTTCCACTTATTCTTGGAACAGCAATACTTGGGCTAGGTCTAGTTGACTTAAAAATAACTAAAGTAGAAAGCTGGGGTTTCTTATTTCTTTTTGTATTCTTTTTATATATTACTTATAGCTTTAGAACATCTAATTCAAATGAGGTTGTGAGTGAGGATGCTGACAAACTCGGATCAACGGTTTTATTTTTAATAATAGGACTTCTTGCCTTGATTGGCGGATCTAACTTTGCAGTTATTCATGCTGAGCAGATAGCCATTATGCTAAATGTTCCCGAGCTCATAATAGGGTTAACAATTATCGCTATTGGAACAAGCCTTCCCGAGCTAGCTGCCACCATTTCAGCAATAGCAAAAAAGAAAAACGATATGGTTATAGGTAATGTTATTGGGTCGAATGTCATGAACATGGCATTGGTTGTTCCAATTATTGGATTCTTTTCTGATGTTAGTTTTGATTCAACTATTTTCTCAAGAGATTATCTTGTTATGGCCGTTGCAACAATTTTATTTGTTCTAGTTGCCGCTAGCTACTCATCCAATAAAGTTAATATCAAGCTAATAAAATTTGTTGGTTGTGTCTTTGTGGCAGGGTATATTGGATATATCCTAAATCTTAGTAATCTGATTTAGATTTCTAAAGTACAACAAAAATCCAAGGCCTGTAAACAAAGCACATACCTCAAAAACAAAAAAGCTGTTATAAAAACCTGGAGTTGAAGGCATTAGGGAAAAAAGTATCCTTCCAGATGCTATAGCACCAACGAGGAATGTTAGAAATTTAATAGCGAAAATACCTACGCTCTCCTTAAAAATACCAACCAAGCACATAACGCCGATCCACAAATTAAGTCCACCATATAACCCTGCTATCTCAGAATATCCAATCTCTGAGACCACAGTAAGCCCAACAATTTCTAAAAATGATGGAATTTCTATTTCAAAAGTGCCGAGTACCGGATCAACAATAGCCCAGGCTCCAATCAATAAATAAACCAACCCCATAAATAATAGATACAACCTTAATAACCAAATCATGCAATGTCTCCTTTATGTAATAATATTGCAAAGAGATTTAAGTAAGCCGACAATAGGCTACTAACAAAAGAAACCTTACTATGTTCAAGCATTCAATTAAACTTCTATCACTATCATATCTATTTTTTATTTGTATGAACATAAATGCTGAATATTTAAACCTAACATCCGAGGATGTTCTAAAAACACCATTGCCTCTTCCTTACAATGGAGTTGTCTATAAAGAAGTTGAGGTTGATCTTTTTATAAATGATGCGATTAAAGACTCTAAACAACCTATTATCATTTTTGGAGGTAATTGGTGCCCTGATTGCAGAATCCTAAGTGGAACTATAAAGATGCCCTCTATTGAAAGCTTTATTAACAAGCATTACAAAATTCTTTATAT
This sequence comes from uncultured SAR86 cluster bacterium, assembly GCA_963926355.1. Lineage (GTDB taxonomy): Bacteria > Pseudomonadota > Gammaproteobacteria > Magnimaribacterales > D2472 > SCGC-AAA076-P13. Next base: position 286,804 of record CAWUWW010000001.1, on the reverse strand, counting down.
AGACGTTGGTCGTTATGATATAAATATGGGTCTTATGGATTACTTTGGTATAGCAAAGGAAAAGGGTGTACCAAGAGTTCTTGTATTTGATCTGAACAAAAATATTATTAACAGTTCAACTACTAAAGAATGGACAACCGCAAGAGACAGAAAACAGCAAGAAATATTTAACTACTTTCAGGACCTAGTAATAAAGACTTAATACCTAAAGTGCTTTATTTCTTCTCCGCTTTTACCAATTTCTGTCATCGCCTTAATACCAATTTCTAAATGAAGGTCGACCCATTTCTTGGTAACTTTTTTATCTGATTCCTCTGTCTTTACCCCATCTGGGGTGACAGGAACATCCGATACCAATAATAGTGCCCCTCTAGCAATTTCATTGTAATGACCAACAGTAAATACGGTCGCAGTTTCCATGTCGACGCCAATGGCTGTTGTTAGCTTAAGTCTTTTCTTAAATTGCTTATCATGCTCCCAAACCCTTCTATTCGTAGTAAAGATAACGCCAGTTCTATAACTACTTCCTTTATCAATAATAATATCTGAAACAAATTTATGTAGTTTAAACGATGGGAGCGCAGGTACTTCGGGAGGAAAATAATCGTTTGAAGTTCCATCTCCTCTGATTGCGCCAATAGGTAGTATAAAGTTACCTATCTCTGATGAGTCCTTAAGACCGCCGCATTTTCCTAAAAATAAAACACCCTTTGGCTGAACTGCTACAAGCAAATCCATTATTGTCGCAGCGTTAGGAGATCCAATACCATAATTAATAATAGTTAGGCCATCGCTGTTTGTGGCGGCCTGCATTGCCCTGCCTTCGCCATAAATTTCTACAGAGAATCTTTCAGCAAATTTATCTACGTAGTCTTTGAAGTTGGTGATAAGAATATAATCACCGAATTTATCTAACGGCATCCCCGTGTATCTTGGGAGCCAGTTTATTGCTATTTCTAATTTTGTTTCCATCAAACATTATACAATAAAATCACATATAGGTTAATTTTCTAGGTTATTACTTGGGTAATTAGTAAGAAATAACTATATTGTCGGCCTTCTTTAATTTAGTCTCTATTTCAAAAAACTCACACTATTCATGGATTTTTTTTATAAGTATAAAAAAGTATTTATGGCTAGTGAAAATAATTTAGAAAAACTTGGTCTTCCAATATTTACCATTGGTAAGAATAAATAGAATCTACTGAACTCAGAATGATCTGACTATCTAACCCTCGCTCAAGAGAATAAGGATCAAGGATAACTATTAGTCGAAAGGTACAACTCTGGATTTACCGTTTCTCTTAATGATTCTAACTTTTTGGTTCTTTTTATAGCTATATGAGCTTACTTCCTGAATGATAGAGATTACCTTACCTGCTTCAGTTTCAATGAGGAGCTCTACAGCATCCTTCTTTGTCAGGCTAGAGCCTATTCCAGAACCAATCGCAGAGCCTACAAGACCTCCAACCAATGAAGCTATGTCTGATTCAGTGTCGGAGTCAGTTACGCCTTTGCCAGCAACTCCACCAATAAGACCGCCTGCCAATGCTCCAGCTACCCTATCACCCTCTATTGTTACTTCAGAAATATCAATTATGGTTCCCATGATTACATAGCTTTGCTTTTGAGCGTCTGATCTGCTTACCACATCGGGCTTGTATTCAACATTCACACATCCAACTGTTAAGACTAGTGTTGTAAGTAAATAAAAATATTGATTCTTCATTCTTCATTCTCCGTAATTTTAAAATTCTTCTTAAGATCTTCTGTGATGATAAAAAAGTCTCTGTTCTTTTCAAACCCATCTAGCAACATGACTTTATATATTTTTGTATTGTGCCTAGGTTCAATTATTTTGATTCTATCACCTGTATTAAGCCTAACCAAATTTCTTGAATCAGTTATTGAGAAATCATCCCAATCATTAAACCTTCTGGCTTGGAATGTATTAATTGCATCGTTTGGCATAAAGTAAAGCACCTCACTATTTGAAGGTGACATTTTGTTGCTTCTCTTGTGTAAAGACCATATTTGATCTGACTTAAGCTCTATAGCCAAGGTATCTTCAGATGCATATGCTTGAAAAGAAGAGAATATTAAAAGGGTTAATATATATTTATTCATAAAAGTTTAGACATAAAATATCTGTAAAAGTTCTAACTTTATTCTAACTGATTCTTGAATAATATATAAAAATATCTTGAAATAAACAAAATCATCCTTAAATAAGCTTAGTAGAAGATGCCACTTGGGTCTTCAATTATTAACAAGCATGCCTTCGGGGTGCATTTAAATTAGTCGCTTATAGGAGGACTACTATGATACTTAACTTTACAGATCCCTTTTTCACAACTCGTGTATTAGGTTTTGAACCACTATTTGATAGATTGCAAAGATTGTCCGAGACATCAGACCGATCTTCAACCTATCCACCCTACAACATCAGAAAAGATGGCAATTATTTTGCTATTGAAGTTGCTGTTGCAGGTTTAACAAAAGAAGATATACAAATTGAGCTTTCAGACGGAGTGCTGTCTGTTGGTTACGATGGGCCAAAAACAGAGGTAGTCAACGGAAGCAATGAAGTTGTTTATCAAGGTATAGCTCAAAGGGCATTTAAGCAGCAGTTCACGCTAGCCGAGAACGTTGTTGTTCAAGGTGCTGAGCTTGTAAATGGCTTATTAACCGTTAATCTGGAAAAAATAATTCCAGAAGAGAAAAAATCTAGAATGATTGAGATTAAAACTCCCAAAAGAATTTCTAGTAAATAGGTTTTCAAAAACAATATATAGGGGTGCATTTAGCGCCCCTGTTTTATTTAGTAAGGTAATATGTACAGATGAAATTATTAAATCTAACTCTATTTTTACTTTTTTCTAGTTTTACATTTGCCGAGCCTGTTAATACAGGTCATGCAAAAGTATCTCTAGTAACAGACCATATGTATTCATCCTCAGATTCAGAGATGATTGTTGGTATAAAAATGGATATGCAATCTCATTGGCATACTTACTGGAAAAACCCAGGAGATTCTGGAGGTCCAATTAAGGTTGATTGGCAACTACCAGAAGGCGTTACAGTTAGTAACGTAAATTGGCCAGCTCCAGAGCTTATCCCCTATCCGCCTTTAATGACTTATGGTTATACAGATTTTGTAATATTTCCCTTCAAATTAAAAATTCCTAATGACCTTAACCAATTCAATGTTGTTGCAGATATTAATTTTTTAATTTGCGATGATATTTGTGTTCCAGAAAAGGCAATATTAAATGCTTCGTTAAATTTTTTAGACATTGATTCTAAACTAGATAAATGGGTTTCGAAAGTTCCCAGCGTAACGCTACCGGTTATATCAGAGATAAATAATGATTATTTAGAATTAAGGTTCTCAAAAAACAATAAAATCCAAAGCATTAACTTTTTTATTGAGAATGAAAATATTGTTAGCTATTCAAGCAAGCAAGTATTAATAAAGGAAGAAAATAATTGGTTACTTAAAGTTCCTTTAGATGATGGGGTGGAAATTAATGAACCTATTAATGGTGTTCTGGTTATAAATGAAGATGAAATATTTATTATTAACACAGAGGTAGCTAAAAGCGAGAATTCAATCAGTGTAATACAGGCAATACTTTTTGCATTTTTGGGGGGTTTAATTCTTAATTTGATGCCATGTGTTTTTCCTATAATTTCTTTAAAAGTTTTAAGCTTTATATCCATGGGTGGAGAATCAAGTAATGAGATTAGAAAACATGCTCTTACCTTCTGCCTGGGGGTAATACTCTCTTTTGTTTTAGTTGCTGTCGCTCTATTAACTCTTCGTCAGACAGGTACCTTTGTTGGCTGGGGCTTCCAACTCCAATCACCAATAGTGGTGGGTACTTTGAGTATATTAATGTTCTTCATTGGGTTAATTTTACTAACGGACATCAATATTGGCTCATCGCTAACAAGGCTTGGAAATGTCTCAGTAAATAAAACTGGCTACACGAGCTCTTTCTTAACTGGGGTATTGGCAGTTATTGTTGCCTCTCCTTGTACTGCACCTTTTATGGGAGCTGCAATCGGATACGCGCTCATTCAACCTTCTGCAATTACCTTGCCTATATTCTTATCTCTAGGGATTGGCTTCTCAATGCCTTACTTACTGCTTGCAATTAAACCTGATTTAATTTCAAAAATGCCAAGGCCTGGTAAGTGGATGGAATCACTCAAAGAGTTCTTTGCCTTTCCAATGTTTGCGACTGCAATATGGTTGGTATGGGTTTATAGCATTCAGACTAGTTCAGATGCATTGATAGGCCTGCTTATCATTTTTCTTGTTATTGGTTTGCTTACATGGCTTTATACCAAAAGCACTAATAGCGCCTCAAAGTTAATACTCTTAGTAATTGGGATTATAGCTATGGGTTATCAAACAAATTCATTTACAAAGATCGAAACCAAGATGGGAAGTCTGGATACTAAGTCAGATGCTATTCAGTGGAATAAAGATACTGAAAAAGACTATCAATCCAATCAACAAGCTTATCTAATTAACTTTACAGCTGCATGGTGCATAACGTGCCAAGCCAATGATAAAGTTGCCCTATCTAGACCAGGTGTAAAAAAATTCCTTAACGATAATAATATTGATTATATTGTTGCTGACTGGACTAACAGGAATGAAGAAATATTAGATGTTTTATCTAAGTATGGAAGGAGCGGCGTTCCTCTTTATGTTTTCTGGAAGCCAGGGATGAGTCAATCTAAAGTCCTACCTGCAATTCTTACAGAACAGATTGTTATAGATAGAATTAGTTATTAGTAAATGTCTTTGTAACATTTTTTAAATTAATTTAAAAAAGTCTTTAAATATCTCTATAATTGAACAAGTTAATTTAGTATTGGCTTGAAGTGGAAATATTAATAATTTTTGTAGGGATAAATTATGAATGACCAACCTTTTGTATTGTTTAGCGGTGTACACCTTTTCTCAATGCTGATTATAGTTTTAATAACTACCTGGCTAACAATAGCTTATAAAGATAAAGCTGATAATGAAAAATCAGTAATGGCTAAGATTTTAGCCTACGTATTAATAGTACATGTACTCTCATCACCTATTAAAGATCTTTTTTTTGTAGTAAATCCATATAACTGGAGAGAAGTTCTGCCATTGCATATGTGCGATCTTTCTGAAATTTTTATGGCGTGGTTTCTTTTAGGTGGTCCAAAATTATTATATAAATGTGCATTCTTTTGGGGTTTAGGAGGAGCTAGTTTGGCTCTCATAACACCAGATGTATATTTCTATGACCTAGAGTATGTATATTTCTTTATTGGGCATGGTGCAATAATCTTAACTATTATTTATGCAACCGTGGTTCTAGGAAACCGCCCTTACTTTAGAGATATTTTAGTTGTTTCGGCGTTAACTATTTTTATCCTGCTGCCTATTACTTACGTTATAAATCTTATTTTAGGAGAGCCTGCTAACTATTGGTATTTATTACAAAAACCTCCAGGTGACACTATTTTAGATCTATTCCCAGACCCTCCACTTCATATCTTATACACCACTCCGGTGGCGATATTTGTATTCTTATTAACCTATCTTCCTTATGCAATAAAGGATAGGCTTAATAAATAACATATAAGGATTTTGCTTAAAAGTAGTAAATCCCTATAAAATAGCAATATAGTTTAATAAGAGCATTACCTATGAATAGTTTTTTAGTTTTAGTTACAGAGGTTTGGAATACAGGATTTTTAGGAATTAACCTAGGGTCAATAATTGCATCTCTATCCACTATCCTTATAGCCTTTTTACTAAGAGGTTTTATTATCTCGGTTATCCTAGGATACCTTACGCGTCTAGCTGAAAAAACAGAATCAAGAATAGATGATGAGATACTAAACGCCCTAAGAAAACCTATTGGATTAATACCAGTCACAGTTGCTCTTTATATCTGTACGTTAATAATCCCAATATCTGGACTGGTGGGTGATGTAGCAACCAATATTGTTAAAGCCTTTGTTGTCTTTACAATCTTCAGTGCATTAGCAAATAGTGTTAAACCTGTATTTGCTGCCCTATCTACAAAATCTTGGCTAACAGCATCTATGCAGATGTGGTTAGAAAGAGCTTCTGGATTTATAGTATGGGTAATCGGCATAGCCGTTATCTTAGATATTTTTGGTATCCAGATAGGTCCATTGGTTGCAGGTCTAGGACTTTTTTCTGTAGCTGTTGCTCTTGGAGCGCAAGACTTCTTTAAAAATCTTATAGCAGGAATCCTAATAATAGGAGAGCATAGATTTCAACCAGGAGATAGAATTGAAGTAACCGGCGAGCTTCATGGAGTGGTTGAAATAATTGGCTTCCGATCCACTGTAATAAGAACATTTGATACTGCTCCCATGACAATACCGAATAAAGACTTATCTGATGTGAAGGTAATTAATCATGGAGAAATGATTAACAGGAGACTTAACTGGAAGATAAACCTCGTTTACTCAACATCGGTTGAGCAGCTTGAATCAATTCGTTCAGATATTAAAAAATACATCTTAGATAGCAATGATTTCTCATTCGATACTGAACTTGACCCTGTTGTTAGAGTGGTCGAGCTTGGAGCTAGTTCAATTGATCTCTTGATTGTTGCATATTCAGATCCAATAGGTTTTGCAGATTACAATGAAGTTAAAGAGAATTTAGTTTTCAATATTATGAAAATAGTTAAAGCGAATGGCTCTGGATTTGCATTCCCTTCTTCCTCATTATATGTTGAGAGCATGCCTGAGTAGTAATCTCGGCTCTTTAATATGAGTGATCAATTAATCCTATCAATAACAATAGTTTCATTACTAGGTTTTTTTATATGGGGGAAATTTAGATACGATGCCATTGCGGCGGGAGCTCTTGTTGTTCTTATAATTCTTGACGTAATCCCCGCAAACGAAGCCTTTAATGGTTTTGCTCACCCGGCAGTAGTTACTGTTGCATTAGTTTTAATCATTAGCCAAGGTCTTAAAAATTCTGGATTAACCGGACTGGTAGGAAAGATTATTGGCGGTAGGTCGTTTACTGAATTCCAGTTTCTAATAAGTTTATTGTTTATTGCGGCATTGCTGTCATCTTTTATTAATAACATTGGTGCCTTGGCTATCCTTTTACCAATAACTTTAAATATATGTCAAAAAATGGACTGGCATCCTTCTAAGTTTTTAATGCCACTATCGTTTGCTTGTATCTTGGGAGGAATGAATACAACTATAGGAACTCCTCCAAATATTATTATTTCCGAATATAAATCAACCATATCTTCTAGCGGATTTAATTTCTTTGATTTTTCATACGTTGGTCTGTCTATAACTTTATTAAGCATATTATTTATTGCAACCATTGGAAATAAACTAATTCATTTAAGAGAAGACTCTAAATCTGGATCAAGTCTTATTAATCTTAAGGGGTATTTATTTGAAGTAGCTGTAAATGAATCTAGCTCCGCCATAGGAATGACATTATCTGCATTTAAAAAAGAGGCAGGAGAAGATACAGAAGTTATAGGGATTGTTAATGATGAGGGTGGTGTTAAAAAAGTTAAAAATAATACACGAATTAAAGAAGGTCAAATACTTGTTATTAAAACTCCACCTGACGATCTTGGGCCTATGTTAGATAGATTTGGATTCTCTATTCCAAAAGAACTGCATTACTTCGAAGATGATGATTTAGAGGAAATAGAAGCAATGATTGCTCCAGGCTCGAGACTGATAGGAAGAAAGTATGAATTCTTTTTAAAACTAGCATATGAAGAACTGAACCTTCTAGGGCTTTGGAGAAAAGGGTCTAAGTACAGAACAAGACTTACAAGAGAAACTTTTAGAGCTGGGGATGTTCTGTTACTTGGCATAAGAGATCTTGAAGAAGAGGATGTAACAAATAAGATTAAACACCTAGGGTTAATGCCTCTAAGACAGAGAGAACTTCAAACCATACCCAGTAGAAGTAGATTATTAAAAGGTCTGATATTCTTTTCTATTTCAGTAGGTTTGGTAGCTTTAAACTACTTACCAACAGTTGCAGCTTTCTTATTGTGCGTTCTTGGTTTTGCAAGGATTAGAATTATTGATAGTAATTTTTATAGAGATATTGATTGGCCAATAATAATTATGTTGGCGGCTATGATTCCTATTGGCACAGCCCTTCAATCGACAGGATTGTCTGATATCATTTCTTCTACAATCTCTCACTATGCCTCTGATCTTAGCCTCTTCTGGCTTCTTTTATTAATACTGATAGTAACGATGGCAACAACAGATATTATTAATAACGCTGCCACAGCGGTTATCATGGCTCCTATTTCAGCTGGAATAGCTATTGAGCTTGGTTATGCTATCGAGCCTTTTCTAATGGTAGTTGCTGTTGGTGCAAGTTGTGCTTTCTTAACGCCAATAGGACACCAATGTAATACGGTTATCATGGGGCCTGGAAACTATAAATTTACTGACTATTGGAGACTTGGATTACCTTTAGATATATTAATAATAGGCGTGTCCATTCCTATGATTCTATTTGTTTGGACTTAATGAATGAAGTTTCCATTAATGCAAGAAGACCAAACACTTGATGAGTATTTTAAGCAAATAAAAAAAATTTGCATAAAAATGCATGATAAAAAACACAACCTTAAACAATACAATAATAAAAAAACTGTAGCTTTCGTAACACTTGCCGATGGTGTCAGGTACTCAGAGCAGCCTCATTACAAGATCCACTCTCTCATAGAGGACTATTTTTTTGTGAAAGAGGATTTGAAAGTTGCAACAACTACCGTGGCTTTAATATTTAACGAGATAATGAAAAATAATGGATGATCGATACAAAAGACCCAATAGGTTAACTGGAAAACCTTTTGAGCAAGGTTTCGAGGATGAAGATGGGAGAGTTTTCTTTAAATACCTTAATAAGCATGGGAATGACGGCTACTACCTTGAGGAGTGGAAGAAAGATATGACAGCATATCTACTCAAAAAAGAAAGTAGTAGTGCTTAGTATTTAAAAAATAATCTTAAGATCGGCTAAGGTCAGCAATTGCGTCAATGATCTCTGGATACTTTTCATAAAACTCTTTAGAAATGCCCTCATTCTCTGTAATAGGCGTGTTCACGTCAGGGCCTTCCTTTACAAGACCTAAATCTAATAGAGCCTTAGCAGCGATAACTGCTGCGTCAACCCCTGCCCATCTAAAGTATTTCATAGCACCCCATTTTTGAACATCTCCGTAGTTTTTTTCTGAATATTTGGTAATTCTTGTAACCACGACATCATTGTCTCTATCTACAAATGTAAACTGACCGTACTTGCCACTAGTATTAAAAATTTTACTCTCCTCATCATACTTAGATACCCACCAGTGTAATGAATAATATCTCTTGTAATCAGTCCACCAGTTAGGAGTATCCCAGACTGTTTGAAACGTTTCATCTATGAAGCTGGTAGGAATAATTTGATCACCTTCCCAATTTCCATTTCTAGCAAATAGAAGGCCAATTTTTGAATAGTCCCTGGGTGACATATCAACACAACAATAAGTTAGCACATCCCCTCTTTCATCCTTCCATAATTTGTAATTTGTTGCTCCAATTGGATTTAAAATCCTTTCTACCAGAAGCACGTCTGCCTTTCTACCTGTTACAGCATAAAGTAAGTCTCCAATAATCATTGAGTTAACATTGTTGTATTCAAATTTTACGCCAGCCTCTTTTTCAACCCCAACTGTTTTGGCATAATCTAAATGGCTTTCTTGAAAGAACATTCTTTCATGTTGGTCCTTAGGGTAATCAAGTCCGCTGGACATATTCAATAAATCTCTAATAGTTATTTTAGATCTCTCGTCCTTGTAATAGGCAAGGTATTTACTAACAGGATCATCTAAACTAGCTATTTCTCCATTCTCCAAAGAGATGCCAATCAAGGCAGCATAATAACTTTTTGCCATAGACCATGAGGTACCATGAGATTTCTTGGTATAACCCTCAGCATATTTTTCACCTATAATTTTTCCATTCTTAATAATAACTACTCCTTGAGTTGCTGCATCTAAAAAAGATAAATCTAGGAGCTTTTCTATCTTAACCTTATCAATACCCTGACTTTCAGGAGTAACTTGTTCCCAGTTATTATCTGGATAGTATTGATTTTTAGCATCAATAAAAGTAGGTAAAATAAAAAAAGAAGAAAGTAAAAAATTAAATGATAGTTTCATGTTTTAGTAAAAAATATATATATTTAGCATATTAAATTGTTATTAATGTAACGCAAACAATTTATGTAAATTAATTACTTTATGGTATAAAAAAATCTATTATATAAATAATTGATATCTAATTATAAATATATATAATGATTCCTTTATACCCCCTTATTTTGGAGCAAAAATGAACATTAATGTTAGAGAAGCAACCCCTGAAGAAGCAATTGAATGGAATAACAATGATTTTTTCATAGGAATGAAATTTGATCCGCTGGTAATGTTTGTTGTAATACCTGCTCTTATCCAAATTATTGTTCTTGCAACCATGCTTGGATCTATGGCATTGACTGGATTATTTTTTGGTTAGGATTTTAAAACTGCTTATTGGAGTTGGAGAGGCTGATTCAAATTTCAACCCCTCTCCATTTAGGATTTTAGGTGTAGCTATCATTTTAGGTTTTTCCTTTCTTGGCATAGTGACTTTATTAATTATATTTACAGGAACTTTTTTATGAATAAATTTTTATTAGCGCTTCTGGTATTTAATATCAATGTAATGGCATCATCTCATCTAGTTAAGATGCTTAATCAGGGCGAAGAAGGTTATATGGTATTTGAGCCAGCTGTTCTTCATATTGCAGTTGGTGATACAGTTACATTTCAGGCAACCGATCCAGCTCATAACTCAGCATCTATCTCTGGAATGACTCCAGAGGGCGCAAACTCATGGAGTGGAGAACTTAGTAGAGATATTACAGTTACCTTTGATACACCTGGAATATATGGATACCAGTGCACACCTCATTCGATGATGGCTATGGTTGGATTAATAAAAGTTGGTGATGGTGTTCTAAACATTGAACAAATTAAATCTAAGGCTGAAAAAATAAAAGCTTCCTTTGTAATGAATAAAGATAGATTAGATTCTTATATTAGTAGGTTATAAAGTAGAGGATTTCTACAATTATTAACCTGCCACTTCTTTCCAAACAAATAACTTCGTTGAGATAAGCGTTCCAATAAGAATCCATACCCCTATTCCTATAAAGTTTGAATAGACGTCTATTAACTGCATGCCATCACTGGCAATCGACCTCATTCCATCAGCAACCAAGCTTAATGGCAGTAATTCAGCAAAAGGTTGTATGTATTCTGGTAAGGTTTCTAAAGGAAAGAATACGCCGGACAAAACAAGCTGCGGATATATAAATATAGTAGCCAGAATTCCCACACTTTCTTGTGTTTTAGCTAGACTACCTATAGAAAAACCCAAGGTTAAAAACATAATAACTCCGGATATTATTACTAGATATAAACTAAAAATATTGCCGACTATATTTGCATCAAGCACTATTAAAGCAAAACTAAAGATAGCACTAAGTTGACCCAATACAATTACCATCCTAGCTATAACAATAGCTATAACAAAATCTATAGGTTTAATTGGAGTTACAAATAAACGCTTAAGAATACCCCTTCTCCTGAACTCAACTACATTAAAACCACTTCCCGCAATGCTTAAATTCATTAACATGAAAGCCATAATGCCCGGCAATAGGAAGTCGATATAGCTTAAAGACCTTGATTTTACGTCTTCTATAACCAAATTAAACATGGGTACATTAGCAGTAATATCTCGCTCAACAGACAGCAAAGATTGATTTATAACGGGTTGAATGGTCTGAACAAATTGAGCTTGGGATTTATCAACTAAAAGTTTGATATTAGTAGTTTTTATTTGATCATTCATATCACTAGGGATAATTAATACGACCATTAAATTGCCATTGATTAAGTCTTCACGTAAAGACTCTTCACTGCCTTGAATAACATTAAATAAATTATTAGAAGTTAATTGATCAATAAATTTTTCAGATAAATTTGATTTAGAGTTACTAATTAACCCAATATCGATAGGATCGCTTTCACCATCATTAAGCCCAACTATTGATAAAATAACAATAGGTAGAACGAGGCTAAGGAGAATATATTGCTTATTTCTTAGAAAAATCTGAATAAAAACTTTTGTTAGGTAGGCCTGGGGCTTGGTAAGCATATTAATCCCTGAGCCCATGTCCAGTTAAAGCTATAAAGACATCTTCCATATTGCCGTGAATAACTTCTCGCCCTTTATCTGGAGCATGTTTTAAAATTAAGTTTTGAGGGGTATCTTCAGCGATGATTTTTCCATAATCCATAATAGCTATCCTCTGGCATAGAGTTTGAGCCTCCTCCATGTTATGGGTAGTCAATACTATAGTCATGCCATTTTTATTTAAATCTAATACAAGATCCCATAGGCTCCTTTTAGCTTGGGGGTCCAATCCTGTAGTGGGCTCATCTAGAAATAATACTAATGGATTATTAACGAGCGCACAGGCAATAGAGAATCTTTGCTTTTGACCGCCAGAAAGTTCATTCGCACTCGCATTAGCCTTGTCTTCTAAATTAACTTTCTTAAGAAGTTCAAGCGGGTCATTGCTTAAACCATACAAGGCACTAAATAGATTAAGTAGTTCAGACAATGTCATATTATCAAAATATTCATTTGCTTGAAGCTGGACTCCAATAATTTTCTTTACTTCGTAAGGGCGGTCTTTAACATTAATTGAATTAATAAAAGCTGAACCATTATCTATATCCTTTAAACCTTCTAACATTTCTAATGTAGTGGTTTTACCGGCGCCATTAGGCCCTAAAATTCCGTAAATTTCTCCAGAATTAATAGATAAAGATATTCCATCAACTGCATTAAATAGTTTTAACGAGTTATCTGGGTCCTTGTAAGTTTTAACAAGGTTAGATGCTTTAATTATTGTCATACTCTACTAAATTAAATGTATTTATAGAAATCTAGGGCTCAATACCAGCAGTAGAGAGCCTTAGAAAGCCTATCAAAATAGACCTGAAAGCAGTTTACCATTATCTTAACTATTTAGTTCACAGCACTTATCAATACATTAGTTTAGTGATTAGTATGTGGTAGACCCGAATGGACTCGAACCATCGACCTCCGCAATGTCAATGCGGCGCTCTAACCAAAACTGAGCTACGGGTCTATAAAAGAAAAAGTATTATACAGAATTTTTAATAAGGGGTGATATCCAATAACCATATCTAAGAAATATATATATTTTATTAGGTTGATAAGAGATAAAGTACTATAAAGGGTATTGATAATGCTTTATAAATATATATAATGATGATTCAGTCAGCATCCTCTCCCCCCTATTTGATTTTGCTGACTACTTAAATGGAGAGCTTAGGCTCTCCATTTTTTCTTTTAAGACAACCCTTTCATTGATTCAATCTTTTGCTTTGTAGCTTTAAGGATATTCTGCTCTTCGGCGCCATCCATTTCATCAAGTAACTTATCAATTTCAGCTAATGACTTATCTACAGAACCCCATAAACCCTCGGTATTTGATCTTTCATCAATTAAGTCTTGATATCTTGATGATATATCTTCTGGTAGATTGCCTGGATACTGGTAACAAATAATCCTTTCAGCAAATAATCGCATTCTGTCATCATCGAAGTTTCTAGAAATTTTAATTAAATGCTCTGGATCATCTGACATGTGAAATTCTTGCATCAAGTCCTTATCTCTATTGGATGGAAAGCCGCCTGAGTAAATAGTTCCTTCAATAAACTCGGATTCAGGAAAATCCATCATCCTATCTTCCATGGCTTGAGATACCTTTGCTTGAAAATCTTTATTTGAGCGCACTATATCTGCCCTTCTCTGAAGTTCAGAGAATTCAATATCAAAAGCATCTGGATTATTAAGCAACTTATGAGAGCAAATTGGAATAGTTTTATTAATTTTATATTTCTTTAAAGGTCCATCTCTGCCTTTTGCTTTTACCAATTTATTAATTTCTGTAAAATCTAAGTCTAAAATATCATCCGGGTCATAGCTTAAATCATAGAATACTATCTCATTTGGTCTAGAAGCATCTCCGCCACAAATAACAACAGGATATCTAAAGGTATGCCTTCTATGAATTTCACCCAGTGCTAGAAAATCATCAGAATACAGGAGGTTTTTAACTCCAGGCTTTGTAGAAATATCTATAAATGATTGGAAAACTTCAGGAAGTTTTTCATTAATAATTTTACACATTTCTATCATCAAGTTGCAGTCAGCGATCGCATCATGAGCATCGCCAGCATCAATTCCATGCTCTAAGGCTAAGTGTTCTAGCTTATAACTAATTCCTGGACCGCCTTCAAAAAGAGGCATTGATATTTCATCTGAAAAGAATGCAGCAATATTATGAATCATTAGCATTAGATCCAATCTTCCATTTCCATTGGTATTGGTGGTGTAGGGCTCTAATAAATTCCAAAAGAACTGTCTTCTAACCAACTCCTCATCAAAAGCATGGCCATTATAAGAAACAAAAATTGCAGGATTTCTAGCAGACCATTGCTTCCACTGCATCTGCAAATCTTTCATCATTTGATAATGAGAAACGTTGGAATTAAAAAGATCTATCTTTTTATTTGTTAGCATAGCTCTGGGCGCTGGAATAACCCAAGGCAATGGAGCACAGCTAATATTCTGCTCTCCAAGAGCATTAAGATTTCCATCAGTAAGAACTGAACCACATTGAAGGATCTGACTGAAATCTCTCTGTATCCCAGTCGTTTCAGTATCGTAGAATATTAAATTATTATTGTTTGACACCTATGTAATTTAACTTCTAGCGATGTGAGAAGATTCTACTGAAGAGTCTTTGACCATATATTTTCCAAGCTCATGTCTTGCAACGGCTCTTCTGTGAACTTCATCAGGACCATCAGCCAGTCTAAGAGTTCTCATGTGAGCATACATCTGTGCAAGAGGATATACCTGAGAAACTCCAGCTCCACCGTGCATTTGAATAGCTCTATCAATAACATCGCAGCAAACATTTGGAGCTACAACCTTAATTTGTGCAATTTCACTAGCAGCAACTTTATTACCAACTGTATCCATCATATGGGCAGCTTTTAAAGTTAACAGTCTTGCTTGGTCAATTTCAATTCGTGAATTTGCAATAATATCCATGTTTCCACCAAGTTGAATTATTGGTTTTCCAAAAGCAGTTTTTTGCATCCCATGTTTACACATCATTTCAAGAACTCTCTCTGCAAGCCCAATTGCTCTCATACAATGATGAATTCTTCCTGGTCCCAGTCTTCCTTGAGCGATCTCAAAGCCCCTTCCCTCTCCTAGAAGAAGATTTTCTTTTGGAACTCTTACATTTGTAAATTTAATATGTCCATGTCCATGAGGCGCATCGTCATATCCAAACACATGCATCATTTTTTGTATTTCTATACCCTCAGCATCCATTGGTACTAAAATCTGAGACTGACGTTGGTGTCTACCGTTATCAGGGTTTGTTACGCACATAAAAATTAAGATTTTACATCTTGGATCTCCAGCACCTGAAGTCCACCATTTTTCGCCGTTGATAACATACTCATCACCATCAAGCACAGCTGAAGAAGCTATATTAGTAGCATCTGAAGAGGCTACGCCTGGCTCAGTCATTGCAAATGCTGAACGAATATCTCCATTTAATAATGGTTTAAGATACATTTCTTTATGCTCTTCGTTACCATATCTTTCTAAAACTTCCATATTACCTGTATCAGGTGCAGAGCAATTGAATACTTCAGATGCTATGCCGTATGCACCCATTATTTCAGCTAAATGAGCATATTCGTAGTTAGTTAATCCAGCTCCATTTTTACTTTCTGGTAAAAAAAGATTCCAAAGACCAGCAGCCTTGGCTTTGGCTTTCATTTCTTCCATAATAGGGGGAATTGTCCATACCCCATTCTCATCTTTAGATTGTTCGTGGTATAAGTCCTCATTATGAGCTACTTCTTTTTGGATAAAATCTTTAACCCTTTGTATTAAATCTTGTGCAACCGGTCTTACTTCAGCTATCATTTTTTTCCCCTTTATATTGATGTCTAAGAAACTATTATAAGTTCCATGAATAATGCTATTATTACTTACGTTTATAATAGCTCTATGTCACTAACAAATCTATATTAA
Source organism: uncultured SAR86 cluster bacterium (assembly GCA_963926355.1). Classification (GTDB taxonomy): domain Bacteria; phylum Pseudomonadota; class Gammaproteobacteria; order Magnimaribacterales; family D2472; genus SCGC-AAA076-P13. The sequence goes on along the minus strand of CAWUWW010000001.1, from coordinate 270,502 downwards.
AAATGCGTAGATGTTGTGATATTTTGCATAAGAGGTTTTGAATATGAAAATTAGTTCTTTTGATTTAAATTTATTTGTAATACTTAATGCTATCTATACCGAAGGAAGCCTAACAAAAGCAGCTCATGTTGTTGGAATTACACAGCCAGCTGTAAGTAACGCACTTTCCAGGTTAAGAGAGAAGTTTAATGATGATCTTTTTATTAGAACTGGTTCTGGGATGGTTCCAACTCAAAAAACTGAAAATATAATCATTGATATCCAAGGAGCTTTGGCATTAATGCAGCAAAGTGTTAATGAGCCAGATACTTTTAACTCAAAAATATCAAATAGAAACTTTAAATTATCTTTAGGTGATATCTCTGAAGGAAGAGTTCTTCCTTATCTCATGCAAGAGGTTTATAAAAATGCTCCTAATATATCAGTTGGAAGTTATGGATATAACAGAGGGGAGCAAGTCCACGCACTTTCTACTAATAATTTAGATTTTGTTGTTGATCCTATTATTCCAGTCTCTGATGAAATTAACTCCTATAAGGTATTTGAAGATGACTTTGTTGTAGCTCATAGAGACGGCCATCCTCTTTCTAAAATAGAAGATGTAACTATCAATGATATTCTTGCGCAAAGACATTTAAATGTGTCAGCTAGAAAAAGAGGCCTTCATTTAATTGATATAGAGCTTGAGAAGATTGGTTACAGAAGAGAGGTAGCTCTAAGATGTCAGCATTTCTTAATAGCTCCAACGATTATAAGATCAACTGATTTGGTGATAATGGTTACTAGAAGTTTTGCAAAAAGCCATGGACTTCCTTATATTGAGATTCCTGCAGAGATACCTTCAATGGAATATTTTCTTGTTTGGCATAAAAGTGATGAAGGCGACGGCGGTCATATTTGGATGAAAGATTTAATAATAAAAGCTTTTGAACAAGCAAAAAAACTTTAAGTGATTTTTTATAAATAAATATCAAACCTCGTTGATTTGCCCTTAACCTGATAATTAATATTTTTATCTAATTTATCAGCCTTTATTGGTCTTTTTAATATAATTTTTTTACAGTTTAATTTTTTAAACTCATCAAATAAGAAGTCTGCCCTATCATCAATGCTCTCTAGATCTAACAACCCTCTTATATAATTTATATCACCCGATCTCAAGATATTTTTTTTAATTTCTGGATAAAGAGGATCAAGATATACAACGTCAATATCAGAGTACTCTTTATATGCCTCTAATGAGTCGCCATTTATAAAAGTCAGGTTTTTAAGGAATGGAAGGTCGGACTCTGCTCTTTTGCATGCATCTTGAACTAATAAATGAAGAATTTTACTTTGCTCACAAGCCACAACACTATGACCAAGAGATAAGAAAATTATAGAGTCAGAAAGTAAGCCAGCCGTTCCATCAAATATTGTTAAAGCACCCTTTGACTTGCCAAGCGTTTTCTTTAAAAGAGTTTCATGATCAGATCTTTTCAATCTCCAGCCCATTGAACCTGAAAGAAAATCTATATGAAGGATATTTAGAAGATTTGATGCATCCTCAACAAAATAAAAGCCTTTTTCACCGAAACCCACAAAAGGCCCTTGAGATGGCTGGTCATTAACCATCTTAAGATTGTATTTTTTTAATATATTTTCAAGGCCATCAATCTGACATGGTTCACTGATAAAAAGATCAATGCTCATATAAGCAATAATAAAACAGCGCCTAATCCAAGCCTATATATAACAAAAGGATACATACCTATCCTTTCAGCAAAAAGTAAAAAATACTTAATAGTGAAGAATGCAAAAAACATTGAGATAAGAAAGCCAGTAATTAATGAAAGGATATTTAGATTGATATCAGAATTAACAAGATCTAGAAGTAAGAATACTAAAGCTCCTAAGATTGTAGGGATCCCAAGCATAAAAGAAAATTTTGATGCATCTTTTAAACTTAAGCCAATAAATAGAGCTGCAGTAATAGCCGTACCTGACCTTGAAGCGCCTGGAAGTAATGCAAAAACCTGAAAGCAGCCTATAAATAACGCCCCAGTAATAGTTAAAGCAACTAATTGCTTGCTGTGCGTATTTAGTTTGTAAGCTAGTAATAACAAAAAAGCAAAAATAAGATTCATCCAAGCAATACTTTGTATGCTAAAAATCCTTTGACCTATAAGATCAGATGCAAAAAATCCAACTATAACTACTGGGATTGTTGAGAGAATAAGTAAAAGAGCTAATCGTTTGTGGCTTGAGAGCAAATCACTTTTTACAAAAAAAGATTTTGTCATATTAATTAAATCTGAACGGAAGAAAAATATAACAGCAACGAGAGTTCCTGCATGAACGGCGATATCGAAAGGTAAACCCAAATCATCAGATCCAAAAATTAAAGTAGGAAATAATAAATGTGCCGAACTTGACACTGGCAAGAACTCTGTAAGCCCCTGTATAAGGCCTAAAATTAAACTTAATAAAAACTCACTCATTTATCTTTTTATATTGAGTATCGATGGCATACAGCGGGTTAGCCTCATCCGGGTTAAAAATCTTGGGGTTATGGCCTGAGTCTATAAACTTCTGCTTTGCAACCATTGCAATCTTATCTGCATGAACTCCTTCCTTCTCCTCTGGAAGAACTGCTATTAGAGGCTTGGCTAAAGCAATAGTTACAGCTTTTAAATAAGTCGCAACGCTTCTAGTCGCTGTATAAGAATTGGATGAATTGGCATAAGCAAACAAATCAATATCATCTAATAAGAATATTTTTTTATGCCCTATATTGATAAGAAGCTGATTCCAATCTGGTCTTTCTTTTCTTTTGTGCTTACTAGAAAAGGAAACTATATCCTCATTGAGGATTACACAGACAGAGGTCTGATCACCCGAACTATCAATTGCAAGAATATTCATCAATACTAGATCTGTTCTTTAATATTTTTAAAGACCTCGGCAACCTTATGCTCACCATTAACTGCAAAATATTTAAGATCGCTTTTAGATGCCTCTTCAATGTAAAAATTAGTAAGAGGTTTTGTTTGATCATGGTAAACCTCGAGTCTTTTTAGAACGGTTTCTGGTTTATCATCCTCTCTTTGAATAAGAGGTTCTCCTGAAATATCATCAACACCTTCACTCTTAGGAGGATTATAATTAATATGGTAATTTCTTCCCGATCCTGGATGCACTCTTCTTCCGGACATTCTATTTACAATAACCTCATCCTGAACTGTTATTTCAATAACATGGGTAAAGTTAATACCTAATTCAGAAAGTTTTGAAGCTTGGCCAAGAGTTCTGGGGACACCATCAAACAATGACCCATTGATACAATCTGGCTTGGTTAATCTATCTTCTATTAGTGAGCCTATTATCTCGTCTGAGACTAGGCCTCCTGTATCAAGAATATTTGATACTTTTTTACCCAAATCACTTCCAGATGCCACTGCTTCACGCAACATATCACCAGTACTAACCTTTGGAATGTTGCAAAGTTCGCAAATCAAATCAGCCTGAGTTCCCTTTCCTGCTCCAGGCGGCCCTAATAAAATAATATTTTTCATATTTCTAATATAGCAAATGCTATTGCATAGTTTTTTTCGTCTGCAAGACTAACATGGGTTTTTGTAATTCCCAAATCTGTTAGTAAATCATTTAGATCATTTAATGCGTTAAAGACTGGTTTTCCTTTTTCATCTCGGAGAATTTCAATATTTGTAAATGTTATAGAGGATCTTATTCCTGTCCCAAATGCCTTTGAAATTGCTTCTTTTCCAGCAAACTGCTTGGCTAAATAGGTGATTTGCTTAAATTCCTTAAAACCATTGAATATCTCTAACTCATTTATAGATAAGATTTTTACTGCAAAATTTTCAAGAGAATCTATTTTTTTGAATCTAGAAATTGATGCAATGTCTGTACCCATTCCATAGATCATGACCGAATCCTTTTGAAAATATCTCTACTTACTAAATCCCTTCCATCTAAACAAAAATGAATAGCTGTTTGTGTTAAATGTTTTAAATATTTTTTAGATACTTTCGATAAGTTTCTCGTTCTTATATTAATAATATCTTCGCCTGTAAAATTTGATTCATTGGATTCTCTAAACCCTCTTTCAGGTATAAAAGAATATTTTTTCATTGGCTCTATTTCTTCATTCCTATCAATTTCACTCTCAAAATCTAAACCATATCCAAGCATATCTAATAAATCTAATTCAAAATGTCTCAAGGTAAGCTCCAAGTCATTCCCTGCTAACACCTGGCTAAGAAAAGATTCGTATAAAATAAATAAATCCTCTTGAGCGGCTCCCTTAGGCAATAGTCTTATAAGTAGTTCATTAATATAGAGGAGGCTGTAACTTTTTTTAGTAAAATTATTACTTGAATCAGAGAAATCTCTATCTATATTGGTTAGTGTTTTTAAATCTGATCTTCCTGTGCAAGTAAATTTTAGCTTGGTAAATGGAGCTAGATATCCAAAAAAATTTGATTTAGGTTTCTTAGCTCCCCGAGCCATAAGAGACATCTTTCCATTCTTTCTGCTGAATACCTCAGCTATTACACTTGTCTCTCCATAAGGCCTCTGATGAAGAAGAAAGCACTCATCCCATTCGCTAGGACTCATAGCTTCCACCAACACCAAGACTTTGTATGTAGTCTGAGTCGGTATTCCAGTTCTTTTTAACTTTTACCCATGTTTTTAGAAAAACTTTTTTGCCGAAGTACTCCTCAAGCTCAATTCTTGCCTGTTGCCCAATTTTTTTAAGAGTACCTCCACCCTTGCCAATAACTATTTGCTTCTGACTATCTCTTACAACATAAATAACCGAATGAATTTTAATAATAGATTCTTCGTCTTCTAATAGCTCAACTTGAACAAAAGTGTCATGCGGAAGCTCATCACCAAGCATTCTAATAATCTTTTCCCTGATTAGCTCGGTAATCATAAACATATCTTTATGGGTGCCCTGAATACCTTCTTCTCCATATATATGATTATTCTCGGGAAGGTATTTTTGTATTAGGGCTTCAAGCTCAACGACGCCATCGTTGTAAATTGCAGAAATTGGAATAATATCTAAAAAATTATACTCTTCTGCCAGCCTAGCCATCATTGGTAAAAGCTTATTTTTATCTTCTACTTGATCAACCTTATTAACCACACAAATTACCTGGGAACCAGCTTCCTTTAGTTTTTCTAGAACAGACATATCCTGCTCATCAAGGGTAAGCCTTTGCACAACAAAAAGAATAATGTCTGAATCATCAATTAAACTTTGAGCAGATCGATTCAATACCTTGTTCATAACTTTTGGGGATTTAATATGCATTCCAGGAGTATCAGCAAAGATCATTTGTTTATTTTCTACTGTTTTAATTCCTAATATATTATTTCTTGTAGTTTGAGATTTTCTTGAAGTTATTGAGACCTTCTTACCGAGAATGTGGTTAAGGATAGTTGATTTGCCAACATTTGGCTTACCAATTATTGATATATACCCGCAGTAACTTTTACTCATTATGCTCCTTAATATACAAAAGAACTTTTGAAGCAGAGCTAGTTTCTGCAACTCGTTTAGAAGGGCCTGAGGCTATAAAAATATTACCTTTGAATTCAATACTACAATTAAAGCCTTTGCCAGTATCTTCAATAATATATTTAGGTAGTTCTAACTTTATAGATTGAAGTAACTCTTGTAGTTCTGTTTTTGAATCTTTAAATTGAGTTTCTGCTGATAAAGAAAGCAACTCTTTATTAAATAGTTTTAAGGTAATCATATTAACTTGATCCCATCCAGAATCGAGAAAAATTGAACCAATTAGTGCCTCAAAAGAATCTTCTAAAATTGAGTTTTTTCTATCTCTTGAAAGGTTTGCTGTTCCTTTTGATAGTTTTATATAGTCTTCCAGTAAAAGCTCTTCTGCTTTTCTTGTTAAAGATTCTGCCCTTACCAAATGCGCCCTCATTCTTGTAAGCAGTCCTTCTTTTTCATTTGGAAATTTAAGAAATAGATACTGTGAAATTACAGAATTAAGTATGGAGTCTCCTAGAAACTCTAGTCTTTCATTGTTTATATTGTTATCAAAACTTTTATGAATAAAAGCAAGATCTAATAGTTCAATATTTTTGAAGCTATAAGAAATACTTTCTTGTAATGATTTATATGGCATTACTTGATCTTACCAGTTCGTGAGAAAGATGGGACACATGTCCAACACTCCCATGTCATGAATAAATAGTCAGCTTTACCAAAAAAATTTTCTCTTGAAACGAAGCCAACATCTTTGGTGCTGTCATTCGAGTTATCTCTATTGTCACCCATAACAAAATAATGCCCTTCAGGAACTGTCCATTCTGATGGGTACTGAGTATTTTGACCTCTAATATTTCTAGTTAGATATTCTATCCCGCCATGATTTTCATAATAAAGGTCTACAATTACGTCAATCTCCCTAACGGTAATAGTTCCGGAGGCATCTCTATATCTTCTTGTTATTTTTTCTTCCTGGGTTTTATAGAGATTCTTTTTAATAGGAGTTCCGTTGATAAAGACTTGCTTATTAACAACTCTCACGGAATCTCCAGGCTTTCCTATTAATCTTTTAACATAAGGAACTGGGTTGTGAGATGGAATAAAGACAACAACATCGCCATAGTCTGGATTGTTATTGATAGCAAAAGGTTTTCCAATTCGGTTAATTTTTGTTCCATAGGAATGCTTATTAACAAGTAAGAAATCTCCATCCATTAACCCAGGAAGCATAGATCCTGAAGGTATTTGATAGGGTTCATAAATAAAAGTTCTTAAGATAAATATTAAGAATATAGGGATAAAATATCCTTTGGAAGAGGAGATAATTGTAGTATTTTTGAGGATTACTCCAATAACTAAAACTATTAAAGCAATAATAGATCCTATAAATAGAATAATTCCTAGATCACCAGCATTAAAAAAAATACTAACAAGCATTAAAAGACCAAAGACAGTTGAGATAGATGAAAGATTTTTAATTAAAAAAGTCTCTTCTCCGTCTTCATTGTTAACTGTATATATTATCCAATAAATCAAGCAGGAGGACATCCCAACTATCGAAATAATAAATAAAGGATCAGTCAACATCTTATTCTCCAGATTTAAAGTAATTTAAGAAGGCATCTTGAGGAATTGAAACTTTACCAAACTGCTTCATCTTCTTTTTTCCATCTTTTTGTTTTTCAAGAAGCTTTTTCTTTCTACTGATATCACCACCATAACATTTTGCAGTAACGTTTTTTCTTAGCGCTTTTACAGTTTCTCTAGATATTATTTTTGCCCCCAATGCCACCTGAATAGGGACATCAAACATCTGTCTTGGAATTAATTTTTGCAAGTTAGCTGCAATCTCTCTAGCTTTTTGATTTGAGAAGGATTTGTGAACTATCATCGATAAAGCATCAATTTTTTGATTATTAATCAAGATATCTATTTTTGTTAGGTCTGCTTTTGTAAAGCCAATTAAACTATATTCAACTGATGCAAATCCTTTGGTAGAGGATTTTATTTGATCAAAAAAATCTACAATAACTGAAGAAAGAGGCATCTCAAATACAATAGATACCTGGTTCCCAAAATAGGTCATATCTTTTTGTATTCCTCTCTTACTGGTACAAAGTGTAATTACGTTTCCAACATACTCGCTAGGAGTAATAATTGTAGTTGTTGCAATTGGCTCCCTGATCTCTTCTATTTCGTTTGTAGGAGGAAGCTGAGATGGACTATTGCATTTTAAGATAGTGCCATTATTCTTTAAAACCTCATATTGAACTGACGGGGCTGTAGAAATAAGATCTAAATCATATTCTCGCTCTAGACGCTCTCTTATAACCTCCATATGAAGAGTTCCAAGGAAGCCGCACCTAAACCCGAAACCTAAAGCATCAGATACCTCTGGCTCATATATCAATGAAGAGTCATTAAGAATAAGTTTAGACAAAGCATCTCTAAATCTCTCGTAATCATCGGAGCTTACTGTGAACATTGAAGCAAAAACTTTGGGAGTTACTTTTTTAAATCCAGGTAAAGACTCAGTAATCTCATCCCCTATTTCAAGTAAAGTATCGCCGACTGGAGCTCCTTTAATGTCTTTGATGCCAGCAACCAAATAACCAACCTCTCCAGCTGATAGGATTTGTTTTTTTATTTTCTTTGGAGAAAATATACCAATTTCATCAGCATTATGACTCTGACCTGTAGAGTAAATTTTAAATTTTTGGCCTGTTTTTATTGTTCCATTCTTAATCCTAATCAAGGAAACAACTCCTTGATATGCATCAAACCAGGAGTCGACGATCAACGCTTGTAGAGGAGCAGAAGGATCGCCCTCTGGCGGAGGTATATCAGATACCAGCATATTTAGAAGATCTTCAATACCCTCTCCTGTCTTAGCGCTTACAAGAGGAGCAGAATCAGCATTAATGCCAATCATATCTTCAATTTCTTTTTTAACTCTCTCAGGCTCTGATTGAGGAAGGTCTATTTTATTTATAACAGGTACTACCTCTATGCCTAGATCAACAGCTGTATAACAATTTGCAAGTGTTTGAGCTTCAACTCCTTGAGAACCATCAACCACCAAAAGTGCTCCCTCGCATGCTGAAAGTGATCGTGATACTTCGTATGAAAAATCAACATGACCGGGGGTATCAATAAAATTTAATTGGTATGGGATTTCGTCTTTAATATACTCCAATGTTACAGCTTGGGCTTTTATAGTTATTCCTCTTTCACGCTCTATATCCATAGAGTCCAAGATTTGCTCAGACATTTCTCTGGCTGTAAGTCCGCCACAATATTCGATCAATCTATCAGACAAAGTAGATTTTCCATGATCGATATGAGCTATGACAGAAAAGTTTCTAATATTTTTCATAAAGTGGAGATATTTTACAGGCAAAGAGGCCAATAAAGGAGCAAATAAAGTCTTTTTAAAAACTAATTAATAGTTATAGACCTTATCAACCTTGAGCCATTTCTAATAATATGAAAAGCTACTTTATTTCCTGAAGAAAACTCACCTAAAGCATTATCAAAAGAATCAATATCAATAACCTTGTATTTTTTCCCTTTGTGCTGAATTGTTGTGATAACGTCACCTCGTGCCACCTTTCCAGCTGCCGGAGATCCTGGATTGATTCTCGATACAATCACACCATCTGGAAGTTTTGACATAGCTGGGTTGTCTCTATCAATCTCAGCAACTTTAAGACCGATAGGATCTGATGAGTTTAGAGATTTAGCAGGAATAAATGATTCTTTATTTACTGGAAGCTCGCCGAGAATAAATTTTAATTGGATTTCATCTCCATCTCTTATTACTTTTGCATAAGCTTTAGTTTCTGGTCTCATTTGCCCAACCACATGTGGCAAGTCTGCGCTAAATTTAATTTCTTTTTTATCAAACTCTATTATTACATCGCCCGGTATAAGTCCCGCAAGGTCTGCTGATTCCCCCTCCTCAACATCATTAATAAGAGCGCCATAAGGTTTTTTCATTCCGAGAGCATCGGCTAAGTCACTATCCACTTCACTCATTCTTACTCCAAGATAGCCTCTTGAAACCTCTCCTGTATCAATAATTTGATCTGCTACATCTACTGCAACATTAATTGGGATAGCAAATGCTAATCCTTGATAACCTCCACTTCGGGAATATATCTGAGAATTAATACCTACTACATTCCCATCTAAATCAAATAAAGGACCCCCTGAATTTCCAGGATTGATGGCAACATCAGTTTGTAAGAATGGAACATAGTTTCCTGTATTGTTATTTTGAATACTTCTTCCTTTGGCGCTAACAATTCCAGCGGTAACAGAAAAATCAAAGCTAAAAGGTGACCCTATGGCCACAACCCAGTCACCAACTTTTAATTTGTCACTGTCTCCAATTTTTACTATAGGAAGATCAACTCCAGAAATTTTAAGAACTGCTAAATCAGAAAGAGGGTCAACTCCAACAATCTCTGCAAGATACTCTCTTCTATCAGAAAGTGAAACAATAACCTCTGTTGCATCTTCTACCACATGGTAATTTGTTAAAATATAATTATCCTTAAGTATGAAACCTGATCCATAAGACACAGCCTCTCTCTTCGCTTGAGGAGCTTCTCTGTATTGTCTTGGTATGCCAAATCTCTCCAACATTTCATCTGGAATACCCCCATAGTTATTTGACTGTCTTTGGGCAACTTCTTTTTTTGAAGTTATATTAACAACCGCAGGAGCTGAGCTTTCAACTAGATCAGATATATTTTCTGGTAGCTCTGATAGCAATGGGTTAATAGAAAATAATGCTATGAATAAGGCTAATTTAATTTGTATATTTTTGGATGTCATAATGTTTTTAATAGTTATTTGTTGATCACTTGAGCGACTTCTATTGCAGATTCTGAGTTAAGATTGCCGTATAAAGTTAATACCCTTCCGTCTGCCAAGGGAACTAAATAAATCATTTTATTCCCATGCTTCCAATATCTAACCTTCTTAATACCTAGATTCTTTTTTTCAACCCTTAGTGTAAAATTTTCATCACCCTTGGTGTATTGTCGAGTGGATTGGCTGTTGGTATTAAAACCAACATTTCGCAGATCAATGTTTGAGTTTTTACTATTCATAAATTCTGGATTATTTATAACATTAAGAACATGGTCTACAAGATTTTCTTCTGAAAGATTTATAATATCCCTGGCTTCCTTGCTATTTATAGCCAAGTTTAGTTTATTAGTAGCTGAAGAATCTGGCCCTAGTCTAGAAAAATTAATGGCATCAATATTTATAAAAACAAGCGTTAGTAAAATTGATGCAGCTGCTGTAATTCCATTTGAAAACCAGAAATTAGAACCAAACCTACTTGCAAGTTTTATTGAATGGATACTTCCTTCATTTCTTTTTAAAGCCGAGCTCATCAAACCATAGTGCGATAAGTTTCTTTGAAGATTATGATCTAAAGATAAGGCGTCCAGAACTGAATCAATCTCTGATTCATCCAGTTCTCCATCATAAAGTGCTGACAATTTTTCATTAATATCATTATTTTTCATTTGTAGATTCCTGTGAAATAAACTCAAGTACTCCTTCTCGTGCCCTAAAAATTCTAGACCTTACTGTTCCTATTGGTGTATTTGTTATTAAAGAAATCTCTTCGTAGCTCATTCCATCATTCTCTCTTAGAGTAAATGCAGTTCTTAGTGTTTCAGGTAATCTATTTATAAAAGATCTAACTTTATCCAATGATTGACTATGCATAAGGTCTGTTTCAGGATTTGCATGTGATGCAAAATCCATCTCAATGGCATCAGAAGATATATTTACTTTTTCTTTTTTATAACCAGAGCTAACCACATGGTTCTTTGCAAGATTAATGGCAATTCTGTAAACCCATGTAAAAAAAGCACTATCACCCCTGAAGGAGGTAATTTTTTTCCAAACCTTTACAAAGGTTTGTTGCGTTAAATCTTCTGAGTCTTCTTTTGATTTAGTAAAAGAAAATAAAGATGCATAAACTCTTGGGTAATACTTGGTCATTAAAAAATTAAAGGCTCCTATGTCTCCCTTTTGAGCTCTATGTATTAACAAAGAATCATCTTCAGGGTTATTTTTTTTCATTAAAATTTCTTCCTTACTTGATGAGACAGCATAAATTATTAAAAGTTTCCAAGTGTTGTGAATTTCTTAAGATATTTATCTATAAAGATTTCATGGGAATTGTTTTCAAGAGACTCTCCTTTAAAGATATAATCAAATAGCTTCTGATCATCATAATCCAGAATATTATCAAAAATATCAATACCTTCTTTCTCCATAACTAGCAATTCACCCTTGGCAAACTCTCTTAAAAGTAAGTCGATTTCTCGCATTCCTCTTCTGCATTTCCAGTGTATTCTGTTTATTTCTTGATTCATTGGTTAGAATAATTTAATTGGTTACTTATTTTACAAGAAAATAGACATACAAAATAAATTAATATCATTTGGCTCTCTTTATTTAGATACATTAAAAGTAATAAATATTGAAGGTGATTTTGATCAAGTTAAGAAGTTTCTTCAGGGGCAGGTTACGTCAGATATTGACTTGCTGTCTACTAACGTTATGCAGCTTTCTTCAATATGCAATCAAAAAGGACTTGTCATGGCAGGCTTCTTATTGGCAAAAGAAGGTTTTAACTTTAAGGCTATTATTGATAATGATCTGTGCAGTATATTTATAAATGAATTATCCCCTTATGCAAAATTTTTTGGTGTGACCTTTAAAGAAAGTAATGAACATGTAAAAGTTAGTGTATTAAAATTGGATAATAAAGACCTTTTGTTTGTAAAAAATAACTACTTTGGTCTTTCAGCTAAGGTTACTGAAACAAAAGAAAGTCTTGATAATCTTATAAGGGTGGTTGATTGGAATGCAGCCAATGCAATTTTAAAAAATTACAACCTATCTGTTGGTGATATTGGAAAATACAGGCCATTAGAAATATTTTATGACCATCTGAGGGTTTCTTTTGACAAGGGGTGCTACAGAGGTCAAGAAATCGTAGCAAGAATGAAATACCTGGGCATTGATAGAAGAAAATTTTCTACTTTAATATCTGAAGAGAGTTATGAAATTGATTTTAGAGTAAAGTTAATCTCAAATAAAATATGTTACAAGGGCTATAAAATTTTTAATTGCTCAGTAAATAGAGATGATTTGGAACTAATTAAAAACAACCCTTTAGTAAAATTAATTTTATAGGTAATTACCAAGTTATAGGGGCTAATTTTTTATTAGCTAATAATTCATTTGTTTTTGAAAAATGCTTGCAACCAAAAAAACCTCTATATGCGGATAATGGAGATGGGTGAGGTGCAGTTAGCACGTGATTGATTCTTTCATCTATTAAATTTCTTTTAGAAATTGCGTGAGCTCCCCATAATAAAAAAACCACACCTCCCTTAAGATTAATGGAATTTATTACAGAATTTATTAATTTATCCCAGCCGATATCTGCATGAGATCCTGGCTTTGATTGCTCAACTGAAAGAGCTGAATTAAGAAGCAAAACACCCTGACGAGCCCACCCTTCCAAATCACCAGATGAGCAATCTAAACTACCAAGATCAGTCTCTATTTCTGTGTAAATATTTCTAAGTGATGCGGGAATTTTATTGCCAATATTTACTGAGAAAGCAAGTCCATTTGCAAAACCCTCTTGATGGTAAGGATCTTGACCAAACACAACTACTTTTGTATTTTTAAATGAGCACATTTTAAATGCATTGAATATATTAAAATCAGATGGGAATATACAAATATCATCAATTCTTTTTTGCTTTATGAACTCAAGTGGTTTGAGTAAATCAGGCGTGCTAATAGATTTTTTTAGCTCTATTAGCCAGTCATTGGGTATGTCTATATTGTTATCTGTATTGCTCATAATATGCTCCAAATCTTATCCACAAAAACTGTGGATAAAGTTATGGATAACTTTATTTATAACACAACAAACACATATAAATAAAGGGTTCTTAAAACTTGATCAAAATTTATACAGTTATAAATAAAAGTACCGTAAATCAATATTTTAACTAAATTTAAACATAAATTTGATACTAAAGACCAAAAAATGACAGCAACTTGGATGTAATAAATAATATCTGTTGACAAGTTTATTTTTATTTTAGTATGGCAATTACTTAAACTAAACATAAGTTCATTTAATAATAACGATTTTTCAGTGGTTTAGATCGGCTATTTAGTTACAAAGTCTAACGCTTAAAACATGATCAATATTACGAATATCATTAATCAGCTGCTCCGATGGCTTGTCCTCTAGGTCTATTAAATTGATAGCAATAGAGTCTCTACTTTTATTAGTCATATCTGTGATATTTAGATTTGAAGCAGCTATCTGATCAGCTATTCTTCCTATCATTCCAGGCTCATTCTTATTGATAATAACAAGCCTATTTTCAGTTGCTCGTCCAAGCTTAATTGATGGGAAATTGACTGAGTTTATTATCACGCCATTCTTTAAAAAATTTGTGATTTGATTGGCAGCCATCACCGCGCAATTCACCTCAGCTTCTTTGGTACTTGCTCCTAAATGAGGAAGTAAAATAACATCACTAAATTCAGAAGATCGGTTGACTAATTCCGGGGTTGGGAAGTCAGTAACAAAAGTACTAATTTGCTTAGAATTCAATGCATCGATAATATCCAAGTTATTTACAATACCGCCTCTTGAGAGATTGATAAGTTTAGCGCCAGCTTTAAAATGCTTTAGAGTATCTTTAGATATTAAGTCCTTAGTTGCCTCTATAAGGGGTACATGAAGTGAAATGTAATCTGAGTTAGCTAGTAAAAACTCTAAAGATTCTGCTTTTTCAACCTCTTGAGGTAATCTCCAAGCAGCATCTACAGATATATGAGGATCATAGCCTATTATCTTCATTCCCATTACCTCAGCTGTTTGAGCTAGGAGAGAGCCAATGGCACCTAGGCCTACAATACCCAATGTCTTACCCTTTAACTCACTGCCCTTAAATAATTTCTTTTGAGCCTCCATTGATTTGTTCATTTCTGAGCTTTCTTGCCCTGAAAGTGTTTTAGAGTAGGCATTGCCTTCAATAATTCCCCTTGATGATAAAAGCATCCCACATACAACTAGCTCCTTTACTGCATTTGCATTAGCTCCAGGGGTGTTAAAAACAACAATTCCTTTATTAGTAGCATCTTGAACTGGCACATTATTTGTTCCTGCTCCAGCTCTACCAATGCATTTTAATGAGTTGTTCAGATCCTCATCTGAAAGAACCTGGCTTCTTATGAGAAGAGAGTCTGGGTTAATTTCATCAACCTGAAGTTTGTTATCTTTTAATATATTAATGCCATCATCTGCGATGTTATTGAAAATTTTGTATGTATACATTTTGAAATGTTTGATAAATAAACTCACGCATTATATATAAAAAAAATTGCTTAGGAGATATTAATTACTCTATTGCGCTCTCAATATAGCTTTTCCATGATAAATAATCCTCATCATATGAATCTTTTAATTTCATATTAGGGATTAACTTTTTTTCATGCTCAACCGTGATGTCTGATAAAGTCACTCCAAATCCTACTTGAGCAACAATACAAGCACCTAGAGCAGTAGATTCTTTATTAACTGGCTTAAGAACTTCCTTTTGCAGTGCATCAGAGAGAACTTGGCAGAAGGTCTCATTTGAAGTCATTCCACCATCAATTAACAAGCTATTTATAGAAATATTATATCTTTGAAGGATATCGGTAATGTCTTTGGTCTGATAGCAAATTGATTTAAAAGCAGCTGTTACCATGTCTTCAATAGAAGAATTTTGAGTTATTCCATAAAAACCGGCACGAACATCTGAATTCCAATAAGGAGCAGCCAGCCCGTTAAAAGCTGGTAGGAAATGGATATTATTAGAGCTGCCCTCTGGGTTAAGAAATACTTCACTTTCCTTTGCAGATTCAAAAAACTTCATTTTGTCTCTAAGCCATTGAATTGTAGTTCCGCATGAGTAAATACTACCCTCAATTGCATAGGCTACCTCGTTGTTTATTTGATAACCAATAGTTGTGAGAAGGCCTTCATTAGTTTTTATTATTTTATCTTTAGTATTAACCATTAGGAAACAGCCTGTTCCGTATGTTGATTTCATATCGCCAGATTCAAAGCACCCCTGACCAACCAAAGCAGCCTGTTGATCGCCTATAACTCCAGTAATTGGAAATTCTTTATTGCTTATTGCCAGAGTTCCAAAATTTGAATCACAGGATTTAACCTCTGGCATCATTAATTTTGGTATATCAAATAGTTCTAATAAATCATCATCCCAGTTCATGGTATTTATATTAAAAAGCATTGTTCTCGATGCGTTAGTAACATCTGTAACATGTTTTTTTTCTTTAGAAAGGTTAAATATAAGAAATGAGTCAACTGTCCCAAAGAGTAAATTTCCATCTTCTGCATCTTTTCTTGCGTTCGGAACGTTATCAAGAATCCATTTAATTTTAGTTGCTGAGAAATAAGGATCTAAAACTAATCCTGTTTTTTCTTTAATCATGCCCTCATAATTAAGAGCTTTTAAATTTTCGCATAATTTATTTGTTCTTCTATCCTGCCAGATAATAGCTGGATATATTGATTTACCAGTTTTTTTTGACCAAACAATAGTTGTCTCTCTTTGGTTTGTTATGCCGCAAGATGAGATAACTCCATCATAATTATTTATTACATTAGTGATAGTTTCTTGAACGGTATTAAGAATAATGCCTGGATCAGCCTCAACCCAACCATCACTCGGGTATTTTAGTTGATATTCTTTTTGGGATTCCGTTACAACTTCAAATCCTTCATTAAAGATAATCGCTCTAGAGCTAGTTGTGCCTTGGTCTATTGCTAAAAAACTATTCATAATTTTTCCCTTTTTAATAATTATCCACAATTTATTAACCGATTACCAACAGCAATAAAACACCTTTATATACACTATATAGTTATAAAAGATGAAATTGTCACAATATATAGTGTTTTTTTACTTGATTCTTTATCCACAACTAGTAATATTAGTAGGTAGCGGAAAAAGTGTAAATGTAAATGAAATCACAAAGAACTTATTCCAAAAAAAAGTTTAAAACACTCAGATGAGTTAATTATTTAACGCGCAAAAATAGGGAAAAGAAAAAATAAAATGGAAAGACAGCAAGAAATAACAAAAGCATTATTAGATGTGCAGAACCAAACTGCAGCTAATGACATAGAAACTACAGCACCAGGAAAACTCAGAGTAATTAAGAGAAATGGAAAAGTTGTTGCATTTGAAGAAGATAAAATTAAAGTTGCAATTACAAAAGCGTTTCTTGCAAATGAATCAGGGAATGCTGCTGCCAGTGAAAGAATTCATAAAAAAGTAAATCAAATATCTGTCGGGGTGATTGAGGTGTTTGAAAGAAGAATGCCTTCTGGAGGAACCCTTCATATAGAAGAAATTCAAGACCAAGTTGAACTTCAACTAATGAGAGCAGAAGAGCTTGAAGTTGCAAGAAGCTATATTCTGTATAGGGCAGGAAGAACCCAGGAAAGAAAAAAAGAAGCACCAGCGGTGGATATTTCTAATAGGTTGGATATAAATATCACCAAAAGTGATGGCTCATTGGTTCCTTTGGATATAGATAAGGTTGCTCTGTTAATTAATGATGCATGTGAAGGACTGGAAGAGGTTTCAATGAATGAAGTCTTAGAAGAGGCTTTAAAAAATCTATATGATGGAGTGTCTCTAGCAGATATGAGAACAAGTCTTGTTATGTCAGCTAGAACAAAGGTTGAAAAAGAGCCAAACTATTCATTTGTTACTGCTAGAATTTTAATGGATCAAATTAGGTGTGAAGCACTTGGATTTTTAGATATTGCCGAAGAGGCAACCTATCATGAAATGGAAAAATATTATCCCAAGGCCCTTAATGCTTATATAGAGAAAGGTATTGAGCTTGATATTCTAGACCCGGTATTAAGAACATTTGACCTCAAGAGACTTGGTGATGCCATAGATCATACAAGAGATAATCAGTTTACATATCTTGGTCTTCAAACACTGTATGACAGATATTTTATCCATAGCGATGATATTAGATATGAATTACCTCAGGTATTTTTCATGAGAGTTGCAATGGGTCTTGCTGTTGAAGAAGACAACAGAGAAGAAAGAGCGATAGAGTTTTATAGATTGCTATCAAGTTTTGATTATATGAGCTCTACACCCACTCTCTTTAACTCAGGAACTAAAAGACCGCAGCTGTCATCTTGCTATCTAACAACAATCCCTGATGATCTTGATGGAATATTTGGTGCAATGAAAGATAATGCTCTTTTATCTAAATGGGCTGGTGGTCTAGGAAATGACTGGACATCTGTAAGGGCAATGAATTCTTATATCAAAGGAACTAATGGTAAAAGCCAAGGTATTGTTCCTTTCTTAAAAGTTGCTAACGATACAGCAGTAGCAGTTAATCAAGGTGGAAAAAGAAAAGGAGCGATGTGCGCCTATCTAGAAACATGGCACTTAGATATTGAAGAATTCCTAGAGCTAAGAAAAAATACTGGAGATGAAAGAAGAAGAACTCACGATATGAACACTGCAAACTGGGTTCCAGACTTATTTATGAAAAGAGTCGAGCAAGATAAAAAATGGACACTTTTCTCCCCTGGAGAAACCCCTGAACTTCATGATTTAGTTGGCAAAGCATTTGAAGAAAAATACGAGGAATATGAAAGAAAAGCAGCTGCTGGAGAAATGGATCAATCCAAATCAATGCCAGCAAAAGAGCTGTGGAGAAAAATGCTAACTATGCTATTTGAAACAGGACATCCCTGGATTACATTTAAAGATGCTTGCAACCTAAGGTCTCCTCAACAGCATGCTGGGGTAATTCACTCATCTAATCTATGTACAGAAATTACTTTAAATACTAGTGCTGAAGAAATAGCCGTATGTAATCTTGGTTCTGTTAACTTAGCAAGGCATATGAGAGATGGTGTTCTTGATGAAGAAAAAATTAAACAGACTGTTTCAACAGCAATCAGAATGCTAGATAATGTAATTAACATTAATTACTACTCTGTTGAAACAGCTAGAAACTCCAACCTCAAACACAGGCCAATAGGTCTTGGAATGATGGGATTTCAAGATGCCCTCTATGTTCAAGATATTGCTTATTGTAGTAATGATGCAGTTGAATTTGCAGATAAAAGCATGGAATTAATTAGCTACTATGCAATCCATGCATCAACAGAACTTGCTAAAGAGAGAGGAAAATACGAAACATTTGATGGGTCTTTGTGGAGCAAAGGTATTTTACCAAAAGATTCAATTGAAATACTTGCAGAGAATAGAGGTAATGAGTATTTGAATGTTGATAGATCTGAAACTCTTGACTGGGACACGCTAAGAAAGAAAGTTATTTCTGATGGAATGAGAAACTCAAATGTAATGGCAATAGCGCCTACAGCTACAATATCAAATATTACTGGAGTAACTCAGTCAGTAGAACCAACATATCAAAACCTATATGTTAAATCGAACCTTTCTGGTGAATTTACAATAGTTAACCCACACTTAGTTCGTAAGTTAAAGGATTTAGACTTATGGGATGACGTAATGATTAATGATTTAAAATACTTTGAAGGTAGTCTTTCTAAGATATCAAGAATTCCTGATGATATTAAAACAATCTACTCAACAGCATTTGAGGTTGAGCCTAGATATATTGTTGAAGCAGCCAGCAGAAGACAAAAATGGATTGACCAAGGTCAGTCATTGAATCTTTATATTGGAAATGCTGATGGTAAAAAGCTTGATATTACATACAGAATGGCTTGGTATTCAGGTTTGAAAACAACCTATTACCTAAGATCGATTGGAGCAACCTCCACAGAGAAATCAACTGTACAACAAGGAAAACTTAACGCTGTTAGTTCAGGCCAAGCTGAAGCCGCGCCACAAGAACTTGGAGCCGCTGCACCAGTTCCAACTGCTGCAGCTATGGAAGAACCGGATTGCGAAGCATGTCAGTAACTAAAGGAGAATTATAATGTTGAATTGGGATGATTATGGAAAAGAAGAGAATGCACTAACTGCGGCAAGTAACCCAGAGCCAATTAAAGCGCCTGAGATAAAAGTAAAAGTAGTGGCACCTGTCATAACAGATATTGAAGCACCTGCAAAGCAAGGAAAACTAATTGAGGAAGGCTCTAGAGCAAAAATAGCAAGAGAAGCTATAAAAAACCTTGATGAAACTGCTGGTAATGCAGAGCTCGATGAGGCGATGGGTAGAGTTCAGGTGGATGAAAAAATGATGATCAACTGTAAGGCTGATTTAAACCAACTTGTTCCAATGAAATATGACTGGGCTTGGCAAAAATATCTAGATGGCAGTGCTAATCACTGGATGCCTCAAGAAATAAATATGACTAGTGATATTGTTCTATGGAAATCAGAAGATGGATTAACAGAAGATGAAAGAACAATAGTGAAAAGAAACCTTGGTTTCTTTTCAACAGCTGACTCTCTTGTAGCTAATAACCTTGTTCTGGCCCTGTACAGATTAATTACAAATCCAGAATGTAGACAATATATCTTAAGACAAAGTCTTGAAGAGGCAATCCACACACATGCATATCAATACTGCATAGAATCCCTGGGTATGGATGAGGGGGAGATCTTTAATATGTACAGAGAGGTTCCATGTGTAGCAAGAAAAGCATCATGGGGTCTTAAATATACTCAAGAAATATCAGACCCGGATTTCAAAACAGGAACTGAAGAAACAGACAAGCAGTTGCTTAAGAATCTTATAGCTTTTTATTGCGTATTAGAGGGAATATTCTTCTACTGCGGATTTACTCAAATTCTTTCAATGGGAAGAAGAAATAAAATGACAGGAACCTCAGAACAATTCCAGTATATTCTTAGAGATGAATCCATGCATGTAAATTTTGGTATTGATGTGATCAACCAAATTAAAATTGAAAATCCTCATCTTTGGGATGAGGAGATGAAAAGTGAAGCAGCTCAAATGATATTAGAAGGAACAGAGTTAGAGATTATGTACGCAAGAGACACAATGCCAAGAGGAGTTCTGGGAATGAATGCTGCCATGATGGAAGAGTATCTTAAGTTTATTGCCAATAGAAGACTTAGCCAAATTGGTTTAGATGAAGAGTTTAAAGGAGTTACAAACCCCTTCCCTTGGATGTCAGAAATTATTGATCTAAGAAAAGAAAAGAATTTCTTTGAAACAAGAGTAACTGAATATCAAGTTGGGGGAGCCCTTAACTGGGAATAAGTGAAATTTTCTAAGAAAAAGCCTCTACTTAGAGGCTATTTCCACGAATGGATGTTTTTCATATCAATTGGTGCCTGCATACCATTAATAACCAAAAGTACAAATCCAAAAGAACTAGTAGCAACAATTATTTATTCTCTAGGCATCTTTATGATGTTTGGCTTCAGTGCTCTGTATCACAGGGTGAACTGGAGACCTAGGGTTTTAAAAGTAATGAGAAGACTTGATCACTCATCAATCTTTATAATGATTGCAGGAAGTTTTACTCCAATATGTCTCTTGATTCTTCCTAAAAATATTGGCTTTCAGCTACTTTTAATTATTTGGGTAATTGCAGGTGTTGGAATACTTCAAACTATTTTATTTACAAATACACCTCGCCTAATTAGAGCTGGCATTTATTTAATTGCCGGCTATATCGCAATTCCATACCTATCAGTAATGTCATCTGTTATGGGTTTTACAAACTTCTCACTAACAGTAGCTGGCGGAACTATTTATTCAGTTGGAGCAATTGGTTATGGATTTAAGTTTCCAAACTTTAGTCCGAGGTATTTTGGTTATCATGAGTTTTTTCATGTCTTAGTCTGTGTGGCAGCAATACTACATTTTATAGTTATCTATTCAATTGTAGGTAAATAGGTAGTGATATTGTACTCAAGTGAATATGCTCCAAATCCAAAAAAAGTACTGATATATATTGCAGAGAAAGGCTTAAAAGACATCGATATAGTTAATCTTGATCTTGCGAAATTGGAACACAAGACCCCTGAATACAAGGTAATAGCTCCAAATTCTAGAGTGCCCGCTCTAAAATTAGATGATGGAACTGTCATTTTAGAAACTACGGCTATTTGTAGATATCTTGAATGCTTGTATCCAGAACCAAATATGTTTGGCGAAAGCCCTATGGAAATTGCGTCAATAGAAATGTGGTATTCAAGAGTTACTTTTGAATTAATGTTTCCGCTGATGTTTGGTTTTAGGCATACACATCCAGCCATGAGTGAAATGGAGGATCAAAATGAGGAATATGGATTAGCGCAAAGAGAAGTTGGTAAAAAATCACTAAAATCCTTTGATAAAATTCTTGATGATAGGGAATTTATTGCAGGTGATAGATTTACCTATGCTGACTTGCAAATGGTAGTAAATCTTCAATTCTTAGTTAAGTTAAACAGGCTTAACATTGAGGACTATGAAAACCTGAATGATTACGTCAATCAGGTTTCAAGCCGTCCCAGCTTTTCTCTTTAGTTTATTCTTTATTAATTAATTCAAATATCTTTAATGTCTGCTCGCCGCCATTTTGGAGAGCCCTAGCATCATCCATATCTGAAATGCCGTCCCAATTTGCAGCAATATTTTCAGGGGTCATGTCATCACCGGTTCCTAAAGAAACACCCATGGTTTCTTGGATAACTATTCTTGAAAAAACTCCTGCTCCCGCTGCCATAATAGCCCCGTTTGGAGCCTGATCGCTAGATAAATAGATAACTGCTGGTGTCACATACTCAGGCTGCATATTTTTACCGAAGTCCTCAGGGATTAAGCCTTCTGTCATTCTTGTATAAGCAACTGGCGTTATAGAATTTGAGAAGACATTATATTTTTGACCCTCAATTTTAAGCGTATTCATAAGACCAACCATGGCCATTTTTGCTGCACCATAATTGCTTTGTCCAAAATTTCCAAAGACTCCACTTGAAGAACTTGTAAAAACAATTCTTCCATATCCCTGCTCTCTCATAATCGGATAAATAGTATGAGTGCAGTTCAATGTTCCTTGAAAATGAACATCCATGACTAGATTAAAATCTTCCATTGTTACATTATGAAAACTTTTATCTCTTAGAATACCTGCGTTGTTAATAAGGACATCAATCCTTCCCCATTTATCCATAACATCTTTAACCATAGCTTGAATAGCTGGTAAATCTGTAACACTAGCACCATTTGCCATTGCTTCCCCGCCTTCTAACTTAATTTGAGCTACTACAGCTTCAGCAGCATCACTAGTACCACTTCCATCAACACTTCCGCCTAAATCATTTACAACAACCTTAGCCCCTCTTCTTGCTAACTCTAGTGCGTGTTCTTTTCCAATACCCCCGCCAGCACCAGTAACAATAGCAACCTGATCATCAAATCTAATACTCATATAGTTTCTCCTTTTTTGTTGGAACCAATTCTTTCGTTTAAAATAGTTTTAATATTTTAATCAATAAATATAACTATTACCATGTGCAAAAAAAAGCACAGAGAGATTTAAAAAATGCATAAAGAATCCGTAGAGGGATACCAAGATCTTGAAATTGATATATGGCAGTTAAATCAAAATGAATTGCAAATAAGTCAATGGACTCAAGACTGCCTTGATGAGATAAATTGGATTGCAGGAGTAATAAAAATGTTTGGTAAGGAACATAAAATACCTCGTCTACAAGCTTGGTATGCAGATAAAGATATTAACTATTCATACTCTGGGAAGATATTAATAAGAAATAATTGGAATGCTATTTTAAAAGAAATAAAAGATCACATTGAATTGATAACTTTGGGTAAATTTAATTCTGTATTAGCTAATCTTTACAGAGATGGCAATGATTCAATGGGAATGCATGCTGATGATGAAAAAGAGTTAGGCCAGAAGCCTATAATTGTCTCTCTTTCTCTTGGAGAGAAAAGAGATCTTTTTTTTAAACATAAATATAAAGATATTAGCTTTTCTATTCCTCAAGAAAGTGGAAGTCTAGTAGTTATGAAAGGAACTACTCAAGAGTTCTGGAAACATGGAATAAAAAAAACAAAAAAAATTAAAAAGCAAAGAATTAATCTGACTTTTAGGAATATAATTAGTTAATTGTAAACATTACTTTAAGGATAAAAAATGAGTT
Source organism: uncultured SAR86 cluster bacterium (assembly GCA_963926355.1). Classification (GTDB taxonomy): domain Bacteria; phylum Pseudomonadota; class Gammaproteobacteria; order Magnimaribacterales; family D2472; genus SCGC-AAA076-P13. Next base: position 246,724 of record CAWUWW010000001.1, on the reverse strand, counting down.
CAAGAGTCAAAGTCGTAGTCACCGGTGCAGCTGGTCAAATAGCCTATTCACTAATACCAAGATTAGTTGACGGAAGGACATTTGGAGATAAAATCGTAGATTTATGTTTAGTTGAAATACCTCAAGTAGTCAGTAAATTAGAGGGCTTAGTAATGGAGCTTGAAGACTCGTATTTCCCTCACATGGGAAAAGTAACTTATACAGATAATTTTGATGCAGCATCTCATAATGCTGATTGGTTTTTACTTGTAGGCAGTATCCCAAGAGGAATTGTATATGAAGGTAAGAAAATTGAAGAAAGATCTGATCTTTTAAAAATTAATGGTGGTATTTTTGTCAATCAAGGAAAAGCTATTGGTCAAAATGGTAAAGATAACGCCAAGATTTTAGTAGTTGGAAATCCTGCAAATACAAATGCCTTAATTGGTAAAAATGCTGCTGGAAAAGATTCGCAGCTATGGATGGCTATGACTATGCTGGATGCAAGTAGAGCTAAGTCAGTAATAGCTAAAAAGACCAATACAAATGTTAGTGAAGTTAAGAATATGATTATCTGGGGAAATCACAGTCCTACAATGTATCCAGATGTTGAAAATGCAATTATTGATGGAAATTCAGGCAGCTCAACTATTGATGATATGACATGGATAGAGAATGAGTTCCTGCCAGCAGTTCAACAACGTGGAAAATCTGTTATAGATGCGCGCGGAGCATCCTCAGCAACATCTGCAGCAAAAGCAGCCTTGGATACCATTATTGCTTGTGAGAACATCACAGAAGCCGGTGACTGCTTTAGTGCAGCTATTGCAAGTGACGGGTCATATAATGTTCCTGAAGGTCTTGTATGCGGGTATCCATTAATGACATTAGAAGATGGAAGTATAGAAATTAAAAGAGACATTAGTCTTTCAGAATTTGCTAAAGCGAAATTTCAATTATCAATTGATGAGCTATCTTCAGAAAGAGAAGCTGTTAAACATTTAATGAAATAATGCATAAGGATAAAATCCAAAATAGCTTTTTGTTGGATATCCTTAAAAATGAAAATTGCCTCAGCGCTCAATTTATTACATCAAAAGATATCTCAAAACTGATAAAACAAATAGAGAATACTGAATTTAATAAAATTAATATTAATCCAGGTATTATTGAAATGGACGAATGTTCTGATGATATCTTTATTGTGATGGAGGATGTGGAATTATCTGAAAGTGATATTGGAAAAATTAAAAATCTTTTAAGCCAAAAAATTGTAATATTTACACTCTATAATGATCCTGAAGACGTCAACACTTCTATGCTTAGACTCGGCCTTCAGCTTGAGTTAGAAGACCTTAAAAGTAACCTTAAATGCTTTTCATACAATCTTAAGACCTATAACAATAAAAGATCTTGGAACAACTCTGAGGGCTGGGCTAACCCTGAGAATTTTGATAAATACAGGTGGTAATTTTTAGGGCTGCAATAGCATTAGGTGATTAAGAATCTATAATTGATATGATTACTGTTATGACAATAACGAAAATATTCAAAAATTTCTTTATTTAATTAACTTTTCTTTCGGCCTCAAACTTCTTATTTTTTTGAAGAGTGATTAACTCTTTATGCATCCTTAGTGCAAAGAAAATTACTAAAAAGAGATAGGGAAAAAATATTAGATTACCAAGCCCAGCTAAAAAATTATAAAAAGCATGAATGCAAATAGGAATTATTAGAGCTTGATAAATATAAACCTTTGCCCCTTTAAAAATATATAAACCAAAAAAATATCCCATAATTATTCCACAGGAAGCATGCAATGGTATGGCGCTTATTGCCCTTATTATCGCAACTGAAAGAGAGGAAATATCTTCATTATACAAATAAACATATTCTAAATTTTCCCATGCTGCAAACCCCAGAGATATTGTTATTCCATAGACAATTGCATCCATTGGCTCGTTAAATGCTCCTTTTGGTTTTATGTAGAAATATAACGCTAAAAATTTTAACGACTCCTCAGTAAGGCCTGCTAAAAAAGAATAATTATCTGGATTTTCTTGATTCCATATTAGATAACCATTTAACCATCCAGCTGGAAAGCAAAGAAAGACACCCATAAGAAAAGTTTTAACAATTAAACCAGACGGCTCAGGAAACTTATCTGATTTAACTATATATGCAACTATTAGCAAAGGAATGCCAATGGTTATTGCTAAAGTAATATCCATTAAGAAATAATATTACATTTAAAAGATTTTACAAATTAAGACTTAAGTTGAGGGAATAAAATAACATCTCTTATAGATGTCTGATTGGTAATCATCATAACCAATCTATCTATCCCAATGCCTACACCAACTGCAGGTGGCATTCCATGCTCAAGAGCAGTTATATAATCTTCATCAAAAGACATAGCTTCTTTATCTCCAGCAGCTTTAGCCTTGACTTGCTCTGCGAATCTCTCAGCCTGATCATCGGGATCATTTAGTTCGCAAAATCCATTAGCTATTTCTTTGCCTCCAATAAATAATTCAAATCTATCTGCTATTTCTGGGTTTTCATTATTCCTTCTTGATAACGGAGATACTTCTATAGGGTAACCAGTAATAAACGTTGGCTGTATAAGGCTTTCCTCAACCGTTTTCTCAAAAATCTCTAAAAGGATTTTACCAGCTCCAAAACTGTCATCAACTTTGATACCAATAGAGCCTGCATAATTTGCTAACTTGGTTCTATTTTCAATATCTGAATTAGAAAGGTCTTTATTGGCTGATAAGACAGATTCACTTAATGATACTCTTACGAATTTGGATAAATCTATCTCATCCTCACCCCAGGTTGCTTTCAAAGCTCCATTAATTTTATGTGCCGCATCTTGAATCATTTTTTCTGTAAAGGAAATGGTCTTCTCGAGAGATGAATATGCCTCATAGTACTCAAGCATAGTAAACTCAGGGTTATGTCTTGTAGACAAACCTTCGTTTCTAAAACTTCTGTTGATTTCAAACACTCTTTCGAAACCACCAACTAAAAGCCTTTTTAAGTATAGCTCTGGAGCAATTCTAAGAAATAAATCCCTGTCTAAGGCATTATGCTTAGTAACAAAAGGTCTTGCCACGGCCCCTCCTGGAATTGGGTGCATCATAGGTGTCTCAACTTCTATAAAATCTCTTTCTTTTAAGGAACCTCTTACCGATTCAATAATCTTAGTTCTATCTATAAAAACTTTCTTTGAATTCTCATTGCTCATTAAATCTAAATACCTTTGTCTGTATCTTATTTCAATATCAGACAAGCCTTTAAATTTATCAGGCATTGGTCTTATGGATTTTGTTATTAGTATTAAATTGTTAGCTTCTATTGTGAGTTCATCTGTTCTAGTTCTAAATAATTTACCCTCAACTCCGGCAATATCTCCCAGATCCCAGGTTTTAAAATCTTCATAAAGAGCTATGTCTACAGTATTTTTACTAACATATACCTGTATATCTCCGCTTGAATCTCTTATCGTAAAAAAACTAGCATTGCCCATTACTCTTTTAAGTACAATTCTTCCTGCTACAGAAATACCTGTTATGTTTTTCTCCTCAAGCTCTTCCTTGGAAAAAGATTCATTTTCAGAGTGAATATCAGAAGCATAATGCTCTTTATAGAAATCATTTATATAAGCTATTTTTTTACTCCTAAGAGCATCTAACTTTTTTCTTCTTTCTTCAATGATACCCTCTTCACCACCAATATTTTCTTCTGACATCTAAACTCCTGCTTTCAGACTACTTTTCATAAATTCATCAAGATCGCCATTAAGAACAGCAGACGTATTTCCGGTCTCGTACCCTGTTCTCAAGTCTTTAATTCTAGATTGGTCTAAAACATATGACCTAATCTGACTTCCCCAGCCAATATCTGACTTGCTTTCTTCAAGCACCTGACGTTCTTGGTTTTGTTTCTGTAATTCTAACTCGTATAGCTTTGATTTTAATTGTTTAAGAGCACTTTCTTTATTTTTATGCTGAGACCTTCCACTCTGACATTGAGTGACAACACCTGTTGGAGTATGGGTTAATCTAACTGCGGAATCAGTCTTATTTACATGTTGCCCCCCAGCGCCTGATGCTCTGTATGTATCAACACGTATGTCAGCATTATTTATATTAATTTCAATAGAGTCATCAACTTCAGGTGAGATAAATACAGATGCAAATGATGTATGACGCCTACTACCAGAATCGAAAGGAGATTTTCTAACCAGCCTATGAATTCCTGTTTCTGTTCTTAACCATCCATAAGAAAAATCACCTTCTACATGGAGAGTGGCTGATTTAATGCCGGCAATCTCTCCATGAGAAATCTCGGTTATATTAATTGAAAAGCCCCTGCTTTCAGCCCATTTTGAATACATTCTTAGGAGCATATCAGCCCAGTCTTGAGCTTCCGTCCCGCCTGATCCAGATTGAATCTCAACATATGCGGATGCTGGATCCATTTTATTTATAAACATTTTACTAAACTCAAGTTCTTCGAGGTCTTTTTCTAATAAAGGATAATCTTTAATTATCTCAGCTATAGATTCATCATCTGATTCTTCTTTTGCAATTTCTAATAATCCTAAGCTATCTGAAATTCTCTCTTCAACAGATTTAAATATTATTAAAGATTTTTCAAGTGATGTTTTTTCTTTACTAATTTTTTGTGATAATTCTAAGTCTGACCATACCTCCTCCTTTCCCAGTTCTAATTCTATCTCCTTTAGCCTTTTTTCTTTTTCAGATACGTCAAAGGTGCCATCTCTAATTTCATCAACACGGCTCTTCAGATCATTAAGACCAGATTTAAGTTCAGAGGAATCCATATTACGAGTTATTTTCTAAAATAAAATTAAATATTAGTTCTTTGGAAGCTGGAAAACTATATGATTTTTCATCTTTGTTGAAAATAATAGAAAGGCTTTCTGGTATATTTTCAAGCTCAAGGTCTGCTTTTTTAATAACCAATGGAAATTTGGCAGGATGTGCTGTTGAAAGGATAATAGTTTTACCATTTAATTCTTGTGATAGCTGATCAACAGCCTCAGATGCCACTGCTGTATGAGGATCCATAAGATAATTAAATAAATGATAATTTTTTTTCATTGCATCGATTGTCGATATGTCATCGACGCAATAACTTAAAAAAAGCTCTTTAGATTTATTCCACATACTCTCTTCTAGTAAAATTGGTGACTGAGGAAAGTTAGAATAATATTCATTGCATAGAGCGCCATCTCTGTCAGCATAAAAATCATATATTAACCTTTCAAAATTACTTGCAATACTTATATCCATACTTGGTGAAACAGTTTCATTAACATCAAGTCTGGAGTAATCATTCTCAGAAAAAAACCTATGCAATATATTATTACTATTAACAGCTACAAGAATTTTATTTAAGGGCATTCCCATTTTATGAGCAGAATAACAAGCAAAGACATTTCCGAAGTTTCCTGTTGGTACTGAGAAATTTAAAGGTTCTTCGAATTTATTTACTTTTAATGATGTATAGAAATAATAACAAATTTGTCCAATAATCCTTACCCAGTTTATGGAATTAACAGCCAGGAGATACTGATCATCTTTCAAGAAAGACCTTTCATTGAATGCCTGTTTAACTATTGCCTGGCAGTCATCAAAAGTTCCATTTATTCTTAAAGTAAAGACATTTTGGCTATCTACTGTTGTCATCTGCCTTCTCTGAACTTCTGACATATTCCCATCAGGAAGTAGTATAAAACTTTTTATAGACTCAAACCTTTTACAGGCATCTATTGCTGCAGAGCCTGTATCTCCTGATGTTGCTCCAAGAACAATGGCAGTCTTATTTTGTCTAGTTAGGGATTTATTAAAAAATGCTGCTGCTAGCTGAAGACCAAAATCTTTAAATGCTGCTGTTGGGCCATGAAAAAGTTCTAAAACTGACTTTGAATCATCTAGTTCTTTTATTGGCGCATAGGAAGAGTCAAGAAAATCATGCCAAGTGCCTTCTATAAGTTCCTCAACTTCGTCATCGGTGAAAGATGACTTGGTAAAAAGAGGAACTATATACTTAGCTACGTCTGTAAATGTCTCCATTTCCTTAAGTTTATGAATATCAACCTGAGGCCAGGTATCTGGCATAAAAAGGCCTCCATCTGAAGCAAGGCCCTGCATAAGAACTTCTTCAAAGGTTTTTCCAGAGTCCTCCCCTCTTGTGCTGTGAAATAGCATTATTATTCAGCCTCTATTCTTATTGATCTAATCTTTTTAACAGAATCTAAAGCAAGTAACTCAGTCTGAAGAGGCGCATGATTTTTATCTTTAAAGGAATCTGTAATAAGAATAATTGGTACTAAATTTTGACCCAACTCTGTTTTCTGAATAATTGACTCTATTCCAATGCCTTTTGATGCTAGTAATGATGTTATTGAGGCCATGACGCCTGGAATATCTTGAGCTTCAATATAAAAATAATATTGAAAATCTAGTTCAGAGAATGGCATTAATGAAAGGTTTAAAGAAACCTCACTGCCTGAATCAAAGCTTAATCCTAAAGTATTAACTAAATGAATAAGGTCTGATATTAACCCAGATGCAGTTGATTCTTGCCCAGCTCCAGATCCAGCAATGTGAATTTTACCAACTAAATCCGTATCAATTTCTATACCGTTTCTTACGCCTTTTAAATTTGCTAAGTGGGAATTTAAATCTATTAAAGCGGGGTGAGCTCTAAGCTCAACATTATTTCCATCAACCTTGGCTACGGCTAAATGCTTTATGGTGTAACCCATTTCTCTTGCATGATTGAAATCACTTTTTTCTATTTTAGTAATTCCTTCAATATAAAAATCTTCAGGGGGAAGCGACGTGCCGTATGCGATAGATGAAAGTATACCTATCTTATGAGCTGCATCCATACCCTCAATATCAAATGCAGGGTCAGGCTCTGCATATCCTTCTTTTTGTGCTAAAGCTAAAGTGCTTTTAAATTCACTCCCTTCTTCCATATTGGAAAGAATAAAATTAGAAGTTCCATTAAGCATTCCTGAAATTTTTGAAATATTATTAGCAGCTAGCTCTTCTTTTAAAAGCTTAATAATTGGAGTTCCTGCACAGACAGCTGCTTCAAAAAGAACTCTGACACCATTGTTTTTTGCTGCTTCAAAGATTTCATCACCATGATGATAGATCACTGCTTTATTTGCTGTAACAATATGTTTCTTATTTTTGATAGCATCAAGTATCAATTCTCTTGCAACATCGACTCCACCAATAAGCTCAACAACAACGTCAATATCATGTTTAGATACCTCAAATATATCTCTTACTACTTTAATTTTATCTGGATTACACTTTGGGTTATCTCTTCTGGCTCCAATAACCTCTACGGATATATTGGCTCCAGAATTTGCTTTTATAATTTTTGCATTTTCATTTAAAGATTTGAACAGCCCTGTTGCAACATTGCCCCATCCACAGATTCCTATTTTTAATTCTTTCATTATATTTCCATTGAAAAAAAATTCTTTATTCCTCTGACAGCCTGTCTGATTCTATGCTCATTCTCAATCAATGAAAATCTTACATACTCATCACCGTCAACCCCAAAACCAGCACCTGGAGATACAGCTACCTTGGCATGCTTTATAAGCAACTTGCTGAATTCTAAAGATCCAAGATTTTTATATTTATCGGGTATTTTTGCCCAGACAAACATTGTAGCAAGAGGCTTTTCAACATCCCAGCCAATTCTGTTTAAACCTTCGCATAATTCATTCCTTCTTGCCTCGTACATTTTACATATCTCTAAAACATCCTGATCACAGTCGTTTATTGCTTTTATAGCAGCAACTTGGATTGGGGTAAAAGTTCCATAATCCATATAAGATTTTATTTTAGTTAAGGCTTGGACTAAGTCTTTATTACCACAACAGAATCCAACCCTCCATCCAGGCATGTTATATGACTTAGATAAAGTAAAAAATTCAACAGCTATATCCTTTGCGCCCTCTACCTGCAATATAGATGGTGCCTTGTAGCCATCAAAAACAATATCGGCATAAGCAAGGTCATGGACAATCCAAATATCATATCTCTTTCCTATTTCCACCAATTTGGTAAAGAATTCTAAATTTGTGACTTGGCTAGTTGGATTTGATGGGAAATTGATAATAATCATTTTTGGCTTTTTAATGGCCTCGATAATTGATTTTTCTATATCTTCAAGAAATTCATTTAAATTATCTTTTAGAGTAATAGAATGAAGGTTGGCGCCTGCAATAACTACCCCGTAAGAATGGATAGGATATGTAGGTGATTGAACCAAGACCGTGTCATTACTTGAGAGTGTTGCTAAGGCAAGATGAGCTATTCCTTCTTTTGAGCCCATGCATGTGACTATTTCATTGTTATGATCCAATTCAACATCAAACTTTCTTGCATACCAGTCTTTAATAGCTATTCTTAGTTTTGGAAGCCCCGCTGACTGAGAGTACCTATGAGTAAGAGAGTTTTGTACTGTTTCTATTAATTTATCAACTATAGGCTTTGGTGTTGCTTGATCTGGATTACCCATACCAAAATCAATAATATCCTCACCCTTTGATCTTGCTTCATTTCTCAACGATCCTATTTGAGCAAAGATATATGGAGGTAATTTTTTAGCATTATTAAAATCTTGATCTGGCATAGATTACCCCTTTAAGATTTCTAAAAGCTCTTCTGGTGATTTATAACCAGGTATAAGAAAACCACTAGATGTAAAGATTGCTGGGGTACCTGTAACCCCTAACTTCTGACCAATAACATAATGCTTTGCTACTGGCTGAGTATCGCAAAATGGAAGGTTTAGTTGAGCGCCACCTTTTAAATCAGATAATATCTTTTTAGGGTTACTTGAGCACCATGCTCCTACCATTTTAATAAATGACTCTGTCCCAATTCCAGATCGCGGGAAGGCCGCATAGTTAATAGTGATTCCAAGATTATTATATTCCTCAATCTCACTATGTAGCTTTTTACAATAACCGCAATCAACATCCGTAAAAATAGTTACACTATATTTCTCATTTATTGATTTGAAAGAAATAAGCTCACTACTAGGAATATTTCTTAAAACCTCAACCCTTCTTTTTTCAAGATCTTTGTTTGTAATATTTATTATCTTTTCTCCACTTATCTTATACATATCTCCAAATATAAAAAAATTACCATCTGAGGTGATATAGATTGGCTGAGGGTCGCCATAATAAACTTTATATATACCTTTCATAGCAGATGGCTCAATTGACTCAATTAGTGCCTCAGGCGGAAGAACAGACTTTAATTTTTCTCTAATAAGTAAGTTATCTGCGTATGAAAGGTTACTAAAAAAAAGAAATAGACTTAGATATCTCAATTTATTCATTATTATCCTCTGGGGTGGTGTTTTTTAAGAATTTCACCCAGTCGTTGTTTTGCAATATGAGTATATATTTGGGTGGTTGATAAGTCACTATGTCCTAGTAGTATTTGTACAGATCTTAGATCAGCGCCTCTATTTAGCAAATGTGTTGCAAATGCATGCCTTAATGTATGTGGCGATATAGAAATTTTTAGTCCCTCCCTTATTATATAAACCTTAATTCTTTCCCAGAAAGCTCCCCTTGATATTTTAGTGCCTCGGTTGCTTAAAAATACCTCTTTCTCCCTCAACTCTCTTCTGTCAGCTAGGTACTTATTTAATGCATCTGCGGCACTTTCGCCAAAAGGAATTAATCTTTCTTTAGAGCCCTTACCAAGAACTTTGACCACAGACCTTTGAATATCAATATCAGTAAGTTTTAGATTAACCAACTCTGAGATTCTCATGCCTGTGGCATAAAGCAATTCAATCATTGCCTTATCTCTTTTTTCTATAGGTTTTTGAATATCTGGACTATTTATTAATTTTTCTACCTCGGCTTCAGACATTGATACCGGAAGATATTTTTCTTGTTTTGGAATCACAACATCCTCAATTGGAGATACTATAATTAATTTCTTTTTTAATAAAAATAAGTAGAAGGATTTGATTGTTGAAATTTTTCTATTTATTGAGGAGCTTTTTAAACCTTGCTTAAATAAATAGGCAATGTATTGATTGATATCAGTAGAGTTTAGTTTTTTTAATGAGCAGCCAGTAAATTTAAGAGACCAATTATTAAAGCTATCTGGGCTTTTTCCACAAATATCAGATTCGTATGATTTTACGGTATTTTTCGAAAGACCCTTCTCTATGTATAAATAATCTAAAAAGGAGCCAACTAGCGGCTCCTTCTTAAGAATCTTTATCATTAAATTAGTTTAATCTTTCTTTAATTCTAGCTGACTTACCTGATCTATCTCTTAGATAGAATAATTTAGCCTGACGAACATCACCTTTTCTTTTTACAGTGATTGAGTCGATGATAGGGCTGTGTGTTTGAAATGTTCTCTCAACACCAATTCCACTAGAAATTTTTCTAACGATGAATGATGCATTTAAACCACCCTTCTTAACTCCCATGACAACACCCTCAAAAGCCTGGAGTCTTGTTCTATCTCCCTCTTTTACTTTTACATTTACTATAACTGTGTCACCAGGACGAAATGCTGGTAGATCTTTCTTTACTTGCTTAGCTTCGAAGTCACTTACGATTTGAGCTGGAGTTCTTTCATGAAGAGAAATAGATGAAACTACCTCTTCTTCAGCAACCACTTCTTCAGTAGGAGCTTCTTCAGCAACCACTTCTTCAGTAGAGGTATTTTCTTCAACAAGAGTATCAGATGTCTCATTTACTGAAACAGCTTCTTCTTCGTTAGTTATATTTTCTTTGTCTGATTCATTCATTATATTTGCCTAAAAAGTGCTATAGGATATCCTTAGATGTCGATTCTTCCAAGAGTTTTCTTTGTTTATTTGTTAATTTTACATCATTTAGAAGATCTGGTCTCCTTAAATGCGTTTGAATTAGTGAATTAGTCATTTTCCAATCTTCTATTTTTGAATGATTTCCTGACAAAAGAATCTTTGGAACCTCTAAATCATCAAAAATTTCTGGCCTTGTATAGACCGAGCCTTTAAGAAGACCCTTTGAAAAAGTATCATTTGAAACTGATTCTTCGTTTCCAATAGCACCGGGTATATTTCTAACAACTGAATCAATTAAGCAAATAGCAGCATACTCTCCTCCACTTAGAATGAAATCACCAATAGAAATCTCTTCATCTACATATTTATCTATAAACCTTTGATCAATTCCCTCGTACCTTCCACAAATTAAAGTTATTGACTTCATTTTCGAAAGTTTTATAACCTTATTTTGATTTAATTTACTGCCTTGAGGTGATAAATAAATAACATGCCCTAACTCTCTACTTGGTATATCTTCTAAAGATTTTTTTAGAGGTTCAGCCATCATTACCATGCCCTCACCACCACCATAAGGCTTAGCATCAACCTGCCCGTGTTTATTTACCGCATGATCTCTAATATTTAAACATCTAAGAGAAAAGTTATTATTAGTAAGTGCTTTTGAGATAACTCCACTTTTAAATACATCGAATATTTCAGGAAAAATTGTGAGTACATTAAAATTCATATTAAAAAATCTTTAGACCAATTAACATATATTATTGATTTTTCTTTATTAATAGATTTAATAATCTTATTCTCCACATAAGGTATCAATCTTTTAAGATCGTCAACAGAGTCATTTGTTGGATTAACTTCAAGGCAATCATTTGAACCAAAATTATTAATATCTTTTACCTCTCCGAGAATATCATCTGTATCAAAATCAATAACAGTTAGGTCTATCAAATCATGCCAATAAACCTGACCAGATTTTAGTTGAGGTAATTCATCCTTGGATATAAAAAGTTTTAGATTTGTATATTTTTTAATATCATCAACGTTATTAATATTGATGATTTTAGATATAAATTTTGAGTTAATTTTTCTAATATACTCAATATTAAAATTAGCTAATTTGTTATCTTCAAAAACAATATTGCTGTAATTAAGAATGTTGTCAGCTGGATTACAAAAAGAATTTAAAAAAAACTCTCCCTTAAGGCCTTTAGGCTTCCCTATGGAAGCGATGCATATAAGATTATTTTTATCTGTACTATTTGCTTTCATCATCTGAAGAATCTTTAATCTCAGATTCTTCTTCAGCAACAGGAGCTTCTTCAGCAACAGGAGCTTCTTCAGCAACCACTTCAGCAACAGGAGCTTCTTCAGCAACAGGAGCTTCTTCAGCAACAGGAGCTTCTTCAGCAACCACTTCAGCAACAGGAGCTTCTTCAGCAACCACTTCTTCAGTAGGAGCTTCTTCAGTAGGAGCTTCTTCAGCAACTATCTCAGCTGCAGCGGCAGCCTCTTCCACAGCTTTCTCAGCAGCCTTTTCATCCGCTTCTTTCGCTAGCCTTGCATCAACCGCAGCTTTTTTAGCATCTGATTTAGCTTTTTTAACATCTAATTTAACTTGAAGGTCTTCTGGACTTAATTTTGCTTCTTTAACTAGGGTTTGGACTCTGTCACTTAACTGAGCTCCTTTTAAAACCCATTCATTAATTTTATCAAGGTCGACTCTTAATCTTTCCTCTTGCCCTCTAGCAGAAGGGTTGAAAAAACCCAATCTATCAATGAATGATCCATCACGTGGACGCCTTTCATCCGCGACAGTGATAAAGTAATAAGGGTTCTTTTTTGCCCCGCTTCTTGCCAATCTTATAATTACCATATTTGTTTTATATATTCTAATGTTAAAAAAGATGTGTATTTTAGGTTAACCTTGATAATATTGATAGTATTAATATGCAAAGATTTAATTAACCCTATTTTTTTATGAATTTTATAGCCCAGGTAACTATATCCATAGTGATATATTTTATATTGAGGATCTCAATTAAGAGAAGCTCATCCCTATTTATTGCTTCTGTTATAGCGATGTTGTCATATATTGCATTATATTTATTTGCATTTAATTCCATAACCCTTCTTCCTACTATTCATTTTATAGTTACTGGTTTAAGTTTAATAATTTTGTTTATTGCCTACTATGAAATATTGATTTTAGAAAAAACTGTATTAAAAATTAAAAAAGGCGAGTTTGATGAATCCAAAACCTTCTCAATAGAAAGAACATATAAGCTAGTATTTAAAATTTTAGGAGTGGGGTTGTTGTTTTTATCATTAGCGCTAATATCTGGTCTTAGCATTCAATCTGTATTCACAGTCAACTTACTAATGAAGACATCATTTACTGTAGTTGCATGGATTATTTACTTAGTCACTCTTATTGGCATTAAATTTTTTAATTTTTCAATAAAATATACTGTTAGAGGTTTATTTGTTTCAATGTGGGCGGTTGTATTTGCTTATATTGCTAGTCCATATCTAATATAATTATTCAATGCAAGAAGAACCATCGTTATTTATTTTATTAAGCTCCGTTATAGGGCTTTTAGTCTTAAGTGCTTTCTTTTCAGGTTCTGAAACTGGAATGATGGCGGCTAATAAGATTAAATTAAAAAATCTTTCAAAAAAATCTCACAAAGGTGCTAAAAGATCTTTAGAACTTCTTAGAAAACCTGATCTACTTTTATCTACAATATTGGTTGGAAATAATTTTGCTAATATTCTAGCCTCTGCCTTAGTGACAATCATTATGATTGAATATTTTGGTGGAAGTATTCTTATAGGGTCGGTAATTCTTACTATAGTAATATTAATATTTTCTGAAATAACACCCAAAACTATGGCTGCAATTAAGCCTGAAAGCTTTGCAACAAGGTCCTCATTCCTTCTGAAGATCATACTTATTATTTTTAGGCCTTTAATTGTTATAACAAATTTAATAAGTTCTAGAATTTTAAAGGTATTCAAGCTAAATGCTAAAGACGCTAGTGATAACGATAATTTAAATACACAAGAATTAAAAACATTGCTTGATGAATCTGGCGATTTAATACCCAAACAATATAGAGGCATGCTTTCATCAATCCTCGGCATGGAGGAGTTGGTAGTTGAAGATATTATGATCCCAACCTCAGAGATTATCGGGATTGACTTAGAGCAAAGCCCTGAAATGGCAAAAAATATTATTGAATCCACTCAATATTCAAAACTTCCTGTCTTTAAGGGCTCCATTGATAACATAGAAGGTATTCTTCATTTAAAAGATTCGCATTCATTTTTAGATGCATTCGAAATTGGTAGCGAGGTTAAGAGCTTTTTGCTTGGTAATTATTTTGTATCTCAATCAACCGCTCTTATGAAGCAATTAAGAGAATTTCAGTTAAATGATGTCAATATTGCGCTTGTTGTTGATGAGTATGGTGAGATTGAAGGTCTTGTGACAATAGAAGATATATTTAAAGAGATTGTAGGCAAGTTTGGAAATTCTAGAACAGAGCTTGAGAGAGAATTTATAAAACTAAAAGATGGCTCTATTGTTACAGATGGTAATTCTAGAATAAGAGACTTGAATAATTTTAAAGACTGGTCAATTTCTGAAGAAAATTCTAAAACTATAAATGGATTAATTACAGAGCATTTAGATCAAATACCTCAAGCAAATCTTTGTGTTGAAATAGGGGTCTATAGATTTGAAATTCTAGAAATTGATGATAACTCCATATCAAAGATAAAAATAAAAAAAGGAGCATAGGCTCCTTTTTTATATTCAAAATTTAAATTACATGTTGTTTACTATAATTTTTAAGACTACTGCTAGAACAAATGAAGAGGCGATCACTGAACGCACAGAAGTAATAGCCGGTAACATTTTTCCCCATATAGCATTGGCTTGAATTAAAAATATTATTACACAAGCTACGATAATCGAATTTAAACTAATTGGTGCATATCCATGAGCTGAGTAAACCATAAACATCAACATTGGAACTGAGAAAAGAGTATTTGTTCTTGATGCAAGCGCTGCTTTTGGTCCAGCTACAGATGCATCACCTTCTTTCAATCCAAGAACAATCTTCTGATTAGGCCAAATAATTCCCCAAACATTTAAAAGCATCAAGATACCCATTGTTGAGCCAAGAATAATCTCTGTACCTATTCTTACTGAAATTTGATGAAGAAGTATTACTCCTGTTAAGAAAGTAAATAAAGCGGCCCATCTGAACCACCACAAAGCATTAGGTGCTAATTTTTTAAACACGTCTGCCTTGGCATCAGGATCTGCAATTTTTACGTACTCGCCCTGAATAAAATTAAAGTAATAAAGTAAGCCTATCCATGTAATTCCGAAAAGAATATGAAAAGCTCTAAAGAATGCCTGATCAGTTAAAATATCCATTTTGTTCCCTGTATAAATGTGAATGTTTATATTAAGTTAATTTCTAAGTAAAATCTAATAAAAAAAATGGGGCCAAGAGCCCCATTTTTTATTAAACACGAAATTACATCATGCCGCCCATTCCACCCATTCCGCCCATATCAGGCATTGGTGGCATAGATGAGTCATCTTTAGGGATATCAGTTACCATTGCTTCAGTAGTAATCATCATTCCAGCAACAGATCCTGCGGCTTGTAATGCTGTTCTAGTTACCTTGGCAGGATCAAGAATTCCCATCTCAATCATGTCACCATATTCGCCAGTAGCTGCATTGAAGCCGTAAGCGCCTGATCCCTCTTTAACATTAGCAACAATAACTGATGACTCTTCACCAGCATTTGCCACTATCTGTCTTAAAGGTGCTTCAAAAGCTTTTCTAGCAATATTGATTCCAACATTCTGGTCTTCATTATCGCCAATAATTTTTTCTACAGCCTCTAGGCATCTAATTAGAGCGGAACCGCCACCGGCAACAACCCCCTCTTCAACGGCAGCTCTTGTTGAATGCAATGCATCCTCTACTCTTGCTTTTTTCTCCTTCATTTCAACCTCAGAGCCGGCTCCAACTTTAATTACAGCAACCCCTCCGGCTAATTTAGCAACTCTTTCTTGAAGTTTTTCTTTATCGTAATCAGATGAAGTTTCTTCAATTTGAGATCTAATTTGATTAACCCTAGCTGCGATTGCTTTTTCATCGCCTGCGCCATCAATAATGGTTGCACTGTCTTTATTTAAAACAACTTTTTTAGCTGTTCCTAAATCTTCAACTGTAGCCCCTTCTAAGGAAAGGCCAACTTCTTCAGATACAACGGTTCCACCAGTTAGGATAGCAATATCCTCAAGCATGGCTTTTCTTCTGTCACCAAAACCAGGTGCTTTACATGCAGCGGCTTTTACAATGCCTCTTAAGTTATTAACAACGAGTGTTGCTAGTGCCTCACCTTCAATATCTTCGGCAATAATTAAAAGCGGTCTTCCTGCTTTTGCTACTGACTCAAGCAAAGGTAATAAATCTCTGATATTTGATATTTTTTTATCAAATAAAAGTATTAACGGTGATTCAAGTTCAACAGTCATGTTGTCTTGGTTTGTTATGAAATATGGTGAAAGGTATCCTCTATCAAACTGCATGCCTTCAACAACATCTAGTTCATTTTCTATACCGCTTCCCTCTTCTACAGTTATAACACCTTCTTTACCTACTTTTTCCATAGCTTCAGCAATTATTTTACCAACTGCTTCATCGCCATTTGCTGAAATAGTTCCTACTTGAGCAATAGCTTTGTTATCAGTACAAGGGACGCTTAGGCCTTTAATATGCTCAACTGCTGCAAATACTGCTTTATCAATACCTCTTTTTAAATCCATTGGGTTCATTCCAGCCGCAACAGCTTTATTACCTTCATTAACAATTGATTGGGCAAGAACTGTAGCAGTAGTTGTTCCGTCACCAGCTTCATCAGAAGTTTGTGACGCTACTTGTTTAAGCATTTGAGCACCCATATTTTCAAATTTATTTTCTAGTTCTATTTCTTTTGCAACGGATACACCGTCCTTAGTTACCGTTGGTGCTCCAAAAGACTTATCAAGAACTACGTTTCTTCCCTTAGGCCCCAAAGTTACTTTTACGGCATCTGCCAAAATATTTACACCTTTAAGCATTTGAGCTCTAGCACTATCACCAAACTTTACATCTTTAGCTGACATTTATTTCTCCTTTTATATATATTTAAATTTATTCAATAACGCCGAAAATATCACTCTCACTTAAAATGAGATAGTCTTCGCCATCTAACTTAACTTCGTTTCCGCCATATTGACCGAATATTACTGTATCTCCAGCTTTAAGATTGACTGGTACTAAGTCTCCAGATTCTAATTTTTTCCCAGGTCCAACTGCTATAACTTCTCCTTGTGAAGGCTTTTCTTTTGCAGCGGCTGAAAGGATAATCCCGCCAGAAGATGTCTCATCTTCTTCTGTTCTTTTAACAAGAACTTTGTCATGTAAAGGTCTTAATTTCATTTATTTCTCCGTTAATGATGTAATTTAATAAACAGTTTTTACTAAATTAAATAAGTTAGGGATTAGTTAAGGGCTAAATCTTATAAATCAATGGTCTAGATAGCTTTTTTTATTCTAAAAAATCCGAACGCAATTGTAACTCCTATTAAGTCAGCAAGTAAGTCGTTTATTTCAAAGTATCTATAAGATAGAAAAGATTGTGCTATTTCGATTAGTAGTCCATAAGAAATAAGAAGAATAAATAAATATATTTTATCTATATTAAACTTAGACAGAATTGAGATTATACCTAAATATAGAAAAGAAATTATATGAAGAAGCTTGTCATTAAATGAAGGTACTCCTAGCTCTGAAAGAGGAGCAATACTTAAAAGCATTATTCCGAGTATTGAGCCTGCAAAAAGAAGCCTATATAGATTTGTCATTGATAAAGAAATTTTTATTGATCATTATAAATATAACTGACGGCACAGTTAGCAACGATGTAAATAAATAAAAGTACATCCACCCATAGTTTAAATTAGAAATCTCTTGAAAGTAACTTGCTAATATGCCTGAAAAACCTCCAAAAAACTTTCCAGGAAGCATCATAAAAGATGTTAAAAGAGCATACTGAACTGCTGTATATTTTTTTGAAACCATGCTGGTTAAAAATGTAATATTAACTGTTCCCACAATGCCAGCAGCAATGCTATCCAGTCCAACTATTAAACTTAACTTTATAGGCATTTTAATTGAGCCAAGAGCAATGTACTCTTCTTGAGAGATTGCCACATAAGAGAAACAAGCATTAGTCATCATGACTAAAAATGCTCCAGTTAAAAGTGAGTAATATAAACCAATTTTTTTTATAAGAATGCCGCCAAGAAAAACTCCAATTACAGATGCAATTAAAGCAACTATTTTTACAACACTTCCTATCTCAGTTAGTGAGTAACCCATATCTAAATAAAAAGGATTGGCCATTGGGCCCATTACGATATCTGTCAATCTATATGTGGCTACTATAAAAAGAAGCAATGATGCCAAGTAAAAGCCATACCTAGAACCAAAATCTTTTATTGGTTTTATAAACGAATCTTTAAAATTTAGAATTTCCAGTTGTGTATTGATATTTTCTTTTTTTGAAATAGCGACACCTATAAGGCCTGTAAACATAAGCAAACCCATAACCTCATAAGAAGTAGACCAGCCATATTTATCGGCCAAAATTAAAGCTAGAGATGTTGCTGCTAAAATAGCAAGCCTATAGCCAAACTGATATGCAGCAGCTAAGTTACCTTGATCTGCAATATCAGCATATTCAATTCTAAAAGCATCAATAGCTGTATCCTGAATAGATCCAGAAAATGCTATTAAAAAAGCTATAAAAATAAAAAATGAAAGGCTATTAATTGGATTGATTGAGGAGAGGGTAAATATACAAAAAACGATAATTAGCTGAGTTAAAATAATCCAGCTCTTTCTTCTCCCATATCTATTCAAA
The DNA here is from genome assembly GCA_963926355.1 of uncultured SAR86 cluster bacterium. Lineage (GTDB taxonomy): Bacteria > Pseudomonadota > Gammaproteobacteria > Magnimaribacterales > D2472 > SCGC-AAA076-P13. The sequence goes on along the minus strand of CAWUWW010000001.1, from coordinate 227,862 downwards.
ATAGGAACAGAAAATCTATCAACAAAAGGAGCCCATAAAAACTTTAGTGAGTATGTGAGTGCTATCCAAGAAAAAAAACCAATCAAGCTAAGGCTTATACCAATATCTCTTAGCCATGCAGATAAAGTGGAAAAAATAAGGATGTAAGGAAGCCCTGAGGCGAAGCCAAAAGTTGCCATTACTAGCATTTTTCTTATATTAAACATCTCTTAAATACCTATCCCAATCAAAAAGAATTCCTGGGTCTGATTTCCTTCCTGGCGCTATATCCGAATGCCCTTTTATATTTTTCTTACCTATAAGATTATACTCCTTCAAAATTAATGAAGTGAGTTCACAAAGACTCTCATATTGAGCATTATCAAAAGGCTCGCTATCAGACCCTTCTAATTCAATTCCAATAGAGTAATCATTACAGTTATCCATACCCTTGTATGAGGACTGCCCTGCATGCCATGCTCTCATATTAAAAGGCACAAATTGAATTACCTCTCCATTCCTTTTGATAAGGATATGAGAAGAAACCTTTAATCCTTCAATTTCTTTATAAAATGGATCTAAGGAATGATCTAGCTCATTTAAAAAAAACTTCTCAATATGATCAGTGCCATATTTTTTAGGGGGCAGACTTATTGAATGAATAACTAAAAGATTAATAGCCAAGCTTTGAGGCCTAATATCAAAATTTGGAGATTTTAAGAACTTAATTCCCTGAACAATATGATCTCTTAATTCCATTTATCTCAATTGGGGGGGGAGTTTAAAATATATATTCTCCTCATCAACGCCATGCTCGCTAATCATGGCTCCAGTATATTCTTTAAGAGCATTAGCTATCTCCTGAACCCTTTCCTCTGGAGCGGATGCTCCAGCAGTGATTGCAATTCTTTTGCAGCCATCTAGCTCCGAAAGATTAAGATCCTCAAAACTATCTATAAGCACAGACTTACAACCACATTTTTCACTAAGTTCTTTCAATCTATTAGAGTTTGAGCTATTTGTAGAGCCAACAACTATCATAAAATCTGACTCTAAAGCCAGTTGCTTAACAGCATCCTGTCTATTCTGTGTTGCATAGCAAATATCATCTTTCTTTGGGATATTAATGCTTGGAAATCTAACTTTTAAGGCTTCAATTATTGACTTAGTGTCATCAACACTCAAAGTTGTTTGCGTAACAATTGCTAAATTATCTGGCTTTTCTACCTCTAGAATTTGAGCCTCCTCTTCATCTTGAACTAAGTAAATATTGCTAAGGTTTTTATTAATATGACGACCCATCGTTCCTTCAACCTCTGGATGGCCTTCATGGCCTATTAAAATAATATCTTTTTCAGCTCTTGCATGTCTCATGACCTCCATATGAACTTTTGTTACTAAGGGGCATGTTGCGTCAAAATATTCAAGTTTTCTAGATTTTGTTATTTTCTCTACAGCATCGGATACTCCGTGTGCACTAAAAATAACCAGAGAGCCATCAGGTATTTCATCAATTTCTTCTACAAAGATAGCACCTCTATTCTTTAGATCCTCTACAACAAATTTGTTATGAACTACCTCATGTTTTACATAAACAGGGCTTCCATAAATCTCTAAAGCCTTATTAACAATATCAATTGCTCTATCCACACCAGCACAAAAGCCCCTTGGATTAGCTAGCTTAATTTCTTTAGTTTCAGTTGACATGATCTTTCTTAAATAATTCTAAATATATTATTAAAATTGCTCCTATGCTGATCGATGCATCTGCAAAATTAAATACAAAAAAAGAGAAATCATTTATCTTTAGATGAAGAAAATCAGTTACGTAGCCATCAGAAACCCTGTCCAAGATATTTCCTAAGGCTCCTCCACAAATAAAGGAAAGACCTATTTTTTTTGGAGGGTTGGACTCTTCTTTTAAAAGGTACAAAAGATATAAAAATATCAAGATGCCTACAACCATAAGAATATTAGAAAATAGTCTTTCACCAAAATCTAAGAATCCAAAAGCAACTCCTGAATTAAAAGTAAGTAAAAGATCTATGAATGGAATAAAACTTTGCGAAGTTCCGTAAGTAAGAAGGTTTAAAGCTACTTGCTTAGAGGCAATATCAATACACAACAAAATTATTATCATGTATACATATAATCTACTTTTAAACAAAAAACCTTGCCTCTCCATCTGACTCTATATTTTTTTCACATCTTAAGCATATCTCAGGGTGAGATTCATTCTTGCCAACTGATTCGTCTCTATGCCAACATCTAGTACATTTGTTTTCATCTGATTGCTCTATTGAAATAGATAAATCACTATCACTTATTACTGAAGCTTCTGATGAGATTAATACAAAATGAAGTTCATCTCCAAGCTTGTCTAATATGGTCTTATCCTCAACATTTGCTGAGATGACTACCTTAGAGTCAAGTGATCCTTTAATCATATTTTCATTACGTAATTTTTCTATGGACTGATTTACTAAATCTTTTATTTCAAAAATTCTTTGCCAGTCAGAAAGCGAAATTAAACAGGAAAAATTATCATTTTTATTATGGTACTTTGAAAGAAATACTGACTCCTCTTGCTCTTTGAGAGATGGGTGAGTTTGCCATAATTCTTCCGCTGTAAATGATAGTATCGGGGCTATTAGTCTTACCAAGGTGTTCATAACATAATCAAGACTTGTTTGACATGACCTTCTTGCATGCGAGCTATCCTTACATGTATAAAGCCTATCTTTAACAATATCTAAATATATTCCACCCAGCTCGTTCACACAAAAATTATGAATCTTTTGAACTGAATTGTGATATGAGTATGTTTCATAGCATTCAATAACTTCTTTTTCTAGATTTCTTGTTGAATTTATTATCCACTTATCAAGTTCAATCTGATTCTTATGCTCTATTTTATCCGCTTCATTGAAATCACTAAGATTTCCTAAAATAAATCTAAATGTATTCCTAATTCTTCTGTACTGATCTGAAACTCTTTTAAGTATCTCATCAGAGGCAACCATTTCACTTCTAAAATCTGTTGAGGCAACCCATAACCTTAAAATATCTGCACCTAGGCTATCCCAAACTTTTTGAGGTGATACTACATTTCCCAATGACTTAGATTGCTTTCTTCCATTCTCATCAACAACAAAGCCATGAGTTAAAACAGATTTGTATGGCGCCCTTCCATTCATGGCTATACTTGTAAGAAGAGATGATTGAAACCACCCTCTGTGCTGATCAGAACCTTCAAGATAAAGATCTGCAACCACTCCATCTGAAAATCTTTTCTCTGAAACCGCAAAATGTGAGATGCCAGAGTCGAACCAAACATCCAATGAGTCTGAAGTTTTTATATAAGAGTCAGCATCTTCAATATAGTCTTCGAGTAAAAGTGAATCCCAGCTTGAAATTCCATTTTCTTCAATCAAATCTGCAAATTTATTAAATAGTTCTGGTTGATTTGGATGAACTAATCCCGTCTCTTTATGAATAACTAAGGTAATTGGAACACCCCAATTTCTTTGTCTTGATATACACCAGTCAGGCCTATCAGTAAGCATCCCTTCAATTCTCTGAAGACCCCAAGATGGCTCCCATTTAACTTCGTCAATGCTTTCAAGTGCTTTTTCTAGTAAATTTTCTTTATGCATTGAAATAAACCATTGAGCAGTTGAAGTAAAAATTAGCGGTGATTTGTGCCTCCAACAATGCGGATATGAATGTTTGTAATCTTCACAATTAGTTAATGATTTTTTACTTTCAAGCTCAGCAATAACCAAAGGATCAGCCTTTAATGGAGGAAGTCCAGCCACAAAACCTATCTCCTCCTTGAATAGCCCTTTACTATTGAGTGCTTTAAAAGTCTCAATATTATTTTTCTTGCAAATAAAGTAATCATCCATGCCGTGAGCAGGAGCTGTATGAACACAGCCAGTACCTGCCTCTGTTGTGACATGATCCCCATGAAGAAGTACAGATTTTCTTTCCATGAACGGATGCAATAAATTAATATCTTTTAGATTTTTACCAATTGTTTTGGAAATAATTTTAGCAGAGACACTCCATCTTTCAATGCATGACTCATACATGCCTTCTGCTATAACCATATACTCGCCATTAATTTCTACCAGAACGTATTCGAGTTCTGGATTTATACACACAGCTACATTTGATGGGATTGTCCAGGGTGTAGTTGTCCAAATAATAAAAGAAATTGGCTTCTCTTCATTTAGATTAAATGCATTAATGACAGATGGGAGACTGGCCTTGTCAACATTAAAAGCAACGTCAATAGATTTTGAAATTTTATCTTGGTATTCAACCTCTGCCTCTGCAAGTGCAGATCCGCAATCTTGACACCAATGAACTGGTTTTTCACCTTTTTGTACATGTCCAGCGTTATAGATCTTGCCTAAAGCCCTAACCGCATCAGCCTCAAAGGAAGAATCTAAACTTCTGTAAGGATTCTCCCACTCACCCAGAACCCCTAATCTAATAAAATCTTTTTTTTGATTTTCTATTTGGCTTAATGCGTATTCTTTACATGCTTCTTGAAATGTTTTCTTGTTTTGAACTAGGTCACTCTTTTTACCATGTTTTTTTTCAACATTAAGCTCAATAGGAAGGCCATGGCAATCCCATCCAGGGACATATGGAGCATCCATACCCATAAAGGTTTTAGATTTAATTGTTATATCTTTAAGGATTTTATTAACCGAATGTCCTAAATGAATTGGTCCATTAGCATATGGAGGGCCATCATGGAGAATAAATCTCTCATTACCAAGATTCTTTTCTCTAATTTTATTATAAAGATCCAGTTCATTCCAAAAATCAATGGTCTCAGGTTCTTTTCGAGGAAGCCCCGCTTTCATAGAGAGCTCTGTTTCTGGGAGATTTAAAGTATCTCTGTAATTTATTGTCATACTAATCTTTTAAAATTTTATTGGCTAATGAAATATCTTCTTGAATTTGTAATTTTAACATGTCTAAATTTTTAAATTTCTTTTCTTCGCGAATTTTTTTCTTAAACTCAACCTCTATTCTTTTTGAATAAATATCTTCATTAAATTCAAAAAGGTGGACTTCTAGAACTGGATTAGTTCCTCCAACTGTTGGCCTAACTCCCATATTAGCTATACCTTTTAAGAACACCCCATCCATTTTACATTTAACAGCATATACACCTGATATAGGTAGTTTTTGTTTAGGTAGCCAAATATTAGCAGTTGGTATGCCAATTGTCCTACCGAGAGCATGGCCATGAACCACTTTTCCTGAAAAAGTATAAGGCCTTCCCAGTAAGCTTTCTACAAGATCAAAATTATCAGATATCAATGCCTTTCTTATTCTTGTGCTACTTACCCTTTCATCTAAAAATTTAAAAGTATCAGTGCTTGTAATTTTTACATTTTTTTTTCTACCCCAAGACTCAAGCTGATGAAAGTCTCCCGCTCTATTCAACCCAAACCTAAAATCATCACCAACGGTTAATGAGACTAGGCCAACTTGATCTAATATATCCTCAATAAAGGATTCCGGGCTCATAGCTCTAAGGTTTTTATCAAATTTCAGAATAAAAACATAGTCAATACCAAAATCATTCAATAACTTAACCTTATCTATCCAAGGAAGAATTCTTGAAGGTACTTTATCAGGGTCGGCTTTCTCTGCAAAATACTCTGCAGCGTGTGGCTCGGTAATAAAGACTATAGTCTTGACATCCATCTCAACAGCATCAGATTTAATTTTTTGTAAAATTGATTGATGTCCTAGATGAAAACCATCAAAATTACCTATTGTTCCGCATAGTTCTACCCTTGGATGCCTTTTAATAAAAAGATTTAAATTATACTGGCCTCTAATTAAATACATGGTTAATTAAAATATCTCTTTAAGTGGCTTTAGATTAATTATCCTGGCTATACCAAGGTAGATTATCATTGCTAAGAAGATTTCTAATAACAAATAAAATACTCTCTCCAATTCACTTAGATCGAAAAAATTAATAAATAAAGAAGTTGAGTAAAGAAAAACAACTAAAGAAATTGAGGAGATTAAAATAGAAAAATTAAATCTATTAAAGGGATTTTCTAGCTTAATTATTTTTCTATTTACTAAAATTATTTCTAAAATTATTACACTTACAATAGCAGCTATAGAGCTTCCTATAGCAATTCCTATATGTCCATAATTAAATACAAAAGCTAAAAGATAATTTAAAGATGTATTTAAGGCTAGAGAGATAATGGCAATATACATAGGGGTTTTAGTGTCTTTCCTTGCAAAAAATGCTGGGGTTAGAACCTTCGTTAACATAAAAAATGGCAATCCAAATGAGAATGCAATTAGGCTTAAAGAAGCCTGATTGACATCATTTTCAGAAAATTCTCCTCTATAAAATAGAGTACTAATTAAGTCTACGGAGCAAAAAGATAATCCAATAAATGAGGGTATACCAATAAATAAAACAAATCTTTGACCTTTTTTAAGTCTATTTATAAATTCATTTTTATTATTAATAAAATCTATTTTTGATAACGCTGGCAATAAAACAGTTCCGATAGCTATAGCAAAAATACCCATAGGAAATTGGATTAATCTGTCAGATACATACAACCAGGTAGGACTTCCGGTCTCTAAAAGCGAAGCAAAAATAGTATCTACTAATAAATTTATTTGAATAATGCCTCCTGCTAGAATTGCAGGAATCATTAATTTAAATACTTTTTTTGAACCGGTATTAGAGAAATCTAATCTAGGGATAGGAAGTCTATTAATTTGTTTAAGTGGAAGAATTTGGATAGCCAATTGCATAAAGCCTGCAGCTAAAACGCCCCAAGCTAATGCAAATATTGGGATTTCAAATTTAGGAGCAATAAATACCGCAGCTGTAATTAATGAAATATTAAATATGATTGGTGTTGATGCTGGCAAGGAGAATTTTCCATGTGTATTTTGAATACCTCCTGCAAAAGCAACTAAAGAAATTAATGCAAGGTAGGGAAACATAATTCGAAGAACGCTAACAGCAAGATCTCTTTTTACATCATCAAAGTAAAAACCAGGTGCAAAAATAAATATAAAAATAGGAGTGAAAATTAAAACTAAAATAGTAAATACAAAAAGCATTCCTACAAAAGTACCTGCCAAGGAATTAATAAATTCTTTGGTATCTTTTTCAATACCATTTTTTTGAAAGTCACTATAAACTGGTATAAAGGCTTGATTGAAAGCGCCTTCTGCAAAAAACCTTCTAAATAAATTAGGAATCTTTAGAGTTACAACAAAGATATCATGAAATACAGAAGCCCCTAAAAGACTTGTTGTTGTGATGTCTCTTATAAGACCAAATACCCTGGATATAGCAGTCCATCCACCAACTTTTTTTACAGAATTAAAAATGCTTGAACTAGAACTATGAGCTTTCTGATTCATTCTTATCAGAAAAGTCTAATGATGCAGAATTTATACAATATCTTAGGCCGGTTGGCTGAGGGCCGTCATCAAAGACATGGCCTAAATGAGCGTCGCAGTTTGAACAAGTTACTTCTGTTCTGGTTCTTCCGAGAGAATAGTCAGGAGTCTCAGATATAGAACTTTCTTTTAAAGGAATAAAAAAGCTAGGCCATCCGCAGCCTGCATCAAACTTGGTCTCTGATTCAAATAAAGGCTCGCTACAACATATACAGATATAGGTTCCAGATTCAGTAAAGTTCCAATACTTTCCTGTAAAGGGTTGTTCTGTAGCAGATTCTCTAGTTACTTGGTAGCTTTCTTCGCCCAATAAAGACTTCCACTCTTCTTCAGATTTTATAAATTTTGACATTTAATAATTGTAATAAACAACCATGAATATAGGTAGCTTTAAATTTAAAAAAAAATTAAAACAAATTATACAATTTTTTGAAAGCTACTATTTGCAGCATCTGTGTAGTTAATAAAATCTTCCAGTAAAAGCTTAGAAGGGGTATAGATTCTTCTTCTTCTATCAACAGTTGATGACGCTTCCTCGATAAAACCAAGTTGGACAGCTTGCTTTAATACTTGTAATCTTTTAATTCTAGAAGCAAATTTCTTTGGAACTAAAGAAATAGCATATTCTTGCGATATCTCATTAGATTCAAAAAATTCCCACATAAAGCTCATTAAAAAATAAAATCTATAGGTATCTGATTGAAAAAAGCTAATTGAATCTGCGGTCTGCGGATTATTTATAGACGTACTAAGAACTCTTGAAATAAGTTTTTTTGCAGCAATTATAGTGCCGGGATCTATAGCGGTAGTAGTATTCATATTATTTCCTATATTGGGAATTAGATTTATATATTTGTTAATGCAATTCTTATGCCGAATTATATGTACTTTTTATATTTATAAATTGATTTTTATTAAAAATACATAATTTATGTACACATTATATATCTATTTATAAATGGTTTCATTAATAACTTGTTTTAAATAAGTTACTTTATTAATAGCTGATAATATCTCTTCTCATTGGATGGTTTGATCTTAAATTCTTAAAAGTTCTTTCAAGCTCATCTTCGGAACATTCTCCGTATAGTTTTTTAAATTTTTTAGATTCATTCTGAACATCGTAATGATTTAAATATTTATTTATATCTAATAATTTCTGAGATTCATTGTTTAATAAAAAATGCTTATCAATCTTCTTAAGCGTATTTTCTAATTCATCTTCCTGGTTTATATATTTAAGTAATTTAGTTATAAGTCTAATTGTTCCATTTATTTTGCCATTGAAGCTATGGCCTGCAATATGAGGTGTTGCTATTAATGACTTATTGATCAATATTTTATTTGGTAGTGGCTCGTTGTCCCAAACATCACTTAGATAAATTAAATCTTTATTCTTTAAAATAGCATCCTCATCAACTATCCCTCCCCTAGAGGTGTTAATTAAAATCTTATTTTTTAATGTTTCAATAAAACCAGAATTTAGCATATTTTTAGTTGGGTATTCAGAGTTTAAGGTTAGTGGTGTGTGCAAGGATATCAACTTGCATTCCTTCACCTCATCAAGATTGGTTAAAAACTCCATATCAAGAAATGGATCGTAAGCTTTATTTTTAATGCTAAGACTGTTTAAAGCTTTTCTTAGTTTATTGCCTACGCTTCCACAGCCAATAATTCCAATCGTACTATCAATATCTAATAATTCATTTTTAATTAAGAATGCTATACATGAAAGAACATAGTGGGTTACAGATGAAGCGTTGCAACCAGGTGCATGAAACCAACTTATATTTTTTTTATCTAGATAATCTTTATCTATATGATCAAAGCCTGCTGTAGCAGAGCCAATTAGCTTAATGTCTGAATTGTTAAGGAGATCTTGATTTACCTTAACAGTAGATCTAACAAATAATACTTCAGCATCTCTGATTAATTTATTATTAATATCGCTAGATTGGGCATAGAGAAAATCAATAGATTTAATCTCATCAATTAACTCTACAATGTCTTTAAAATATTTTATATCTTGATCGACTACAATTTTCATCAATAGCTAATTAGATTTATCCGGTATGATCATGCTTCTAATCCAACCCAATAAAGTATTTTTACTAAGTGAATGCCTATCCAATGCATCAAAATCTATTGCTAACTGCCTTGGGTCTTTGAGGAAATCAGCTCTAGTATTAAAAGTACTATCATCAAGGACTTTCACTAATTTTGCAGGATTCCCAGCATAGATTGAATTAGGAGGAACATCTTTGGTCACAACAGCTCCGGCCCCTATAATACTATTTTTGCCAATGGTTACGCCCTTGCAAATAATTGCACTATCACCAATCCAGACATTGTCCTCCATAATAACTGGTTTCGTAGCTCCGACTGGCTCTGCTCTATCGTATATTCCATGCCAATCTGCATCTGAAATATAAACACCATGAGCAATCATACAGGCATCTCCTATAACTATACTTTCAGCAGCCATTATTCTCACACCAGGGGTAATTAAACAATATTTACCAATTTTTATTTCTCCAGACCAATCCCCTATATTCCAAGATGTAAGTTGAATATGAGAATCACTTGCTCCAATAAGGGTCGGATAGTCATCAATAAAAACATTATCTCCAAAGACGTTGATAAACCTTGGTTTAAAATAGGTACCACCTTTTCCTAAGTATAAGAATTGGGGTTTTAAGAATTGCCTCACGTATGCTCTTACAATCTTATTGGTTATTTTCTTTAGCCAATATGGCCTGTTATCTTTTCTGATAAAAATCTCCTAATTAACTTATTTTAGTATGATAAAGTAGCAAAAAAATTATTTACTAAATTTAAATTGATTGATAAATACATTATAGAGTTTAAGCAGCTTATTAAAATAGGTATTCCTATATTTGGATCTCAGCTGTCCTATATGCTTATGGGAGCTACTGACACATTAATTGCAGGAAGAGCAAGCTCTGCTGATCTTGCAGGCCTAGCAGTAGGAAATGCATTTTCTACTACCATATGGATGTTTGTATCTGGTGTTATTTTTTCAGTAACGCCCATAGTAGCCCAATTATATGGAGCTAAAAAATTTACTCAAATAGGGCAAAAGATAAGAGAGATTTTATGGATTGCTCTGTTCTTAGGGATATTTATCTGTTTGATATTTATGAACATGGGCCTCATTCTAGACTCATTACCAATTGAAGAGAGTATTACAGGCATTTCTTCCGAGTACTTGAAAGCTGTATCAGTTGGCTATGCTTTTATAACTATTTTTACATGCCTTAGATGTTACAGCGAAGGAATGACATTAACAAAACCAGTATTTTATATTGCCTTTGGGGGTATGTTATTAAATATTCCTCTAGATTTAATGTTTGTATATGGGTGGTTTGGAGCTCCTGAACTTGGGGGTGTTGGCTGCGGTTACGCAACAACGATTGTTTCATTTATAATGATGATTGCTTTAATTGTATATATTTATATATCTAAAAATTATAAGAAAACTGAGCTTTTTTCCAGCTACTCTCCTCCCTCATTAGAGACAACTAAAGAAGTTTTTAAGCTAGGATTTCCGATAGGTTTTGGTATTTTTATAGAACTAAGTATGTTCTCTGGTGCCGCAATTATATTAGGCATTCTTGGTGAAACAGTTGTTGCAAGTCATTCCATCGCTATCAATATAGCAAGTTTATTTTTCATGGTCCCTTTGTCCATAGGCCTAGCTGCTGCAACTAGAGTAGGAAACTTAATTGGTGAGCAAAACCCTAGACAAGCAAAGGTTGCCTCATATACAACTATTTATATGTGCATACTTGGAGCTCTTATAAATAGTTTAATTATTATAATTTTTAGAACTTCTATAGTTGGTATATATACTACTGATTTATTAGTTCTTGATTTAGCAGTTAGTCTTTTAATATTTGCAGCTATATTTCAAATACCTGATGGGATTCAAATGGGTGCGTTGGGGGGTTTGAGGGGTTACAAGGATACATTTATTCCAATGATTTTATTATTCATATCATATTGGATATTCGCTATGCCAATTGGTTACTTTCTAACAAATACCGGGTTCAATAAGCCATTAGGTGCAGCCGGCATGTGGTATGGCATGATTATAGGTCTAACCATCTTCTCTTTTTTATCAATAGGAAGATTGAGTTGGATAATTAAAAAAACTCTAAGGGTTAAGTCTTAGAAAGAACCTCGGCAACTTTTGATCCTATTTCCACAAGATTATCGGCAATATGAACCCCGCATTCTTTAAGTTTAGTAATCTTATCTGCTGCTGTTCCTTTTCCTCCAGCAATTATTGCGCCAGCATGTCCCATTCTTTTTCCAGCAGGAGCAGTTTGACCAGCAATATATGAAATAACAGGTTTGGTAATATTATTTTTAATATACTCAGCCGCATCTTCTTCCGCCGTTCCACCAATTTCACCAACCATGACTATGACTTCAGTTTGCGGATCATTTTGAAATAACTTAAGAATGTCTATAAATGAAGATCCAGGTATTGGATCGCCACCAATACCTACACAAGTACTCTGACCTAGCCCAAGATCGGTAGTTTGCTTTACAGCTTCATAGGTTAATGTTCCTGATCTTGAAATAATGCCAACTTTACCTGGCATATGGATGCTTGCTGGCATAATTCCTAGCTTAGCCTCTCCAGGAGTAATTACACCTGGGCAATTAGGTCCAATCAAGATAACACCTAGCTCATCAACTCTTTTTTTAACTTCGAGCATATCCAACGTTGGAACACCTTCAGTAATACAAATAATTAATTCAATTCCTGATGCCGCAGCTTCTAGGATTGAATCTTTACAAAAAGGTGCCGGAACAAATATTAAGGCAGCATTAGGATTTACTGCTTTTTTAGCCTCCTCCATAGTATCAAAAACAGGTCTATCTAAATGTATCTGGCCGCCCTTTCCTGGAGTTACTCCTCCAACAATATTTGTACCGTATTCTATTGCTTGCTCAGAATGCAAGGTAGCCTGGGATCCTGTGAACCCTTGAACAATAACTCTTGTATTTTTATTTACCAATATACTCATTTTGCTAACTCCACAGATTTCATAGCCGCATCGGCAAGATTGTTAATGCTCTCAATTTTTACGCCTGCTTGGGATAAAATTTGAGATCCAAGCTCTGCGTTATTTCCCTCAAGTCTAACAACTACAGGTATATTTACTCCGACCTCTTCAATTGCAGCAATAACACCTTCGGCAATCAAGTCACAACGAACTATGCCACCAAAGATATTAACCAATACAACTTTAACCTCAGGATCGTCTAGAATTATTTTGAAAGCTTTTGAAACTCTTTCTTGAGTCGCGGTTCCCCCTACATCTAAGAAGTTAGCTGGATTGCCACCATAATATTTAATAGTATCCATGGTTCCCATAGCCAAGCCGGCACCATTAACCATGCATCCGATATTCCCATCTAAAGATACATAACTTAGATCATTCCTGGCAGCCTCTGACTCCCTAGGGTCTTCCTGAGAAGCATCATGCATTTCAGCTATTACAGGCTGTCTATAAATAGCATTAGAATCAATGCTCACCTTTGCATCCAAGCAATGTAGTTTCCCGCCACTAGTAATAACCAATGGATTTATTTCTAATAAAGCTAAATCCTTTTCAATAAATAATTTAGTTAAATTTTGAAGCATTGGGACAAATTGTTTTGTTTGAGCGTTATTTAAATTTAGAATTTTTGCAATTTTTCTAGCCTGAAAAGGTTGAGCGCCACAGAGTGGGTCAATAGGTTCATATATAATTTTATCTGGTGTATTTTTTGCAACTTCTTCTATATTTACGCCGCCTTCACTAGAGCCAATAAATATAATTCTTTGAGAATCTCTATCTATTACTGCACTTAAATATAATTCTTGATCAATATCTGTGCATTCTTCAACTAAAATAGAATTGACTAACTGTCCATTGCTATCAGTCTGATAAGTAACAAGTTTTTGACCCAACCATCTTCTTGCAAATTCAATTGCATCATCTGGCGTATCTACTAATTTTACTCCGCCTGCCTTGCCCCTGCCTCCTGCATGAACCTGAGCCTTAACAACCCACTTAGTGCCTCCAATATCTCTACAAGCTTTAACAGCCTCTTCAGGATTAAAAATAACTACTCCCTTAGAGACGGGTAAGTTATATTCTGCAAACAAGGCTTTACCTTGATATTCATGTAAATTCATTTTCTTTTATTTCCTTTTATTGCCTATATGTATAGCTTGATTATTAACTGCCAATGCTGCCTCATGAAGAGCTTCAGATACTGTTGGGTGACTAAAAATTGTAAGTCCTAAATCTTCAGAGCTAGCACCAAACTCCATAGATATCAATGCTTGCTGGACGATCTCCGCAGCTGATGGACCAAAGACATGGGCACCTAAAATTGTATCCGTTTTTGCATCAGATATTAATTTTACAAATCCAGTAGATTGATTAACTGCTAAAGCTCTTCCACTTGCAGCAAATGGAAATTTGCCAACCTTATATTCTATGCCAAGTTCTTTTAATTCAGCTTCATTTTTACCAACCCATGCAATTTCGGGATGAGTGTATATTACAGATGGAACAAGATCATAGTTCATTTCTGCGAACTTACCTGCAATTCTTTCAGCGACCATAATACCTTCTTCACTTCCCTTGTGAGCCAACATCGGACCTCTTACAACATCGCCTATAGCCCAAACATTTTCATTACTTGTTTGACAATGATCATTTACACTTATAAAACCTCTATCATCAAGAGAGATTCCCGAGTTTTCTGAAAATATATCTTTAATATTTGGTCTTCTGCCAACAGCAACAATTAATTTATCGAGTTCCATCTCTTCAACATTGCCTTTATTTTCATAAGAAATTTTTACAGAATTTTTTAGATTGTTTGATGATATTAATTTTGATCCAAGTTTTATATCCAAACCTTGTTTTATAAAATCTTTTAGGGATTCTTTAGCAATTTCAGCATCAGCCATTGGCAAGAAATCATCCATAGCTTCAATGACAGTTACATTCGAACCAAGTCTTGCCCATACACTTCCTAACTCAAGGCCAATAACGCCAGCTCCAATAACTCCTAAGGTTTTAGGGACTTTACTAAATTCAAGTGCGCCTGTGCTATCAACTATATTTTTATTATCAAAAATAGCAGATGGTATTTCTATAGGAGAAGAACCTGAAGCTATAATAATATTTTTAGCCTCAACTAACTCAACCGTTCCATCAGATTTTGTAATTTCGACTATTGAATTAGCAATTACCTTGCCTCTTCCATGTATAGATGTAACTTTATTTGCAGTAAATAAACCAGATATGCCGCCAGTTAGCTTTTTAACAATATCATCCTTTCTTTTCATCATTACAGGGATGTCTAATTTAACTTTCTCTATACCTATACCATGTCCATCTAGATGGTTTAAAGCGTCGTGATACCTATGAGATGAGTCAAGCAAGGCTTTAGAGGGTATGCACCCAACATTTAGGCAAGTTCCCCCAAGAGTCATATTTCCTGATTCATCAACATAATCTTCAACACAAGCAGTTTTAAGGCCAAGTTGAGATGCTCTAATAGCAGCAACATATCCTGCTGGTCCGCTTCCTATAACTATAACATCGTACATATTTTTACCTATAAGTTTAATAGTAATCGTTCTGGTGATTCTAGCTGTTCTTTAATTGATACTAGAAATGATACAGCCTCTTTTCCATCTAACAGCCTATGATCGTAACTCATAGCTAAATACATCATTGGCCTTATTACAACCTCACCGTTAAGTGCCACTGGTCTATCTTGTATTGAATGCATTCCAAGTATTGCAGTCTGAGGAGCATTTAAAATTGGAGTTGATAATAGAGAGCCAAAAATACCTCCATTAGATATAGTAAAGGTTCCACCTTGCATATCTTCAATGCCTAACTTTCCATCTCGAGCTTTTTCAGAGTATTCTAATATTGATTTTTCTATTTCTGGTAAAGACTTAGTATCAGAATCCTTAATGACAGGAACTACCAAACCCCTTTCTGTAGAGACGGCCACCCCAATATCTTGAAAACCATGGTAAACAATATCTGACCCATCTATTGATGCATTAACAAGAGGGAATTTTTTTAGAGCTTGAACGGCTGCTATAACAAAGAACCCCATAAAACCTAGTTTTACACCATGCTGATTTAAAAATTCTTGGCCATATTTTGCTCTAAGTTCTTTTATTGGAAGCATATCAACTTCATTAAAGGTGGTGAGCATTGCTGTCTCTTGCTTAACTGAAACAAGTCTTTTGGCAATTGTTGCCCTAAGTCTAGACATAGCCACTCTTTTTTCCGGTCTATTAGACGCGTGGCTTAAGCTTGGGGCATGCTGGCTCTTTATTACGACATCTGAATCGTGTTTAAGATGATTTATAACATCCGCCTTTGTTACTCTATTATCTTTACCAGAGGGCTTAACATCACTTGCTTCTATATTGTTCTCAGCAAGTATTTTTTTAGCGGCTGGGCCTAATTTCTTATCTGTATTCTTTAAAACTTTCTCGACATCTTCTTCTGGAGCTTCAAGCTTTGGAGGTTTTTCAGTACTAGCAGAAGATTCAGTAAATATACCTATCACCTCAGAGCTATTCACAACCTCTCCCTCTTTTTTAATAATCTTTGATAAAATTCCATCAATTGGCGCAACTACCTCTAAAACAACTTTATCAGTCTCAATTTCTGCCACAACCTCATCCTGCAATACAGACTCGCCCTCTTTTTTCAACCAATTTGCAACCGTTCCATCTGATACAGATTCAGGAAAAGTTGGTGATTTAATTTCAATTGTCATAATTATTTTCCCTATTTTAAAGCGTCTTCTATTAATTGAGATTGTTGCTTTAAATGTAATTTCATCATTCCGACAGCTGGGGCAGCGGCAGCTGGCCTGCTAACTAAGCTTATTTCCTTGTCATTGCCTTTAAATCTATCTAACACCCTCTGTATTCTGTGCCTGTGACTAAACCATGCTCCTTGGTTTGAAGGCTCTTCTTGGCACCATACAAAATCATTAACATTTTTATATAATGACAGTATTTCCTCTAGATCATCATGAGGAAATGGATATAGCTGCTCAATTCTAATTATAGCTATATTTTCTTTGCCTTGTTTATTGCGAGATTCCTCAAGGTCATAAAATACCTTTCCAGAACATAATACAACTTTAGTTATTTGGTCTTTTTTATCTATAGAGTCATTTATAACACAATGAAATGAGCCATCTGTCAGATCTTCAATGCTAGAACTTGCCTTTGGACTTCTCAATAAGCTCTTTGGAGACATTATGATTAAAGGGGTTCTCATTTTTCTAATGGCCTGTCTTCTTAAAAGATGAAATATTTGAGCTGGGGAGCTAGGAATACATACTTGAATATTTTCAGATGCACATAACTGCAGGAATCTTTCAATTCTTGCACTACTATGCTCTGGTCCTTGCCCTTCGTATCCATGAGGAAGAAGCATCACTAGGCCAGACAATCTTTCCCATTTATGCTGAGCTGATACTATAAATTGATCGATAACAACTTGAGCTCCATTTACAAAATCCCCAAACTGAGCTTCCCATATCGCTAATCCAGTTGGCCATGTTGCTGAATAGCCATACTCAAAACCTAAAACAGCTTCTTCTGATAATAAAGAATCATATATATCAAATCTCACACTATTATCTTCAGCAATTTTTGAAAGAGGTATGTAACCATCTCCAGTATCTTTATCAAAAATACATGCATGCCTATGAGAAAAGGTTCCTCTTCTAACATCCTGCCCTGTAATTCTTATTGGGTAACCTTCAGATAAAAGAGTTGCATACGCCATATTTTCAGCAAACCCCCAGTTAATATCTATCTCGCCCTTATTCATTTTTTCTCTATCTTTAAATATCTTTTTTGCCTGCGTTCCTAACTGAAATGATCTAGGAACTTCGCATATTTTCTTACCAAGAAGATTAAAGTTTTTCTTTTTAATAGTGGTGTCAACTTTAGGCCACCATAAAATATCTAGATATTCATTCCAATCAAACCATAATGTATTATTTGGTTTTTCTGCAAGATTTTTTGCAACGGACCTTCCTTCGTCTAAAGATTTTCTATAAGAAGATTTTATTAAAGAAGCCTCATGTTCTGTTAAAAGACCATCGCTTAATAATTGATCTTTATACTGGGTAAGTACCGAGGGATGTTTTGCTATTACCTCATACATTTTAGGCTGAGTTGCAGAAGGGTCATCAGCTTCATTATGGCCTCTTCTTCTATAACAAACTAAATCTATAACAACATCCTTATTAAAAATAGATCTGTACTTCGTGGCAACTTTTACAGCATTAACAACCATTTCAGGGTCATCACCATTTACATGAATAACAGGAGCCTGAATCATTTTTGCAACATCTGTACAGTAATCTGTAGATCTAGCATCATGTTTATTACTGGTAGTAAACCCAATTTGGTTATTGACGATGATATGAATAGTTCCACCAACGTAAAAACCTCTTGTTTGAGACATTTGGAGAGATTCCATTACAACGCCCTGACCTGAAAAAGACGCATCTCCATGGAGCAAAACAGGAATAACTTTTGATCTACCTGAATCTCCAATTCTATCTTGTCTAGCTCTTACTGAGCCCAGGACCACTGGATCAACAATTTCTAAATGTGAAGGATTGCTGTTAAGTGAAACATGGACTTCTCCTCCTGGGGTATTTAAATTAGAAGAAAAGCCTAAATGATATTTAACATCTCCTGTATTTGCTCCCTCTAACTCCCCCTCTTCGCTAAAAGCAGAGAATAGTTCTGACGGCAGCTTTCCAAGCACATTAACTAAAAGATTTAATCTGCCTCTATGAGCCATACCAAAACATATTTGATTAGCTCCCAGTGAGCCACAATGTTGAATTACTGCATCAACCAAAGGAACTAAAGCTTCTGCTCCATCTATACCAAAGCGTTTCATTCCTGGGTATTTAGCTGCTAGATATTTAGCAAGCCCTTCTGCTGAATTCAATCTCTCATATATTTGTAACCTTTCTTCTTTTGAAAAAGTATATTTTTCAATCTTAGATTCAAACTTTTTTTGAAACCATATGCGTTCCTCTGAATTCATAATATGGTTGTACTCTATGCCAATAGTTCCACAATATATAGATTTTAAACTTGCAATGATCTCTCTTAATGTTGCCTTTTTTGAACCAGTTAAGAACGTATCTGTATAAAACTCATCATCTAAATCAGATTCTTTTAATCCATGAAATTCAATATTTAAATCTTCAATCTCATTTCTGTCCATAATATTTAAAGGGTCAAGTCTAGCTTCTTGGTGACCTCTATTTCTATAGGACTGGATTAGCCTAATTACCTTTCCCTGCCTTTCATCTCCCATTTCTGAGATAAGAGCTTGACCTCTAGGCATATTTCTAAATTCATTAATTATAGATTGATGAGAAACATCACCATTTGAATTTGGTTGTGAGGGCAAACTTAAAAAAAATGAAAGCCATTCTTCAGAAAGATCGTCTGGATTACTTAAAAAAGTCTCATAAAGCGATTCGAGGTAACTAGCATGGCCAGCTGATATATGAGAGCTTCCCCATAGCTCTTCCATTGTTTGATTCATTTCTTTCTAATTATCCAACTCCATCTGATGCAATAACTTCTTTCTTATTTCTTAAAAGCATGGTTTTAATTTCTCCGATAGCCTTATTTGGATTAAGGCTTTTTGGACAGGCACTTACACAATTCATAATGCCATGACATCTATAAACACTAAATGGATCTGAAAGTTCTTCAAGTCTATTTTGAGTCTCTAAATCTCTTGTATCTGCTAAAAACCTATATGCCTGAAGTAACGCTGCAGGACCAACAAATTTATCAGGGTTCCACCAAAAAGATGGGCAGCTTGTTGAACAGCATGCACATAAGATGCATTCATATAATCCATCTAACTTTGCCCTATCTTGAGGTGACTGAAGTCTTTCTTGCTCTGGGGCAGTTGTATTATTCTGAAGAAATGGTTTTATTTTTTCATACTGAGCATAAAACTGTGTCATATCTACAACCAAGTCTCTAATAACTGGAAGACCTGGTAGTGGCCTTAGCTCTATTTTATTTTTTTTAATTACTGATGATATCGGTGTGATGCATGCAAGACCATTTTTACCATTTATATTCATTCCATCTGAACCGCAGACGCCCTCTCTACAGGACCTTCTGTAGGAGATAGATTCATCACCTTCTTTCAATAAATGAAGCAGGTCAAGCACCATAATATCTCTAGCTGGCTTTTCTATGTTGTATATTTTCATGTAAGGAAATTGATCCTGCTCAGGATTGTATCTATACATGCTCACTTCTAAAGTATTGCTACTCATTAATATGTCCTCACTACTGGAGGGAATGCATCTACTTGTGAAGGGCTAAAATTTACATCTCTTTTTGATATTGTTTTTGAGATCGGATCATACAATGAGTGACATAGCCAATTATCATCGTCTCTTTCTGGAAAATCATCTCTAGCATGAGCTCCTCTACTTTCATTTCTACTGAATGCAGCAATGGCTGTTGCCTCTGCAACTTCAAAAAGATTTTGTAATTCTATAGCTTCTACCCTACTGGTATTAAAGGCGTTGCTCTTATCTTTTAAATGGAGATTGCTTACCTTTTCTCTAATCTCATCAAGCTCTTTTAATCCTTTTTCCATAAACTCACCGCGCCTAAAAACTCCAAAATAGTTCTGCATACATTCCTGAAGCTGTTTTTTTACGGGTGCGGTTTCGTAGCCTCCTGTTGATTCGTTTAAATAGTTTAAACGTTGTAATGAGGCCTCAATATCTTCTTTTGTTGCTGACTCAACGCCTCCTCCAGACTTTAATTCTTCTTGAATATACATACCTGTTGCTCTTCCAAAGACTACCAAGTCAAGTAATGAGTTTCCTCCAAGTCTATTAGCGCCGTGAACAGATACACAAGCAGCTTCCCCAGCAGCAAATAATCCAGGAACAATAGAATCAATGTTATTAACTCTATTGAAAGCCTGGCCATGAATATTAGTTGGAGTCCCGCCCATCATATAATGACATGTAGGGACTACTGGAATTGGCTCATAAATCGGATCAACATGAGCAAAGGTTTTTGATAGTTCACATATTCCCGGGAGCTTAGCATTTAAAACATCAGCTCCAAGATGATCAAGCTTTAAGAAAATATGATCTTTATTTTCTCCACAACCTCTTCCCTCTAGTATTTCTAGAACCATAGATCTTGCAACCACATCCCTGCCGGCAAGGTCTTTAACATTTGGTGCATATCTCTCCATAAACCTTTCGCCATCTTTATTGACTAGATATCCTCCTTCGCCTCTGCATCCCTCAGTTACTAATGAGCCAGCGCCATATATTCCAGTTGGATGAAACTGCCACATCTCCATATCTTGAGCAGGAAAGCCAGCCCTAAGAGCCATTGCCAAACCATCACCAGTATTAATCAAAGCATTTGTAGTTGATGCATAAATCCTACCCGCGCCTCCAGTAGCCATAACAGTTGCTTGTGATTTTAGATAAGCAACTTCACCATACTCTATAGAAAATGCAATAACTCCTGTTACTTCATTTTTACTATTCTTGACTATATCAACTGCAAACCATTCATTTAAAAAATTAGTGCCTTCTTTAATATTATTTTGATAAAGAGTATGTAGTAAAGCATGTCCTGTTCTATCCGCTGCCGCACATGTCCTAGCTGCTTGTCCGCCTTTGCCATAGTCTTTTGACTGACCACCGAAAGGTCTTTGATAAATTCTTCCATTTTCAAATCTAGAAAATGGCAATCCCATATGTTCTAACTCAAATACAGCCTTGGGACCCTCAGAACAAAGATATTCAATAGCATCTTGATCACCTATAAAATCAGCACCTTTAACTGTGTCATACATATGCCACCTCCAATCATCATCAGGATCTGCACTTCCTATTGCGCATGTTATACCTCCCTGAGCTGATACTGTATGAGATCTGGTTGGAAAAACTTTCGATACCACTGCTGTCTTAAGACCTGATTTTGCTAGTTCTAATGATGTCCTCATGCCTGAGCCGCCACCACCAACAATCAAGGCATCAAATTCAATTGTTTTAATATTATTACTTAGCTTGCTGTGATTCATGTATACCTTTAATTATGTCCATATTATGAAAAAGATTATAAACAAATAAAATAAGCCTATTAGAGAGAATAGAGCGTAATAAAAGCTTCTTATTGGATTGGCTATCTTTGAAAGTGATTGATTTAAAAATCCCAATGTTCTTTTTGTTAAGTAATCAGTTCCAACAGTCCATAACCCAATAAAAGCATGAAGGACTACTAACAAGAATACCAAAGAAGTAGATATTTTTAATTGAGGTGATAGAAAAAACTCTGACCAATTGTTAAAACTTATAGAATTATTTGAAAATATGAAGCAGGTTATATAAATAACATAGGCTAACATTACTAAAGAACTATACCTTTGAGCTTTCCATATTAAAGAGCCCTTCATGAGTAGATTACCCAAAATATTATAACTACACTTAAGAGCCATAAAGCAAGTGCAAAGACAGAGAAGTAATATGAACTTAGCAAGGACTCGCCTACATGGAAAAAGTCAATAATTAAGTGCCTAACTCCTGTAAGAATGTGATACCAAAAAATAAGAAAACTAAAAATAATAAATACAGAAGAAAATGAAATATTATTTATAGACTCTATCAATAAATTAAAGCTTGCTTCGTCTTTTGTTGATTCATTAATAATAAATAGAGAGACCGGAAGAGTTATAAAAAAAATATACATTCCAGATAATCTATGTGTAATAGATGAAAAAGCTGACATCGGCAGTTTAATTTTTCTTAAGTCTATATAAACAGGTCTTTGATCCATAATATACTAATGAGACAAATGTCTAGTTTTACGGTTTAATTACCTGAGAATTATACTTTAACGAAAGCTAAAAGGATAAAAAAATACTTAATTAATATTACTTTTTTGACTTTTTAATATGCCTGACCAGTCTTTCTCTTTTTTTAACCTGCCTATCAGATAGTTTATTAACTTTGTCTTTAAATGGATTTTCAGATTTTCGGAAAATTAATCTTAATTGAATACTATCTAACTTTAATTCAGTTCTAAATGAATTCTCTAAGTATTTCCTGTAATTTTGAGGAATTTTTTTATCTTGATTTGAATGTATTATTAACGTTGTTGGATTAATCCCACCAAAATGAACTTGTTTTAACTTTAATTGCCTTCCTGCAACAGATGGAGGAGCACTCTGCTCAATAAATTTATTTAATAATTTATTTAAATAAGAGGTTATATACTTTTGCTGAGATGTTTCAATTATGGTATTTGTTATTCTAAATAGTCTTTTAAAGCCAAGTCCTTTAATTCCTGATATTTCTAACTTAATAAAATCGGCTACAAAACTTGATTGAGCTCTTTTCGTTTCGTAGATTTCATCTTTTTCTTTTTTTGTTAGTAAATCTATTTTATTCAGAGCTATAACAATGGGCTTTCCCATTTCACATACCATATTAATTATTTTTAGATCTTGATCAACAATACCTTCTTGAGCATCACATATAAAAATAACAACATCGCACTCTTCTACTGAATGCATGGCTCTAACGTAGGAAAAATATTCAACCTTGTGGTTATTTTTATATCCTTTCCTAATCCCAGCAGTATCAATAAAGATAAATTCCTGATCATCTACTGTAAATGGAATACTTATCGCATCAATAGTTGTGCCAGCTATCTCAGAAACAATTAATCTATCTTCGTTGATGAACTTATTTATGAATGTAGATTTACCTGCATTTGGCCTACCTAGAACTGCAATCTTTTTACCTTCAGGAGTTGTGTATTGCTTGTCAGGAAGAGAGTCTTTTATGTAAGTTCGTAAATCATTTATGTTTCTTGAATGCTCTGCACTAATCTCAAAATATTCACGGATGCCCTTCTTAACAAGATCTTCTTTTAGTAATGAGTCTGTAATTTTATCAATCTTATTAAGAACTGTTATAAATTTTTTGTTTAACTTTCTTAATCTAGTTAATATATCAAGATCTTCTTTATTGAGGTTTTCTGAGCCATCTAATAAAAAGATTATTAAACTTGACTCTTCTGCAGCTATCCATGCCTGTTCAGCTATATCTTCTTTAAGAATTGACTCATCCTGAGCTATTCCACCAGTATCAATTATTAAACTTTTTTGATCTCCAAAAGTTATATACCCGTGATTTCTATCTTTAGTTAGTCCAGAGAAATCCGAGACTATAGCCTTACGAGATCTAGTTAGCTTATTAAATAAAGTTGATTTTCCGACATTAGGCCGCCCTATTATTGCTATTGAGGTGAACATTTTTAGTTTTCATCTTATATGCTTAATGAGAATATATTAAATCCTTCATCTATAGCATAAAAGTTATCACTCCTACTTATAATCGTTTTAATGGGCTTTCTTGAAACTTTCTTTCTTCCAATGGTATTTCCGTTTAGAGGATCAATGATATGTACATATCCCTCAAAGTCTCCTATAACCAAATGACCCTTAAAACTAATTGCATTAGAGACTGCTCTATTTAGGTATTCATCTGAGTTCCAAGATGGCTGAAGGCCTTTCATAGAAAATGTTTTCAAACTTGAATCTGCCTCAACAACTGCTAAAACTCCCTTAAGAATGACAGGTGAGAAAAATGATGAGCTTTCAGAGCTCCACACAGATCTTTTTTGAGCTAAATCAAATATATTTAAATTACCTTGGTAGTTTGTCGTGTAAATCAACCCTCCATCAACCAAGGGACTAGAATCAGAATCAACCAAACTTTCTAACTCAGAAGATCCAGATGCGTATGAGATTGCCCCATCCCATATAGGAAAGCCTGAGTCTAATTGAAATACTCCAAGACGACCATTATCAAATGACACAAAGATTTGACCATCAGACAATACAGGACTACTACTTCCTCTAATTGTGAGATTGGGTAGTTTTGATCTATATGACCACTTTAATTCACCAGAATTTTTATCAAGAGCTAGAAGCTCTCCTGAGCCTGTTTTGATAATTACAAATTTTGCATCTATAGCTGCAGGCGCAAGAACTTCTGATTTTACATTTGATGACCATAAAACTGATCCATTGTCTTGATTGTGAGCAATTACATTTCCATCAACGTCAGAAACAACCAATATACCAAATCCAGATGCAACCCCTGAGGAGAGGAAATTAGATTGAACTTCCCAATTTATCTGACCTGAAGCTGAGTCAATTGATGAAATGAGTCCTGAAGAATCAGCAAAAAATATATTACTTGCATTAAAGCTAGGAATAAAATTACCTAAAATATTTTCTCCATTATTAAATGTTATTTTCCAATTATCGTTAATAGAGAACTTAGTAGAAAATTTTTCTAATTGTTTTGGTTCATCGGTATCTAATTCACCATTTTGCCAAAACCTTAATGACTCCATTGATGAGCAAGAAGATAAAAAAATAACAATTAAAAATAAACTAATAGTATTTTTAAATTGATAAATATTTTTTTGAAGGTTTTTCATATAATTTTTAAGATTTAAGATTTGCTAACTTCATTGAAACGATAGTTAATGATGTTTCATCAGTATATTTATCTTTTGCTAATAAATACTGCTCTTCGGCAAGAGCATTTTCTTCTTTTTTAAGAAGTATGTCTCCTGTTAATTCATGGATATATGCATTAGTCGAAGAAGATAAATATTTTTCAAGAATCTGTAAAGCAGCATCAAGATCTCCATTAGAAGATAAAAGTCTTGCCGAGCTAACTCTTGCAATTTTATTAAATAATTTATTGCCGCCCATTCCATCTGTCAGTTTGATTAATTTAGAGAAGTTTTTTAATGCCTCTGTATTATTACCATCCCTAGCATCAGAGGATGCGTTTGTTAATAAAGCTATTTTTGCATAGCCTGTTTTCTTATAACTAGAAGTTAACTCATTAAAGAGTAAGCTGGCTTGGTCCTTACCATCATCAGAGTCAATATTTTTTGAAAGCCAATCCTGGTAAATAACAGCTGCCTTCTCATTATTACTTTTAGTTATGTTAGACATGACAAAAGAAATTATTACTACTGCAAGAATAAGCGTGAAAAAAGAAAGAAAAGATGTCTTGTTATTATTAAAGAACCTCATAAAAGGTGCAAATTTCATATTATTTTCAAAAACTTCACTCATAATTATTTCCTATATTTACAGAGCTTTGTAAAATTCAAACAACTCATCAACTGAGACAGTTTGCTGCTCCTTAAGTTCATCCTTCAATGGCTTAATAATAACTGTACTATTATTAAATTCCTCTTCTCCAATAATAATTGCGTATTCAGAATTATTCTTGTTAGCCCTTCTTAATTTTGCCTTTAGGCTGCTGTCAGATAATTGCATATCTAAAATAACATTCTTATTCAAAGACCTAAGACGGTGCGCTATTTTATATGTTTTTGGCTCTAAAGTGCTACCAAGAGTAATAAAAGATAAAATTTTATCTGATGGGCTTATTCCATCTATAAGACTGGCAAACCTTTCAATTCCTACAGCCATGCCTATTGATGGTAAATCCTTACCACCTAACTTAGAGCATAAATCATCATACCTACCGCCGCCTAAAAATGAATCTTGAGCGCCAAGGTTGGATGAGAGAGCCTCAAAAACAAAACCCGAATAATAATCTAAGCCTCTTACAAGAGTATAATCAATTTCAATTTTGCATATATCTAAGAATTCAAGCCTTATTGCCTCAAGCAATTGAATTGATTTAGGTTCAAGAAATTCTTTCAACGAAGGCGCGCCTTTTAAGATTGATTGAGTATCTTTATTTTTACTATCAAGAACTCTAAGAGGGTTTCGAGAAAGTCTTTCTAAATCTTTTTCATCTAGATTTCCCTTGTGTGGTTCAAGAAATTTTATTAAAGCATCACAATAAGCTTTTTTATTTTCTTGGCTTCCTAGGTGATTAATCTTTATTGTGCAGTCTGTAATATTGAATTCTTCAACTATCGAGCAAACCAATGAGATCATCTCAAATTCTGGGGCTCCTTCGGGATACCCAAGGATTTCAACTCCAGCTTGATAGAACTGTCTATACCTACCCTTCTGAGGTCTTTCATACCTCCACATTGGCCCCATATACCAAAGTTTATGTGTAGATTGGTCAAGTTTTTTTTCAATTATTGACCTAATAACGCTAGCCGTTCCCTCAGGCCTGAGTGAAATACTTTTATCATTTCTATCATTAAAAGAATAAATCTCTTTATTTACTATATCTGATGCATCGCCAGATGATCTTTTAAAAAGATCTGTATCTTCAAGTGCCGGGGTTCTTATTTCCTTAAGGAAGTAATTAGAGAATATTTTTTTAATTCTTTTTTCAGTCTCAAAAATATTTTTTGAGAGATCGTTACTATCTCCATCATCATAAAGATCGAGCATTCCTGTTAATGACTGAATTTTATCCAATTTAACTCCTTGCTATAATTTCTACTGACTGCCTTAAGGCTATCTTTTCCCTGACTTTATCTTCAATCTCTTCTACAAGATTCTCACTACTAATTTTTTTATCAGGTGAGCCATCAACATACAAAAGATTCTGTGGACTAGCTCCTGTCAGACCTATGTCAGCTGCTTTGCTTTCACCGGGGCCATTTACATAACAACCTATTATTGCAACTTCTATGTCTTCAGTTATATCTTCGAAGCGACTTTCCAATTCATTAACAACCTCAATTACATTAAAGTTTTGCCTGGAACAGCTAGGACAAGCAATGATTTTTACCCCCCTACTTCTAATATTTAAACTCTTTAAAATATCCCATCCAATTTTAATTTCATCTATAGGATCAGATGCTAAAGATATTCTTATTGTGTCGCCAATTCCCTCAGACAAAAGCATGCCAACACCAATTGAAGATTTAACCGTGCCTGCTCTATAACTCCCGGCCTCAGTAATTCCCAGATGAAGAGGCTGATCAATTAAATTAGAAATTTTCCTGTAAGCCTCTACAGTCATTTGAATATTAGATGCTTTTAGGCTTATTTTGTAGTTATGAAAATTAAATTTATCTAGAATTTCTACATGCCGAAGAGCAGATTCAACTAATGCATCAGCATTAGGCTCGCCATATTTTTTTTGTAGGTCCTTCTCAAGTGATCCAGCATTAACCCCCACTCTTATGGGTACATTGTTATGAATTGCCGCCTGAATAACTTCATTGACCTTGCTTTCTTTCCCAATATTACCAGGATTAATTCTTAAACAATCAGCTGTATCAGCTACCTCTAATGCAATTTTATAATCAAAATGGATATCGGCAACTAAAGGAATATTGACTGCTTTTCTTATCTCTTTGAATGCTGCTGCTTCATCAAAACCAGGGACAGAAACTCTTACAATATCAGCCCCAGCTGCCTGAAGATCATTAATTTGATTAACTGTGGATAAAACATCGCATGTGTTCGTATTTGTCATGGATTGAATTGATATAGGGTTTTTTCCACCCACAATTACGCCGCCGACATCAATAGCCTTGGTTTCTTTTCTTGTGATCCAATTACTCATCATTAAAAATAATAGTATTTACTCTAAGTCTATTAGCATTGGTAATAAAATCAATAAGATTGCCCTTATATGTTCCTGTAATACTATCAGCATTACCAATTACTAATTTGAAAGGCGACTCTATAGATAAACTAAAACTATCGCCTATCTTGAATAACTGATATTCAATCAATTCATTATCAGAATAAATTTCTACCCAGCATTCGCCGCTGAAGAACAAGGACAATTCATTTGCATTCTCTAGCAAGGGGTTAGTTTCAACCTCAGATTGCTGCATAGGAGGAATTATTTCTTTTCTTACATTAATAATATCTTGCTCAATTACATAGGGGCTTTCTACTGAGAGGGAGTTACTTGAATCACTCAAGTCTATTTTAGTTTCAGCATCATAATCGAAGTTATTAGCAATAATAAAAATTATTAATAATAAAAAAATAACTCCTATACTGGCAAAGATAGGAAATAATGATTTACTTGACTGAGCAATAGATTTTTCTGCAATTTCGATCTGCCTACTCTCTGGATCATATATTGATGGAAAGTCACAATTCACTGAAAGGAATTTTTGGTATTTAATAAAGTAGGCTTTTGCAAAACCTTCGCTGGGAAAGGCTGAGTAGTCTCCAGATTCTATTCCTTTAATATATTTAATATTCATTACAGCTTTAACGGCTACTTGCCCTTGATCTAATTCAAGCGCCTCCCTGGCATCAACAAATATCTGACCGACCTTGGCTGAGCTGGTTAATTCCATTTCCTCACTCACGAAATTGACCTATGACTAATAAGTTTCTTTCCTTTTACAGATTTATTTAATTTTCCTACCAGCTGACCGCAAGCTCCATCAACGGCATCACCTCTTGTAATTCTTAAAGTCGTAATAAAGCCTTTTTCCATTAAAATATTTTTAAAATCTAAAATATTCTTCTTATTTGATCTTTTATAGTCTGATCCATCAAAGGGGTTAAATGGAATTAAATTAATCTTACAATAAATATCAGACAGGAGCTTGGCTAATTGCCTAGCGAGTTCTGGTGAGTCGTTCACACCATCTATAAGTACATACTCTATGGTTATATTTCTTTTTCCATCATAGCTAGCAAGGTATTTTTTGCATGACTTCATAAGCTCACTGATAGGATATTTTTTATTTATTGGTACCAACTCATCTCTTAATTCATTTATTGGAGCATGAAGAGAAATTGCTAAAGCTACATCAATCTCATCTGGAAGTTTGTCTATTTGGGGTGTAATTCCAGAAGTGCTAATGGTTATTCTCTTTCTGGATAAACCATATCCAAGTTGGTCTTTCATGATTTTTGCAGACTCGATAACAGGACGAAAGTTCAAAAGAGGCTCCCCCATTCCCATGAAAACAACATTTGTAATAGGCGCTTCATTTGCATCACTAAAGTTTGCAAGCCATACCTGCCCTATGATTTCATCAGCTGTTAGATTTTTTTCAAAACCTTGAGCTCCAGTTGCACAAAATGTACATTGAAGGGCACATCCTGCTTGAGAAGATATACATAGAGTCATTCTTTTCTTTTCTGGAATTCTTACCATCTCCACCATTGACCCAGAGTCTAGCTTAATTAAATACTTTACTGTGCCTTCAGGAGATTTATGAATTTCTTCAATAGTTGGAGGAAGTATATATGCTAAAGATTCAAGTCTTTGTCTAAGTGGCTTGTTAAAGTCGGTCATCTCATTAAAATCAAGGGTGCCTTTTTGATGAATCCATTTTAAAAGCTGCTTAGCTCTAAATTTAGGCTCATTAATTTTTTTAAAGAAATCTTCTAGTGAACCTAACGAGTAACCTAAAAGATTTTCTTTGGTGTCCAAAGTTTATTTAGACATTATTTCTTCATTTGTGAAAAAATAATTAATCTCTCTCGATGCGCTAGTTTCAGAATCAGACCCATGAACTGCATTAGCATCTATACTATTTGCAAAATCAGCCCTTATTGTTCCTGGCTCAGCCTCTTGAGGGTTTGTATTTCCCATAAGCTCTCTATTTTTTAGAATAGCATTTTCACCCTCTAAAACCTGAACAAATACAGGTCCTGATGTCATAAATGTCTTCAGGTCATTAAAAAAAGGTCTTCCCTCATGCTCTGCGTAAAAACCTGCAGCCATTTCATCTGAAAGATGCATTAATTTTCCAGCAACAAGATGTAAATCATTGTCTTCAAATCTAGAAATAATTTTACCTATGAGGTTTTTAGAGACCGCATCAGGTTTAATGATTGATAATGTTTGTTCAATTGCCATAATAATATTCCTTAAAAAAATTTAGGCTATTATATGGGACTTATTGATATTCTTCTATCCATAACATCTGAATAGCTTCAAGAATTTGCTCATTAGATTTAATTGGGTCGCCAATAAAGCCCTTTAAATCACAAACTTTAGAATGTAAATCTGGAAAACTTATCCATTGCGGATCAATATTAGGAAATTTTTCATAGAGCTCTATCGCTATATCCCCTACATCTGTCCATATTAAATCATTCATCAATGATCCTCTGAAACCATATTTATATTATATTTGGGGAGCTCAATCTCAATTTCTTGTCCTACAGGAGGAACAGCCTGGCAGCTAAGTCTAGATGTTTGCTCCAAACCCCAGGCCTTATCAAGCATATCCTCTTCAAGATCGCTGGCCTGTTCAAAGATATCAAAGCCCTTTCTAACAATACAATGACACGTGGTACAAGCGCATGACATTTCACATGCATGCTCAATTTTAATACCCTGCCTTAAGGCTGCCTCACATATAGTTTCATCAGGAAGGCTTTCTATTTCTACCCCTTCAGGGCATAGATCTGCATGGGGCCAAATTTTAATTTTTGCCATAATTTATACTGTAAAACTCTCTCCGCAACCACATACAGCCTTAGCATTAGGATTTATAAACTTGATTCCTTTATTAAGGCCTTCTTCAGAATAATCAATCAGACTACCTTTAAGGAAATTTAGACTATCTGAATCTATAAAAACCTTGCAACCATTTTTTTCAAAAACAATATTGTCTTTATTTAAAGAATCTACGTAGTCAAAAAAATACTCGTACCCAGAACACCCAGCTTTTCTGACACCAATCTGAATACCTATACCTTTTCCTCTTGAGTCAAGGCTGCTTAAAAAATGAGTAATCGCTTTATCAGAGAAATTTAAATCAGTTGAGCTAAAGCTTTCCATTTTGTGGCCTTTATTGCTTTGATTCGTAATTTTCTATTGCTTCTTTAATCGAGTCTTCTGCCAATACAGAGCAATGAATTTTTATTGGTGGCAACTCTAAAGCATCTACTATTTCTTTATTTTTAATCTGCTTAGCTTCTTCTAATGTCTTACCTATAAGCATTTCTACCAACTCACTTGAAGATGCAATAGCAGATCCACAGCCATAAGTTTTAAATTTAACATCCGTGATGATATGACTATTACCTTGGGGTTCGCATTTTATTTGTAATTTCATTACATCACCGCAAGCCGGAGCTCCAACCATGCCAGTTCCTATATTTCCCTCAGATGGATCAAAACTTCCAACATTAAAAGCCTTAGGGTTATTTAAAGTATTTTCGAATTTATCAACAACTTTTTTACTATACGCCATAATTAATTTCTCCTTTTAGTGTGTATTCCATTGAACTGTATCAAGATCCACACCATCTAGATGCATCTCCCATAGTGGCGAAAGCTCTCTAAGCCTTTCAACTACATTATGTAAAATAGATAAAGTTTTATCTATATCTTCCTCATTGGTAAATCTACCAAAAGAGAATCTAATAGAACTGTGCGCCAATTCATCTTTTCTTCCAAGTGCCCTTAGGACATATGACGGCTCTAAGCTCGCAGATGTACATGCAGAGCCTGATGAAACTGCAATATCCTTTAATCCCATAATTAAGGACTCACCCTCTACAAAATTAAAGCTAATATTTAATATATTAGGTACTTTATTATTAACATCTCCATTTATATATGCGTGCTCAATCTTCATAGCCTCTTTTAAGAATTTTTCATGGAATGCTTTTATTTTTTTATGATCATCATTCATTTCATTTTTAGCTATCTTAAATGCTTCTCCCATTCCAACTATTTGATGGGTAGGAAGAGTCCCTGATCTCATGCCCCTTTCATGACCTCCGCCATGGATAAGAGCCTCTATTCTTACTCTTGGCTTTCTTCTTACAAATAAAGCACCAATTCCTTTTGGTCCATATGTTTTATGGGCAGAAAATGACATTAAATCAACAGGCAGTGTTGATAAGTCTATGTCAACCTTTCCTGTACTTTGAGCAGCATCAACGTGAAAAAAGATACCGGATTTTCTAGTAATATTTCCTATTGCTGTTAAATCATTTATTGTTCCAAGTTCATTATGAATATGCATAATTGAAACTAAGATAGTAGTTTCTTTTATGGCAGATTTAATCGCTTCTGGTGATATTATTCCTCCCTCGTCCGGATCAAGGTATGTCACTTCAAACCCTTCTCTTTCGAGCTGCCTACAAGGATCAAGAACTGCTTTATGCTCAATCTTAGATGTAATTATATGATTGCCTTTTGATTTATAAAACCTTGCAACACCTTTTATGGCTAAATTATCAGCCTCAGTAGCTCCTGAAGTCCAAACAATCTCTCTAGGGTCGCAGTTAACAAGATTTGCTACATGTGACCTTGCCTCCTCAACAGCCTCATCAGCCTTCCAGCCATAGCGATGTGATCTAGATGCTGGATTGCCAAACTCTCCATCAGGAGTTAAAAATTCCATCATTCTTGATGCAACCCTAGGGTCTACAGGTGTGGTTGAGGCATAATCCAAATATATTGTTGATTGTTTAGTCATTTAATTAATCTCTCTTAAGCTTATATATGGGCTGTCATCCGATTCTACAAGCTTATTTATGGTTATTTTACTTAAGTAGTTATCAACTACCTGGTTTAATTCATGCCAAAGGTTATGGGTATTACATTTTTTTCCGTGATGACAATTACTTAAGCCATTACAGCTTGTTGCATCCATGACCTCATCAACAGCATTCATGACTTCTTTTATTGAGACTATAGATGGATCTTTTGCATAAAGATACCCGCCATTTCTACCTCTAATGCTTTTAACTATTCCTGCAATCCTTAATTTTCTAAATATCTGCTCTAAGTAGGAGATCTCTATATCTTGATTGGCTGAAATATCAGACAATGAAACAGGACCATTTGACCCTAGAATACTTAGCTCAGTTAGAGCATTTACGGCATATCTACTTTTAGTGGTTAGTTTCACAGATGAATTATAAATACCTGACTGTTTTAGTCAAGTATTATATTCATACCTAGCCTGTCTGCAACTTGATGGTATGACTCAACAACATCTCCAAGGCCTTGTCTAAATCTATCTTTATCCATTTTTTTTAAAGTTTCTGAATCCCAAAGTCTGCAGCCGTCTGGAGTAAATTCATCAGCAAGTAATATCTTGCCTTTATAAACACCAAACTCAACCTTAAAATCTACTAGAATTAATCCCGAATTTATAAAAAGCTCAGTAAGAATGGTATTAATCTTATATGTCAGCAATTTCATTTCATCTATCTGGTCTTTTTTAGCCCAGCCAAATGAAATAATATGCTCGTCATTAATTAAAGGATCTCCGAGGTCGTCGTCTTTGTAAAAGAATTCAAATAAAGGGTCATTTAAGATTAAGCCATCTTCTGTTCCAAGTCTCCTACATATTGAACCAGATGCCCTGTTTCTTATAACACATTCGATTGGGAACATATCAAGCTTATAAACTAAAGAATCAGTATTATTTAGCACCTTTATTAGATGAGTATCTACGCCACTCTTTTGAAGATGCTCCAAGATAAAAGCATTAAACTGATTATTAACAGACCCTTTCCCCATTAAAGCTTCCATCTTTTTACCATCAAAAGCTGAAGTATCATCACTAAAGTGCATTATTAATTGATCATCGTTAGATGTTGTATATAGGGACTTAGCTTTACCTTTCGTAATTTCTTGTATTTTTTCCATAGTTTTATTAGTTATTAATTAAGTGATTCGTTTATTTTTGACAGAAGCTGTTCCGACTCTTCAATTTTACCATTCTTTGATATTGCTTTTACATAGGATTTATTATTTTTTTCAACGATATTAATTTCAAACTGAGCCTCTTCTGTAAATGACGTTTTGGAGTTCGTATTATTTTTTCCAAATCCTAGGAATGATAAAAACCCATCTTCGTCTTCCTTAGCATAACTGACATAAAATATTCCATTGCTCCTATCTTTGTCATTAGAAACAATATTAGCAGCTATTAATGCCTTGCTAACTGAAGACCAGGCTCTGTTAAAACTAAGGTCTAGCTCTATAATAGTTTGGCCATTTTCAGTATAAATTTTAGCTTTTTTAATTTCATTAAGATTCTGAGCAGCTAGTGACGTTCC
This sequence comes from uncultured SAR86 cluster bacterium, assembly GCA_963926355.1. Taxonomy (GTDB): domain Bacteria; phylum Pseudomonadota; class Gammaproteobacteria; order Magnimaribacterales; family D2472; genus SCGC-AAA076-P13. The sequence continues at coordinate 193,285 of CAWUWW010000001.1, read as the reverse complement.
TGAGAAGTTATCTACAGATTCTGCAAAATAATTCACAACCTTTTCAAGTTCTGATTGAATCAGCTCTATATTACTAACTAACTCACCAGAGTCTTTATTCACTTGGATTAAAAATATTTCTGTGGATGCCTCCTTAATACCATGCTCTATCTTCATTTTTAAAACTGAAGATTCGTCATAGTCAATGACTATCTCACCATGATCAGGGTTTGCACTTAATATTTGATAAGAGGATGTTTCCCAGAAATTTTTAGATATTGGCCATGAGGTAGATGGCAGCGTCTCAATATAAATCCACATTAATTCACCCAATCTTCTTAGCTGAACAGAGCTATTTCCTGATGAAGCAAATATCTGCCTTGGCTTAGGGACATCCTGATCTTCCTTAATGGCTTCAAAATCTCCAACGGGATAATGATTTTCTAGCTTTACTGAATCCATGCCATTTGGAATAGAAATACTATCCTCAACATCTTCAGAAAGAAAATCATACTCAGTTGATGGGAACATTCCCTCAGGACCAGAAATGTAAGAGCAGGAAGAGATAAAGAAAATTGTGCTTAGTAATGTTAATTTTTTAATCATAGTAATCCTAGTTGTTTAATCTCAGACATAACATCATGGTGGTAAGTTCCGTCTAATTCTATTAAAGGTAGTCTAATTGCATTTTGAATTAGGCCCATTTTATAAAGCATCCATTTTGCAGGTATGGGATTAGATTCAATAAATAATAATCTAAAAAGCTCGCTATTGTTAAAATTTAATTCTTTAGCATCACTAATTTTATTAGCTTTAACCATGGAGCAAATATCTGAAATTGATTTTGGTACTATATTTGCTGCTACAGAAATGACTCCGTGAGCTCCAAGAGTAAGAGATTCCATGAAAGTTGGATCATCTCCAGAATATATAAGAAAATTACCTCTGGCTTGATTGGATATTTCTACCAATTCTTTGATCCTATCCATGCTATCTAAGGCTTCCTTTATTCCAACGATATTAGTATGTTCTGAAAGAATCTGCGTGCTTGATGGAAGAAGATCGCAGGCAGTTCGTGAAGGTACATTATATAAAATTTGAGGAATATCAACAGCATTAGCTATTGCTTCATAGTGAGCAATCAATCCCTTCTGATTTGGCTTATTATAATAAGGTGTGACTAGAAGAGCGTAATCAGATCCAAGTTGTTTTGATTCCTGTGTTAGCTCAATAGCCTCTTGTGTAGAATTGGCTCCTGTTCCAGCTATTACTGGTATTCTTTTTTTTACATGCTTAACAGTAAAGTCAATAACATCAATATGCTCAATAGGGTTAAGTGTCGATGACTCGCCTGTAGTGCCAACTGATACAATACCGTTAGTTCCTTCTGCAATATGCCAGTCTATTAACTTTTCAAGGGACGCGTAATCAACATCTCCACTTGGGGACATAGGGGTAACTAAAGCAACTAAACTTCCATGTAATGCTTGCATCAAAAAAAATTACAGTAAAAAATAGAACTATACACTATTTTAAATCAAATCTAATTAGGAAATCTTATGACAAAAAAACTAGAAGGCAAAAAATGTCCAAACTTTAAAGCTGAATCTACCAGCAATTTAACCCTTTCAAATTTAGATTTTCTTGGCAAAAACTTAGTAATGTATTTCTATCCAAAAGATAGCACTCCCGGGTGTACAACTGAAGGGCAAGACTTTAGGGATAATTATAAAAAATTTAAAAAACTTAACGCAGAGATAATTGGAGTTTCACGTGAAAGTATTAAATCCCATGAAAATTTTAAATTAAAACAATCTTTTCCTTTTGAGCTTCTTTCAGATCCAGATGAAAAAGTATGCAAAGCATTTGATGTTATGAAATTAAAATCAATGTATGGAAGACAATATATAGGAATAGATAGAAGTACTTTTTTAATAAATGTTGAGGGTAAGGTTATTAAAGAATGGAGAATGGTTAAGGTAACTGGACACGTCGAAGAGGTTTTAGCTGCAGTTAAAGATTTAGATTAAAGGTTGTTTAATTTGATGGCCAAGCGTTCCAAACTGCTTTAATAAAGGTTGCCATAGGTATGGCAAAGAATACACCCCAGAAACCAAACATACTTCCAAAAATAAATACTGCCAAAATAATGGCAACAGGATGAAGTTTTACAGCATCTGAGAAAATAATAGGAACTAATAGATTTCCATCAAGGGCTTGGAGTAATAGGTAGAGTCCTAAGAGTATATAAAAGGAAGGTTCTAGACCAAATTGAATCAAACCAACTATTATTACAGGAATGGTAACTAAAAAAGCTCCCACATACGGAATAATAACTGATAAACCAACTAGGACTGAAAGTAATGCAGAATACTTAAGCCCCAACGAAGTAAAAATAATTGCAGCTGTAACGCCAACAATAAATATCTCGAGGGTTTTTCCTCGAACGTAATTACTTAACTGCCCATCCATTTCTGCCCATACATTGGAAAGCATTTCTCTTTTTCCAGGAATTATCTTTATAAGGCCATCTATAATATTTTTTCTGTCAAATAAGAAAAAATATACCAAAATGGGAAAAAGTATTATGTATAAAAGAACTGTAATAGTACTTTGGATTCCTGATATTGATGACTTAACAAGGTTCTGCGTAATGGATGAAAGCTCAGATGATACTGCTTGAAAGAATATGGAAATCTGTTCTGAGGAAATAAGATCTGGATATGTAGCTGGAAGAGCTGCAACAAAAGTTAAAAAATCGTTAAATAAATTAGGTATATCTAAAACAAATGCCTGCAACTGAATATATAAAAGCGGTACCAGCCAAACCAATAGTGTTAGGGAAGCAATAATAAATATTAAAAATGTAAGTATTAGTGATATTTTTTTACTTACATTAAAAGATTCAATCTTCTTTTGGACTCCTACTAGAAGGTATGCCACAACTATACTAATTAAAAAAGGAGTTAAGACAGATCCAAAAAACATGAACATAACAAAGGTAAATATAATTAATACTGAAAAGATAATGGTCTCTTCATTATTAAAAATTTTCTTAAAAAAACTATTTAATTGCTCAATCATTTTTTACTTTTATAAATTTTTTATTGAAACTTTGCATACATAATCATGGTCAAATACATTGTATATATAATAATGTATACAATAACAAAGATTCATAGTAATCCAAAATGCTCTTTTATGTTAGTTTTGCAGGTAAAACAATTTGTATGTTATTTAAACAATTAAATATGAAAAATTATATTATTTTTATCTTAGCTAGCTTTATTTCCTTTTCTTTTTGCAATGAAGCTACAGATGATGCTTTTCCAGAACTTGGCGATAGAGTTTCAGGGGCTGTTTCTTCAAGTCAAGAGAAGGCTATTGGAAATGAATTCCTGAAACAAATATATTCGCAAGCTCCTTTAATACCAGACCCGATAATTCATGAATATACAGAATTATTAATTTATAGGCTCTCTGAATATAGCCAAGTAAAAGATAGATACTTTTCAGTGCTACTAATTGATGATAGCTCACTTAATGCATTTGCTGCTCCCGGTGGAATAATTGGCGTGAATGGTGGTCTTTTTTTAAATGCCGATAATGAAGGTCAATTTGCATCAGTGCTATCTCATGAACTTGCTCATTTAAGTCAAAGACACTTTGCTAGAAATGTTTTAAAAGCCAAAGATGCAAGTTTGGCCTCTGCATTAGTAATGGCATCTTCTATTGCTATTGCGATGATAAGTAAAAACCCTAATGCGATCGCACTTGGGCCTGCAGCTATTCAAAGTGAAAGCCTAAGATATAGCAGGCTTTTTGAAAAAGAAGCAGATAGAGTTGGTTTTATAAATTTAATCAAAGCGGGATACGACCCTAAATCAATGGGTAAAATGTTTGAAAATATGAGCAATATGAGAAGACTTTCAGGCGACATTCCTCCTGAATTTCTTCTTACTCACCCGCTTTCATCGTCAAGAATAAGTGATGCATTTAATGCAGCAGAAAATATTTCTGAGCCAGGGGCAAAGGAAAATAGTCTTGAGTATTCTTTTATTAAATCTAGATTAGAAATATATTATGAAAAAATACCATCGAACTCTGTAAGAGTCTTTAAATCAAGAGTTAAGGAAAGTCGATCTGATTCAAATATATATGGTCTAGCTCTTGCATATAATAAAATTAATGATTTTTCTAATAGTCTAGAACTTATAAATCAATTGATAAGAAAATATCCAAAAAACTTACTTTTAAATACATCTAAGGTTGAAATATTAACCAACGCAAAAAAATACAATGATGCCCTTTATCTTTCTGATGTTTTTTTAGATATCTCGCCTAAAAACTATCCTCTATCAATAACTAAAGCGAAATTACTTATTGAAATGGGCAAATACCCTCAGTCGGAAGAACTTATAAGAGATCAACTACTAAGAAAAAATACTAACCCAGAGTTGTGGTTACTTCTATCAGAGATCCAAAGAGATGGTAAAAATATAGTTGGTTATCATCAGAGCAGAGCAGAATACTTTTTACTCCTTGGAGAAAATGAACAGGCTTTAAATCAATTAGAGTTTGCGTTAAATCTTACAAAAAATAATTTCCAAGTCTCCGAAAGAATAATGACACAAATTATTTCTATTAAAAAAGCAGTTGAAAAATCTAGAGGTCTTTAAGTGATGGGCCTTTTGAAACTTTAATCCCTATATAGGAAAGAACTGCTGCAAATGGAATTGCCAACACTGGCATAATACTAAATCCAATACTTGCCATTTTTCCTAAAGCAATAAAACTAACACCAGTTAAATCACCAAATCGTGTAATAAAAGTATCTATAAATACCGATGACTTATATCTATCATTTTTATTTAAGAAGCTATAAATTATTTCTCGTGTTGGTTTGTTAATTCCATATTCAAAAAGCCTTAAAACTACTGTTGCTATAGCTACAACTGTTATAGATGGCATAAAACCATAGGAAATAAATGCTAATAAAAATAAAAACCCATATGAAATTAATATATTTTTAATGCCCCAATATTTAATAATACTATTTGTTAGAAATAGCTGTGTAATTAAGGTTAGTGGCGTAACTACTTGCTCTATAAGACTAAAAAAAATAATTCTTTCTTGTGGATCTTGAGACCAACCGTCAATAATTGTTATGGCGGTAACCCAGTGAACCGTCATCAATGCTGTCCATACCCAGGTATATAATGCTATAGATCTAATTTCAGAAATTTTAATTACATTTCTAATAGCATCCAAACCATCCCCACCAACTGCTTCAGATTCATTATTATCTTTCATAGAGTTACTAGTGTTAATAATAAAAATAGCGACCATCATGGCAATGAAAAGTATAATAGCAGCAGAAAGTGAGAAGAACTCTAATCCAAATTCTTCAAAAGAATAAGCAAATCTTTTAGATATCGCAGAACCAAAAAAAGCACCAATAGAACCACCTGCAGCAATCACTCCATAAAAGGATCTTGATTTAGAGTTTCTAAAAATATTTATTATCAATACCCAGAAAATTGAGACTACAAAGAATGAGTAAACATTACACCAAATATAAAAAACCTGACCGAGGAAAATTGAATCACCCAAACCCAGAACTCTCCATGCATATAAGAAAGATAATAAATTGAAAATTAAAAATGAGTAGCAAGAGATAATGATTCTCTTAAGGTTTGATCTTGATGCCACCCATGAATAAATTGGGTTTACTAACAGCATGACAAGGGCTCCTGCAGCAAGCAAGAGTGGAAGGTCAGAGGCATTTTGAACGGCCATTTCATTCCTTACAGGCCTCAAGATATACCAAGATGAAAGGACTAAAAAGAAAAGAAAGCCCGATAACAATGAATCTTTTGAAAAAGTTTCAAAAGTTTTGCCAATTATTTTTTTTATAGATTTCATAAAATTTAATTATGCATAAAAGGTGGTGGGTCGCACAGGATTCGAACCTGTGACCAATTGATTAAAAGTCAACTGCTCTACCAGCTGAGCTAGCGACCCGCGGTTATACACAATAAAAAAAGGTGATTATTCCATATTTTTCAATAACTGCAAGGCTAAAGATGAAGCAGTGTTATTTGGATACTCTCTAACCACAAATCTGTACCTATCTTTTGCCATATCTAGGTCATTATTTTTAAGGTAAATATCACCTATTTTTTTATGTGCAAGCGGCACTCTGTAGTGCTCAGGGAATGAAGATATAAGCTCCATAAAATAATCTTTAGATGCCTCTAAATTATTATTAATAATAGATATTTCTCCAAGCCAAAAATAAGATAACGGGGTTTTCTCATCATCTTTAAAACTTTCAACAAAATATTTAAAAAGAGTAAAGGCTTTTTCAAAATCCTGTGTCTCTAGTGCTTTAGTTGCAGATTCATAAATATCTTCTTTGCTTTTTATATCCTCAATACCTTTAAATCTAATTGCGGAATCGGTAATTACTTCCCCAGGCTCTGATTCATCTACTTCATTTTTAGTGCCTATAGATTCCTTGATGAGCTTTTCAATGAGGTATTCCTGAGATTCAACTTTATTTCTCAGATCAGCTATTTCAGATTCAAGCTCCTGCATCTTTAAAAAAAGAATATCAGCTTGAACAACTTCCTTATCTTCAGCTGATAAAGAAAAGGATAAGAGTCCTGTTAAAACTATTGAAGATAAGAAAGAAGATAGTTTCATATACTAATTAATTTCTGCTCTTCTATTTTTTGCATAGCTTATTTCGTCAGTTCCATATGCAAGAGGTCTTTCTTCGCCGTAGCTTTTTACAGATACTCTGGACTTATTGATTCCGTTTAGAGCAAAATAATCCTTAACAGATTCTGCCCTTCTCTGCCCTAGAGCTAAATTATATTCTCTCGTTCCTCTTTCATCTGCATGGCCAGAAATAGTTATTTTGATTGCTGAATTACTCTTCATTGCAGCAACAGCTCCTTTTAAAGTTTGAATGGATTTGCTAGATAGATTAAAGCTATCAAATTCAAATAAAACTGTAGCATTCGTAAAAATTGCTTTAGTTTCGTAATCAATTGATGCATCGTCAGCAACTGAAGCTTGGACCGTTTGAACATCTCTATTATATAAAGTTTCTTCTGTTACATTCATGCTAGAGCATGATGATAGAACAATAGTAAATATTACTATTCCAAAGAAATTACTTGTGAATATATGTGGTGTTTTAGGCATTATTATCTCCTGTAAGTTATCTTAAAAATCCTGACCATGAGGGCTCTCTAACTTCTCCCTTTTTTGCTGGGAGCTTGAACCTAGCCCCACTAAGAGTCACTCCCGCGAGTAAACCTAACTCATCTTCAGTTGTAGCATAGATTATCACATTCCCATTAGGAGAAATACTAGGAGACTCATCTAATCTTGATTCTGTAAGAGGCCTAACAAAGCTTTCATCAAAATACTTCAATGCTATTTGAAATTTATCATTGGATCTGTGAACAAATATAACACCATCACCATTTGCTAAATACGATGCTTTGGCATTGTAGTTACCCTCAAAACTAATTCTTCTTGGTTTTGAGTTAGATTTTCTTAAATCAATTTCATAAAGTTGAGGTGATCCAGATCTTCCTGAGGTAAACATGATTCTTGATCCATTTGGCGACCAAGATGATTCTGTATCTATGGAATAATGATTTGTTAGCCTGGTTAAATTTTTATTTTTAAGATTTAAAATATATATCTCTGCATTACCATCTTGATATAAAGTTAATGATAGGAACTTTCCATTTGGTGACCAAGAAGGAGAGCTTATTTGCGTCTTGTTTTCAAGTGCAATCTCTCTTCCACCTGAGGCAAGATCCTGTATAAAAACTTTCGCCATGCCTGTTTCAAATGAAACGTATGCAACTTTTTTAGAATCAGGTGACCAAGAAGGGGAAATAATAGGCTCTGAACTTTTAAGTAGCACTTGCTCGTTGGCCCCGTCTGCATCAGCAATAACTAGTTGAAATAATGAACTACTTAAAGCTCTTTCCTCTGTAACGTATAGAAGTTTCGTTGAAGCTACTCCCTTTAATCCAGTTATTTCTTCATATATACCATCGCTAATATAATGTGATAGCTGTCTTATTTTATTGGGAATTCCAAACACCTTTGATGTTCTTATTTTCTTTTCCTTTCTAACATCATAAACATCATATGAAACAGATAAATTAAATTTATTCTCTGATAATAATGAGCCAAGAACAATAAAATCTACACCAAGCAATTTAAAATCCTTGTATTTAATTTCTTCCTCGCTCTTAGGTACAGAAATAAGCTGACTGTTATCACGAACATCGAACTCACCCGTTCTTTTCATGTCACTCTGAATAATATTATTAATCTTTTTACTAATTTTTGAAGGGCCATTAAAATCAATTACTACCAGGCTATATGGATTTTCTGATCCTTTGGTTACTTCAAGAACCAGCTCTGCAAAAATAAAATTTGGAATTAATAAAAGAAGTAATAATTTTTTCATGATGATGGGTTAAAGGTGATAACTATATTTCTAAAATTATTTTGATACATATTGTAAGGAATTTTATTGAAGAAACTAAAAGTTTCAACTCTTCTAATGGCTTTAATTGCAGAGTTATCAAAGCGAATATTCCCACTGCTCTTAATTAAATCCACGTCCACTATACGGCCATTTTTATTTACATTCATTCTCAGATCGCAAATTAAGCCGCTTTGAATATTCTGAGGTTTTACCCATGCTGATTGAATAAATTGCACAATCATATTGCTAAAGATATTAATTTGGGATTCTTCTGAATTTTTTGCTAATAATTGATCCTCTTGCATCAAAGAACTAATACTTGAAGATTTTATTTCTGGGGTAAATTGAATTTTATTTTCTTTAATTTTTTCTATTGAAACTTGTGGAATAGCTTTTTTAACTATTGGGGTGATTGTTTTCGCTAATTTTTTAACCTCTTCTTTAAATATAAGATTTACGCTAACTGGTTTGCTTAAAACTGGCCTAAGTTGTTTCTCTGAATAAAAAAAACCTACTAAATAGAGTATGGCCGCAGCATGTATTAAGAAAGAAATAAATGAAGCTATAAAGTAATTAGATTTAATCTGCATAGCCTGTTGTTACTATTCCTATTTTTGATATACCAACACTTTGAATAGCAGCCATTGCCTTTGCAACACTATCAAAAATAACACCCTTATCACTCTGGAATACAATTTCAATTTCTGGATTAGCTTCAAAAATAACAGAAGATTTCCTTTTAAGCTCTTCAAGACTTATTGGAAGAGTTTCCTCGCCTACATTCAAGTAATAGTTACCTAAGGCATCTATGGAAATAACTAAAGGCTCATTCTGAATAGACATTTTTGTGGTATCAGTTTTTGGGAGGTTTACCTCGACTCCTTGAATTAATAACGGGGAAAGGACCATAAATATTATTAAAAGAACAAGCATCACATCGATGTAAGGGACAACATTTATCTCTGCTTTGAGTTTCTTTTTTTTTGAAAGCCTATATATCATTTATTTTTTATAGATTGCTTATAAAAAATACTTGCTAGCTCTTCTGAAAAAATTACAGTTGACTGCGTGATTGACTCTGATTCAGATACATATTTATTAAATGCAATAACTGCAGGTATGGCAGCAAATAGACCCATTGCAGTTGCTACCAAGGCCTCAGATATCCCAGGCGCTACTGCATTGATAGTTGCTTGTGTTGCATCAGATAATCCCTGAAAAGATGTCATGATGCCCCATACAGTTCCTAGAAGACCTATATATGGACTCACCGAACCTACATTAGCTAAAAATGATAAATGTTTATTCATCTCCTCCTCATCTGATGCAATTGAAACCCTCATGGATCTGTTAAGACCTTCAAGATCTAACTCGGTAATTTCTTTATCTGGACTAATCTGTGCAAACTCTTTAAAAGCGCTTTTAAAAACACTTAAAGACCCATGCAAGGAAATATCTTCATTAGAAATCTCCTTATAAAGGTCTGATAAACTCTCTCCACTCCAAAATCTTTTTAAGAAGCTAGAATTTATATCTTTAATTTTTTTATAAAAGTTATATCTCTCAACTATAACAATCCATGTAAGCAAAGATGCTACCAGAAGAATTGACATAACAATTTTTACAACTATTCCAGCTTCTAAAAATAAATTTATTACAGATATATCATTCATTTAGCTCACCCTTATTAAATATTAATAGTAAATCATCAGGGAGGATTTGTGGTTTTTTTGTAACGAGATTAATGAGACACACTTCTATAATGCCATTACATAAAACCTTGTCATCCTCTAGATTGTTAATTGATTGATGGAAAACCATCCTTGCGTTAGATTTTTTCTCTATAAAAGTTTTAACAACTAAGCTATCTTCAAGTTTAGCAGGCAAGAGAAAGTCAACTTTTACACTCTTTACAACAAATGCGAGGTTGCTTTGTTTTAAATGTTTATGAAAAATTCCGTTTTCTAATAAAAAATTAGATCTAGCTCTTTCAAAAAATTTTAAATAATTAGCATGGTAAACAAAACCTTGAAAATCAGTATCTTCAATGTAAATATCTAAATAAAAATTTCTATGCTGTATATGTTTTCTCATGCAACTCTATATCTGCCTGAAATAATTCAAGAATAATTTGGATAAAATCAGGCCATAAAAGATCAACTGTAACTAAATGATTATTAATTTTTGGATTTATGGAGCTAGCCAAAACTCTTACCTTTATAGGTCTATTATTAAACTTATAAACCAAAGCAGGCTTTAAATGATTCTGTCTTGATGAGGCAATAACCTGATCCCACCAGTCAGGTCTTGGCTCAGCGCCACTTCCATAAGCCTTGCATTCAATACACCAAGTGCCAAGCATTAGATCTGGAAGTTCTTTTGTTCTTGTTTGTTCCAGTATTCGCTTTACTGGATTAGATAAATTAAGGTCTTTGATAAATAAATTAGCTATCTGCCTTTCAAAAGCCGCTCCCTTTGCTCTTGAATTAACAGGCAAGATTAATCCTCAGCCTCAAAATTATCTGGAAACTCTGCATTGGTATGAACTTCCTGGACATCATCAAGACCGTCCATAAAGTCCATAATCTTTAATACTTTTTCAGACATCTCTTGATCAATTTCAATTGATAGATCAGCTCTAAAAGTTAGCTCTGCATTGGTATTTCCAATACTTTTAATTTTTAGTGCCTCTAAAATATTATTAAGATCAGCACTTCCAGTAATAATTTCAAAATACTCTCCTTCATCAACTAAGTCCTGCGCTCCAGATTCAAGAACTATCTCCATTAAATCATCTTCCGAATAATCTTTAGAGATATGGATAATTCCTATTTTGTTGAAAAGATATGAAACGGATCCATCTGTTCCAAGGTTGCCTCCAAATTTAGAGAATGCATGACGAACATCTGATACTGTTCTATTTCTATTATCTGTCATTGTTTCAACTAAAATAGCTACTCCCCCAGGACCATAGCCCTCAAACGTTATCTCCTCAAGCGATCCAGTTTCTCCAGTACCTGACCCCTTCTCAATTGCTCTCTTGATATTATCCTTTGGCATATTAGCTGCATTGGCTTTATCTAATGCCAATCTTAGTCTTGGATTGTCATCTGGATCTGGCCCACCTTTTGCAGCAACAGTGATTTCCCTAATCACTTTTGTCCAGACCTTTCCCCTTGAAGCATCTTGCCTAGCTTTTCTATGCTTAATATTTGCCCATTTTGAATGTCCTGCCATTTACTATTCTTCCTTAAAGGTGCTAATTATTTTAAGCTCCTCTAATTGAGCATCATCAACCTTGCTCGGCGCATCCGTTAAGAGACAAGTGGCGCTTTGTGTTTTAGGAAAAGCTATTACATCTCTTATATTAGAAGTGTCTGTAACTAGCATGACAATTCTATCTAGTCCAAATGCTATCCCCCCATGAGGCGGGCATCCAGATGAAAGAGCTTTTAATAAAAAGCCAAATTTACTATCAGCTTCTTCTTTAGATATATTTAGAATCTTAAATATCGTTTCTTGCATCTCTGCATCAAAAACTCTCAAAGAACCTCCACCAATCTCATAGCCATTCAACACTATGTCATAAGCATGGGCGATAGCTTTTCCTGGATTTTCTGTTAACTCTCCCGATGAACACTTTGGAAGAGTAAAAGGATGATGAAGGGATGTAAGATTCCCTTCTCCATTTATTTCAAACATTGGAAAGTCGACAACCCAACAAGGTGCCCATTTTGAAGTATAAAGATGTAAATCTTCGCCAATTTTTTTAATGAGGCTGCTCATACTTAAATTAACAACTGATTTTTTACCTGCGCCAAAAAATAATAAATCATCATTTCTAAGATCCAACTCAGAAACCAATGAATCAATAGTTTCAGGCTTTAGAAATTTTAAGATTGGCGATTGAAGTCCATTCTCTAGATCTAAGACATCATTAACTTTTATGTAAGCCAGGCCTTTAGCTCCTAATTTAGCTACAAAATTAGTATATTCATCTATTTGGCCTCTGGATAAAGAATTACCACCTGTAATTTTAAGAGCTACTACTCTTGAATTATCATTCTTTGCTGGCTCAGCAAAGACTTTAAATTCTTCATCTTTTACAAGATCAGATATTTCTACTAACTTTAAGGGTATTCTAAGATCAGGCTTATCACAGCCATAATCTCTCATTGAATCATGCCAGTCCAGAACCGGAAACTTATCCAAACTGTCTCCACAAAACCTTTCAATTATATGTGAAATCATATCTTCGCCAACTTCCATAATGTAATTTTGATCAATAAAAGAGGCTTCAATATCAATTTGAGTGAACTCTGGCTGACGGTCAGCTCTTAAATCCTCATCCCTAAAACAACGAGCGATTTGATAATACTTATCTAAACCTCCAATCATAAGCAATTGTTTAAATAGCTGAGGTGATTGAGGTAGTGCAAAGAATTTTCCAGATTGAACTCTACTAGGAAGTACAAAATCTCTTGCGCCCTCAGGGGTAGCTTTTGTAAGAATAGGCGTTTCTATTTCATGAAAATCTTTATCATCTAAGAAGTTTCTAACTGCAGAGGTAATCTTTGATCTGGTAACTATTCTTTGGTTCATTTCAGGCCTTCTAAGATCAAGAAATCTATTTTTTAGACGCACATCTTCATTTACATCCTGGTAATCATCTAAAGGAAATACAGGAGTTACAGCTTTACTTAATATTTTGATATTTTGCGCTTCAAGCTCAATCTCTCCAGTTGTCATATTTTTATTAACCGTTCCCTCTAGTCTAGCTCTAATAACTCCTGAAATCTCTACAACAAACTCATTCCTAAGAGTTTCTGCAATAGCAAATGATTCTGCATTATCTGGATTGATAACTGCCTGACATAAGCCTTTAATATCTCTTACATCAAGAAATATAACTCCTCCATGGTCTCTTCTTTTATGAATCCAACCGCATATTGTTACTTCTTGATCAAGATTGGTGGTTGTAATTGCTCCACAATAGTGAGATCTCATAATATTTCCTTGTTTATTTAGTAATCTTATCTTGTTTGGACTGCTTCTTGGAGTCAGAACTTGAATTTGTTGAAGATTTTTTATCTGAAGATGTATCTTCTGAAGCTATATTTTTCTTTTTACCTGTTTTAAAATCTGTCTCGTACCAACCTCCGCCCTTCAATCTAAAAGATGGGGCTGATACCATTTTCTTAAGAGTTTCTTTACCACATTCCAAGCACAGAGTTTTAGGTTCATCACTGAACTTCTGAATTACTTCTATCTGATGCTCACAATCTGAACATTTATAATCATAAATCGGCATAAGTCTTCAAAAAAAGATAAAATTATAAACCATAAGGATTTATTCATATAACTAAATTATAAAATGTTGCTATCAAAATTATTATTACCGACCTTAAAAGACGCACCGCAGGAAGCTGAGGTAATTAGTCACAAGCTAATGCTTAGAGCAGGGATGATAAGAAAAGTAGCTTCTGGTATATATACATGGCTTCCGCTTGGGTTAAAGGTCCTAAGAAAGATAGAAAATATTGTTCGTGAAGAAATGAATGCCTCTGGAGCGCAAGAGGTTTTAATGCCTATGGTTCAGCCCAAAGAGCTTTGGGAAGAAACCAGTCGATGGGAGAAGATGGGTCCAGAGCTTCTTAGAATTCAGGATAGACATCAAAGAGATTTTTGTCTTGGTCCAACCCATGAAGAAGTTATAACAGATTTAATTCGTACAAATGTAAGAAGCTATAAAGAGCTTCCATTAAATATATATCAAATACAAACAAAGTTCAGAGATGAGATTAGACCGAGGTATGGGGTAATGAGAGGAAGAGAATTCCTAATGAAAGATGCCTATAGCTTTAATGCCGATGAGGCGTGTCTTCAAGATACTTATCTAACAATGAGAAATACTTATAAAAAAATTCTTGAGAGATTAGATCTTGATTATAAAATTGTTGCTGCTGACTCAGGAGCAATAGGTGGTGACACTTCAGAAGAGTTTCATGTACTAGCAGAAAATGGTGAAGATACTATTGCAATAAGCGACTCATCTGAGTTTGCTATTAATACAGAGCTTCTTTTAAAAGAGGGGGAAGATATATCATCCCTTGAAGGCAAGCCATCACCGGATGGAAAAGGAACTATACAAATTAAAAAAGGTATAGAGGTTGGTCATATTTTCCAGCTTGGAAAGGTCTATGCTGAAAGTATGAAAGCTAACGTTCTTAATAAAGAAGGGAGAGCTTCTACTTTATATATGGGATGTTATGGGATTGGCGTCTCAAGATTAGTCGCTGCTGCTATTGAACAAAATAATGATGAAAAAGGTATCGTGTGGCCTCATAGCATTGCTCCATATGATATTAATATAGTAGCAATTGGGTATGATAAGAATAATCAGATTGCCGAAGCATCTCACGAGCTATATGGGCAGCTAACAAGCATGGGTTATGAAGTTCTTCTGGATGACAGGAAAGATGGTTACGGAACTAAAATGAAGGACTCTGAACTAATTGGAATCCCATTAAATATAATTATTGGTAAACAATTTATTGAAAATAAAGAAGTTGAAATAAAATCTAGAATCGGTGAGAGTTCTATAAATCCAATTTCTGATATTGAAACTGTATTAGATTTCTTTAAAGATAAATAACTATTATTTTTTATTAGTAAGAGCTAATGTCTTTTTATTCTTTACTCTTGAAGAATTTCTGTATGAATAAAGATAAGACTATAGAAATTAAATCCGATGTAACAAGAGCTTATGCAGATCCTTCTATGATAATAAAATAAAAAATAACTTGAAGTTTAAATATCAAGCCAATACATAAGCTTGCTATTCCTAACAAAGAATTATAGCCTTTCTATAATCGTTGCATTTGCTGTTCCGCCGCCTTCACATATAGCTTGAAGAGCATATTTACCATTTCTTCTCTCTAGCTCGTGAAGCATAGTTGTCATTAACTTAGTTCCAGTTGAGCCTAACGGATGACCCAGGGCAATAGCTCCACCATTAACATTTAGTTTTGATTTATCAGCACCAAGTTCGATAGCCCATGCTAGAGGAACAGGTGCAAAGGCTTCGTTAACTTCATAAATATCTATATCATCGATACTAAGATCAGCTTTTTTCAGTGCAAGTTTAGAAGCAGGTATTGGACCAGTGAGCATAAAGACAGGATCATCTCCAACCACAGTAATTGTTTTAATTTTAGCCCTTGGATCTGCTTTCAGTTTTTTAAGGCCGGCATCATTACAAACCATAATAGCTGAAGCTCCATCAGTGATTTGACTAGCGTTACCCGCTGTAATTACACCGCCCTCAATAACTGTTTTTAGGCCTGAAAGAGCCTCAATAGAGGCATTAAAACGAATTCCCTCGTCAGCAATAATCATAGAATCATTTCCGTTATCATTTCTTCCCTGAAGGGGCAATATTTCTTTATTAAAGAATCCAGCACTTGCAGCTGCAGCTGCTTTTAAGTGGCTTTCAAAGGCAAATTGATCCAAATCTTCTCTTAATAAATTCCACTTATTTGCAACAAGCTCAGCTCCAGTAAATTGTGAGAAGAAAACTCCAGGGTATCTTTTTTCAATTCCCTCAGCATTAAATGGAAAACCATGACCTGCATTCATTCCATCTGTAACACTTGCTCCAATTGGAACTATTGACATTACTTCAACTCCACCTGCTATTACAATATCCTGAGTTCCAGACATTACAGCTTGAGTTGCGAAATGAAGAGCTTGCTGAGAAGAGCCACACTGTCTATCAATCGTTGTTCCTGGAACTGATTCAGGAAGACTAGAAGCAAGAACTGCATTCCTCGCTACATTTCCTGATTGAGCGCCAACTTGATCTACACAGCCAAAAATAACATCATCAATATCTTTTGGATCAACTCCAGTAATATTTACTAGCTCATCTAAGACTGCTGCACCCATATCTGCAGGATGCCACTTACTTAGAGAGCCATTTTTTTTACCACCAGGAGTTCTGGTTGCAGCTACGATATATGCATTTTCAGCCATAAAAAAATCCCTATTAAATTACTTCAATAGGGATAATTGTATCAATAAAACTTTTATTTTGTAGGATTGGCTCTACTAACTATATATTCATCTTTAATTTGAGATAAAAGGTCTTCTCGTATTTTTGCATTTTCTTTCAAAAATGCTCCTGCTTTAAGTTTTCCTTGACCAATAGTTTCACCGTTCAATTTATAGAAAGCTCCAGATTTTTCTATAATTCCTAGCTTAGTTCCATAATCTAGAATCTCGCCTTCTGAATTTATTCCTTGGCCATACATTATTTGAAATTCTGCTTGTTTAAATGGAGGGGAGACTTTATTTTTTACAACCTTAACTCTTGTCTCATTGCCCATTATCTCGTCGCCTTCTTTTACAGCTCCAATTCTTCGTATATCCAATCTAACAGATGAATAAAATTTAAGAGCGTTGCCGCCTGTTGTAGTTTCAGGACTTCCAAACATAACTCCAATTTTCATTCTAATCTGATTAATAAATATTACTGTTGATCCTGATCTTTGAATATTACCGGTAATTTTTCTTAAAGCCTGAGACATCAATCTAGCCTGGAGCCCAACGTGATGGTCTCCCATCTCACCTTCAATCTCAGCTCTCGGAACTAGAGCAGCAACAGAATCAATAACAACTAAATCTACACTATTAGATTTAACTAACATATCAGCCACTTCAAGAGCTTGTTCACCCGTATCAGGCTGTGATAATAGAAGTTCATCAACATTAACGCCTAGTTTTTCAGCATATTGTGGATCTAATGCATGCTCTGCATCAATAAATGCACATGTTCCGCCACCTTTTTGACACTCAGCAATAATTTGTAATGTTAATGTTGTCTTTCCTGAAGATTCAGGTCCGTATATCTCCGTAACTCTGCCTTTAGGAATTCCACCTATACCTAGAGCAATATCCAGTCCAACTGAGCCTGTAGATATTGATGGGATATCTATAATTTCTTTATCGCCCATTCTCATTACGGTACCTTTACCGAAGTGACTATCTATGTCTGCGAGTGTATCTTTTAACGATTTAGTATTTGTATCTTTTGATTTAGCCATTGTAATCTCCTTACTGTATGTTTATACAGTATAATACAATATTAAAAATATTCAACATCAAAGTATATTTTTATATATTTTTTATTTTATTTATCTTACAGTCACACATTGAAGTTTACTTTATTATTTATATTTTATAATGACATTCGTAGTTACAGAATCATGCATCAAGTGCAAATACACAGATTGTGTAGAAGTATGCCCTGTAGATTGTTTTTATGAAGGCCCTGACTTTCTTGTTATTCATCCAGATGAATGCATAGACTGTGCTTTGTGTGAACCTGAATGCCCTATTGATGCAATTTTTTCAGAAGACGAACTACCTGAAGATCAGATAGATTTTATTGAAATTAATGCAAAACTTTCTGAGGTTTATGAAAATATTACTGAGGCAAGCTCTCCACTTCCAGAAGCAGAGAAATACAAAGACATTAAAAATAAAAGAAAGTTAATAGAAATTTAAGCTCTTTATCTTTATAGGTGTTCCGGCCTTTCTGATTTGGAACTTCAATGTTGGTTTATTGATTTCTGAAGAGCCAATGGTTCCAATCTGCTGCCCAGCACTAACTTTTTGACCCTTAGATACGAATAATTTATCGCAATGAGCATAAAGGCTTAAATAACCCATACCATGATCTATCATTATAAAATTTCCATAGCCAGGAAGTGAAGCCCCTGAAATAACAATAGTTCCATCTAATGAGGTAAATACGGGATCTCCAATATGGCCATTAAATATTAACCAATAGTTGCCTTCATAATTTTTAGTTATAGATTTGAGTGTTGGTAATTTCCAATGAGGTGAGGTTATTTTTTTATCAAGCTCTACTTTATCTAAACCTCCAAGATCTAGTCTCTGACCTGGATAAATTGTATAAGGTTTATTTAAATTATTTTTTTTAGCAATCCTTAGTGGGTCATTATTAGACTTTACTGAAATAGTCCACAAGGTATCTCCTTTTTTTACTGTATAACTAGATTGTTCTGAAGTTATAAAATTCAGCCTTTCAATACCTTGGAGGTTAATTCCTGTCGAGCAACCCGAGCATACAAAAACTAATAAAAATAATGCTCTCATTAAATTAAAAGCATTGCTCCTGAGATAAAAATTAGTCCGGAGAAAAAGCTAATAATATTATTTTTGTAATTATTCATTAAAAATGAAATTAGTTTAGGCATCGTCATAACTGAGATAAAGCAACCAAGGGCAAAAGGAATTAAAACTGAAAAATTGAATAGCGCTATTGATGATATAACTAGTTTATATGCGCCAAGTGATAGCAAAATTGCACTACCTGAAATACCTGGAATAAGAAAAAATGAAAAGGAAATAAATCCAAAAGCAAGAATAACCACCCCTGCTGGTTCAGGAGTTATATTTGGCATTACTTCAAGCAATATTGCTAATAAATTGCCAGCAATATAATAAAGAATTATTACCATTGGGGATGAGAAATTTAAACCTTTTAATAAGAGCATGCTTATAAGCATCATTGTTATGGCAAGGAATACCTCAAAAGGCTCAGTATATTCTGTATATAAAAATAATATTGATTTAGAGGCAACCAGAACACTCACTGCCATAGCTAAAATAAATGGAATCATAAGGTCTAAATAAAATGTTTTATTAAGTTTGCTTAAATTAAATGAAATATTTTTTAATGCGATTCGAGATAGAGCGGTGATAAATTTTTCATATACTTTAAAAGCCAGAGCAACAGTGGAGCCTGAGATGCCAGGTAAAAGCTCAGCAATACCTACAAAAAAACCTGCAAATACAAACCTTAGTCTTTCACTCATGAGTCATTGCCATCTAAAGATGTTCCTGGAAGCATGGGAACAAAGGCTACTTCATCATGTAATTCTTCTTCAATCTCCCCGTCAGGTAATTTGGTTATAACATGTAGTTGTTGAAATTTTGCGTTCCCTACCGGGATAACTATCTTTGACTTCTCATTAAGAGAATCTAATAAATCATGAGGATATTGTCTTGGAGCTGCAGCACAAATAACTCCATCATATTTTATATCCTGATCCCAGTCTAAAAATCCATCTCCGTGCCTAAAAAGTACATTGC
This sequence comes from uncultured SAR86 cluster bacterium, assembly GCA_963926355.1. Classification (GTDB taxonomy): domain Bacteria; phylum Pseudomonadota; class Gammaproteobacteria; order Magnimaribacterales; family D2472; genus SCGC-AAA076-P13. The sequence continues at coordinate 173,598 of CAWUWW010000001.1, read as the reverse complement.
TAATCTTTAACTCACTCATATTTTCTCTAGATTTTGTAACTAATGGTTTTATACGCTCAATAGCGTGAACTTGTTCACAAAAATATGAAAGTACGGCTGACTGGTAGCCACAACCAGAACCTAACTCAAGAACTTTATCAAAAATCTTTCCTCTGGCCTTTGTATGCGAAATTAATAACTCAGTCATCTTAGCTACGATGTAAGGCTGAGAAATAGTTTGTTTATATCCTATGGTTAGAGACCTATTTTCATAAGCCCTTGATCTTAGAGCTTCATCTAAAAAAATATGTCTTGGAATTTGAGACATGGCATCAAGAACTCTAAAATCTTTAATACCCATATCAAGTAGGGTTTCAATCATCTCCTCTCTTACCCTTCGAAAAGTAAAGCCTGAACTATTCATTTATATGCTCTTCTAAAGTTTTTGCATGCTCATGCTTAGCTAAATTGTAATCTAGAACTGACATAGAAATATAACCATCTCTAACTGCATCAGCATCAGTAATTACATCTTCTGGTATTGGATTTCCTTGAAGGCTGTATCTATATTTTTTATTATCATTGCCTGACTCAACCTCTACTGGCCTCGAAGGAGTTCCTCTTTTTGATAGGCTGGTTACTTTAATACCTTTGCACTCTTGCTCTGAAAGGTCTGGGAAATTAATATTAATAACTTTTCCAAGGAACTCGTTTGGGAGTTTAGCAATTTTATTAATTAGCTCAGCGGCCTTATTAAAAATGAAATCTGGATTTTTAGTCTCATATGAAGCAACGGATAAGGCTACAGGTGGATATTTAAGAGCTCTTCCTCCGATTGCTGCACCAACAGTTCCTGAATATACAACATCGTTTCCAATATTTGCACCATGATTAATTCCTGAGACAACCATATCAAATTCAAAATCTACGATACTGAGCAATCCTAGATAGGTACAATCAGCTGGGGTGCCATCTACTGCATAAATTTTTTTATCTACCTTTCTAACTTCAATTTCTTTTAGAAATGAAATTGCCGCACTCATCCCGCTACAATTTTTTTCCGGAGCAATCAGCCATACCTCATGCTCCTCGCTGAGTCGTTTAAATAAATTTTGGATATTAGGGGCATCATAACCATCATCATTTGTAAGTAATATTTTCATAAAATACCTTTTAGGTTTACCGATGATTGAACGGCTATTGCTTGATTCCGTCCTATAATACCAATCTTTTCTGAGGTTGTGGCTTTTAAACCAATTCTTGATATTGGTATTTCTAAAATATCTGAGAGAGCATCTAGAATCTTATCTCTGTGTGGGCTAATTTTTGGAGATTCGCAAATAATAGTTGCATCTACATTATATATTTCAAGCCCAAGACCCTTAATCTTGGTAAGACAGAATTTTATAATTTCCTTACTATCCATTCCTTTATTGGCTTGATCTTTATCTGAAAAGAAAATACCAATATCCCCAAGAGCAGAAGCTCCTAAAATTGAATCAGCTATAGAGTGCAATAAAACATCTCCATCTGAATGAGCCTCAATAGCATAATCACATTCAATCATGCAGCTCCCTATTAAAATACCCTTTCCAGCTTTATAGGTATGAAGATCAAATCCTGTTCCTGTTCTTGTAATAAATCGTCTAAGAAGGTCTAAATCTTCTTTATGGGTAATTTTAATATTAGAAGATCTGCCATCAATCCTTGAAATCTTGTAGTTCTGGGACTCCATTGCAAAAGACTCGTCAGGGGCTGTTATATTTTTATCAGTGAGAGCTTGAATGGATAATTTTAATTCTGCATATTTAGAAATTTGTGGTGTTTGAACTAAATAAAAATTAGCCTTATCTTCTGTTATATCTCCAATCTCTCCCACCCTCTTAATAGAATCCACAACTGGTATTGAAAAAATAGAGCAATCTGCATTTGAGTTTATTATTTCATTATAAATATCTGATATATCTTGTTCATTTATTCTTGGTCTTGCTGCGTCATGGGTGATAACAAAATTAAACCCGGCTGCCTCTTTATGATTCAATGCATTAAGGACAGATTTTGATCTTGAATTACCTCCCTCCACAAAAATAACCCTGGAGTCTCCATAAAAGTTTTGTTTCTTTATATATTCATCATTAGAAGAAATTGGAATAATAATTTTAGAAATAAGGTTTGAATTTAAAAAAGGTTCTACTGAAAGCTCAATAACCGATTTTCCATCTAAAATAGAATATTGTTTTGGGAATGAGGAATCAAATCTTTCCCCTATTCCTGCTGCTGGTATTATTGCTAGTAGATTAGCTATCATCTTCTTTTGGTTCCTTTTCTTTAAAAGAAATAAATTCTTCATTTGGATAGGTTAAATTTAATTTTTCTCTAGCAAAGTTTTCAACATGCTCAGTAGAGTTTTGTGCATTATCAATCTCAAACCCTAGAATATCATTTTGCTCTTTTAAAGAATTATTTTTTTCAACTTGGAGATTGTTTTCCTCTAACAATGATAATTTTTTAGCGTAACTATATTCACCAAAAAATATACTGTTAAGTAAAACTATGAGTACTAATAATAAGAAGGAGGCCAGTAAATAGAATAGTCTATTCATTAAATAAACTTAAGGCTGAATACTCCTCTTCTATCCAAAGCAATCTATTATATTTCGCCACTCTATCAGAGCGACACGGAGCTCCAGTTTTAATCTGTCCAGCTCCAAGACCAACAGCTAAATCCGCTATGGTCGTGTCTTCAGTTTCTCCAGATCTATGAGAAATAATAGATTTATAATTATTTAAATTAGCCAAATGAATAGTCTCAATAGTTTCAGTAATTGATCCTATTTGGTTAAACTTGATTAAGATTGCATTTCCTAGTTTGTTATCTATACCTTCTTTGAATATTTTTTTATTGGTTACAAATAAATCATCTCCAACCAATTGGCACTTAGTCCCAATTTTATTGGTTAGGGTCCTCCATCCATCGTAATCATTCTCATCCATTCCATCTTCAATTGAAATGATTGGATATTTGTCTACTAGAGACTCTAGATAAGATGCAAATGCATCAGGGTCAAGAGATCTTCCTTCTCCGGATAAATTATAATTAGTCCCATCATAGAATTCACTGGCTGCACAATCTAATGCCAAAAATACATCCTTTCCAGGAGTTAAATTTGATAACTCTATAGATTTAAGAATCAGTTGGATAGCTTCTTCATTAGACTGTAAATTGGGTGCAAAGCCTCCTTCGTCCCCAACAGCAGTAGAAAGGTTGTTGTCTTTTAAAATGCTTTTAAGATTCCAATAAATTTCAGATGACCACATCATGGCTTCTTTGAAAGTATTTGCCCCTTTAGGAATAATCATAAATTCTTGAATATCTATATTATTATCTGCATGCTCACCACCATTCAAAATATTAAGCATTGGCATGGGCAGGTTGGTTGAAATAGTATCTCCGGTAATATCTAAGTAAATATCAGAAAAATGGCTATGAAGTGATATCTTTTTATCTTTAGCGGCAACATGAGAAATAGCAAGAGATACAGCAAGAAGTGCATTTGCACCTAAGTTTGATTTGTCATCAGTGCCATCAAGTTCGATTAATTTTTGATCGATTAATTTTTGATTTCTAGGGTCAAGTCCTATTAAGGATGGGCTTAGAATATTATTAATATTATATACAGCCTTCTCAACACCCTTACCCATATATGGACCATCACCATCTCTTAACTCTAAAGCCTCCTTTGTTCCTGTTGATGCGCCACTTGGCACCATTGCAAGAGCCTTAATATCATTATCAAGAACAATATTACATGAAACGGTTGGAAGACCTCTTGAGTCTAGAACTTGTATAGCTTTGATTGATTTAATTGTTGTCATTTGTTCTAAGAAATATCTAAGCTATCTTGTTGCTTTATGAACACATCGAGATCTTTAATTTGCCTTAGGAACGGCTCAAGCATATCTAATCTTAAGGCACACGGACCATCACATTTTGCATTATCAGGATCAGGATGAGTTTCTAGAAATAATCCAGCTATTCCCTGAGAAATTCCAGCCTTTGCTAAACTTAAAAGATATTCCCTTCTTCCTCCAGCGGCACTGCCAAGACCTCCAGGAAGTTGTAATGAATGTGTTACATCAAAAATAACAGGTTTACTTAAATCTTTAAGTATCTGGAAATTTAAGGTATCAACTATTAAGTTGTTATAACCAAAAGAGTTACCTCTTTCACATAATGTTATTTTGCTATTCCCAGCGGACTCACATTTTTGAATAATATTTTTCATTTCTGGAGCTGAAAGAAACTGTGGTTTTTTAAACTGAAGTATTGATTCAGTATTAGCTGCAGCTATAACTAGATCCGTTTGACGAGCTAAGAATGCCGGAATCTGTATAATCTCACAAACCTCACTCACAGACATTGCTTGATCTGGTTCATGTATATCAGTAATGGTAGCAACATCAAATGTTTCAGAAACTTCTTGAAGAATTCTTAAGCCCTCTTCAATACCTGGGCCTCTAAAGGAGTTAATAGAGCTTCTGTTAGCTTTATCAAACGAACCCTTAAAAATATAATTAATATCTAGCTTTACAGAAATTTCTTTAAATTTTTCTGCTACTTGCATAGCAAGATCTCTAGACTCTAAAACATTTACACCACCCATTAGGGTCATTGGCTGATTGTTTCCAATCGTAAAGTTTTTTAGCTCTAGGTCGTTCATAGTTACTCAGTAATTGTACTCTTAATATAGCTATTAAAAATAGGATGTCCATCTCTAGGATTTGATGTGAACTCTGGATGAAATTGACATGCTAGGAACCATTTATGATCAGTAATTTCTATCATCTCAACAAGCTTGCCATCCATAGATGTTCCGACCACATCAAGCCCTGAACTAATAATGCTGTCTTTATAATGGGGGTTAACCTCGTATCTATGTCTATGCCTTTCAACAATCTCTTCACTTTTATACATCTTATATACTTTAGAAGACTTTTTAAGTTTGCAAGCCTGTCCACCTAGTCTCATTGTGCCGCCTAAATCTGAATTTTTATTTCTTTTTTCTACTTTTCCTGAAATATCATTCCATTCTGTAATTAGTGCTATTACAGGGTGCTTAGTTTCAGAATTGAATTCTGTACTATTGGCTCCTTTTAATTTTAGGACATTTCTTGCAAATTCTATAAGAGCAACCTGCATGCCCAAGCAAATTCCAAGATAAGGTATTTGATTTTCTCTTGCAAATTTACAGGCTTGAATCATTCCTTCCACACCCCTCTCACCAAACCCCCCTGGGACAAGAACTGCATCAGCAGTTAATAATACCTTCCTTACATTTCTTGAGTTTATTGTTTCTGCCTCTATAAGATTAATATTTACCTTTGTCTTGTGCTTAATACCAGCATGCTCCAAAGCTTCATTAATAGATTTATATGAATCTTGTAGCTCGGTATATTTTCCAACGAAAGCTACATTCACCTCCCTTAGAGGGTTTAATTTAGCGCTTACCACTCTCTTCCAGTCAGATAGCTTAGGATTAATAGATTTAATATTTAATTTCTTGAGAATAATCTCATCTACCTTTTGTTTATTTAATAATAGTGGAATTGAGTAAACAGTCTCTACATCATGCATTGATATAACATTGCTTTGAGGTACAGAGCAAAATAATGCTATTTTCTTTTTTTCATCTTTAGGTAACTCAAGATCGGATCTACAGATAAGACAATCAGGGCTAATTCCTAACGATCTTAATTCTTTAACAGAATGTTGAGTAGGTTTAGTTTTAAGTTCTCCAGAAGCCTTAATAAAAGGAACCAGGGTTAAGTGAACAAATGCCCATGATGTTAATGGAAGCTCTAAAGCCATTTGTCTAATTGCCTCTACAAAAGGCTGGCTTTCAATATCTCCTACAGTTCCACCAATCTCTACAATTGCGATATCTTTTCCTTGACCGCCTTCTTTAATTCTTTTCTTTATTTCATTCGTAATATGAGGGATGACTTGAACTGTTCCACCGAGATATTTACCCTTTCTTTCATTGCGGATAACTGTTTCATAAACCTTTCCTGCCGTAAAATTATTCTTTTTGGATGCTTGAAATCTTACAAACCTCTCGTAATGACCTAAGTCTAGATCTGTTTCTGTACCGTCATTGGTAACAAAAACCTCCCCATGCTGAAATGGGCTCATTGTTCCTGGATCAACGTTTATATATGGATCTACCTTAATAAGAGAAACAGATAGGCCTCTTGCTTCTAACAAAGCCCCTAAAGAAGCTCCAGCTATACCTTTTCCGAGTGATGAAACCACTCCTCCGGTAATGAATATGTACTTAGTATTTGCCATCATTTAATTGAATCATGATGGGATAACAGAATAACAGAATAAGCTTAATAGTAAAATAATAATTTATTAATGAATAATAAATATTAAAGGGGTTTATAGATTTTCTTTACTCTAGATTTAGGTCTAATCATCATGTCATATGAAATCAACTTATTGAAACTAGTTAGGTTATTGATAGAGAGGTCTGGGGAAAAGAATTCACACCAATCACCAATTTTACAATTTTTAATATTTGTAATATCAACAGTGGTCACATCCATGCTCACTTTCCCAAAAATATATGCATCTTCATTGCCTATCTTTACTCTTGTTCCATCCTTTAAAGATTGAGGAAGGCCATCTGCGTAGCCGATATATACTGTTGCAATCTTCATATCCGAATCTGCTTCAGCTCTTCCATCGTAACCAACCCTTTCACCCTTCTTTATATTCCTTATATTTACTACGGGCGATCTTAGCGTCATGGCAGTTTGCATCTCCTCATTTCCAATATAGCCTCCAAATATACCTATTCCAACCCTAACCCAGTCAAATGAATTTTCAGGAAAATTAATAATACAACCTGTATTTGCAATGCTTTTAGATACCTTAGAACTTAATATACTAGATATGTCTTCAAAAATTTTAAATTGCTCTTTATTGGATTGGTTTTTCTTGTCATTTGAAGCAGAAAGATGAGACATGAGGGTAAATTTTTTATCTGAGAGATCACTTTCATAAATATCTAAAAAATCTTTGGTTTCAAAACCTAGTCTGTTCATTCCAGTATTAATTTTGAACCAAAGATTTTCATAAAAATTATTATCTCTAATGAGGTCAAGCTGGTGATGGTTGTGTATTACTAAATCTAAAGAGTTCTTAACTGATTCGATAAAATCTTCCTGCGAATAAACTCCTTGCATTAGTAAGATCTTTTTTTTTGAGATTTTTCTTAGCTCTATCGCCTCTTCTAGCCGAACAACACCATAACCATCTACAAGATCATCAATATCTTTAACTATATTTGGAAGGATATGACCGTAAGCATCAGACTTGATAATTGCCATAAACTTGGATGAATTAACTATCTTAGATTTAAGATAGATTATGTTCTTTCTAATAATTAATGGATCAATTAATAGCTCTGTTGTTAACCTTGTCATTCAAAATTTTGCGAGTATCCATCTGAATAACCATCGTTAGCAAAATTCTCAAAACGTGTATATTCTTTTAAGAAAGTTAGATTGACAGTTCCTATCGGTCCATTTCTTTGTTTACCTATTATTATTTCTGCTTTATTGCCCTGATCTGAATCTTCATGATAGACCTCATCTCGATAGATAAAGAGAATCACATCGGCATCCTGTTCTATAGCACCTGAATCTCTTAGGTCTGCCATAATTGGTCTTCTGTTAGGTCTCGCCTCTACAGCTCTATTTAACTGAGATAATGCAATAACAGGAACATTAAGCTCTTTAGCCAAAGATTTTAAAGATCTTGATATCTCTGATATTTGGTTAACTCTATTTTCTGCAGAAGCAGGTAATTGCATTAGCTGAAGGTAATCTACAACTATCATAGACAATCCACCTTCTTCCTGTCTAGCAAGCCTCCTGGCTTTAGCTCTTAGCTCCATTGGCGAAAGCATAGAGCTATCATCAATCCATAAAGGAAGATCTCTCAATCTATCTGCTTCTTGCATAAGCAATTTAAGCTCATTATCTTTCAATTGCCCAGATCTAACACTTTGCTGGTTTAATTTACACATTCCTGAAAGCAACCTAGTAGTAAGAGACTCTCCAGGCATCTCTAAACTAAATATAAGAACAGCCCCTTTTCTTTCTCTATCAAGCAAGACATTCTCCGCCATATTCATAGCGAAAGCGGTCTTACCCATGCTAGGCCTTCCTGCTACTATAATAAGATCTCCGTTTTGAATGCCAAGCAGTTCCTTGTCTAAGTCTTTAAAGCCAGTCGAGGCTCCAATTAAACCACCTTTTTTTTCTGATAATTCGTGTAACTTATCCAGAGTATCTGGGATAAGTTTTTTCATTGATTTAAGAGTATCGTTATCTTTACTGGCTTCATCATTCAGAGCAAAGATCATGCTTTCAGCTCTATCTAATAGAGCAAGACCATCTTGTCCTTGAGGACTTTTTATGAGTTCTGAAATATCAGAGTTAGTCTTAATTAGCCTTCTGGTAATTGATCTTTGTCTAATTATCTCAGCATAAGCGTCAAGATTAGCAGCAGACGGAGTTGAGGTGGCAAGCTCTATTAAGTAGTTTTTCCCACCGACTTTATTTAAAGAGTTTTTATTATCTAATTTTTCAGAAACAGTTATAGGGTCAAGAGGTTTGTTTTCCTCTACAAGCTCAGCCATGGATTCAAAAATTATTTGGTGATCTTTGCCTTCAAAATCACTATCTTTGATTATTTGGATTACTGTATCAAAACGATGAGTTTCAAGCATGAGCCCACCCAAGACAGCTCTTTCTGCCTCTCTAGCTTGTTCGTTTTGATTTATTAATAAGTCAGACATTGGAATATGATTTTTACATCATATTTTAAAATATACAACTACTCTGCTAATACTTTTACAGTAACTTCAGCTGAAACTTCTGGATGAACACTAATTACAATTATATGATCGCCAACTTCTTTAATTGGCCCTTCTGGTAATTGAACTTCGCTTTTATCAATTTCAATATTAATTGCAACAAATGCTTCTGCTATCTCTCTAGTACCAACTGAGCCATATAGTGCCCCTTCTTCTGTTACTGGAACAGATATTTCACAAACAGACCCTTGAATTGAATCAGCCCTTGCTTGAGATTTAGTTAACTGATCAGCTGATGCTGCCGCAAGCTCACCTTTCTTAGCTTCAACTTCAGCAATGTTCTTGTCACTTGCAAAAGCTGCTTTCTTTTGAGGGATAAGGAAATTTCTAGCATAGCCAGAATTAACCTGGACTACGTCTCCAATTTCACCAAGTCTTTGTATTTTATCTAAAAGTATAATTTTCATAATCTTATTTGTGCATATCCGTATATGGTAAAAGAGCTAAAAATCTAGCAATTTTAATTGATTTAGTAACTTTTCGTTGATTTGAAGCTGATATGCCAGTAACTCTAGCAGGAATGATTTTTCCTGTTTCAGTTATAAATTGTCTTAGTATATCCGTGTCTTTGTGATCAAACTTTTTTGGTAGGTCGTACTTGCTCATATTATTCTGTCCCTTCTTTAGAATCGTCAGATTTCTCTTCTTTTACTTCTTTAACTTCTTTTTTTGGAGTTTCTATTTTAACTTCCTTTTTAGGAGCTTCATTTTCTGATGAAATCTCAGGCTTCTTATTTCTAGACTCTATTAAAAGACTTGAATCTTCGATTGTGTGCTCTTTAACAACTAAGAATAGATGCCTAATGATTGATTCATTATATTTAATTTTTGTTTCTATCTCTAACAACTTTGCAGGGTCGCCTTCTAGATTAAATAAAATATAATGTCCTTTATTATGATTTGTTATTGAATAGGCTAGCTGTCTTCTGCCAACGTCTTCTGTTTTAATAATTTTGAATGAATTATCTGATAATAATTTTTCAAAATCTTTTTTGAACTCGTCAACCTTTGATGAAAGGTTAGGGTTTAGGATGATAACTGCTTCGTATTTATTCATTTTTTGCCTTATGGTTAAAGATTTTTACCTTTATTGGTTAAAACCAAGGAAGACGCATTCTAATGTAATTGATTTTTAGAATCAATACTCGCTTTTAACTATTTTTAAAAGCTTTGAAAACCAACTTTGACCTTGTTCTGAAATTAAGTCTTGATTTGTTTGCTTAAACCCGTGATCAACAAGTCCTATGGATGTTGCATAAATAGGATTTTGAAGGATACTCTCCATGCCAGTAAATTTGTTAGGTATTCCCAATCTGACTGAAGTTTGGAAAATGGACTCCGCTAACTCCACAACACCCTCCATCTTGGATGTACCTCCAGTAAATACAATGCCAGCAGAAATTTTATCCTCAAAGCCATTTCTACTTATTTCAGCTCTCACTAACTCAAATAATTCTGTATATCTGGGTTGAACGATATCAGCTAAGGAAGTTCTTGATAGTTCACGAGGAGGCCTTCCTCCAACACCAGGAACCTCAATACTTTCATCTTCTTTTGTAAACTCTGCAACTGCACAGCCATGTTTTTGTTTAATATCTTCAGCTTGAGGTGTTGGTGTTCTTAAAGCTTGGGCGATATCACTAGTAACTTGATCGCCTGCGATAGGAATAACTCCAGTAAATACAATAGAGCCAGAATTAAAGATAGCTATGTCTGTAGTTCCCCCACCTATGTCAACCAAACAAACGCCTAGCTCTTTTTCATCTTCGGATAATATAGAGTGTGAGCTAGCTAATTGCTCTAGAACAAAACCATCAACTCCCAGGCCGCAGTTTTTAATACATTTCTCTATGTTCTTTAAAGCACTATTTGCGCAAGTAACTAAATGAACTTTAGCTTCGAGTCTTACTCCTGACATTCCAAGAGGGTCTAAACTAACTTCTTGGTTGTCAATGATATATTCTTGAGGAAGAACATGGAGGACATTTTGATCCGAAGGTATGGATACCGCTTGCGCAGAGTCTATAACCCTATCAATGTCATATGAAGTTACTTCTTTATCTTTAATACCAACGGCACCATGCGAATTTAAGCTCTTTATATGATTGCCTGCAATTCCAACATAAACTGATTTAATTTTTTCCTCAATCATGGATTGGGCCTGTTCTACAGCTTTGTTAATTGCATCGGTTGTAGCGTCAATATTAACAACAACACCCTTTTTCAACCCACTAGAAGGATAAGAGCCTAGAGCAATGATTTCTAATTTATTTGATTCATTATATTTTCCTACAATGCAGACAACTTTAGACGTGCCAATGTCTAGTCCAACAATCATATTAGAATTTTTTGTATTATTTGCCATAATCTAATGCAACTCCGTCTTTATATCTAAGGTCTATCATACTAGGTATTTTTCTTTTATCGTACAAGTAATTTAGAGTATCTTTTAAGGATTTAAACTTACTTTTATTGATATTTTTTCCGAATTTTATATCAAATTTCTGAGTTTTAACTTGCCAGCCCGAAACATGATCATAAGCAATAGTCTCTATTCTTAATAGATTATTTTTTTGTTGAATTTCCTTGATAGATTCTATGATGTAAAGGATTTTTTCTCTATCGTCTATGGGCCCATTGACCCTAATTAAGCCTAGCTGAGTTTGATCAAATTTAAATAGATTAGAGCTCTCATCAGCGTAATATTTATCATTTAATATATAGACTGGTTTTTTGTTAGTTATCGAAACTGACACTTTTTTAGTAAAGGGCTGCGATTTTAAATAATAAGACTTAATCCAGTCTTGTTTGAGTATGATTTCTTCAATATCTTTTTTAGATTTAATATTATTTAAATCTTTTATTAGCTGGGTTTGCGAACTTAAATAAAAATTAGATTCATAGGTTATTTCAATAACAAAGTTTTTTGCTGAAACGGCAAAACAGGATAAAACCAAGTACAAGGAAAATATGAATTTCATCAATCTAAGCATTTATAATTTTTTGAACTATCTCTTGATAAGAAAGGTTTATAAAACTCCCTGATTTTGGAACACAGCTATGGCTTGTCATCCCTGGAACTGTGTTTATTTCAATGACATACAAAACACCATTCTCGTCTTGAAGGAGATCAACTCTAGCCCAGCCAATGCAACCCAAGGCATTGTATGCATTTAAAGCAATTTTATTTGCTGCCTCTAAATCCAGAACACTTGAATTAGCCTCAGTCATGGAGGTCTCGTCTGAGAGGTATTTGGCATCATAATCATAGAATTGATTATCAGTTTTAATTTCGATAATAGGAAAACACCTCTTGTCTATTATTGTTACTGTAAATTCTCTATTTCTAATAGCCTCTTCAAAGATAAAAGACCTTTTCATATTTTTGCAATCACCAAGGGCTTTATGATAATCATAGTCATTTTTAATTTCATAAATATCCACACTAGAACCATCTTCCTCTGGCTTCATAAATAAACTGTCAGGAATTTCGCTATATATAGTTCTAAATTTCTCAAAGGGAGAACAGCTCTCGAGCTCATTTGCCGGACAGGTAAAGCCTCTTGGTGTCGATATGCCTTTACTGGCTAGTATCTCTTTGCATTTCCATTTATTCCATGTGTTTTGACATGCTATAGAACTAGAGCCTGTATATTTAATTCCAAGGCTCGCTAAGTCTTGTTGTAACTTTCCTCCTTCTCCCTCTATTCCATGAAGTGCTATAAAAACCATGTCGTAGTCTTTTAAATTAGCAAGGTCATCCAGGTCATTAAAATCTTTTAAGAAGCTTTTGTAGCCTAGGTCTAGAATAGCTTGATGAACTCCTAAACCACTTTGGATTGATATCTCCCTCTCAGATGAGGAACCACCATAAATAACTGCTATATTTTTTAAATTTTCCATTTATCTTTTATTGACTCACATACACTTGAAATACTTCCAGCTCCCTGGGTAATAAAGATGTCGAACATACCATGCTTAGCTTCAATAATTTTTAGAATATCTTCATGGTCTTTTACATAAGATACATCCTTGTGTCCTAATTGCTTGATAGTCTCAACTATAGTTCGAGAATTTATTCCTTTAATAGGCTTCTCGCTTGCTGCATATATATCCAGAAGGATAAGTGAATCAATTTTATTTAAAACGCTTATAAAATCATCAAAAAGTTGTGCTGTTCTGGAGTATCTATGAGGCTGGAAAATCATACACACTTTGCTTTTAGGATATTCCTCACGAACGGCCTTTATGTTAGCTAATATTTCAATAGGATGGTGTCCGTAATCATCTACTAGAATTTTATGATTCAAATTAATTGATAGGTTGTGCTTCTCATACCTCCTACTTACTCCGGTAAAGTTCTTTATGCCTTCCTTTACAGCCCTCAAGGGCAAGCCCTCTTCAATACTTACAGCTATTGATGCTGCAGCATTAAACACATTATGAAGGCCGGGTATTTGTAATTGAAAGGCATGGGTTTTATTTCTCTGATGGTCTCTAATTTCAAAAAACTGGCACCCGCCTTTAAACTCTGAATAAAGAATTTGGAAATCTGATTTTTTTGATTTACCAAATGTAATTTGTTTCCTTGATATTCTTTTAGCTATTTTTCTTATATTTCTATCGTCTCCATTTATTATCATATAACCAAAAAAGGGAACATTCTCAGAGAACTTAACAAATGAATCTAAAAGATTCTCAAAATTATTATCATAATGAACTAAATGGTCATCATCTATATTAGTAAGTACTGCAACATCTGGTTGAAGGTGAGTAAATGACCCATCACTTTCATCAGCCTCAGCTATCAAATAACTCCCCTCACCTAGGTTTGAATTTTCATCGGTACTTAGAACTTTACCTCCTACAACATAAGTTGGACTAAGATCTGCTTGGCTAAAAATTTTAGCAATCATGCTTGTTGTGGTTGTTTTGCCGTGACTTCCAGCAATAGCAATACTTTCATATCCCTTCATAATACTTCCAAGCATTTCAGCTCTTGGTATTATAGTTATTCCCTTAGCTTGCGATTGAATTATTTCAGGGTTCTTTTTATCAATTGCAGATGAAACAACTACTAAATTGGCTCCTTTGATCTGATCTTTTTTATGGCCTATATAAACCCTTGCTCCATTTTTTCTTAATTTTTTTAACTCAAGTGAGTTATTTAAGTCAGAGCCAGAAATTGTATAGCCTTTTTGAAGTAAAACTTTTGCAATACCTATCATGCCAGAGCCGCCAATTCCTACAAAATGTATATGTTTAATTTTTTTGAATAAATTCATTTTACATCAAGGCTCTCTATTACTTTTTTTGAAATGGTTTGAGCTGCCATAATGTGATCCTTATTATTGTTTTCTTTCCATTTTTTGAAAAGGTTCTGTGAGATGATGTTGCTAATTTTTTCTTCCAAAGCGGCTTCTCCGGATTCCTCAAGATGAATTATACCCATATTAATGCTCTCAATATGCTTAGCATTATAAAACTGATGATTATCAATTGATGAAGGGAGAGGGATCATTAAAATACCCTTTGACATTGATGTGATTTCAGAAATACTCAATGCGCCAGACCTGCTAATTATAAAATCAGACCACTCTATTAAATTTTCTGGGTGTTTATAAAACTCCCTGACCTCAAAATTAATTTTTGTTTTACTATAAAGCTCAATTACTGAATCTAATTTATTCACACCACATTGATGCTTTATATTAATTTGATAAGGGCTATTTTTAAATGCAATTGGAATATTATTGTTAATGTATTCAGATCCCTGGCTTCCGCCGGTAACATAAATATTTATAGCCTCCCTCTCTACCAAGTCAAGCTTATCTGGACTGCTTATAAAAGTATCCCTTATAGGGTTACCAGATATGACTTCATTCTTTAAATTCGAATTAAGAGGAAATCCAAGAAAATTAATCTTAGCTATTTTCGATAATAATTTATTTGCTGACCCATGAATTGAGTTTTGTTCATGAGTAAATAAAGGCTTTCTCATTAAAAAACAAGCTATTCCTGAGGGTACTGTTATGAATCCTCCGAAGCCAATCATTGCATCTATTTTTTCTTTTTTAATAAGTGCTGCTGTGCTGTAAATACTTTTTGGTATTAAAAGTAATGCTTTTATTTTTGCCAATAAGCCCTTCCCTCTATAGCCTTCCATTTGAATTGAAAAATATGAAAGATTGGTATCTTTAAGGGCATTTCTTTCAATTTCTGCTCCAGAACCAAGGAAAATCACTTCATGACCATTTTTTATAAGATCTGAACCAACGGCAATTGCTGGAAATATATGACCTCCTGTTTTTGCAGCTGTAACTAATATTTTCATTTTTACATTAATTTATTTTCATTGTTAATTCTAAGAACTATGCCGATCAATGACATCATAATAATAATACTAGTTCCCCCATAACTTATAAATGGTAAAGTCAGGCCTTTAGTTGGAAGAAGACCAATATTTACTGCTATATTAAATAATGCCTGAGCGGCTATAAGAATTAATATTCCATAAGCAACATAACCTTGAAATAGTCTCTCCTTAGTAAAGGAATCTAATGAAATTCTCAAGATACCAATAAAAAGTACAACAAATAATCCTATTAAAAAAAGACCTCCAAATATGCCAAGCTCCTCTACTAATATTGCAAAAATAAAGTCCGTATGAGCTTCAGGTAAAAAGAAATCTTTTTGAAAGCTATTGCCAAGACCCAGACCGAGCCAACCACCTTGGCCAATGCTTATAAGAGAATTTGATAATTGATAACCACTATTAAGCACAACATCTTTATCAAAAGGATCCATATAAGACATTACTCGAGCTATTCTCATTGGAGACCTTGTGATTGCCACAAAACCCAATAGAGCTATCATTGAAGAAAGCATGCTAAATTGAAAAAATGATATGCCTGCATAAAATAATATTGATACTACTAAAAGACAAATAATTGCTGTAGACCCTAAATCAGGCTGCCCCATTATCAATATGGAAATTATAAAAAGTAACATAAGTGGCTTCAAAAAACTTCTAAATGTATCAATCTCTGAGAGCCTTCTTACTGAGTATCCAGATATGTAGAGTATTAAACTAAATTTACATATCTCTGACGGTTGGATATTAATTGGTCCTAGTCTAATCCACCTAATACTTCCATTTACGCTTGTACCGATTTCAGGAATAAATAATACTATTAATAAGATAATACTCAGAAGCATAAATACCCAATCTAATTTGAATAAAAAATCCGATGGAAGCAGCATAAAAAATAACATTGCCATTAGGCCAATAGCTATAAAGAGCATTTGCCTTGATACGAAATGAAATGGATTACCTGTCATTTCATCTGCTATAAAAATACTTGCTGATGAGACCATAACAAGACCCAATGCCAATAATGCTATAAAAGGTATCAAGATAAATAAATTATTTCCTTGATTAAGCATGTAGTACTTTTTTGACCATAGAATTAAAGGTATCACCTCTTTCTTCAAAATTTTTATAATCCTTACCACTTGGATAGCCGGGAGAGAATAAAATATTTTGTTTAATGCTCTTAGATTTTAAGTAGATTAAGACATCCTCAAGATTATCAAAAATTAGCTTACTTGGATGATTAATGCATTTTTGTATGTCTTCTTTGTAGCTTCCGTAAATTAGAACCTCTGATGGTTCATTTAAGCTAATCTTTGGAAAATGTTCTTTTTCTGGATTTCCACAAGTTAATAATACAAATTGTTCGCCTTTAAAAAAAGAAGTAGCTTTCTTTAAAGCATATTTAAGTGAATGCATATTTGTAGACTTAGAATCATTAATGATAGATTCAGAAATTTTTTCAAATCTATATGGAAGTGATTTAAGACTATGAACTTCAATATCAAGTCCTGTAATCCATTTATATAATTTATATGGATCTGCTTCATTTGAAGATTTGGTTGATCCTAATATTCTTTCTTTAGTGTTTTTATAATCTTGAAAATTTCCATGGTAGTCCAAATGATCAGGCGCAATATCTAATAAGACTCCAAAATCTAATTTATTTACAGCCATCTTGTCTAATTGATAGCTAGAAAGTTCTATCACTGAATATTGACTGCCATTATTAATATGATCTAGCATTGGCTCACCAATATTTCCAATCAAGTTAACTGAATGCTTAATTTCAATTAATTGGGCTAGCTGAAAGGCTGTTGTACTTTTTCTATTCGTACCGGTAATGCCTATCTTTATTGATCTATCTTCTTTAAAAAATATATCGATGTCTGTAATAACATTATTAAAAGATTTTAGTGAGTTAAAAATTTTTCTTGGTATTCCTGGGCTACAGTAAATATTTTCATAACTCTCAATAACTTCAATATTTTTAAGTTCAGAAATGCTGTCATCAAAAATATCGTATTTAATATTTTTAGCTATTAAGTATCTTTCGAATGATCTACCTGTAATTCCATAACCATAAATTAAAGATTTCATCTATATCTCTTACCTGAATTTTAATGTAGCCAATGCCAAAAGAATAAAAACTAAGGTGATAATCCAGAAACGAACAATTATTTTTGGCTCTGCCCAACCCTTTAACTCATAATGATGGTGAATTGGCGCCATTAGAAAGACTCTCTTTCCTCTAGTTTTAAATGAAATTACCTGAATTACCACACTTAATGTCTCTACTACAAAAACTCCTGCCATAATTGCAAATACGAGTTCATGTCGCAAAATCACTGCAAGTATGCCAAGTATTGCTCCAAGAGTTAAGGAGCCAATATCTCCCATAAATACTTCAGCCGGGTAAGTGTTGTACCAAAGAAATCCAATACCAGAACCAATTAATGCACCACAAAATACAATTAATTCACCAGAGAGTTCTAAATGAGGTAGAAATAAGTAATCTGCAATGATTTGATTCCCCATGCTGTAAGCAATTATCCCTAAGGCCCCAGCTATAAGAACTGATGGAAGAATAGCCAACCCATCCAATCCATCTGTTAAATTTACAGCATTTGATGACCCAACCAGCACAAGCATACCAAAAGAAATAAATAAAATGGGGCTCATTGGCAGAATTAAGTCCTTAAAAAAAGGAACTATAAATGCAGTCTCGGCTATGGTTTCTGCAGAAAAGTATAGAAAAGAGATTGGCAAGAAAGAAAAACTTAATTGAAGCAGAAATTTCTGTTTTGAAGTTAATCCGTCAGAACTTTTATTTTTAATTTTTAAAAAATCATCTAAGAAGCCAATAAATGCAAAACTTACAGTTACAAATATAACTACCCAGATATACCTATTTGTAAGATCAGCCCATAATAAAGTTGAGATTAAAAGAGAGGATAGAATTAACAAGCCGCCCATTGTTGGTGTTCCTGTTTTCTTGTGATGAGATTCAGGGCCGTTGACTCTAATATGTTGTTCAAACTGTAAAGATTTTAATAACCTAATAAAGAAAGGGCCCATTAATATTGAAATTAATAAAGCGGTTACAGCTCCTCCGAGAGTTCTTACTGTCAGATATCTTAGAACATCAAAGCCAGGGTCTATTTCAATTAATACTGTTCCTAGATATTCAAACATTTATAAATCTCTCCATTTTCATTCCTCTTGAGCCTTTTAAAAGCACAACATCTTTCGAATTAATATTTTTCTTTATATATTTCCTTAAATCATCTTCACTTTTAAAAAAGAAGCCTTTTTTACCAAAACTCTTTACAGAATATTTTGTTAAATCACCGAAGCCAAGAAAAATATCAATTTTTTTTAACGCAGCATAAACACCAATATCTTTATGCATTTTTTTCTTAAACCTTCCTAGCTCTAACATATCACCTAAAACCAATACTTTCCTTTTATTTGTTGAAGTTAATAAATCTATAGATTTTTTTACAGAATCTGGATTTGCATTATAAGTATCATCGATGAGAAGTGAGCCTTTGATCCATTTAGATTGTTTTTGTCTGTTAATTATTAAATCTAGATTTTTTGTTAAGCTTTCAATAAATAATTCATTTGGATTATTTAGAAAAAAAGAAGCGGCAAAGCTAGCTAAAATATTTTTTATATTATGCTCACCAGCCAATGCTGTGTTTATTTTAATTTTTACTTTATATTTTTGTGAACAAATATAAAATTTAGTTTTATTTAAATTATATTCAATATTGGATGGATAGAAATCTGCGCTATTCTGAAGACCAAAGGTTATGATGTTGATGTCATTTCTGATATTTTTCCATAATTTTAAATGGTCTTTATTCTCGTCTGGCAAGACCAAGCAACCATTTTTTTTGATATTGGGAATCAGTTCGGACTTAACTTTAAATACTCCTCTAATATTTTTTAAGCTTTTGAGGTGTGAGTTACCAATATTAGTAATAATTCCAATTTTAGGCTTCAAAATTGAGCTTAAGTAGTGAATATCATTTGGTTTTGCTGCGCCCATTTCAATAATTAAATTCTTTGACTTCTTGTTAGCACTTATTATGCTTAAAGGCATCCCAATTTCATTATTAAAATTCTTTAGGGTGCTAGAACTGCTCTTTAAGGAGTTTGCAATTATTTTTGTTGTTGTTGTCTTTCCATTACTTCCTGTAATTCCAATAATATTTCCTGAATACTCCTTTATAATATTTTTTGAAATTTTCTTTAGGGCTAAAATAGAATCTCTTACATAGATTATTTTCTTATTTTTAGAATCTCTAAACCTCTTATCATCTGCAATAACTAAGCATGCTCCTTTTTTTAAAGCACTTTCTACGTAATGATTTCCATTAAACATTTCTCCTTTTATTGCTATAAATAGGTCCTCTTTTTTAATGCATCTTGTATCTGTTGAAAAGCTTCTAATTTCTATATTCTTCTTAACAGGAATATTGAGATACATAGACAAATCATTAGAGTTACTTATAAATTTCATTTACCACCTCTTGATCACTAAAATATAATATTTTTGCATTAATTTCTTGAGTTTCTTCATGACCCTTTCCAAGAATAACCAGACAGTCATTGTCTCCTATTAGACTCGATCCATGAATAATAGCCTCTTTTCTATCTTCAATAACCATAACTTTATCAAGGCTATTGCCCTTTGAAGCATCGTTATATATATTTTTAAAAGTCTCACTCCTTGAGTTATCAGTTGTAAATATAACCTTGGCTCCATTTTTAATGGCTATTTTTAACATAACCGGTCTTTTAGATTTATCTCTATCTCCCCCGCATCCAAATACTATGACTAAATTTTCAAAATAATTTTTAATTGATGATAGGAAAAATTTAAACCCCTCTGCATTATGCGCAAAATCGATTATGACATTTGCAGAAATATTAGAAACAAGCTCGGTCCTTCCCCTTGGCAACCTTAAAAAAGATAAATCATTAATGCCTTCTAATGAAAAACTAGAAAAGCCTATTGAGCAGATTGCAAAAATAAGATTATGTATGTTGAATTCAGGAAATAAAATACATGAAAACAAATATTTTTCTCTTGAGTTTTCTGGGTATCCGAATGGAGGATTATTAATAATTACTTTAAATATTGATCTACCGGCAGTAGATTCGATTATTTCATAATAAATATCTGAAAAAGAATTTTTACCGCTTACTGATGTCATTTTATAGGGTCTATTCTCAATAAATTCATAATTAGAAGATATTGCTTTTAAGCTCTCATCTATAAGCCTAACCGGGCTCTCGGTATCAAATATTTTAAACTTTGCATCAGTATAATTTTTAGTATTTATATGATAATCAAGATGATCTGTTCCAATATTTAAAATTGAAGCAGAATTCAAGCAAGATAGATATTTAAGTCTATTCTGATCAAGGGCATGAGAAGATATTTCTATGCAAATAGATATTGAATCGTCAAAATTATAAAATTTAAAAATTTCAAAGAGCTCAAATATATCTGGCGTAGTTTTTGATGAAAAAGAGTTATTTATCTCTTTATTATTGAACTGCGTACCTAAGGTTCCTATATAAAGTGATTCACAACCTTCATTAATTAGAAGCTGATGGCAAAGGAAGGCTGTCGATGTCTTGCCGTTAGTGCCAGTAAAAGCATAAAAATTATTTCTGTTCTGAATATTAAATATTTCATAAAACTCTTCTAAAAAATAATACAGCTTATCCCTTTTAAAGAAATCATCTTCTTCTTGCAGGTCTTTAATATAAAAAATATTGGTATTTTTAGATTGATAATCAGGGTCGTTGTGAATGGCTATTGATGCGCCTAGTTCTAATGCTTTTTGTATATAGTTACTGCCATGAACTTGCGATCCCGGAAGTCCAAAAAATATTGAGTCTTTCTTTACTTTAATTGTTGAATTAGTTGCACTGGAAATTACTATTTCAGGTGGAAAACAAATTCCTAAAATTAACTCTAACCTATTCATCTTCTATGTATCCTAAGTAATTTAGAGAGCTTTCTGCTATTTTTGCAAAAAGAGGTGCTGCTATAGCTCCTCCAGAGTATGAATTCAAACCTGGATCTTCAATTGAAATAAATATTGTTAATGACTCTTCAGATAAAGGTGTTATGCCTATAAATGATGCCCTGTATAGATCTTCTGCATAACCAGACCCTGAGATAGTTCTATGAACAGTTCCTGTTTTTCCACCTTCCGAAAAACCTTTAATATCAGCGTTCTTGCCAGTACCTACTTTAATAACTTTTTGAAGTGCATCAAGAGTATGGTCTGCTGATATCTCTGAGATGACTCGTTTAGAAGTAACTTCATCACTAGTTATTAATTTAAAATCTTTCAATATCCCCTTGTTAGCGAAGGCCGAGTAAGCTGCTGTTATTTGAAATGGACTTACTGTAAACCCGTAACCGTAACCAAGACTTGCAAGCTCTCTATCAGAAATTTTTTCTTTAGCATTAATTAGCCCGAAGGCTGAGGATGGAAAATTTATAGAAATAGGCCCTGAGAATCCAAAATTATAGTAATTTGCTTTTAGAGCATCGTAACCTAGAAGTAAGGCAATTTTTGAAGCTCCAACCTGGCTTGAATAGGCAATAATCTCTTTTGGTGTTAATTTATTATAGCTCTTTGTGTCTGAGATAACTTTGCTTCCAAGCTGAAGTCTTCTTGGTATATCAATATACTCATCTGGATTCAAAAGTTTTAAATCGACAGCTTTAGAAAAAACTATAGGCTTTAAAACTGATCCAAGTTCATAAGCTTCCACTAATGCCCTATTTTTTTGAATAACTCTTTTTGGACTATTTGGGTTGTAAGATGGATAACTAGCAATTGCTAATACTTCACCTTTTTTATTATCAAGAATTATTACAGTTCCTGCTTTAGCCTTGTTACTAATAATAGATTCAACAAGATATTTGTAGGCATAAAACTGAATAGTTGAATCAATGGTTAATTGAAGGTCATTACCAGAAATATTCTCACTAACCTCTATAGGCTTAGAAATTATTTCTTGCTTAGCATTTGTATAATATTTTTGCCTCCCCTGAACTCCCGATAAAAAGGGGTCATAACTTTTTTCAATGCCTTCCTGGGCGCCATCTGTTCCATAAAATCCTATTAATGGGCTTATCTGGTCTCCTAACGGATAATGCCGACTATGCCTTACCTCCATCTCAAGCTCATTGAAATTTAATTTATTAACAAGCAATTGCTCTTCCTTTGTTAAGTTTTTTTTCAGAAGAGTTTTTCGAGAAAATGATGGACCGGAAATCATTATGTCTTCTAGAGCAATATTATCTTTAATTTTTAAGAATCTATCTATGTTTAATCCTCTTAAAGCATACAAATCATAATTAACAATCGAGACAGCAAGTGGAAAATTATTTCTGTCAAATATAGTTCCTCTTACAGGGTTCAATGTTCTATATTTTATATATCTTTTTTTTCCTTCATTCTGTAAGAATGCGCTATCTTCTAGTTGTAATGAAATCATCCTGTAAGTAACAGACATTACAGCCAATGAAAGGCATGAGCATACGAGGACAAGCCTCCAATTGATATAACTAATCTTCTTCATTGTCATGAGTTATAATTTTTTTTGTTGTCTTTTTAACCATGCCTAGACTTTCTTTAGCCTTTCGCTCAATTATGGCTGGCGAAATTTCACTATGGAGTTGTGTAATTAATTTTAAATTTATATCCTTAAAATTTTCAAATTCTAATTTAATATTTTCTTGATTAAAATTTATTTTTCTTATTTCAAAAGAGAGTTTAATTTTCTCTAGCCCTAAAAAACAAATGAAAAACAATTGTGTCCCTAGAAAAATTAACTTAAAAAAATTCATTACAATTTTTTAAAAACTCTCATAATTGCACTTCTAGATCTCTTGTTTTTATCAACCTCTTCCTTGGTAGGTCTAATTTTCTTTGCAATGCATTTAAATTTTCTATCTTCAATTGAATTTAATGGAATATCCTTTGGATAGTTTATAACATCTGGTTTGAAGAAATTTTTTACAATATTATCTTCAAGTGAATGAAATGATATAACTACTATTACTCCATTTTGCTTAATTATCTTACTTGCCATTTCAAGTGATTCTTTAAGTTCATCTAATTCATTATTAATAAAAATTCTAAACGCCTGAAAAGATTTTGTTGCTGGATGAATTTTATTTTTTCTTTCAGGATAAATATCTTCAATAATATTTGCCAATTGAAGGGTTGTTTCTATGACGCTATTTTGTCTTAACTCAACTATTGACCTAGCAATAATTTTTGCATGTTTCTCATCACCATATTTATACAAAATATCTCTAATTTCTTGTTCTTCTGCTGAATTAATCCAATCTGATAATGGAATACCTTTTAGAGTATTAAACCTCATATCTAAAGGACCTTCTTTTCTAAAACTAAACCCTCTTTTCTTATCGTCAAAATGAGTTGAGCAAGTCCCTAGATCGAAGATTATTCCATCAACTGTTTCATCTGAAAAATAAGAATTAAGTTTACAAAAAGATTCATTAATTATCTTAAAATTCTTTTCTGTTTTTAGAAGGCCATGATCAAATGCCTCTGGGTCTTTATCGAATGATGTTAAAAAACCTTCTGGTAAGATATTGTTAAGTATTAACGATGTATGTCCACCCCTTCCATAGGTACAGTCTATGTAATGGCCATTTTTTTTGTGGATGAGAAATTCAACAGACTCTTCCAGCAATACTGGAAAATGAAGCATACTAATCTACTTGTTTTCTCATGAAAGTTGGAACGTCAAGGAAATCAATTGCCTCTACAGAGGACGTGCTAATTCTTTGATCATTATGCTCTCTATTAAGTCCAACTGGATTTAATTGGATTGTTGGTTGATTATCAATTACTAAAGTAGGGGATCTTTGATCTACGCCTGTTGCCACTATAGTAACAAGCAAATCATCTCCAACAGTTTCATCATAAACAAGACCATATATTATGTTTGCATCTTCGCTAACAATATCATCAACAATATCTGCAACTTCTGTTTGATCACCTAGAGTTGGCTTTGCTGCGGTAATATTGACCAGCACTCCACGAGCATTTTTTAAGTTGATATCTTCCAATAGCTCGCTTCTGACTGCTTGGATTGCAGCTGCTTCAGCTCTATTTTTGCCACTCGCTCTTCCTGTACCCATCATGGCTATACCTTTTTCTGACATAACTGTTTTAACATCTGCAAAATCGACATTGATATGCCCTTTCTTCATAATAATATCAGCAATGCCCTGAACAGCACCTTTTAAAACATCATCTGCTTTTGCAAATGCATCTTGCATTGGCGTGTCCTCTCCTAAAACCTCATAAAGTTTTTGATTTGGAATTGTTACCAAACTATCCACTTCTTCAACGAGTGCGGCTAGACCTTTTTCAGCTGCCATCATCCTTCTCTTACCTTCAAATTTAAATGGCTTGGTTACTACAGCTACTGTTAAAGCACCCATTTCTTTAGCTATAGATGCTATCACTGGAGCAGCGCCTGTTCCAGTTCCGCCACCCATTCCAGCAGTGATAAATATCATGTCTGCTCCAACCAGTAATTCTTCAATTGCCGCCCTATCACTTTCCGCGGCTTTTCTTCCTATGTCTGGATTTGCACCAGCGCCTAAACCTTTTGTTAAACCATTTCCTAGTTTCAATGTTATTGCGCCGTTTGCCTCTGATAACGCCTGAGTATCGGTATTAGCACAAATAAAATCCACGCCATCAATGTTGTGATTTATCATATGTATGACGGCATTTCCGCCTGCACCACCAACGCCTACAACTTTAATTTTAGCGTTTTCTACAGCCTGGCCGATTACTTCAAAGTTCATAACTTATCCCTTTTTTTAAAATGACATTGACTTTATGCTCTCTGGGAGCACAACGTCTAAAATTTCTGTTGATAGAGAACTGCCTGTTTGCCTCATTTCCCAATTATTTATATTCCATATTTCAAACTTATTTCCCATTCCAATTAATGAGATTTTCTTTTGATCTTCTATATCTGCATAATTTCTTAAATCTGAAGGAATAAGAATCAGCATTCTTCCGTTAACATCAAAATCATTAACACTGGCATTTCCAAGAATTGTCCATTGAAGATTTCTTACAATAGGATCCAGTCCCTGCAATGACTCTAACTTTGATGAAATTTCATTCCATTGAGATCCAGGATATATTTTTAACGAAGGATATTGAGGGTCCTTAGTAATAACTACTTGTGTTTCATTATTTTCTAAAAGATGGGCGCGATATTTTGCTGGGATAGCTAATCTTCCCTTTTGATCCAAAGAAACTGTATTAAATCCATACATGTAAGAAAATATAAAGTCTTTTTACACACTTTGCAACATATTTTCACACTTTTTCACACTTTAAGGGTTATATGAATAAAATGAGTTGGTCTGTAAGCCGGATTCTGTAAAAGATGATCATCTATCTCGATATTATGTTGCCATAATACTCTAGCAACCTACCCAAATCCTAAGCGAGCAACTTAATAGGATTTCTATTTGGTTTTGCTTCGGGCTGGGGTTTACAATGCCTTGACTGTCTCCAATCAAGCGGTAGGCTCTTACCCCACCTTTTCACCCTTACCAATTAAAAATTGGCGGTACACTTTCTGTTGCACTCTCCGTAGGCTCGCGCCTCCCAGGCGTTACCTGGCGCCCTGCTCTGTGAAGTCCGGACTTTCCTCTGATATAAATAGCAGCGATCATCCAACCAACTCAGAAGCATTATAGATGTTTTTTTAAAATTTTATTCATCTAATAGTTGTTTATAAATATCTCTCTTATTTTCTTTTGTTATAAGTGAAATTAATTTTGCTGCATCTTTAGCTGCCATTTTTTTAAGGAAGCCTTCTTTAATTTTTTTATCCATTACTAGAGAGACCCTTTCTGTTGAGCGACCTTCAAGGGCAATTACAAATTCACCCTTAAGAGTGAGTTCGTTATTTTTTATAGCCTTTAACAATGAGCTCACGTCACCTCTTACAATTTCTTCATATATTTTTGTCATTTCTCTACAAATTGATATTTTTGTTGAATTTAGAAAAGCCTCGCTTATATGCTCAAGAGTATTTTCTAATCTTTTAGCTGATTCAAAAAATATCATAGTGTTGGTTTCGTACTTTAAAGAACTAAAAAAATCTGTTTTTTGTTTTGATTTTCTTGGTATAAAACCTAAAAAACAAAAACTCGATGTTGGAAGGCCTGAAAGAACAAGAGCATTAATTACAGAAGAAGGGCCTGGTATCAATGTAAATTTAATATTACTTGCAATGCACTCTTGCACTAGGTGATACCCAGGATCTGAAACTGCAGGCGTGCCTGCATCAGAAACAACTGCAATATGAATATCGTTATTTTGTAAAAGATCTACTATCTGCATTGTTACTTCTACTTCATTATGCTCATGGAGAGTTCTACATTTTTTATCAGCCTTTATAAACTTTAATAGCTTATTAGTATTTCTGGTATCTTCGGCATAGATATAATCAGCATTTTTTAGAACATCTATTGCTCTTAGTGATATATCATTTAAATTACCTATTGGTGTTGATATTAGATTTAACATAATTTTTTAAAATTTAAAGTGATAAAAGCCAGCTTAACATTTATTTTACCAGTCTTTATTCTTGTATTATCAAGCTGCAGTTCCTCGCCTATAATTAAAAATATAAACTATATTGATAGTAACGATCAATCATTTATTGTTTCTAAAATAAATAAAGAGATAGTAATTTCAGAGAAAGATGAGAGATTATTAAGTGACCTTCTTAATAATCTATTTATATACAATGATCTAAGTAATGAAGATTTAATAATACTGCGATCTTATATTGATAAAGGCTATATCAAAAAAGTAGCTTTATCAGAGGTTTTGTTAGCTATTTCAAATAATATTCAAATTAAAAAATCTGGCAAGCTAACAATTAATTACATTGCTAGCAAAAAAAATAAGGAATATCTCATTGAATCTCTCCTTAAAAATAATTACCTATTTGATGTAAATTTTAATAGTGGCTATAGAATTGATAATGATTTGGCAGACTCTAAGCTTAAGTTTTTTTGCTCTAGTCTAATTGATGAGCAGAGGGCGTTGATTGAGGGTTCAATTTTTTCTTTAAATCAAAAGAATGACGATAAATTAATAATTGTTTATTTAGAAAGATTCAATGCCATTGCAAATAAACTAAAAGAAAAATATCCAAATAATAGATTTGAAATGATTGAGGGCTCCGCGTATGAAGATTTTACTAAAAAGGTTTTAGGGGTAGATGGCAGTATATCTCGACATAAAGATATTCAGAACCTTGATAGAAATATTAATATTAAAAATAGCCCAAGAAAAAGAAAAGATTTTAATAAGGTATATTTCATACTGGACCATAAATCTGCAAAGTCAATCATCCCTCTATTTAGAAGTTATGCCTTAGATATAGATTTTTATGCTACAAGTAAAATTCTTCTAGGTATCTCAAATATAAAACAGTTGAATGACTTTGAGGGAGTTTTTATACCAGGGCCTAGTTACCTCTATAACAATATTAGCAAAAAAGGGGATATTATCAGCCTAGAAAATGAGTTGGATAAAGCCCTCATAGATGACTTGATAATTTTAGAAAGAGTAGCACAGGCAAACTTTTCTAAAATAGACTTAATACTAAACACAGGGCATGCAACGTACAGAAAGAATTCATGCCTAAAGAGGGATGTTACTTTGTGGAAGGTTTCTTTAGATGATTTAGCTAGTCGCTCTTAAGATCTCTTTCTAGAGATGAAAGACTATCTAAAAACCCAGGTCTTTCAAAGATGCTTTTTTGATAATCTAGCAGGGGTTTTAAATGCCTATTTAGAGGAAGTCTTATTCCAACTGATGGAAGACGCCATAATATAGGTACAAAACAACAATCTACTAAAGTAAATTCATCGCTCATAAAATATTTAAATTCTTTGAATGTTGGGGCGATTGAAGAAATCTCATGAAGAAGCTCTTCCCTTAGTTTAATCAATTCCTTTTCTGGAAGTTCAGAAGCTATCAAGGTATCTAAAATTGGGCACCACTCTCTTTCTATTCTTAACATTAAGGTCCTGCTATTTGCTCGTGAAACAGGATAAACTGGAAGTAAAGGTGGATGAGGAAATCTTTCATCGAGATACTCCATCATTACAGATGGATCATGAATTGCAAGATCTCTATCTACTAAAATTGGTAACTTATGATAAGGACTTATAGATAAAATATCTTCAGGGGTTTGTTCTGGTTTTGATTCTTTTATTTCAGCAGTAATATCTTTTTCTGCCAAGACTATTCGAACCCTTTGGCTGTAATGGTCATCTCTATCTGAATATAAAATCATAGTTTTTTCCTAATTATTAATGGTAATCTTTGTGATATTCCCTATAAAGCATATAGGAAACCGCTGTAAATATTAAAAAATAGAATATTACGTACCATCCGATTCTTTCTCTTGTTGCCTTCGCAGGTTCACCTACATAGACTAGAAAATTTGTAAGATCATATATTACTTTATTGAATTCGTCTTTACTTAATTGTCCAGACCCTTGAGGGACTTCTAAAAATCCACACTTCTCTTTGGTAAGGGGATTCCCTGCTTCGTCTCTTTTTTCACCACCATTTCCAGCAATCACGGGTATGTCTTTACAGATTAGTTTTTGACTTCCTTGGAGAGCCATTAATACATTCGGCATAGCTGTTCCAGGATAAACTAAATTATTAACTCCATACTGCTTTGACGAATCCTCATAGTAAGCTCTTAGATATGAGTATATCCAATCATCACCTCTAACCCTGCTGATAAGTGTTAAATCGGGAGGGGCAACTCCAAACCAATCTACCGATGTCTCTTTGGACATTGAGCCTTTCATGAGATCTCCGGGTTTAATAGATTTATCAAACACTAAACTATCAAAAAAAATATCTTCTGGAATTTGTAAGTCAGTTGCTACTCTTCCCCATCTTGAATACTGAAGAGAATGACATCCGTAGCAATAATTTATGAATGTTGAAGCTCCGCTTTGAAGAGATTCCATGTCATTTAAAGAATATTTAAACTTATCACACTCACCGTAATCTTTACAAGGACCGCCTTCTGATGCATTTACATCACTTAAAAAGAAGATACATGCAAGTGACATTACATGCCACCATTTAAAATTATAAGAAAGTTTATATTTATTTATCATAGTCTTTTTGGAACTTCTTTAGTCTGTTCAAACTTTGTATAAATTGGCATTAATAAGAAGAAGGCAAAATAAATAAAAGTACAAACAACACTCATTGTTTTTCTTATCTCTGTTACTCCTACAGTTCCAAGATAGCCGAGGGTTAAAAAGCTTGTTGCAAATAATGCTAATGCAATCTTGCTATAAAACCCTTTATACCTTATTGACGCAGCTTTACTGTTATCAAGCCAAGGAACTACAAATAGAATAGCTACTGCTGAGCCCATTATTATTAGGCCTCCTAGCTTATCAGGAACAGCTCTTAGCATTGCATAATATGGTGAGTAATACCAAACAGGCGCAATATGATCAGGTGTTACTAAGGGATTGGCTTCTTGAAAATTGGCCATTTCAATAAAATACCCTCCTCCCTCTGGGAAGAAAAACATAATAATTGCAAACACTGTCATAAATACGCCGATTGCAACAAAGGCATTTAAAACTTTATATGGAAAAAACGGAACACTATCTAAAGGTATACCATCATCATCAAGAAATTCTTCAATATCTACTCCCTCGGGGTTTCCTGCGCCCACCTCATGAAGAGCAATAAGGTGAAGAAGAACAAGGGCTATTAAAACTAAAGGTAAAGCAACAACATGTAATGCAAAGAATCTAGATACGGTAATGCCTGAAATATAATAATCACCCCTTACCCATAATTCTAATGAATCACCAATATAAGGAATGGCTCCAAATAATGAAATTATGACTTGCGCTCCCCAATATGACATTTGACCATAGGGCAAAACATAACCTAGAAAACCTTCTGCCATCATAGCTAAGTAGATTGCGCAACCAAAGATCCAAACTAGCTCTTTTGGTTTTTGGTAAGAGCCATATAAAAGGCCTCTAAACATATGAAGATACACTACTGCAAAAAACATTGAAGCGCCTGTTGTATGCATGTACCTAATAACCCATCCATAATCAACATCTCTCATAATGTATTCTATAGATGCAAAAGCCTCTTCTTCGGTATTTGAATAAGGCATTATTAACCAAATTCCAGATATTATTTGGATTATTAGTACCACGGATGCCAAGGCACCAAACAGATACCAGAAATTAACTTTAGATGGAACTGGGTGTTTTGACAGATGTCTCTCAAATGTATTAACAATAGGTAATCTGCTGTTTAACCAACCAAATAATTTTCCTGCAATTTCATTCATTTAAGCCATCTCCCTATCTTCACCTATAGTTAAAATACTTCCATTAAAAAAGTGCGGGGGTACTGGGAGGTTTGTTGGCGCAGGTACGCCTTTAAAAACCCTACCAACCATATCAAACATAGATCCATGGCATGGACAAAAGAAACCACCAGCCCAAGATGCATCCCATGGCTTTGGCTCAACTTCAGGATGGTATTTTGGAGAACATCCTAAATGAGTACAAACTCCAGTAATAACAGTGTATTCATTGCTTTTAGATCTTGTTAGGTTCTGCCCTCTATAGAGCTCATCGATGTCCTCAGAATTTGGATCACGTAACTTTGGTAATGTAGCTTCAAGGCCTTTTAAGCTTTCTTCAGTATGTCTAATTACAAAAACAGGCTGCTTTCTCCATGCTACTTGAATTTGTTGACCGTATTGCATTTTAGACACATCAACTTTAACAGAAGCTCCTGCTGCTTTAGCTCTTGCACTTGGGTTCCATGCTGCAATGAAAGGCGTTGCTGCGAAGGGAATTCCAGATAGACCAACAGCACTTGTTAATCCAATTAAAACCTTTCTTCTTGTATTGTCTTTTTCTTGCATTAGTTATTTATGCCCGTGTATGTACTAATAAAAAACTAGCAGATTATACCACCAATCTTCGAGAAAAAATTTGGAAAAATTAACGTTTTGAAAACTGTTTGCTTTTTCTTGCTTTCACTAGACCAGGTTTCTTTCTTTCAACCCTTCTATCATCTCTAGTGAGTAAACCAGCTTTCTTAAGTTGTGCCCTAAGCTCAACATCATATGATATTAAAGCTCTTGAAATTCCATGTCTAATAGCTCCTGCTTGACCAAAACTACCGCCACCTTTGACCTTAATATTAATATCAAGCTTTCCGTTAAGCTCAGTCATTTCTATAGGTTGCATAACAAGCATCTGGGCTACCTTTCTTCCAAAATAAATGTCTAATTTCTTATCATTTACTGTGATTTCTCCCTTTCCTGAAGTCAGGTAGACTCTCGCTGATGAAGTTTTTCTTCTTCCAGTCGCGTAATAAACTTCTGATGTCATATTGTTGGGTTCCATTCTATAGGTTGTTGTGATTCATGCTCATGCTCTGCACCACTAAATACTTTTAATTTTTGAATCATGGATTTTCCTAACTTATTTTTAGGAAGCATTCCTTTAACAGCTTCTTCAATAATTCTTTCTGGAAATCTTTCATTCATTTCCTTGAAAGTTCTAGTCTTAAGCCCACCAGGATAAAGTGAATGGGTGTAATATTTTTTATCAGTAAATTTTTGACCTGTAACTTTTATTTTTTCTGCGTTAATAACAATAACGTAGTCTCCGCCATCAGTGTGGGGAGTAAAAGTAGGCTTATCTTTACCTCTAATTCTAGATGCTATTTTAGTTGCTAGCCTGCCCAGAACCTTGTCTGAAGCGTCAACAACATACCATTGTCTTTCGACATTTTCTTTTTTTAGTGAGAACGTTTTCATAATCATATTTTTGTAAGATGCGAATATTAATGTTTAGAGGGAAAATTAGCAATATTTAAGTGCATTTAAATTAAAAATTTTAACTATTATCTAAATACTCTATTGTTTGCATTTCAGTTAATCTGCTTACACACCTGTCCCATAAAATTTTTAATTTAGTTCCTGTGTAGATATTAAGATAGTCAATATTGCCAAAAAAGAATTTTACTTTAGAATTTTCTCTATAAATGATGTCTATAAAAGAGATAAATCTTCTTATAATGTCTGCGTGATTGTCGTCGCATTCTATAAAGTCATTTATAAAAACCCATTCAAAGCTCTTTGAGATTTCTATAAAATCTTTTGATCCAGTTGATTGATTAAAAAAGTCGTTAAATGAAATCCACAAGAAATCTTCTGATCTAGATTTACATCGAAATTTCCTTGAATTTATTTCTAAAATATTTGTGGAAAGCTCATAGTTTTTAAAATTAGATTTTATTAACTCTAAAATATCCTCATTCTTGTAGGGAGAGTTATCAGGATTATTGATATATTTAAATATATTCCTAGCTCTATAGTCCACCAAACCCTTAAGCTCATAAATATTTAAGCTATCTTTTATACCAGCCATTGATTTCATAAATTTTTGTCTTTGCAGTCCATCTTTGTACAAATCATCAGGATGTGCATTTGATGTTAGAAATAATTGTGATCCATTTTTAATTACTTGGTTTAATAAATTGCCGATAATCATTGCATCAGCAACATCCTCTACCTGAAACTCATCTATAAATATCATTTTATAATCACAACTTAATGACTTAGCTATCTTATTAAGTGGATCTTTAGTTCCTGAAAGCTTAGATAATTCTAAGTGAGCCATATGCATAAAATCAATATAATGAAAAGAAATAAAATCCTTACCTGTTCCGATATTTTTTAAGATTGTTTCAGATAGTATAGTTTTTCCTCTACCTACCGCTCCCCAAGTATAAAAACTATTCTTTGCTATTTTTCTCCTAAGACTGTCTAGTACACTTTTCTTTTTGGCCTGAACGCCAACTATATTTTTTATTAAATTAAGTTGGGCATGATCTGCTTCTATGCCTTGGTTTTTAAGATCGTTAATGATATTTTGAAGCATGGGCATTATAAAAATTTTACAAACATTTAAGATTAATTATTTACTAGTTATTTTAATTACTATTATTTCAACATTCTTTATTATTAATGATAGTAACAAATTTGTAACTGCATCTGATAAATCTATTTCCTCAGTGGTAACTATTTCATCATATAGCAGCAATACAAACCTCTCATCGAACTCAAATGGAATTGGTTCTGGTGTTATTTTTTCTGAAGATGGCTATATAGTAACTAACCTTCATATTATCTCTAGAAATAAAAAAGTTTCTGTAAAGCTTAATAATGGAAACCAGTATGACGCAAAAATAATTGGGGCTGATAGAAATTCAGATATAGCAATATTAAAAATAATAACAACTGAGATATTAAATCCAATAAATTTTGCTGATAGTAAAAACTTAAAAATTGGTGATAAAGTTTTAGCAATTGGCAATCCGTATGGTATTGGAATTTCAGTTTCTAGCGGAATAGTTAGTGCCACTGGAAGGGACTATGGCAATCCCTACCTTGAATTAATCCAAACTGATGCAGCTATAAACCCTGGAAATTCTGGTGGTGCACTTATTAATGAAAATGGAAACTTGATAGGAATTAATACTAAGATATTTTCTAAAACAGGCGCTTATCAAGGAATAGGCTTTGCCATTCCTTCTGATAAAGTTATTCAAATTGCCTCTGAAATTATTAAATACGGCAAAGTAAGAAATGTTTGGATAGGGAATTTTAGAGTTACCAGGATAAGGTTTGAAATTGATCAGAATCTTTTAATAAATGGGCTTCAAATAGTTGAAATGGAAAATGAGGGACCTTTATTTAAAAAAGGTGTGGGTATTGGGGATGTTATATATGGGGTTAACGATGTAAATGTAACATGGAAAAATCTCACTCAATTTCTAAGCCTTGCCGCTCCCGGAGATACTATTAAATTAAATATTTTTACAACAAAAAAAGAGAAAAGGGTAATAGAGATTAAAACAAGCGCCCTAGAAGAAATTAACTTGGCAATCTAAGAATATTTGCTCCTAGATAATTAAGCTTCTCCTCTATCCTCTCATATCCTCTGTCAATATGATAAATTCTATCGACAATAGTGTCTCCATCTGCACAAAGACCAGCTAAAATCAAACTAGCTGAAGCTCTTAAATCTGTTGCCATTACCTCAGCACCATAAAGCTTGCTTACACCTTTTACTATTGCATGATTTCCTTGAACTGATATTTCACAACCCATTCTATTTAGCTCTTGGATATGCATAAACCTATTCTCAAAAACATTTTCATAAATATTTGATATTCCATTGGCCCTAGCACTTATGACAGAAAATTGTGCCTGCATATCAGTTGGGAATTCAGGGAAAGGGGCTGTGGAAATGTCAACTGGCTTCGGCTTGTCTAGCTTCATAGATAAAGATATTGAGTTATCAGTGCATGTTATTTCAGCGCCAGTTTCAGCAAGTTTCTCTATTACTTTTATTAATCGCTCTGGGTTAATTCCTTTAATGCAGACGTCCCCAGATGTAACAACTGCAGCTGCTAGATATGTTCCAGCTTCTATCCTATCAGCTGGAATATCAAATGAAGTGCCATTTAACTCTTCAACTCCCTCAATAACAATCTCATCAGAACCAGCACCTTTAATGTTTGCTCCCATAGCATTAAGCATGTCAGCTAAATCTACTATTTCAGGCTCCTTTGCTACGTTGGTTAAATATGTCGTACCTTCTGCTAAGGTGGCTGCCATCATTATATTTTCCGTCCCGGTTACAGTAATGCCATCAAATTTTATCTTTGCTCCGTGCAATCGATCAGCAGTTGCTTCAATATAACCACTTTTAAGCTCTATTTTTGCACCAAGCTGCTCTAAGGCATCTAAATGAAAATTAACAGGCCTAGAGCCGATTGCGCAGCCCCCAGGCAATGCAATTCTTGCCTTACCGTATCTTGCAACTAAAGGACCTAAAACAAGTATTGAAGCTCTCATAGTTTTAACCAACTCATATCTTGCCTCTGTGTCAGAGAGATTATTCGAAGAGATAGTAAAATCCATATCTTCATTTAGAACAATCTGCGCGCCCATAGAGCCAAGCAATTCGAACATGGTTGTTATGTCTTGAAGAAAAGGAAGGTTTCTAAGAACTACACTGTCTTTGGATAAAATAGTTGCAGCAATCATAGGCAATGCAGCATTTTTAGCTCCAGAACATGTAATTGTTCCACTTAAGCGATTTCCGCCTTTGATTAATAATTTTTCCAATTTTTTACTCTACCCTTGTATCCAAACTTAATGCGTGCAATGAACCTGATTGAAAGTTTTCCTTAAGAAGGTTTAAAACCTTTTTATGCTGCTCTATTATGGAAGTACCCTTGAAAGATGGGGAGACAACAACTAACTTAAAACTGCAAGAGTCTCCATCAAATGAACAATTTGCATCTGGAATACCCTTGATGATAATTTTTTTTACAACATCTCTATCCATCGATTCCAGCATCTCCAGCATTAGACACCCAATTACTTAAGATTGTCTCAATATTATCGTTATTATTATTGGCCAAAGCTTGAAATTGATTTCTAAATGTTAATCCTAAATTCACTCCATTAATAATTATGTTTACAATCATCCACTCATTATTAGTTTTTCTTAATTTGTACGAGATTGGGTATTTACTGCTTCCGGTATCTAGTATTTGCTTAACCTCAATACTTTTTATCCCAGAGTAGTCTTCATCATCTGAGAAAATAGTATTTATTGATTGATCTCCCCATTGAGCCAATGTTTCAGCATAAGTATCTAGTAAAGAATTTCTAAAAATTGCAACAAAATTATCTCTTTGCTGCGCTGAAGAGGCTTGATAGTATTTTTTACCCATAACACTTGCTGCAACTCTTCTAAAATCGATCATTGGGTCAAATATCTCTTTAATTTTATTTTCATAGGCATCTCTATCTTTTGAAAATAAATCTTTATTTTCAATAAGAACCTGAACCATTTTCTGGGCATTATTATCTATAAAAATATAAGGATTTTCTTCTGAAATTACAGGTAAAGAACTTAGCAATAAAATAGAGAGATAAAAATAATTTTTAAGTAAGGCTAACATTGTTCTATTATAGCATTTGAAACATAATAAAAATTCATCAAACCTATGAAAAAATATAATTATATTGCATCAGCTAAACGAACTTTTAAAATAGAGTCTGATGCTATAAAAAGTCTTGCAACTCAACTAGATAAAAACTTCTCATTACTGTGTGAGGAAATAATAGTTAATGAAGGAAAGTTTGTGATTATGGGTGTTGGTAAGTCTGGACATATAGGGCAAAAAATATCTGCAACACTTTCCAGTACTGGTACTGGATCTTTTTTCATCCATCCGACTGAAGCCGCTCATGGTGATATGGGGATGATTGATAAAAAAGACATTGTTTTATTAATTTCAAACTCTGGAGAGACTGATGAAATAATTAATATACTGCCGTCTTTGAAAAGACTTGCATCAAAGATAGTATCTCTTACGAGTAATAAAAATTCATCAATTTCAAAATCTTCTGATATTCCAATTATTATCAAAACTATAGAAGCATGCCCTCTTAATCTCGCCCCAACATCCTCAACAACTGCCGCACTTGCATTTGGAGATGCGCTGGCCATAGCGCTGCTAGAATCTAAAGGATTTACAAAGAATGATTTTGCTAGCTCACATCCAGCAGGTAAATTAGGTAAAAAATTAATTACTCAAGTCCAGCATATAATGCATAAAGGACCGGACATACCAAAAGTAAAAGATGACACTCTTCTAAGCGAAGCATTGCTTGAGATAACAAATAAAGGCTTAGGCATAACACTGGTTATAAATAAATCTAAAGTTGTTGGAATCTTTACAGATGGAGATCTTAGAAGGTGTTTAAATGAAAGAGTTGATATTAACTCTACAAAAATTAAAGACGTTATGACTAAAAAATTTAAAATCATAGACTCAAAAACATTGGCTATAGATGCAGCAGAAATCATGGAAAAAAATAAAATATTTACCCTTATTGTTATGAGTGGAGACAAAAATGTTGGAGTTCTTTCGATGCATGACCTTATTCAAGCTAGGATTCTGTAGTTGAATAAAATAGCCACATCTCTTCTAATTTCTTCAATTTGTGTATCTGCTCTATCTGCAAACCCTTTCCTTGATAATCTTATTATTAATTCTGAGTCAGTAGAAATTAAAAAAGATAGTAGCCAGGTAATATTTCTTCATGATGTAGAAATAAAAACCGGGTTTCTAACGATAAAGGCTGATACTGCTCTCTATGATAATATTAAAAAAATTGTATCTCTGAAAGGTACTCCATCCCTTATTAAATCAACATCAGAGGAGCAAAACTTTAATGGGAATGCAGAGAAGATTATTTTTTATAGCAATAGTAAAGTTCATCTTCTAGGCAATGCAACAATGGATTATGAAAATATAAAAATTTCATCTAACTCTATAATCTTTAACCCTCAAAATGGAGCCGTATCCTCTGATGATTAATTTCAAATTGAATACTTAGCAAAATGCTTACTTTAGAAAATATATCAAAATCAATAAAAACAAAAAAGATTGTTGATAATATTAGTTTTGATATTAAGCCGGGTACTATTAATGGGCTACTAGGGCCCAATGGCGCAGGGAAAACCACTACCTTCTACTTAATTGCTGGATTAATAAAATGTGATTATGGAAAAATTATTTTTGATGATAAAAATATTACACCTCTTCCCATGCATAAAAGATCTAAATTAGGAATAAAATATCTGCCTCAAGAGCCCTCTATTTTTCAGAATCTTACCGTATATGAAAATCTCTATGGCTTGGCAGAGATTTCATTTCAAACTAAAGAAGAAATTACTCTTTTTATGGATCAATCTATAAATGAATTCAATTTAACAGAAATACTTAATCTTAAGGGAAGGCAGTTATCTGGAGGTCAAAGAAGGAAAGTTGAAATTGCAAGGACGCTTGCAGCAGATCCAAAAGTAATACTGCTAGACGAGCCATTTGCCGGAATAGACCCTATTGCCATTGAAGAAATTAAGCAAGTTCTGATTTCACTTACAAAAAAAAATATTGCTATATTAATTACAGATCACAATGTAAGAGAGGCTCTTGAGATATGTCATAAGGCAATAGTTATTAATAATGGAAGTGTTATTGCCACAGGCTCTAAAGAAGAGCTGATTAGTAATGATCTTGTAAAAAAAGTCTATTTAGGAAATATGTATAGCTAAAGACTATGGCAATTTCACTAGTAAAAGAGTTTAAACAAAAGCAAAAAATATCTCTAACCCCTCTTCTTAAGAAATCAATTGACCTTCTCCAGCTTTCAAGATTTGAATTAATACAAAAAATTGAAAAGGAGATTGAAGTAAATCCATTTATTGAAAAAGAAATAGTAGAGGGTGAAACTTTTGATTCAAACAATATAAATTCTGATGATTTTGATTTTAATGTGGCTGCCTCTGAAAACCTGAGAGAATCATTGATAGGTCAAATTAACGAACTTAGTCTTGATGAAAGAGAAAGAAAAATAGCCCTATTCTTAACAGGCTGTTTAGATGAGGCTGGGCAATTAGTCGAGCAAATTCAGGATATTGAGAAGATGTTTGGCTTTGAAGCTTCCTATGATGATATTGAAAAAATTCTTATAGAAATAATTCAAAGGCTTGAGCCTTCAGGTGTTGGCTATAGAAATTTTAAAGAATGTATAAAAATTCAAATTACTAAAAAAAGGATTAAGGAAGAAATTAAAGATCTTTGTAATAAGATATTATTTGAAAACTCCTCTGATGATCTGGAGATTATTAAAAATAAACTTATTAAAGAAAGTTATTCAAAACAAGACATAGACAATGCTGTTGATGAAATTAAGTCCTGTGATCTTAGTCCGGGGCTAAACTATGAAAGAACAAATTATATAATTCCCGATCTTAAAATAAAGTTAAAGGATAAAGACATACTTGTAAACTTTGTCACAGAAAATTTTCCAAAATTAAAAATTGATAATGATCTAATAACCCAAATTAGTAATGAGCTAAAAAAGAATCCTAACAAAGAGCTATCTGAGAAAATTCAAGATGCTAAATGGTTGATATCATCAGTAAAAAAAAGAAATGATACTGTTAAAAGAGTTGGAGAGCTGGTGTGTAAAAAGCAAATATCATTTCTAGGAAATAATCCTCTAAAAATAAACCCTCTTTCTAATAAAGATGTTGCAGGTGAGCTAAACGTTCACCCTTCAACAGTTTCAAGAATTTTGAGATCAAAATACATAGACACGCCAAAAGGTATTATTCCTCTTAAGTCACTGTTAGTTACATCTGTTTCAAAAACTAGGAGTGTCACCCCTCTTCAATTAATGGAATTAATTGAAGGCATTATAAAGATTGAAACTAAGCCAAAAAGTGATAATAAAATTGCTTTAGAGCTTAATAAAAGAGGCTTTAGCTTGGCTAGAAGAACAATAACTAAGTATAGAAAAAAACTTAATATATCTTCAACCAGAATTAGATAACTTTTTCTATCTTTGATGTAGAATTAATTAATGGATAATATTGATAGCAAAAATAATTTAAAAATTATATTAGATGATTCGTCTGATCTATCATTGAATCAGATAAGAGGCCTGCTTAATGAGATGTCCTCTTCTGAAATAGCGCATGCTCTTGAATCTTCTCCTCCAAAACAAAGAAAATTACTATTTTCACTTCTAGAAACTAATGAAGAGGGGGATGTATTAGTAGATCTTGGTGAGGAAATTCAACAAGACTTAGTCTCTAGCATTTCAAATGAAGAATTAACAGAGGCTGTTAAAGAGTTAGAACTAGACGAAGTTGTAGACATACTTCAGAGACTTCCTAAGGAAAGAATGAGGGTGGTATTGTCAAAAATGTCTCTAAGAGATAGAAGTAGAATAGAACTGGGACTTATTTATCCAGACAATACAGCCGGAGGTCTTCTAAACACTGATGTAATAAGTGTTAGACCAAACCATACAATAGAGGTGGTGATTAGCTATCTAAGAAATCAGGATGAGCTTCCTAAAAATACAGACAAAATATTTGTAGTAACAAAAGATGATCAATATATTGGTGAAATATCAATAAGTAAAATTATTACAAGCTCACTCACCTTAACCGTTGAAGAGGTTATGGAAAAAGGCATTATTCCAATTTTAGTTAGTCAGGATGATAAGGAAGTGGCTACTATTTTTGAAAGGAATGACCTTATATCATCTGCCGTTATTAATGACTCAGGTGAACTCCTTGGAAGAATAACTATAGATGATGTTGTAGATGTTATTAGAGAGGATGCAGATCAAAATTTTCTTGGGATGGCCGGTGTAGCGGAGGATACTTTCGCACCCCCAGGAAGAGCAGCTAAAAGCAGGGTATTTTGGCTTAGCATGAATCTCATGACAGCTTTTATAGCCTCTATGACCATAAATATCTTTCAAGATGTTTTGAACCAAATAGTTTATTTAGCTGTTCTTATGCCTATAGTGGCAAGCATGGGCGGTGTAGCTGCAACTCAAACCCTAACT
This sequence comes from uncultured SAR86 cluster bacterium, assembly GCA_963926355.1. Taxonomy (GTDB): domain Bacteria; phylum Pseudomonadota; class Gammaproteobacteria; order Magnimaribacterales; family D2472; genus SCGC-AAA076-P13. Next base: position 132,621 of record CAWUWW010000001.1, on the reverse strand, counting down.
ATAGTTCTTAGAGGCCTAACACTTGAACAAATTAATTCATCAAATATAAAATGGCTCTTTAAAAGAGAATTAGCCGTGTCTATTCTCAATGGACTAGTTCTTTCAATTTTAGTTGGTTTTATTACTTACTTTTGGTTTGAAGATATAGTTTTATCTATTCTTATATCATGCGCACTGATAATTAATCTTATTAGCTCTGTTATTGCTGGTGTATTTGTTCCCCTAATATTACGAAGATTAAAACAAGACCCTGCCATAGCTGGAAGTGTTGTAGTGACAACTGTTACAGATGTTATAGGCTTTCTATCCTTCCTTGGCTTAGCTACAATTTTTTTAATTTAATCTCTTAAGTTCGGGGCTCTCCACAGTTCCATCTACTTTAAATTTGAATGTAGATGCATTATCTAAAGCATCTTCAAAAATATTTTCTAGGACATATCCTCCGGCAAGAGCAGGAATGCCTCCAAAAATAGCAGCATACCAAGGAATATTTTCTGAAATTTTTAATCTCATGGATAGGTTTAGATTCAATTTATCCATCTCCCCTTTTTGGTTCTTTAGCACTTCGCCTAACCATTTTAAACTTGCCTCATTTGTCTCTAAGGTTATTGGCTCATCAATAATGCCCCTGGCTTTACTAAAATATATTTTTCCAGATGCTCTTTGTATCTTTAGTGAGTCACCCCCAGATGAAACTCTTTGATTGTTGATCCCCTCGATCATCGCATTTAGATTTAAAACTTTAATAGCTCTCAAAAAAGTTGAACTTGGTATATTTGCATCCAAGGAAAATTCTTTAACAAGAAAATCTATACTGCCCTCTAAATTCTTTAAAGAACTTAAGCTATTCCACTGAACGTTAAGGTTGGTCTTTAGAAAGTTAAAGTCATATTTTAGAATTTCATTGAATGGGTTTGATGAGTTATATATTTCATATATGCCCTTAATTTTATATAGATCATTTGCTCTATCTATACTTATGTAAGCTTTTTCTTCATCAGAATATGGACCTACCCTAAAGCCATTGCTAGAAATATTTATATTGTCGATTGTTAAAATCTTTGTATTTTTAAGTAAGTAAAAATCTATAGTTTCAAAAAAACCCCTATCAGTGTCTAGATTTTTTGAAATAAATCTTATATTTAAGACACTCAAGCTATCAATATCATTATTTTCATAGTTAAGATTGTTAAATTTAAATTTAGTATTTTCTAAATTAATCTTCATGAATCCAGTTTTATCTATATTAATTTTTCCATTAAGATTATCGCCTGAGAAATTAATTCGAGATTCTTTTTTATCAAAATAGATATCAATGAGCTGGTCTTTGTATTGATTTTTAAACAGATTAAGTTTATCTGTTTTAATTTTTACTAATTTTATTGGGGAGCTTTTACTGTTACTTGTATTTAAGAAACTGTAATCCTCCATTTTAATTTCTTCTACGTCTAGATATACATAAAAACCATCTCTATCTTTGCTTGATGTAAACGAAGAAGCCCTAAAACTCTCTCCAAGTATGAAGTATCCAGACTTATCTGAGTCTATGAATAAATCATATTTTTTATTATTAATGAGGTATGAGGGTTTTGATAAATCATCTACATAGATAGACGTCATCAATGAAGAACCAAGTATTTTTTCGATTTCTTTTATTGGCGAGGAAATATTAGTTCTTTGTAGGTTTGAATCAAGTTGAATTGATATCTTTTCTTTACCAAGCTTTAATAAAGCTGAAAATAACTCATCTCCTTTGATATTAAAATACTGATTTGATGAAATTAAATTATCCATATGAATTAAAATGTCAGATCTAACAGAAAGGACTTTCTCTTGATCGTATGAAATACTTCCTTTTATCTTCTGATCTGGAATGGTGGCTAAAAATGTCCCATGTAATGACTTATTAACATCTGAAAATATTATTGATTCTATTGAATTGATTTCGTATCCTGACTTGGATTTCAACCTAGAATTTAAGAAATGCATCCTATTGAAACTTTTAAGCTCATTCAAACTAATATCAAAAAAACCTTTTGAGGTTACTTTAATATTAAAGCTGTAATCAGTTAATGAGCTTGCATTAAAAAGTTCTAAATTATCCACTGCGCCGGTATCTAAAAAATGCTCGCTTAAATATAAAACTTTATTTGATGATGGGGTATAGAGTGCATCAATGGCTTGGTAAGGAAGTGAGTTAAGAGTTCCATTTCTTAAAATAAGCGATACTTTTCCATCCTGAACCTCAGCTTCATAGCTAGCTGCAGAAATAGATAATGAATCATTATTAATTTCTAAGTTATTACCCTTTATCTTTAAGGGATTACTGGAATAATTACTGTCTGAGTTACCTTTTAATATAACTGAATCTATTTTTAATATAGATAGGCTCAAATGATCTTTAAATAAAGATTCAAGTAGATTAATCCCAATTACGATACGCGGAATAGATATGACTTCTTCAAGTTTTTTATTAAAAACTTTTACTTCACTAGAGGTAAATTGAGGATCAAAAAAATTTTGGTTAGATTGAATTGATCTAATACTCAGTGAATAGTTGTAAAGTAAGATTTTATCAAGCGACTGAAGTGCGTAAAGAGGCTTATAAACTAAAAAACTATATGAACCTACAATAAAAGTTATTAATAGAAATATTAGAAAAAGTAGGTATAAGAATAACTTTTTTAAACTAGTCATATTCTGAAAGCCTTCTATCGATTGAAAGGCGGTATATTGGGCTCATTGTTATCAAAAGTGCGAAGCCGCTATTAATAAAAAAACTTACAAACAAGATAAGATAAGAAAAGTTTTCAATTGCTAGAAATAAATTACTTAATCCAATGAAGAACATAGACGCAGCTCCAAAGAAAATACATATTTGTAAATATGAAAATAACTTAAAGGTATTTGAGTAGCTATTTATTACATAGGAGAATAAGCAAAATAGCATTGCATTTAAACCAAATAAAGAATTTGATATTAGATCCACAAATATTCCAAGACAAAAAGCATAAATCGGATTTATATTTTTAGACGATCTATAGACTAGCCCACTAAAAACTAAGAATGTTAGGGGTATGGCTACATAAATTTTAATAAAAGCAGGTGCCGTAATCGACTCTAGATAATTTGCTAAAAATAATAAGAGCATTGTTTTCAAAATTCCAGGTTTATTCATTAGCTTTCGATTATCCCCAGCATGCCTTTTTGTATTGGGTTGGCTATCAAGCTAATATCTATCTGAATATTAGTATCGTCAAGGTTTGTAATTTCTTTAACATATCCAATCAAAATACCTCGTGGGTATATCCCCCCGAGACCGGATGAATAAAACTCTTGCCCTTTTGATATGGGACTAGTCCAAATTAATGAGCTATATTTGCAAGTAATAATTCCAGGTAGCCCTCCGCCTCTTGCGTTGCAGAAGTATTCTTCTGACTCAATAGGAATGTAATGGGTGGTATCAGTTAAAAGAAGCACTTCTTTTATACCGCTATCAGATATGATTTGACCAAGAATACCTCTGCTATTTATAACAGCGCCTCCCACAAGGCTTTTATCTGTAGAAGAAATTGTTTCAATATACATAACATGAGAGTCGCAGCAAAAATAGTTCTCTGTATCAAAATACTTAATTTTTGATGCATGAAAGACTTCGTCAATTTCATATTGACTCATTAGCGCTAATATTGACTTGTCATCCATAAAGAATTTATCACTTCTAGTTATTATGAAATTTTCTAGGTAGCTTTTATCAAGAGCTTCTTGAAGATTCTTATTTTTATTTATAAGAGAGGATTTAGATTTAGAAACCTCATATATATATATGAGCGGATCAATGGAGAGTTTTTTTAAAAGGTATTTTGTAGATATCGTAGTTGATATATAAGTATTTTTTATGGTGTCAAAACTTTTATAGGTTATATCAACATATAAAAGAATTGCCCCAAGTAGAATACATAAAAAATATAATGCCTTAGAGCTAGAACTAGGCGCTACCCTGGCCATATCGTCTACTCTGAAGAAAGAAGATCGATATTATATTTATCCATTATTTCAAGAGCTTGACCTCCGCCTCTTGCAACACAGGTCAAGGGATCTTCTGCAACAATTACAGGAATACCTGTTGAGCTTGAAATAAGTTTATCTAAATCTCTCATTAAAGCTCCTCCACCGGTCAGAACAATTCCTCGTTCTGCTATATCGGCTGCTAGCTCAGGAGGAGATAACTCTAGAGCATTTCTAATTGCTCTAACTATTCCATATAAAGGGTCTTTCATAGCTTCAAAAATCTGCTCGCTATTAATAGTAAAGGTTTCTGGGATACCTTCAGCTAGATTTCTTCCAGTTATAGACATTTCTAATTTTTCTGAATCTGCTGTAGCACAACCAATTGTATATTTAATTTTTTCAGCAGTGGATTCTCCAATCACACATCCATAATTTCTTCTTATCCAGGAGGTAATACATTCATCCATCTTATCTCCACCAATCTTTACTGACTCCGCATAAACAACACCATTCAGAGAAAGGATGGCGATTTCTGATGTACCACCTCCAATATCAACCACCATATTTCCACTTGCCTCCTCCACAGGAAGTCCAGCTCCAATAGCTGCTGCCATAGGCTCTTCTATTAACTTAACATCTCTGGCCCCTGCTCCTAGGACAGACTCTCTAATCGCCCTTCTTTCAACCTGTGTTGACCTACAAGGAACACAGACCAAAACTCTTGGGCTTGGTTTAATCCACCTTTGCTCATGAACCTGAGCTATAAAATGTTGAAGCATTTTTTCAGTTACCTGAAAGTCAGCTATAACACCTTCTGATAATGGTCTAATTGCCTTTATATTACCTGGAGTTCTGCCAAGCATTTTTTTTGCTTCTGTTCCAACGGCTACTACTGTTTTTACGCCTCTAGACTCCCTAATTGCTACAACGGAGGGCTCGTTAAGAACAATGCCTACATCTTTTGCGTAAATAAGAGTATTTGCCGTGCCTAGGTCTATTGAAAGATCATTAGAAAAGTAACCCCTAAACGTCTTAAAAATATTGAATTCCACGTGATTCCTCTAATTGCTTAAAATATATGTAAATAATACTCTAGTTAGGTTAATATCTGCCATCTAATTATAATAATATCCTATATATGGACAAGAAAACAGTTAGAACTATTGCGCACCTATCAAGACTTACTTTTGAGGAAAAAAATGAGGAAAAAATTACAAATGACCTCAATAATATTATTAAATTTGTAGATCAGTTAAATGATGTTGACACTGCAGATATTGAGCCTTTAACAAGTCCTTTAGAAAAGACTGCTAAAACAAGATCTGACAATGTAAATGCCGAAAATAGAAAAGAAGTTTTTCTTAATAATGCGCCCTCTTCAAATGAGGACTATATTTTAGTTCCAAGGGTGGTTGAATGAGTATTCAGTTTAAGACAATAAAGGAGCTTAAAAAAATGCTTCAGAGTAAAGAAATTTCAAATAAAGAAATGCTTGAAGATACATTTTCATTAATTGAGAATAATAAACATCTAAATGCTTTTATTACACTAAATAAAGAAGCATCTTTAAAAAAAGCAGAAAATCTTGATAACAACCCCTCAGAGCTTTCTCTTGCAGGTATCCCAATTGCCCAAAAAGATCTTTTTTGCACCAAAGATCTAAGAACAACATGCGGCTCAAACATGCTATCAAATTTTATACCTCCATATTCTGCAACCGTAATTGAGAATTTAGAAAAAGCAGGTTGTATCTCTGTTGGTAAAACGAATATGGATGAATTTGCAATGGGTTCATCTACTGAAACAAGTTTCTTTGGTAACACTGAGAATCCATGGGGACAAGGGTTGGTGCCTGGAGGAAGCTCAGGCGGTTCTGCATCTGCAGTTGCTGCAGGTATAGTCCCAGCTGCATCTGGAACTGACACAGGCGGGTCAATCAGACAGCCTGCATCTCTGTGCGGTATTACAGGCCTAAAACCAACATATGGAAGAATCTCAAGGTGGGGCATGATCGCATTTGCTTCAAGTTTAGATCAGGCTGGCCCTATGGCTAGAACAGCTGAAGACTGTGCGCTTATGTTAAATGAAATGTGCTCCCATGATTCCAAGGACACAACATCGCTTGATGAAAATATTCCTGACTTTACGAAAAACTTAAATTCATCTATAAGAGGAATAAAAATTGGACTCGTAAAAGAATTTGATTTGTCAAAACTAGATAGTGATGTGGTAAAAGTATTTGAGGAATCTAAAAAGCATTATGAATCTTTAGGTGCTGAATTTGTTGAAATATCGCTTCCAAATATTACACTCTCTGTTCCAACATATTATGTTGTTGCTCCAGCGGAATGTTCTTCTAATTTATCAAGATTCGATGGAGTGAAGTTTGGAAGAAGGTGTGAGAACCCGAAAGACTTAGAAGATTTATATGTTAGGAGTAGATCTGAGGGTTTTGGAGATGAGGTAAAAAGAAGAATTCTTATTGGCTCTTATGTTCTTTCTGCTGGTTTTTATGATGCTTATTATAAAAAAGCTCAACAAGTAAGAAGGCTTATTAAAAATGATTTTGTTGCGGCTTTTGAAAAAGTAGATGTAATTATGTCGCCTACAACAAGAGGGACTGCATTTAAAGCAGGATCGATGGGAAACGACCCCATTCAAATGTATCTTGAAGATCTTTTTACCATTCCTGCAAATTTAGCAGGTTTACCAGCAATGTCAGTTCCAAATGGCATTGTTAATAATAAACCACTAGGAATGCAATTAATTGGGAACTTTCTTGAAGAAAGTAAAATTCTTCAAGTAGCCCATAGTTATCAAACTTCAACTGATTGGCATCTTAAGACACCCAATGGGGAGATAAGCTAATGACATGGCAAACAGTGATAGGTCTAGAAATCCACGTTCAGCTTTCAACGAAATCAAAACTATTCTCAGGTGCATCAACTGGTTTTGGTGCAGAACCAAATACACACGTTGACTTAATAGATATGGGGCTTCCTGGGGTCCTTCCGGTAGCTAATAAAGATGCATTTTTTAAAGCTATACGATTTGGCTTAGCTACCAACGCTGAGATAAACCAAGTATCTACATTTGATAGAAAAAACTACTTTTACCCTGACCTTCCAAAAGGTTATCAAATTACTCAAATGGCCATGCCTATAGTTGGAAAAGGGACTATTAAGATATTTGCAAATGGTGAAGAAAAGATTATTAATATTACTAGAGCTCATTTAGAAGAAGATGCTGGAAAATCAGTTCATGATCTTTTTGAGGGTGAAACTGGCATTGATTTAAATAGAGCCGGCACTCCACTTCTAGAGATAGTCTCAGAGCCAGAGATAGCCAATGCAAAAGAAGCTGTTGCTTACTTTAAAGCGATTAGGCAGATTGTTACATTTCTTGATATATGCGATGGGGTAATGGCAGAAGGGTCTATGAGATGTGATGTTAATGTATCAATGAAGAAGACAGATGATTTAGAGCTAGGAACTAGAGCTGAAATTAAAAATATTAATTCTTTTAAATTTATAGAAAGAGCCATTGCTTTTGAAATAGATCGTCAGGTTAAAATTCTTGAATCAGGTGGGTCTGTAGCTCAAGAGACTCGCCTCTATGACAGTGTTAAAAATGAAACAAGATCAATGAGATCAAAGGAGGAAGCTAATGACTATAGATATTTCCCTGATCCTGATTTATTGCCAGTTGTTATAACTGATAAGGAGCTAGAAGATATTAGAGCAAACCTTCCTGAGCTTCCAGAGCAAAAAGAAAAAAGATATATCAGTGAAATAAAACTTGAAGGGTCAGAAGCTAGAATTATTGCTTCTTCGAAAACTATGGCAAATATGTTTGAAGAAGCTTGTCTAAAAACTGATGATTCTAAATTAGTAGCTAAGTGGCTTGTTGGAGAGGTGAGTGCGCTCTTAAATAAAGATAATATAGAAATAGATGAATCAAAACTTACCGCAAATAATTTTGCTTCATTGATTAAAAGAATTTCAGATAAAACTATTTCTGGGAAAATTGCTAAATCAGTCTTAGAAGAGGTTTGGGAATCTGGAAATGATGTTGATGAAATTATTAAAGACAAAGGTTTGGTACAAATTCAAGATGAATCATTGCTAGAAAATATTGCTAAGAAAATTATTGAAGATAATCCAGATCAGGTTAATGCCTACAAAGGCGGAAAAGATAGGTTATTTGGTTTCTTTGTAGGCCAAGTAATGAAAGAAACTCAAGGAAAAGCAAATCCACAAAGTGTGAATGAAATCCTTAAGAAGTTATTAGATTAGTAGTTAATTAAACTATAAACATACTCAGAGTTTCAGCAACAAAGGCAGGTTTTGCAACGCCTTTTATTTCCATAGTTACTTCAGTTTTAGATAAAAACTGTCCTGGATTTTTTTCAGTTATATCAAGACATTTCATTATTATTCTTACCTCTGAATTTACTGGAACAGGACTTAAGAACCTTACTTTATCTAAGCCATAATTTAATCCCATTTTTGTTCCCTCTAACACAAGACCAATTTCTTGCTCAAATGGTATTCCGGCTACAAGAGAGAGTGAAAGAAATCCATGAGCTATAGTTGACCCAAATATAGGCTCTGCTTGCTCAGGATTGGTATGAATAAACTGATTATCCATAGTTGCATCAGCAAATTTATTTATTCTTTCTTGGTCGATAGTAACCCAATCAGAAGTTCCTATTTCCTTTCCAATAACTGATTCAATTTCCGAAGGCTTTATGATATGTAACATTTTATTTCTCCATGTAGTAATTATTATATTCGTCTCTTAATTCAAATTTCTGCAATTTACCTGTTGCTCCATGAGGTAATTCTTTTAAGAAAATAATCTCATCTGGAAGCCACCATTTTGCAACTATTGATCCAAGGAACTCAAGAATACTTTCCTTGTCTATAGGCTCTCCACTATTGGTAACAATAAACATTATAGGTCTTTCATCCCACTTAGGATGAGGAATGCCAACAACACACGCTTCAGTAATCTCAGAGTGTCCGACAGCAGCATTTTCTAAATCAATTGAGCTAATCCACTCTCCACCGGATTTAATAACATCTTTAGCCCTATCTTTAATGGTCATATAGCCGTCTTTATCTAAAACTGAAATATCTCCTGTATCAAACCAGCCATCTTTATCAACAGCATCTTTCTCTGCCTTGAAGTATCTCTTAAGAACCCATGGACCTCTAACCAGTAAATGCCCTTGAGACTCTCCATCATTAGGTAAATCTTCACCTGAATCATCTACAACTTTTAGTTCAACTCCATACATTGGTCTGCCTTGCTTAAGTTGAACTGAATATCTTTCTTCCTTGCTCATTTTCTTCATCTCAGGTGTAAGGAAATTTGAAGTTCCCAATGGACTCATTTCAGTCATTCCCCAACCTTGAATTACATTTACATCATGGGCTTCGTCAAACTCTTGAAGCATAGACCGAGAAAGAGCTGCTCCTCCTATTACTGTATTTCTAACTGATGTTAGAGTTTTATTATTTTCCCTGCAATAATTAAGCAGTCCCATCCAAATAGTAGGAACTCCAAATGCCAAACTTACCTCTTCTTTCTCTATAAGGTCATAAAGGGACTCGCCTTCCATTTGCATACCCGGCATAACAAGCTTCAAACCAAACATAGGACCATAAAAAGGAATGCCCCAAGCTTGAACATGAAACAAAGGAACCACCATCAGTATGACCTCATCTGGACTTATAGTCAGTCCCGTTAAGGCTGCTTGAGCATGTAATATATTTGATTTATGAGCATAGAGAACGCCCTTAGGATCTCCTGTAGTTCCTGATGTGTAACAAAGACCACAAGCTGCATCATCTTCTAAAGCTGGCCATTGATAGTTCTCATCGCCATCTTTAATATATTCTTCATATGAAATAGCATTTTTTAATGCTGTATCTGGCATTTCAGACTCATCACAAAGAATAATAAATTTTTCGACGCATTTAAGCTGATCTTCAAGACCTTCCATCATAGGGACAAAAGGGACTTCACAAAATATAAGCTTGTCTTCAGCATGATTAATAATATAAACAGCTTGATCAGGATGTAATCTAAAATTTAAAGTGTGATTAATAGCCCCCATTCCAGAAATGCCATAATACATCTCTAAATGCCTATAAGTATTTAAAGCCAATGTCGCTAAAACATCACCATTTTTATAACCATCTTTTTCTAAAGAAGAGGCTAGTTTTCTAGATCTAATGCAAACTTCCTCATAGTTAGTTCTATGAATTTCACCAGACACCATTCTACTAATAACCTCTTGTGTTGGATAAATATTTTTAGCATGCTCAATAATACTTCCAACATTAGGCGTCCACTTTTGCATATCTCCGATCATATAACTTCCCCTATAAAATGATTGATATAAATTATATAAGAAGGAACAATGAATTGTTAATAAAAATTATTAGGAAGACATGAGCATAAAAAAATTAATAATGTCTAGGTATTCTGTTAGAAGCTATATTGATAAAGATGTGCCTCTAGAATTAATCAAAGATATCCTAAAGACAGCTAACTCAGCACCATCTGGAGGAAATATTCAGCCTTGGAAAATATATATTGTTACTAATAATGCAAAGAAAAAGCTTACATCTCAAGCACTGAGCAATTTTGATAATGGAGTTCAAGAAGAAATAGATTATGAGATATATCCAAAGCCTTTAGCTGATGACTATAAAAGAAGGAGGTCTGAATGTGCTTCTGATATGTATGAAGCTATATCTATTGAAAGGGATGACATAGATGCAAGAATGAAACAAATTAGGGAAAATTTTAATTTCTTTGGAGCTCCTGTTGGCATGATAGTGACAATAGATAAAAGTTTTGCACCCAATGGCTGGGGTCATGTTGGTATGTTTCTTCAAAATTTATGGCTTACTGCAATTGATCAAGGGCTAGGTATCTGCCTTCAAGAATCTTGGTCTATTTACCCAAAAACAGTTAAGCAAGTTATTAAACATCCTGATAATGAGATGATCTGGTGTGGAATTGCTATTGGATATCCAAATATCGAAGATCCAATTAATCAATATAGAACATCGCGAGATAGCTTGGAATCTTTTACCTCTTTTATTGATTAGATCATGAATAAAGAAGCTATCAAATTTAACTTCGATAATAGTTTTGCAAGATCTCTTGATGGGCTTTATGAAAGATGTAGGTCTGATTTTGTTATTTCACCAGAAATGCTTTTTTTTAATTGCCAATTGGCCGAGGAGCTTTGCCTTGATCCTTCTATTTTAAATTCTGAAGAAGGTCTTGCTATTTTTTCAGGCAATAAGATTTCTGAAGACTCAGATCCATTAGCTCAAGCATATGCAGGTCATCAATTTGGACATTTCAATCCTAAATTGGGTGATGGTAGGGCTATTCTTTTAGGAGAAATAAGAGATATACATAATAAAGTTAAAGATATTCAACTCAAAGGATCTGGATCCACCCCATTCTCTAGAAGAGGAGATGGCAAATCAGCTCTAGGGCCTGTTTTAAGAGAATATCTTATTAGCGAAAGCATGCATGCTATGGGAATTCCTACAACTCGATCTCTTGCAGCTATTTCTACCGGAGAAAAAGTTGAAAGAGAAACCATCTTGCCTGGAGGAATACTTACAAGAGTGGCATCTAGCCATATACGAATCGGAACGTTTGAGTTTGCCAGTCAATTAAAAGATTTAAATAAAATTAAAGATTTAGCAGACTATTCAATTAAAAGGCATTATCCGGAAGTTTCTCAAATAGATAACCCTTATTTAGCATTTTTTGCTGCTGTTTGTAATGAGCAAGCTTCTTTAATTGCTAATTGGATGAGCGTCGGGTTTATTCACGGAGTCATGAATACAGATAATATGACCATCTCAGGAGAGACTATTGACTATGGTCCTTGTGCTTTTATGGATGAATACAACCCAGCCACAGTTTTTAGCTCTATAGATAAACAAGGAAGGTATGCCTATGCAAATCAACCTGCAATTTTGACTTGGAACCTTACAAGATTAGCTGAAACCTTAATTCCACTTATTAATCAAGACAGGAAAATAGCCATAGCCTCGTTAACTGAAGTCTTACAACTTATTAAACCAGTCTATGAAAACTATTGGTTAATAAATATGCGATCTAAGATAGGCCTTTTAAAAGATGATCCTAAGGACTATGAATTAATTAATAATCTATTACAAATCATGGACGAGCAAAATGCTGACTTCACTCTGACTTTTCGATTTTTATCAAAAACCTTAATTGGAAATAATAAAGATGTTAGATCATTATTTGTAAATTCTGATAAATTTGATGCTTGGCTAATGCTTTGGCAAGAAAGAGTTGCTCAGGAAGAAATTCCAGATGAAGATATAGCTAAAAGAATGAATGAAGTTAACCCTATCTATATTCCAAGAAATCATAAAGTTGAGGAAGCTCTTGATTCTGCGGTAAACAAAAATGATATTGAGCCTTTATCTTTGCTACTCTCAATCTTAGTTAAGCCTTATGAGGAAATTGAAGGCTTTGAATTATTTACTCAACCCGCTCCATTATCTGAAGTTCCTTATAAAACATTCTGCGGTACTTGAAAGCTATACAAAAGAATTAATTTCTCTCGAAAATATTTCTTCGATCATGGGTAGAAAATGTTCTAAAGAATAGGTCTCATAATCAGGATCAAATGATTTTTGATCCCATTTAGAACAAAAATCTATGCAATCTCTATAATAAGGGTGATCTTTGTATTTATCTCTTAAGTTTCTATCTTTATTGTAATGATGCATCCAATAATAGCCCTGAAATAAACCATGATTAAGGACTATCCAATAATTTTTTTCACTCACATAAGGTCTCAAGAGTGCAGCTGAAACCTGTGAATGATTGGATGGTGATATCACATCGCCGATGTCATGCAATAGAGCGCAAACTATTGTTTCTTTGTCAGCCCCATCTTTCTCTGCCCTTGTAGCAGTTTGAAGACAGTGCTGCAGTCTGCTAATTCTATATGGAGAGTCTCCATCCATCATTTTTAGCCATTGAATGACTCTCTTTAATAAACCTTTAATATTTTCTGAATCATGCGATGCAATAAGATCATAATCCTCTCTTGTTCCTTCATCCATTGACCTAAATTCAACTTTATTTGACAATCTATTTGCTCCGAAATTTTCTATACACAACTAAATTATTTTCTACATTGTCCATCTCATAGTATGCATCTTGAAGATGCCGCTTACCATTTGGATTAAACTCTGCCCTGCCATGAAGGACTCTATGACCTGAAACTAAAAGTATATGGCCTGCATCAAGTCTAAATATTGATTTATATTTTTTACTGTTCACTCTGGTGCATAACTCGTGATAGGCCTTATAAAATAAATCTACATTCTTTCTAAGAGGATTGATCATTTGCATGAGTTGATTTGAGAACCGAAATCCAACTACTTTATTTTGGGTATTAACTCTTACTATTGGTTCCTCAGCGTAAGTTTCGTTTGTTTCATCAAACTCTCTAAATGGTATAGGAAAAGTGGTTAAAATATCAAAAAAATTGGGGTGGTCTTTTTTTAAATCCATTAATACAGAAAAGCCATCTACAATCATAGACTCTCCGCCATCACAATCATTCGCTAGCATGTGAAGCGCTTGAACGCTTGGAGGCCAAGAATAACTTGCAAAATCATTATGCGGAGGCACTTCTAAAGATGTATGAGCAATATTATATACATGCCCATCTAATGAAACATTATGAATGCGTTCAAACAAGACTTCTCTTAAGGGCCCTAATCTTAAGGCAAGGTCTTCTAAGGTATTTGGAATTTGGGGAGCATCTTTAATACATATAGCACCATTAATTATAAATGTAGATATAGCATCTATTGCTATATTATTATTTTGTAAAAACTCATTCCAGTCATAATATGTAGGTAAGAAATCTTTTTTCCATAAAGCTTTTTCAGGTTTGCGGGGATGTTGTAAAAACTTAATATCTTGAAAATTTATGAGTGTCTTGTGGCTATCAGGCCAAGAAATAAAAATATTATCGCCTTCTATATTTACATTCTCTGGCTTTAAGTCAGATGAAACAGAATCAAGCATGAATCTTTTCTCCTGTGTTTCGAAGACCCTGCAATCGTTACAAGAGCAGTTATCTCGCATCCATAAGTGTGGAAGCTTATATTCGAATTTATTATTTTTATATATTTTTAAATAATTTTTATTAATCCTAAAATCCACATTTATTGCTCTCATACAAAATTGAAATAACTCTAAGGAAATAATATTCCTAAGTTTAAATCTGGGCAAGAATATTTTTTATACTTTTTTATTGGCTATTCTTGATTGTGATTAGCAATCTTTAATTAAACTAATATATTGAATCTTTTTAGAAGTCTTTTATCAGCAATACCTTCTTTAATCATTGCTTTTAGTAAATGCATATATGGATAAAGCTCTGACTTAAGATCACCATGCCAATTCCAAAGGTAACTTTCTAAAACCTCTAATTCATCTTGGCTTAAGTCTATCGAGGCCCTAAATCTAAATAGTTTAGATATTTTATTAAATGACTCAGGCAGATTTGAATCCTTAATAATTTCTTCAAAGGACTTTGGATAATTTTTTAAAGCATTGCTAAATGATGAAATTGCAATTTTATCTGCCTGCAATAATCCCATAGGATTTATTAGAACGCCTTCTAGAGAATCTGAATTAGTCTCTTTTAATGAAGAGTAATCATCAATTATAACTTTTGGCGTGCAGTAATCATTTGCATAAAAGTTATCCCATATAATTAACGGATGCTTTAACTTACGTTTCCACCGGGATATCTCTTCGTTTGAATAATCAGTTGAAACTACCCTATCTCCTGTCCAAAAAATGGGTATATCAGGGTTTAAAGTTACTGCTAAATTTTCTAAATAATTGCTCTCATTAAAATTAGGTTTTGAAAGTTGGTTGCAGTATTCAGAAGGTACGCAATAAAAACTTATATCTGCGAACTCGCCCAAGCATTTATTTAAAATATCTGCGTGCATTTGACCTGACTGATTTTCAAATAAATCGTCAAAAAGAATTGCGATATTTTTGATGCCTAGACTGGTGATTAAATTTATCTTTAAGAATAAATCTTCTAGTGAATTGTTGAAGTCTAATCCAGGTGATATTCCAAAAATTATATTTACTTTCTTCTTATCAGAGAAATGAATAAAATTTGAAAATGATTTTAGCCAATTCTCAGGATATAGTTTTTTCCATTCAGATCTATGAAATGGATCTTCTTTTGGGCAATAGAAGTATGTATTTAATTTATTTTGGGATAAATGGCTAACGATTTCAATTCTTTCTTCCCAAGACAAAAGCTTCCCGTAGTAACCTTCTATGTAACCTGTATATTTCATCTTTTTAAATTATACCCTTAGTTATTCTTGGGTGTGATTGATGGTCTTTAAAAGATTCAACATTATTAAAACCGTTTTTTTTCATTATGCTTGATACCTCCTCTGCCTGCTGGTACCCATGCTCAAAGATTAATGTTCCTCCTTTTTGTAATTTCAATGAGGCTTGTTGAGAGATAACCTTAAAATCTCCTAAACCACCCTCAGATGCAACCAAGGCTGAAGTCGGCTCATGTGTTAAGTCTTTTAAGTGCAAGTCTTGAGAGTCGATATATGGCGGGTTACTAACAATAATATCAATTGATCTATCCTTTATCGAAGACAGCCAATCAGAGTGAATTAATGAGAAATTATTTAGCTTAAAATAATTTTTATTTATTTGGGCAACCTCGAGAGATTTGGCTGAATAATCAAGACCATAAACTTGAATATTAGGATTGTGAATTGCAATAGAAATGCCAATACAGCCAGACCCAGATCCCGCATCCACTATTTTTATGCCATCTTGAAAATCTAAATTATTTATATGCTCTACAAGAAGCTCTGTTTCAGGTCTTGGTATGAGAACTCTTTTATCAACAAGAAACTCTTTTCCATAAAAAAAAGATTTTTTTAAAATATAATCTAAGGGTATGCCATCTTTTTTATTTTTAATAAATTCTTCTATAGATTTTTGATCTTTATCAGATAATAGATAATCTTTGTCTATATAAATAGAGGTATCCTTAAGGTTGAGTGCTTCTTTTAAGAAAAAAACAAATTCTTTCGATATTTCCTGATTATCAGGCCAAATATCAGCAACTTTATTTTTAAAAAAATTAAGATTAACGCTCAATTATTCTGATTCAAGTTGAGATAACATTGCTAATTGATTTTCTGCTAACAAGGCATCGCATATAGTTTTTATATCCCCATCCATAATTTGATCTAAATTATGCTGAGTTAACTTAATTCTATGATCCGTCATTCTTCCCTGAGGGAAGTTGTAAGTTCTAATTTTTTCACTTCTATCGCCCGTTCCAACTAAAATCTTTCTTTCGCTAGCAATGCTCTCTTGTTGTGTCTCAAGTTCTTGCTGTTTAAGCTTTGAGGCTAATAGCGATAGCGCCTTTTCTTTATTTTTATGCTGAGACCTTCCATCCTGACATTCGACAACCAAGCCTGAGGGTATATGAGTCAACCTTACAGCCGAATCAGTCTTGTTAACATGCTGACCGCCAGCTCCTGAAGCTCTATAGGTATCAACTCTCAGATCATTTTTATTTATAGCAATATCCTGAACCTCTTTAACCTCGGGTAAGATTGCTACAGTGCATGTAGATGTATGTATTCTTCCTTGCGATTCTGTTTCAGGAACTCTTTGAACCCTATGAACGCCTGACTCAAATTTTAGAACCTTAAAAACACTCTTTCCATTAAGCTGTGCGACAACCTCTTTTAGTCCACCCTGTTCAGCTTGCTTGATGTCAATTACATCAATATTCCAGCCCTCTCTTTCTGCAAGTCTTGAATACATTCTAAAAAGATCTCCTGCAAATATTCCAGCCTCATCTCCGCCAGCACCAGCTCTAATTTCCAAGAAGGCAGATCCATCATCAGCCGTATCTTTTGGAAGTAGCATTACCTTTAATTCCTGCTCTAATAAATCTGGTTTATGAAGAGACTCCTTCAACTCATCTTCAGCCAGGCTGATCAAATCTTCATCTCCTGATTCGATGATTTCATTGGCATCTTTAATAGCCTCAATTACAACGTTGTATTCTTTAAACTTATCAACTATAGGTTTTAAATCTGCAAACTCTTTATTTAAAAGAGTGTAATTTTCCATATCCTTAATTGTCTCTGAATCAATCAATAGTTCTTCTATTTCAGCGAGTCTAATTTGCAGCTTGCCTAATTTTACTAACATTGATTCATGCATTGTCTAGATACCTTTTAAACATAGATTCGATAACATGAGACTCTAAGCTCTCCAGTTCAGCGATTCTAATTATTTTGTTGTCTTCTGATTTGATCGTGGCTAAATTGGTAATCATTTGCTTTAAATCTTCAGCTTTCTTAAATCTATCTATCTCCTCTTCAGATAGGGAATTTAAAAACTCTTCTAAGTGTTTGTTTATATCGTCTTTAAGAAATTTTTTATCTAGCTCTCTGATTGCCTCTTGAGATTCTATCACTATCATATTTAAAGCTTTTTCAGCTTCGATAGACCTTTGACCAAAATTATCTTGGGTAATTTTTTCAATATCATCAATAGAGAAAAGATAGGCTTGTTCAATATTTTTTATTTCTTCTTCTATATTTCTTGGAACTGATAAATCTATAAGTAGCATCGGTTTATTCTTTCTTTGCCTTAGAGCATTCTCCACAGAACCTTTTCCAATAAGAGGGAGATCGGTTGTTGCTGAAGCTATAACAATATCAGCAGCCTCTAACTCATCATGAAGTTTCTCTAATAATACAGGCATTACTTTATATTCATCAGAAATTACTATCTCTCTGATATTTCTATTTACCGCCCTTATATTCTTAATTCCATTCTTAAATAAATTTTTAATGACAGCGTGAGCAAGAGACCCTGCACCTACAATTAAGATATTTTGATCCTCGGGTTTTTCAAAAATATTCTTAACTAAATTAAAAGATAATCCACTTACAGATAGTGGATTTAAACCAATTTCTGTTTTAGTTCTAACTTTTTTTACTATTTCAATTACTTTGTCTGAATAAGCTAAAAGCTTTGGCTTGATAATATCCAGGTCATAGGCGCTCTTAAGTGCTTTTTTAAACTGTCCAAATATCTCTTGTTCTCCGAGAATCTGTGAGTCAATTCCTGATGCAACCTTGCTCATATGTATGAATGCATCTTGGCTGAATAGAAAATAAAAGTTTTTATCATCTATATCAATACCTAAACATTCTCTAGTCTCTCTTAAAACACTTTTTGCGATACCTGGTTCTCCCAGAATATAAACTTCTGTTCTATTGCAAGTAGAAATTCCAAAAAAAGAATCAATCCTGCTTCCAAGCCTCTCTTTTAAAAAAGAATGTAATAAAACTTGGTTAGAGTCATTTATAATAAATTGCTCTCTTTCAGAAACATTGGAAGTTTTATGATTTATGCCAAATAACTGTAATTCCATTTTTAATAAATTTTTTGTATTACTTTTAAGTGGTTTATTTTATTCATGCTCAAGTATTTACCCTGCTAGTGATTCACTAAATGAATATAGTGGGAAAATCATGATTAATTCAGGAAATTACCAGAAAAGTTCATTTAACCTCAATATTATCTCCAATGAGAGTACCTCTATTATACAGGTTAACAAAGCCTTTATTGGAAATGTGGTGAATATTCGACTTAATGCTAATAAAGAATCTTCTAGCAACCCTTTAATTAAAAATAATTTTCTTAAAGAGACTTTAATTACTCATGGGCAGTATTTTCAAAAAATTATATTTAAATGCCTGTCAGGTAATTATGATTTAACTAATGAATTGTTTAAACCAAAAGAACTTTATATTGACTGTTTTGAGAAAGACAAAAAAATAAATTTCAATATTAGATATAAGAATTACGAAATAAAAAGTTTTCTTGAAGGCGCATGAAAGATATATCTCTAAAGTCTCCTGCAAAAATTAATCTTCACTTAAAGATAAAGGAGAAACTTTCTAATGGCTATCATAATCTAGATACATCTTTTCAGCTTATTGATTTAAGTGATGATTTAATTTTTAGCGATTGCTCGAGTATTTCTGTTGTTTGTGATGAGGTGTCAATACCTCAAGAAAATAATATTATCTTTAAAGCTGCTAAAAGCATGCAAGAGAAAACAAATAATGACTCTGGTATAAAGATTAGTTTGAAGAAAAATATTCCTATAGGAGCTGGTTTAGGAGGGGGAAGCTCAAATGCAGCAACAACCATATTAGCCCTTAATAAAATATGGGGTATGAACCTAAGTGAAGAAGAGATGCTTGATATAGGCAAAAGAATAGGTGCAGATGTTCCATTTTTTATTAAGGGTGAAAATGCCTATGCTACCGGTATTGGAAATATATTTGACCTAAGGGATTCAATATCAGAGAAAGTGGTAATCATAGATCCTATGATTTTTAATTCATCAAAGGAAATGTTTACTCAATATGATAACTGGAAGGAAAGCTGTAATGATGCTCTAATTTCTGAACAAAATTCATTCTGGAATATTTTTATTAACAAAAATAGATTAATCAAAGAATTTTATCAAAAAAATATTGAAAAACATGAGATATGCCTCTCTGGAAGTGGCTCATCCATGTTTATAAAATATACTAGTGATAGTGAAATGAGAAAAATTTTAAAAATAATTCCACCTAAGTGGAGATTCTTTTTGGCTAAACCATTACAATATTCGCCTTTAAAGAGTTTGGATAACTTTGGGGTGTAGCCAAGCGGTAAGGCAACTGGTTTTGATCCAGTCATGCGTAGGTTCGAATCCTTCCACCCCAACCATATTAGAGAGGATCTAATATAAATGAGCTATAGTAATTTGGATATATTTACAGGGACTGCAAACCCTGAGCTTGCCCTTGAGGTTTCTAAAATACTTGGGAAAGAACTCTCGAAAGCTGATGTTGGTTATTTTTCAGATGGTGAGATTAAAGTTCAACTTGGAGCTAATGTTAGAGGCCATAATACTTTTATTATTCAATCTACCTGTGCACCTACAAATAAAAATTTAATGGAATTAATGTTCCTCGCTGATGCTTTAAAAAGATCTTCAGCTGCTAGGATAACAGCCATAGTTCCTTATTTTGGCTATGCGAGGCAAGACAGAAGAGTTAGATCTTCAAGAGTTCCTATAAGTGCTAAAGTTGTTGCTGATATGTTCTATACAGTTGGTATAGATAGAGTTCTAACTGTTGACCTTCACTCAGAAACTATTCAGGGATTTTTTGATATGCCAGCTGATAATGTTTACGCAACGAAGTTGATGGTTCAAGATATCAAAGAAACTAATCCTGATAATAATATAGTGGTCGTATCTCCAGATGTTGGAGGAGTTGTAAGATCTAGAGCTCTTGCTAAACAATTAAATGATGCTGACTTAGCAATTATTGATAAAAGAAGAGCTGTAGCAAATCAATCAGAGGTTATGAATATAATAGGAGATGTTGAAGGAAAGGTCTGCATAGTTCCTGATGATATTATTGATACTGCTGGCACTCTATGCAATGCAGCAAAAGCACTAAAGGACCAAGGGGCTTCAGCCGTTAAAGCTTATATTACACATCCTGTTCTTTCAGGACCTGCAATTGAAAGGCTGAATAATTCAGAAATTGATGAACTAGTTGTAACTAATTCCATTCCTTTGTCACATGAAGGTAAAAAATGCAGTAAAATACGCGTCATTTCGCTGTCAGCAACTATTGCAGAGTGCATTAAAAGACTCAGTAATGAAGAATCATTAAGTGAAATATTTATATAAGAGGATATTATGAGTGAAGAAATAATTTTAAATGCCGATCCAAGGGAAAGAACTGGAACCAATAAGGCTAGAGTAATAAGAAAAATAGACGGCATGATCCCAGCCATTATTTATGGAGATGAAAAAGAATCTCTAAATATAAAGCTTCGATTGAATGAGTTAACAAAAGCATCGCAAAATGAGCTTTTTTATACGCAGGTTTTAGTAATCAAAACTGGTGAGCTAGAAGAAAAAGTTGTGCTAAAAGAATTGCAAAAAGATCCTGCCAGAGGGAAGTTCCTTCATGCAGATTTTTTAAGAGTTTCTAAGAAGACTAAACTTAAGGTTGTTATACCAGTTAACTTCACTAATGAAGAAAACTGTATAGGGATTAAAAATGATGGCGGAGTTCTTCAGAAAAATATTAGAGAAATAGAGATTTTATGTCTTGCGGGTAATATACCTGAATCTATTGATATCGATATTTCTGAGCTGGCACTTGGTCAATCTATTAAACTTACAGAAATTGGATTACCTGAAGGCGCTGAGATTCAAGGCCTAACAGAAGAAACTGATCAAATGGTTATTTCTGTTAATTCCCCAAGAGCTGAAGTAGTTGAAGAGCCTGTTGAAGAAATAGGTGCTGAAGACTCATCTGATGATTCTGATGAATCAACATCAGATGGTGATAGTAGCGAAGAAGAAGGATCTTAAGAGAGCTAAAAAGTGCCTAAACTTTGTTTTGTTGGCCTAGGAAATCCTGGAGCTAAATATGATAATACTAGGCATAATATTGGTAAAGACTGGCTTTTAAAGATAGCTCCTGTCTACTGTGATAAATTTGTATACAAATCAAAAATAGAAGCTGATATCACTTACTCGCATTCTGAACAAGTTCTGTGGGTTATTCCAGATAATTATGTAAATAATAGTGGGAAGACGATATCAAAACTAATTAAAAATATGAATCTAGCTGAAAACAAAATAATATTACTTCATGACGATTTAGATTTAAATCCTGGCGAGGTTAGGTTAAAGGTAGATGGTGGCCATGGTGGTCACAATGGACTAAGAGATATATTTGAAAAATCATCTTCAAAGAAATTTTTAAGAGTTCGAATAGGTGTCGGGCATCCAGGAGATAAGAATATGGTGAGTAATTGGGTATTAAATAAATTTCATCCAAATGATAAAGAGTTGTTAGAAAATGCTTACTGTAGGTTTGCGCAAGTCTTTGATTTAATATGCTCTGATAAAATACCTGAAGCACAAAAGTTGCTTCACACTAAATAGCATGGGCTTTAAATGCGGAATAATTGGACTCCCAAATGTTGGGAAATCAACCTTATTCAATGCATTGACAAAATCATCAATTCCAGCAGAAAATTTTCCTTTTTGTACTATAGAACCAAATGTAGGCAAGGTACCCCTTCCAGACAAAAGATTAAAGAATATCAATGATATTGTTGGTTCAAAAAAAATAATTCCTGCCAGTCTGGATCTTGTTGATATCGCAGGTCTAGTTAAAGGAGCATCACAAGGGGAAGGTCTAGGCAATGCCTTCCTTTCAAATATAAGGGAAATGAATGCCCTTGCCCATGTCGTTAGATGTTTTGATGACGAAAATGTAACTCATGTGGATGGCTCAATTGATCCGGTAAGGGACGCAGAAATAATTAACTTAGAATTAATATTTTCAGATCTAGAAACTGTGAGCAAAAGATTGGTAAAGTGCGAAAAGCTTCTAAAAACAAATGACAAAAAAAATAAATTAGAGCATGAAGTATTAGTCAAAATTAAAAATGAACTAGACCAAGGGAACTTAATAAATATTAATGACTTTGATGAAGAAGAAAAAATTATACTCAAAGGATTTCAACTACTTAGTTCCAAGCCAACTTTTTATATAGCAAATATATCAGATGATGGTTCATCAACAAAAAAATTAAATGAGCTTGAGGAATTTGCAAAAAAATCTGGAAGCATGGTCATACCAACGTCTATAAAAATTGAACAGGAAATATCTTTATTAGATGATGAGGAGAGAAAAGAATACTTAGATCTCATGGAGATGGATGAACCTGTCTTAAATAAGATTATTTTTAAAGGGTATGAAATCTTAGGGTTGCAAACATACTTCACTGCAGGGCCTCAGGAGATACGAGCATGGACAATTAAGAGCAATGCTACTGCCCCTAATGCAGCTGGCGTGATTCACACCGATTTTGAAAGAGGATTTATTAAAGCCGAAATTATTGCATATAATGATTTTATTGAATGCAAGGGAGAGTCAGGCGCCAAAGAGAAAGGAAAACTAAGGCTAGAAGGTAAAGATTATATCGTTAAAGATGGGGATGTTATTCATTTCAAATTTAATGTTTAAGCTTAATTTAATAAAGATATTGACTCTTAAAATTTAGGACTTATCATTCTACGATTGGTTGTGTAGCTCAGCTGGTTAGAGCACGGCATTCATAATGCCGGGGTCGGTGGTTCAAGTCCACCCACAACCACCATTACTTATATGGCCAAATAATAAAATCTTATTAACAGATAATTTTTAATATAGCTATGGTGTTAAAAAAGAAGAATCTTTTTTACCTAAGTTTTGAAATTAACCTAACTTAGTCTTTTTTAAGATAAGCAAGAATTATTACCAAAGATATTAAAGCAAGAAGAGCATCCTCTCCAAGCATATTTAAAATATCTGATACATTCTTATACACATCTCCAACAAAAGGAGTCTCTGTTCCTAAAATAATACCTAGAAGTAATGAAACTACTACTAGAGGTATTAATAATTTAGTAACCTTATTCAGAAAGGTAGTAAGACTTGTTAATGTAACTTTTAAGTTCATATTTTTTTAGTTAAAAAATTAAGAAGGGCCTAGGCCCTTCTTAATAGATTGTTAAGTGTTACTTAACTAGGCTCATTAGAACCGCTAGAACAAGAAGTCCCACAACACCACTAGTAGCTAATTCGCTAACTAATGCAGTTATGTTTCCAATTACATCTAGTCCAAGTATGTCGCCGAAAGCTAAAGCTCCAACGATTCCTAGTCCTAAGATTCCTGTTATAACGCTAGTAAGATTACTAACCAAGTCGCCTATCATTCTCCATGCATTATCCATAATATTCCCCCCTATAGGTTTTTTTTATGATTTGCAGACTATATAAAACCATATATTGTTAAAAGGGGCAAATTTTGTTAAAAAAAAAATCCTAGAAATTTGACTTTCTAGGATTTTTGAAATAGGACTTATAAAAGTTATTCTTGCTCTTCTTGATCCTCTTGGGAAGCCTCTACAGATTTTTCTTCCTCTACTGCTGCTGACTCTTCTATTTTTGCTAATGCTTTTACAGACAATTTCATCTTGCCTCTATCAAATCCAATTAACTTGACATCAATTTCTTGGCCTTCTGAAAGAACAGCATTTACATCTTCAGTTCTTTCTGCAGAAATTTCAGAGATATGAAGAAGGCCATCTTTTCCAGGTAAAATATTTACAAATGCGCCGAAGTCTACAATTTTAACAACAGTCCCTTTGTATACCTTATTTAATTCTGGCTCTTCTAAGATGCCCTCAATAATTGCTAGGCATTCTTGCATTGATGTTTGATTTTGGCCAAAGACTGAAACAGTACCGTCATCACTAACATCGACAGTAGCACCTGTTTTTTCTTGCATGCCTTTAATTACAGCGCCGCCTTTACCGATAATTTCTTTAATTTTATCTTTGTTAACCATGAATGTTTTCATAGCAGGAGCATTCTCGGATAGTTCTTTAGGTTTAGAAATAGCTTCATTCATAATGCCTAGGATATGATTGATAGCTACCTTAGCTTTTGTTAAAGCAGCCTCCATAATAACCTCATTAATACCTTGAATTTTAATATCCATTTGAAGAGCTGTAATTCCATTTTCTGTTCCAGCTACTTTAAAGTCCATATCTCCAAGGTGATCTTCATCTCCTAGAATATCAGTAAGAACTGCAAAATCATCGCCTTCCTTAATAAGGCCCATTGCAATACCTGCAACTGGACTAGATATAGGTACGCCTGCATCCATTAGTGATAAAGATGTACCGCAAACTGAAGCCATAGAACTTGAGCCATTTGACTCAGTAATCTCAGATACCACTCTTAATGTATAACCAAAATCTTCTACATCAGGTAGAACTGCTTTTATTGCTCTTTTAGCTAAATTACCATGGCCAATCTCTCTTCTTTTTGGTCCTAAAGGCATTCCAATTTCACCAACACTATATGCAGGGAAGTTATAATGAAGCATAAAGTTATCAGTACTTTGACCTTCTATAGATTCAATTCTTTGGGCATCTCTAGATGATCCCAGAGTTGCAACAACAATTGCCTGAGTCTCACCTCTAGTAAATAATGATGAGCCATGAGTACTTGGAAGAATGCCAGTTTCGATAAATATAGGTCTTACTGTGTCTGTATCTCTTCCATCTATTCTAGGCTGATTGCTTAAAATATTTTTTCTTACTATATCCTTTTCAAGATTTTTAAATGCGCCTAAGACCTTGCCTAGTTGAATATCGTCAGCATCAGGGTATGAGTTAACTATGTCTTCTTTTATTACGCCTATTGCAGCAGTTCTTTCAGTTTTATCTTTGATAGTAAATGCTTCAGTAATTTGATCTGAATATTTCTCAGTTAATTCAGCAGAGTAAACAGGTGTTTCCTCATCTACTTTAACAACCCAATCTTCTTTACCTGCTTTTTGCTTTAATTCAGCACAGGCTTTTACAACTGCTTGCATTTCCTGATGTCCAAATAGTACCGCTCCAAGCATTAGATCTTCATTAAGCTCTTTAGCTTCTGACTCTACCATAAGGACAGCTTTCTCAGTTCCAGCTACAACCATATCTAAATATGAATTTTCTAATTCTGCATAAGATGGATTTAAAATATAGTTCCCATCTACAAAGCCAACTCTTGCTGCTCCCATTGGTCCGTCAAATGGAACTCCAGCAACACATAGTGCAGCAGATGCTCCTATCATTGATGCGATATCAGGGTTTTGTTCTTTTCCAGAGGACATTACAGTACAGAATATTTGAACCTCATTCTTAAACCCTTCCGGGAAAAGAGGTCTAATTGGTCTGTCTATAAGCCTTGATGTTAATGTTTCTCTTTCTGTTGGTCTTGCTTCTCTCTTAAAAAATCCACCAGGAATTGTTCCTGTTGCATAAAATTTTTCTTGATAAAAAACTGCTAACGGAAAGAAATCCTTCTTAGGATCTGCTTCTTTTCTTGCAACTACAGTTGTTAAAACAACTAAGTCTCCTATTGTAACGACAACTGCCGCAGTCGTTTGTCTTGCAACTTTATTTGTCTCTAGTTTTACTAGTTGATTTCCGTACTGAAATTCTACTGATGTAGATTCTAATTTATTATTTTCCACGATTTTCCTCTTTATGTTTTATATTAGCCTCTAAGCTTTAATTGCTTAATAACCTCTGCGTAACTTTCTAAATTTTTTCTCTTTAGGTAGGCTAAAAGTTTTCTTCTTAGATTTACCATTCTGATTAAACCTGTTCTTGAATGGTGGTCTTTTTTATGTTCTTTAAAATGACTTTGTAATTTATTGATATTTTCAGTTAACAACGCAATTTGAACCTCTGGGGATCCAGTGTCGTTATCAGTTCTTTGAAATTTTCCAACGATTTTTTCTTTTTCTTGAGCTAAAAGTGCCATATTTATATTCCTCGTTGTACATTCATTAATTGATGCAAACCTCGTACAACTAAAGTAAGCGTGCGAATCTTATAACTTATTACCCCATTAAACAAGTCGTTTAAGGGCTAAGACAGATTCAGATACCGAGCCTAGTCCAAGAAATTTCAATGAATAATCATAAATTTTATAATAATTATTTTCATGATTAATATCTAAGATTTTTACGCCATTAGTAAAATTTTTTGTTTGATCGTGATCAAGATGAATATCATGAAAGTTATCAAAGGCAGATTCTATTGATATAAGTTGATCTATATTTATCGACTCGAGTTTTTTAGCCCCTAGATAGCTGAAACTGCCCTGTGAAGTTCTTATTAATGAGGACAAGTGAGCACCACAACCAATTTTATCTCCAAGATCTCGCGCAATAGATCTTATGTATGTTCCCTTTGAACAATGGATTGATAAAGAACAGGAATTAAAATCATGACTTATATCTTTGATAGAAAATATATTGATATACCTAGGGGGTTTAGAAATAAACTCACCTTCACGTGCGTACTTATAAAGAGGCTTTCCTTTAAATTTCAGAGCAGAAAAAAAAGGAGCTACCTGCATAGACTCTCCAATAAAAGACTCTAAAGCTTCATTGATGTCCTTTTCTTTAGGTATTATCTCTGAAGATTCAATAACCTGTCCCGTAGCATCATCTGTATCTGTTTTCGTGCCAAATGTAATTCCGGCTGTATATGATTTATCAGATTCTAAAAAAAAGGATGAAAATCGAGTTGCTCTGTTAATTGCAAGAATAACCAAGCCCTCTGCCATAGGATCTAATGTACCTAGATGACCAACTTTTTTGAGCGAAAGAGACCGTTTAACTTCTTGAACTAAGCGATTAGAGCTTATACCTTTTTCTTTATAGGCTAAAAGAAAGCCATCCATTACTATAAGTTTTTTAATAAGGTTTCAATATTATCTGAGTATTCAACACTCTCATCAAACCTAAAGTTTATTACTGGAACTCTTCTTATTTGCATAGTTTTTGATAGCTTAGAACGAACCATGCCACTAAACTTCTTGAGAACCTTGTTATCTAAAGTGCTTTCACTTTTTATAATTGATTCACCAATTAAAGTATAGAAAACTGTAGCATGACCTATATCATCAGATACCTTTACTGCAGTAATGTTTATATTTTGAAGTCTTGGATCTTTAGTTTCTTTATTTATTATTAAAGAAATTTCTTTTCTAAGGACATCGGCTACTTTTTCTGATCTTAGCGATGCCATTAAAATTTATTACATTGATTGAGATTCTTCTTTTCTATCATAAACTTCAATTTTATCGCCAGGTTTAATGTCTTTGTAGTTTTTAATCCCCATACCGCATTCACTTCCATTTTTAACTTCATTAACATCTTCTTTAAATCTTCTTAATGAGTCTAACTCGCCCTCATGAATTACAATCTCATCTCTTAAAACTCTAACTGGTTTATTTCTAAGAACAGTTCCTTCAATTACATTACAGCCAGCAATTTGACCAAACTTGGGTGAGCTAAATACCTCTAATACTTCAGCTGTACCTACAATCTCCTCTCTAATAATAGGATCTAGTAGTCCGCTCATTCTAGCCTTAACATCATCTAATAATTCATAAATAATACTATGGTAATTAAGAGGAATTGATTCATCTTCTATAATTTTCTTTGCTGCATTATCTGCTCTTACATTGAAACCTATAATTATTGCGTCAACAGCTACAGCTAAATTAGCATCAGACTCTGAAATTCCACCAACCCCACTTGAAACAATCTTAACTTTTGCTAAATCATTTCCTAAGTCATGAAGAGAAGCTGTTATTGCTTCACAAGTTCCACCCACATCAGTTTTTACAATGATATTGAGTACTTTTTTAGTATTTTCTTTACCTAATAATTCAAATAAATCACCTGCAGATTCATCTTTTTGTTTAAGGAGTTTTCTTTCTCTCTCTTTTGTAACTCTATATTCAGCAATTTCTCTAGCTTGCTTGTCATTATCTACAACTTGAAACTGGTCGCCTGCATTGGGAACATTATTTAATCCCAAAACCTCGACAGCTGCCGATGGCCCTGCTTGTTTTATTTTTAAGCCATCGCTGTTAACTATACTTTTTATCTTGCCTATGGCATTTCCTGATGCAACTAAATCACCAACTTTTAAAGTTCCATTTTGGATTAAGAAAGTTGCAACTGAGCCCCTGAATTTATCTAATTCTGATTCAACAACAACGCCCTGAGCTGGTCCATCATAATGAGCCTTTAACTCCAATAGCTCAGCCTCAAGTGAAACACTTTCTAGTAATTTATCTACTCCAGTGCCCTTTAAAGCTGATACTGGGATCATTTGCGTTGTTCCACCCCAATCTTCAGGTGCTAAATCTTTGGCTGCTAAATCACCCTTAACTTTATCCACATCAGCGCCATCAAGATCTATTTTATTTATTGCTACTACAATTGATACTCCAGCAGCTTTTGCATGGTTTATAGCTTCTTCTGTCTGTGGCTTTATTCCATCATTAGCCGCAACAACTAAAATAACTATATCAGTTGTATTAGCACCCCTGGCTCTCATTGAAGAAAATGCAGCATGTCCTGGAGTGTCTATAAAAGTTATCATGCCTTTAGAGGTTTCTACCTCATAAGCTCCAATATGCTGAGTTATTCCTCCAGCTTCTCCATCGACAACCTTCGTTTTTCTAATAAAGTCTAAAAGTGTAGTTTTACCATGATCAACGTGACCCATAACTGTTATAACTGGAGATCTAAGTCTTGCTTCATCTTTATAGTTAATCAAGTTTGCAAGATCTTCTTCAAAATTCTCTTCTTTCAAGGCAATGCCATGATGACCAATTTCCTCTACAACAAGAATTGCTGTTTCTTGATCGATCATATCGTTAACTGTTGCAACAACCCCAAGACTCATTAAGTTTTTAACTACAATATTTCCTTTTATTGCCATTAGCTTTGCAAGTTCACCAACTTGAATTGTCGAAGGTACTTCAATATCTTTCTTAATAACCTCAGTAGGGGCTTCAAATTTATGCTCAGAGCTTTTAGGGAAAGATCCTTCTCTTCTTTTGTATGCATTTACTGCACTAGAAAGCTGATCTTTAACATTAACTTTAATTGAAGGTCTTGCAACCTCAGGTTTTTTAAACTTATCTTTTCTTTTTTGCTCTTCTATTTTTGCTTTAGCTATTTCTTTTAATTGATCTTCTCTTCTTTTTTGTTCTTCTTTAAGCTGTCCTGAGGCTGCCGCTCTCTTTGCTTCAATATCATCAGAGTATCTACTTGGTGCATTAACTTCTATTGGAGCTTTACCTTTTGAGGTAACAGTCACCCCCGACCCGGAAGTTATTGGCCTGGGTGCCGGTGATGGCTTTCCACCTTTTAAGGATCTTAGTAACGCCTGTTTATCAGAGGCTGTTATCTCATCAGTATTCTTAGAGTGACTCAGTCCAGCTGTCTTCATACGCTCAATTAGAGCAGCATCAGATATCTTTAGAGTTTTAGCAAAATCTTTAACAGTTAAAGTCAAAATATATATTCCTTTTTAGATTAATTAAACCAGTGCTCTCGAGCTTTCATGATCATTTTTGATGCATCATCTGATGAAATTTCAATAATTTCTTGAAGTTCATCAACCGCGAGCTCAGCTAAGTCATCTTTATTTTTAATACCTTTATTAGCAAGTTTTTGAACATCCTCATCTGCTAGATTAAGGTCTGTTAATGATTCAACATTACCCTCTTCTTCTGTAATTGCTCCCATTGCTTCCATAAGAGCAGCATCCTCTGCGGAACTTTTAATTCTTTGAATTTCTTCTTCACTTTCAACAAAACCTTTAAATACTGAATCTTCAGAGTAAGCAATGTCATCAAATGAAGATAGGCCAAGGGCAATAATTTTTTCTGCAATTTCATCGGAAACAGAAAGGCTGCTAGTAATGCTTGCGAGAAACTCTGTTTCTTCAACCTTAACCTTCGCTTCTGCCTCTTCACTACTAACTATATTAAGCTCCCAGCCAACTAGTCTAGATGCCAATCTAATATTCTGACCTCTTGAGCCAATCGCTAATGCTAGGTTTTCTTGATTCACTGCAATATCCATAGATCTAGAGCCTTCATCCATAACAATTGATTCAACTTTAGCTGGAACAAGAGCATTAATTACAAGTTGAGCGGGATTATCATCATATATAATAATATCTATCCTCTCATTACCAAGCTCAGACGATACTGCTTGGACTCTGGAGCCTCTCATACCTACACATGCTCCTACTGGATCTATTCTACCGTCATTTGTTTTAACGGCTATTTTAGATCTTGAGCCCGCATCTCTTGCGATACCTCTAATCTCAATAATGTCTTCGCTAATCTCTGGGACCTCTATAGCAAATAATTCAGTTACCATTTCAGGGCAAGATCTATTCAACATTAATTGAGCTCCTCTTCCTTCAACTTCTTGAATTTGCAATATAGCCCTTATGCGATCATTAATTTTATAAATTTCGCCTGGCATTAACTTATCTCTTGGAAGAATGGCCTCTGCATCGTGAGAAATATCAACAATTATATTATCTCTAGTTACTCTTTTTACAGTTCCATTAACCAATTGATTATTTTGACTTTTAAATTGTGAGACCACTTTCTCTCTTTCTGCTTCTCTAACTTTTTGAAGCATAACCTGTCTTGCTGCTTGAGTTTCAATTCTTCCAAATGGAACGTTTTCCTGTTGTTTGGTGTATGTTTCACCCATATCAAGTTCTGAGTTATCTTTTGATATATGAGTCTCTATATGAAACTCTTCATCAGCCTCATCAAATACTAGCCAATTTCTATGAGTGGAATATTCCCCTGTATCTCTATCTATTTTTACAAATAGTTCAGCATCTTCATGAAAATGCCTTTGAGATGCAGAAGCAATAGCTTCTTCTATAGCTGAAAAAATTAAATTTTTATCAAGACCTTTCTCGTTAGAGACTGAGTCCACAACTGTTAATATTTCATTACTTTCCATAATCATTTTCCTTCATTAATTTTTCAAAATTTGGATCTAATCGACAAACATCCATATCATTAAAATCTAATTTATACTCAAGCTTAGCTGTCTCAATAATCAAAAAATCTTCATTACAATCAGTTAACCTGCCCTCAATATTTTTTATTCCCTCTAAAGGCTCTCTAAGTTTTATTTTTAAATCTTCACCAATATACTCTATGAGCTGATTCTGATTAAAAAATCTTCTACTTATACCAGGAGTTGAAACCTCAAGAACATAATCCTCGCCTAGTGATGACTCAAGCTCTATCTCATAATTTAAATCTTTAGAGATATTCTCACAATCATCAATATTTCCGCCTGTTGGTGAGTCTATGTAGATTCTTAAAGTTGGTCTTTTCTTACCTCTTAAAATCTCAATACCCCACAAAAAACACTCATGCCTTTTAATTACAGGTTCGACAATATTTTCAATTTCCTCTTTTACCATTTTTTTACACAAAAAAAGGGCTAGTGCCCCACAAAAAATTATATGTAACTGTGGTAGCGGGGGCTGGATTTGAACCAACGACCTTCGGGTTATGAGCCCGACGAGCTACCAGACTGCTCCACCCCGCAACGCAGGCTGAAGTGTAATGAAAAGAGGTGTGTTTGGTCAAGTATATTATATTTATAATTTTAAATAATAACTTGCTATAATCCTTAAACTTTTAGCCGAAGTGGTGGAATTGGTAGACACGCTAGCTTGAGGGGTTAGTGAGCGAAAGCTCGTGCGGGTTCGAGTCCCGCTTTCGGCACCAGTATATATTTCTTAATTACTCTACAGGGATGTCATCTGAAGATGACTCAATAGCAGCTTCTTCGATCAATTGCGTGTCAAAAACTATTGCTGTATTTTGAGTCTTGTATAAATACGCAAGTGCTAATGATAAAACCAACCATGTTGCTACCAAAACATATGTAAACTTCCCAAGAAAGTCTGATGGGCCTAAAGCCCCAAACATTGAATTTGAAGACCCGCCCCCAAATGCTGAGCCTAGATCTGATCCTTTTCCTTGTTGTAAAAGAACTAAGGCAATAATCGCAATTGCCAAAACTATACATATTATTTTTATTAAAATTATCATTGTGTAATTAGCCTATTATATATATTTACTATTTTTAAAAACTCTTCAGCATCTAATGATGCGCCACCTATCAATCCGCCATCTATATTTTTCTCTTTAAAAAAATCTTCCGAATTGCCCTCATTAATGCTTCCGCCATATAAAACTAATGGGACTACATTATTTGAAGTTACCGATTGTACAACATCTTTTATAAATTCGTGAATTACATTAATATCTTTTGCCTTTGGAGTTTTTCCACTACCTATAGCCCATACTGGCTCATAAGCAATTATAAAATTTTTTTTAATGCCTATATTTGATATAACTTCCAATATCTGAGCCTTAAGAACATTTCTTGTATTTCCCCGTTCATTATCCTCAGATGTTTCTCCAATACAGAGGATTGGTTGAATGTTGGCTTGATAAGATGATTCTATCTTCTGACTTAGCAGTGAGTTTCTTTCATTAAAAAAAGTTCTTCTTTCTGAGTGACCAATAAGTGAGAAATCACATCCCATATCCGCAGCCATCTCACCAGAAATAGAACCAGTTCTTGCCCCCCCTTTAATATCTATATCTTGAATACCTATTTTTGCATTAGATAAACCTAGTAATTCCTTTACCTGGCTAAGATGTAAAGAAGATGGCGCAATGCCGACATCGGAAATAATTTCTTTTGGACAATTTTCAATAAAAAAATTACACCACTTTAAATTGGATAACAAACTGCCATTAGCCTTCCAATTAGCAATAATCATTTTATGACTTTGAAATAATAATATTAATTAGGTCATTGGCAAATTTCGTTGCAACATTTTCTTCTGGAGCCTCTACCATAACTCTTATCTTACTCTCTGTTCCAGAGGCTCTAACTAAAACTCTACCAACAGTAATATCAGATTCAATTTCTTTAATCATAAGTTTAAGATCTTTATCATTGACTATATCCTTATTTTTAACTGGAGTTGCAATATTTATTTGTGGTAGTTTTTTGTAATTGGA
The DNA here is from genome assembly GCA_963926355.1 of uncultured SAR86 cluster bacterium. GTDB lineage: Bacteria > Pseudomonadota > Gammaproteobacteria > Magnimaribacterales > D2472 > SCGC-AAA076-P13. Next base: position 98,881 of record CAWUWW010000001.1, on the reverse strand, counting down.
CAAAACCTCTGATGGAGCTTTCTCAAGTATTAATAAAGAAGAAATAACTTTTAAAGCAGCGATTGTTCCATCTCCAGTGCTCACTAAATCTTTACATATGATATGGCCTGAGGTTTCACCTCCTAGAAGCCAGCCTTTCTTAGTCAACATTTTGCTAACGTATTTATCACCAACATCTGCTCTTTTAAATTCATAGCCAAGTTTTTTAATCCCGTCCTCTAGTCCCAAGTTACTCATATGAGTTCCAACAACTCCAGACCATGGCCCAACTCTATTAGGGTTTGAGAAAGCTAAGATATACAGAAGGTCATCCCCGTCAAGAATATTTCCATCTCTATCTATTATTATTACTCTATCTCCATCGCCATCCAAGGAGACCCCAAAATCAGCTCTATGTTTAATAACCTCTTCCCTGACAAGCTCTGGGTAGGTAGAGCCGCACTTGGCATTAATATTATATCCATCAGGGTCCACACCTATAGGTATAATTTCGGCTCCAAGCTCTTCAAAGACTGCTGGACTTACTTTGTAACAAGCCCCATTAGCGCAATCTAGTACAATTCTTAAAGAAGAAAAAGATACGTTTGAAGGTACCGTAGATTTACAAAATTCAATATATCTTGCTCCAGATTCATCAAACCTTTTGGCCTTTCCAAGCTCTTGGGTTTTAACAGGCTTTAAATCTGTTTCTAAAAGTTTCTCAATTTTTTGCTCTAATTCTTTTGAGAGTTTCTCGCCATCAGTATTAAAAATTTTAATACCATTATCTAGGAAATCATTATGCGAGGCGCTGAGCACAACACCAAAAGAATTTCTTAATGATTTTGTTAAGTATGCAACTCCAGGTGTTGGTAAAGGGCCTAAAAGTCTAACGTTTACTCCAGCTGCTATAAATCCTGCCTGAAGGGCAGACTCAAGCATATAACCAGAAACACGCGTATCCTTTCCAATCATTACATTTTCTAAACCAAGCTCTTTCATGACAATACCTGTGGCATGAGCAATTTTTAGGCAAGCCTCAGGAGTAATTAGAGTCTCTACAGGACCTCTTATTCCATCAGTACCAAATTTAAGATTCATAATAAATAATTATAGCTCTTCTGCTGGACCTTTGATTGAAGATTTTTTATCAACACTAGGCGGTGGGATGCTGTCATCTGACCAGCCTTTTGGCTCTCTGGGCTCAGCTCCTGCCATTATGTCATCTATCTGAGGAGCATCAATAGTCTCATATTTCAACAATGCATCGGCCATTGTATTTAATTTATCTAAATTATTTTTTAATAAATTCTCAGCTCTTTCATAGCTTTTATCAATGATTGATTTAATTTCTGAATCTATCATTCTTGATGTTTCTTCACTCCTAAATTGAGCTGGAGCTGATGCAGCCCTTCCAACAAAAGGGCTTCCCTCATCTTCGCCATATTTAATAGTTCCTAGCTTCTCAGATAGGCCCCACTTGGTAACCATGTTTGTAGCAATGGATGTAGCAACCTCAATATCATTTGAAGCTCCCGTGGTAATACCTTGATCGCCATTAATAATACTTTCAGCAATTCTTCCACCAAATAAAGTTGTAATTCTTCCAAGTAAATATTCTTTACTCTGCATATAAGTATCTTCTTCAGGAAGAAACATTGTTACCCCCAAAGCTCTGCCTCTAGGGATGATAGTTACCTTGTATACAGGGTCATGAGTTGGACACAATCTCCCAACTATTGCATGACCAGCTTCATGGTAGGCAGTAATTCTTTTTTGTGCCTCGCTAAGGATCATTGATTTCCTTTCAGCACCCATCATAATTTTATCTTTGGCAAGATCTAAATGTGACTGGTCTATTTTTTTATCTGAATATCTTGCAGCAAATAATGCAGCTTCATTGATTAGGTTGGCAAGATCAGCTCCTGAAAAACCTGGCGTACCTCTTGCAAGAACTAAAGGGTCAACATCAGAATCTAATGGCACTTTTCTCATATGGACTTTAAGTATTGCTTCTCTTCCTCTTATATCAGGCAAATCAACTACTACCTGTCTATCAAATCTCCCTGGTCTTAAAAGGGCCGGATCTAATACATCCGGTCTATTAGTGGCAGCAACAACAATAACCCCATCATTGCCTTCAAAGCCATCCATTTCTACCAGCAGTTGGTTTAAGGTTTGCTCTCTTTCATCATGACCTCCTCCCATACCAGTTCCTCTATGTCTTCCAACGGCATCGATTTCATCAATAAAAATAATGCACGGGGATTGTTTTTTTGCTTGCTCAAACATATCTCTAACTCTTGACGCACCAACCCCAACAAACATTTCAACAAAATCAGATCCAGAAATACTAAAAAATGGAACTTTGGCCTCACCAGCAATAGCTCTTGCAAGTAAAGTTTTTCCAGTTCCAGGAGGGCCAACCATTAAAACGCCTCTAGGTATTCTTCCCCCAAGTTTTTGAAATTTAGTAGGGTCTCTTAAAAAATCAACTAACTCTTGAACATCTTGTTTGGCTTCTTCACAACCAGCAACATCTTTAAAGGTGGTTTTAACCTGCCCGCCTTCCATCAGTTTTGCTTTACTTTTTCCAAATGACATTGGGCCGCCTTTGCCAGACATGCCGCCTTGCATTTGCCTCATGAAAAAGAAAAATATCCCCAGCAATAGAATTATTGGAAAGGCTCCAACTAAAAGCTGAGATAGTATTGAGGGCTGCTCAATTTTCTCATACTCAGCAATAACTCCATTATCTTGAATAGCTTTATCTAAAACATCATCTTTTTTGAATATTGGGTGAGTGGTTTCAAATTTAGTGCCATCCAAACGATCTCCAATGATTGTCATTTGATCGCCTTTGTATATAATTTTCTCAACTCCACCTGACAGGACTTCTTTTTTGAACTGGCTATAGCTGACCTGTTCTCTTGCTGCTGAATTTTCAACATTATTAAAAACAAACATTAATAAAGAGCCAAGGACTACCCAAACTAAGAGATTTCTAAAAATACTATTCATTACTTATAAGCTCCATATAAATATATTTCACCGGATTGCTTTTTTGAAGCAGCCGGTTTAAAAGTTTGAACTATCTTAAAAGAAAGTTCCATTTTTTTTCGAAGACTTTTTAACATACTATTTTGAAAAGTCTTCATTATAAAAGATCCATGACATTTGTCTAAATATCTAGCAGCAACCTCTAAGGTAAGGACATTAAGCTCATAAATATTTTCAGTGTCTATGGCGTTTATACCAGTTAAGTTTGGGGCAATATCTGAGATTACAAGATTAAAAGATCCCATTAATGCGAATATAGAATCAATACTATCTATATTCTCAATACTTTCCTGATAAAAATTTACACCCTCTACTAACTCCATGTCTAGTATGTCCAATGCATATACTTCTGATTTTTTTGATTTTTGCTTTATATATTGAGACCAGCCTCCAGGAGCTGAACCTATATCAAGAACATATTTTGATTTTTTGAGTACTTTTGTTTTTTGTATAATTTCATCTAACTTAAAAACCGCTCTTGTTCTATAGCCAAATTTTTTAGCCTTTAGAGCCCAACTATCTACATGCATAATAGTTATATATGCTTAACTTCGACAATCTCATAGGAAAGCTGTCCCGAGGGGGTTGTTATAGTCACCTCGTCATCTACAAATTTGCCAACGAGACCTTTGGCAATTGGTGTATCAATAGAGATAAGGCCATTACTTGGATCTGACTCTAAATTTCCAACAATCTTATATATAATTTCCTTGTCGGCACTAGTGTCATAAAGTTTAATTGTTGAGCCGAAGACCACCCTTCCTGTTTCTGGAATTTCTTTAACGTCTATTACTTGAGCATTTGATAGAGCACTTTCAATATCATTAATCCTAGCCTCCATCAACCCTTGCTCTTCTTTTGCTGCATGATATTCAGCATTTTCTTTTAAATCTCCATGCGCTCTAGCTTCCGCTATAGATGCAGATACTCTAGGCCTTTCGACAAATTTTAAATTTGCAAGTTTTTGCTTAATAGCAACTTCGCCATCTTTTGTTAGTGGAACTCTGCTCATAATTTATTATAGCAACTAAGATGAAGAAGTATTGATTTCTTGTAGGCTATTGTATGACCAATTAACTTCATCACTCTTTAGAGCTTCCATAAGTGCAAAAGCTCCAAACATGGTTGTAGTACAAAATATTTTATTTTGTAGCGCTGTTTTTCTCATTGATGCTGAATCTTCTATAGACTGCTTGCCTTCTGTAGTATTGATTATCATGTCAATTTCTTTATTTAACAGGCAATCTACAGTGTGAGGCCTTCCTTCTGTAACTTTATTAATTCTCCGCACATCATAACCAAGGTTTTTTATATACATCGCTGTTCCACCTGTTGCTACTAAATCAAAACCATTGCTAATAACTAAAGGTATTAGTTCATCTAAATACTTTTTATCTGAATCTTTTACACTGATAAAAACTGAGCCAGATCTTGGAAGAATTTTATTTGCACCTTTTTGAGCTTTTGCATATGCTTCACCGAAACTAGGCCCAATACCCATAACCTCTCCAGTAGATTTCATCTCAGGTCCTAGAATGGGATCTACTAGTGGAAATTTATCAAATGGCATTACAGCTTCTTTTACAAAAAATAAACCTTCGGGAAGTTTGCAGGAAAAATCTTGATCCAGAAGACTTTTACCTATCATTGCTTTTGAGGCAACTTTGACTAAAGAATTTCCTACAGCCTTGGATATAAATGGAACGGTTCTTGATGCTCTGGGATTAACTTCGATGATATAAATATCATTTTCTTTAATGGCAAATTGAATATTCATCAAACCAATAATGTTTAGTTCTTTGGCAATATCTTTAGATTGCTTTGAAAGCTGTTCTTGGATCTCCATAGATAGGGTATATGGTGGCAGCGAACATGCTGAATCACCTGAATGAATTCCAGCTTGCTCAATATGCTGAAGGATTCCTCCAATTTCAATATTTACTCCGTCTGAAATAACATCTACATCAACTTCAATAGCATCAGTTAGATAACTATCTAAAAGAATGGGCTTGCTGTTTGAGACTTCAACAGCCTCTGTAAGGTATGTTTCAAGTTCTTTATTATTATGAACGAGTTGCATAGCCCTACCTCCCAAGACATAAGATGGCCTAACTACAATTGGAAAACCAATCACCTCTGACTTTTCCAAGGCTTCTGTAATATTTCTAACTGTAGCATTTGCCGGTTGTCTTAAATTAAGTTTAGTAATCAATTCTTGAAAACGCTCTCTATCTTCTGATCTATCAATAGCATCAACATCTGTACCTAGAATTTTTACTCCCTTTTCAGAAAGAATATCAGCTAATTTAAGAGGTGTTTGTCCTCCAAATTGAATAATAACTCCTTCGGGTTTTTCATTATCAATAATATCTAAAATCTTTTCAGCTGTTATAGGCTCAAAATACAACCTATTAGAAACGTCATAATCCGTAGAGACTGTTTCTGGATTGCAGTTAACCATTATTGATTCAATACCTTCTTCTTGCATGGCAAGAGATGCATGGACGCAACAATAATCAAACTCAATGCCTTGACCAATTCTATTGGGCCCGCTACCTAGAACTAATATTTTTCTATTTTCAGATGGGTCGCTTTCACAATCCTCTCCATATGTTGAGTACATATAACAAGTTGAGGTAGCAAATTCAGCGGCACAAGTATCAACTCTTCTGAAGATTGGAGTCACTTTATTGTCAATTCTATATTTTCTAAAATCGCCTTCAGTTGAATTAATCATTCTGGCTATTCTAGAATCAGAAAAGCCTTTTTCTTTTAAAGGAAGAATTTCTTCTTTAGTTAAGTCTTTAATTTTTTTTTCTTTCAGAGCTTCTTCTATATCTACAATCTCTTTAATCTGATCTAAAAACCAATGATCAATCTTTGTTAGCTCATATATTTTTTCTAAACTCCAGCCGGTCCTTATTGCATCAGCAACATAAAATAATCTTTTCGGTCCTGGAAATGTTAATTCATATTGAATTTCTTCTTGATTTGATTCTTCGATAGATTTAAACATTGAATTTAATCCGTCAAGATCTTCTTCCATGCTACAGATTGCTTTTTGCAGAGATTCCTGAAAGTTCGAGCCTATCGCCATAACCTCGCCAACTGACTTCATTTGAGTTGTTAGTTTTGAGCTTGCCTGAGGAAATTTCTCAAAAGCAAATTTTGGCATCTTGGTAACAATATAATCGATACTTGGCTCAAAGGATGCCGGTGTTAAGCCTCCGGTTATATCATTTTTTAATTCATCCAAGGTAAACCCAACTGAAAGAAGCGCTGCAACCTTGGCAATTGGAAAGCCTGTTGCCTTTGATGCTAGGGCTGAAGATCTGCTCACTCTAGGGTTCATTTCTATAACAACCATCTTTCCGTTTTCTGGGTTTATAGCAAATTGAACATTTGATCCTCCAGTATCAACTCCAATTTCTCTTAAAATTTTAAAAGAGGCATTTCTCATAACTTGATATTCTTTATCTGTGAGTGTTTGAGCAGGAGCAACGGTAATGGAATCTCCGGTATGAACACCCATTGGATCTAAGTTTTCAATAGAACAGACAATAATACAATTATCTTTACAATCTCTTACAACCTCCATCTCAAACTCTTTCCAGCCTATTAAAGACTCATCAATTAAAAGTTCAGTTGTTGGGGAAAGTTCTAATCCTTTTTCACATATACCCTTAAACTCGTCAATATTATATGCAATGCCGCCCCCAGTTCCGCCCATAGTAAAAGAGGGTCTAATAATACAAGGGAAGCCAATTCTGCTTTGCACTAATAAAGCATCTTCCATAGAGTGGGCAATACCCGAATTTGGAGTCTCTATATTAATAGCCTTCATGGTTTCATCAAAAAGTTGTCTGTCTTCTGCTTTATCAATAGCCTCTCTATTGGCGCCAATTAATATAACTCCATGCTTTTCCAAAACACCCTCTTTGTCTAAGGATAAGGCGGTATTTAGTGCTGTTTGCCCTCCCATAGTTGGTAAAATTGCATCAGGCTTTTCTTTCTCAATTATTTTTTCTACTGATTTCCAATGAATGGGCTCTATATATGTGGCATCTGCTAGCAAGGGATCAGTCATTATTGTTGCAGGATTTGAATTAACAAGTATCACTCTAAAACCCTCATCCTTAAGAGCCTTACAAGCTTGTGCACCGGAGTAATCAAACTCACATGCCTGACCGATAATTATAGGACCCGCTCCAATAATTAAAATAGATTTTATATCCTTACGTCTTGGCATATTCATGCACCATTAAGCTAAATTTATTAAACAAAATTTGAATTTCTTGAGGTCCTGGGCTTGCTTCTGGATGGCCCTGGAAGCCAAAGGCAGGAGCATTGTCAAATTCAATGCCTTGTAGCGAATTATCAAACAAGGATATGTACGAAACTTTTATGTTATCGGGTAAAGACCTCTCATCTACAGAAAAACCATGGTTCTGACTGGTTATCATTACCTCTGAGGATGAGATATTTTGGACAGGATGATTTGCTCCATGATGACCAAACTTCATTTTATAAGTTTTCGCCCCACCGGCAAGAGCAAGGAGTTGATGTCCTAAACAAATTCCAAAGATAGGTATTTTAACTTCAAGAAATTTTTTAATACTTTCAATTGCATAAGTGCAAGGCTCTGGATCTCCAGGGCCATTAGAAAGAAAAATTCCTTTTGGAGAAAGCTTCATAACCTCTTCAAAAGAAGTTTGAGCATTTACAACAATTACCTCTCCTAGATTATCTGATAATAGTCTCAAGATATTAGTCTTAACTCCGAAATCGTAGGCAACTATGGGATGGGAATATTTAGATGGCTTGTAATCTGGCCATACACCTTCACTCCATTTATAACTTACCTCTGTTGAAACATCTCTTGCAAGATCAAGGCCTTTAAGCCCAGAGAAACTCTTAGCTTTTTTAACAGCATCTTCTGCAGATATTTTTGAAAGAGAGCCAATACAGCATTTCATAGAACCTTTATCTCTTAAAACCTTAGTCAATTTTCTAGTATTGATTCCAGATATAGCAATAACACCCTGATCATTTAAAAAAGTTTCTAAGCTTTTATTAGATCTCCAGTTACTAGGCTTTGTACACAAATTATTTACAACAATTCCTGATGCATGGATCATTGAAGATTCATTGTCCTCATCATTTATACCAGTATTGCCAATATGCGGATGCGTGAATGTAATAATTTGTTTTTTATAAGATGGATCAGTGATTATTTCTTGATAACCTGTCATGGAGGTATTAAATACAATCTCAGCTACTGCATATTTTTCTTCACCAAACCCCTCTCCATAGAATATACTTCCATCTTCTAGAGCTAAAATAGATTTAAAGGACATTAAAAAACTCTCCTTTTTGAAGAAAATAGTTGAAAAAAGTAAGAGTATCTATTTAAAGAAATTTTGGGTTTTAATGAGCTGAATTTTCGTGCTTGCATTAAAACTGTACTTTATAGACTTAGTGCTCTGATGTCTATTTAAAAAGTTAAATAAATATGGAAATATCAATAAAATCTGAAGAAGATATAAAAAAAATGAGAATTGCTGGAAGGCTTGCAGCTGAAGTTCTTGAAATGATTGAACCATTTGTTGCCCCTGGTATTTCAACTGAAGAGCTCGATAGAAGATGTTATGAACATATTGTAAATATTCAGAAGGCTATTCCAGCGAATGTAGGCTATAGGGGATTTGAAAAAACCATATGCTCAAGTATTAATCAGGTTATTTGTCACGGAATACCAGATGAAAGTAGAATTCTAAAAGAAGGTGATATTTTAAACATAGATGTAACGGTTATCAAAGATGGCTGGCATGGGGATACTTCTAAAATGTATCTTGTTGGGAAATGTAAGCCTCATAATGAAAGACTAGTGAAAGTAACACAGGAATGCCTTTACAAAGCTATAGAAGTTGTTAAGCCTGGGGCATATCTTGGAGATATAGGTTACGCTATCCAGAAACATGCTGAATCTAATTACTACAGCGTGGTTGAAGATTACTGCGGCCATGGAATCGGAAAAATTTATCATGAAGATCCTCAAATACTTCATTATGGAAAACCGGGGCGTGGTTTAGAAATACAAGAAGGCATGTGCTTCACTATTGAGCCGATGATTAATCAAGGATCAAAATATAGTAAAACATTAAAAGATGAATGGACTGTTGAAACAAAAGACGGAAGGAACTCTGCTCAATGGGAACATACATTAGCAGTGAGAAGTGATGGAGTTGAAGTTCTTACGAAAAGAATTAATGAATCTATATGACCTTTAAAGAATCAGCCATTAATGAAAGTTTTTGGAGAAATTTTTCTAAGATTTATAAAAAACCTGCTCTAGTTAATAAATATTTAGCAGGCCACTCAGATGAAATTGAGAAAGTTGTTATTACAAATTTTAATGAATTTAATCTCTCCTCAGAATATTCAATATACGCAAATGGCGGGTTTGGAAGAAGGGAAATGTTTCCCTCATCAGATGTCGATCTTTCAATAGTTCAGCATAATAAAAATTCTAAAAATACAGAAGGTCTTGAAAGATATATTGCGAAGCTATGGGATGTAGGCCTGAAGGTTGGCCATTCTGTAAGAACTATTCAAGACATTAAAAAGGTTGCCGGAAAAGACCCAGTAGAATTTACATCATACTTAACTAGGAGATCTTTAATTTCAAGTCCTGATATTGATATCAAAGTAAATGATATTCTCAGCAGGTCCTGGGGTAAGAAAAAATTTTTTAATGCCAAATATAATGAACAAGAAGAAAGATACAAGTCGTTCTTTTCAACACAGTACAACCTAGAGCCAGATTTAAAGGAATCTCCCGGGGCACTTAGAGACTTTCAAACGGCTCTATGGATTCTTCAGCATTGTTTTAATTTTATTAATTATGAGGATATAAAAAAATCAAAAGAATTTGCTGATCAGATAGATTCTGCTGTTGATTCATATAATTTTATTAAAGTAATGCGTTTTGCAACAAACATAACAACTAAGAAAAATAGATTGAGCTTTGAATCTCAAATTGAAATATCCAAACAGGCCCAACTAAAAGGTGCTACCAATAAAAGAACAGTTGAGTTAATGATGCAAAGATATTATGAGAATGCATCAAATCTTTCAAATTTTAATAATTTAATATTTGAGAGTTATAGGGAAAGCACGACCTTCACTTTAACAAAAAGCTACGGTGAATTTTATGTAAGAGGAAATAAGATAGGAATAAAAAATGGGAATATGTCCAAAAGAAAAAACCTTATCTTTGATATTTTTATTTACATTGGTAAAAATAAAAAAATTAATTCAATTGATACTCCAACAAAAATTTTGTTGAAAGAAAATGTTTACTTAATTGATGATAATTTTAGGAATGATGGCTATACCTCAGCTCAGTTCTTAAGAATTTTAAGATCGAAATATAACCTATCATCGATGTTAAAGACTATGAAAAACCTCGGCATTCTGCAGGCTTACATCAAAGAGTTTGGCGATGTTATTGGTCAAATGCAATTTGATTTATTTCATGTCTATACCGTTGATGAGCATACCTTTAAAGTTTTAAGAAATATGCGTCAAATGCAAATAGCTTGCCAAAATGGTTTTGAACTTGAATTCGAGTTGATAAATAAATTAGAGAAAATTGAAGTCCTTTATTTAGCAGGTCTATTTCATGATATTGGCAAAGGCAAGGGAGGGGATCACTCTAAAATAGGTGCAAAAATAAGTTTTGATTTTGCTAAAAAAATTGGCCTGTCAGTTGCAGATGCTGATTTAGTTTCGTGGCTGGTATTAAATCACTTAGAAATGTCATCAATATCTCAGAAAAAAGATATCTCAGACCCAGAAACTATAAACTCCTTTGCAGCATTAGTATTAAATACTGAAAGATTGAATTATCTATACCTTTTAACGGTAAATGACATAAGAGCGACAAACCCAGCACTATGGAATGGGTGGAAACATAGCCTTCTAAGAGACCTATTTTTATTAACCAGATCTAAATTAAATAAAGAACCTATTAAAACATCAAATGAAATTGCAGCAGATAGAAAGGCTAATGTTTTAAAAATTTTTAATGGGGCCCAATTAGGTTCTATAAATGATTACCTTGATTTATTTGATGCAGAATATTTTAATAAAAATAATTCTGACAAGCTTAAATGGCAAAGTGGTCTCGTATTAAAGGGGAGGCTTGGCGAACCCGTTGTAGGCTGTAGGAGATGTTTTGAAGATTTAATAGAAATTTTTATCAAGGTTGATAACTCAGACGGGTTATTTTTAAAACTTGTAAAAATATTAGATCTATCTGGGTTAGAGGTTATTGATGCAAATATATCAACTAGTAGTAATAATGGGATTGCAGCAAATACCTTTATAACAAAATTTTCTCACCATACTAGAGCACTGAACAGCTCAGAGTTAAGAGAGGTTAAAGATAGAATCTTAGATAACTTTAAAAACTATTCCACTTTCAAGAAATCTACTAAGAAAGAAAAAAACCTAAAGAGCTTTAAAAAAATTCTTTACGTAACGAATGTGGAAGATAAAGTAAAAAAAAGAAATCTTTTGACTATAGAAACTCTTGATAGTCCTGGTTTGCTTGAAAAGATTGCAAAAGTACTTAATGAAAATGGTACTTCTATTTATTCAGCTAGAATAAATACTCTAGGAGATAGGGTTGAGGATACTTTTGAGATAGAAGACATGACCTTATCTAGCGTATCTAAAGTAAAAATACAAAAAATTACGAAAGCACTCACAGAACTTATATAAATTACGTTTAGTACAAACTATAATAATAAAATGAAAATTACTGCAACAGGAATAGCAACCAAATCATCTGCTGGAGATATTCTTGATGTATTTTTTCCTATTATTAATTTTGACGGCAAAACAACAGACATTCATTCCTTGGGAGAAGTTAGCTCCTCTAAAGAGATTATAGAAATTTCATGGGATGAGAATGACCTTAATTCAGATGTAAAAGATGTCTGCTCTGCATATCTTAAGCTTCACCTTCTTTCATATAAATTTGTTCTTCCCAACTCTATTAACCTTGATGGAATGTTTAGCGCTCTTCCAAATGTTGCTTGGACAAATCATGGACCTATTTCTATAGATGAAATTGATAAAAAATTGCTTGAATCTAAGCAAAAAAATACAAACCTTTATGTTAGATCGCTTGATAAATTTCCTTGCTTAACTGATTACATCATCCCGAAAAATGTCAGGATAGCAGATGCATCAAGGGTAAGGCTTGGGGCCTATATAGCAGAAGGTACAACGGTTATGCACGAAGGCTTTATTAACTTTAATGCCGGCACTTTAGGGAAAGCTATGATAGAGGGAAGAATATCAGCTGGGGTTGTTATTGGTAATAACTCAGACCTTGGCGGTGGATGCAGTACTATGGGGACACTGTCTGGTGGCAATAATATAAAGATTTCAGTTGGTGAAAATTGTTTACTAGGAGCAAATTCTGGTCTTGGCATCCCACTTGGAAATAATTGTATAATTGAAGCTGGTTTATATATTACTGGTGGAACAAAAATAGAGCTATTTGATGAAACTAATTCATCTAAAGGTATTTATAAAGGCGCAGAATTATCCGGCTTATCTAATCTGGTGTTTATAAGGAACTCTTTAAATGGAGCAGTTATAGCAAGGCCAAATAAATCATCAGTGGAATTAAATACGGAATTGCATTCAAATGATTAAATTTCTTCAGGATCTTATACAGATAGAATCTCTTTCCCCAAAAGATGAAGGTTGCTTTGATATTATTGAAGAAAGACTTGATAGATTAAATTTTAATTGCGAAAGAATTAATTATTTAAATGTAGAAAACCTTTATGCCACTTTTGGTGATAAAGGAAAATTATTCTGCTTCCTTGGGCATACTGATGTAGTGCCAACCGGACCTGTCGATAAGTGGACCTACCCGCCCTTCTCTGCTCATATTCAAGGAGATCTTTTATATGGAAGAGGAACGGCTGATATGAAAGGGTCAATTGCAGCTTTCTTAGAATCATTAGATGAGTTCTTTGCTTCAAGCCCAAATCTTAATTTTAGGATTGCTATTTTATTAACATCTAATGAAGAGGGAGATGCTGTAGATGGCTTTATAGATAAGATAGTGGATGACATGATCGAAAGAGATGAAAGAATTGACTTGTGCCTTGTTGGCGAGCCCACTTCATATGAAAAAATAGGTGACAGTGTCAGAATTGGAAGAAGAGGGTCTTTAGGTGGTTCTTTAAAAATATTAGGTAAACAAGGACATATTGCTTATCCAGAAAACGTAAATAATCCAATATTTTCAGCAAGCGATGTAATAGTTGAGCTGAAGAATACAGTATGGGATAACGGCAACGCCATTTTTCAACCCACCAGCTTCCAAATATCAAATATTCATTCTGGAACAGGAGCTAAAAATGTTGTTCCTGGTGAGTTGGATATGTTTTTTAACTTTAGATACTCGACTGAGTCTACTCAAGAAACATTAGTTGATGAGTTTGAATCTATTCTTAAAAAATTAAATATAAAATATGAAATTAACTGGAGACTGAGCGGACTTCCATACCTGACAACAGAAGATAACTTGAAAGATGTGGTTGTAAAATCAATTGAAAATATTGCTGGCTACACTCCAGACTTAAATGCTAAAGGGGGCACATCAGACGGAAGGTTTGTCGCAAAAATGGGCACAGAGATTGTTGAGCTTGGGCCTTTAAACGATACTATTCATCAAATAGATGAGCATATAAAAATATCAGAATTATGGACCCTTAAAAATATCTATACAGATATTCTTAAAGGCCTTAATTCAAAATTTTCTTAACTCTTAAGAATTTTTTTCTCTAGATTTAAATACAAACGACATTGCGATTAATAGGACCGCTATAACAGCGTAGTACTGAATCATAAATGTGAATATTGGCTGAACTGAGCTCAACCCATCAACCGTTGCATCTCCACCTAGTAGCCCTGCAAGCACTCCGCCAATTGCAGATGCTAGGAACCATAAGCCAAACATTTGGCCCATATATCTTTTTGGTGAATACTTAGAAAAAGCAGACAAACCAATTGGTGATAAAGCAAGCTCTCCCCATGTTTGAAGTAAGTATGTAAGCAGAAGCCATCTCATTCCAACTGGAGCTGAAACCATTGCTAGCTGAACCGCATAAACCATAACGATAAAACTTATTGCCATAAATATAAGGCCAATAGCAAATTTAATAGGCAATGATGGATCCATATTTATTCTTGCTAAATGAGCCCAAATTCCCGCAAAGATCGGAGCAAAAGTTACAACAAAAATTGGATTAGCAAACTGGAGCCATCCTATTGGAATAATAAAACCTGCTACAGATAGATCTGTGTAATCTCTTGCAAAAATACTTAATGAGCTTGCTGATTGATCAAAGCCTGACCAGAAAGCAGCTGCACCTATAAATAAAACAAACAGGAGTAGCAAGTTTTTTTTCTCAGAAGTTGAAAGACCTGCAAAAGTATATAAGTAAAGAAAGTATGCACCGGCAACTACTGTCAGGAAGTAAGCAAAATTTTCAGCGAAAACTCTTGGTTCAATTGCAATAAGACCAAACAAACCACAGCCAATAACAATAAACATTAAAGCTAAACTTAACTTAGTCCATTTAACATACCCTGCTCTCTTTGATTCTTCCATGTCATTTGGAAATTCACCGGCTGAGCCTAAAAGATGTCTGAATCTAATATATTGAAATACTCCAAAAGCCATGCCTATACCTGCTGCGCCAAAACCGTAATGCCAACCTATCTTTTCTCCTAGATAAGAGCAAATTAAGAATCCTAAAGTAGAGCCAATATTGATAGACATATAGAAGATTGTGTAACCTGAATCTCTTCTCTTGTCATCCTCATCATATAGGTTACCAACTATTGTTGAGATATTTCCTTTTAGAAGACCTGTTCCTAAAACAACAAAAACCAAGCCTAGAAAAAATGTTTGTTCAACAGGAATAGCGAGGATGAAATGACCAAGAGCAATTATGATTGCGCCAAGAAGAACTGCCTTCTGATGCCCTAGAATATTATCAGCAATCCAACCTCCTGGAACTACCATGAAATAAACCATCCCAACGTATATTCCATATATTGCATTTGCATCCATTGCAGACAAACCCATCCCAGGATTAAATCCTGCCAGTGAACCTGTCATATAAAGTACCAGCAAAGCTCTCATTCCATAGTAAGACATCCTCTCCCACATTTCTGTAAGAAATAATGTTCTAAGCCCGATTGGGTGACCAAAAAATCCAGTATCTTTATTCATAATGATTTATTCTTTTAAGTAATTTAATTACTATAGCAAAATGAATCAAGAATCCCACATCATTTTTCCATTAAAAAGGATTGCGGCAACCATTTATGATTTCTTACTTTTACTAGGCGTGTGGTTTGGTGTCGGTTCTATTGCTTTATGGATGAATGATGGAGAAATATTAAACCAATGGCTAGGGCTTTTAATTGTTCTTATTAGCACCTGGGCTTTCTATAGTTATTTTTGGATTCATGGAAATAAAACTCTAGGAATGGCCATATGGAAAGTAGAAATTTATAGCATAGATGGTGGTAGTGTAAATTTACAACAAGCTTCAATTAGATTTATAGCAAATCTTTTTATATTTAGCTTGGCTGGACTTCCGCTTCTTCAAATATACTTTTCTTCAAAGGGGCATTCAATTAGCGATACTTTATCTGGGACTAGTCTAAGGTCTATTTAAATCTTTTTATAAGAATAGCTGCTAGCTATTAATAATAGAGTTGCTGGTGCAATCACACCAATTAAGATTGGATAACTAAAAGAAATAAAGAGGCTTATTGAAAAATCTTGAATTACTCTATATACAAACCCCCCAACAACTGCCAAGACTACTCTAGATGCAGGCGAGGAATCACGCAGGGAGCTAAATATAAAAGACCCAAAAAATATTATTACTGCCAAGATTGAAAATGGATAAAATATTCTTTTATAAAAAGATTTATCCAGATGTAATTTAAATAGCTGGTCTTCTGTTGACAGGTCCTCGATAAGAATTTTTTGATATTTTCTAATATCTCCAAGGCCAAGATTTTCAATATCTTTAAAAGAAACTCTAGCGACCAAGGGAAAAGAAAAATCTTCAAATATATTGACATTACTTTGAGCATTAAAGCTATAAGACTGAAATGTATCATCGAACAAAACCCCACCCTTGCTTATTTTTGCAGAGTTTGATGTTGTAAAGTACAAGGCTTCATTTTGTGCAGATTTAATAAACTTTACGTTAAAAATAGTATCCCCAATTATATTGGTATAACTTATTAATGAATTATCATCCTTTACCCATTGAGCATTGGAAGATGTATCTTGGTTATTACTTAATTTTAAGCTTCTCTCAACCTGGGTATTTAAATGTATTTCTCTAAAAGAGAATTCGTCTGCTACTAGAAAGAAAAAAACTAAAATCATTGGCCCTAAAGAGCTGATAGTAATAATTTGAATTGGTGATTTACCACTAGACCTAAGAACATTAAGATTTCCCTCTTGATGAGAAATACCAAGAGAAATCATAACGCCCAATAAACATGCTCCTTCTAGGAAGTTCATTGCGCTATGAGGCATGGATAGAAAAACAAATTTTAAAGCAGAAATAAATGTATAGGCATCTGAAAGATTTTCTAACTCTGAAATAAAATTAAAAACTAAATCAAGCAAGGCAAAGATTATAAATATGAAAAATGAGATAAAAAATGATCTCTTAATAAGGTATTTATTAAATATCTTCATTAGATTATCAGCCATAACAATAGAAGAAATAAAATGAAGCCAGTAGAATATTTTAAATAAGTATTCTCTCTTATACTTACGGCAGTAGAATTATGAAAACTAATCTTATCTCTAAATATATAACATAATAAAAATAGACAAAAAAGTAGATGCACCCACCACAAACCAATACTTGAAATACTATTATCTGAGATAGACTCTCTTCCATAAATTAAAAGGCTTAGATACATTACATAAACCAGCATGCCCGGAAGTATTACTGAAAATCTTCCCTGTCTTGGCTTGACTGCTCCCATATAAACACCCATAAAAAGCAGGATTATTATGGTAATGGGTATTGATATGCTCCATTGAAGAGAGGCATTATCTGAGCTAGATGAATAATCAAATATCTTTGACAAGCTCACTTCTGAGCCCTTACTCGCCTCTCCGTCTAATGATAATTTAAACTCACCAAAAGTTGAAACTAATTGCGAGGAATTAGAAAAAATACCTTTATATAAAGAACCATCTAAAAATTTTAGATCCAGATTAGCTCCATTTTCTTTAACTATTAATTCATCTGCTAAAACTAAAAAAGAGTTTTCTTTATTTGGTTGAAATAATTTAATGCCTTTTAAATATCCATTTTCTGCATCCTCAACATAAATAAAACCATTTCCATCCTTAAGAGAAAATAATCTTTTAGATTGAAGTGAGTCAATTTGCTCTTCAAATGAATCTATTGAAAGCAGCTCTTGAGATAAAGATTTTGTGTATGGAGCTATATACAAACTTAGCAATAGAGTTAAGACAAAATAAATAATTGCTTGAGGTGCAAGAAATCTAACCAAGTCAATTGGGGCAAGTCCTATAGAAAAAAATCCATATATCTCTCTTTCAGCATAAAGTCTGCTAACGGTAATTAGAACTCCAAGAAAAAATGACAAAGGAATTAAAAGAGTTATAAAGTCTGGAAACCTGAGTGCAACAACGCTCATTATAATACTAGGGTCTAAGTAACCTTCCGCTGCCTGCTCAAAATAGCTGACAACTCGTGAACCAACAACTAAAAGAAAGAAAATCAATAGGATGCTAAGTGAAGATTTAAGAACCTCCATATTCAGACTTTTTGAAAGAATATTTTTTTTATACATGCCTTGGGAACTATGATGCATTACAATATTTATCTTATCAGTAAATTCTATAAATAGGAGACCTTAAATGGCATATAAAGTTTTAAATAACATCTCATTACAAGATACATCAATGACTAGTTTAAAAGGTTTAAAGACAGGCATGCTTGTATTGGTAATCAATAAAGATACTAAAAATGATCCATCTTTTAAAGAGCTAGACAAAGCATCTAAAAGCTACTTGTCAAAAACAACAGCTTCTCATTTAAAAGAGGCTGGATCTTCTATGTTAATTCCTAAGGTAAATGATATTGCAGCAGAAAATATTCTTTTAGTTAAAGGTTTGGAAAAGGATACTCCAATGCACAAGTGGTTGAGCATGTACAAGACAATTGCAGAAAGAGGAAATCAATTAAGTGCTAAAGATATATCAATTATGTTTGGAACTGCCTGCCCTGAAGGTAAGGATTCTCTATGGATGATTGAAATGATAGCTAAAACGATAGAATCAAATGTTTACATCTTTTCTGAAACAAAAAATAAAACAGCAAAGAAGCCATCTGTAAAAAAATTAACCATATTGACTACCGGATTATCAGGAGCCAGCCTTGCAAAGGCAAAACAGGCTGCTAAGAAAGGGTATGCTATTGGCGAAGGCGTAAATACTGCTAAGTATCTTGGCGATCTCCCTGCAAATCATTGCACTCCTGTAATCATTGAAAACAAGGTCAAAGCCATGATTAAGGATTTCCCTAAATTAAAAGTTAAATCTTTCAATGAAAAAGATATGGAAAAACTAGGCATGGGCTCATTCCTTAGCGTTTCCAGAGGAAGTAAAGAGCCAGCTAGAATGATGGTTATAGAATATAAAGGGGGCAAGCCTTCAGAGAAACCTATTGCACTTGTCGGTAAAGGGGTAACCTTTGATACTGGCGGCGTTTCAATCAAGCCAAGTCCTGGTATGGATGAAATGAAATGGGATATGTGTGGTGCTGCAACAGTATTTGGAGTTATGTCTACCTTAGCCAGATTAGATGCTAATGTTAATGTTGTAGGAGTTATGGCTTGTGCAGAAAATATGTGCTCATCAACTGCTACCAAACCAGGTGATGTTGTAACTTCAATGTCTGGTCAAACAATTGAAATCTTAAATACAGATGCTGAAGGGCGATTAATCCTAGCAGATGCTCTTACATTTGTAGGAAAATATAAACCTTCTTATGTTATTGATATGGCCACTCTTACAGGTGCAGTTGTGGTTGCCCTTGGAAGACATGCTAGTGGAGTTATGGCAAATGACCAGCATCTTGCTGATATGATTATTAGCTCAGGAGAAGAATCAGGTGATAGAGCTTGGCAGCTTCCGCTCTGGGATGAGCATCAGTCATGTACAAAAACATCTTATGCTGATTTAGCGAACATAGGTGGGGGAAGAGAGGCTGGAACCATCCATGCTGCTGCTTTCTTATCTAAATTTACTAATGACTATAAATGGGCTCATATAGATATAGCTGCGACTGCGTCGCATAGCTCTCCTGTTAAAGCTGGAACAGGAAGGCCTGTTCCACTTTTAAGTGAATTACTACTAAGTAAAAAACTAAAATAAAAAGATTCTGAGAATATGGATAAACAGTACCACCCTATCAAGATAGAAGAAAAGTGGGCGAAGGTTTGGTCTGAGAGAAAGGTAAGGAATGAGAGTTCTAAAGAGTCCTTCTCTCAAGTCATCCCGCCTCCAAACGTCACTGGTACTTTACACATGGGTCATAGCTTTCAATACGCTATTATGGATTTCTATACCAGATATAATCATATGGCTGGTAAGGATTCATACTGGCAGGTAGGAAGTGATCACGCTGGGATTGCTACGCAAATGGTTGTTGAAAATAACTTAGCAAAAAAAGATATAACTCGAAAAGACCTAGGTAGAGAAAAATTTCTTGAAGAAGTTTGGTCTTGGAAGAATTACTCAGAAGAAAAAATTACCTCACAAATTAAAAGACTTGGAAATACAGTAGATTGGGAAAAATATAGATTTACACTTGATGATGATTTTAATGAAGCTGTTATTAAAGCTTTTGTAGAACTGCATAGAAAGGGAAAGATCTATAGAGGCTATAGACTTGTTAATTGGGATCCATCCTTAAAAACAGCAGTCTCTGATTTAGAGGTTATTAGACAGGAGAAAGATGGGTTGCTTTGGCATATAAAGTACCCAATAGAAGGAAGTGAAGACTTTATAACTGTTGCAACGACACGACCAGAAACCATGTTTGGTGACATGGCAATTGCAATAAACCCTGAAGATAATCGATACAACCATCTGATTGGAAAAAATATAATCCTTCCTTTTGTTGGTAGAAAAATACCAGTTATTGGTGACAGTTATGTGGATATGGAATTTGGAACTGGTTGCTTAAAAATAACACCTGGGCATGATTTTAATGACTATGAGATTGGTAAGAAATACTCGTTGTATGAAGTAGATGGTCAAGTTAAGAGCTCCGATGTTGATAGTGATTTTGAGCCTATAAATATATTCGATGATGATGCTTGGACAAATAACAATGTACCAGCTCCTTTTAATAATCTTGATCGTTTTAAAGTAAGGAAACTTGTTGTAGAAAAACTAACTGAGCTATCTCTTTTAGAAAAAGAAGAAAAACATCATATAAGTGTTCCTAGAGGCGAAAGATCTAATGTTGTTATAGAGCCAAAATTGAGTCATCAATGGTATGTAAAAACATCTGAAATGGCAGCTAGAGCTAATGAAGCTGTAAATAATGGTGAGGTAAAATTTCACCCTCAAAACTGGGACAAAACATATTTTAATTGGATGAATAATATACAAGATTGGTGTATTAGCAGGCAAATATGGTGGGGTCACAGAATACCAGCTTGGTATGACGCTGAAGAAAATGTTTATGTAGGGCATAGTGAAGAAGAGGTAAGAACTCAATACAACTTAGATAATAGAGAACTAAAACAAGACGATGATGTTCTGGATACTTGGTTTTCTTCTAGCTTATGGCCTTTTGCCTCAATGGGTTGGCCAAATGAGACTGACGATTTTAAGAAACATTTTCCTACATCTTTGCTAGTAACTGGTTTTGATATTATCTTTTTCTGGGTGGCAAGGATGATGATGATGAGTCTAGAATTTACAGATCAAATACCATTCAAAGATGTTTATGTGACTGGCCTTATTCGAGATGAAAATGGGCAAAAGATGTCAAAATCTAAAGGGAATGTCATAGATCCTTTAGATCTTATTTATGGCATATCACAAAATGAGCTAGTAGAAAAAAGAACTGCTAACTTGATGCAAGAAAAAATTGCTCAAAAAATTGAACGTAAAACAAGAAATCAATTCCCTAAAGGGATTGAGTCATATGGAACTGACGCTCTTAGAATGACATTCTTTTCTTTAGCAACACATACCAAAGATATTAGTTTTGAATTTGGTAGATTAAAAGGTTATAGAAATTTCTGCACTAAAGTTTGGAATGCCGCAAGATTTATTAATGGGTATCCTTTAGGTAATGAGTCTTTTGATCCTAAAACTGACTCAGATAAATTAATAATGGATGAATTTCAAAAGACAAAGAATAAAATACAAAAAAATATAGAAGACTACAGATTAGATTTTGCTATCAATGAGGTTTATGAGTTCTTTTGGAGTAAGTTCTGTGATGTATATATTGAGGAATGTAAAAAGTCAGGTGAGACTGACAACCTAAGACCTATGCTGAAAGAAATATTAGTAATGATGCATCCATTTGCTCCTTTTATAACCGAAGAGATACATACATTGCTATTTAAGCAGCAAATTATTGAATAGTTTGAGTTGGCAAAAGAAACATCTGTATGTGGTCAATATCATCTTCTAAATAAACATCGCCTCTAGAAGTAAAACCCAACTCACTATAAAAGGTTTCTAACCTATGCTGAGCTGAAATAACAATCTCAATATCAGGATAATGCTCACTAAGATAAGAAATACCCTCCTCTGTAAGGCTTTGTCCTAATTGCTCACCTCTTTTGGAAATATCAACAACAATTCTACCTAAAGATGAACCCTCATATTTTATTCCTGGAGGGAAAGCTCTCAAATAGGAGATAAGGATATCATCATAGTAACCAAGCAAATGAAATGCTTTCTGATCTGAAAAATCTGCATCTAAATATGGACAGTCTTGCTCAACGATGAATACCTTCTGTCTTAGATGAATTAATGCATATAGCTCATCTCTAGAGAGATCAGGGAATTTTTTCCAGATATAGCTTACTGCTTTTAAATTTTTCAAATTTACATTAACTGTTACTTAACTAGATATAATTATATAATATCGAATCATTTAGTTGTGGGTTCTGCAAACTCTTTAATAAAAAAGAGAAATAATCTATTAAATTAAATAGATTATTTAAACAAAAAAGGGAAAAATTATGTCAAATATCTATAGGCAGATTGTTAAAAAATCTGATATGACAGATACCACTTTAGAAGACTTTAAAAATAAAGTTTTATTAATTGTTAATGTGGCTAGCGAATGCGGTCTTACATATCAATATGAGGGACTTCAAGATCTTCACAATAAATACAAGGAAAATGGTTTGGAAGTTCTTGGGTTTCCTTGTAATCAATTTGGAGCTCAAGAGCCTGGAACAAATGAAGAAATTCAATTTTTTTGTACTGAAAGGTATGATGTGAGTTTTAATTTATTTAATAAAATTGATGTAAATGGAGATAACGTTGCTCCAATTTATCAATTTCTAAAAAAAGATAATCCTTCAGAATCAGGATCAAAAGACATTGAATGGAATTTTACAAAATTCTTGATTAGCAAAGACGGCGAAACAATCAAAAGATTTGGACCAAAAATTGAACCTGATAAAATGAAGAAAGATATAGAGGAGCTGCTAAATGACTAAAAGTATTTATGATCATGTTGTAAAAGATGCCAAAATGAATGAGGTTTCAATAGGTGCGTTTAAAGAAAAGGTTTTATTGGTAGTTAATGTTGCTAGCGAATGTGGCTTTACTTATCAATATGAAGGACTTCAGAAGTTGTATAGTAAATACGCTCAAGATGGTCTAGAAATACTTGGATTCCCTTGCAACCAGTTTAAAGGGCAAGAATCAGGAACAAATGAAGAAATACAATTTTTTTGCACTGAAAAGTATGATGTTTCTTTCAATGTTTTTAACAAAATTGATGTAAATGGTCAGGATGCTGATCCATTTTATGAATTTCTTAAAAATAAGCGTCCTGGAATAATGGGAACAAAAAATATTAAGTGGAATTTCTCAAAATTCTTGGTTAATAAAGATGGTGAAGTTGTTAAACGTTATAGCCCAACAACAAAACCAGAAGCTATTGAATCAGACATTGTGAAGCTTCTTTAATGCTTACCTTGTCGGGCGTAGGCTGGTTCCACACAATAACTGCTCTTTTAGCAATAGTTATTGGTATATATAATTTAGTAAAATACACGGTGATTTCAAAATCACACCTATCAAGTAAAATTTATATTACTTTAACTTATTCTGCTGCAATATCTTCCTTATTTATTTTTAATAACGGTGGGTTTAATATCGCTCATCTTCTTGGTATTTTGACAGTTTTAGCACTCTTAATAGCTTATATTATGGAGACTTGGCAATTATTTGGAATTTGGTCAAAGTACCTTCAAGCTATTAGCTATACAGGAACTTTTTTATTCCATATGCTTCCAGGAATAACAGAATTTCTTCAAAGACTTCCAGTAGATGATCCTTATATTTCTGGATTAGGAGACCCTCTCCTAATTAAATTTCATCTAGGATTTTTAGCAATTTATATAATTGTTGTAGGCTTGCAACTCAACTGGTTAAGAAAGAAGGATTTAGAGACTTAACGACATTAGCAAGGCGTCTTCAGGAACATCTCCTGAATAATACTTCTCTCTTATAGCATCTTTTAAAAAGTCATGGCCCTCATAAAATGAAATAGCTTTCTCATTTCCAGCCCTAACCTCTAAAAATACTTGAGTAATCTCCATAGCCTTGCATTGATTATTCATTGAGCTAATTAGAAGACTTCCGATACCTTTTCTCTCATGAGTTTCTTTGACGGCAATGCTAAGTAAATGTGCCTCTGGCTTAATTGGTGAAAAAATTAAGAACCCCACTATTAGGTTATTTTCTTTACAGACTAAACCATGGTGACCAACCTTAAAGGAAGAGGTGAAGTTTTCGTAAGACCAAGGTGTAGGATTTGTAGATAGTTCAATTTCGTATGCTTCGTCTAGATCTGCCTTATCCAATAAAAATATTTCAAACATACTAAAAAATAAATTTGGTCTTAATGTCTTCCCACAGCGGCTTTTTCAAGCTGGGGTTTGTTAAAATTTCATTCAGGTTAGGTGAGGTTATGGTTGGTAGAAATGTCTTAATATTAAAGTTATTTTTATAAAAGATAATAATTCCGCTAACAGCTAGAAACTGATCAATATGCCCCGAAATATCTTCATACTTATTTATTTTAATAGTTTTCATGATCTCAATCTCGCCTATTGGCTTTATAGCATTAATAATTCCCCCTAATAAATTCTTTTGATCTTGAGAAATATCGTTATAAGGCATATCAAGTAATGTTAAAATATTTCCTTTTTGATAAAAATTAACTTCTTTATCAGCTAACTGACTTAGTTCTGGTCTCAGGGAATACCTTGTAACACCAATCTCTTTTAAGATTAGGTTAGTTTTGATGGTTGAAGTTATCATAGAGATAAAATATTAACATTTACTAATGAAAATGGATAATCAGAATAACAAATATAAAGCCTTTAAGCCCATTGAACTTGAAAATAGATCATGGCCTTCAAAGGTTATTAAGGAGTCGCCTCTTTGGTGCTCTGTAGATCTTAGAGATGGAAATCAAGCCCTTATTGAGCCAATGGGAGCTGAAAGAAAAGATCGCATGTTTGCCCTCCTTTGTGACCTAAAATTTAAAGAGATAGAAGTTGGTTTTCCTTCAGCCTCTCAAACTGATTTTGATTTTGTAAGAGATCTTATTGAATCAAAGAAAATTCCATCTGATGTAACTATTCAAGTCCTTACTCAATCAAGAGATGAGTTAATACAGAGAACTTTTGAATCTTTAAAGGGAATCCCTCAAGCTATTGTTCATTTTTATAATTCAACATCTACACTTCAAAGAAAAGTTGTATTTAGACAAGATAAAGCTGGAATAAAAGAAATTGCAATTAATGGTGCAAGAAAAATAAAAGAACTTGCTGAAAAAAATCCAGATACTGATTGGCGTTTTGAATACTCTCCTGAAAGCTTTACTGGTACTGAGTTAGATTATGCTGCGGAGGTTTGTGATGCAGTTGTTGAAATCTTAAAAGAAGCATCTGATCATAAAATAATTATCAACCTTCCAGCAACTGTTGAAATGTCAACGCCAAATATCTATGGCGATCAAATAGAATGGATGAATCAAAATCTTCAGCATAGGGATGATATATGCTTAAGCCTTCATCCTCACAATGATAGAGGAACTGCTGTGGCAGCCACAGAGTTTGGATTAATGGCTGGTGCCGACAGGGTTGAGGGAACTCTTTTTGGAAATGGTGAAAGAACTGGAAATGTTGATATTGTTACTCTTGCTCTGAATATGTTTACACAAGGGATCGATCCACAATTAGATTTTTCAAATATTAATGCCGTTATGCGAGAAGTAGAGTATTGCAATCAACTACCAGTTCATCCAAGACATCCTTATGCAGGAGATCTTGTTTTTACTGCCTTTTCAGGCTCACATCAAGATGCCATAAAAAAAGGCTTCCAGGGAATGAGAGAATCTAACGATCCAGCATGGGAAGTACCTTACTTACCAATAGATCCAGCTGATTTAGGAAGAAGTTATGAAGCTGTTGTGAGAATAAATTCACAATCAGGAAAGGGTGGCGTAGCCTTCTTACTTGAAAAAGATCACGGTGTTTCCTTGCCAAGAAGATTGCAAATTAGCATGAGTCAAAAAATACAAAAGTTAGCTGATGAATCTGGTAAAGAGATTAATACTGCAGAAATTTGGAGAATTTTTGAAGATAATTTTTTAATTCCAAAAAGAGGCTTTTCTTATATAAGTCATAACTCCTCCTCTCAAGATGACGTGCATCATTTAGAGCTAAAGATGCTTATTAATGAAAAAGAAGTAACTATAAATGGCTCTGGAAACGGTCCAATTGACTCTCTTATGAACGGTCTATCTAAGGAACTTGGAGATGTAATAAAGGTTTCTGACTATCATCAATCAGCCATATCTTCTGGCTCTGATGCTAAAGCTGCTGCTTATATAGAATTAGAGCAAGACGGAAAAACTAGCTGGGGTGTTGGCATTAATCCCAATACAACACGAGCTTCTTTTGAAGCTATTATTGTTGGGCTAAGCAAGCTTTCTAATAACTAGTCAAAGTTAGGCTCTCTTTTCTCAAAAAAAGCAGAGACTGCTTCATGGTTTTGAGGGCTTCTTGTTAATTCATTTTGAATTTCTGCTTCGCTCGCATAGGTATCCCAGTAACTGACATGCAGAGACTCTCTCATTAATATTTTTGTATGACTTAACGATTGAGATGATCTTTTAGATAATTTTAGAGCCCATTCCATAGTCTTACTTTCCAACTCATCACTTGAAACAATTTTATTTGCAATACCGTACCGCAAGCATTCATCTGCAGTAATTTTCTTTGCTTCAATTGCATACTCATATGCCTTTGCATAACCCATAAATTTAGGAAGAAGCCATGAAAGACCTCCATCAGGAACTAGGGCTATATTACTGAAAACAGAAAGTATATAGCTATTATCAGCCATCACTCTTAGATCACAAGACATAGCTATTGCTGCTCCAATGCCTGCGGCAGGTCCCGAAACAGAGGCAATAACTGGCTTAGGCATTGAGGTAATATCTAAAAAAATTGGTTTATAGCCCCTCATAAGAGCATCTTTAGAGCTTTCCCAGCTAGATTCACTTTCACTTAAATCAGCGCCTGCAGAAAAAGCTCTTCCAGCTCCAGCAATTATAACAACCTTAATATCCTTGTCGTCTCTAACATCGGCAGTTACTTTTTGAAGATCCCATATTAATTGCTCATTCACAGCATTAAGTAGCTCTGGTCTATTTAGTTTTATTATTGCAACCTTATTTGCTTTAATTAGCTCTACGGTATCGAAACTCATATCATTTTCCTATTAAATATTTTTAATAATTATATAGCCTACTTCTTAGAGATAACAATATAGCCATCCCTGTAATTAGTTCTTCCCCCTGGAAGATCTTGATCGTCTCTAGACCATGAAACTTCAGATTTTGGTCCAGGCCTAGATGAGAGGAATGTTTTGGTAATCTCGTTAATTATTTTTTTACTCGGGAAAGATATGCCCTGCTCTCGAATAGAAGTCCTTAAAATATCAATGACTATTTTACTGTCTAGTTTCTTTAATTCTTTAACGGAAATTCTATTTTTAATTAAATGATTGAAGCTCTTATCTAGTAAATATGAATAGGATTTATTTCTGTCTCTAATAATTTCTGAAGTAGCTTGGATTCTAGATGGAGTATTTGGCCACCTCTTTTCAATTAATGGAATTATGTCATTTCTAATAAAATTCCTATCCTGATTACTTTCAAAATTAGAACTATCTTCAATAAAGCTTATCTCATTAGATTTTAAATAATCTAGAAGTTCTACTTTTGTATAATCTAGTAAAGGCCTTACTAGTACTCCATTACCAACAGGCCTTGATAGTGCAGGGCCCTCAAGTCCATCCAGTCCTGTACCCCTAAACATTCTTAATAAAATAGTCTCTGCCACATCATTTGCATGGTGACCAAACAATATCTGCTCCCCAGTATTTAGAATATTTGAGAAAGCTTCATACCTTACCTTTCTAGCTGCTGACTCAAGACCATCTCCATCTACCCGCACATGAACAAATTCAGTATGTAAAACAATATTTAGTTTATTACATACATTTTTACAGTGGGATTCCCAAATATTGTTATCTGGAGAGAGGTTATGGTTAACATGAATAGCCTCTAAGTCGATAGAGTGACTCTGCCTTAAGTTTGAAAAGAGATAAAGCAGAGCTGTGGAATCAGCTCCTCCACTATAAGCAATATAGATTTTTTTATTAAGATCTATATGTTTTATTAAATTTTCTGGATTAATCAAGATCTAAGCACCTATATCTAGGAGCCTTTTGTATCTTCTCTCAAGAAGGTCATCCATTGAGTATTTACTTAAAATAGCTAAATTGGCTACAAGTGATGCTTTTATGTTTGCAGATACTAAATCAAAATCTCTATGAGCCCCGCCAACTGGTTCAGAGATAACCTCATCAATAAGATTAATTTTTTTAAGCTCTGATGAAGATACCTTCATTGCGGTAGCAGCTTCGGGTGCTTTTTCTGGAGTTCTCCAGATAATTGATGCACATGCCTCCGGAGATGCTACTGCATATGTTGCATACTCAAGCATTGATAAGTGATCACCAATACTTATAGCTAGGGCTCCACCTGACCCGCCCTCACCTGTAACAACTACAATGATGGGTGTTTTGAGCTCAGACATTACCGCCAAGTTTCTAGCTATAGCTTCACTCTGACCTCTTTCTTCTCCCTCAATTCCAGGGTAGGCGCCTGCAGTATCAATAAAGGTGATTACTGGAAGTGAAAATTGTTCTGCAAATTGCATTAATCTTTTAGCCTTTCTATAACCTTCTGGCTGAGGCATACCAAAATTTCTTCTTAGCTTTTCCTCTGTCTCCCTTCCCTTTTCATGACCAATAATCATGACAGGAATATTTTCAAGATACGCCGTCCCTCCTACCAAGGCCGCGTCATCTCCAAACTGTCTATCACCATGCAGTTCATCAAAATCATCAAAGACTCTTTCTATGAAATCTAATGTATGAGGTCTTTGAGGATGTCTTGCAACTTGAACGGTTTGCCATATTGAAAGCTTTGAGTAGATTTTTTTTGTTAAAGCATCTCTCTGATTTTCTAAAGTAACTATTTCTTTATTAATTTCAGGTAGGCTAGATGAGGCCAGTCTAAGGGCACTTATTTTCTCTGAAATATCTTGAATAGATTTCTCAAAATCTAAAAACTTTTGATCTTCAGAGTTTTTTTTACCAGGATCATACCCATCTGATGTATTTTTATTTTCTACCATAATTCTTATTACAAACTATTTACAATAAAGTAAGTTATATCTCCAATGCATTTGTTCCAAATATTTCTTCTAAATACGTTAAATTTATTAAAGTCGGAGGAAATTTAAATCTCTCACCTGCATTTATTATAGCTTCAGATTCACCAGTCTTAACTTTAATATTTAATTGGCAGCTTCCATGCTCCCAAAAATCATCTTTTATTTCTCCAAGCTTGACTGAAAGGTTATCCAGAGATGATATATCGGATTTTTCAATATTTATCATTGTTTCTCTTACTTTCTTTTTAAGCTCATCATCAAGGGAGTGGACTTCTCTAACCCTCATTCTATACATGGCATCTCCTAAATCCTTTGACTTGTAATCATCAATTTCTATAGTTCCTTTTAAAACCAGAATGCTACCTTCCTTTAAGATGCCATGACATGTTTCCAAGACCTCACTAGCTACAACTCCATCCATAATCCCACTACCATCATCAAAATTAATAAATGTTAATGGATTTCCTTTTCTATCTTTGATTTGTCTGGCGCTATTAATTAAACAAACAAGAGATGCTTTTTTTATATCATTTGTTAGATCGCCTATTTTTCTTGATCTAAGCTTTTCAATTTTAGTCTCAATTGCATTAACAGGATGGCCTGATAAATAATAGCCTAATGATTTCTTTTCTAAAGAAAGCAATTCACTCATAGTAAGATCAGGTAGATTTTTATACTTCTCATATGGATCAAAATCCTCGTCAATAGATGCAAATAAATCACCACTTTTTGCACTAGGCCCATTTACTGCCCTTGAACTATCTTTAAGCATATCTTCTATACATGCTATAGCTATAGTTCTAGATGGCGCAATACTATCAAAGGCACCAGACTGAGATAAAGCCTCAAGAGATTTTTTTCCTCCAAGTTTGATATCTGCTTTTTTAGAAAAATCCCATAAGTCTTTAAAGTTGGCAGATAGCCTTACATTACAAACATGTTTAATAAAAGAATCAGCAACGCCTTTTATAGCTCCGAGTCCATATTCAATATCAGAGTCACTATTAACTAGGAATCTTTTACTGCTAGTTAATATATTTGGGTTTAAAACTTTAATGTTCATTCTTTTGCATTCTTGAATTAGCGCGTAAATCTTATCTGTATTTCCAAGCTCTGTAGATAAAACAGCCGACATGAAATGTTCTGGGTAATAGGTTTTAAGAAAAGCTGTTTGATAAGATATAACTGCGTATGCAGCTGAATGAGATTTATTAAATCCATACTCCGCAAATTGCTCGATTAGCTCAAAAATCTCATTAGCTTTTTTAGCAGGAATAGATTTCTCTTCACACCCCTTTACAAAAATTTCTCTTTGCTCTTCCATCTCTTCAATTTTCTTCTTACCCATAACGCGTCTAAGAATATCTGCCTGCCCCATTGTGTAGCCAGCAAGAACTCTGGCCGCCTCCATGACCTGTTCTTGATAAACGATAACACCATATGTCTCAGATAAAACAGGCTCTAGAAGCTCATGTGGATAAACTACCTGGCTCTTTCCATGCTTTCGTTCAACAAAAGTTGTATGCATGCCTGAATTTAAAGGGCCTGGCCTATATAAGGCTAACAATGCAGTTATTTCTTCAAACTTAGTTGGTTTTAAACTTTTTATAAGAGCTCTCATTCCAGTAGATTCAAGTTGAAAAATAGCCATTGTTTTTCCTGAGGCAAGTAACTCAAATACTTTGGGATCATTTAAGAGGATATTATCTAGATTTAATAGATCATCCATTTTTTTAGATGCATTAATTGACTTAACTGCTCGATCAATTACGGTGAGAGTTCTTAATCCAAGAAAATCAAACTTAACAAGTCCAATTTTCTCCACATCATCTTTATCGTATTGAGTCATTACCGAAGATGATTGCCTGTCATTATAAACAGGACAAAAATCTGAAATGCTTCCCGGTGCTATGACCACTCCACCTGCATGTTTGCCAACATTTCTGGCAATGCCCTCTAACTTATATGCTAGATCAACAACTTCTTTAACTTCTGGATCATTTTTTATAGCCTGGGCAAAAATAGGCTGATCCTCCTTGGCCTTGTCTAACGTCATTCCTGGTGCAAAAGGAATCATCTTAGAAATTCTATCTCCAACTGCATATGGTTTTCCTAAAGCTCTAGCAACATCTCTTACAACAGCCCTAGCTGCCATAGTCCCAAAAGTAGCTATCTGAGAAACAGAATTTGATCCATATTTATTACTAACATAGTCAATAACTTTATCTCGTTTTTCCATACAAAAATCAATATCAAAATCAGGCATTGATACTCTTTCAGGATTTAAAAATCTTTCAAAAAGGAGTCCATGATCAATAGGGTCAAGAGTTGTTATTCCAAGAGCAAATGCTACTAAAGACCCTGCTCCAGAGCCCCTTCCA
Organism: uncultured SAR86 cluster bacterium; assembly: GCA_963926355.1. Taxonomy (GTDB): domain Bacteria; phylum Pseudomonadota; class Gammaproteobacteria; order Magnimaribacterales; family D2472; genus SCGC-AAA076-P13. The sequence continues at coordinate 67,256 of CAWUWW010000001.1, read as the reverse complement.
GGACCTACAGGCACATCATTATTTTTTGACCATTGAATAAAATCATAGACAATTAAAAAGTAACTTGAAAAACCCATTGTCTTAATCTGATTTAACTCATAATCCAATCTATCTGTATAGATTTTATTCTTCTCGCTATTAAAATTATTAATATAGTCTTGCAATCTTTTTTTTGAAAGATCAACTAAATATGAATCAAAGTTATGATCTTCTGGAACAGGGTACTCTGGTAAAAAATATTGTTTAGTGTGGATTGAAACATTACATTTTTTTGATATTTCATTGGTATTGTCTAGAAGAGAGTCAAACCCTTTAAATAATTCTGCCATATCATCAGATGATTTGAAGTATTGTTCTTGTGAAAAAAGTTTCTCTCTATTTGGATCATTAAGGGTCTTACCTGTATTAATGCAGACTTTTGTTTCATGTGTATCAAAGTCATCAGGTTTTGCAAACAACACATCATTGGTAGCTATTAAAGGTATTCCTTTTGCTGTTGCTATTGGCAGAATATTAGAAAAATATTCAAATTCATCAGACCTATTTGTCTTTTGGACTTCTAAGATAAAATCATCATCGAACACCTTAAGAAAGCTATCAATTCTCTTCTCAGCGTCCTTAGGCCTATTCCTTTTAAGGAGCTCGAAAACATGACTATCCTTACCACCAGAGATAACAATAATGTCATCTTTTAATTTTATTAAATCATTAAAATTTATTATTGGGCTTTGATAAGTATAGTTATTATGCGCTGATGAGATAATCTTCATTAAATTTTTGTGGCCTGTATTAGTTTTTGCCAAACAAAGAAGCTCATGAGAGTGCTCATCATCGTCAAATATAACTCTAATAGAAGATCCTGATATGGGCTTTATTCCAGCAGCTTCACATTTATTAAAAAACTTTACTAAACCAAACATATTTGATTTATCTGTTAATGCAACGGATGGGATGGTGTTTTTTACAGCACTATCTACAATCTGATTGATAGTTAATAGGCCTTGGGTGATGCTGTACTCAGAGGAAACTCTAAGATGTGAAAATGTATTTTTCATCTAACTAAACAACACCTTTAAATGTCTTCCTATGTATTAAGCAGGGACCAAAAGCCTTAATACTTTGTAAGTGGGACTTGGTTCCGTAACCTTTATGCTGCGAAAAATTATAATTTGGATATATATTATTAAATTCTATCATTAGATTATCTCTATAAACTTTAGCAATTATTGATGCTGCACTTATCTCAGCAATTAATGAGTCACCTCCTATTATTGCCTGAACTGGAAGATCTACATCCGGCTTTTGATTTCCATCAACCAGGACTTCATCAGGTGTAATTGGAAGATTTAGTATAGCCCTTTTCATTGCTAATAAAGAAGCCTGAAGTATATTTATACTATCTATTTCATCATGAGATGCTGATCCAAATGCATAATAGGAATTCTGAATAATTATAGTTGATAATTTCTTCCGAGTACCGGGACTCAACTTCTTTGAATCATCTAAGTTAGATATTTTTGCTTTAAAGATTACTGCAGCAGCAATGACCGGCCCGGCCAAGCACCCCCGACCAACTTCATCAACCCCTGCTATTATCATTGTTAAAGTAAAGAAATTCTATTAGCAGTTGCTAGAAAACCTTCACCTGTTAAAAGGTTTTTAATATCGACTTTGTCACCTTTTTGCGTGGGACAGTCTTCTAAAGATTTAGCCTCTAAAAATATACTTTCTGGAGTACATTCATTTTGAAGTAGCTCCGGGTATCTTCTGCTATCTAGAAGCAGATTTGGAAGACCGATATGCTTCACTTTTAACATTCGAGAAATAATTGAATAATTTAAAGTATTGGTTTTATAGCAAATAATTGGATCTGCTCCGAGGACAGCTGCTTCAAGTGAGGCTGTACCAGATGTAACTATTGAATATTCTGAGATAGATAAAAATTCTCTTGAGCAGTTACATTCAATTATTATTGGCAATTTAGTTTCATGAAGATATGATTCAATTAAGTCTTTTAAATCCTTATCTGCTGCTGGGATGAGATAGGTATAACTATCGGATTCTTGGTTATGTTTTCTAATAAAATCTATATAAATAGGCAACATTTTTTTAATTTCAGATTCTCGACTTCCAGGAAGAATGGATATAAATTTAGTATCATCTTTTAAATTAAATTTTGCTCTAACATCCTGAATATCAGCTTTTATAATTTCAGAAAAAGGATGTCCCAAATGAATACTATTTAAACCCCTCTCTTTATAGAATTTATCTTCAAAATTAAATAGGCAAGCTGTAAAATCTATATATTTTTCAATAGCTCTAATTCTTCCTTGTCGCCATCCCCACACTGAGGGACTAACAATCTGTATATTTTTAGATACTTTTCTATTTTTAAGAGCTTTATGAATTCCCATATTAAAATCAGGTGAGTCAATTCCTATAAAGTAATCTATTCCCTCTTCAGTAAATTTTTTAATTAAGTTTTTTCTTAGTTTGGTTAGCTCTCTTATATTTAACAATGGCTCAATCAAGCCCATTATGTGAAGTTTTTTGAAATCAAATTCTGAGTTAAGCCCCTGCATTCTCATCTCTGGGCCACCAACTCCAAAAAGTTTAACTTCAAAACTTACTTTTAAAGCTTTAATAATTTCTAATCCAAGCCTGTCACCGGAGAATTCTCCTGCTACTACTCCTACTTTAAGAGTGGGCTTACTAGACACTTATCTTAAAATTCCTCTTTCGGAAACTTTGATGGATTTAATAAAAATATCAAGGTAGGGATCATTAGTTTCTTCCGCCATAGTATCGAGCTTTATCAGTGCATCCTGTAATTTCAGCTCCCTCCTATAAACAACTTTATAAGCTTTTTTAAGCAAGCCTATGGATTCATCTGATATATTATTTCTAGACATTCCTACGGCATTCAAACCAACAACCCTTGCTGGGTTAGAGGCAACTTTAATATAGGCTGGGACATCCATTGTTATAGAGGTGTTCATTCCAGCAAAAGAATGATCGCCCATTTTACAGAATTGATGAACTGTTGTGAGCGCTCCTATAACTACCGAGCTACCAATCTCAACATGACCTGCTATTCCTGAATTATTAGCAAAAACATTATTATTTCCAACGATGCAATCATGTGCGATATGTGCGTATGCCATTACAAGATTATCATTTCCTATTTCAGTAACGCCTTTATCTTGAATAGTACCCCTATGAATAGTAACGCCTTCTCTAAAAATATTATTATCACCAATAATTAATTTAGTATCTTCTCCGTTAAATTTCTTATCAGGTGTATCTTCGCCGATAGTTGAAAATTGGTAGATAGTATTATTTTTTCCTATTACCGTAGGTCCTTTTAAAACAACATGACTTAAAAGAGATGTGCCTTCTTGAATTTCAACACCTTCTCCAATAGTACAGAATGGACCGATATTGACAGAGCGATCAATTTTTACAGATTCGTGAATAATAGAGGATGAGTGGATGCTCACTATACCTTCCTATCTGCACATAAAATAGTTGCGGAGCAGGCCAATTCTCCGTTAACTTCGGCTCTACAGGAAAATTTCCAGATGCCCCTTTTTTCATTTAAAATTTCACTATAAAGGTGAACAACATCTTCAGGTCCAACTCGCTTTTTAAACCTTGCCTTATCAATACCAGCAAAGACGTAAATTGAACCCTCTTCAGGTGTCTTATTCATGCTTTTGAACCCTAAAATACCCGAAGCCTGAGCCATAGTCTCTAACAAAATAACCCCTGGCATAATAGGGTTTCCAGGAAAATGACCTTTAAAGTAATCTTCTTCAGGGCTATTGTTCTTTATACAGTGTATTTTTTTTCCAAGATCAATACTTACGATTTCATCGATAAAAAGAAAAGGTTCTCTGTGTGGTAAAAGATTAGTGATTACATCTACGGTCTTAGTATCTAACATTTCTAGATCCTTTTTTTAATAAAGATTGATGACTTAGCCCAATCTTTCTGTTTTTGAGCTGGCATTATACCAATATAATTACCTGATTCTTTGATGGTTTTAGTAATTAGAGTATGAGCTCCAATTATTACATCATCACATATCGAGATGTGTCCCAAGATACCTGAAAGACCTCCCATTTGAAAGTTTTTACCAATAACTGTAGAGCCAGCAATTGCGCAACAAGCTGCTATCGCAGAGTTTTTTCCAAGAATTACATTGTGAGCAAGGTGGACTTGATTATCCAACTTCACACCATCATGTATTTCAGTATTGCCAAGCGCACCTCTATCTATTGTACACCCTGCACCAATCTCTACATTTGAACCAATAATTAACTTACCTATTTGTTCAATTTTTACATAACCATCATCAGATGGTGCATAGCCGAATCCATCAGAACCAAGAACTGCCCCATGCTGAATTATTGAATTTTTACCAAGATATACATCTCTAACAAGAGAGCAGTTTGGTTTAATAACTACATTTTCATCAATGTTACAACCCGGTCCAATATAAACATTAGCACCGATAGAGACATTATTTCCTATGATAGCTTCATTTGAAATTACAGCAGTTGGATGAATGCTATGAGTATCTAACTCGAACGAGGGCTCTTTAAAGAGAGCGCTTAACTTTGCAAATACCAGGTAAGGATCATCTGATTGGAGATAATTTAATTCAATATCTGTATCAAATTTATTGTGCACCACAACGGCTTTGGCCTTGGTAGTTTTTAAAAATTTTATATACTTGCTATTAGCAAGGAATGTAATAGAAGTATCAGAAGAATTCTCTAAAGTTGATAAGTTATCAACGACAGCTGAACTGTCGCCAATAACTATAGAGTTTGTAAGATTTGCTAGCTCGGCTAGTGTAAAACTTTTCTTTTCAGCCACTACTCAGACTGAGTATTAGCCTCTGAAGCTGCAACATCTAACATTGAAGTAACATCATCAGTTAAGTCAAGAGCAGGATCACTAAATAAAAGAGTGTCATTCTTTTGAAGCAACACTTTAATTTGTTTTGCTTGAATTAATTCACCTATAATTTTTTGCATAGACGGTCCAGTTGAAGCAAAAACTGCTTGTGCTGTCTCTTCTTGAGCTTGCTGTATTTTGCCAGCTAAAAATTCTAGATCTTTACCTTTGTCTTGAATATCTTTTTGCATTTGAGTAATCTCTTGTTGAGATAATGTCTCGCCATTTTTTTGAAGCTTCTCAGCTATAGCCTGTCTTTCTGCTTGAATCGACTGAGCTTCTTCTAAATTTGAAGAATAGTCTGCGCTTTCTTCCAAAGCCTTAAAGGCATCTGCAGCAGCCTGTGTTGTTAAAACAGCAGTTCTCATGTCTATTACGGCTATACCTTCTGCCGCAAAAACTGGTGCTGAAGCAAACAAGAATGCTATCAAGTAAAATTTAAATACGTTTTTCATAATTTCCCCTTATTGGTGATGTTTATTTTATATTAATTAGAATACATTTCCTACAGTGAATTGAAATTCTTCTGTTTCTTCAAACTGTCCAGCGTTTGTAGGCTTGGATATTGCAAAACTCATAGGACCAAATCCAGTAATCCAAGTTACACCAACACCATAAGAGTATCTTAAATCTTCTAAAGCTGGTTTATAACAGTTGAATTGATATTCTTTGCAATTATCAGAAAAGACGTTTCCAAAGTCAAAGAAGAATGCTGATCTCATTGATCTTTGATCTTCAATAAACGGAAGTCTGAATATTAGTTGGAAGCTTCCTTCAATCTTAATATTTCCACCAATTGGATTTCTTTGTGTATTTGAATTAGCATATGGATTGTAATAAGGATAATCTAATTCTCCATCACCATCTGTATCTATAAGATTTGGACATGTGCCTTCAGAGTAATTAAATTGATAGCAAGGAGCTTCCGTACTTCTAGGACCTAATGTATTTGATTCAAAACCTCTTAAAGATCTAGGGCCTCCGGCATAAAAATTTTGAAAGAAAGGAGTTTCTTTTGTGTCACCAAAAGCAGATAAATAGCCAATCTCTCCAGAAAAACCAAATACAAAGTTTTGAGATAGTGGTTGATAATACTTTTGCCTGATATTTAGCCTAAAGTAATCTATATCACTTCCTGGAAGCGTTGAAGAAAAACTTAATGCAGTTGAGGCTCCGTCTGTTGGGAAAGTACCCCTATTCAGAGTAACTCTTTGCCAAGAAGTTTGAGCAGTCAATGTTTCAAATATATTACCTTCAGCATTTGTAAAATCCCATATCTCTCTTGCAGGACTAGTTCCAACATCAATATCAGTTTTGTCATATGTTATACCAAGGCCAACTCTTTGAGTATCTGATACTGGATAGCCAAACTGGACTCCAATCCCATGAGAATTTGTTAAATAATTTGCAACATTAAACTCTCCGTAATCTGTTTCCCTAAAATATAGATTGTAGCCAAGGCTAACTCCATCCTTTGTTGCATAAGGGTCTTGGAAAGAAATGTTGTAACTTTTAGTATAAACATTTTGATTGATGCCTATTCCAACTGTATTACCGGTGCCTAAGAAATTTTGTTCCTGAAGATTAAAGCCAAGCATAAGACCAAAATCACTATAACCAACATTCCCACCAACAGATCCAGTTGTCTCTTCCTCAACACTGAAGATAATATCTACCTGATCATCAGTTCCAGGAACTGGTATGGTCTCAACTGCTACCTCCTTAAAGTAACCAAGTCTCTCAAGTCTTATCTTCGAATTTTCAATACTAGCATCATTTGTCCAAGCACCTTCATACTGTCGCATCTCTCTTCTCAATACGTAATCTTGAGTAATTTCATTACCTGTAAATAATATTTTTCTTGTGTAGGTCCTAGCTCCAGAATTGATACTAAAAATTAATTTAACATCCTGAGAGTCATCGTTTATTTCTGGCTCTCCGCTAACTTCTGCAAATGCATAGCCTTGATTACCTAGCACGCTTATAAAATAATCTTCTATAGCGGTAATCTGAGCTTGGGAATAGGTTTGGTCTTTTAAAGAGTTGGTTATTTCTTCATAGAGATTTTTCTCAAAAGGGATATCTCCAATAACGTCTACATCTTTAATATTATATTTATCCCCTTCCATAATATTAAAAGTTATAAATATTGATTTCTTATCTCTTGAAAGGCTTATTTGTGATGACTCTAATGAAAATTTAATATACCCTCTATCACGATAAAAAGACTCTAAAGACTCTATATCACCCCTAAGCTTTTCTCTTGAGTAGGCATCATCATTAGATAGAAATGAAAAAAATGCGCCTTCAGATAATTCAAATCCTTTTAGGAGTTCGTCATTGGTGAATATTTCATTACCTATAATGTTTATTTTTTTTATTTTAGCGCTTTTACCCTCGTCAACTTCAATACTTATTTCTAGTCTATTCCTTGGTTTTTTGACCTCTGTTATCTCAACTCCAGCTCCATATCTTCCATTTGATGCATAAGATCTTACTAGCTCAGACTTAACTTTCTCCAATGTAGATCTTTTATAGACCTCGCCCTCTTTAATACCTACTCCATCAAGACTTTCTAGAAGTTGCTCAGTTTTTAAAGCCTTATTACCTGAAATATCAATAGCTGATATTGAAGGTCTTTCTGTTACTGTAATGATTAAGGTATTACCGTCTTTCCCAATTTGGACATCATTAAACTGCTCTGTAGCAAAAAGAGACTTGGTAATATCAGATGATTTCCTGATATTAATTTTATCTCCAACGCTTATAGGAATAATATTAAAGATACTTCCTGTAGAGACTCTTTGAAGACCTATTATCCTGATATCTCCAACTAAAAATTCTTCAAATGCAAACAGTTGAGATGTCAATAAGAAGCCTAGTAAATATAATTTAAATGTTTTCAATTGAGTTCCTAAAAAAACCTTGAGATGTCATTAAAAATGGCGAATATCATTAATGCGCCAACTAAAACTGCACCGCCAGTATAAATAAAATTTTCTGTTTTTTCTGATAAAGGCTTTCCTCGAACTGCCTCAATACCAAGAAGAGTTAGCTGACCTCCATCTAGAACAGGAATTGGTAATAAGTTTAGAACACCCAAGCTAATACTGAGAAGAGCCATTAGATACATAAATGGAAGAAGTCCTGCCTGTGCTGTGTTTCCAGCCATTTGCGCAATGCCAATGGGTCCGCTTAGATTTTCAGCTCCCATATTTCCAGTCAACATTTTTCCGATGAACTGAAGGGTCTTAATACTAAGGTTATATGTCTCATATACGCCTTTTGAAAAGGCTTGTGCTAATGACCTTTTAGTACCAAATGAGACTCCTAATACACCGATCTCCTCTCCTAAGTCGTTAAGCATTGATCCAACGCTTACAGGTAAATCAATTACAAGATTATCTCTTAAGATTTTTATAGACACATTACTGTTTGGAATAGCTGATATAGATTTCCTAATATCACTTGCATAATTAACTCTTAAATTATCTATGCTCAAGACAATATCATTCGCTTCAATATTGGCTATGCTTGCAGGGCCGCCTAATACAGTCTGGCCAATTATTGGTTTCATTTTATAATCAATCATTAGGCCTAAATAATCTGCTGGCCTAGTTTGAGATTCTGAAGTAGGTAAGAAGTCCTCTACATATATATTAATATTTACTATTTCATTGATATCTATTCTTTTAATACCCATATCTATGAAGCCTGTATATCCGGCAAGTGAAAGTAATTCTAAATTTAAATCTTTTGGCTCATTTACATTTACAGAATTTATAGACAAGATTCTATCGCCAGGAAGAATAAATTGATCAGAAGATTTAAGAACTATTGAGCTCCCAACCTCTTTGATTACAGGGACTGTTTGAGGATCAGGTGTATTTAAAAAAATTATGGAGAAAATAAAAATTGATAAAAGAAAATTTGCCAATGGTCCAGCAATCATTATTGAGGCTCTTTGCCATTTAGGTCTTGAGTCAAATGTATTCTTTATCTGATCTTCTGTTAATTGCTCTCTAACCTCTGGTTCTAACTCAATTAACTTATTAGTAATCATTGAAACGTAGCCGCCAAGGGGTAGAAGAGATAAGGCAATTTCAGTTCCATGCTTATCTAATCTTTTATATATAACGGGGCCCATTCCCAAAGAAAATCTTTGAACATGCACCTTACACATTCTTGCAACTATAAAATGACCATACTCATGAATGGTAACTAGAACGCCCAAGAGAACTAGAAAGGATGCTATGTATATTAGTGTTGTCATAATTATTTTAAGTGATGGATTTTACCACCTTCTCTGCTTCCTTGCGTGATTGTTTATCGATTTCGTAAATTGATTCTATGCTTAAGTTATTAGACAGAGGTATTAAGTCAAAAGTTCTATAAATAACATCATAAATTTGATTAAACTTTATTTTATCTTCTAAAAAACTCATCACTGCAATTTCATTTGCAGCATTGAAAACGGTGCCAGAAGACCCTCCAGAATTACATATCTCTCTTGCTAATTTAACTATATAAGACCTATCCTCAGGAAAATCTTGGAATGTGAGATTCAAGGAAGAGAAGTCAATTTCTAAGAAATTAATAGGCAATCTATTTTTCCCAGAAAGTGCATGAGATATTGGAACTCTCATATCAGGATTACTCATCTGACATATACTGGAACCATCTATATAGGTAACAATTGAATGAATAATACTCTGAGGATGAACAACTAATTTAAAGAACTTTTCATTTAAATTAAAAAGGTACTTTGCCTCTATAAGCTCCAGACATTTATTTACCAGGGTTGCCGAATCTATTGAAATCTTTGATCCCATTTCCCAATTAGGGTGTTTGAGGGCTTGTTCTTTTGTTACCATGCTGAGCTCTTCTAAGGACTTATCAATAAAGGGCCCTCCAGATGCTGTAATGATAATTTTAGAAACATCCTCTATAGCCCTTTCACCGACTAAGCATTGAAAAATAGCATTATGCTCGCTATCTATGGGTATAATTTCTGTGTTGAACTCTTTAGCCAAGGGTAAAATTATATCCCCCGCCACAACAATACTTTCTTTATTTGCAAGTAATATAGTCTTTCCTGTTCTTACAGCCATTAGAGTTGTCTCTAGGCCTGAAAATCCAGATATAGCTGAAATAATTACATCAACCTTAGGATCATTTAATAAGCTATGCAGCTCATTTTTTCCAGAGAGTATTTCTGTCTTGGTATCAACAGCTTCAATTAAAGCTTTTTTGTTTGCAGAATTTTCTATATAAATATAATTAGGTGAAAACTTATTAGAGATAACCTCAGCTTTCTGAATATTTGAATTAAATGCCATGCCATAAAGGTTCAAACTTTCTGGATTTTGAGAAATAACATCAAGTGCACTATCTCCAATACTGCCTGTTGCTCCAAGTAAGAGTATATTTTTCATTAGGTAAAGTAACTAATTAAAATTACGAGAATTGGCATAGAAGGCAGATGGGAATCTATTCTATCTAAAATACCCCCATGACCAGGAAGAATTGATCCTGTATCCTTGACTCCACTTTGCCTTTTAAGGAAACTAAAAAAGTAATCACCGGCAAAAGAAAAGAAAGATCCAATAATTAATAAAGGAATTATTATTGAATTAAGATTTAGAAGTAAAGATAAAATTAGTCCAAATACTAACACTCCTATAACTCCACCGATAAAACCCTCAACTGTTTTATTGGGGCTTATATTTTTAAACAAAGGTGTTTTTCCAAACGCAGAGCCAACCAAATAAGCAAAACTATCAGAAATAGCTGAATTAAAAACAATAATTAAAAAAAGATAGAAATTAGATATTGCTAGAAAATTATCATGATTTACAAGAAAAATTGAGCTGGCTAAAAACCCTAACGGCAGAAAAGATCTAAGAAAAGTATTATTAAAAGAAACCTTTGTAAGCTTATTTAAATTATTTGAGACCAAGCAAAGGCTAAAAAAGATCCATAGCATAGAAATACTTAAAGTATAGAAGTATAAAAATTTAGATGAAAATGTTAGCAATAGAGATAAAAATATAAGAATTGAAATAATATCCAAGGTAAAACTTTTATCTTTAGAATTCTCTCTCCACTCAAACATCGCAAGTAAAGTTATAACAGTGGTAGCGGTATAAAAAAAATATAAATTTTCTAAATAAATTAAAATAATAAGAGGCAGGATTATTGCCAATCCTGTTAATGATCTAGTTAAAAATTTTGATTTAAACTCTTTTTCCAAACCTTCTACTCACTTTTTTAAAATTTTCTATACATTCGATAAAATCTTCTTTTGTAAAATCTGGCCAGTACTTATCAATAAATGATATTTCTGAATAAGCAACTTGATATAAAAGGAAGTTACTTATTCTTCTATCGCCCCCTGTTCTAATTAAAAGGTCAACTTCACTTACAGGTGAGCAAGAATATTTATTTATAAGATCTTCATTTATATCCTCTATCTTAATCTTGCCTTGCTGAACTCTAGATGAGATTTCTTTTGTTAAGTCTACAATATCTTGTCTTCCTCCATAACCAAGAGCAACATTTAGTTGCAAGGAGGGTTTTTCAGATAATGTGGCATTTTCGGCCTCTTTAATTTTTTTTAATATCTTTTCTCCAAAGTCATCTGTATGACCAAAGAATTTTAATTTAACTTTTTGCTGAATTAGCTCAGGTACCTGATCTTCTATAGCTTTTAATACTAATTGCTTTATTGCCTTTATCTCAGGCTTTGGTCGTGACCAGTTCTCAGTACTAAATGCATATAACGTCAATGAATCAATATTTTGGTTAACCGACTCCTCAACCATAGCTCTAACAACTTGAACTCCTTGCTTGTGGCCTTTACTAACATTTAAAGAGTTAGCAATAGCCCATCTGCCATTACCGTCCATAATAATTGCAATATCTTTGGGTGTCTTATTCGATTTATTTTTGATTATACTAGCCATGATTGGCTATCTAAATTTCTAATAGGTCAGATTCTTTATTTTTCAGCTCTACGTCCACAAGGCCTATAAACTTATTAGTTTCTTTTTGGATAAGATCTTCAAGACGTTTAAGATCATCTTCAGAAATATCTCCAGCAGCTTGACTATCTTTAGCTTCCTGATTAGCATCCCTTCTTCCATTTCTAATAGAGACTCTTGCATTTTCAGCTTCAGACCTAGCTTGCTTAATATAATCTTGTCTTGTCTCTTCTGTTAAGTAAGGCATCGTAACCCTAATTAAGTCTGATGAAGTGCTAGGATTTAAACCTAGATTTGAATTCATAATAGCTTTTTCTATCTCAGGTATTAAGCTTTTATCCCAAGGCGAGATAACCAAAGACCTTCCCTCTTCAACATTAATATTTGCTGCTTGGTTTAAAGCTGTTAAGTTACCGTAGTAATCAATTTTTACATCATCTAATAAAGATGGATTAGCCCTACCGGTTCTAATTTTATTAAATGCTTGATGAAGAGATGTGAGGGACTTATCCATTCTCTCAGAAGTATTGTTAATTAAATCATTCATATTATGATATTAGCGTACCTATTTTCTCTCCGCAAACTATATCTTTTAAAGCATTTGGAGTATTAACATTAAAAACCCTAATTGGAAGATGGTGATCTCTAGCAAGAGTTAAAGCAGTAGCATCCATTACCTTTAAATTTTTTGATATAGCCTCATCAAAAGATAATTCAGAATAAAATTTAGCATCTTTATTTATTTCGGGATCTGTATCGAAAACACCGTCAACTCTTGTTGCCTTGAGCATAAGCTCAGATTGAGTCTCAATAGCTCGAAGACATCCAGCTGTATCAGTAGTAAAGAATGGGTTGCCCGTTCCTGCTGTAAAGATGACAACATAGCCGTCATTTAAAAGCTGGATGGCAAGCCTTCTATCATAATGCTCAACTAGCCCTCCCATAGGTATTGCAGACATTACTCTAGTTTTTATACCAGCTCTTTCTAGTGAGTCTCTTAAGGCAATTCCATTCATGACTGTTGCAAGCATACCCATATGATCGCCTGCGACCCTGTCCATACCAGCTTGATTTAACTTTTCGCCTCTGAAAAGATTTCCCCCGCCAATAACTATGCCTATTTCAACACCTAGCTCCTTACAGGAACCAACTGAAGCGGCCATACTATCTAGAATTTTAGGATCTATCCCATGCTCATCATCACCAGCAACAGACTCTCCGCTAAATTTTACGAGGATTCTTTTGTGTGCAATTGTAGACATTAGATTATTTTAACTGCTCAGCTACCTCGTCTGCAAAATTCTTAGTCTCAACCTCAATACCTTCGCCCACCTTAAGCCTAGAGAAAGATTCAATTTTTGCATTGTTAGCTTCTAGTAATTTTTGAATAGTAGTATCTGAATCTTTAACAAACCCTTGAGAAAGCAATGAGACTTCAGATAAAAATCTATTTAATTTACCTTCAATCATTTTTTCCATAATTTCTTGAGGTTTTCCAGATTCCTCTGCTTGAACTACATATATGGCCTTTTCTCTTTCTAGAACCTGAGGGTCAATATCGTCCTGGGAAAGGCACAATGGGTTAAAAGCAGCAACATGCATTGCAATATCTTTTGCAAGAGACTCATCTCCACCAGATATAACCACAACAGCTGCAAGTTTAGAGTCTGAATGAAGATAAACCCCTGCATTCATACCCGAATCAATGCTAACAGTTTCAAGTCTTCTTAATTGGATATTCTCACCAATGGTTTGAATTAAAGCTTGTCTTTTTTTCTCTATATCTGAGTCTAGAAATTCAGCAATATCATCAACTTTTTTAGATGATATGTAACTATGAACCTCATCTGTAAATTCTATAAAATTACTATCTTTAGCTGCAAAATCTGTTTCAGAGTTAATTTCTATTAAAGTTGCAAAATTATCACCCTGAGATGTCCTTAAAATTCCATCTGCTGCAACTCTAGATGCTTTTTTCTCTGCTTTTAATGCGCTATTTGATCTTAATAAATCTAGGGCTTTCTCAATATCGCCCTCACATTCAACAAGTGCTTTTTTGCACTCCATCATAGCAACGCCCGTCATATCTCTTAATTCTTTTACTTGAGATGCTTTAACTTCCATTTTTACTTCTCTTCCTCTTCTTTTGTTTCTTCAACTGCAATTTCCTCAACTACAGCTTCTTCAACTGCAATTTCTTCAACTACAGCTTCTTCAACTGCAACTTCTGCTGCAACTTCTGCTGCAATTTCTTTTTTAATTGTCTGAATAACTGGTGATTCTTTATCTTGTTTTGCTGAGTACCCTTTTGAAGATTCAAGACCTCTAGCACAAGCATCAGCAATAATTTTTGTTATAAGCCTAACAGATCTTATTGCATCATCATTACCAGGAATAACCATATCAATTCCATCTGGATTAGAGTTTGTATCTACAAGAGCTATAACAGGTATTCCCATTTTTTTAGCCTCTAAAACTGCAATCTTTTCATATTTAACATCTACAACAAAAATAGCATCTGGAAGACCTTTCATATCCTTAATACCACCAACACTAGCTTCAAGCTTTGTATGCTCTTTTTGTATATCAACTGCTTCTTTTTTTATTAATTTTTCAATTTTTCCTGAGGAAACCATTTCTTCAATATCTTGAAGTCTTCTAACTGAGCCCCTGATTGTCTTCCAGTTAGTCAATGTTCCACCTAACCATCTTTTATTTACATAAGGAAGGCCAAGCGCAGTTGCCTCTTCTTGAATTGTTTTGCTGGCTGATCTTTTTGTGCCAACAAAAAGAACTTTATTGCCTTTTGAGCAGATGTCCTCAACCTTAGATGCTGCAGCATTTATTTGCTCTAGTGTTATATCAAGGTTAATAATACTTATTTGTTTTCTGGTATCAAAAATATATTGTTCCATTTTTGGATTCCAAAATCTTTGCTGATGACCGAAATGAACTCCTGCATGAAGCAGGTCTTTTATTGTAACTATACTCATTTTAATTTTCCCTTGGGGTTATTCTCCAATCCCTTTAAAGTTGACTCAGTTGAGCACCCCAACTTTAAGATTCTAGGACCTTCGTGTTTAAAGTTCGTGTATTCTATAGAAAAAAGGCTGGGATTTAAAGCTATTCAGCATTAAAAAAAATCTTCTAATTCATACATTTTTGGTGATTTAGAAGAGATTAATTTTGAAATTTCTATGGCGCCCTCTGCAAAGACCTTTCTTGAAAGAGCTTCGTGCTTAAATTCTATGTAATCTAACTCGCTAGAAAAAATAACTTTATGGATTCCAAAAATGCTTCCAACTCTTTTAGATTTAATATTTATTGAAGAAATATTATTAGTAGTGTCTGCCATTTGAATAACTTTTTTAAGCTCTATTGCTGTTCCTGAAGGAGAGTCAACTTTTTCAGTATGATGAACTTCCTCTATGGTACAGGCAATCTTATTATTATTAGACTCAAGAAAATTTTGAATCGATTTTTTTAAGATAAATATCCCCTTGCTCATATTAAAGGCTAATAATATCGGTATTCTTTTTGAGGCTTCCTTAAGAATACTTAACTCTGATTCATTAAACCCCGTTGTGCCAATTACCATAGGAATATTGAATTTTACGCAGTCTTCTAAAATTTTTAATGTTGATGATGGCCTGGAAAAATCAATCAAGACATCTGCATTTTTAATATCATTGTCTTGGATTAGGTCGATATTTTTTTGCTCCTTAACAATATCAGCAATAGATGATCCCATCTTTCCAGATAAACCATTTATAAGGATCTTAGTCATATTAGTCTTGATTTTGAGCAGATGCTTTGATAAAGGATTCGGTACCTGGATAGTTTTTTGATTGGTTTAATGAATCAGTGAATTCTTTTAATAATTTTATTTGTTTTTTATCTAAATTTGATGGTGTCTCTACAATAACTCTACATAAAATATCACCCCTTCTTGGATCTCTAACGACTGCGGCTCCCTTGCCTCTAATCCTAAAAATCTTTCCAGTCTGAGTTTGGGGTGGAATTTTTAAAGATAGCGTACCTTCAAGAGTTGGAACTTTAATTGAACCGCCTATAACTGATGTATCAAATGGAATTGGAGTTTCAAGATATAAATCCTTACCCTCTCTTTCAAAAACTAGGTTTTCATTAACTCTGATTGCTACAAAAAGATCTCCAGATTGACCTCCTTTTTCCCATTCTCCCTCACCAGTCAACCTAACTTTGTCACCGTTATCAACTCCTGCAGGTATATTTACTGATAAAGTTTTATTTTCTTTAGTAGCACCAACGCCTCTACAAGGCTTGCATTGATCTTTTATAATTTGACCTGATCCAGAGCATGCTGAGCAGGCTTGTTGAACAGAGAAAAAACCTTGTTGCATTCTAACCTGACCAACGCCATTACAATTTGAGCATGTAGATGGGCTTGATCCATTAGCAGCACCACTTCCATTACAATCATTACAAGATTTATGAGATGGTATTTTTATCTTTTTTTGAACTCCAAGAACAGCTTCTTTTAAAGAAAGGTCCATATTATATTGAAGATCTGAACCTCTTCGCGATCTTCTTGAAGAAGACCTAGTACCAAAAACATCACCGAAAATATCACCAAAAATATCATTGATATTTACATCATTGACATTTGGACCTCCTCCGCCCATACCTTCAACACCAGCATGGCCATATTGATCATATGCTGATTTTTTTTGCGTATCTGACAGAACGTCGTAAGCCTCTGCAGATTCTTTAAATTTAGTAGAGGCATCCGGGCTATCCGGATTTCTATCTGGATGATATTTCATTGCCTTCTTTTTAAAGGCTTTTTTTATCTCAGCTGCGGAAGCATCTCGAGAGACTTCCAAGGTTTCGTAATAGTCTCTCTTTGACATTTTATAGCTAAATTATTTATCTTCTTTTTTATCTTCTTTGTCTTCAACTTCTTCAACTTCTTCAACTTCTTTAACTTCTTCATACTCAGCATCAACTGTATTGTCTGAGTTATCATCCGAAGCTTCGCCAGGCTGACCTTCAGAATCGGTAGCTTCTTGAGCATAAAGTTTTTGAGTTAAAGGAGTTAATACATCATTTAAGCTTTTTGTTGCTGACTCGATAGATTCTAAATTCTCTGATCCAATAGCTTCTTCAAGACTAACAACAACCGCTTCAACTTGCTGCTTCTCTTCATCAGTTATCTTATCTCCAGATTCTTGAATAGTTTTACGAGTTGCGTGAACCAGCATATCTGCATTATTTTTGGCTTTAACAATTTCTTCAAATTTTTTATCATCTTCAGCGTTGGCTTCAGCATCTTTAATCATATTTTCGATGTCTTCATCTGATAGTCCACTTGAAGCTTTAATAACAATAGATTGCTCTTTACCGGAATTCTTGTCTTTTGCAGATACATTTAATATGCCATTAGCATCCAGGTCAAAAGAAACTTCAATCTGAGGCATTCCTCTGCTTGCTGGGGGAATATCGGCTAAATTAAATTGTCCAAGAGATTTATTTTGTGCTGCTTGAGTTCTTTCACCTTGAATAACATGGACCGTCACTGCTGTCTGATTATCTTCAGCAGTAGAAAATACCTGAGATTTTTGAGTTGGAATTGTTGTATTTTTTTCTATCAAAGGAGTTGCAACGCCGCCAAGAGTTTCAATACCTAGAGTTAAAGGAGTAACATCTAACAATAAAACATCAGTTGTTTCTCCAGATAATACAGAACCTTGAATAGCAGCCCCAACAGCAACAGCCTCATCAGGATTTAAGTCTTTTCTTGGCTCTTTACCAAAGAATTCTGAAACCTTCTTTTGAACAAGAGGCATTCTAGTCTGCCCGCCAACTAATAAAATTTCTGAGATATCTGTTTTTGCTAATTTTGCATCTTGCAAAGCGACCTTTAAGGGCGCAAGAGTTCTATCAACTAAGTCCTCAACCAAAGACTCTAATTTCGCTCTAGTTATTTTATGAACAAAATGTTTTGGGCCTGAGCTATCAGCAGTAATATATGGAAGATTGACTTCGGTTTGCTCAGCAGAAGAGAGCTCTATTTTTGCTTTTTCTGCAGCTTCTTTTAATCTCTGAAGAGCCAATGGATCACTTTTTAAATCAAAGCCTGATTCTTGTTTAAATTGCTCAACAAAATAATCTATCAGCCTTAAATCAAAATCTTCGCCACCTAAAAAAGTATCTCCATTTGTAGAAAGAACTTCAAACTGATGCTCCCCATCTACATCTGATATTTCAATGATTGAAATATCAAAGGTTCCGCCACCAAGATCATAAACTGCAATTGTTGAGTCGCCTTTATGTTTATCTAAGCCGTAAGCTAAAGCTGCAGCCGTAGGCTCATTAATTATTCTTTTAACATCAAGTCCTGCAATTTTTCCAGCATCTTTAGTTGCCTGTCTTTGAGAGTCATTAAAATAAGCAGGGACTGTTATTACCGCTTCTTTTACTTCATACCCCAAGTAATCTTCAGCAGTTTTTTTCATTTTCTTTAAAATTTCAGCTGCAACTTGCGGTGGTGCTAGCTTTTTGTTAGATGCCTGAACCCATGCGTCGCCGTTATCTGCCTTAATGATTTTATAAGGGACCATGTCAGCATCCTTGCTAACCACCTCATCATCAAATCTTCTACCAATTAATCTTTTAATTGCATAAAGAGTATTTTCTGGATTAGTCACTGCCTGTCTTTTTGCAGGCATCCCTACTAATACTTCGTCATTATCTGTATAAGCAATTACAGATGGAGTTGTTCGTCCACCTTCTGAGTTCTCTATAACTTTCTGTTGCTGTCCTTCTATTACAGCTACACAACTATTTGTAGTTCCAAGATCAATTCCAATTATTTTTGACATAATATTTCCTCTAATTTTTAATTACTGTCACTCTGGCAGGCCTAACCAACCTAGAATGCAGTTCCCAGCCTCTTTGAAAAATATTTCCAATAGAGCCATTTTCTTTACTTTCATCTTTTTCCATTGTCACAGCTTCGTGCTTCTCAGGATTAAAATCTTCATTAACAGGATAGATGGGTATCATCCCAAATTTATCAAGGGCTGACTCAAAAGACTTTAAGGTTAACTCGATACCTTCTTTATCTTCTTTAGTAGCATTTTCTGAAAGATTATTAAGGGCATGCTCTAAATTATCAATAACTGGAAGCAGTTCTGACAATAGCTTTTCAACTCCATACTTATGAGCTTTCTCTACCTCAGACAAGGTTCTCTTCAAAACATTATCTAAATCAGCCTTTGCCCTAAGAGATGATTTTTCTAATTCCTCATTCTTATCCAGTAACTCTTCATAGGTATCTGATCCCATATTTGAATTAGACTCAATCTCTTCTAGGCTTTCGGGGGAAAGCTCTTCGCTAGATAGCTCATTGATATTTAGTTCTAGATCAATGTCTTTAGATTTTTTTTGTTTTGCCATAGTTAAATCCTGTTAAAACCATATATTGGGATTTAAATTTTCACTTCAAGAGGTGAAATGAATTTATGTTTGAATTTTTTTTACGTATAAAACCATACTATGATCAACTACTTCATACCCTGCTTTCTTGGCGATATCATGCTGAAGTTGTTCTAACTGTTCATCATGAAACTCTAGAACTTTTCCAGTATCAACACAAACCATATGGTCATGATGTTCATCTGAATTAATTTCATAAACTGCTTTATTATCTTCAAAGTGATGCTTTTTAACCATCCCGGCTGATTCAAATTGAGTTAAAACTCTATAAACAGATGCTAAGCCTATATTTTCACCAATCTGCATTAATTCTCTATATATATCCTCTGCGCTAAAGTGAACATGTTGATATGCAGTAGAAGCTAGAACTTCCATAATTTTAATTCTAGGTGTTGTTGCCTTGAGGCCTGCTTTTTTTAATTCTTCGCTTTTATTATCTGCATTCATTTTATAAATTCTTCAAATTGATTTCAAACTTTAACGCTCCTATGCTGTCTCTTAATTAATGAAACTAAAAAGACTTTGGAGATATTACAAAGTATAATCCAACTATATTATGAAACAACTCCTTAATAAATCACTTCTTTTAACAATTATTATTGCTATAAGCGCATGTTCATCCTTAAGCCCTTACAAGGTACCTGTTCTTCAGGGAAACATATATGAACAGAAGGATTTAGAAAAACTATCTGAAGGTCTTACCAAGGAACAGGTTCAGTTTATTTTTGGCACAGCCCTAATTAAAGATCCTTTTCATCAAAATAGATGGGATTATTATAATTCTGTTCAGGTGGGCGATAAAAAATTAACAGAAATTAAACTAATTATTAATTTTAATGATGATGGTTTGGTAGAAAATTGGGTTGAAGAAAAGTTAACCGTAGTTGAAGAAACCTAAACCTTATTCAATCTTCTTTCTTTCGGATTTTGTTGCAAAGGTCTATAAATCTCAACTCTTTCGCCCTCTTTTAACCTATATTTATGAGGTAAAGGCTTGAAATTACCATCAAGTAGCTCGCCATTAACTCCAAAAACTAAATCATGATCAATAGAGTTAGTAATTTTCTTTATCTCTTCTATATTTAAAAACTCAGCCACTGTTATGCTGGAAGATACATTAAAATCTAAAAAATACTTGTCCTTAATACCCTGGTATGAGAAAAATATTTTCATGAAACTCTCTTTAAAAAAGCATCAATTATAGTTGATGAAAATTTATCAACTAAAGATTGAGGGGTAATGGCATTCAATAAAAATGGAAGTTTAAATTTTGCTTGAAAGCTGATATTGCATGAATTATTACTTAAATCTTCAATCAACCAAGTGCCTTCAAAATATTCAAAAGGGCCTTTTATTTGTTCAATACTGATAGAGTTGGAGGTAAGGGTATTTTTGGATTCAATGAAATATTCCTTACCCAAGATAAGGAACTCTAATCTACCAATTTCAATTGGAAAGCTCTTCTCAAGCAAGGATGCTCCTGTGCAGCCTGGAACAAAAGATGAATATTCATTGAAATTAGAAACTACTTTTAATGCTTGTTTTGGATCAACATTTAAGATTTTTTTATGAAAGTGTATTTCTCTAGCCACTATTTAAAAAATCTGAGATAGGAATACAGTTGCAACACTTGCTGGAGCAATAAATCTAATAAAAAATCTCCATAACTTAAATACCATTGGGTTGACTTCACCCATCTCATCTTTAATAAGTGACTCTTTCATAAACCAGCCAACGAAAATTGCTATAAACATTCCCCCTAAAGGAAGTAGTATTTGATTGGCTATAAAATCCATTGAATCAAGAAAGTTTTTTCCAGGCGTTAGGTTAAAGTCAGCCCAAAGATTGAAACTTAATGCTGATCCTATTCCCAAAATCCAGGTAAAAAGTGATATTAAAATAGCTGCTTTTTTTCTTGTTAGATATCCCTCTTCAGATAAGAAAGCAACGCCGGGTTCCAATAAAGATATTGAAGAACTAAGTGCGGCAATGGACAAAAGAATAAAGAAAAATGGACCAATAAACTGACCAAATTCCATCTGATGGAAAGCAGTGAGCATTGAAACAAAAACAAGCCCAGGACCTGCGGCAGCCTCAAGATCAAAAGCAAATATAATTGGGAATATTGCTAAGCCGGCAAATACTGCAACAAGAGTATCTAGAGATGCAACAGTAAATGATGTCTGGACAACTTTTTGCTCTTTTGGCATATATGCCCCGTAAGCCATTATTGATCCCATACCTAAACTTAAACTAAAAAATGCCTGCCCCATTGCTTGTAAGAAAGTATCTGAAGTTACGTTAGAGAAATCTGGGTAAAACAAAAATGAAAAAGCCTTCATGAATGCTCCGCTTAGAATTCCATTTATAAACATGAAAATAAGCAAAAGCCCAAGCATAGGCATTAAAATTTTAACCATCCTACCTATTCCATTATTTATACCAGCAGAAATTATAGAGACAGTAAGGATCATAAATATTGAGTGCCAAACTAAAAGATTTAGCGGTGAGGAGATTACATTTCCGAATTGAATAGATGCGTCTGGAATGGAGGCAGGGCTCATTCCGGAAATAAAAATATAATTAAGACATATGCCAGCTATTACACTATAAAAAGAAAGTATAAGAATGCCGGCTGCAATTCCACTCCAACCAATAAACTGCCATAAAGAACTTTTATTTGAATCTTTTGCAACTTTTCTCATTGCGTTGATCGGACTATTACCAGACCTTCTTCCAATAATTATTTCACTAATCATAATCGGTACTCCGATAACAACGATACAAGCTAGGTAAATTAAAACAAAAGCGCCGCCGCCATTTGTGCCAGCTTTATAAGGAAATCCCCATATATTGCCTAACCCTACAGCTGATCCAGTAGCTGCCAGAATAAAGGTCCATTTACCAATCCAAGCGCCGTGAGATTTAAGTTGTTTTTGTATTTCCATAATGACTATTAAGTTAAAGGGTTGCTATAAGGATTTATCCAGTAGGCAGATGATATCAAGAAACTGATGGATACTAAAAGAGATAGTATCTTTCTAAATTTTTTGTAATCATCATCTTTGTTTAAAAAATCTTCACTTGATTTTTCAAAGTGATAAAAAGATTGGAAAATAATAACTGAAACTAGAAGTGCCAAAAGTATATTATTAAAATAAGTTAGCAAAAGAATTACGCACCCTGAAAGACTAAAGATAATTCCTAGAAAAAGATTATATGGTTGGTTGGCTTGGTTATCCCTCCATCCCCAAGACATACCTCCAAGAAAACTGATAATTATTGCTCCATACCCAAGCTGGAAAACTATTGCAGTATTGCCTAACTGACCCCCAGCCACCCAAGGTGTAATTGAAAGAAAGGCAAAAGGCATGAAACCTAGGTAACCAAATGTTGCTTTTATATTATTAATATTCATTTTTTACTTAATTTTTGTTGCACATACTACATCTGAGGACATAATAAAGGTATGTCCAAAGATAAACCTGCACTAATTGTAAAGAATAAAACTGCATCAAGGAATTTTATTCTTGGTGAAACATTTCAAGCTGGAATCGTTTTAGAGGGCTGGGAAGTAAAATCTCTAAGAGACGGCAAGATAGATGTTAAAAATAGTTACGTTACTTTTAAGAAAAATGAAGCCTGGTTGCTTGGTATTAAAATCGATCCTCCGGCCTCTTTAAAAGACTTTAATGTAGATCCGCTTAGAACGAGAAAACTCTTATTGAATAAAAGGGAGATATCAGAGCTTCAAAAGTTAAAAAATGAAAAAAGTTTAACAGTAATCATGACTTCAATGTATTGGAAAGAAAATCATATTAAATGTGATATTGCCACTGGTAAAGGAAAGAAAGTACATGATCAAAGGCAAGATATTAAAAAAAGAGACTGGGAACGAGATCAAGGCAGAATTCTTAAGAATGCAAAAAATAATAGTCATTCTACTAAAAATTTCACGTAATACTGTATAATTCCTTTCCCCACGGGGGCGAACAGGGTTCGACGTTTCTACTGGACTCCGAAGCGCATGCCAAGATTGTGGTAATTCTTGTAAAACATACTACAAAAAATTTAGTTGCAAATAACGACAACTACGCTTTAGCAGCTTAATGCTAACCGATACTGATTATTGACTATGGTTTGAAGTATCGGCAAATATCATAGTCTAGCCAAGCTGTGTTGCTTGGACACAGTTTGGTTAAAACTAATCAAGCTCGCTTTAGTACCCCGCTCCTCGGGTCACAAAAGTTAAAAAGCCAATTGGGTGAGCTATGCATGTAGAAGCTAGGCTGAAGGATTAGCGGACGCGGGTTCAATTCCCGCCGCCTCCACCAAATATGCCCCGCAAGGGGCTTTCTCATAGAATTGCAATCTCTTATAAATAGGTGTTTTAAAAATGTCTATTGAATATATATATAAATTATCTATACTAAATGCAATAAAGGTGTTAATTTTTGCACATGGCAAGCTAGTAAATCTTATTAGCTTGTAATAAAAAACAATAAAATAATAAAATATCGGGGGATATCTTAATGAATAAATTACAAAATACTTTTAATACCCTATGCTCGGTTGCATTGCTATTTACAGCATTTGCAGTTGTTGCTCAGGATAATGAAGCGGTTGAAGAGGTAGTTGTTACGGGCTCTTATCTAAAAGGAAGTGCGACTGATGGAGCTTCTCCAGTATCGATCATCGGTAGAGATACTATTGAGGACTTGGGAGCTACAACTACTGCAGATATAATAAGAAATCTATCTGTTGACTCAGGATCTGAAAATAATCCAGACTCATTTACAGCAGGTTCCACACAGGGAACTTCAAATGTAAACCTTAGAGGTCTTGGTCTATCATCAACATTGGTGTTAGTTGATGGTCGAAGACAAACTATTGCTGCCGGGACTTCTAATGATGGGGCTGTGTTTGTTGATACGAATATGATTCCAACAATTGCTACTCAAAGAGTTGAAGTTCTTAAAGAAGGTGCTGCTTCTGTATACGGCTCAGATGCTGTTGCAGGTGTTGTTAACTTTATTCTAAGAAGAGACTTTGACGGTGTCGAGTTTAACTTATCTCAACAAAATACTGATATGGGTGACCAAACTGATGACTATATGGGTGTTATCGCAGGTAAAAAAATGGGAAATACTAATCTTGTTTTGGCATACAGCCAATTAGATAGATCTCCTTTAGCTGGAACAGAATTGGCAAAATATTCTGAATTAGCAATAAGTGGACTTGGCAATAGCTTCTTGATTTTACCGATACCTGGAGCAAGCCCTTTAACGACAGTTAATAGTGGCCCTTATGCGGGTACATATAATATTTACGAATCAATTCCTGATGCAAATTGTGTTGCTAATAAAGGTGTTTTATTGCCTCAAGCCGCTCCAGCTCCTGGGCTTAGTGGCGGAACAAGATGTGGTTTTTATTATGGTGACAGATTTAATCTAGTAAACACTGAAGAACATTCAAGTGTTTACGTTTCATCAAAAACATCTTTTGATAATGGTGTAAATTTTGAAATTGACTACATGGCGACAGATATTGATGTGCTTGATAATCCTCAATCACCTTCATACCCTGCCCTATCTTACTTAGGTAAGCCAATTATGCCTGGCGTTGCTGGTAGTCCTTTTTCATATCCTATTTTATGGATAGGAAGAGCTTTAGGTTCTGCATACGAGTCTCCAAATGCTCCAAGACAGAATACAAATGAAAGAATTTCACTTGGTCTAAATGGAACACTAGCTAGCGGTCATGACTGGGATATTCATTTTACTGACAGTGAGCAAGTTCACTCATACTTCCAACCTGATACAAGCACATCAAGATTTAATGCAGCTATTAACGGTGTTGGTGGTGTTAGCGGTACAGAAACATGGAATCTATTTGATAATTCACTTAACTCAGATTCATTAATCGCTCATATTTCCTCTGGGGAAGAGAGAACAACGGTTGCTGATTTGATGGTTTTAGATTTCCTAGTAACTGGAACTACAAAACGTGGCGTTGATTTCGCTACTGGTCTTCAAATGAAAAAAGAAGGTTATAGCGTTGAAAGAAATGATGCATCAAAGGCTGTTTTTGGTCCTGATGGAAGTATCACTCAACAATCAGATCTAATATTCTTAGGTGGTGGTTTAGAGAATAAAAACAGCAGAAAATCAACAGCATTATTTGTTGAAGCATCTAAAGATATGAGTGATAAGCTCCAAGTTATAGGTGCGTTGAGATATGAAAGTCTTACGGATGACTCAACATTTAATCCTAAGGTTTCTGTGAGATATCAAATGAATGATGATCTTGTCTTAAGAGGCTCTTACAGTACTTCGTTTAGAGAAGCTTCGTTATCTCAACTATCAACTTCTTTAGTTTCACTTCAGGGTCTTCAAGATTTCAATCCTGATGGAACACGTAAAGGCTCAACGGCTTTCATAAGAGTTGCTGTTGCACATAACCCTGACTTAGAGCCAGAAACTTCAAACAATACTAACTTTGGAGCAGTATGGACACCAAATGATCAAACTTCTTTATCTGTAGATTACTGGAGTATTGCTTATGAAGATGTTATTACTATTGAAAATGCTCAAGGTAAAATTGTTTCAAATCCATCTGATCCTGACATAAAAAGACTTAATGGGGTTCTAGCTGGTGTTACAACTCAATATCTTAATGCGGAGAATGTAGATGCAAAAGGTCTTGATATCGAAGGTTCGTATAACTTTGATACAGAATGGGGTGAAGCTTCTGTTGGTTTCAATACAGCTCGTATGCTTAGTTATGAAATACCAAATGGTACAGGCGGAATGAAAGATGTTGTTGGTCTTTTTAACTATAGCAACTTTGCAAGATCTATGCCTGAAACTAAATCAGTAATTTCAGCTAAATTATCTAACGGCGACCATAACTTTGCTGCCTTCATCAGAATGATTTCTGAATATGAGACAACAAGAGCACTTGATGCGCTTGCTACCTCAAGAGGATTTAGCCAAGATATCGATAGCTTTACTACTTTAGACCTTAGATATTCTTATGATATGGAAGTGTCTAACTACAATGTAAAACTGTCAGCAGGAATCAACAATGCTACTGACGAATCAGCGCCAATTGTTTATGACGCTGCTAACTTTAGTTATGATGCTAAACATCATGACCCAAGAGGTCAGATGGTTTACGTAGGAATAAAGATAACCAAGTAAGATATTTGTAATCTTTAAAAAGGCAGCTTTATAGCTGCCTTTTTTTGCTTACGCTTTTTATTATTTATCAGAAATATATAGACATAGAGCTGTTTGCTCATTAAACTACGATTTCAAAAATTAAAACTATTATGGCTAACACAAAACAATCTATAAAAAGAGCAAAACAAAACGCTGAAACATACAAGTTAAGGCATGCTCAAAGATCAATGGTAAGAACTGCTGTTAAAGCTGTTCGTGCAAGCATTGAGGCTAAAGATTCTGTTAAAGCTAAAGAGCTACTTACTAAAGCTGAAAAAGTCTTAGACTCATCAGCATCAAAAAAAGTAATTCATAAGAATGCTGCTGCTAGAACTAAGAGCAGACTTTCTAAAGCTGTTAAAGACCTAGTTTAAATCTAATTTACTTTGTGAAATAACTTCTTCAAGTGATTGGAGCAGTTTTTTCGTGCCCTCTCCTGTTGCAGCAGATATAAAGAATATATCTTCCACAGATATGTTTAAAGCGTCTTGAATGTCCTTAGAATGGCTCATACGCTCATCTTCATTGATTAAGTCTATTTTATTACAAACAACCCAGGAAACCTTTTGAGTTAAATCCTCTTTATATGCACTTAGTTCATTTTTAAGAAGCCTTATTTGCTCTGTTGGCGCAAGATCATCTGATGAGTAAAGATCCACAAATATTAAAAGCAAACCCGTTCTTGATATATGTTGTAAAAACTTTATCCCTAAACCAGCGCCTTCAGAGGCGCCTTCAATTAAGCCAGGTATGTCAGCTATAACAAAACTAGAGTCTGACCCTTCTATAGTTCCTAAGTGGGGTCTTAAAGTGGTGAAAGGATAGCTACCTATTTTCGGTTTTGCTGAAGAAACTTTATTTAAAAAAGTAGACTTTCCTGCATTAGGGAACCCAACTAAACCAACATCAGCTAAAGATTTTAGCTCTAGCCTTATAAAACGAACTTCACCCTCAAAGCCAAGTGTAAATTTTCTAGGAGCTTGATTTCTGCTTGATTTAAAACGCGCATTACCCTGACCACCGTCACCACCCTTGGCTAAGATATATAAAGCACCATCATCACAGCAATCTAATAATTCATCATTAGAAATATCATCATAAATAACAGTACCTTTAGGTATATCTATTATTAAATCTTCAGCTGCCGCTCCAGATTTATCTTTCCCAGACCCAGGTCTGCCATTTTTGGCAATAAAAACTCTTTGATTTTGAAAATCGATTAATGTATTTTTGTTTCTATTAACTCTAAAGACGATATTGGCACCCTTTCCGCCATCCCCTCCGTCGGGGCCGCCAAAAGGTATAAACTTTTCTCTTCGAAAACTAGATGCTCCAGCACCACCGTTCCCTGCCCTAACTTCGAGAAAGGCCTCGTCTATAAAATTCATGATTTAAGAGAGCGTTATTGAGAAATAACGTTCGCTGTTTTTCTGCTTTTAGGTCCTTTATAAGTAAACTGAACTACACCAGGAGCCTTAGCAAATAACGTGTCATCTTTACCAATTCCGACATTGATACCTGGATGAGTATTAGTGCCTCTTTGACGAATTAAGATCTCACCAGCTTTGACTACTTGTCCACCGTATCTTTTAACACCAAGCCTCTTGGCGTTGGAATCTCTTCCATTTTTAGTGGAACCACCTGCTTTCTTATGTGCCATTATTTACTCTCTAATTTAATGTCTTTAATTTCAACTTGTGAATGCCTAGCTCTATGACCAATTCTTGTCATGCTGTGCTTTCTTCTTCTAAAACGAAGAATAGAAATTTTATCAGACTTAACAACGTCAAGAATTTCTGCCGTAACTGTAACGTTAGATAGATAAGGTTGACCAATTTCAACATTAGTATCATCAACATATAACAATACGTTTTCAAAAGTTATTTTTGTTCCAGGCTCGTCTTTCAATAAATCAACAGGTAAGTACATACCTTTCTCGATTTTGTGTTGTTTTCCACCCGATTCTATTACTGCGTACATATTTATATCCCTAAAGGTGGCAAAATATACGCTTTAATGAAGAATTTATCAATACTTATGTATAATTTTGCTTTAATTAATATCCAATCATGCCAAAACATCAATTAATACAAAAAGAACTTGCTGTTGTAAAGAGTCTAATTAAAAATGAAATCATTGAAGAGAAGACTATTTCAGATCTTTATAAATATATTTTTAAATCAAATGGAAAGCAATTAAGAGCGAGGTTGAGCCTTGTTGCCTCATCCATAAATAGAAAGAAAGGAAAGAAAAGATTAAAACTAGCAGCTATTATTGAGCTTCTTCATACAGCCACTCTGGTTCATGACGATGTGGTAGATGAATCACCCACAAGAAGAGGAATAAAATCTGTAAACAATATATGGTCAAACTCTCATGGAGTTTTGATTGGTGATTATATTTATTCTAAGGCCTTTATGCTCATGGTTGAACTTGGGGATGACAAGATACTAGAGGAGCTTGCTAAAGCAACAAATGATATTTCTAAAGGTGAACTCATTCAGCTTGATGCATTGAATAATAAAAAAATAACATTAAAAAACTTAGAAGACATTAGCTATTTTAAAACGGGGAGATTGTTTGAGGCTGCTGCGAAGTGTGGGGCTATTCTTGCAGATGCTGATTCTAGATATAGAAAAAATATTACAAACTGCTCAAAGAATCTAGGAGTAGTATTTCAAATAAAAGATGATTTATTAGACTATTCAGAAGATGCGGCTGTTATTGGAAAACCAGTTTTTCAGGATCTAAGAGAAGGCAAAGTTACCTACCCTTTCTTTTTTGCTTACAAAAATGCAGATGAGTCAGAAAAAATAAAACTTGAATCTTTCCTAGGTAAAAAAAACCTTAATCAAAAAAATGCGTTTAAGTTAATCAGTAAGCTTGATGGCATTAAAGAAACTGAAATGCTTGCTTTTAAGTATATAAAAGAGGCTTCAAAGTCTGCAAATTTAATAGAAGATAAAACTATAAGTAAAGAAATGATAGAATTAGTTAATTCAGCAATGCACAGGAAGAAATGAGCTTTAAACCACAAAAAAGCTACTCAAAAGAAGAGTTAATTGAATGTTCTAATGGAAATCTTTTTACCAATGAGGGAGATGGAAGATTGCCAGCAGATCAAATGTTAATGTTTGATGAAATCTCTAATATTGATAATTTTGGTGGTGAGTTTCAAAAAGGAAATATCACAGCACTTTTAAATATTAATCCTGATTTATGGTTTTTTGATTGTCATTTTAAAAAAGATCCTGTTATGCCAGGTTGCCTAGGACTTGATGCTATGTGGCAACTACTAGGCTTCTACCTTTTATGGTCAGGACTTCCTGGTATTGGAAGAGCGTTAGGTGCGGAAAAAATTAAATTCTCTGGTCAAGTGCTACCTTCTGCAAAAATAGTTAGGTATGAAATAGATATTAAAAGGATAATTAATCGGGGGGCTATCCTTGGTGTTGCTAATGGTAAAATGTTTGTTGATGATAAAGAAATTTACAATGCTGAAAAACTTAAAGTAGGCTTATTTAATGATCCAAGTAATTTTTAACTTATGAAAAATGTAGTAGTAACAGGTGTTGGTATTAAATCTTGCATAGGCAATACCTATGATGAGGTTCTTAAAAGCCTCCAAGAAGGTACCTCTGGGATTACCAAAAATGATTCGTATTCAGATATGGGTTTCAGAAGCCAGGTATCTGGATCGGTTGACTTAGATTTTGCTGAATTAATAGATAGAAAATTATTTAGGTTTATGGGAGAAGCTTCAGCATACGCCTACCTTGCCGCAAAAGATGCGCTTGAAATGTCTGGCCTTGATGAAAATCATTTAAATTCACCACGAACAGGAATTGTTGCTGGCTCCGGAGGCTCATCTACGAGAGTTATGGTTGCAACCTCAGATATTACAAGAGAGAAAGGACCTAAAAGAATTGGACCTTATGCTGTTACAAAAACCATGGGTAGTTCTATTTCTGCAATATTGGGGACTGCGTTTAAACTAAAAGGAATCAATTACTCAATCTCTTCAGCTTGTGCCACCAGTGCACACTGTATAGGTCATGCAACAGACTTAATTAAATCTGGTCAGCAAGACATAATAATAGCTGGAGGCGCAGAAGACCTTCACTGGAGTTCTTCTAATTTATTTGATGCTATGGGTGCCCTCTCATCAAACTTTAACGATACTCCTTCAAAAGCTTCTAGAGCTTATGATAAAAATAGAGATGGATTTGTAATTTCAGGAGGATCTGGAATCCTTATTCTAGAAGAGGAAGAGCATGCTAAAAAGAGGAACGCCAATATTCTAGCAAGAATGTCAGGATATTTTGCAACGTCAGATGGTCATGACATGGTAGCACCATCAGGAGAGGGAGCTCTAAGATGTATGGAGGGCGCTCTTAATAACTTTGGATCTTCTGTTGATTATATAAATACACATGGAACGAGTACTCCAGTAGGTGATATTGCTGAATTAAATGCCATTAAGAATTTATTTAAAAATGATTCTCCCATTATAAGCTCTACCAAATCAATGACGGGGCATTCATTAGGTGCAACAGGCGCTCAAGAAGCAATATATTCCATAATGATGTTAAGAGATAATTTTATTGCACCATCAATTAATATAGATGAGTTATGTGAAGAAGCATTAGGCCTAAACATAGCTACTGAAACTTTATCTAAAGAAGTAAATTCTGTTTTAAGTAATTCTTTTGGATTTGGCGGAACTAATGCCAGCTTAGTTCTTAGTAAATATTAATAAAGTTTAAACAAAGCTTCTTTGGTATAGGGAATAACATCTCCAATTCTTCCTTCCTTCATCTTAATTACCCATTCATGATCGGCAATAAGAGCTCTTCCAACTGCAACCATGTCATATTTACTATTTGTTATATCATCAATAGCTCTATTAATATTTGTAGGTGATGCAGGAGCGCTCATATCAATAAAATCAGAATCGAGGCCTACACTCCCAACACTAATAGTTGGCAACCCTGTAATTTTTTTTGTCCAGTAAGCTAAGTTCTCTTCTGACCCTTCAAACTCACTATCCCAAAATCTTCTCATACTAGAATGAAGATAATCCAAGCCGGCTTCTGCTGGAGGAGATATTACTCTTTTAAGCTCTTCAGGAGATGATGCAAGTCTTGCTTCATAGTCCTGCTGTTTCCATTGTGAAAATCTTAGTCCGACTATAAAATCACTGCTAACCTCTGATCTAATTGCCTTAACAATTTGTGTGGCAAGTTGAGATCGGCCTTCAATCGAATCTCCAAAAATATCTTTTCTTTCATTCGTGCCATCCCATAAGAAATTATCAATAAGATATCCATGGGCTCCATGAATCTCAACTCCATCAAAGCCAATTTCTTCACAAAATTTAGCATCTGAAGCAAATGCTGCAATAGTTTCATTAATATCTTGAATGGTCATTTCATGTGCCACTCTTTTTCCAGGCCTTACAAGACCTGAGGCAGTGTAACCCGGAACTTCTGGTTCTGGTCCCATTCCTAACTTTCTAAACCCGCCGCAATGCCACAACTGAGCCACTACAGCTCCATTATGCTTTTTAATACCTTTTACTACCTCTTTCCAGGCATCTCTTGCCTCATGACTGTCTAGCCTAGGGACATCAGGATAGGCGCTAGAGGCCTTATGGCTAACTTCTATGCCTTCAGTAATAATAAGGCCAACCTCGGCCTTAGCCCTTCTTTCATAGTAATCAATTACCTCTTTAGTGGGAACTCCTCCAGGAGATTTGTTTCTAGTCATGGGAGCCATAACAATTCTATTTCTTAATGTAGTATTTTTTAGCTTATAAGGATTAAATAACATAAATAGAATTACTCTGGGTCTTTAAATTTAGTTTGTATCCACGGGAAAATCGATGGCATGTCACTAGATATTTTATCAGGATAATTTGCATCTCTTTTCTCTAGAAAAGACATCACACCCTCAGCCGCGTCGCCTGAAGCACCTCTTGAATCAATAACTTTACTATCTATTATGTGAGCCTCTTCAGGAGTTGAGGTAGAAGATAAACTCCACATCATCTGCCTAGTCAATGCTATCGAAACAGAAGAAGATTCTTTAATAAATTTATTCGCTATTTCAATTGCTTTATCCATTAACTCATCGGGCTCAACTAGATATGAAATTAAGCCAGCCTCATAAGCAACTGAAGCATCGAATAGCTCTCCAGAATAGGACCATTCTAAAGCCTTTGAGATTCCTACTATTTTTGGTAAAAACCAACTAGAACATGCATCTGGAGCAATTCCTCTTTTTGCAAACGGAAAAGAAAACTTACTTAATGTAGAAGCTATTCTTACATCAGCTGCTAACTGCATAGTCGCACCAATTCCAACTGCAGCACCATTGCAAGCTACAATAATTGGCTTCAAGCATTTGTACATTCTTAAGGTAAGAATGCCGCCGGAGTCTCTTCTAAAATCTTCTTTATAATTTTTTAAGTTATCAAACTCGGTATCAAAAGTTTTTGCTCCAGCAGACAAGTCAGCACCGGCGCAGAATGCCCTGCCAGATCCTGATAAAATTACTGCTCTTATAGAATCTTTTTTATCAATGTAATCAAATACCTCAACCATTTCAGTAAGCATGATTTGGTTGAACGCATTAAGCTTTTCAGGTCTATTTAGAGTAATAAACGCTAATGAATTATCTTCTGTAAAGAGAATAGTTTTAAAATTCAAGATAGAGCACTAAATATTAAAATGGAATATCATCATCCGTTAAGCCTGTCCCAGAGTCATCATCTTTAGGAAAGGGAGATTCTGACTGAGAAGAGCCCATTTGAGAGTTAGATCCCATAGAAGAGTCAGAACCAGAAGATCTAGATCCAAGCATTGTTAGTTCACTTCCTACAATTTCTGTAGTCCACCTATCAGCGCCACTCTTGTCCTGCCATTTTCTAGTTTGAAGCTTACCTTCTATATAAACGCTAGAACCTTTATCTAAATATTTTTCAACTATTTCAGCGAGTTTTCCAAAATAAACAACTTTGTGCCATTCAGTTTTATCTCTCATTTCACCGCTTTCTTTATCTTTCCATGACTCAGTAGTTGCTATTGAGATGTTAGCTACAGCTGATTGGGTTGCTGTATATCTCATTTCAGGTTTTTGACCTAAATTACCAAC
This sequence comes from uncultured SAR86 cluster bacterium, assembly GCA_963926355.1. Lineage (GTDB taxonomy): Bacteria > Pseudomonadota > Gammaproteobacteria > Magnimaribacterales > D2472 > SCGC-AAA076-P13. The sequence goes on along the minus strand of CAWUWW010000001.1, from coordinate 33,451 downwards.
TAAAATTACCTTATTTACGCCTCTGCTCATATTTACCTCTTATAATATTGTTAGAAGTTTAACCTAAATTAATTTTTTCATCACGGATTTTTTTTCTTATGGATAGTATTTATATCAAAGGCGCCAGAACTCACAATCTTAAAAATATTAGTCTTGAAATACCTCGAAATAAGATTGTAGTGATAACAGGCTTATCAGGATCTGGTAAGTCATCTCTAGCATTCGATACTATTTACGCTGAAGGTCAAAGAAGATATGTTGAATCTCTATCCACATACGCTAGACAATTTCTATCAATGATGGAAAAACCTGACGTCGATCAAATTGAAGGCTTATCACCGGCTATTTCTATAGAACAAAAAGCAACATCCCATAATCCGAGATCCACAGTAGGGACGGTAACTGAAATATATGATTATTTAAGACTCTTGTATTCAAGAATAGGTTCTCCTATTTGTCCTGATCACAATGAAGAACTAAAAGCTAAAACTGTTTCAGAAATATGCGATGAAGTATTAAAGATAAAAGAGAATTCTAAAATTATGATCTTGTCTCCTCTTGTTAGGGGTAAAAAGGGAGAGCACCTCGCAGTATACGAAGATCTAAGAAAAAGTGGTTACGTAAGAGTTAGAGTTAACGGGGTGGTTTACCCTATTGAAGAATTTCCAGAATTAGAAAAAAATAAAAAGCATGATATTTCTGCGGTAATAGATAGATTGGTTGTAAAAGATAATGATGAAGACAGGTCTAGGCTGGCTGAGTCTATAGAAACATCCTTAATGCTCTCTAATGGCTTGGTAGAGATTGAAAATTTGGATAAGAAATCATCCTCATTATTTTCATCAAACTTCTCATGCTCACAATGTGGCTATGCTATTGCAGAACTAGAGCCAAGAATGTTTTCATTCAATAACCCTTATGGCGCATGTACGCGATGCGATGGTCTCGGGGTAATTCAATACTTTAATGAGAAAAGACTAATTCAAGATGATGATGTTTCTATTTCAAACGGAGCAATAAAGGGATGGACAAGAAGAAATAGGTTTTATTTTTACCAGCTTAAATGCTTGGGTATCCACTATGACTTTAGCTTAACAACTAAATGGAAAGACTATCCTCAAGATATAAAGGATATTATTTTATGGGGATCGAAGGATAAGGTTGATTTTTCTCATAGATTTAGAAGTGGTAGCAAGATAGTTCGTAAACATAAATTTGAAGGGATCATACCCAGTACTGAAAGGCGTTTTAAAGAAACTGATTCAGATTTTATAAGAGATGAGTTATCTAAGCTTATGTCCAAGAGCTCCTGCGATGAGTGCGAAGGCTCTAGATTGAACACACAATCAAGAAATGTTTTTATCAATAAAACTCCTATCCATCATATAACTGGAATGAGAATTAATGAAGCCTTAGATTTCACAAAAAAAATGAAGTTAGAGGGTGCTAAAAAGAAGATAGCTGAAAAAATATTAAAAGAAATAACAGAAAGACTCACGTTTCTAGAAGATGTTGGATTGAGCTACTTAACTCTTGAAAGAAGTGCCGAAACTCTTTCAGGTGGTGAAGCTCAAAGAATTAGGTTAGCTAGTCAAATAGGATCAGGATTAGTTGGTGTGACCTATGTATTAGATGAACCATCTATTGGATTACATCAAAGAGATAATGAAAAACTTATTAAAACTTTAAATAATTTAAAGAATCTAGGAAATACCGTAATTGTTGTTGAGCATGATGAAGAAGCTATCAGATGTGCAGATCATATAATTGATATTGGGCCTGGAGCTGGAAAGCATGGTGGTGAAATTTGTGCTGAAGGTACTCTTGAAGATATTTTAAAAAATAAAAATTCTATAACAGCACAATACCTTTCAGGCGAAAAAGAAATAAAAATTCCTAAGAAAAGAATGTCTCGAGGAATTGAGAATATTAAGATTATTAATTCCTCAGAAAATAATTTACAAAATATTTCTGCAGAAATACCAGTTGGTTTATTCACATGTATTACTGGGGTGTCGGGTTCTGGTAAATCTTCATTGATAAACCAGACACTTCTTCCATTAAGCTCATTTATGTTAAATAAATCAAAGTTAACTAGAGAAATAAAATGCGATAGAATAGAGGGCTTAGAGTTTTTAGATAAAGTGATTAGTATTGATCAATCTCCTATTGGCAGAACTCCTAGATCAAACCCAGCAACCTATACAGGTCTATTTTCTTATATTAGGGATCTTCTTACACAAACAATTGAAGCAAAATCTAGAGGCTATAAACCCGGTAGGTTTAGTTTTAATGTCAAAGGCGGAAGATGTGAAGCCTGCCAGGGTGATGGAATGATAAAGGTTGAGATGCATTTCTTGGCTGATGTTTATGTAAAGTGTGATGTTTGCGAGGGTCGAAGATATAACGAACAAACTCTCGAAGTAAGGTATAAAGGAAAAAATATAAGCGATATGCTTAACATGACGGTTGAGGAAGCTTTGGAATTCTTTGATGCCATACCTTCAATTAAGAAAAAGCTTGCAACACTTAATGACGTCGGTCTTGGTTATATAACCCTGGGGCAATCTGCTATTACTCTTTCTGGAGGAGAGGCCCAGAGAATTAAGCTAGCTAAAGAGCTATCAAAAAGAAGTACAGGAAAGACTTTATTTGTTCTAGATGAACCAACAACCGGATTGCATTTTGCAGATATTGAGTTGCTTTTAACTGTTCTAGAAAGACTTAAGAATCAAGGGAATACAATTGTTGTTATAGAACATAACCTAGATGTAATAAAAACAGCTGACTGGATAATTGATCTAGGACCAGAGGGTGGAAGTGATGGAGGAAGTATTGTGGCTAAAGGAACACCTGAGGATGTTGCTAAAGTTAGCAACTCCTATACAGGTCAATATTTAGAGAAGATGCTTTAAGTTAAGCTGCTGAGTCTTCTTTTAACTCAGGCTTATCCAAGTCACTAGCTTTACCAGCATCCCTATCAACAAGTTCTATATAAGCCATATCAGCCTTGTCACCAGGCCTAAAACCAGCTTTAATAATTCTAGTATATCCGCCTTTTCTTTCTTTAGCGTTTACAGAAATTTCTGAAAAAAGCTTACCAACCGCAGCGTCAGATCTAAGTCTACTGAAAGCAAGTCTTCTATTAGCTACAGTATCTTCTTTACCTAAAGTAATGAGAGGCTCGATAGTCTTTCTAAGCTCTTTAGCTTTTGGAAGAGTAGTTCTGATGATATCTTGCTCAATCAAAGCTATCGCTAAGTTTTTCAATAATGCTTTTCTGTGAGAAGAATTCCTATTAAGTTTTCTTCCTGCTTTTCTATGTCTCATTTTTTATCCTACTGGTGGCCAATTGTCTACATTCATACCTAGGGAAAGATTCTTAGATGCAAGCACATCTTTAATCTCATTAAGTGATTTTTTACCTAGATTCGGAGTTTTTAATAAATCAAATTCTGATCTATGAATTAGATCGCCTATTAGAAAGATACTTTCAGCTTTTAAGCAATTAGTTGATCTAACTGTAAGCTCAAGCTCTTCTATTGATCTTAATAATATTGGATCGAAATCATTTTGATCTTTCTTGGCTTCTTGTTCAGCAATTGCATCTAAATCAACAAAAGCACTTAACTGTTGTTGAAGGATAGTTGCTGAATGCTCAATTGCCATCTTTGGATCTAAAGTGCCATCAGTCTCAAGTTCAATTATTAATTTATCAAGGTCGGTTCTTTTTTCAAATCTTGCATTATCAACAGTATAAGAAACTCTTCTTACTGGGCTATATGATGCATCTAATTTCAAAGCTCCAACAACTCTATCTTCATCATCTCTTAGATCTGCTGGCTCGTATCCTCTTCCTGTGTTAACAGATAATGTCATTTTAAGATTAACCTTATCAACGATTGTTGCAATGTGAAAATCTTGGTTAACAAGCTCAACATTTGCAGGAACATCGAAAGAAGAAGCTAAAACATCACAAGGACCAGTTACATCTAAAACTATTTTAGCACTGCTGCCCTCAATAAGCTTTACAGGCATATCTTTAATGTTAAGAAGTATATTTATTACGTCCTCTCTAACACCTTCAATAGTACTGTATTCATGTGATATGCCGTCAATTGCAACATCTGTTACAGCGGCTCCAGGCATAGAAGATAAAAGAATTCTTCTTAGTGCGTTACCTAGCGTATGACCAAAACCTCTCTCTAAAGGCTCAAGGGTTACCTTGGATAAGTTAGGTGTAATATCATCCACCTGTATTTCAGTTGGGACCAATAGGTCTATTACTGATGTTTGCATAGTTTTTCTCCGCCTTTAAAATGTTATTTTGAGTAAAGCTCAATAATAAGATTTTCGTTAATTTCAGTACTAAGGTCTGCTCTATCAGGAACTGACTTAAATACACCTTTTAAATTTGCTTCATCGACTTCAATCCAATCACATTCTTCTCTTGTGGCAGCAATTTTAAGTGCTGATGCAATTCTAAGATGGCCTTTCTTGTTATCTCTAACTTGAACCTCGTCTCCAGCCTGCATTTGATATGAAGGGATGTTGACAACTTGACCATTAACTTTAAATGCCTTGTGAGAAACCATTTGCCTAGCCTCGGCCCTTGTGGAGCCAAAACCCATTCTGTATACAACATTATCCATTCTCTTTTCTAATAGTGATAAAAGATTTTCACCTGTATTTCCTTTAGATGAAGCTGCTTTTTTATAATAATTTCTAAATTGCTTCTCAAGAACGCCATACATACGTCTAACTTTCTGTTTTTCTCTAAGCTGAAGCCCGTAATCTGAAAGTCTTCCTCGTCTTGCTCCAGCAGCAACTCCTGGAGGAGAATCCATATTACATTTTGATTCAATTGCTCTAATGCCACTCTTTAAGAATAGGTCTGTTCCCTCCCTTCTTGAAAGCCTTAATGTAGGTCCTGTATATCTTGCCATTTGTTACTCCGTTAAACTCTTCGTTTTTTAGATGGTCGACAGCCGTTATGAGGAAGCGGTGTTACATCTGTAATACTTTTAATCTTTAGTCCGCATGAATTTAGAGATCTAATTGCAGACTCTCTTCCACCACCAGGGCCTTTAACCTTAACGTCTAAATTAATCATGCCGAATTCTTTAGCTGCATTTCCAGCCTTATCAGCTGCTATCTGAGCTGCAAAAGGTGTACTTTTTCGTGAGCCTTTAAAACCAGAACCGCCTGATGTTGCCCAACATAATGTATCGCCTTGCTTATCAGTAATAGTAACAATTGTATTATTAAATGAAGAATGGATATGAGCCACTCCGTCAGTAACAATCTTTTTACCTTTTTTTCCTTTAACCGCCATCTTATGATCCTCTCATTGGTTTTTTAGCACCCTTTCTAGTTCTTGCATTATTTTTAGTGTTCTGGCCTCTAGTAGGAAGCTTTCTTCTGTGTCTAATTCCTCTATAGCTACCAAGATCCATTAGTCTTTTAATATTTTGACTAATATTCCTTCTAAGGTCTCCTTCAACAACATACTTGCCAATAGCTGTTCTTAAGGTCTCTACCTCTTCTTCTGTAAGTTCAGAAAGTTTTCTTGTGTAATCTATTTTAAGCTCTTCACAAATGTTTTGAGCTGTTTGTCTTCCAATTCCAAAAATGTGAGTTAGTGATATCTCAACATGTTTATTTTCTGGAATATTTACTCCTGCGATCCTAGCCATATTTTAACCTTGCCTTTGTTTATGTTTTTGGTCTGTTTTACAGATTACAAAAAGGACGCCATTACGTCTTACAATTTTGCAATTTCTGCATATTTTCTTTACTGATGCTTTAACTTTCATATTACCTTTTATAGTTTTTTAGATTAGCTTTTTTCATTAATGATGAATACTGGGTAGACATCATATGAGATTGAACTTGTGCCATAAAATCCATTAGAACAACAACAATAATCAATACTGATGTGCCGCCAACTGAAATAGTTGGTGAAACTCCAGCAAAATTAATAAGTGCCAATGGAAGTAGGCAAATTAGTGTTAGGTATATAGCTCCGAAAACTGTAAGTCTTGCTAAAACAGCATCTATATAATTTGAAGTTTGCTCTCCTGGACGAATTCCAGCTATGTAAGCACCCGAACGTTTCAAATTATCAGAGACTTCTCTTGTATTAAAAGTAAGAGCCAGCCATATAAAACAGAAACTAATTATAAGAGATGCAAAAACTAGGATGTATAAAGGCTGACCGGGGTTTAGGGCCAGCGAAAAGGTTTGTAAAAACCCTAATGACTCACTCTGACCAAACCAAGTTGACAGGGAAGCAGGGAATAGTAAGAAGGTACTAGCAAAAATTGCAGGAATAACTCCTGCCATATTAACTTTAAATGGAAGATGGCTTGTTTGTGCCTGCATTAATTTTCTGCCTTGTTGTCTTTGTGCATAATTAACAGTAATTCTTCTTTGTCCTCTTTCAATAAATACAACAACAGCTATAACTGCCATTGATAAAAGTCCGATTGCTATAAGAAGCAGGACACTTAAGTCACCCTGCCTAGATTGCTCTAAAGCTTGACCAATTGAACCAGGGATTCCAGTTAAAATACTAGTAGCAATAATAATAGATATTCCATTTCCAATTCCTCTATCTGAAATTTGCTCACCCAACCACATCAAGAACATAGTTCCGGCAACAACTGAGAATACAGCTGAAACAAAGAATGATGGACCTGGTGTATAAGCTAAGCCACTTGCAGATAAAGTAACTGCTAAAGCAGATGCTTGAATGAAAGCAAGAATTGCTGTTCCATATCTTGTGTACTGAGTAATCGTGTTTCTTCCTGCTTGGCCATCTTTTTTTAGCTCTTGCAAATAAGGAATCGAATTTGAAAATAGCTGCATGATAATTGCGGAAGAAATATAAGGAACAACATTTAAAGCAAATATACTCATTCTCTCCAGTGCTCCACCTGAGAATAAATTAAACATTTCAATAATAGTGCCTTGATTTTGATCAAAAAGAGCGGCCAGTCTATCTGGGTCTATTCCAGGTATAGGTATATGCGTTCCTACTCTATATACAAGAATAGCAACAAATACAAAGCGCAGTCTTCTCCAAAGATCGCTCATTCCTGTACCTTTATCAGTCATTTATTATTCCGCGGCCTTTATTTTTTTAACAAATTTAGGTCTAGCAACTGGCTCTACGAAATCAGCGACGGTTCCGCCTGCTTTTTCTATAGATTCTTTTGCTCCCTTGGTAACTCTTATTCCTTCAACATTTATTTTTGATTCAAGATCAAAAATACCAAATATTTTAACTTTCTTGATTGATTTAGAAATGACCTTATGTTCTTTTAATGTCTCTATAGTTACAAGTTCAAGACCTTCAATGCCATTTAGATGCTTAACATTAACTTCTTTTAGGTAGTTATTAGTTCTTGATGAGAAGCCAAATTTTGGCAGTCTCATTTGAAGCGGCATTTGACCACCTTCAAAACCACGTCTTACCGATCCACCAGATCTAGATTTTTGTCCTTTATGACCCCTACCAGCAGTTTTACCAGTACCAGATCCTATACCTCTACCTACTCTTTTTCTATTCTGAGCAGTACCTTTACTTGAAAGGTTGTTTAGAGATAAATTATTTGTTTCTTTTTCGCTCATTTTAGTTTTCCTGAATCTCAATCATGTCAGATATTTTATTTACCAAGCCTCTATTGCTTGGAGTATCAATAACAGTTACTGTCTGGTTAAGTTTTTTAAAGCCAAGGCCTTTAATACAAAGCTTATGTCTTTTCATTCTACCAATTCCACTTTTAACTAACTTTATAGTCATTGTCTTATCTTTACTCATTATGCTTGCTCAACCTTTTTTCCTCTTCTTGCAGCAACAGTCCCAGGAGACTCCATTGCGCTTAAAGCATTAATAGTGGCTCTAACAACATTTACAGGGTTTGTAGACCCATAACATTTTGCTAAAACATTTTGAACACCGGCTAATTCAAGCACTGCTCTCATAGCACCACCAGCAATAATACCTGTACCTTCTGAGGCTGGTTGCATATAAACATTAGCAGCTCCAAATTTTGCTTTAATTGGATACCAAATAGTAGTGTTATTTAACTCCACATCAACCATGTTTCTTCTAGCATTTTCCATAGCTTTTTGAATTGCCATAGGTACTTCCTTAGACTTACCTCTACCAAAACCAACTTTACCATTTCCATCGCCAACAACAGTTAGAGCTGTAAAACCGAATATTCTTCCGCCTTTAACAACTTTAGCTACTCTATTTACCTGAACTAATTTCTCTTCAAGAGCATCAGTTTGTTGATTATTTGCTGTATTATTTTCTCTCATAATTTAATTAAAACTCCAGACCTGCTTTTCTAGCTGAATCAGCTAGAGCTTTTATTCGGCCATGATATCTATACCCAGATCTATCAAAAACCACTTTTTTAACTCCGCTCTCAAGAGCTCTTTCAGCAACTCTTTTTCCAACAGTTTCAGCACCTTCAATATTATTTGATGTAGCTTTTAAATCTTTTTCATTGGTTGAAGCTGATGCTATAACCTTAGTTCCGAGACTATCAAATATCTGAGCATAAAAATGCTTTGATGATCTATGAACTGTAAGTCTTGGTGACTCTTGCTCTCTAATCTTCATTCTAGTTTTGGTAGCTCTTCTGATTCTTGATATATTCTTAATACTCATTTCTATGCTCCAGCTGCTTTTTTAGCTTCTTTTCTTCTAACTATCTCATCAGAATATCTAACACCCTTACCTTTATATGGCTCAGGAGGTCTAAACGCTCTAATCTCAGCAGCAGCCTGCCCAAGAATCTGTTTATTGAAACTTTTAAGCACTATTTCAGTGTTTGAAGGAGTTTCCACTTCAACTTCTTCAGGAATTTGATAACTAACAGGATGAGAAAAACCTAATGTTAACTCAAGTAACTTGCCTGATGCCTTTGCTCTATAACCAACGCCTTTTAATTCCAATTTTTTTTCAAAACCTTGCGATACACCAATAATCATATTATTTACAAGTGCTCTTGTTGTTCCTGCTAATGCACAAGACTGTTGATTCTCAATATCATACTGAACAGTTATTACCTCTTCATTAATCTCCAATGAAACAGTTTCAGGTACGTCAAAACTCATTGACCCGATCTTTCCTTTAACGTTAATAATAGTCCCTTCAAGATTTACAGATACGCCATCTACAATTTGAATTGGGTTCTTTGCTACTCTAGACATAATTAAAATACCTCACAAAGAATTTCGCCGCCAACATTTTTAGCTTTAGCTTCTTTATCAGTCATTAGGCCTTGATTGGTTGTAACAATTAAAGCCCCTAAGCCATTCTTAACAGACTTAATATCTGAAGAAGCTGAATATTTTCTTAGACTAGGCTTACTAATTCTTTTAATGTTTTTGATTGCCGGTGAAGCATTGTGATACTTAAGAATTATCTTAATAGAAGGCTTTCCATCTTTTTCTGTTTTTTCACAACTCTTTAGATACCCTTCGGATATCAATACATTAACCAATTCATGCTTTAACTTAGAATAAGGAGCATCTACATGGGCCTTGCCACGCATTAAGCCATTACGTATTCTTGTTAGACAGTCTGCTATAGGATCTTGAAAACTCATAATATTATATTACCAACTTGATTTAACTAAACCTGGGATATCGCCTCTCATTGCTGCTTCTCTTAGCTTTATTCTGCTAAGTCCAAACTTTCTATACACAGCATGCGGTCTTCCAGTCACCTGACATCTTCTTACAACTCTTGAAGGGCTAGAATTTCTTGGAAGTTTCTGTAATTTAACAGAAGCTTCATATCTCTCTTCGCTTGTTGCTTTTTCATCATTCATTATTGCTTTTAGGCTTACCCTTTTTTCAGCAAACTTAGCAACTGTTTTAATGCGTTTAACTTCTCTTGCGATCATTGATTTTTTTGCCATTTCTAATACCTATTTTTTAAATGGAAATTGTAAAACTTCTAATAAAGCCTTAGCATCTTCTTTGTTTGTTGCAGAAGTATTAATACACACATCCATACCTCTGATACTTGCTACAGTGTCATATTTAATTTCAGGAAATATAATTTGTTCTTTAATTCCAAAGTTATAGTTTCCCTGACCGTCAAATGATTTAGGATTCAATCCTCTAAAATCTCTTTCCCTAGGAATAGCTATATCAATTAGTCTTTCCATGAACTCATACATTTTATTGCCTCTTAATGTAACCTTGCATCCTATAGGCCAACCTTCTCTTATTTTAAAACTCGCTACTGATTTCCTAGCCTTAGTAATAACAGGCTTCTGTCCAGCAATAGCTGCCATATCTGCCACTGCAGAATCAAGGTGCTTTTTATCATTTGCAGCCTCGCCAACACCCATATTAATTACTACTTTAGTAAGTTTAGGCACTGCCATTATATTTTTCATTCCAAGCTTTTCTTGAAGAGTAGCTCTTAATTCTTTGTTATATTTTTCTCTTAAATTTGCCATTTACTTAATCTCTGTCTCATCTGATTTAAATAATCTTATTTTCTTTCCATCTTTATCAACTGAGTAAGCAATTCTGTCTTTAGTTTTCTTACCAGGATTCCAGATAGCAAGGTTTGATAGATCAATTGCGGCTTCTTGCTCAACAACACCACCTGTTACACCCATTTCTGGATTTGGCTTAGTATGCTTTTTAACCATATTAATGCCTGTAACGATTCCTTTATTTTTGTTCTTAACAATCTTTCTTAAAGGTCCTTTTTTGCCAGAGTCTTTACCAGCAACTACAACTACTTCGTCGCCAACTCTTAATTTTGTTAGGGTAGTTTTCATTTATATCACCTCAGGAGCTAATGAAAGAATCTTCATATGCTTTCCTTCTCTCAACTCTCTAGTTACTGGGCCAAAAACCCTTGTACCGATTGGAGCTTTTTGATTATTAACTAAAACAGCTGCGTTCTCATCAAATTTAATTAATGAGCCGTCTGATCTTCTAACACCCTTTCTTGTTCTTACAATTAAAGCATCGCATACTTGGCCTTTTTTAACCTTTCCAGTAGGAATAGCTTCTCTGATAGCTACTTTAATAATATCGCCAATATTTGCATACCTTCTCTTGGATCCCCCAAGAACCTTGATACACATTACGCTTCTGGCGCCACTGTTATCACAAATTTTTAAAATTGATTGCATTTGAATCATTATTCAGTCCCCTCAATCTTTTCTTCTATTACTACGGATGAATTTGTTGTTCCTTCTGCAACCAAAACCCATGTTTTGTTTTTAGAAATAGGTCTGCATTCCTGCACAGTAACAACATCGCCCATTACAGCTGAATTACTTTCATCATGAGCATGAACTTTAGTAGCTCTTTTCATAACTTTTCCATATAACGGATGTTTTACTTTTCTTTCTATCCTTACAGTAATTGTCTTATCAGCTTTATCGCTAATAACAACTCCAGTAAGTATTCTTGGATTAGTTGAAATCATTATTTACTATCCTTTAATTTTAATTCGTTCATTATTGTTTTAATTTTTGCTATCTTTTTCCTAACTAGGGTTATCTGATTAGTTTCCTTTAGCTGTCCTGTTTTATGCTTAATTCTAAGATTAAATTGAGATTCTCTTGCTGCAACAAGTTCCGCACCAAGTTGGTCAACATTTTTCTTTCTTAGATCAGCTAATTCTTTACTCATTTATACATCCTTCCTAATAAAATGTGTTTTTACAGGTAGTTTTGCTGCAGCTAATTTAAAAGCCTGTCTAGCTATATCTTCATCAATACCTGCCATTTCAAACATTACCTTACCTGGTTGAACAAGAGCTACCCAATACTCAACATTACCTTTACCTTTACCCATACGAACTTCTAAAGGTTTCTTAGTAATAGGTTTGTCAGGGAATATTCTTATCCAAATATTTCCACCTCTTTTAATATGTCTAGTCATAGCACGCCTAGCTGCCTCAATTTGACGAGCTGTTATACGCCCTCTGTCAGAAGCAACAAGTCCAAATCTACCGAAGGCAACTGTATTTCCGTTTTGCGCAAGACCTCTATTACGACCTTTGTGCATTTTTTTAAATTTTGTTCGTTTTGGTTGCAACATAATATTTAATTAAACTCCTAGATCTACTTTATAAGGATCTTCAGTTATCTCTCCTTTAAACACCCAGACTTTAATACCTATAATTCCATAAGTAGTTAAAGCTTCCGCTGTTCCATAATCAATATCGGCTCTAAGTGTATGTAATGGAACTCTTCCTTCTCTATACCATTCCGTTCTAGCAATCTCAGCACCATTAAGCCTTCCTGAAACCTCAACTCTTACACCCTTAGCACTTTGTCTTAAGGCACTTTGAACAGTTCTTTTCATTGCTCTTCTAAACATAACTCTTTTTTCAAGTTGTTGAGCTACGCCTTCAGCTAGTATTTGAGCATCAAGGTCTGGCTTTCTTACTTCTTTAATATTTATTTGAGATGGTTTTTTAACTATTTTCTCTATAGCCTTCTTTAGGTTATCAATCTCCTCACCTCTTTTACCAATAATAATCCCTGGTCTTGCTGTGTGAATTGATACAACAAAGCTTTCAGAAGATCTTTCAAGTTCTATTTTGCTGATAGAGGCATTTTTAAGATTTTTCTTAAAGTATTCTCTGACTTTCAAGTCCTGTATTAGGTATGTTGAGAAGTCTTTTCCCTTTGCATACCAATTAGCATTTTGCTTCTTGGATGTTCCTAATCTAAAACCAATTGGATTAACTTTTTGTCCCATTATTTCACCCCTTCGGCTAATATAATTTCAATATGGCATGACGGTTTAATGATTCTATCCGCTCTTCCTCTAGCTCTAGGCTTCATTCTTTTCAATCTCATACCTTGATTAACTATTATTGTTTTAACTGATAATAAATCTACATCAGCGTTATTATTATTTTCTGCATTTGCTATAGCAGATTCCAGTAACTTCTTAATAATTGCAGAACCTTTTTGTTTATTGAAAACTAAAAAATCCATAGCCTCTTGAACTGACTTGCCTCTAATAGCATTAGCAACAAGCCCTGCTTTTTGAGGTGACAATCTAGTACCTTTTAAATATGCTCTTGTTTCCATTATTTAGCCTTCCTGTCGCCTGAATGCATTTTAAAAGTTCTTGTCATCGAAAACTCTCCGAGCTTATGGCCTACCATATCTTCATTAATATAAACTGGAATATGCTGTCTTCCGTTATGAACTGCAATAGTCAATCCAACCATTGATGGATTAATCATCGACCTTCTTGACCAGGTTTTAATAGGTCTCTTATCGTTAGAAGCTAAAGCAGCCTCAACTTTCTTTTCAAGAGATAAATCTATAAATGGTCCTTTTTTTAGTGATCTTGGCATAGTCTATTTCCTACTTCCTCTTCTTCTTATAATAAGGTCGTTTGTTCTTTGATTCTTTCTAGTTTTATAACCTTTTGTTGGAACACCCCATGGAGTAGAAGGATGTCTTCCACCTGAAGTTCTTCCTTCACCACCACCATGTGGATGGTCTACAGGGTTCATTGCGACACCTCTAACAGTTGGTCTAACACCTCTCCATCTTTTAGCTCCGGCCTTACCCAAAGATCTAAGATTATTTTCTGCATTTGATACAGAGCCTAGTGTTGCTCTACATTCCCAAAGAACTTTTCTAGTCTCACCAGATTGAAGTCTTAGAGTGGCATATATACCCTCTTTAGCTATAAGTCTTGCAGATGTTCCTGCGCTTCTAGCAAGCTGAGCCCCTTTCAAAGGCTTCAACTCAACACAATGTATATTTGTTCCTAAAGGAATATCCTTTAGCTTCATAGAATTTCCAACTTTAATTTCACACTTATCAGCAGAAATAATCTTATCGCCAATGTTTAGTTTAGCTGGAGCAATTATGTATCTTCTTTCGCCATCTGCATAAAGCATTAACGCAATATGAGCAGATCTATTTGGATCGTATTCTATTCTTTCAACAGTAGCAGGAATGTCAAACTTATTTCTTTTGAAATCTATAATCCTGTAATGTTGCTTATGTCCGCCACCTTGGTGTCTTACAGTAATTCTTCCGTTATTATTTCTTCCACCATTTTTAGACTTGGATTGTGTTAAAGATTTAAGAGGCTTTCCTTTATAAAGATCGCTCTTAATCTGAATGACACCACGTCTCCCTGGACTGGTTGGTTTTGCTTTTATTACAGCCATGATTAATTAATACCCTCAAACTGGATCTCTGAATCTTTACTTAAAGATACAAAGGCTTTTTTATAATCTGATCTTTTGTGAATACCATTTTTATTTCTTTTTCTTTTACCTTTAACAATTGAAGTAGTTACCTTAGTAACTTCAACCTTAAATAGCTCCTCAACAGCTTTCTTTATTTCTCTTTTATTGGCTGTTAAGTCAACTTTAAAAACAACCTGTTTATTTAATTCGCTAACTCTAGCTGCTTTTTCAGTAACTATTGGTGCTTTTATTAAAGTAAATAATTTTTCGTTATGCATCTATCCACTCCTCAATTTTTTTGAAGGCTTCAGAAGTAACAGCTACTTTGTGAGCCTTTAATAATGAAACTGGATTTATCTCTCTAACTGTAATTGCTTCAACATTAGGAATATTTCTAGTGGATAGGTAGAAATTAACATCAAGCTCATCAGTGATAATTAAAACCTTACTTAATGAGAACTGCTTTAAAAAATCGTATATTGCTTTGGTTTTAGGTTTTTCAAGAACGGGATTTTCGATTGCAACTAATCTATTTTGTCTAAGTAATTCAGAAAATATAGATCTAATAGCGGCTTTGTACATTTTCTTGTTAATCTTTTTACTATAGTCTCTAGGAGTCGCAGCAAATGCAACACCACCACCTCTCCATAGAGGACTTCTTATAGTTCCTGCTCTAGCCCTACCAGTACCTTTCTGAGCGTAAGGTTTTTTACCACCACCGCGAACTTCAGATCTAGTCTTTTGCTTGGAAGTTCCTTGACGGGAACCTGCCATGTAACTTACGACAGCTTGGTGAACTAAAGATTCATTAAAATCTTTGCTGAAAGCATTATCAGATATATTAATATCTTGATTCTTTGTATTTGATAGTAATTCTATTTTCATGATTTTTTAAGCGCTGGCTTGATTTTTAAATCAGATCCATTAAAACCTGGAACTGCACCTTTAATATATAAAACGTTATTTTCTACATCTAGTTCAACAATCTTTAAACTTTGTATAGTTTTTTGTTCGTGACCCATATGGCCTGACATCTTCTTACCTTTCCAAACTCTACCAGGTGTTTGACACTGTCCAATAGAACCATGAGCTCTATGTGATAGTGAGTTACCATGAGTTGCGTCTTGCATGGCAAAGTTATGACGTTTAATAACACCTGCGTAACCTTTACCTTTTGATGTGCCTGTTACATCTACGTACTGACCAACTTCAAACATGCCAGCAGTTAAATGCGCTCCAATTTTAAATTCATCAGAGATTTCTTTATCAGATCTAAATTCTGCCAGGATACCTGGAGTAAGATTAATCTTTTTAAAGAATTCACTTTTTGATTTGTTAACATTGTTCGATTTTGTAACTTTAGATACAACAAAAGCATTATATCCATCTCTTTGAGATGTTTTAATGTCTGCTAAAAAGTTACCACAAACCGAAATTGCAGTTACTGGAATTGATGCTCCATCTTCAAGAAAAAGACGTGACATTCCAGCTTTTTTACCTATTAAGCCTATGCTCAATTTAATCTCCTTTTACGGGGCTTGTAACCCTCTATGGCCGCTTATTCGCGTTAAATAAATGAATTAACCCAGGCTTATTTGAACGTCTACCCCTGAAGATAGATCTAATTTCATCAAAGCATCAACTGTTTTATCAGTTGGTTGGATTATATCCATAAGTCTCTTATACGTAACAATCTCATACTGGTCTCTAGCATCTTTATCTTTATGCGGAGATTTCAGTATTGTTGTTCTCTCTTTTTTAACTGGTAAAGGTATTGGTCCATTGACAATTGCACCTGTTTTTTTAACAGTCTCAACTATCAACTTAGCAGAAGCATCGATCAATCTATAATCAAAAGCTTTAAGCCTAATTCTGATTGACTGATTCTCCATTTTTACCTTTATTTATCCTATTAAATTATTCTTTCTAACATTGTGCTTATTGCAAAATGTGGCGTATTCTAAGCTCATACTGGCTATACGTCAACAACAATGACGTGATTAGCTAATATTATTTATGAGTTTTTTAATTGCTCAGCAATCATTTTAGGAACTTCACCATATTTAGTGAATTCCATGGTAAATGTTGCTCTACCTTGTGTTGCAGATCTTAAGTCTGTTGCATATCCAAACATCTCAGCCAAAGGCACTTCTGAAGAAACCTCTTTACCAGATGGAATATCATCCATTCCTAAAATAATACCTCTACGTCTATTAAGATCGCCAACAACATCACCCATATGATCTTCAGGCGTTACAACAACAACTTTCATAATAGGCTCAAGAACGGCCGGGTTAGCTTTCAAAGCTCCTTCTTTAAGAGCGTACGAGCCAGCAATTTTAAATGCCATCTCGTTTGAATCGACATCATGGAATGAACCATCAAACAAAGTAGCTCTAAGGGCTAATAATGGATATCCTGCTATACAACCATTTTTCATTTGTTCTTGAATACCTTTATTTACTGCTGGGATATATTCTTTAGGGATTGATCCGCCAACAATTTTATCAACAAATTCATATTCATCATCCAGTCCCAGAGGCTCAAGTTTCAACCATACATGTCCATACTGACCCTTACCACCACTCTGTCTAACAAATTTACCTTCTACTTCAACTGTTTCCTTAATAGTTTCTCTATAAGAAACTTGTGGCTTGCCTATATTTGCTTCAACTGAAAACTCTCTTCTCATTCTGTCAACAAGAACATCTAAGTGAAGCTCTCCCATACCAGATATGATTGTTTGACCTGACTCCTCATCACTATGAACTCTAAATGAAGGATCTTCTTGGGCTAACTTACCTAAAGCTAAAGACATTTTTTCTTGGTCTGGTTTTGATTTAGGTTCAACAGCAACTGATATTACTGGTTCTGGAAAATCCATTCTCTCTAAAACAATTGGCTTATCCAAGCTAGATAAAGTATCACCAGTGGTAACATCTTTAAGTCCTATACAGGCTGCAATATCACCCGCTCTAACTTCTTTAATTTCTTCTCTGTTATTTGCATGCATCTGAACCATTCTTCCAACTCTTTCTTTTTTAGATTTTGTTGAGTTAATAACTGCATCTCCTACATTCAATACGCCTGAGTAAACTCTTATAAATGTCAGTGTGCCAACAAAAGGATCTGTAGCAATTTTAAAGGCAAGTGCAGAGAATGGCTCATCATCAGATGATTTTCTTACATCTGGAACTTCGTCCTCTTTACTGTTATTTGGAATAACACCTGTGATTGCTTTAACTTCATCTGGAGCAGGAAGGAATTCAATAATAGCATCAAGCATAGCTTGAACGCCTTTATTTTTGAAGGCCGAACCACACAAGCCTACGATTAATTCATTAGCCAGTGATCTAATTCTAAGGCCAGCCTTAATTTGCTCAATTGATAGTTCTCCAGATTCAAGATATGTATCCATTAATTCTTCATTTGCTTCAGCTGCAGCTTCAACCATTTCTTCTCTTAACTCATTACACCTTCCTAGAATATCTTCAGGAATTTCTCTAGAATCAAAGGTAAGCCCCTGATCGTCTTCATTCCAATAAATAGCTCTCATGTTAATTAAATCAACAACACCTTTGAAGTCTTCTTCTGTTCCAATATTATATTGGATAGGGATAATGTTAGCGCCTAGTCTGTCTTTAATCTGAGCAACAACTCGCTCAAAGTTTGCTCCCGCTCTATCCATTTTATTAATAAAGACGATTCTAGGTACTTCGTATCTATTTGCTTGTCTCCATACAGTTTCTGACTGAGGCTCAACTCCAGATGTACCGCAAAAAACTACTACAGCTCCATCTAGAACTCTTAGAGATCTTTCTACTTCAATTGTGAAGTCAACGTGACCTGGTGTATCAATAATATTTATTCTGTGCTGAGGGAACTGTTGTTCCATACCGCTCCAAAAACATGTAGTAGCAGCAGATGTAATTGTTATTCCTCTTTCTTGCTCCTGCTCCATCCAATCCATAGTAGCTGCGCCATCATGCACTTCACCAATTTTATGAGATAGACCAGTATAAAAAAGAACTCTTTCAGTTGTCGTCGTTTTGCCTGCATCAACGTGGGCACAAATCCCAACATTACGATATTTGTTTAAAACAATTTGTCTAGACATAATTTATATTTTGTTAATGATTAAAATCTAAAATGAGAGAATGCTTTGTTAGCTTCAGCCATTTTATGAACATCTTCTCTTTTACGAACAGCAGATCCTTTCTTCTGAGATGCATCCATTAATTCTCCGGCCAATCTAAGATTCATATTTTTCTCACTTCTCTTACGAGCAGCTTCAACAATCCATCTCATTGCAAGCGCTTGTCTTCTAGAAGGTCTAATTTCAATAGGGACTTGGTAATTAGCCCCGCCAACTCTTCTAGATTTAACTTCAACAACTGGACTTACTTCATCCAGAGCTTTCATAAAGATTCCTAGCGGATCTTCTTTTAAAGTTTTTTCAACTTGCTCAAAAGCACCATAAACAATTTTCTCAGCAATAGATTTTTTACCATCTTTCATTAGGTTATTCATGAACTTAGCAAGAATTACATCTTTATATTTAGGATCTGGTAAAACTTTTCTCTTCTCGGGACTTCTTCTTCTTGGCATAATTATTTACCTTTTTTGGCTCCATATTTAGATCTTCTTTGTTTACGATTGGCAACACCAGATGTGTCTAGCGTTCCTCTAACTGTGTGATATCTAACACCCGGAAGATCTTTAACTCTTCCGCCACGTATTAATACCAATGAATGCTCTTGGAGGTTATGTCCTTCTCCACCAATATACGATGTAACTTCAAATCCACTTGTTAATCTAACTCTACATACCTTTCTTAAAGCAGAATTTGGTTTCTTTGGAGTTGTTGTATATACACGTGTGCAAACACCTCTTCTTTGAGGACATGCAACAAGTGCGGGAACGTCAGTCTTTCGAACTTTAGGGTTCCTAGACTTCTTAATTAATTGATTTATTGTAGCCATAATTTTTATTTTTAGTTAGGACGCGATTCTATAGAGCATGTTGATCGCGGTCAAGATTATTCCTCGTTTTCTTGAAGACCTTCCCTTAGCGCTGCTTCTATATCGTCAGCGGATAAGGTCGTCTCTTCAATATCGTTTTGTTTTTTATTCTTTAATCTGTCATGGAATTCCATACCTGTTCCAGCAGGTATTAGTCTTCCAACAACAACATTTTCTTTTAGACCTCTAAGATGATCTTTCTTACCAGTAACCGCAGCTTCAGTTAAAACTCTAGTTGTTTCCTGGAATGAAGCAGCTGATATAAATGAATCTGTTGATAGAGAAGCTTTGGTAATACCTAACAACACTCTTTCAAACTCAGCAGGAGTTTTTCCAGATTTTTCAACTTTCGCATTCTCTTCCTTGAGTTCTGCATAGCTAACCACATCGCCTTGGATGAATTTAGTATCACAACCATCTATGATTAATGCTTTTCTTAACATCTGCCTTAATATCGTTTCAATATGCTTGTCATTAATTGATACACCTTGCAGTCTATAAACATCCTGTATTTCATTAACAATAAAGTTTGTAAGAGCGGGAATTCCTTTAAGCCTTAAAATATCATGAGGGCTATATGGGCCATCAGAAATAATATCTCCTTTAGAAATTCTCTCCCCTTCAAATACAGATAACGTTCTGTGTTTTGGAATTAACATTTCAGTATTTTGAGCTTTCTTAGTAGCTCCTTCAGGAGTAATAACAAGCCTAATTTTACCTTTTGTTTCTTTTCCAAAAGAAATAATACCCGTTTCTTCTGATAGAACAGATGCATCTTTTGGCTTTCTAGCCTCAAATAAATCTGCAACTCTAGGAAGTCCACCTGTAATATCTTTAGTTTTTGATGCAACTAAAGGCATTCTAGCAATAACCTCACCAGCTGTTAGTTTTTGACCATTTCTTAAGTTAACTAGTCCGCCTGCTGGTAATGGGTATTCGGCAGGAACTTTAAACTCACCGATTATTACTGGTTTACCTTTGGAATCGACAATTTGCACTTTAGGTGCCAATTCTCTTCCTGTAGTTGGTCTATCTGATACATCGATGATTTCAATACTAGAAAGTCCGGTTAGCTCATCCATTTGCTCTCTAACAGTAACTCCATCTTCAATATCAATAAATTTAATTTTTCCAGATGCTTCAGCAATAATTGGACGTGTGTATGGATCCCAAGAGGCAACTTTAGTACCGATCTTAAGATCAGCATTATTTTTAACTTCTAAAGTAGCGCCATAAGGAACTTTATATTGTTCAGTTATTTTACCGTTAGGCTCTGTAATAGTCGCCATACCATTTCTTGAAACTACAACCTCAAGCTTATCTTTATTAGTAACTGTTTTCATTTCTTCTGAGAATGAAACAACACCTAAGTTTTTATTAAAGATTGCATTATCTTCAGATGTACTTGACGCAGCTCCACCGATATGGAAAGTACGCATAGTTAACTGTGTTCCAGGCTCGCCAATAGACTGAGCGGCTACAACACCGACCGCTTCTCCTCTATGAACCAAATGACCTCTAGCTAAATCTCTTCCATAACATGATGAACAAACTCCAATTGAAGCCTCACATGTCATTGGAGATCTAACTTTTAAAGTAGATAGATTCAATGAATCAATACTATCAACAGCATCTTCATCAAGCATAGTATCTTTAGCAAATAATTCCTTGCCATCATTATCAAATATAGGCTCTGCAATAACTCTTCCTAATATTCTATCTGTAAGTGCTTGAATAATTTCTCCGCCATCAATAATTGATGTAACAGTGATTGACTCAGATGTACCACAGTCAGCAATATTAATAACAGAATCCATGGAGACATCGCACAATCTTCTTGTTAAGTAACCTGAGTTAGCTGTTTTAAGCGCTGTATCTGCAAGACCTTTTCTAGCTCCATGAGTCGAGATAAAGTACTGAAGAACTGACAAGCCTTCTCTAAAGTTAGCAGTAATAGGTGTCTCTATAATAGATCCATCCGGTTTAGACATAAGGCCTCTCATTCCAGAAAGCTGTCTTATCTGTGCAGGGGATCCCCTGGCACCTGAATCTGCATATATATATACGGAGTTAAATGAAGATTGTTCTACTTTTTTTCCATCAGGAGTAATAGCTATTTCCACACTAATTTTTTCCATCATGGCTTTTGCTACTTGCTCATTAGCCCTGGACCAGATATCAATAACCTTGTTATATCTTTCCCCTCTAGTAACTAGGCCTGAATTAAATTGCTTTTCAATAGCCTTAACTTCTTTTTCAGAGGTTTCAATAATTTTTGATTTTTCATCCGGAATAACAAAATCATTAACCCCAATAGAGGAACCTGATCTTGTTGAAAAATCAAAACCTAAGTACATAAGTTGGTCAGCAAAAATAACAGTCTTTTTAAGACCTGATTTTCTGTATGAAATATCCACTAATTTAGAAATTAATTTTTTATTTAGGACTTTATTTATGTTTTCAAATCCAACTTCTATTGGAGTTATTCTCCATATTAAAACTCTTCCAACAGTAGATTCATGAATAGATGTTTCGCCATCTGCATCTTTAATTCTTACTTTAACTGGAGAGTGAACTTTTAATGTCTCAGTTCCAAAAGCTCTTAAAACTTCATCAGGATCACTGAACACTCTTCCTCCACCAGTAGCACTAGCGTTATCACGAGTCATATAATAAAGACCTAAAACAATATCTTGAGTTGGACTGATTACTGGAGATCCATCAGCTGGTGATAGGATATTATTTGTAGACATCATTAAGGCTCTTGCTTCAAGCTGCGCTTCCAAGGTTAAAGGAACGTGAACAGCCATTTGGTCACCATCAAAATCAGCATTAAATGCAACACAGACCAAAGGATGAAGTTGGATAGCTTTTCCTTCTATAAGTTTTGGTTCAAAGGCTTGTAAGCCTAATCTATGTAATGTAGGGGCTCTATTAAGCATTACTGGATGCTCTCTAATAACATCTTCAAGAACTTCCCAAACTTCAGGAGTTTCTCTTTCTACTAATTTCTTAGCAGCTTTAATAGTAGTAGCTAATTCTCTTTCTTCTAATTTTCCATATACAAAAGGTTTAAATAGCTCAAGTGCCATTTTCTTAGGTAATCCACACTGATGTAATCTAAGTGTAGGACCTGAAACAATTACAGATCTTCCTGAATAATCAACCCTTTTACCAAGAAGGTTTTGTCTAAATCTACCGCCCTTACCTTTAATCATATCCGCAAGAGATTTTAATGGTCTTTTATTGGTACCGGTAATAACTCTTCCTCTTCTTCCGTTATCAAGTAATGCATCTACAGACTCTTGGAGCATTCTTTTTTCATTTCTTACAATGATTTCAGGAGCACTTAATTCAAGAAGTCTTTTTAGTCTGTTATTTCTATTAATAACTCTTCTATATAAGTCATTTAGATCTGAAGTTGCGAATCTTCCACCTTCAAGAGGTACTAAAGGTCTTAAGTCTGGCGGTAGAACTGGCAATACATTCATCACCATCCATTCAGGTCTATTTCCAGATTCATTAAACGCTTCTAACAGCTTTAATCTTTTAGAAAGTTTTTTTAACTTTGTTTCTGAGTTAGTTTGAGGAATTTCTTCTCTTATGATTCTTATTTCATCATTGATATCAAGCTCTTCAAGTAAAACTTGAACAGCTTCAGCACCCATTCCAGCAGAGAATTCGTCACCGAACTCTTCATACTTTTCAACCCACTCTTCTTCTGTCAAGATTTGACCTTTTTCTAATTCAGTAAGCCCAGGATCTGTGACTATGTAGCTTTCAAAGTATAAAACTCTCTCTATTTCTCTTAGAGTTGTATTTAATAGAAGCCCTATTCTTGATGGTAAAGATTTAAGAAACCAAATATGAGCAACTGGTGCTGCTAAGTCAATATGGCCCATTCTTTCTCTTCTAACCTTGGCAAGAGTTACCTCTACTCCACATTTCTCACAAACAACCCCTCTATGCTTCATTCGCTTATATTTACCACAGATACATTCGTAATCCTTTATAGGTCCAAATATTTTTGAGCAAAATAAACCATCTCTTTCTGGTTTAAAAGTTCTATAGTTTATAGTCTCAGGTTTTTTAACCTCGCCAAACGACCAAGATTTAATTACTTGAGGAGAAGCTAGCCCTGCAGAAATGGTAGTGAAACCATCCTGCCCTTGTTTCAATGAATTTAATAAGTCTCTCAATTTTATCTCCTAGTTTTCTGAATCTAATTCGAGGTTAATTCCTAATGATTTAATTTCTTTACTAAGAACATTAAATGATTCCGGTATAGAGGCATCCATTTCATATTTTCCGGCAACAATATTTTTATACATCTTCGTCCTTCCAGCTACGTCATCAGATTTAACTGTTAACATTTCTTGAAGAGTGTATGAGGCTCCATAAGCCTCTAATGCCCAAACTTCCATTTCACCAAATCTCTGGCCACCAAATTGAGCTTTACCACCTAATGGTTGCTGAGTAACTAAGCTATATGAGCCTGTAGACCTTGCATGCATTTTGTCGTCAACTAAATGATTTAGTTTAATAATATACATATAACCCACAGTTACAGGTCTATCAAACTGAGTCCCTGTTCTGCCATCATATAAAGTAAATTGACCAGATTCTGGAAGGTCTGCTAATTTTAATAAGTCTTTAACTTCGCTCTCCTTTGCTCCATCAAACACTGGCGTAGCTATCGGAAGTCCATCCCTAAGATTATTAGCAAGTTCAAGTATTTCAGCATTATTAAAAGAATTTATATCCTCTTTATTAGCTGCATTGGTGTTGTATAACTTGTCTAAGTAGTCTTTAAGCTCTGCTGGCTTCGCGTTGGCTTTCAACATATTGTCAATTTTTTTACCAATACCTTTTGCAGCACAACCCATATGAGTTTCTAAAATCTGTCCAACGTTCATCCTAGACGGAACACCAAGTGGGTTCAATACTATATCAACAGGATCTCCATTTACATCATAAGGCATATCTTCAACAGGCATGATTTCTGAAATAACACCCTTATTACCATGACGGCCTGCCATCTTATCACCTGGCTGAATTCTCCTCTTTATAGCTAAATAAACTTTAACAATTTTAATGACCCCAGGTGCGAGGTCATGACCTCGAATAATCTTAGCTCTTTTAGCTTCGTATCTAGCCTTAATATCTTTTATATATGCGTTGTAGCTTTTTTCCGTATCTTCAATTACATCATTAGTACTATCTTCAGCAGTCCTGATTGAGAATATGTTATTAAGGACAAGTGACTCTAGCAACTCATCTGAAAGAAGGTCGCCCTTTTTCAAACCGTTTCCTTTAATTGCCTTCTTACCTTTAAGAAGTTCACTCAATCTTGTCTTAGTGGCTTGTTCAACGACAGAAGCTTCATCATCTGAATTTTTCTTAGTTTCATCTAAATGATCTTGTTCAATTGCTTGAGTTCTTAGATCTTTCTCAACGCCATCTCTAGTAAAGACCTCAACACCAATTACCGTTCCTTTTGAACTTGCTCTTTGGGATGTATCTTTTACATCAGATGCTTTTTCACCAAAAATTGCTCTTAATAGTTTTTCTTCTGGTGATAATTGGGTTTCTCCTTTAGGGGTAATTTTACCAACCAATATATCGCCTGGGTCTACCTCTGCTCCAACATAAACCATCCCACACTCATCTAGTTTATTTAGAGATCCTTCTCCAACATTTGGAATATCAGCAGTAATTTCTTCTGATCCAAGTTTTGTATCACGAGCAACGCAAACGATTTCTTGAATGTGGATTGATGTAAATCTATCCTCTCTTGCAACTTTTTCAGATATTAATATTGAATCCTCAAAGTTATAGCCGTTCCAAGGCATAAATGCGATCCTAATATTTTGACCTAATGCAAGCTCTCCATTATCAATTGAAGGGCCGTCTGCAAGAACATCGCCAGTTTTTACAACATCACCAACTCTAACAATTGGTTTTTGATTTATGCACGTATTTTGATTTGACCTAGTGTATTTAATAAGATTGTAAACATCAGCAGCTGATTTTGCTTTTTTGTCTGTAACCCTAACAACGATTCTAGCTGCATCAACATTCTCAACAACACCTGAGTGTTTAGCAACAATACAAACACCAGAATCTCTAGCTACAACAGATTCAAGACCAGTACCAACTAGAGGCTTTTCTGCCCTTAGAACAGGAACTGCTTGACGCTGCATATTTGATCCCATTAGCGCCCTGTTAGCATCATCATGCTCTAGGAAAGGAATTAGTGAAGCAGCAATCGACACAACCTGTTGAGGTGATACATCCATGAGATCAACTCTTTCTGGAGACATCAACTCAAACTCACTTGCATGCCTTACAGCTACAAGATCATCAACAAATTTATTATCTTTATCTAAAGTAACACTAGCCTGAGCAATAACATACTCTGACTCGTCAATTGCAGATAAGTAAATGATTTCATCAGTGACTTTTCCATTCTTAACTTTTCTATATGGAGTTTCAATAAAACCATACTGATTTGTTCTTGAATATGATGCAAAAGAGTTAATAAGGCCAATATTTGGTCCTTCCGGAGTCTCAATTGGGCAGACTCTCCCATAATGAGTTGGGTGAACATCCCTAACTTCAAACCCTGCTCTTTCTCGTGTTAAGCCGCCCGGTCCTAAAGCAGAAACTCTTCTTTTATGAGTAATTTCAGATAGTGGATTATTTTGATCCATAAACTGAGATAACTGACTTGAGCCAAAGAACTCTTTGATAGCAGCTGTTACTGGTTTTGCATTAATCAAATCTTGCGGACCTAACTCATCTGCTTCAGCCATACTTAATCTTTCTCTAACCGCTCTTTCTACCCTTATTAAACCTACTCTAAATTGGTTAGCGGTCATTTCTCCAACTGATCTTACTCTTCTATTTCCAAGGTGATCAATATCATCAACAATATCATGACCATCTCTAATATTTACGATTCCTTTCATTACCTCAATAATGTCTTCTTTGTCTAAGGTATGAGGACTATCTTTCTCACCGTCTAATTTTAGACGCCTATTAAATTTCATTCTTCCAACTTCAGAAAGGTCATATCTTTCTTCATTAAAGAAGAGATTATTAAATAATGTTTCAGCGGAATCCTTGGTTGGCGGCTCGCCAGGTCTCATCATTCTATATATCTCTACTAAGGCTTCAAGCCTGTTTGAGGTTGGGTCTGTTCTAAGTGTATTAGAAATGTATGGACCTTTATCTAATTCATTAATGAAAAGACACTTAATTTCAACAATCTTATTTTCTTTAAGTGACTCTAGGACTGTCATATCTATTTCTGTATTAGCAGAAAATAAAATTTCTCCAGTCTCTTTATTAAAAATGTCTTTTGATAAAACCTTTCCAATTAAATATTCTTCAGAAAGAGTTATCTCGCTCACTTTAGAGCTAGATAATTCTTTAATATGCCTAGCTGTGATTCTCTTTCCGGCTTCGACATAAACCTTACTTTTAACTTTAATATCAACTGATAAAGTCTCGCCTCTTAATCTCTCTGGGATAAGAGCAAGCTTTACAGTTTCCTTATCAAGGGTGAAGAAGTCTTCTTCATAAAATCTTGATAAAATTTCTTCAGTACCCATATCCAATGCTCTTAGCATAATAGTTGCAGGTATCTTTCTTCTTCTGTCAATTCTACTAAATAAAATATCCTTAGGATCAAATTCAAAATCAAGCCATGAGCCTCTGTAAGGAATTACCCTTGCAGAATATAAAACCTTTCCAGAAGAGTGAGTTTTCCCTTTATCATGATCATAAAAAACACCAGGCGATCTATGAAGCTGAGCTACAACAACCCTTTCTGTTCCGTTGACAACGAAAGATGCGTCATCGGTCATTAATGGGACTTCGCCCATAAATACTTCGCCTTCTTTTATATCCTTAACTTCTTTAAAATTTGACTCTCTATCGTATATGACTAATTTAACTTTAATTCTTAATGGAGCTGAGTAAGATAACCCTTGAACAAGACATTCTTGAACATCATAGGTATTCTTACCGAGCTCATAAGAGACATACTCAAGAGCAGCATTACCTGAAACACTTTTAATAGGAAATAAAGATTTAAAAACTTCTTCGAGTCCTTGTTTTTTTCTTGCCTCAGGTGCCGTATCAGCCTGCAAAAATTCAGAATAAGATTTAGTTTGAGTTTCAACAAGGTTAGGCAGATCCATTACCTTTTTAAAAGTACCAAAGTTTTTTCTTATTCTTTTCTTTTCTGTGTAACTGTATGACATAAATGCGCCTTTTTTTTAATATTTATATGTTAATAGTTCTATTTAGCTTCAGCTGTTGCGCCTGCTTCGATTAACTGAGTAACCATTGCCGTTGCATCATCCTTGCTTGCACCTTCTTTTACAGTAGTTGGCGCGCCATCAACCATATCTTTAGCTTCTTTTAATCCAAGTCCAGTGATAGCTCTTACCGCTTTAATTACTTGAACTTTTTGAGCTCCTGCTGCAGTTAATACCACATCAAAAGCACTTTGCTCTTCAGCTGCTGGAGCATCTGCTCCGCCTGCTGCTGGTGCTGCTGCAACTGCTGCGGCGGCTGTAACACCAAACTTTTCTTCAATAGCAGAAATAAGATCTACAAGATCCATTACTGACATTTCTTCTATGGTTTTTAAAATATCTTCTTTACTAGTTGCCATTCTAATTCTCCTTATAATTTAGGCAGATGCCTGTTTTTTGTCTTGAACTGCTGATAAAACCCTAGCCAGCTTACTTGGCACTTCATTTAATAAAGTAGCAAATTTACTGATTGGAGCTTGCAACACATTTGCGATAAGGCCATATGCCTCATCCTTAGATGGAAGACTAGCAAGAATATCTATCTGGTCTCCACTAAGTAATTGTCCTTCAACAACTAAAGCTTTGATCTCTAAAGCATCAAAGTTTTTAGCATATGTTTTAAGCAATTTAGCTGCTGCACCTGGCTCTTCAAAAGAAAAAGCAAATAATGACGGCCCCACCAGGACCTCGTCGGAACAACCAAAATCAGTGCCTTCAAATGCTAACTTAGCAAGAGAATTCTTAATTATTTGGATATGTATTCCAGCTTGAGTAGCTTTTTGTCTTACTTCAGATAACTCAGTAACCTTAAGGCCCCTTGCATCTGAAATAACTAAAGATGATGCAGTAGATGCAACCTCTTTAACTTCTCCAACTATTCTTTCTTTTTCACTTTTCGATAACGCCACAGCAATTCTCCTGTTTAAGCCTTTCGGCTATTCGGCGACAAATTGCGAAATTACAATTTGAACACCACCTACGTAGGAAATTAAGTCTTTCGACACCTACGGTCTTTGACGGCTGCGTTAAACGCAACTATCTAGCAATATAATTTCTTATATTACTAAAACTTATACCAGCTCAGATGAGTGTATTTTTATACCAGGTCCCATAGTGCTACTTAAAGCAATGCTACCTATAAAAATACCCTTAGCCGATGCGGGTTTTAATTTTTTTAATTCTTCTATTAAAGCAGATGCATTTGTTTGAAGCTTAGTAACATCAAATGATACCTTTCCAATGCTTCCGTGAATGATTCCATTTTTATCTGTTCTGAATCTTACCTGTCCGGCTTTAACATTATTAATAGCAGTTGCCACATCATCTGAAACAGTTCCGGTTTTAGGATTTGGCATTAATCCCTTAGGTCCTAATACTTGTCCTAATTTACCAACAACCTTCATTGCATCATTTGTAGAGATAACTACATCAACTGAAATCTCTTCTTTAGAAAATTTCTCAGCCAGGTCATCCATTCCAACGTGATCAGCACCAGCTGCTTTTGCAGCCTCTGCTTGCTCACCATCAGCAAAAACAGCAACAGAAACCTGATTACCTAAACTATTTGGAAGGGTTACAGCCCCTCTAACATTTTGATCAGATTTAGTTGGATCTACACCCAGTCTGATAGCAATATCAATAGACTCTTCAAATTTTGAAGATTTTACAGATTGCATAATATCTAAAGCCTCAGCTATAGAGTAACTTTGCTCTGGATTTACTTTTTCAAGAATAATTTTTTGTTTTTTTGTTACTTTACTCATAGCTCTACCTCTACTCCCATGCTTCTAGCTGTTCCAGCTATAATTTTAACTGCTGCATCTATATCATTTGAATTAAGATCAGGTTCTTTTTGCTTTGCAATATCTTCTAACTGCGCTCTTGTTAGTTTTCCAACTTTCTCTTTATTAGGCTCGCCGCTTCCTTTTGTAATACCCAAAACTTTTTTAATTAACGCAGCTGCAGGTGGAGTTTTTACTACAAAAGTAAATGACTTATCTTCGAATACAGATATAACAACAGGTAAAGGCATTCCTTTTTCAGCATTTTGCGTTTCAGCATTAAATGCATTACAAAAATCCATTATATTGACTCCAGCCTGTCCTAGCGCAGGACCGACAGGAGGGCTTGGATTAGCTCCGCCGGCAGGAATTTGTAATTTAAGAACGCTTGCTATTTTTTTTGCCATTATGTTTTCTCTATTTGCATAAACTCTAGATCAACTGCTGTGGATCTACCTAAAATCTGTACCGCTACTTTTACTTTATTTCTTTCATAATCAACGCTTTCAACAACACCATTAAAGTCATTAAATGGTCCGTCGCAAACTCTTATAACTTCACCTGGTTCGAATAAAGTCTTAGGAGCCGGGGCATCTTCACCAACTTCAATTCTATTTACAATGTTATTTACTTCGTCTTCGGATATTGGAAGAGGTCTGACTTTAGTTCCACCAACAAAGCCAGATATTCTAGGTGTTGATTGAACCAACTGCCATGAATCATCCTCTAAAAGCATTTGAATTAAAATATATCCTGGGAAAAACTTTCTTTCTGTAGTTTTCTTTTGACCAGCTTTTAACTCAACAACAGTTTCTGTAGGGATAAGTATTTCACCAAATTTTTCTGAAAGATTATTTAACTCAATCTTTTCTTCCAAAGCAATTTTAACTTTTTGTTCGTATCCGGAATAAGCTTGTATTACATACCAATCCATAATCCTATCCCAATACCAATTTAGTTAAAAAGCTTAAGAGAGATTCTAAAGCCCAGAAAAATAAACATAAAATAACAATTGAACTAAAAACCACTAAAAATGTTTGAGTTGTTTCCATTCTAGTTGGCCAAACAACTTTCCTTATCTCTTTTCTTGATTCCTTCATGAGTGTTATTGCATTAGAGCCAAAAGTTGTGACGGATAATACACCGAGTCCAACTATAAATAAAAATACAACACATAATACTCTGTAAAGAAAAGCTACTTCACTGAAATAGCCATTACCAACTACAGCTGCACTAAATACCAAAAGGGCAATAAGCCACTTGAGGTTATCTATAGATTTTGATGCAGATCCATTACTCATAAATTCCCTTTTTCAGTATCAAGTTAAATTGGCAGGCCAGGAGGGTCTCGAACCCACAACCCCCGGTTTTGGAGACCGGTACTCTACCAATTGAGCTACTGGCCTAAAATACATTTTCATATTCTTCAGAGACAAGTAAGCCGAGACACAATGGCCTCGGCTATTTAGTCAATTTTTACTCAATAATTTTTGCTACTACACCAGCACCAACTGTTCTTCCACCTTCTCTAATTGCAAATTTAAGACCTTGGTCCATTGCAATAGGTGAGATTAGTGTAATAACCATTTTAATATTGTCGCCCGGCATAACCATCTCAACTCCACTAGGAAGTTCACATGCGCCAGTTACATCTGTAGTTCTAAAGTAAAACTGAGGTCTATAGTTATTCATAAATGGAGTGTGTCTTCCACCCTCTTCTTTACTTAATACATATATTTCAGCTTCAAATTTAGTATGAGGAGAAATTGCACCTGGCTTAGAAAGCACTTGGCCTCTTTCAACTGCATCTCTCTCAACACCTCTAAGTAGAACACCACAGTTTTCACCTGCACGGCCTTCATCAAGAGATTTTCTAAACATTTCAACACCTGTACATGTTGTTGATGTTGTATCTTTGATTCCAATAATTTCTAAAGCATCACCAGTATTAACTACACCGGCTTCGATTCTTCCAGTAACAACTGTTCCTCTTCCTGAAATCGTAAATACATCTTCTATAGGCATTAAGAAAGGTAGATCAACAGGTCTTTCTGGTTCTGGTACAAATGAATCAAGAGTTTCAATCAATTTAACTACTGATGGAACTCCAATTTCAGAAGTATCACCTTCAAGAGCTTTTAGAGCACTACCAACAATAATTGGAGTGTCATCACCTGGGAAGTCATATTCATTTAAAAGTTCTCTGATTTCCATTTCAACAAGTTCTATCATTTCTGGATCATCATTTTGATCAGCTTTATTCATGTAAACAACAATATGTGGAACTCCAACCTGTCTACATAATAATATGTGCTCTCTTGTTTGAGGCATAGGGCCATCAGCAGCACTAACAACAAGAATAGCTCCATCCATTTGAGCAGCACCAGTAATCATGTTTTTAACATAATCTGCGTGACCTGGACAGTCTACGTGAGCGTAATGACGTGCAGTAGATACATATTCAACGTGGGAAGTGGCAATAGTAATACCTCTAGCTCTTTCTTCTGGAGCGTTATCAATGTTTGCAAAGTCAACGGCCTCCCCACCAAAAACTTCTGCAGCAACTTTAGTAAGTGCAGCTGTTAATGTTGTTTTACCATGGTCAACGTGACCAACTGTTCCCACGTTTACGTGAGGGAGTGTTCTTTCGAATTTTTGTCTTGCCATCTTTTGCCTCTCTAAATATTATTTTTATAAAATGGAGCTCATAACCGGACTTGAACCGGTGACCTCTTACTTACCAAGCAAGTGCTCTACCACTGAGCTATATGAGCTCGGATATGTAGCATCCCATTTTAAGGTGGCGTATTATCCCTCTAAAAACTTATAAACTCAACCCCTTTTTAATAGATAAAAATTGGGTTAATTTTATTTAGTAATATAAGGCCGGAATATATGGTGGAGAGGGTAGGATTCGAACCTACGTAGCCGAAGCGGCAGATTTACAGTCTGCTGGTATTAACCACTCACCCACCTCTCCATTTCAACGAGGCTATTTTTGTTCTAGAATGGATTTAAGTCAACTATTTTCTTACATTGAATACACTTAATAAATCTAAAATACTAAAAAATATATCTAATGAAAGGCTTAAATTAAGCTTGTTTGAGAGAATAGACTCAACAAATGAAGAGTGTAAAAGAATAGTATTAGAAAAAGATATTCATGTAATTATTGCTAATGAGCAAAGTCATGGAAGAGGAAGGGTAGGAAGGAATTGGTCTAGCCCAAACTCTGGAAATATATATATGTCCATTGCATGCAAGGGCCTGTTTGATAAGGCTCCTTTAAGTTTGATAGCAGGTATCATATGCCAAAGATCAATTGAAGAATTAATAGGACCAGGCTTAATTGGGCTTAAATGGCCAAACGATATTATTTATTCTCAAAAAAAAATTGGGGGCATACTTGTCGAAAAAGAAATTATGGGAAAGGATGTTCTTAATATTATTGGCATCGGGTTAAATTTAAATCTTCCAAATAAAGAATCATGGTGGGGAGATCTTTCTTCTTATAATTTAGAATTGAGAAGGAATGAACTTATTAATAAAATAATTATTAAACTTATTAATTTTATTGATAATGATATTGATCAATGGATAAAAGAATGGGAAAATTTATGCATCCACATGAATTCTGAAATTAATATTAAACAAAACAATGAAGTTATAGATTCTGGAATTTTTACCGGTATAAATGAAGATGGCAGCGTTAAAATTATATCTAATGACGGTAATATAAAAAAATATGAGTTTGGTGAGATATCAATTGATGGAGTCTATTAAATAAATGAATCATTTTGTAAATAACAATCCTATAAACGGTAACTTCTCAGAAAAATATAAAAGAGTACTTTTTGGTGCCGGTTGCTTCTGGGGAGTAGAAAGAAAATTTTGGCAATTAGATGGTGTTTGGGTGACCTCAGCTGGCTATGCTGGAGGCGATACTCAAAACCCTACCTATGAAGATGTTTGTTATAAGAATACCAATCATGCAGAGGTAGTTGAAGTTATTTATGATCCAGGGGTAATTTCATTCAACAATTTATTAAAGGTTTTCTGGGAATGTCATAATCCTACCCAGGGTATGAAGCAAGG